>CAVYVJ010000042.1:0-66956 GCA_963771865.1 uncultured Verrucomicrobiae bacterium
CGCAGCAACTGGATGGGCCGGATACGATTCAATCGTTTCCGGTGGGAGCCGACCCTTGGGGCCTCGCCTTCGATGGTGCCAACATCTGGGTCACAAGTGTTGACACCGATATGGTAACTGAACTGCGGGCGAGTGATGGTGTCCAGTTAGGCGTCTTTCCAACCGGGGGTCAATCGTTCGGTGCCGCCTTCGATGGAGTCTATATCTGGACGGCGAACCTTAGCCAGAACACCGTCTCAAGACTGCGAGCGAGTGATGGCTCGCTGCAAGGCACTTTTGCAACTGGTTCCTATCCCTCCGGTATCATATTCGATGGAACCAATATTTGGGTCACAAATCAGCTTAGCGATAATGTGACCAAGCTAAGGGCCAGCGATGGTGCTTTGTTAGGCACGTTCGCCACCGGCCACGGTCCACTGGGGCTTGCTTTCGATGGGGCTAATATCTGGGTATCGAATTTTGGCGGCGATGCTTCCGGCAATACAGTAACCAAGCTGGCTGGCGACGGTGTCCTGCTAGGCACCTTTACGGTAGGAAGCGGACCATTCGGAATCCTCTTCGATGGAGCCAACATCTGGGTAGCAGATCGTGCAAGTGATGAAGTCACCAAACTACGATCCAGCGATGGTTCTTTTGAAGGCAGGGCCAGAGTAGGCGCTTCTCCTACCGAACTCGCCCTTGCCGGAAAAAGTGTTTGGGTCACGAACAGCAGCGACAATACGGTGGACAGGCTGGGTGGCCACGGCGGCATCCAAAACACCTATTCTGTGCGCGATTTTCCCACAGCTATTCTCTTCGACGGAACAAGCATATGGGTGACGAACTCTTTCGATAACACCGTGAGCAAGATCAGTCGCGCTCAGCAATAAATCTGCGCTATTCGGAGGGACGGGCGATGTAGGCGGGGGCGCTGACGCCGTCCTGCATCTACCCAAAATCAAACGGGCTGGTGTTGGAAGTTGGCGCGACTCGCCGTTCCTTCCGTACTCCAAAGAGTGTTTTTCCGAAAAGGGAAGATTAAGTTTGACAAACGGACCGGAGGCTGGGTAAAAAACTGGATCATGATCTCCGCCACCCCGAAAATCGAATCAACCGTTGCTCGTTTCAAGGCCAGTAGCCCTTCGGTCTTATTTGCACTCGTGCTTGGCCTTAGTGGCTTTTTCAGCCTCCCGGCTTCGGCGCACCAGCTGGATGCGCCAGATGCCGTCCAAAGCTTCCCAGCGGGCTTCCCAGCGGATGGGGGTCCCATTGGTCTTGCCTTCGACGGGGCGAACATTTGGGTCACAGGTAAATACAGCAACAACGTCAATGTCCTACGCGCCAGTGATGGCGCTTTGATCGGCTCCTATCCTGTCGGCGCACGCTGCTCCAAAGCAGTCTTCGACGGCACCAGTATCTGGATAACGAACCCTGACGAGAATAAAGTGAGTAAACTACGGTCAAGTGACGGCCAGTTGCAAGGTTCCTTTCCAGTGGGTGTTGCCCCTGACGGGATTGCCTTCGACGGAGACAACATCTGGGTATTAAACCTTTTTGGCAGTAGCGTAACGAAGCTACAAGCTAGTGATGGCGCTCCGCTCGGCACCTTTTCGGTTGGACAGTGGCCTCGTTCTGCTGCGTTTGACGGCGAAAACATCTGGGTGACAAATACCCTCGACAACACAGTGACAAAGCTGCGGGCGAGTGACGGCGCGCTGCTTGGCACTTTCCCCGTCGGAGCGTGGCCGTTTGGGATCGCTTTTGACGGAGCCAACATCTGGGTAGCTAACAACGCGGGCTATAATGTAAGTAAGTTACGACTCAGCGACGGCGTTGTGCTGGGCAAGCGCAAACTGCCGGGAGGTGTCGAACGGCTTGCTTTCGACGGGTCGCATATCTGGGTGGCACAAATTTTTAACTCCGACTCCAACACGGTAACACGGCTCGGGCTCGGTCGCGGCTTCATCGAGCACGTCTACAGTGTGGAAAGCTACCCGCAGGACATTCTTTTCGACGGGACTAGCATTTGGACGGCAAATGACGCTCGTGGCACAATAAACAAGATTACGAACAACCAGCCGTAAAAGAGGCTCACAGACTGGGAAAAATTGACGTTATGAATGCTATTATTAACCCAAGGCTCGATCGCAGAGCAGTTCCTTTGCTTTTGCTCATCTTAGTAGTCGCCCTTGGCGGCTTTTTCATTCTCCCGACTTCAGCGGAGCAACTGGATGCGCCGGATACGGTCCAAAGCTTCCCAGTGGGCGATCGTCCCACTGGTCTTGCCTTCGACGGGGTGAACATTTGGGTCACAGGTGACAGCACCAATGTGACGGTCCTACGCGCCAGCGATGGCGCTTTGGTCGCCTCCTATCCGATCGGTTCAACCGGGAACAAAGCAGCCTTCGACGGCGCGAGCATATGGATAACGAACTTTTTCGAGAATAAAGTAACTAAACTACGTGCAAGTGATGGCCAGCTGCAAGGTTCCTTCCCGGTGGGTGTTAATCCGGACGGCATAGCCTTCGACGGAGCCAACATCTGGGTAGTAAACATTGGTGGCAATAGCGTAACGAAGCTACAAGCTAGTGATGGGGCCCCGCTCGGCACGTTTGCGGTTGGACAGTCGCCTCTTCTTGCCGCGTTTGACGGCGCAAACATCTGGGTGACAAATTACCTCGACAACACAGTGACAAAGCTCCGGGCGAGTGACGGCACGCTGCTTGGCACTTTCCCCGCCGGGGCCGGACCGTTTGGGATCGTATTTGACGGAGCCAACATCTGGGTATCCAGCAGCGTGAACGGTATCGTAAGGAAGTTACGAGCCAGCGACGGCGTTTTACTGGGCAAGCGCAAACTGGCGGCAGGTGCCGGTTGGCTTGCTTTCGACGGGTCGCATATTTGGGTGACACAACCTAACTTCGACATGGTAACAAGGCTCGGGCTCAACCGGGGAACCATCGAGCACGCCTATAGTGTGGAAGACTACCCGACAGATATCCTTTTCGACGGGAGCAGCATTTGGACGGCGAATGAATTCGCTGGTTCAGTGGACAAGATTACCAACAATCATCCGTAAACCCGCTTTCATGAACTCGCCCACTACGCCAAAAATCGACCCAAATGCTTTTTCAGCCAGAACCCTTAGCCGCCCGCTCTTGCTCACACTCTTACTTGGCCTCAGTGGTCTTTTCACTCTCACCGCTTCGGCGCAGCAACTGGATGCGCCGGATACGATTCAAAGCTTTCCGGTAGGACCCGACCCTTGGGGTATGGCCTTTGACGGAGCGAACATCTGGGTCACAAGCGGCGGCAGCAACATGGTAACTGAGTTGCGGGCAAGCGACGGGGTCCAGCTAGGCACATTTCCGGCAGGGGGACAATCGCTCCATGCCGTCTTCGATGGAGTCTATATCTGGGTGACGAACCTTTACCCCAGCACCGTCACAAGGTTGCGGGCGAGCGATGGGTCGCTACAAGGCACGTTTCCAGCGGGTTCTTTTCCCACCGGCATCATTTTTGATGGAACCAATATTTGGGTCACAAATCAACATAGCGACGAGGTGACCAAGCTGCGGGCCAGCGATGGCACTTTGTTGGGCACGTTCGCAGCTGGTCCCGGTCCATTGGGAATTGCGTTCGATGGGGCTAACGTCTGGGTATCAAATTATGGCCAGCTTGGCAATGGTAACACTGTAACCAAGCTGTCCAGCGACGGCGTCCTGCTGGGCACATTTCCGGCTGGGAAGCGCTCCATTGGGAATCATCTTTGACGGAGCCAATATCTGGGTGACTAACGCAATTTGAAAATACCGTAACGAAGCTGCTAGCCAGCGATGGCTCTTTTGAAGGCAGGGCCAGACTAGGCAACAGTCCTACCGAACTCGCTCTTGCCGGAAAGGGTGTTTGGGTGACGAACAGCGATAGCAATACGGTGGACAGGCTGGGCGGCCACGGCGGCATCAAACAGACCTATTCCGTGGGCAATTACCCGGCAGGTATCCTGTTTGACGGAACGAGCATCTGGGTGGCGAACTATTTCGACAGCACCGTGAGCAAGATTAGCAAGAATCAGCCGTAGACACGCTCCACACAAACGATCTTTTGGTTCAAGCAAAGGACCCAATATCTCTGTTTCAACACCGCAACCGCACAACCATGACACGCCATTCCATTTCACTTGCCACTGTCCTTTCGCTCGCCTTCTTTGCCGCGCTTACGCAGGGACAGACCACCTGCAAGTTCAAGCCCGTGACCACGTTCGATTACCCGGGTGCGCCGGTCACCTGGGCCCTGGGCATTGACAGCTCAAACAACATCGTCGGCTAGTACATCCCGGAAGGCGCCGAGTATGCCAATGGCTTCGAGCGTTATGCCGATGGCACCTTTAGCGCCCCGATCATCGCACCCGGCGACAAAGTCTTTCAAACTATCGCTACCGCGATCAACGACAGCGGGACGATTGCCGGCTATTACAACATCGATTTCGGCCCCACGCACAGCTTTTTCCTCAAGGACGGCGTCTACACCATATTCGACTACCCCGGCGCAGTAGGTACCGTGGTGCAGGGAATCAACAACGCGGGTGATTTTGTCGGAATTTACACAAACCCAGATTTCACCAATGGCGCCTTTGCCAGCATTGGTGGCAATCTCGTATCGATCACAATCCCAGACTCGAGTTACATTTCGCCGGACGACATCAACAACGCCGGCGAGATCGTCGGATGGTACAACTTACCAACAACCTCGACCGCGTTCCCGTTGGAGAGCGACGGCACTCTGCGTTCACCGCAAAATTGGCGGGATAACGTGATCATTTTTTATGGGACGAACGACAAAAGATATAGTGTCGGCGAAAGTTATGATGGGACTAATCACCATGGGTTATTCTATGCTGCTCCCCATACCTTCGTCGCCTACGATTTTCCCGATCTCACCTTTGCTCAACTTACCGGAGTCAATAACGCTGGATTCATCTGCGGCCATGGAGGCGACATCCACAATAGTTCGCTTACGCACTCCTTCATCGTCCGCGTCCGGGCCGAACCAGCCCAGTAAAGGACGCTAATGTAAACAATCGCTAGCTCATAAGCCGTAAACGGGCTCACATAAACGATCTCTCGCCTCAACTCAGAAAACCCGATATTGCGTAGGGGGATACCTTCAAATCGGACAGCAGGGGTTTACGATTTACGGCAATTTCTCGCCCTCATCGCGGAACGTCGTTTAAGCGGGAAATATGGGACTGGGAAGATTTCGCGGCGCGCAATCCGGATCTGATCCAGCCGCGACTGAAATTATGGTGAAAACAATTCAGCCGAGGCCAGAGCAGCCGCTCCGCTGAAACCGCCGACGACCAGGACCCTGCCGTCGTTGAGAAGAGTTGCTGTATGTTGCTCGCGGGCCTCGGCCATCCTCTTGGCGCTCTGCCAAACACCGTGGCGAGCATCGTAAAGTTCGGCGCTGGCGGTGTCCCCATGGCCGGTAAAGCCGCCAACCACCAGGACTGGGAAGTGTTGGCGGGCGCCTAACCGAGTGGCGGTATGTCTCAAGCGCCCTTTGCTCAGGTCGCCGGTTACACTCCACGAACGCGTGTGTGAATTGTATAACTCCGCACTCGTTAAGGGACTGCCGAAACTGTCAAATCCCCCGGCTACCAGGATCGAGCCGGACGCTAACAAGGTAGCCGTGTGAGACGAGCGAGCGTCACTAAGACTATCAGTCGTTCGCCATGCCGCTTTTCCCGGCAGATAAACTTCAACGTCGGCTAATTCGTCGTTGTTCGATCCGCCGAATCCGCCCGCAATCAAAACACCACCGTCCGGAAGCAGCGTTGCGCTGTGGTCTGCCCGCATGACGCTGGCCGGCGCCGTGGGAGTCCAGATCCCAGTGGCCGGGTCATACAGTTCCGCGCTTTGGAGAACGCCGTTATCGTCCTCGCCACCGGTGACGAGGACCATTCCATTTGGAAGTAAAGTCGCGGTGTGGTCCTGGCGTGGCGAAGTCATGCTTCCGGTGGAGGTCCAGGTCCCTGTTGCCGGATTGTAAAGCTCGGCGGTGTCAAGCGTCCCCGGAAAAGCGAAAGCTCCACCGGTGACCAATACCCTGCCGTCGGGCAACAACGTCGCAGTATGAAGGAGGCGCGCCGTACTCATTTCTCCGGCCGCGCTCCACGTTTCGGAGAATGAGTTATAGATTTCCGCCGAGGCTAGCACCTCCGTGAAATCACTCCCGCCGGTCACCAGAACTCGTCCGTCTTGCAACAAGGTCGCAGTGTGGACAAAACGCGGGGTCGTTAAGCTACCAGTCGTACTCCAACCTCCGGCGAGGACACCAAAGCTTGGAATGGCAAAGGCAAGAAGTGAGATAACGCAGGTGAAAAGAGGGTGTTTTTTCATAATCGGATAAGAGGAGAGAAGAGATTAATCGCGAACTAACGTCCTGTTTCTACGTGAACTGCTCTTCGAAAACAAGCTTATTCGTTAAGTGTGCGTTAATATTTTGTAAGCGAAACGCACACTTTCGGTTGCTTGGAGGATGATATAGCGCAGGTGAGAAAAACGATCGACGTCCAACTCTAAAAGCATTCGCGAAATGGCGTTCGATGTTAAATGCTCAGCCGTGTGAACTTCTAGTCCTTTCAACCAGTCAGCCTTGAACCGTCAATCGCCTAAGGCACCACAGTTAGCGTAAGATCATTCCCATCGCCGCCTTCGTAGTTAGCTTGGAGGGTGTTGTTCCCTCTGTTTTTCTTACCGTTGGGTGTATTCTTCCGCTGGCCTGAGATAACTGTCTCCGCCTGTTACCGTGTGATCAACACCGGCGGCGATGAGCACGCTGCCGTCCTGCAATCTCACAGCCGAATGTCCGTGGCGAGGACTGTGGAGTTGGGTAGGCGCCGTAGTCCAGATGCCGGTAGTCGGTTGATAAAGTTCGGCGCTGGCCAGGGACGTCTGATCGCTCCCCGCCCCGCCAGCCGCCAGGACTTCACCATTCCGCAGCAAAGTAGAGGTGTGTAGGACCCGCGCCTCGGCCAGGCTGCCGGTGCCACTCCAGGTACCCGTGGGAGGGTCGAATATCTCGGCGCTCGCCAAGATCACCGTCTGAAATTGAGAATCAAGATACGCACCACCCGCGACAAGCACGTTGCCATCTGGGAGCCGCGTTGCCGAATGGAGGAAACGCGGATCGGTCATGTTGCCCGCAGCCGTCCACTCACCGCCCGCCATGTGGTATATTTCAGCGCTGGTCGTTGCCAAAAGGAGGTGTGTTAATCCTCCGACAACTAGCACGTTGCCGCCGGGGAGCAGGGTTGCCGTATGGAAAGCTCGGGCCTCAATCAGGTTTGCCTGTCGCGCTCCAAGTGCCGGTCACCGGGTCGTAAAGCTCGGCGCTGTCGAAATCTTGCGTCGCGTCGGTTCCGCCAGCCAGGAGGACTTGACCGTTCGACAGCCGTGTGGCTGTGGCGCCGGCGCGTTTAGTAGCAATTGGATTGCCGGTGATGGTCCAAGTGTCGTTCGTTGGATCGTATAACTGGGCCGTTGAATTAAAGGGCGGATAATCGCCTCCACCCGCCACAAGAACCTGTCCATTGTCAAGTAAAGTAGCAGTAAAAGAGCGGCGGGGACTGCCCATATTGGCAGCGCGGGTCCAGCTTCTGGTCGCCGGGTCGAACAATTCTGCCTTACCAAGAGTGTGGTTAAATTCATCCTGTCCGCCGACGAGAAGGACCCTCCCATCTGGAAGGAGGACCGCCTGTTGATCCAGCCTTGGAGTAACAAGATTGCCAGCTCGAATGAAACGGGCCGGGCCGGCGACGCACGGTTGCACCGCGCAAAGCACTCCGACCAGGCAACAGATCACGATCAACTCGCCGAGAGAAAGCAACGAAATCAATTTTCGAATAAGTTGTTGTGTTTTCATAATGCGGCCAGCTTGTGGGATCGCAGTCAGCGAAGTCAATCTTTTTTTGCTTTGAACGGAAGGGTCAATAGCCAGGCCATAACGTCAGAGTAGCAAAAGTGTTCTTGTTCATAGGTTTGCTTGAGAATGAAAGCTAAGGCACAACCGTCAGCGTAAGATCATTGCCATCGCCGCCTTCGTAGTTCACCTGCAACGTGTTCGGTCCCGCAATGAGAAAGGAGCCATCGACTAGATTGCCAAAGGTGCCACTAATCGGGGTTACGGCGGTGTTATTGATGACGGCAAAGACCGTGCCGATAGCAAGCGTCTGGTTGCCCTTGGGCAGGAAGACAAACTGCGCTCCGGCTTCGATTGTCACGCCATTGGCACCGACTTGGTCAGCCTTCATCTGACCGACGTTTAGCTGGCATCGGTAATTGCCGTCGGCTTTGATGGTAAGGCTCTTGCTCGTCGCCAATGTGTCAGGCCCCTTCGCTCCCGGCGCTAGAAACGCACCCGCACCAGTTCCGGTGCCGACGGTAACGGCTCCGCTGATGTTGCCACCGCCCCCGAATGTGCCGGCAGTCACCTGCACTGGGCCGCTCCCGGTTCCCGAGCCCGTTGTATTGTTTGCCAAAAGAATGCCTCCGCTGACGGTCGTGCCGCCAGTGTAAGTATTCGCACCGGTAAAAGTCAGGTTACCCGTTCCTATTTTCGTAAGTGAGCCACCACTGCCGCCGAACGCTCCGCCATCCTGAACGATGCCAGAAAACGTCGTTGTGCCGCCATTCTTGCCGATCGCCAAATTATTAGCTCCCAGAAAGACATTTCCGTTTCCTTCCAGGGAACCGATGATCAATCCGGGCGGAGACACGCGGCCAATATCAAGATCACCATTATCGAACAACCTAATGCGCACCAGGCTCGGTCTGATATAAAACCAAAATTGAATGTCACCACCCTTGCCACCATTTTGGCCACCATTGGCGATAAGGGTGGCATTCTGCGGGTTGGATTGTTCAAGAATCATCAAGCCCGGAGGTGCATCCTGGCCGTTGCCACCATTGATCGTGAAGACAGCATTGCCACCACGGCCATAATTAAAACTGACGTTGCCGCCTGCCGCAGAGTTAGGGACGCCACCGTTCACTATGAAAGTGCCGTGCCCGGCCGTAGGATCGAGGTCACGAGATAGCCCCGGTCCATTAATACCAATGCCACCCCCGTAGGAGCCCGCGTCGCTCGGCCCGTTAACAATAAAAGTACCGTTGGCTGCGCTTGAGCTAGGGATCGAAGTTTATGTAGCCGCCTGAGCCGCCCGCTGCGCCTGCTTCAACATTGAATGTGCCGTCGCCGGCCGTTGAATCATCAGTGAAAGTCATGAAGCCATGCTGATCTCCTCCGCTTACCAGGTCGCCGGCGACGGTAAAGACTGTTCCGGTTCCCGCGGTCGAATGATTCTCAAAGAGTAGCGTAGCATAATCCGAGGAGACAAAATTCTGTGTGACTCCCGAGTTATTTGTTATCCCGATCCCACTAAAGACGATTCCCTCGGGGTTCGCGGGAAAAGACTCCACCTGCGCACTGACTGTAAACGCACTGGCCCCAGGGCTAAAGACAATGCCGTCGAGTGTCGTTGATTGGTTTCTGGGAGTAACATTGATGACGTTCGTGATGGTAGAGACTGCAAACGTAGCCGTGTCAGACGGCCCGTTGGGAACAGTCCTCGGCGTCCAGTTCGTTGCCGTGTTCCAGTCGCTGCTGGCCGGATTCAGATTCCACGTCGCACTGCCTGCCAACGCAGGGCGCGCGAACATTGATAAGTTAAGGGTCAAGAGACAGAGTGACTGGAGAAGGGCGGATTTTGTCATTCTTCAATTGCGACAAGAAAAGGGTGCTATGTCAAGCCTAAAAACATTTATGGATCCCATCGACAACTTGGTTCGCCGAAAGAATTGAGGGAGGGGCAATACCACCGATATGAAAGAGGCTGGGGTTGGCACTTGGCACAGCCCGTCGCTCAGACCTTTACAAGCCTTTATTTGTTCTGGACCTCGTTGATGGTAATATGAGGTCCGGTTAGGGCACAACCGTGAGCGTGAGATCATTCCCATCGCCGCCTTCGTAATTGGCTTGAAACGTGTTACTGCCGACGGTGATCGTCCCGCCGTCGGGCAAGTTAGCGAACTTACCGGTAGTTGCTGTCGCGGCCGTATTATTGATCGCGGTAAAAACAGTGCCCAGAGGAAGTTCCTGGGTCCCCTTGGGCAACAAACTAAATTGAGGCCCGAGTTTCGATTGTTACCCCGTTCGCCATGACCTGATCAGCGGTTGCTCGCCGGGTATTCAACCGGGGTGTGTAGCTGCCATCCGCTTTAAAACTGAGCTGAGCCTTGAATGGTCAGAGTAGTCATTCCGATGCCCGGGGCAAAGGAATGCGCCAGTGCCTGTGCCACTTCCGATCGTTACTGATCCTCCAATAATGCCGCTTCCACCGACTGTTCCGCCATTAACCTGAAGGGCTGCGGACCCCGTGGCGGACCCCTTGGTATTCGTAAGCTTGAGAAAACCTTCATTCATTGTTGTGCCACCAGCGTAGGTATTGACTCCGCTCAGCGTAAGTGTTCCCGCACCGACCTTTATCACCGACCCGCCTTTTTTCCTGTCCGTGATCGTGCCGGAAAAGGTCGTGCTTAGATCGTTGCTGCCAATACTAAGGGGTGCAACTTGAACAGATTAACCAGCCCATCGCCCTCGATCGATCCCACGGGTTCGACTCCCCGTGTGAGTCCGGTAATATCCAACAACCCCGTGCCAAAAGCTCGATTCGCGCGGTCTCAGCCGAGCTGCCGCCATTGAAGAAAACAGCCCCCGCGGCAACGCCAGGCGCGGTCCCGTTAACCACGATGGTTGCATGACCGGCGCTTGAATTCCCGCCGAAAATAATGAAGGCGCCAGTTGCCCGCGCACCTCCGACAGAGCCATTAACAGTGAGAGTCGCCTCACCGGCCGTCGCAGAGCCAGAAAAAGTGAGAAGGCTACCGTGAGCGTTCGGCACCGTTCCACCATTGAGAATAATGGTTGCATGGGCAGCGGTCGACTGATCGTAAAACTGGGTATTACCGCCACCATGATCCGGTGCGCTTCCTCCTTCTCCCGTGATGATAGCGTCGCCCGCTGACGAAGACTCGGCAAACTTGAGGAAAGTCAAAAAATTGGCGGCCCCCTTTGTCCATTCAAGCGTATAACTTGTCAACGTTCCGGCGGTCGCATTCCCCTGAAATTGGAGGTATGAGTGTGTAGACACGCTGGTCCCCACGATGAAGTTCTGGGTAAGACCAGAGTTATTTATCACTCCGGCACCGCTCGCGGTGAACTGAGCAAAAGTACTCGCCGGAGCCACGGTAATTGTGAATGCGCTGGCTCCGGGGTTAAAAACGGCGCTGTGACCTCAGTATTATCCGAAACTGAAACACTGGGCAACGATTAGAAGCGGCAGAAGTCGCGACGTCCTGGGCGCCGTTCGGCACCGTCGCCGAGCGTCCAATCGTTGGCGGTGTTCCAGTCGCTGCTGGCCGGATTCAGATTACACGTCGCACTGCCTGCCAACGCAGGGTGCGCGAACGTTGATAAGTTAAGAGTCAAGAGACAGAATGACTGGAGAAGGGCGGATTTTGTCATTCTTCAATTGCGACAAGAAAAGGGGTGCTATGTCAAGCCTAAAGACATTTATGGATCCCATCGACAACTTGGTTCGCCGAAAGAGTTGAGGGAGGGCCATACCACCGATATGAAAGAGGCTGGGGTTGGCACTTGGCGCAACCCGCTACCACTTCCAGCGGATCTAAACGGATTACGCCAATCTTAGCAACGGCGTTATCTCGATTGAGCGAGCGCCCGTTCGCTTCTGTTTACTGATCTGAGGAACGTCGCCAAGAACGAAAAGTTGCATTAGGCCGAGACAATCCTAAATGGCCTATTTCCAGACACAAGCAATACGGTCTTGGGTTAGATGGACTTCCAGCCCATTGAAAAGGCTTGATTCAGAGCGCAGAATCTGGTTCAACCGCGGTTTATGAGATTTCATTGTCTGTCGCTCCTTGCCATCACACAGATGCTGGTTTTGGCGTCCGGTCGTGCCGATGGTCCATCTCACCGAGTTGTCGCGAGTTCATCCTCGCGGGCAACAACAGCAGTCTCGTTTCCAGAGTCACTCGAAGCGGTTTATCAATATGATGACGGAACAGCCGAGGATTTCCTGATTCCCCTTTTGGGTGGAAGTGTTGGGCAACCGGAGGCCATCTTTCTTGAGCACTTTGAGGTAATTCCAGGACAAAACGTGATCAATTCTATTGCGGTCGCCTGGGGCTGCGAACGTGGAACGCCACCCGATGGACTAAATGGACAGCCGGTAACGTTGGGAATCTGGAGTGACCCCGATAATGACGGACAACCGTACCGATGCCGTTCTGCTCGGTTGGGTTGAGGGGGTGGTCTCGGCAGCAAACACCGACACCTTTGTCACCTACACCTTTACCCATCCGGTAACTATTTCCGATAACGGTTTCTTTTTGGGTTTCAAGACCCCTGCTATCCGAGCCGGGTTCGCACATGGGCGCGGGCATAGCTTTGACGGTATAGATTCGACCACCTCAGCGGATCAGGGTTGGATGGTTTGGAATGACCCAAATCCAAAGGTCCGGTTAAGAAGCCTGGGAGATAACACCACCTTCTATCGACTGGATTTCTTTTTGCCGGGTAATCTCATGATACGTTCCGGGTTTTGATTCGCGGCTGGCGTTCGTGGCCTTTCGCAAACCAATACGCCCAGGCGCGCGAGACATTCATTCTTTCGCGCGGCGGTTGTTAGGCTACGAGAGGCACCATCGCCAATCCTGGAGGGCTCTCGGAACGGTGTATAAAAACTGACCGGGCCTCCCAAGCGCCTCCGTCGCCCGTCGAGGCACTGTAGGCGGGGTCGCTGGCGCCAGCCTGCTACGGCACGACAGTCAGCGTAAGATCGTCGCCATCGCCTCCTTCGTAGTTGGCCTGGAAGGTGTTGTTACCCACGGTGATGGTGCCGCCATCAGGCAGGTTGGCGAAGGTGCCGCTGATCGGTGCATCCGAGTCAACGTCCATAACGCGGAACATGGAGCCAATGGGGAGAGGTTCAGTGCCTCGCGCAAGGCAGACGAATTGTGCACCGGCATCTATGACGACGTCGCGTGCCCGCACAGAGCTGGCTTTGCGCGTCGCTGTCTGGAGCTCCCAGTTATAAACACCATCAGATTTGAATCGAAGCCTCTTTTGAATCTTCAAGTTGCGCGGTCCGTTAAGCCCAGGTTCCAGGTAAGCCGGATCGTCGTCGGAATTGTCGCCCCCGATAACGACAGCACCATCGATCGTGCCAGCGCCCTTGAGCGTGCCGGCATATGCAATAACCGTACCCGACCCGGTAGCGGAGCCATTTGTCGCCGCGAGAGTGAGAGTTGGGGACTCACCGCCGTAGGAGTTAAGCGCCGTCCCTCCTGAATAAGTGTTGGCTCCAGAAAGAGTCAGCTTTCCGTTTCTCAGGCTGACGGAACCCGGCTGATCGGGTGCACCATCCTGGATGACACCGGCGAAGTTACCTCGCGTAACCTCCATTTCTGGCCCGAGCAACACCAGGCCGTCCCCGTCGATATTTAAGAAGTAAACGCCAGAGCCGGTGTGCCCGCTCATGTCGAGAACGCCGTTTCCATAGACGTAGACGTCGCCGGATTCTGTCAGCGAGTCGTCCGCAACCACGATCCGTCCTCCCCCTCCGCCGTTTGTCCCGCCATTGGCCGTCAAATCGGGAGCAAAGGCGAAACATTGATCGTGGAGAAACGTGCTCCCACCGACCCCGCCGGCCACGTTGCTACCGTTGTTAATTATTCCAGCATATTGAAGCCTCGATGCACCAAGGAAGTGCACCTCGCCCGGTGACCCACCGCTCACTATGCTGCCGTCTACGGTGTAAAGGCCCAAACCTGCATCGGCGTCACCTCGGAACAATATCATCCCGCCGGGTTGTCCGACAACTGGGTTGGCCTGAATGAAGAAGCTTGGGTTACCATTGACATATGTTCCGTCCTCAAAGGTGATCGTAGAATGACCGCCGGCGGCATCGGTGGACACAACGAAATTCTGCGTCGGCGTGTCAACTCCCATAGAGATACCGCCGCCACTAAAGATGAGCGAGGCTTCTCCTGCCGCCGGTATCAAAGTAAAGGTATAACTGGGAGACGTATTGAAGTCGAAAAACATGGTATCGAGTTCCACTGTGCCAGGAATGGAGATGTCCGTCACGGACGAGGCCATAAACGTGGCGACGTCCGCTGGTCCATTCGGTACGGTATTCGGGCTCCAGTTCGCTGGGTTATTCCAGTCGTTACTGACTGGATTGGACTTCCATGTGGCGCTACCGGCATGAATATGTGGCGCTGTAACTACAAAGAGAACAGTAATGAATGTGTGGATTTTTCTTTTCATGGGCTTAAGTTGGGGATGAGTTACGGCACCACGGTGAGCGTGAGATCATTCCCATCGCCGCCTTCGTAGTTGGCTTGGAGGGCATTGTTACCGATAGTCACAGTGCTGCCATCTGGCAGGTTGCTGAAAGCACCTGAGATCGGCCCGGACGCCGTATTGCTAATAACGGTAAAGACAGTTCCAGCTGCAAGAACAGTGCTGCCGCGATCGTCAAAAGCAACCTGAGCGCCACTGATCCCTACGCCCCGCGCCGCCACCTGGTCGGCCATCGAAGTATCGCTGTTAAGTGTGACCTGATAAGTCCCGTCAACGTTTAGTTGTAATTTCCTCTGGATCGTGAGGGTGGCAGGAATTTCCCTGGTCCTACCTGGCGCGAGCGCCGCACCGGGCCCGCCCCTGGTCCCAATCGTGACTCCTCCGCCAATGCTTCCGTCCCCGCTCAGTGTTCCAGCATTGACCCCGACCGGCCCAACTCCTGTCCCAGAGCCGGTGGTGTTATTCACGAACAGAAAACCAGCCTCGACGGTCGTGCCATGGGTGTAAGTGTTCGCATTGGCAAGGATCAATGTGCCGATGCCAATCTTATTGACAGAACCGGTGCCTTCGATCACGCCCGCGAAGCTGGTGTCAAGATTGTTGCTCCCGATGGTGAGATTGTTGCCGCCTAGGAAGACTGAGCCATCACCCTCGAGCGAACCGATCGTAACGCCCGGAGCATTGTGATCGGAAATGTTAAGAACGGCATTGCCAAAAACCTCCACCTGCGCCGTTCCGCCGATCGAATCCCCCTCGAGAAGAATCTCCCCGCCGTCGCCCCGGCCACCGTTCGCGATCAGAGTCGCATTCGCGGCCGTCGTGTGGTCGAAAAAACGGGTTTGACCACCGAAAGCCCCGACATGTTTGCCGCCCTCGTTAATGATGGTCGCATTCGCCGCACTGGCCGAGTCAAAAAACCAAACATAGGCTCCGCCCATTTCCTTGAAGCTGCCGCCATAGTTAATGATCCTGGCATTAGCCGCCGTGGCGTGATGGCTAAAGGTGGTGTGTGCCTGGCTTCCACCGCGCACCAGGCCGCCATTGTTCACGAAGGTGCCATTCTCGGCCGAGCTGGTATCAGCGAAGACCACCGCTCCCGCCTGCCCGGTACAATCATAGTAACCCTTCGTCCCGGAAGTGACAATGAAAGTGGCCGAGCCCGCGCTGGCGTTGTCCCTAAACCTGAGCACACCGGCGTCATCGGTTTTTCCGTCGGCGCAGCTGCTCCCGTAAACCATGAACTGGATTAGGTCTCCCGCCCTGGCGTTGTTAGCAAGAACCCAAAGATTATGTGACTCCTCATCGCCGGCGTACTGGGGCACGGCTGGGACGTTAACAGTTTGCATCACGCCCGAGTTATTGATAAAGCCGGCGCCGCCCATGGTACTGATGGAGGGATTGAACGGATTAAGCGTGTAGGCGCTCGCGCCGGGGTTAAAGACAACGCTGCCAACGCTCATATACATTTGGTCGAGGCTGGTGATGCTGGACACATTAAAGGTCGCCGTGTCCCCGGCCTCTTTCGGGACGGTCGCGGGAGTCCAGTTGTCAGGAAACGACCAGTACTTACTGGTCGGGTTAGCATTCCAGGTGGCGCTGTCTGCGCAGGCTTGTCGGGCGGCAACAAGCAAGGCGGAAACCGTGAGGAGACAAAGAATATTCTTCATGATGTTGGTTGGTTGGGATTGCACTATGGAACTACAGTCAGCGTAAGATCATTGCCATCGCCGCCTTCGTAGTTCGCCTGGAAAGTGTTTCGACCGGCGGTGATGGTTCCGCCATCGGGCAAGTTTGCAAAGGTGCCGGTGATCGCGGTGGCGGCGGCATTATTTATCACGAGAAAAACCTGGCCAGCACGCAGGCGTCTATTTGCCACGGCCGCGATCTCAAAAGTTGCACCGCTGTTAACGGTGACCCCGTTGGCGTTAACCAAATCGGATGTGGCTTGTCGAGTGCTAAGCTTCCAGGCATAAGTGCCATTGCTTTGCAAGGTCAGCGCTCCCAAAACATCCAGAATCGTGGTCCGAGTAGAGCCTGCGCCAGGCGCAAGGAAGACCTCGGCGCCAGTGCCGTTTCCGATCGTCACTGCACCGGTTATTGTTCCCCGTCCACCCAGTGTGCCAATGGTTAGCTGGACAGGCCCCGTCCCGGTGCCTGATCCACTCCTGTTAGCCACCAGGAGTGTGCCACCCTTAATGGAGGTGCCACCGGTATAGGTATTAGCTCCGGTAAGCGTCAAGGTGCCCGAACCGGTCTTGGTCAGAGATCCCCCTGTGCCGTTGCTGCCATCCTGGATAATACCAGAGAAGCGGGTGTTGGCCGAATTGTCGCCGACAGAAAGATTGCGCGAACCAAGGATGACGTTACCGCCGGATCCAGCCAATGAACCAATCCCTATGGCAGGAGTCCTATGTGCATCCACGTCCAGGATAGCGTTGTCGGATAGCGTAATACTTGCGTTATCGCCCGTGGAAGTAGCTGAAAAGTATACTGCGGAGCCTGTAACACCACCGTTGGCGGCAATCATTGCGTTGGCCGCCGCAGACCCTCCGCCAAAGCTGAGGACACCGCCAGATTGACTGGCGGATTGCCCACCCTCCAGCGTGAAAGTGGCATTCACGGCGCTGGTGCCAACATCAAAAACGACAATGCCTCCCGGAGTTCCGTCGGGCAGGCTTCCTCTAATCAGGAAATTCCCGTCGTCGGCAGTGGCAAAGAGTTGAAAAAGGAGCGTCCCCCCTATGTCGAAAGTTGCCTGAGCCGCGCTCCCGAATATGATGGATGGTAACGTGCCGCCATAGGTGCTGGTAACCGACGCGGTGCCAAGATCACCCGAGCAGTAAAAGCTTCCGGCTGGTGAAAAGGCAGTGAGGTTACCAGCCGTCCCGCCATTTTGAAGAAAAACGAAAATGTCGGTGAACTTTGCGTCGCCGCCAAAATGCTGCACGATTCCAGAGTTATTGGTAATTCCGGGAGCATCGAGCGTAAGGCTGCTTCCGGCAATGGCCGGCGCGATCGTGTAGGCACTTGCTCCCGGACTAAACACAATCTGTTTCAATTCGACATCGGCGGAGATGGTGATTGCCGTGATGCTGGAGGTTCCAAAGGTCGCGATATCGGAAGGTCCATTTGGGACTGTCGCCGGCGTCCAGTTGCTCGCCGTATTCCAGTCAGAACTCGTAGGGCTTTGTTTCCAAGTCGCGCTGCCAGCATGGGTTGCGTGAATACTGGTCAGGCCAACACCTATGACAGTGCCGATAGTGATACATTGGAAAAGCTGCTTCATCCCGCACTTCTACCAAAGGCTTCCTCCAAATTGCAAGACGAAAACAGCGCGTTGCCGCTAATTGCGGTCCGGCAAACTTGCGCCGCTCTCCTTGCCGTGAAGGAATATTTTAGTGTATAACCGTCAAAGTAAGATCATTCCCATCGCCGCCCTCGTAATTGGCCTGAAAGTTGTTACTCCCGATAGTAATCGTTGCGCCGTCGGGGAGGTTGCTAAAAGTACCCGCTAATTGGATTGGCGGCGGTATTGTTGACAGCGGTAAAGAATGTGCCGGGAGCAAGGGAGGCAGTGCCATAATCGAGACAGGAAATAACCGCGCCACTACTAATCGTGACTCCATTGGCGATAACCTGATGGGCAGCAATTTTGCTGCTGTTGAGAGCGAACCTATAGGTCGCGTCGGCGTTGAAGGCCAGCATGCTCTGGATGTCAAGGGCGCCGTATTGGTGGATGTCTCTATGACCCGGTGAGAGCACAGCGCCGGGCCCGGCTCCCGTTCCGACAGTTACTACTCCTGCAATCGTTCCGATGCCGGCAAGAGATCCGGCTTCAACTGTGAGCGGGCCACTCCCGGTGGCGGAGGAGGAGCCAACGCCATCTGCGACCAAAAGAGTTCCCTGTTTAACGGTCGTGCCTCCGCCGTAGGCGCTAGGAACTCTCAGAGTAAGGCTACCCGTGCCGAGCTTTGTCACCGAGCCCGCGCCGTTGAAAACACCGTCAAAGCTGGTGCTGAGGTTGTTACTGCCGATCGCCAGGTTATTCGTCCCAAGGGAGACTTTGCCGGTCCCTTCCAGGGAGCCGATAGTCACCCCCGGAGAGTTATGCGCGCTAATATCAAAACGAGCATTGCCAACCACGGCGACGCGCGCTGTGCCCCCTGAGGAGTCGCCTTGGAAGGAAATTATGCTTCCGCTAGCGTGGCCACCTCCGGGATAGGCGACCAGGGTGCCTTGCGCCGCAGTCGAGGAGTCCGAGAAGATCAGCTCCCCCCCGGACGCGCTTTGGTGGGAGCCCCCCTCGAGCGTAAAGGTGGCGTTACCCACGCTTGCGCTGTCCCTGAAAAATACCGCGCCACCATGGCAATCATGTCCGGTGCCACCGGTCAAAGTGAAGCTAGCGTTTCCGGCCGTGGATGTATTGTAGAAATAAGCAAAACCGATATAGCCCTGACTGCTCTGCGACCCGCCAACGATGGTAAACGAAGTCATGGTCCCGGCGGTGGCACTGTTGTAGAAATAAAAGAGACCCGCTCCATCGGACGCTCCGTCGGCATAAAAGTTTTGCACGATCCCGGAGTTATTTGTGATTCCCGCACCGTAGAACGATAAACTAATGTCGGCGAACTGGACGGGAATGGTAAAGGCACTTGCCCCGGGGCTAAAGGTGATTCCGTCCAACGCCACCGAGTCATCAAGGTAAATAAAAGTCGTGGAGCTAGTCGCAAAGGTCGCGGTATCGGACGGACTGTCCGGGACAGTCTGCGGGCTCCAATTGGCCGCCTCATGCCAGTAGTTGTCACCGGGGTTTGCGGCCCAGGTCGCGCTGCCGGCGTGACCGGAGTCGATTGTGAGGAGCAACAATAACGTCGGCAGAAGCGCTGCGGTTAATGTTTGTCGCAATGTGCACGGCAGTGCACGCGGTTGGGATGTCGTTGGCTGTGTTTTCATGGGTCTTTTAATCGCGTATTATGGTTTGAATCCTCCCGCGCCATTATAGCGCCACTAATATTTACGGGAATGGCAGGGCGAAGTTCGCTTATTTTTCCGAAGAAATTGTTTAGGAGCCTCGGGGCGAGCCTCCTTGAAGGGAGAATGCCTCACAAACTTAACCGAACCAGAGGCTTTCAACTTCGCGGGCAAGGTCAAGCCGAATCCTTGTCGCGGCCTGTCCAGAGTTGTCCTCCGCGGGCTATTGGCTGTCGGCGGCCAGTCGCGGCGCAAGTTTGCTCGCCTGAAGCTGATCGCTCACGTGTCGGATTTGCTCTCCTTGAGCCTTCAGGGCTTCCGTGAGGGCTTTAATTTGCTTTTGCTGCTGCTCGATGGTCGTTGCCTGCTTCGCAGCAGTTGATATTACTTCGGCAATCGTTGCTTCCTGCGTCTCCACCTTCCGGTGCTCCTTCAGGAATTCGTTGAGCAGCATTGCGTTCACCGCTTCGTAGCGCACGGTGTAAGGTTTGCCTTGCTCATCCCGTGCCACCAGATCGGGGTTCACCTTCTCGACCTGCTCAGCAACAAGCCAAACTGCGGGATGCCAGCAGGGTCAAGCTCGTGCTTGTAGCGGAAGGTTACAGGTTGCAGTTCAAGAATCGCTTCGCTGGCTTTGTCCATCGGCCTCACTTCTTTCTTGTAGCGTGCTGAGGAGGTGACAGTGCCAAGGTGACCATCGGCGCCCACCACCACACTGACGCCCTCGGCGACGGTGGCTCCGCTGATTCCTGCAATATAAGTGGCTTGATGAGTTTCAGAATCACCGATACGGATAGTGTTCGAATCCTCAGGGTCACCATCTGCGCCAATGTCAATGTTGTTGCTTCCGGTCTTCAACCTCCATCCCGCCTCGACCCCCAGGGCGACGTTATTGCTGCCAGTCGTGACATTAGCTAACGAAAAATAACCACAGCCCGTGTTGTTGGCGCCAGTGCTGTTTAGACCGAGAATGTTCATCCCGCAGGCTGTGTTCCGGTAACCAGTAGTATTGCCCGTAAGCGTAGAGGCGCCGACTGCAGTGTTGCCATCTCCGGTCGACTGTCCCAGTGCACCATCGCCGACCGCGGTGTTGTTGCGGGTGCCCGTCGCGTTGGCAAGTGCCCCGAAGCCGACTGCGGTGTTTGAGCCGCCTGTTTTAAGACTCGCCAGTGCGTTCCCGCCAACGGCCGTGTTGGGGCCAGCGTTCCGAATCTTCGTCAATGCGTGAAAGCCGACCGCGGTGTTAGACACTCCCCTGTGGGTGTCAAGGTTCAGGAGAGCGTCCTCGCCCTCTGCCGTATTTTGCCCAAGATAGCCCCCATCCGGCGGGGGATCGACGGCCGAGTGCTGCGAGCGAGAGCATAACGAACGCGAATGCACCTATGAGACTGATAATTCTGATCTTTTTCAGTGAATACATAATAGATTCCTCTACCTTGGTGATTGTCTGCGACTACAGGTCTGAAAAAGGGAGGAAGCCCCAAGGTCAAGCGGCCAGCCTGATTCAGATCAATGCTGCATCTTGATGATGTGCCTGCTACGGTGTCAATCCTAAAATTGCTCCGACCCTGCCACTAAGGCCACCAGAACGTAGCCTGATCTAACGTCCGGCTTGGGACCGACTCTTACGCCATGCCAGAAGTCCTACGGCTCCTAACGCAAGCCCACCAAGTGACTCTAGCTCTGGCGCATCGTGGCCCGATTTTTGTCCGGCTGCGATAGAATCACCAACGTCGCCATAAGCATAGTCAATCAGTTTGAAGGAATTGTTGTTATTTCCCATCTCGACCCGTGCCCAGCCGTATTGGTCGCCGCTTCCGGCGTTCCACTTAAAGCCAATAAAGCCGAAGCGGTCGAATCGGAATTGACCTCTGTTACCTCCACCACAACTCTTCCCATCGTCGCTCGCGAGTAGGCCGTAGAAAAAATTTTGTGGAACAAAGGGCCTGGTTGAGATCGGATCACGTCGCTCTAAATTCGACACCGATGTAATTTCACTGTTAAAGGCGCAAGCATAAAAGCCAGCAAAAGATCCCCCCAAGGCAGAAATGGCAAAATGAGCACTCCCGCCGTCAAAACTGGAGGTGTGCGGTCTGGTTTGGAATATGGGAGAAGCGAATGACATGGTCGCGTTGATCGAGTTGGAACCTCGCACCCGAGTAGCCGGTGAATTTCTGATTAATCAGCCCACTGTAATGAATCGTGGCTTCTGCCGTAGTTCGCGTACAGACGAATGCACTGGCCGCGCCCGCGGTCGCATAAGCCAGCCAACGGGACTTTGGAATGGATGCGGGTTTATGCTTGAGGGCTTTCATGCCGCGAGCCTGAATGGAAAATGACAAAGAAGTCAAGACTTTTCCGTCGCCGGAAACCGATGAGGCGGCACTGGAAGGCGCGGTAGGTGAAACGCCTGTTGTCCAAACCGGCCTGTTACCTGTGCTCCGCCGCTACTGCACGACAGTCAGCGCGAGGTCATTCCCATCGCCGCCTTCATAGTTAGCCTGGAAAGTGTTACTGCCGATTGTTACGGTTGAGCCGTCCGCCAGGTTGCGGAATTGGCCGGAGATCGGGCCGGCGGCAGCATTACTCATGATCACGAAAACGGTGCCGGGTGGGAGCAAATTGGTTCCAAGATCATTAAAAAGAATCGACGCTCCCTGGATCTGTATTCCTTTTGCGCGCACCGCGTCCGCGGTTGGAACCCGGCTGTCTAACGTGACCTTGTAGGATGAGTCGCCTTTAAGTAATAGTTTCTTCCGAATCGTAAGCGTACCCAGCCTTACCCCTCGGGCCCCAGGGGCGAGGAAGGCGCCCGCGCCGCTGCCGGTGCCGACAACCACAGCTCCAGCGATGGTGCCTCGCCCGCTCAGCGTTCCAGCATTGACGAGAACTTGGCCAGTGCCAGTACCCGAACCGCTCGCATTATTTACCGCGAGCTGACCGGCTTGGATTGTCGTACCGCCAGTGTAGGCATTCGCACCCGCGAGAGCCAACGCTCCCTGTCCCGATCTTAGTGACGGACCCCGGAGCGTCATTCTCTGAAATCACGCCGGAAAAAACCGTGTTCAGGTTATTGCTGCCAATCGTGAGGTTCGTGCCACCAAAGAAGGCCATCGCGAGAGAGACGCTTCCGTCTCCTTCGAGTGAACCAAGGGTTATTCCTGGTGCATAGTGACCGGTGAGATAAAGAGCGCTCATGCCGAAAAGCATCACGCGCGCGGTGCCGCCAGTTGAGTCGCCGGAAAAACTAAGGTAGGCTGATGGTTGCGGGTCGCGTATAGACGACAGCGTGCCCTGGGCCTCGTTCCCGCCATTGCATACAATGGTGCTATTAGCGGCGTCGGAGGAATCGGAGAAAATTGTGGCACTGCTAAAGGCGTTGCCAACCGCAGCCTCATTCATGATCGTAGCGTTGCCCGCGCTTGAGCTATCGTAGAAGGTTAGCCTGCCACTCCGGAGGGTGCCGGCTCCATTAGTAATGGTGGCATTTCCTGCCGTTGCGGAATCGTGGAATTCTGTGGCTCCGTTATTGAACCCACCGCCTAGATTACTAATGATGCTCGAATCTGCGGTGGAGCTGTCGATGAACTCAAGCAGTCCTCCGTATTGCTCGTTCTCGTCGGTTCCATCGACGGCGATTTGGGTCAAATTATCTCCGGCGGTGGCGCTGTTGGCGAATATCGTGGTGTTAGGATAACCGTTAGCATCCTGGTCAATCGGGGTAACAACAAAGTTTTGCGTAATACCGGAGTTGTTGATGACTCCAGCACCGCTAAAGGTGAAGGTGGTCTGACTGTAGGCGCTAATCTCGGGACCGATGGTGAAAGGGCTCGCCCCGGGACTAAATACGACGCTGTCAACCTCCAATTCTCCGATGTTACCCCCCGCATTAACCCTCGTCTCATCCGATACACCGAATGTCGCTATATCAGACGGTCCGTTCGGCACGGTGTTGGGCGTCCAGCTGCTGGCGAATTCCCACAAATTCTGATGGTAGGTTGGATCGCCGATCCAGGTCGCGCTACCGGCGGAGGCGAGCTGTGCGAGGAAGAGAGAGAACAGGGTGATGAATAGCGCCGATGGGAGCGAAGCTTGCGATTTCATTTCTCCAGTTGAAGAGGAAAAAGGCGCCAAATGCAAGCAAAATCCAACCGATCTTACGGCCTCGTAGTTTGAGAAGTAGAGCCAAATCGCCGCATCGTTCCGCTACCATAGTTGTAGCCGGGATCGGTGATCCCGGTGGCGAAGAACTCGGGCTAGACGCCAGACCGGCCGGGATCACCGATCCCGGCTACGACTATGGCACGACAGTCAGCGTGAGATCATTGCCGTCGCCACCTTCGTAGTTCGCCTGGAAGGTGTTACTGCCGATTGTTACGGTTGAGCCGTCAGCCAGGTTGCTGAATGTGCCTGAAATGGGTGCGGCTGCAGTGTTGTCAATCACGGTGAAGATTGTGCCGACCGCAAGGACCGTATTAGATCGGTCATAAAAAAGAATCTGTGCACCGTGAATGCTTACCCCCTTTGCCCGGACATCGTCGGTGGCGGGAGCACTGCTATCCACTGTAACTGTGTATGTAGCATCCCGCATCAGGGTCAATTTGTTCCGGATCGTAAGAGTTCCCGGCGTTACACCACGCGCCCCTGGGCCCAATGTCGCTCCTGCACCGACGCCGGTTCCCACAATCACCCTTCCGGCAATCTTGCCACCGCCACCCAAGTACCGCCGTGCACCTGTACATTACTTTTTTCCAGTAGCTGAACCCTTCGTATTATTGGCCAGAAGGATACCTGATTCAATGGTTGTAATGCCCGTGTAGGTATTAGCACCGGTCAGAGTCAAGGTGCCTGTACCTATCTTTGTCAACGAGCCACCTTGGCCCGAGTCTCCATCCTCAATCACTCCGGAGAAAGTCGTGCTCAGGTTGTTCGTGCCGGTCGTAAGGTTAGTCCGACCGAGGGAAACCATGCCATCGCCCTCAATTGATCCAACTGTAGTTCCTCGAAAGGAATTCTCGAATAGGTTAAGCCAACCATCGCCAAAAAGCTCAATGCGAGCACCAATGGTGATGCTTCCGTCGATTTCAGCTCTGCCTCCGCCATTCGCACTGGGATTCGCGATAATAGTCGCGTTCTCAAGACCGTAGACATAAAGAACGCCTCCAAATGCGCCGCTAACCGTAGCCCCATTCACGATGAACGTACCATTGCCCGCTACGGGGCCGCTGCCGTCAAGGCCGCAATAAACATATCCGCCCAAGGCGCCATTTGCCTGGCCTCCATTGGCGATGAAGGTTGCGTTATCAGAATTCGAGCCCGCGACCAAATCAACGGAACTTCCTTTCGCGCTGTCAACCAAGCCTCCGTTTGCACTGAAGGTCGCGTTGCCCGCAGTTGCCCCACTATTGAGAATAACCAGGCCTCCCGTAGTGTTCTGCTCTCCCGCAATCGAAGCGCCTTCACAAATGAAAGTACCCTGGTCGGCGGTGGAATTATCGAAAAAATCAAGAGTTCCGCCAATTCCAATGATCTGCGAAGCACCCAAAATTGAGTAGGTCCCATTCCCGGCCGTCGAGTCACCGTAGAAATTAATCTCCCCACCGGTGCCATACGATAAATCGCTACCATTGTTTATAAATGTGGCGTGGTCTCCCGTCGCACTTCCGTAAAACTCGATGACGCCGCTTCCAGGCCCTCCTAGGTTGATAAAAGTTCCCGTTCCGGCCCGGGACTCGTCCTGAAAGCCGATGTAGCCGTACGATCCAAAATTAGTGAAGGTAGTCATGTCTCCAGCGGTCGCGCTCCCTGTGAAAAGCAAAGTCCCGTTTTTGGAGGTTACTTCCGTTCCAATGAAGAAGTTCTGGACAATACCGGAATCGTTCTGGATGCCGTTCCCAACAAACTGAAAGGTGCGTTGAGAAATAACGGTCAACGTGAATGCGCTAGCGCCGCTGACGAATTCGATACCACTAAGGGTGATTTTGAGTGAAGGGGAAACGTTTGTAACATTTGAAACGCCGAAAGTAGCAATATCAGTCAGTCCGTTCGGCACTGTCGCCGGAGTCCAGTTTGCTGCTGTATTCCAGTCACCACTGCCCGGGTTGAGATCCCAGGTGGCGCTGCCGGCGGAGGCGAGCTGTGCGACGAAGAGCGAGAACAGGGTGATGAATAGCGCCGATGGGAGCGAAGTTCGCGGTTTCATTTCTCCAGTTGAAGAGGAAAAACGCGCCAAAAGCAAGCGAAATGCGACCAGCCGTGTCCAGGGTCAAGGTGCCTCCACCGAGTACCTTCTGGGGCTACCTTGAGAGATTGTAAGCAACCCGCTCCGGTCGTTGGAGGCAGGCGGATAGGTCCGCGCTGTAAGCCCGCCTTAGGAGGCTGTTGAAATACTGGGATGGGTCGCGTTGCTGTGGATTTTGGCGTTGGCCAAGGCGCGAAGCGCAGTGTCGATATCCGCAGTGATCTCGGCCAAGCGAGCAACGCAGGCCAATGCCAAAATCAACGCAACCGTCGACGGCGCGAGGCAGAAGGGCGGCGGCTGGCCCCGAACGCTTTCGGGGCTGGCGGCGTCGCTCGGTCGCTACAGCCCGCCTAAGGGGATGCGCCTCCCTCGCTCCTTGCCATCCGCCCTTCTGCCTCTACGCGCGACCCATCCCAGTATTTCAACAGTCTCTTAGGGCACGACAGTCAGCGTAAGATCATTGCCATCGCCGCCTTCGTAGTTCGCCTGGAAGGTGTTACTGCCGATGGTGATTGTGCCGCCGTCCGCCAGGTTACTAAAGGTGCCAGTGATTGGCGTCGGCGCGGTATTGTTGATCAGGGTAAAGACCGTCCCCGGCGGCAACACGCTTGTGCTCCGATCGCCAAAGAGGATTTGAGCATTGCGAATGCGTATTCCTTTGGCCACAACCGTGTCGGTCGTTTGATTGCCACTGTCCATCAGGATTTTAAGCGTTGCATCCGCCATCATTTGCAAGCTCTTCCCGACGACGAAGGTGCCCGGGATAACACCAATTGTCCCGGGAGCCAGGATCGCTCCAGTGCCCTGTCCTATGCCGATCGTTACTGGTCCAGTGACGTTCCCGCCGCCTCCGAAAGTTCCGGCCATCACCTGAACAGGTCCTTTGCCAGTTCCAGACCCTGTCGAAGCGTTTGCGAGCAGAGTGCCACCGTTAACGATGGTTCCTCCCGTATAGGTGCTTGCATTCGACAGAGTCAGGTTGCCCGTTCCTATCTTAGTGAGCGACCCCTCGTCCTGAATCGCACCGTGAAATTCCGTGCTGAGATTGTTACTGCCGACGGTGAGATTGTTCGTCCCAAGGTGCACATGTCCGCCGCTTCCCTCCAAGGAGCCGATTGTGACTCCCGGCGCTGTCTGTTCGGTGAGGTCGAGGCTCGCGTTACCAGAGAGCTCAACTCGCGCCGTGCCACCGTTGCTCCCATCTGTGAACCGAATCGAACCTCCGGCCCCACCGTTCGTCCCGCCATTGGCGATGAGAATCGCGCTACTGGCACTCGCGAGCATGCCGACAAAGTTAGTTAAGCCTCCCGAGGTGTTGGCAGCTATTCCTCCGTTGTTAATAATCGTGCTGGTTGCGGCATCTCCTCCGTCAAAGACAACGAGTCCGTAACCGGTCTCGTTTCTGCTCTGGCCGCCGTTCGCTGTGATTAATGCCCGATCTGCGCTCGTGCCTTTGAAGTCCACATTAGGAGTGCCGTGATAGTGAGGGGTGAGCGTAATAGTGCTGTTACCGGCAGTGGCCGTATTTTGAATCGTGACAAAGCCTCCATCGTTATTAATGATTGCATCCCCAGCGGTCGATTCGCCGGAAAAATAGAGTGTAGCTGCGTAGCCTGTGCCGGGGTGCAAAGTGATAGTAGAGTTACCAGCGGTCGAGTTATCATAGAAACTAAGCACTGCCGCTTTGAACGCTTCGTCATCCGTTCCGAGAACATCGATGGTTGCGTGGTCCGCGCTGGAGGAATCGAAGAAGGTCATTCTGCCGCCGGTGCCAAAGTCCTCTTCGTGGCCGCCGCTGAGCGTGAAAAACGTCCCAGTCCCCGCCACGGCATTGTTCGTGAAATAGATAAACGAGCCGTCGCCATGGAACTCATCTTCCTCGGCCACGAAATTCTGTGGCACGCCAGAGTTATTGACGATTCCAGCGCCGCTGACGGTCAGCGTTTCTGTTGCAAGAACAGAAATGGTGAAGGCACTCGCTCCTGGATTGAATGTGATCGAGTTCACCTCAATATCGGCCGAGAGGGAAGGGTTTGTATTCCCCGACGACGCAAAGGTCGCAATGTCGCTGGGGCTATTTGGAACGGTGGTCGGCGTCCAGTTCGTCGCGGTATTCCAATTGCCACTGGCGGGGCTGAGATTCCAAGTAGCACTGCCAGCATGAGTTGCGTGGATGCTGGTCAGCACAAGACCGATGACAGTGCAGATAGTGATACATTTGAAAAGCTGCTTCATCCCGCACTTCTACTAAAACCTTCCTCCAAATGGCAAGGCGAAAACAGCGCGTTGCCGCTAATTGGGATTGGCGGCCGTATTGACACAGGCGCTTTCCGTTAGGTTGAATCTTCTCTCCTCTCGCTGAGGCCTTTGGAACAATCGCGGCGGCGGCATGCTCTCCGACGAGAATGTAGACGCTTCGCTCTGCGAAGCGCGAGGGTGACATGGCGTTATCCAAGAGTGCGAAGCCAAAAGCCGCGCCTCCCAGAGGGAGGCGTCTACAAGGAAGCGGCCTCTAAAGAATTTCTCATAATAATTCAGCGGCTGGCGCTGATTCATCTCACTGCACAGTGAATGTGAGCTCATTGCCATTGCCGCCTTGATTTGCGGGACAGTGGGCAAAGGGTCAAGACCCGAGAGGAAGCTCTTGCAAGAATGTCAAAATATTTTAAGACGCGACCCCATCAGAAAGCCTTCGCTATCATCTGTCCCGTTCGTCGCGGATCACTCCGAGACCCACAGCCGGAAGTCATCTATCTGATAGTCGCCATACGCAGAGCCGGTGCCCGCTCCAAAGCCGATTCCGCTGAAGGAATAGTCAGGATCGCGAAGCTGAGTATTAAGGGTAATTTCTCCATCGATTGATATTTTGATCCTGCCCTCTGCGAAGGTAATGTGGACGACATGCCAGTTGTTAGCGCCAATCCAGTCGTAAGCGCGACTCACCAAAAACGTGCAGACGTCATTCTGAATTAAGGCGAAATAGTTGCTCGTCTGGGGGTCGCACCCCTGGATGTAATTATCAAATTGGAGTCCATAGCCGGCCACGGGGGTCCCATACCCGACTTCAAATCCCTTTTCGGCGCCGCTTGCAGGCGTTCCATAGGCAGCATTGTTTTTGTAGAACATGAAGACGAATCCGTCGCCTCCTTGTTGCAGTCCCCCAAGATTATCTGCCTGGTAGCGAAACTCCGCTCTCCAACTCTTCGCGGTCAGGTCGTAGTTTGCGAAGACTGCTACGGCTCTGTCGGTCCGATCGAGAGTGAGATGCCATACTTGCCTGAACGAGTCCCAGACAGCTTCGGTGTTGGGATCGCCGGCATGACGATGAATGGTCCATTGACCATTCGTGTTCGGGTCGGTCGAGAAATCGTCTGAGAAGACGAGCGTCGATTGTGATGCATCGAGAGTCTCGTCCGGGTCTGCGTAGGGCGTGACCGCCCCGGCTGGAGGTGACTGCACAAGCCACGCAGAGGCGAGCAGGAGCGGGAAGAAGTAAGCGCCAAGTGTTAGTGGGCGTTGGGTTAACCTAACGCCGGTGGGTTGGAGTGTCGATTGGATGGAGTTCTTCATAAGAGAGATTTTTCGCTACCGATTCCACGTGGAAGGCGAGTAGCTGTCAAGCTTAATCGAAAGCCAAATTGGAAGTGCTGAGAATCGCGGCACTTAGGCGCCTCCAACCAAAGGGAGTGCTTACGCACGTCCATGCCTTTGTAGCGTCGGCTGTCCCCATCTGATGTCTGCGCGCCTTTTTCCGCTGAGGACAGCGGACGCTACAATCATCAGGCAAGATGCCTAAGATACGCTTGCGGCGAATATAACTCTTCGCCGCCCGTAAGGACATGCTTCTGCACGTCCATGTAAGAGATCCACTTGCGTCGGATCGTCCCTCCAGACGACGGCAGGCGGAGCGCGTGCCCTATAACATAAGGACTTGCCCTGTGGAGCATATCCTTGGGCCTTTTCGACGACACCCACATCGGACCTTCGGGGACACCGGCGAAATGAGGAAAATCGTTAGCGCAACAATCGATGCGACGATACTCAACGAATTCCTCAGAACATCGGAAGGTCGAGGAATTGGAGAAAGCGATGGCGACGCAGCAACAGGCGGTGAGAACGCAGCAGGAAGAGATCGCCGTCCTCAGCGCAAAGCCGCGCGACTAGCGAGTCGACCGGTAAAAAGGGTCAGTCTGGAGATTGTTTTCGGCCTGACTGAAACGGCTTTGCCACGGAGACCCGGCCGCTTAGGAGACTGTTGAAATACTGGGATGGGTCGCGTTGCTGTGGATTTTGGCGTTGGCCAAGGCGCGAGCGCAGTGCCGATATCCGCAGCGATCTTGGCCAAGCGAGCAACGGGGGCCAAAGCCAAAATCAACGCAACCGGTGACGGCGCGGGGCAGAAGGGCAGCTGGCCCCGAACGCATTCGGGGCTGGCGGCGTCGCTCGGTCGTTACAGCCCACTGCGGGGATGCGCCTTCCTCGCTCCTTGCCATCCGCCCTTCTGCCTCCACGCGCGACCCATCCCAGTATTTCAACAGTCTCTTAGGCGAGATTCCGGCGCCGGCGCGAAGAATTCTCCTAATAATTCGGCGGCTGGCGCGTTAGAACTCGGGAAGAGTTTATGCGCGTGGCCGAAACAGTCCCAGCCGGTGATGACCTGACAGCCCTACTCCGTCGTTTCGAATTGCCCCTCCTGCAGTACGCCACGCGCATTCTCGGCGATCGTGATCGGGCGCGTGATGTCGTGCAGGAGACTTTCGTGGAACTGCAAGCGCAGCCCCCGCCGCCAGCTCGATCACGCTCCGGCCAAGTGGCTCTTCACCGTTTGCCGCAATCGCGCCCTCAATATTTGCCGAAAGGAAAAGCGCATGACTTATCTCGACGAGGAAATTCTCGAAAAATACGAAAGCCAGGATCCCGCCCCGAACGAACGGATCGAGCGCGAGGAAGCGAGCGGTTTTCTCCTCCGGATCGTGGCCACCCTCCCGCCGCGGCAACAGGAAGTGTTGCAGCTCAAATTTCAAAACGACCTCAGCTACCAGGAAATCAGCGAAATCACCCGGCTCTCGGTCAGCCATGTCGGGGTGCTCATTCACACCGCCTTAAAGACGTTGCGCACCCGGCACGCGCAGGCCGCGCGTGATTTCATTCCTTTCAACCCACGCCTTGCCTCATGAATATCAATCTCGATGATCCTAAACTGACGGCCTACGCGCTCGACGAACTTGCCGGCTCGGAAAAGGAGCAGATCGAAACCGCGGTCGCCTCTTCGCCGGAGGCGCAGGAGTTCGTCAGGGAATTGCGCCTCCTTTCCGGAAATCTGCGCGCCGAATACGCGGCCGAGCGCGAGGCGCATCCGATTGCGCAGACGCAACATTGTGCCATTGCCGCAAAAGGACGCGCGATGGAGCATGTCGCGCCGGCTGGCGCTGGCGGCCGGGATCGTGCTCTGCGCCTGCCTCGGTGCGATCGCGATCGGGACGGTGCAACGCAGCAGGGTCGCAAATGTTGCAGAGCATCGCGCGATTTGCTGGAGGGCCGCGTGCCAAGTTGTCTGAGCAAGCGGCAAGCAGCTCGACTAGAGGAGTCGATGCAATAATCACGGAGGAGCCGCCTGAGCAAGCGGCAAGCAGTCCGGTCGAAGGAGTCGATCACGCTCCGACCGACGAAGTCATGGCTCTCGCAAAGGAGGAGCCGCTTCTTTCGCAAGAGCGCCTTCTGCTCCGCCGCCAGTTGGGAAGAGCGCTGGCGCACCCCTGGCCAGTCTCTATGCGGCGCGGCAACGGCCCGCCTCGCAGCCGATCCCGTCCGCTCCGGTCGGAGATGACGATCGAAAACTTCAAGCGCAGCGATCAGAAAGCGGAATTCAACACTGCGCGCTACGGACATATCGAGGAGAATCCGTTCCTCGCCGCGACGGACAATCCGCTCTCCACTTTCTCGATCGATGTCGACACGGCCTCTTATTCAAACATCCGGCGCTTCATCGAGAATGGCTCGCTCCCGCCGAAGGACGCGGTCCGGGTGGAGGAGATGATCAACTATTTCGCCTACGATTATCCCCAGCCTAACGACGGCACGCCGTTCTCGGTCAACCTCGACGCCGCGGCCTGTCCGTGGCAGCCGGCCCATCGGCTCGTCCGGATCGGATTGAAAGGCCGGGAAATGCCTAACGAGAAGCGGCCGGCGAGCAATCTTGTTTTTCTGCTCGACGTCTCCGGTTCGATGGAGCCGGCGAACCGGCTGCCTTTGGTCAAGCAGGCGATGCGTTTGCTCGTCGAGAAGCTGGGCGAAAACGATCGCGTCGCGATTGTGGTTTATGCGGGCGCTTCCGGCCTGGCGCTGCCTTCCACCACCGGCGATCACAAGGAGCAAATCCTGAGCGCGCTGGAAAATCTCCAGGCGAGCGGTTCAACCAACGGCGCCGAGGGGATTGAGCTCGCCTATCAAACGGCGGCGGACCATTTCATCAAAGGCGGCGTCAACCGCGTCATCCTCGCGACCGACGGCGATTTCAACGTCGGGACGACGAGTGAAGGCGATCTCGTCAGGCTGATCCAGGAAAAGGCGAAAGCCGGCGTTTTCCTGAGCGTGCTCGGGGTGGGGGACGACAATTTGAACGACTCGACGATGCAGAAGCTGGCCGACAAAGGGAACGGCAACTACGCCTATCTCGATTCGGTGGAGGAGGCGAAGAAGGTGCTCGTTAGGCAAATCAACGGCACGCTCGTGACGATCGCGAAGGACGTGAAGATCCAGGTCGAATTCAATCCGGCGCGGGTCGCCTCCTATCGGCTGATCGGTTACGAGAAGCGGATTTTGCGGAAGGAGGATTTCAACAATGATAAGATCGATGCCGGCGAGATCGGGGCCGGACACACCGTGACGGCATTGTATGAGGTGGTGCCAGTGGGCGGCGAACCAAATCCGGCCGCGAGCGTGCCGCCGGTTGATCCGCTCAAGTATCAGGCGACCGCTCCGGCAACGGTGGCAAAGTCGTCAGGCGAATCCGCTTCGCCGGAGTTGCTGACGGTGAAATTGCGCTACAAGGAGCCGGACGGGGAGACGAGCAAGCTGCTGGAGCGGCCGTTTGTCGATAGTGGAGCGCAATTTGCCAACGCGTCTGCGGATCTGAAGTTCGCCGCTGCCGTGGCCGAGTTCGGAATGATCCTGCGCGACTCGGAATTCAAGGGGAACGGCACGCTCGGCGCGGTGACGGAATGGGCGCAGGAAGGTAAGGGCGCGGACGAAAATGGCTATCGAGCCGGGTTTCTCACGCTCGTGCGCAAGGCGCAGGAGCTGCAGGCGCGGAAGTAGGTGAGGTGTCATCCCGATCCGCCGACGGACGGAGAGGGACCTCGCAGATGCGAATCTGAGCGGTTCCCTTGTCCAGGAGGCGTAGAGTGCCTTTGTAAGGTCCCTCGCCGCGCCGCGCCGGCTCGGGATGACAGATTGGGATGAGCGCGGTCGCGTTTCGATGGGCGATAGTGCTTAGATCATTTCCGCTGACTCCATCACGGCCGCCGGTTTAATCCGGGTAGCGAGGAAGGCGCCGAAGAGAAGAATGGCGGCGCACCAGAGTTGCGTGATCGAGAGGCGCTCCTGAAAAATCCAGGCCGAAATGGCATGTGCCTAACGACTATTGCGACGTTGCGCCAGCCGATACATCACCGGTCCGGCTGCAATCGCCACGGCGGCGCCAATCACAGCCGGCAGGCCGTATTCACCGTCGCGAAACGAAATCGCGATCACACCGATGAGCACAATCGTCGGCGCCGCGGCGAGACTCGCTACACCTTTGCGGCCGAGCGGGATTCGGAATGCGCCGCGCAGGGTTGGCTCGGTTTTGCGAAGTTGAATGAGTGCACCGAACTCGAGGAAGAGCGCGAGGGAATAGAGAAGCACGTCGGCAATGACCAAACCGCCGAAAGCAACCAGAGAGAAAAGTGAGTAGCAGACCGCGGAGACAATCACAGCGTTGCGCGGCGTGCCGCGGAGATCGAGCTTCGCCAACCTCCGCGGCAAGAGGCCGTCGCTCGCGAGGACGAACGGAATGCGCGAATAACTAAGCAGAAGGGCGTTGAAGAGTGCGAGCGCGCTGATCATTCCGCCAAGCGCGATCCAAATGGCAATCCATCGGCCAGCGCTTCCTGCGGCAGCGAGGGCGATTTGTGGCCAGCCACCTTCGGTCCAGGTGGTCCAATCGGTCGCCGCGAGGGTCGTAAGCAACGGCACGAAGTAACCGAGCGTGACAAATGGCAGGGTGAAGGCGAGCGCGCGCGGGTAGGTGCGCGACGCGTCTTTCACTTCGCCTTGCACGGTGGAGGGATTGTCCCAGCCGATGTAGTTCCAGAGTGCGATTGAGATTCCGACCGCCAGACCGCCGAAGCCGCGCGCTTCTTCAGAGGCGAACGGCCGCCAGGGAACGTGCGCGATGTGCGGCACGCTGGCGATCGACAGAGCGAGAAAGCCGAGCATGACGAATGACCCGGCGATGATGGATACTCGCCCGACTCGAACGGAACCGCGCAAATTGATCCAGGTCGCGCCCCAAATCACGCCTAACGAAATGAGCCATTCCAAACGCGGGTTCAATCCGGGAAGGAAGTAGCGCAAATATTGATTGAACAGGACCGGGTAGATCGCCATGTCCACGAGCGAGTACATCCAGGTAAGCCAGCCATTTTGAAACGCCCAGAAGCGGCCGAAGGCGCGATCGACCCAGCGATAGTAGCCGCCTTCTTCCGGCAACATGCTGGCCAATTCGCCGACGATCAGGACTTCGGGCACCGACCAGATCAGCGGCACGAGCAACAAGATGAGGAGCCCGAGTCCAGGTCCAACGGAATGAATCAGCGTCTCGGTCGTATATGGGCCGCCCGAGGTGCAGAAGAACAAAATGAAAACGAGCGAAACCGTTCCGACACCACGACGGAGTTGTTGCTGGTTACGAGCCGCGCGCCTCACAATTCTTCAGCCGACGTCGTGGCCAAGTTTGGAATGATTCTGCGCGATTCCGAATTCAAAGGGTACGAAACGTTAAGTGCGGTGCGGGAGTGGGCGCAAGAAGGGAAGGGCGCGGATGAAAACGGCTACTGGGTCGGCTTTCTGGAGCTCGTGCGCAAGGCGCGGGAACTGCAACGTCGGATGTAGATGACACTTCGCTTTCCTGTCATCCCGATCCGCCGAAGGACGGAGAGGGACCTCGCAGTTGCAATCGAGCGGGTTCCCTTGTCCAGGATGCGTGGAGTGTTTTTGTGAGGTCCCTCGCCGCGCTGCGCCGGCTCGGGATGACAAATTGAGGGGACGGCGTCTCAAATTTTCCGCGTCCTACACAAAAGCTACCGGCTTTACCTCCCGCGCCGATAATACTCGTATGACTTGGCTTAGGCCATGACCCGCTGAAAGAACCAGAACGCGCCGGCGGTCACGACGCAAAGAGCGCCCGCGGTAACGATGCGCTCCGCGAAAATCGGGCGACGGGTTCGGAGGAGCGCGAGGAGTGGCGCAACGGTGAGGACGATGCAGCCCTGGCCAATCTCGACCCCGCCATTAAAAGCGAAAAGCGACCAGCCAAGCGCCTCGCGCGGCAGCATCATTTCCTGCAAAGCGTTGGCGAAGCCGAAACCATGAATCAGTCCAAAACAAAAGGCGAAGAGCAACCGCGGATCACGGTGCCGCTTCCCCAAAAACGCGCTGATCCCGACACACACGATGCTGAGGGCGATCACCGGTTCGACGAGCGAGGGCGGCGGACGAACGATCTGAAAAGTGGCCAGCCCGAGTGTGATGCTATGGGCGATCGTAAAAGCGGTGACGATTTTCAGGAGTTGCCCCAATCTCCCGCCAAGGAGAAGTAACCCGATCACGAAAAGAATGTGGTCCGGTCCGATAAAAATGTGATGCACCCCTTCGAAAACAAATTGCCGGACGACCGCTCCGACGCTCTGGCGCGAACCGATCCGGTATTCGATCGCGCGACTGTTGCCTTCGAAAATTTCCTGTCGATCGAGGCGACCGCCTTGATAGATGTTAAGGAAGGTCCGATGCCGCTGGTCGTAGGGAAAAAGGCGGCACTGGAGCGTTACGCTGGTCGGCGCGGTCGACCATGAGTAATGGAAATCAAGACGGAGGTCGCGTTTTTCCGCTATCGGGACGATCCCAGGCAGGGCAGCGTGGAGTGTCTGACCTGCGGCCATGATGCGCAGCCGCGACTGAATCGTGGCGGCGAGCGCTTCGCTCTCTGCCCTAACGACGGCCGGCTGGAGGAGCATGTCGGGTTCGACGGCGGGAAGTTCGTGCGCGAGGTCGGTGTTTGACGCGGTCACACTGGCGTCGATCCCGTCGGCGCCAACTCGCAAATCGATGAAGCTGGTGGGCGCGTCATGCGCGCAGACGGCGCCCAGCGAAATCCAACTCGCGAGCACCGCAAGCAGAAATAATCGGCCCGGCCGGATTCGGTTCATGGCGCCGCCGCGATCTTCGCCGGCTCCGCGGTGGCGGCGGAGCGACCGGCGATTTGGTCCATCATCCGATGCGCGATCGGAACCTGGAGCAGGCTGAACTTCGGATTCAAGCTGAACGCCTCGCCAAGTTCTTTCTGAGCGGCGCCGCGATTGCCGGAAGCCGCGGCGATGATTCCGGCATGATAATGCATCTCCGCCTCTGGGGTGTGGCGGCTCAGCGCCCGCGTCATCGCCTCGCGGGCGTGAGCAAGATCGCCGTTCTTGAAATAAACCCAGGCCAGAACGTCTGCTTCCAGTGCATTCCGAGTAAGCTTGCGCTGCTCCGCGAGACGCAATGCTTCGACCAGGTTGCGATCATGATCGGCGTAAAACTTCGCCATCAACATGTGATCATGCACACCGGTCGCGAGATGAGCCGCATGCAAGGCCTCCACTTTTTGATAAAACTCTTCCGCTTTCTCGTGGTCCCCATTAACCGCGGCGAGATCGCCGAGTGCTGCAAGCGCTTCATGGTTAGGCGCGGCCTCGAGAACGGTTTGGTAATACCGGGTTGCGCTGGCAAAATCCTTCAGTGCCGCTGCGATCCGCCCGGCAGCGAGTAATACATGGATGTTCTGGGGCGCTGTGGCCAAAGCCGGCGCGAGCGCTTGTTGCGCGGGCAAGAAAGCGCCGTCCTCGAAAAGCATGATCGCAAGCTTCGCCCGGCACCAGGCGGTATTTTCCGCGTAAGGCGCGCCGGCCTTGATCGCTTTTTCCATCAACCACATCGCTCTGCTCTGGTTCCCGGTCAGCCAAAGCGCGTAGGCCCCGCGGCTCCAGGACGAAAGATCGGGCCGCAGATCCATCATCTTTTGGTATTGATCGAGGGCCTTGTCGTAGTCGCCCAACTCCAACGCCGCGTCGCCGATGATGCCGAAGGATGGCGCGTGGTTGGGATCGATTTTGAGCGCGCGGTTCGCCCACTCGATGCTTTGGTCAAAAAGATGCCGGCCACCGGTCACCCAGGCCATTCCGCTCATTGCATCGCCGTTGCGCGGATCGAGCTGCAACGCGTATTTGTAAGCCAGCTCGGCGTAGTCGTAGTACTTCAGGTTCGCGGTATCGCGCATCACTTGCGCGAGCGCGTCCCCCAGATTCACCCAGGCAACGGCCGATCGTGGCTTGGCGCGGGCTTTGGCGAGAGACGCGGTCAGAGCCTGATCGGTATTGGAATTTCCGCTCGCCGGGGGCAGGGCCGCGAGCACTTGCTCGGACGTTAACTCAGTCGCCGGCTGAGCCGCGGCTGAAATCCGCGCCATCCGCGCGACAACTTGCGCATGTTTCCAGAATAAGGCCGCGCTCAGGGCGACGACGAGACAAAGGATAATCGCGCCGGTTCGCACGATCGTTAGGCGAGACACAGGAAGAGAATTTGTGGTCACAGGATTTATGCTTTCTAAGAGAGCGCCGGCGCATCTTTTGCATGCGCCGGCGCCGCTTAACACAGTCCGGATAGATCAGGCCGCCTTACCGCCCCGACGCGACTGTCGGCGGACAGGTATCGTTCTCGCCGGAGTCTTTGCTATTCCTGGTCCCTGCATTCGGCGTCCCGGCATACGGGAAGGTTTGATTGTAGAGTTGATCGTTCGCGTTCACGTTGTCGCCGAGCAGGTTGATCGTGGCATAACTCGGGCCGCTGGCTATTGCAGTTAGCGCAATGTCCGCAACATCGTCACCGAAGCGACGTCCATTCGGCCAACCCGAGGGAATTTGCACGCCGTCACCATTTGCTACGGTATCGCCGCCGATGAAGCTCAGGCGATTGAAGGCCGGTTCGCCGGCCACTGGCACTGCGCCCGTGGTCGTATCCACGCGAATAAGATCGGGGATGAAGAGCGTTTGCAGATCGGTCCGGTTATCTGTTTGGAAGCTAGTGCCGAAGACCGTGTTGATGAGCACTGCGAGTTCAGAATTCAGCGCATACTTCGCAAACATCGCTGCATCGTCCGTAGGTAGAGTACGGTTATAGTTATCCTTGTCCGCCAGTGCTACAAGACCTTCGTTAAAGAATGGGTTAGCCTCGCGGTCGACCTGAATGTAGGGACCGGAGTCAGTGTTGCCTCCCGTATTCGAGCGCAATGTTACTCGGGGACGGCTGACCGAAGCGTAAACACCCACGCCCGTACTGGGCGGTTGCAGAAGACCGGTATAAGGCAAGACTCGGCAGTTTTTTCACTGGGATCACGATCGCATAATGGAGCACATTGAATCCCTTGAACCCATCGACACCATTGCCATCGGTATTCAGGATGCGCCCGTCTAACAAATCGAAGATGCCCGGAATGTCACAATAGAAACCGTCTTCGCGCGGGCCGGCAAAGACTGTCGAACCGCAGGGAAGGTCATAGACAGTCTGGGCGGTATAAGGATCAAGGTTGGCGCGACTGGTCGCGCCGGAAATCGCTTTCCCATCGGGGCCGTTATAGGAAGGAGTAGTGTTACTGCCGACATTTGGCGGAGGTACGAGGAGGGGCGTTGAGTTAAGATGCTTCCGTTTCCCATCGATTACCGAGTAAACATCGTAAGTCTGCACAAAATTCTGTCGCGCATCACCGACGGTCACGATCGGCCCGAGCTCAGTGCCCAGACCATAATGTAGAATAGTGCCGGTATTCTTATAAGAGCCGCCTACCACGTCCACTGGCGAGAATTTGAAATCGTAGCGCTGCACCTCTTCTCCGGTGGTGGGATTTGCGATATGAATGCTATATAAGGCGTCAGGAGAAAACGCGTCGTAGTTCACACCGTCGCCTGGCTCCGAGAAGGGCCGGACGCTGACCTCGACAACGAGACCTTTCTGGCCGTTGTTTCTTTCGGTGATAAAGGCGTAGACGTCCGTCAAGTTCGCCTGGGGATCGAGCTTGATCAGCGGCGCGTCGCTGTGGCTGGAAGCGATCGCGGGCGGCGCGAGTGTAAGACAGGCAGCGGTCGCGACGGCGGTCGCAGCGAGTAAGGTCACGAATGGGCGATTGGTACGGTGAGATTTATCGAAGTATTTCATGAGTTGAGTGGTTGGTTTTCGAGGAATCCGGCCGCTTTTTCGGTTTAGATGCATTCGGCAAGAGATTTTAAATTTTTTCGGGAGGACAACGAATTGTTGCATCCGAAAGGGTAGAACCAGCGTATATGCTCGTGAGCAATGCTGATGGCGCAGCAAGACACCGACCGAGAAACGATCGCCCGGATTGCGAGGGGCGATCAGGGTGCATTTGGATTGCTCTATGATCGGCTAAGCAGCCCGCTTTACTCGCTGGCGGTGCGAATGCTCGGCGATCCCTCCGAGGCACAGGACGCATTGCAGGAAGTCTTTCTCCAAATCTGGCGGCGCGCCGCAGCCTACGACGCCGAACAAAGCACGGTCTTTAGCTGGGCCGTGCTGATGACGCGAAGTCGCGTGATCGATCGGTTGCGCGCGCGTGATCGGCGTTTGCGGGTGGTGGTTACTTCCACCGATGACGACAAGGCCGAGATCGCGCCCGCTCCGACGGCAAGCGCGGAAAGCGCCTCGGATGCCATCGGTAGAAATGAGGAGGCACTGCGCGTCCGATCGACTCTGAATACGCTTCCGGCCGAACAGCGCGAAGCGATCGAACTCTCATTTTTTAGCGAACTCACCCATCACGAAATTGCCTCTCAACTCGGCCAACCGCTTGGGACAATCAAAGCGCGTATTCGGCGGGGCCTCCTAAAATTAAGGGAGCAAAGTTCCGTATGATTCCAGACGAACTCCAAGATCAGGCCGCTCTCTACGTTCTCGGCTCGCTCGAAGCCGGAAGAAAGCATTCGGCTTGAAGCGGCCATGCGCGACAGCGCCGAGTTACGCGCGATGGTTCGCGAAATGCGTGAAGGAGCCGCTGACCTCGCGCATTGCGTTCCTTCTTCTCAACCGCCGGCAGAGTTGAAGCAGCGCCTTCTGGGCGAGATTGCATTGGAAAAACAAAGCGGCCAATCGCCAAGGCCGGCATCGACTTCACTTAATTGGCTGCCCTGGGCGATTGCCGCGCTCATTCTGGTTTGCTGCGGAGGGCTCGTCTTCGATCGCGCTCGTTTGCAGCGCGAACTTGCCGACTTGCGCGAGGCCGATCCCTTGGCACACGCCACCCTGTTTTCTTTGGCGTCTCCCAAAGGTGATTTGCCCGAGACCAAGGCGGTGGTGGCCTGGCAACCTGATCGGCAAAGCGGAGTCATAACGATCAGCCATCTCCCGCTTCCCGCTAAAGGTCGCGATTACCAACTCTGGGCGATCGATGCAAATCACAAAGACCCGATCAGCGCCGGTCTCGTTCACGTCGAATCCGAACGGCGTCGCGCGGATCCACTTCAAGCCGGATCAAAACGCGGCCCAGGTCAAAGCGTTTGCGATCAGTCTCGAACGCGAAGGTGGTGGGCCGAAACCCGAAGGGCCCAATCCTCCTGATCGGTAATGCCTGATGGGTGCGGCTGTCCTTTTGGCGCAGTGTATCAATCAAACTCAGACTAACGACCATTCGAAGGGCGTCTGTTGTAGTCGGATGCAGTGACAGAGTGGGCGCAGGAAAGTAAGGGCGCAGATGAAAACGGCTGCCGCGGCGGCTTCTTCACGCTCGTGCGCAAGGCGCAGGAGCAGGCTCGGAAGTACGTGGCACTTCGCTGTCACTGTCATCCCGATCCGCCGGAGGACGGAGAGGGACCTCGCAGTTGCAATTTAAGGTGTTCCTTCGTGCAGGACGCGTGGAGTGCCCTTGTGAGATCCCTCGCCGCGCTGCGCCGGCTCGGGATGACAAGCTGAATGAGCACGATCACCGGTGCGATGCGCGATAGCGCCTAAATCATTTCCGCCGACTCCATCACGGCTGCCGGTTTAATCCGCGTGGCGAGGAAGGCGCCGAAGAGAAGGATGGCGGCGCACCAGAGTTGCGCGATGGAGAGGCGCTCGTGAAAAATCCAGGCGGAAAGGGCCAACGCGCCTAACGGGCTGAGCAACTGGAGCGTTTGCGAAAGCGCCACGCCGAGCTCGCGGATGGCGACATAATAAAGCACGTGGGCGAGCGTGATGCAGAGCACCGCCGAAACGATCAGGATCCAGTTGACGTGGGCGCCGGCATGCAACGGCGTGTCGATTCTGCCGAAGACCCAGGTGAGCGGGAAGAGCATGACGGAAGTGAGAAAGCTGACCACGCCGAAGCTGCGAATGCTGCCGAGCTGGGCCGATGGTCGTTTCACGAGGACGCCGTAAAGCGCCCAGCAGAAACTGGCGGTGAAGGCGATGGCAAGGCCGCCTAACGAAACGTGGCCCGCCGTCCAGCGCGGTTGAAACCAAAAGACGCCGACCGCGCCGAACAATCCGAGGAGGGTGCCGATTTGGAACTGCCATTGCCGGATGATCCAGCGCTCTTCCGGGAAAAAAATAAGCGCGAGGAGAGCAGTCATGATGACGGAGGAACGAATGAAGACCGCGTAAACGCCCGGCCCCATGTAATTGAGCGAGACCACCTGGGTGATTTGGTGGACGACGTTAGGCAAGGCCGGCAGAAGACAAATGCCGACGACCCTCCAGTCGAGGCGCGGTCCGCGGCGCTGAAATCGATAAAGGGCGAGCGGGAGAACGGCGAGAAACGCGATCGAGTAGCGATAAAAATTCTGCGCGAACGGATCGTAGATATCGATTGAGGTAAAATTGAAAAAGCGATGGCGTCGACCAGATGAGGATGGTCGCGAAAACGGCGGCATAACCCTCGGAGAGATTTTTTTTGCGAGAGGATTGCGCTCTGTGGCTGGTCTCAATCGAAGGCATGGATAAGCCGGAGATTGAGCCGCGTAATTTCGTCGGTGACAAACGATTTGTTCTTCAGATACGTTTCAAGAAAGAGAAAGACATGAATATTCTGAAAAATCGAAAAGGAGCGCTGGCGGCTGTCACGATTATTTTTTTCCTGCTATGTCCGGCGGGCTGGGCCAAGCAAAAAGCGAAAACGGACGAAGGGGCGGCGCATCGCGCGGCGGGCGTGCAGGCGGCGGATCAGCGTCAATACGACCAGGCAGTAGCCGAATTTACCAAGGCGATTGAGATTGATCCCAAAGATATCCCCGCGCTCGAGAACCGTGGCTACATGTATCTTGCGCTGCAAAAAGATGCCGAGGCGGCGGCGGATTTCACGAAGGTGATCGAGTTGGCGCCCAAGGAAAGCACTGCTTATCTCGGCCGGGGCCAGGCGGAAACTCAGCTTAAGCAATTTGAGCCGGCGCTGGCCGATCTCAGCAAGGCGATCGAGCTGAAGCCCGACGACCTCAACGCCTATCGCTTTCGCGGCTTCGCGAATATCGGAAAAGGCGATTGGACGGCCGCCATCGCTGATTACGACAAGGCGATCGAGAAAAATCCACAGGACGAACAAGCTTACGTCTGGCGCGCCTTCGCCAAGCGGAGCCTGCGCAACTATGACGATGCGTTAGCCGACTACGCCAAGGCGATCGAGATCAATCCCAACGACTCCGACGCGTTCGATAAACGGGGTTACGTCTATTCATTGATGGATCAGTGGCAGAAGGCAATCGATGATTATCAGGCTGCCCTGGCGATTAAGCCTAACCAACCCGATACCATCGGCCGACTGGCTTTCGCAAAGCGTCAGTTGGCCACGCCGCCTCCTCCGCCCCCTCCTACGCCGACACCGACGCCTCCTCCGCCGAAATATGAGGGCCCGTTTACGCCGTGGACGGTGGGAATCGGGATTGGCGTCGTGCTTTTGATCGCGATCGTTCTGATCATTATGGTGGCGCGACGAAAACCCGACGCGGCAGAGTGAGTTCCGAGAGAGAACTTCGAGGCCCGTTGCCTCCTGAAGAAATTGTTTTGACAGCGCAAGGCGGGCAGTTAGCTTGGCAACGCTTTTTCGGAGAACGAGGCAAGTCCCATGGTCGGCAGGCAGTTTGACCGACTCTGGGACTTTCGCTTCTAACGACGGCGAGCAACCGGTTTGTCCCGCGACCGCGGGGCGAGCTTGCACGATGAACAGCGGCCCATGTAGCTCAGTTGGTAGAGCACATCCTTGGTAAGGATGAGGTCACCGGTTCAATCCCGGTCATGGGCTCCAGAATGAGCTCGTGACCGAAAAATAACCTAACGAAAAGACAGCAGCAAAAGATCAAGTAACCCAAAGGAGAATTCCAGATGGCTAAGGACAAGTTCGAACGCACCAAGCCGCACGTGAACGTCGGCACGATCGGTCACGTTGACCACGGCAAGACCACCCTCACCGCGGCGATGACCACCGTGCTCGCGAAGAAAGGCTTTGCCCAGGCGCGCGCATACGATTCCATCGACGCCGCTCCCGAAGAAAAAGAGCGCGGCATCACAATCACGACCGCCCACGTCGAATACGAGAGCGACAAGCGCCACTATGCGCACGTCGATTGCCCCGGCCACGCCGATTATGTCAAGAACATGATCACCGGCGCCGCGCAGATGGACGGCGCGATCCTCGTCGTCAGCGCCGCCGACGGCCCGATGCCGCAAACCCGCGAGCACATCCTGCTCGCCCGCCAGGTCGGCGTGCCCTCGATCGTCGTTTTCCTGAACAAGGTCGACATGGTCGACGATCCGGAATTGCTCGACCTCGTCGAGATGGAAGTGCGCGATCTGCTCACCCAATACGAATTCCCGGGCGACCAGATTCCGATCGTTAAAGGCAGCGCGCTCAAGGCCCTCAACGGCGATGCCGAACAGGAGAAGCAGATCCTCGCGCTCGTGCAGGCGATCGACGATTACATCCCGGTGCCGGAGCGCCCGGTCGATCAGCCGTTCCTCATGCCGGTGGAAGACGTGTTCAACATTGAAGGTCGCGGCACCGTCGCGACCGGTCGTGTCGAGCGCGGCATCCTCAAGAAAATGGAGGAAGTCGAAATCGTCGGGATCAAGCCGACCGCCAAGACGACCGCGACCGACATCGAAATGTTCCGCAAGCTTCTCGACGAGGCGCGCGCCGGCGACAACGTCGGTGTCCTGCTCCGCGGCATGAAGAAGGAAGACGTCGAGCGCGGCCAGGTCATCGCCAAGCCGGGCACGATCAAGCCGCACAAGAAGTTCAAGGCGGAAGTCTACGTCCTGTCCAAGGAAGAAGGCGGACGGCACACGCCGTTCTTCACCAATTATCGGCCGCAATTTTATTTCCGCACGACTGACGTGACGGGCAGCGTGAAGCTGGCCGAAGGCGTCGAGATGGTCATGCCGGGTGACAACGTTTCCGTCGAAGTGGAGCTCGGCACGCCGATCGCCATGGAGAAAACGATCCGGTTCGCCATTCGCGAAGGCGGCAAAACCGTCGGCGCAGGTCGCGTGAGCGAAATTCTGGACTAAGTTAACGCGAAAGCGGAACCCAAATTAGGTCAGTAGCTCAATTGGTAGAGTAGCGGTCTCCAAAACCGTCGGTTGGGGGTTCGAGTCCCTCCTGACCTGATTGGAGGCCGGTTGGCGCAATGATTACAAAATCGAAAAATTTCTTCTCCGAAGTCCGGCTGGAGCTGCAAAAAGCCTCCTGGCCCTGGGACCCGAAAGAGAAGGGAATGAAGCGCTACAAGGAGCTGACCGATTCCACCCTTGTCGTGATCATCGCCATGCTCCTCCTCGGCGGTTACGTCGCGCTCTTCGATTTTATCCTCGTCAACGTGATCCATTTCTTCACCCGGTTGTAATCATGGGCCACGCTCTTGCCGCCAAAGATCAATGGTACGTCGTGCACGTCCTCTCCGGACAGGAGAACAAGGTGCGCGACAACATTGAAAAGCGCGTCAAGACCGAGGAGATGGGCGATGTCGTTTTCGAGGTGCTCGTCCCGACCGAGCGCGTCTCGGAGATCAAGCGCGGGAAGAAAAGCGAGACGACGCGGAAATTTTTCCCCGGCTACCTCATCATCAACATGCATCTGCTCGATGAGGAGAATCAGCTCATCGGGCGGACGTGGTATTTCATTCGGGAAACGCCGGGCGTGATTGGTTTTGCCGGAACGAAGGATCGCCCGATCCCGATGCGTCAATCGGAAGTCGACAACATGCTGGCGCAGATGCGCGAGCGCGAAGAGAAGGTCAAACCGAAGGTCAGCTTCGAGGTCGGCGAGACGGTCAAGGTTGCGGATGGTCCGTTCCAAAACCAGAGCGGCATTGTCGAAGAAATCGATCCGGAGCGCGGCAAGCTGCGCGTTTCGGTCACCATCTTTGGTCGCGCCACGCCGGTCGAGCTGGAATACTGGCAGGTCGAGCGCGGATAGTTTTAAGCTTTAAGTTTTAAGTGTTAAGCAAAGGCAACTTCGCGCCGGTTCCGCACTTAAAACTTAAAACTTAACACCTAAAGCTTTTTTGTTATGGCTAAAGAAATCGTTGCTCACATCAAACTGCAGATCCCGGCGGGTCAGGCGAATCCCGCGCCGCCCGTCGGCACCGCGCTTGGACCGCGCGGCGTCAACATCATGGCGTTCTGCAAGGAATTTAACGCCGCCACTCAGAAGCAGGCGGGCGATATCCTCCCGGTCGTGATCACGGTTTTTAAGGACAAATCGTTTACCTTCATCACCAAGAGTCCGCCCGCTGCGGTGCTTTTGAAAAAAGCCGCGAACATCGCCGCCGGCTCGAAGGAGCCGAACAAGACAAAGGTCGGCAAAGTGACGCGCAAACAGATCATGGACATCGTGAAAACGAAGGCCAAGGACCTGAATTCGCGCAACGACGAAGCCGGCTTCAAGATCATCGCCGGCACTGCCCGCCAGATGGGCCTCGAAGTCGTCGACTAGACGATCCTTTGTGGACGTCGCCCTCTGGGCGACGCGAGGGTTGCATCGATCGGCTCTTGATTCCCACAAATCCAAGAGTGGCGCGTACTCCCGCGCTTCGCAGAGCGAAGCGTCTACAACGGTTAGAGCTTGGTCGCAGGTGCTGATTGCGCCGCGCTCCGCCCAGTCCTAAAATCGGGCGCGCGATGGAACAGGTCATACAATTCGGCGCCATTTTGCGATCCTTCCTGACCTGGATCAAGAACCGTCCGTTGCAGGCCTTCCTGCTTTTCGCGGTCGGCGCCACGATCATTTATTTCTTCGGCTTCCTCCGCCTTTACGCGAACCAAGCCCAGCCGATTTGGGAGTGGGCCTGGCTCCGTTTTCTCCCGCAGTACAACCAGGAGCACAGCAAGCTCATTCCGTTTCTCGTTCTCTTTCTCGTTTGGTATCACCGAAACGAAATCCGCGACGCGCCCAAGTCAGGGAGCAATCTTGGGCTGCTCTTCGTCGGCGTTGGCCTTGCCTGTTACCTGATTGCAGCGCGCGCTTTTCAACCGCGGGTTGCTCTCTTTGGATTTCCCTTCCTCGTCTATGGGACGGTCCTTTACCTCTGGGGCCGCGCAACGGCCCGCATTCTCCTTTTCCCGATCGCGCTTCTCTTTTTCATGATCCCGCTCGGAGCGATCGAGCAGATGACGTTTCGCCTCCAGTTCTTGATTATCGGTTTCGTCAAAGTGCTCAGCAGCCTTTGCGGAATTGCAATTTATACCGTCGGCACTTCCATCCGCCCGGTCCACGGCGACTGGGGCTTCGAGATCGCGGAGGGCTGCAGCGGCATTCGTTCGCTCATCGCCATGATCATGCTCACGGCTGTTTACGTGCATCTGTGCGAGAAGGTTTTCTGGAAGAAAATCGTCATTCTCCTCGCCTCGGTTCTTTTCGCGATCATCGGGAATGCGGGGCGCATTTTTACCATTATTTTGCTCGGCCAACTCGGCTTCGCCCGCTTCGCCGGCGGCATCTATCATGATTGGTCGAGCCAACTGATTTTTTTCCCGATCGCGCTTCTCTGCATGCTCGGATTCAGTCGCCTTCTCAACACTGACTTCCGGAAATGGTTTGGGAAGAAACCGGTGTTGGAGGCGAGCACCAATCGACCATGACGAGCAAGCGTCTTGCGGTGCTCTTGCTTTTTCTGGGGGCGGGCTTTAGCGCGATTTTTTTTCTCCCGAGAACCACTCTGACGCAGCCAGTGGGCATCAAACTCGAGCTGCCGCAGTTCGTCGGGAAATGGTACGGCGTCGACCAAAAAATCAGCGAACGCGAACTGCAAATGCTGGCGGCCGATACCCAATTCGCGCGCAAGGTTTACACCGATGCGGCCGGTAACGTGATTTTTGTCTCGATCGTTTTGTCCGGCGCCGATCTGGATAACAGCATTCATCGGCCGGAGCGCTGCCTGCCTGCGCAAGGGTGGACGATTGCTGACACCCGGAGTTTGCAGGTGCCGCTCGAGGGCGGAAAAAAACTTCAAGTCACGCGGCTGCACGACGTTCGCCAGATGCCGCTCCGCACCGGTGAGATGGTCTCGATCTATAACCTGAATTACTATTGGTTTGTCGGTTTTCACCACCTCACCGCTTCCCATCTCGAGCGCACCATGCTCGATATCGAGGACCGAGTTTTCAAAGGCTACAACCAGCGCTGGGCCTACATCACGATCGCGGCCGATATCACAAAGAACTTCATGCCTTTCGGGCATACCGAAGCGGAGACCGACGCGATGCTGCAGGATTTCATCCGGCGGATATTCCCGGAACTCTCGCCTGCGCCTAACGAACCGGCGACCGCTTCAGAATCTCAAATGCCGGCAGGACTTGCTGCACGGTAAACCCGCTCTTCGTCAGGTAACGACGAACCAGGCCTGACGAATCGTAAATGTCCGGCTTGGAAAAAACGACCAGGTCCGGCTGCGCATTCGATCTGGACAAATCGGGCGCAACCGTGAGCTGAGGCGAATCGAACGGCACATGGTAGTAGCGCCCGGTGCTCACGTCAGCCAGCCACCAGACGTGTTGCCCGGCATGAATCGCCTCGCGCGCTACGGCCGAGGCGGAGCGATAATCATCGCGCTGAAATCGAGGAGCGAGCCGGATCTCGACCGCGGAAAAGAGAAAAACGCCGAGCGTTGCGAGCGCGATTGTTTTTCTCCAAAGCTCTGGCTTCTCCAGCAACCTCGCCAGGCCGCAAGCCATCAGGGCAAGCAGGAAAGGGAGCAACGGAGTCAAATGACGTCCGAGCAATCGCATGTGCGCGAAAATGCCGGCCACCAAAACGAGAAGAAAAGGGATCGCGACCGCAACTACGAAGAAGAGGACGTGTCGCCTTTTCATTTGCTCGCGAAGTTCGACAAAAGCCGGGATAAGCAACGCGAGCAGAGCGATCACGCCAACCGCAAGCAAAGGCAGGAATGGCACCAGTTCTCCCAGGCCGTTTGTCCGCAACGTCAGTCGCCCCGGACCAAGCCCGCTCAGTCCCAGTAGTTCGTAGAAGATGAATCCGACATTGGCCCAACCGGTGCGACCGACATCGGAGGCACGGGCTCCAATCTGTAGCGTCCAAAGATAGTAAAGACCCAGCGCGCCGAGAGCCGCGACGAGCAGGAAGGACGAAGTTTTGGAGCGCAATGCGCAGCGCATGGTCGCGCCAAGCCCGCTCCAGTAAAGGACAGCTCCGAGAGCGCCGAGCGCCCACGGGACCGCGATCAGGCTGGTGGCGCAGAGCCCGATGATTCCTATGCAAAAAAGGCGAAACCAAACGGTGGATTCCAAACATTCTTCGGACGCGCGCACGAGACGGAAAAGGCAGGCGGCGGTGAGCGAGGCGAAGCCGAAGAGAACGAGGTAAGGCCGCGCTTCGCTCAGGTAATACCAGAGAAAAGCATTCGTTAGGGCAAGGAGGACGACGGCGGTTTGCTGGCGGCGGCGCGGCGCCAGCCCCCAGGCGAGCGCGAGCACACCGCCGATAAAAAAAGGAATGTTCGAGGCCCGTAGCGCGATCTCGGACGCGCCAAAAATCTTTCACCCAGCCCCAGAGATAAAAGAGTTCGCCGATCAGTTGGAGGTTCGAATTTCCTTCGCTCCGCAAACTCTGCCACCAGCCGCCTAACGATGGTTCCATCGCCTTGAGCGCGGCCGATCCTTCGTCGATCCACAGGCTTTGGTTCGTCACCGCCAGGCGCCCCGATGAGCAGCGCCAGCGCGCCGAGTCCGAAGTAATACGTTTGTTTTCGCACGCTGATTTCTCTGTTCGCGCGGCAGCGGAATGGGCGAGACTTTCGCGCCGATGCCTCCGCCCGATGATCTAGTTTCCGAACCTCCGCTTTGCGTCGACCTCGACGGCACGTTGCTCCAGACCGATCACCTATATGAGGCGTTGTTGCTTCTGGTCAAGCGTTCACCGTTCTCGCTTCTGTTGCTGCCATTCTGGTTGCTCCAGGGCCGTGCCGCTTTCAAAGAGCAAGTGGGCCGGCGGGTTGCGGCCGACGCGAGCCAACTGCCTTATCGCGCAGAACTCGTAGCATATCTGCGCGAGCAACAGCGATCGCGGCCGACGCTTGGTTCTCGTGACCGCCGCTCACGTTTCAGTCGCGGAAAGAGTGCAACGCCATCTTTCACTTTTTGACGAGACGATCGGTAGCGACGGCTCGGTGAATTTGAAGGGCAGCGGCCAAGGCAAAGGCGCTGGCGGAGAAATTTGGCCAGAGCCAATTCGATTACGCGGGGGATTCAAGCGCCGACCTCGCTGTCTGGCGGGCGGCACGACGGGCGGTTGTCGTCTCGGACAGTAAACGCTTCATTGCCGCAGTGAACTCGATCGCACCTGTGGAAGCTTCGTTTCCCAAAACCCCGGGCAAGATCGCGGCGCTGATTAAAGCTTGTCGCGTCCATCAGTGGGCCAAAAATATCCTGGTTTTCGTGCCTGTGCTTACGTCGCACAAGGTGACCGACGCGCATGCGTTGATTCTGGCCTTGATCGCTTTCGTCGCTTTCAGCCTTCTCGCCTCCAGCGTTTACCTGCTTAACGACCTGCTCGATCTCGAATCCGATCGCGCGCATCCCATCAAACGGGGGCGTGCGCTTGCTTCGGGAGAGATCTCGATCCCTTTCGTGGTCGGTTTTTCTCTTGTCCTTCTCTGCGCCGGAATTGGTATCGGGATCTTCTGCGGGAAAATGTTTCTCGTCCTTGCGGGGATCTATCTCGTGGGCAACCTGGCCTATTCGGCGTGGTTCAAGCGCGTCGTCATGCTCGACGTTGTTGTCCTCGCCTGTTTCTACACCCTGCGCTTGCTCGCCGGCGGCGCTGCTACCGGGATCGGCGTCTCCGATTGGCTCCTCGCCTTCTCGGTCTTTTTCTTTTTCGGATTGGCGATGGTGAAACGCTACTCGGAGTTGCGCGAACTTTCCGTGCCGGCGGACGCGACTGCTGTCGGTCGCGGCTATTTTCGTTCCGATCTTGAACCGATCAGCACCTTTGGCGTTGCCAGCGGAATGATCTCGGTGCTGGTGCTCGTCCTCTACATCATGAGTCCCGAAGTGCGGCTGCTCTACCGCCATCCAACGATCCTCCTCCTGCTCTGTCCGCTCTTCCTCTACTGGATCACGCGCCTTTGGTTTAAAGCCAACCGCGGCGAAGTTCCGCAAGATCCGGTCGTGTTCGCCCTAACCGATCGAACGAGTTACATCGCCGGGATTCTGGCGGCGGCTGTGCTTTACGCAGCAACAATGTGATTTTCCGGGACACTACAAATCGCGAGATATTGCAATCGACGTCCGAAGAGAAAATTGAAACCCGGCGGATAAAGATCAATCGAGGGATAAAGCGCGGAAGGTGTGAGGCGCAAATCGCGCAGAATCGACGCCCATTCTTCTGGCGTGTTGTATCGATAGAGACATTCGACGCCATAGGGAGCGTTGGCGGCCCAATCGATCAGGCTCACTCTTGCCTTCGCCAGGGGTCCTTGGAGTTGGTGATCCTTGATCGCCAGTTGCCGTCGGCTGACACGAAGACATTCGCGGAGGAGCGCCTCGGAATTTCGTTCGTGGTGCAAGACGTCCGCAATGATCACCAGATCAAAGCTGTTATCCGCAAATGGAAAACGGTCGCCGTCGTAGCGCGTAACTTTGATCGGCTCGCCGCCGCGCGGGAAACGTTCGAGCCCTTCGATCCTGACGTTCAGTCCGCGCGAGCTCGCCGCTTCGGAGAGAACCAGTGCGAGTGCGCCTGCCCCGCAACCGACGTCGAGCACGGCATCGCCTTCGCGCAGGTGAGGAAGAATCAATTCAACAAGAACGGTCAGGCGTTTTTCGTAAATGGGGGCGTGGAGCTGGGCGAGAAGTGATTTGAGCATCTCGTTTAGATTGGCGAGGTGATCGACTTCGACGCAGTGCACGCTGAGATGACGTCCTCGATACTGGGCCATCCCGGCAGGATTTCGTCCGACATGTAACCGCGGTGCGGACGGTAACCGCGGGGCGTCGCCGGCGCGCGCACGATCGTCGTGGCCGGCGGCGCCCATTCTTCGATCGGTGAGGTGCGCACGATCGCGGTCGTGCGACAACCGAGGAAGGCGGCGAGATGCATTGGGCCGGAATCGTTCGTGATCACTTGTCCGGCAGCGCGCAACTCATCGACGAGTTGTTCGTCGGCGACCCGGAGCACGTCGTCTTCGACCAGGCCGGGCGGAAGAAGATCCTTCGGGCCAGCGAGGACTTTCACCGTGCATTCGCTCATCGCGAAGTGCCGCTTGCAAACTCGCCACTTCGGGAAATTGCTTCGAGCGCCACTGCGCGCCCACGTGGATGGCGATGCGATTGCTGATTGGGGCTTCGGCTTGCATCCGGCGGTAGGTCGCTTCGATTTGGGAATACGCAACGTCGGCGAGATTTGCCCACGAACGATAACGGTTCTTCACCGGCAACAGTCCCACGGAGTATGGGAAGTTTACGATCGCGCTTTTGCGCCCGAAAAATCGCAACCAGCCCTTCATGCGGATACGAGCGCGCGGGAAAATTTTCCGGGCGGCCGCGAAATCGCGAAGATCACCGCGAATGCTGAGCACCTCTCGCACGTCCTCGAAACGTTCGCTCTGCGTTCCGCTTCCAGTATCGAAAGGATTTCCTCGCTGCCGGGTCGTGTAGGGCAGATCCACCGCAAGCAAATCAAGCTGCGGTATTTCCTCGAGCGCACGACGCAGCAACGGGTGCCACATCGAATGACAGGCGAGTGAAACAGGTGTCTTCGATTCCCGCAGAGCCGCGGCTGCGATGATGACGTCCCCCAAATTCCAAGGCTCGAAAAAAACGGTCCGCCCCGGCGCGGCCGGTTTCATCGGCCGACAGACACAATTCGCCGCTGCCGGCATGACGACTTCGCGATGACCCTCGATCGGGCCGCGCGGCTGACGTCTCGGCTTCTTGTCCTCGATCGCGAGAAGCGCGAGGAACCCGAACATGATCTCGGTGCTCGGGAAACCGCCGTTCGTCCAGCCGAGCCCGAGCCAGATGACGATTCCGAAGACGGCCATGAAAGCGAAAGCGTGATGATGATCGCGCACCTTCTCGTGCAACAGGACGGGCAGAAGGCGGCGTAACAGATAGAGCAGCACGATCAGGTAAAGGATCAGGCCGATGAGTCCGGTCACGGCAATCACGGTCCACCAACCGGATTCGTAAGCGCCCACTTTGGCGGATGATTCGAGGTAATCCTCATTGGTGGTGACCCCGGCGATGGTTTCACGAATCGCGTTGTCGTAGGGTCGAATGCCGGTCCCGAAAAGAAAATTGTGCCATGACTCGGTCCATTTCTTGAAGCCGAGCGCGCGCAGATTCGCGTGCCATTCGTCACTCGATTCGGCGAGTCCGTATTTTACCGACTGTGCCTTGTCTACCAGAAGAATGGAAGCGGAGCGTTGCACGGGAGAACGAAACATGATCGAGGAGGGCACGGCTCGACATTCAGAATCACGAGAAGTGTACCACTCCGAAAGTGGAAAGGATAAGCGGCACGATCTTTGCGATAGAGCAGCGCCGCCGCAAATTGGGATGAGACAGACGAGAACGAGGACCGTGCGCCCGGAACCGAAAAGCAGGGCAACGCAGCTGCCAAGGAAGACGAAGAGGTGAAACGATTTTCGGAGAAAGCCTTTGTGGATCAGAAAATAGCAGGCCGCCAGAGGTGGCCAGGGCCAAACCCGAAAAGCGGAGATCGGCTCCGCGGGCATGCGTGGAACCGGGAAGAACGTAGTTAATCACGGGCACATAAGCGAAGCCGTTAGTAAAGTAGGTGAACAGACCGACCACCACCCGTGCGCCTGCTGCCAGATAACTAAGAAGAAGGGCGGCCGGAATGAACTTGGTTGAGCCATAGCGCCAGAAAGCGATCAGAAAGATAATGACCCAATAGGCATTGAAGTAAGCGCGCGTTACGTTGCCGTAGCCGCCCCCGGTGTCGAGCTTATTGTAGATGTTACTTCCGAGCCAGTGCGCCAGGAGGTAGAAGCTCAGCAAATAAAGGACGGTCGGGAAAGGCGGACGATTTTCGATCCGGTTGCCGCGTCGAAGCGCCGTCGTCATGAGCAGGGGGATCAGACAGCCGGCCAGCGCCACTTCGTGCGGGTAGAGTTTGAAACCGAACCAAAAGTAGCCCCCGAGCGTGCCCGCCGCTGGGACGAGCAACCACCAGCGTTGCTTCGCCTGCGTGACCCAGGCCAGTCCCAGTGAGAGGGTCGCGATCACGATCACAACCCCGACCGAGTCCGACCCAAGCATCATGCCGATCGCCGCGCAGACGACGAGCCCGAGCGCGGTCACGATCCAAAGACCGACGCGTGGCCCAATCATCTGGCGCTCGGCAAACGACATGGGTCGAGAATAGATTGTCAGGGTGCGTCCGGCAATTTATTCGCGATGATAGCGATGATGCGCTCTTCGCCGGTCAATCCCGCGACATTCCGTGACAGACGAAACCTGAGGCTGGCTCGGCTGAGCGAGCGTGTCGCTCCGCTTCTTGAAAATGGCCGCACGCTTTTCATGCCGCAGCGACACTCGACTCCGCCCGCCGCCTGGCGACGCGGAATTCTCGTCGGCGCGGACCACATCGGCGATGTTCTCTACAACACGGCGTCGCTTCCAGCCCTCGCAGAGGCATTGCCGGAGTGCGAGTGGCATTTTGTCGCCCGACCGCCCACGTCTGAAATCCTGGCCAATAACCCCTTCATCAAGAGTTGTGTTGCTTCGACGGAGTCATTGGGTCCGATAGATGTCGCGATTTGTTATAACAGCGGCGGTTATTGGCGGGAACTCATCAAGGCGACAAGGTTAGGCATCCCGAACCGCGTCGGCTACGTGCACAAAGGTTTTTCTGCTTTGGTAACGGAGCCCGTTCAACTCAACTATCCCCAGCCTTTTCCGGCCTATTTCCGCGAGCTGGTCGCCCAGTTGATTAACAAAGCGCCGACATGGCCGTTGCGGCCGAGAGTCTACCCCAGCGCCGCGGATGAAAGCAGCGCTGATGAACTGTGGCGCGAACTCGAGCTCGATCCGACGCGTCCCATAATCGCCTGTTTTGTGACCAGCCGGCAGTCCCGCGGAGTCCTGCCATCGAGGAAATTCGCGGAGGCGATTCGAGAGCTGGAAAAGGACCCGGATATCCAGACAGTCCTGCTCGGTGCGGCTGGAGATAAGACCATTCTCGCAGAACTAAAGGCCAGTTTTCATCTCAAAGCTATCATCGCCGCGGGCGGACTTCGTTTGCTGCCGTTAGTCTGCTTTCTTAGAAAGTGCGCGTTAGTATTTTCAACCGACTCCGGGCCAAGACATCTCGCGAATGCAGCCGGTGTCCGAGTCGTTTATTTCCGCAACATTTCTTTCAGCAAAGTGGAAGCCGGTCGCTACTGCGAGACGGAGAGTTGACCTTGCGCCTGATGTGGAGTTTGTCGCGCCAGACGTCGAACGACAGGATTTTTTCCGACCTCGATCCGGTGCAAGTCGCAAACGACGTCCGCAAAGTTTTGCGGGACTCTGCACGCTAGCTGTTCGCCGCCAGCAGAATTTTGATCTCGCTTAATAACCGATCCGCTGAAATCTGGCCGAGAAAGTTACAACATGTCGATTCACCCGAAAGACGCGGGCAGTTCTTTGGCTCGATAACTCGGGAGGGCGCTCCCATGTTGCCCCAGATTGTTGCATTGAGAGGCGGGGTCGGGCAGAACGGAGAAACAGTCGCGCGTGCCGACGGCGCTTGCCACATGGAGCGGACCTGTGCTGGAACAGACATAGACGGCCATCGTCGTCACGACCGCCGCCAACTGGCGCACGTCGAGCTGGCCCATCGAAACCCAGACGCGATCAGAATCGAGGATCTCCTTTGGCCAGGTGGCCAACAGTTGCTCCTCGCTCTTTGTGCCGGTGACGATCACGCCGCAGTCTGTTTCGCGAAGGAGAAGGGCAGCGAGGTCACAATAGACTTCGCTCGGCAGATTGCAGGCGTTGCCCGCGGAGCCCGGGTGAATGCCGATCAAGTTTCGGTCACGAAGAGACTGTGGAATCAACTCGCGAGCGGAACTTAGTTCGTCAGGCGAAAGGAAAAGGTCTGGCTTTAGTCCTTGATCCGGAACTCCCAGGGCGCGCGAGCACGCGAGGAGAATTTCCGAAACCGGTCTCGGATCTTCAAGAATGCGTGAGGCAAGGCACTCATGCCCGGTAAGTCTTCCCCATGCTCCCGACCACATCGCGATTCGTCGCTTTGCCCCCGAGAAAGCGGAAGCAAGACAGAGACGTGGCTCCTTTCCGTAAGCCAGGATTACGCAGTCATATCTCGCCCGTCGCATCCAGCCCGAGAGTTTCCACCAGGCCGCTGGGAAACCCGGAGCGACTTCTTCGATTCCGAAACAACTCTTGAACATAGCGTGAATCCTTAAAAATTGGTTTGAGCGAATCCTGCACCAAGACATCGACCGCGTGACCCCCCACCGAAAGCGCGCGGATGAGCGGCGTCGTCAGGAGCAAGTCGCCCAGATGATCAAGCCGGACGACTAGAGTTTTCACGTTTGAGTATCACCAGCGACGTTCCTTCGATTCTCTTCAGATCGGCGCATTCCGGATTTGTCTGTTGTAGCTCGTTCAGTGCTCGGATGACTCCGGGCCAATCTTGCTGATAATCATGCCAAAGAATGATGGCATTCTCCGAAGCAAGTTGCAGTGCTGTCGCGGTATCTTTGCGGACATAGTCATAAGCATGAGATCCATCGACGAAAATAACTCCGATGCGTCCTGCATATGACGAAAAATCAAAGTTGGCGGAATCTCCGTAAAGTTGCGTGATTTTTCTCGCTTGAGTCGTCCCCATGAACTTCGTACCCGACTCTTTCTTATCGACAAACGCTCCTTCACCTGGCGCCAACTCAAACTGAGTGTCTCCCCAACCTGACCCGGGGAAGGTCTAGTGTGTAGACCTTGCCGTCAGGGCCTAGATTCGCGGCGATGTTTAAGGTAGTCCGGCCGTCAAACGTTCCGATCTCGAAAGCAGTCGATGGCTGCGCCTTTCTCGCCAGGCTCGCGATCACCATCAGCTCAAGCGTGCTTACGTTGCCACCCTCAGCCAGCGGCTCCAGAAGGGTAAAGTCGAGCTTGCTCTTCGAGGATGCTGTTCAGCGGCAGGACTGGGCAGTCTTTCCTCTTCGGTCGGCATTCTCATTCCAAAATGCTTTGCAATTTGAAAAATCAGGAAGCGATGACGTCTGGATAACACGCCAGCCGTAAATAGAAATGGCGTCGCTGCCAGGGCGTAGATGTATTTCGGAAAGAATCGGCGGAATGCCTTGCTCGCTTTGCCCAATGGGTTCACGGGCCTGCGAAAAGTTGGTTGATCGTAGGTCGGCACGATTCAGTTCTGGAGATTGCTCGACGGTCGATGAAACGCAAATAGCCTTGTCAGGTAGGCCCCTGCGGAGAGATCGATGGAGCGCAGTCCGACCAGAACCGTCCACCAATTATTAAAGCAAAGTTGAACAACTCCGGGTGCAACCACCAAAGCCCAGACACCAATAACGGGAACCAGGATGAGAGTTAGCAGCACGACGCAAGCGCCGGCGATCACGACCGGTATCGTAAAGGGATTGTAGTGCGTCGTAAGAGTGAGCTCGCGAAAGATGGCGTGGTGCCCTTCCAAACCGACCACGATAATAAGAACGGCGAAGATGGGAGTCGGGAGGAGCGGCGTTCTGGAATGTAAAAAATCATGCAAAACCGGCTCGCCGAAGAAGACGGCGGCTAGGGCCAGCGTGAAGAATGCAGCGTAAAACATTCTCATTCGCGAAATCATGATGTCTCCAATTCCTCGATTGGCGTTTCGAGTTCGCATCTGCGCGATGAGCGGTGTCTTGACTGCGACGAACGCCGTCGAGAGCGAGACCGCAGCCGCGGCCAATTGAAGGCTCAAGCCATACGAGGCCGTAATTCGGGGTCCAAGATAGGCTGCGCAGATAAGAGTGCCGAGATTAAGCGTTGCGTAGATGCCGAGCGTGACGACGCCGGTGCGCCAGGCGGTAGGCCAGAGCGCGGCAAGCAACTCCCCCGACCAGCGTGCAGTGGCCGCATAAGTCTTGCTTTCAGTCAGTTCAGTGAACTTTGCTTGTGCTAGGAGACGCGTTACCAGACCCATAAGAAGATATCCGGCGACCGGCGCGAACAGGCCAGCTCCTAACAACAGGCCCGCCAACACCACGATATAGTTTGCGACCAGTCCCCAAACGAATATTTGTTGGCCAAGCCGAACACGGTTTATTCCGGAGAGCAGTGGATGCCACATGCCCGTGGTCGTGTTAACGAACAGCGCGGGCAGAAATAGAAACCACGCGCCCAGGATGACCTGTGCATTAGGGGCGAGATGGGCCTTGGAGAAAATCCACATCGTCCCGAAGACACCCATCGCAAGGGAGACTAACAAGCCGAGCGCGAGGTAGTAGAGTCGCATTGTCTTTACCAGATCAGAAAGAAGCTGGTAGTTTGGCGTCGTGCCACTTTCCTCGCTGACAGTCGCTACGCCCATGCGAGGAATCTCTTTGGCGCCTGCCCAAAGAAAAGCGGTGACACGCGACATCGTTGGATAAAAGCCCATATCAACGAGGCTGGAAATTCCGGCGAGCGAGAGAAAGACATACCAGAAGCCAAGGTCTTCCGGCGGGAGTTTGCGCAACATCAAGGGCAGGACGAGCAGATTTCCGCCGATCCTGACGATTGTAAAAACGAAGGACCACGCGACGGCAGACGAATAAAGCCGGTGGGCCAGGGTCCTAATGGAAGCGCTCATGTTTTCGGGCGCCGGCAAACGGCGTACATCGCGACGGCAAAGTGCCATCGCGCCAGGCGTGCGAGTGATTGCTGGAACGCCAGCTTTACTCGCACCTTGGTATCTCGTGTGTAATAAGCGTCGTCCACGCCGAAAGTAACCAGGTTGAAGCCGGCGGTGCGCAGAGTCCGGCATAGGGTGGCTGGTCGGAAATAGGTGAGATGGATTTCACCACCAAAAATAAGCGGAGCGAAAGGGTTCGCCTTTGTCTTGCCAAAGCGTTTTCGCACAAAGAAATTTTCCTCGTTAGGCACTGCGACCGCCAGGATTCCCCCGGGACGTAATAGCGCGTATAACTTGCGCAGGACAGCCGCCGGTTCCGGAACGTGTTCAAGGACGTGCCACATGGTAACGACATCAAAGTTCACTGTCGGTAGTTCGAGATCGGTGATCTGACCCAAATACACGTCAAAGCCCCGTTGTCGGGCATAGGAAACGCCCGTCGCGGAAACCTCCGTTCCCGCAACCTCGAATCCAGCCTTTTGCGCTGCTTCAAGAAAACGGCCATCGCCCGTTCCGACATCAAGCAAACGACCGCCGGGAACAAACTTCCGAACGATTGCCAAACGTCGCTCCCACATTCCAGCCCGCGCTGGTTCCTCTGCTTGCCACGCTTCGAAGGTCAGGCCCGTGTCGTAGGAGCGCGCAATCTCCGCCTGTGTGGGGCGCGGATTTCGAAAGTAAAGTTGGCAGGTCGAGCACTGTCCGATGTCGGGTTCGATCGCTACCTCGATGGCAGAACTCCCGCAACCAGGGCAATGCTCGAGGCGCTCGAATTCGAGAAAGCTGGAAGTCATGGCAGAGACGGGCATCCTAACCTCGCGTCGCGAACAGATAGGATTCGTCAAAAAGCGTTCGGGGCTCGGCTTGAAATCCATGGACGCGAAGCGTGTCCAGGAGCCTCGTCGCGCGGAATCGGACACCAATGATGATATTCGCAGGCAAGGTCGATGCGCGATGGCAAGTTTGAAACGTTCGCGCAAATCCATTCGATGATTTCGCCTTCGGCGCCTTCACAGTCGAGCTTGATGAAAGCCGATCGAGTTCCCGAGAAGTCCAAAGCGCCTAACGAGACACTCTTCATCGGAATGGCCCGTCCATCCTCATGCAAAATGATTCCGGACGCACCGCCTGCGCCCAGTTCGGTGAAAATCACTTCTCGTCCGTCCTTCGTCACCGGCGCCCGGTGCAGGACGATGTTCGTTAGGTGATTGAGCTCGGCGTTTGCTTCGAGCAAGTCCGCGTGCGCCGCCGAGGGTTCGAAGGCGTGGACTTGCGCGCGCGGATGCGTATGCGCAGCGAAACAAGCAAAGGCGCCAATATTGGCGCCGACATCGACGATGACATCAGGCGTGCATTCGCGGATGCCGTAGACGTCGGCGATTGCGGGCTCGAAAACTTCGCCCCAGGTGTGATGCAGTGGCGGCATGGGCCGAAGTTGCAAGCCGCTGCGAAAGTGGAGTGCCGTGATGGAAATGGAGGGGTTCCTTCTTGCCCGAGCCACCGTTGGCCAATTAGAGCAGGCGCGAATGGTGGCGGCTGCCGTCCTCAACTTCCGTCTTGCAAGATGGAGTGGGCTCATTGTCAGGATTGATCGAGCGCGAATGTGCCGCGGAGGAGCGCCGCTTCCTCGATCTGATGGTAGCAGGCGTATCGATGCCGAATGGAAAGGTTGGCGGCGAAAGGGCGCAACGCGTCCTTCCATTTTATCGGAAGCAGAGCCCGGATTTTCGCGGGAAATGATGTGGCGCCTCTCGGCAACGAAGCCTCGCTTGCGCCCGCTTCCCACTTGCGCGCGTAATCGCTTTGTTGCGGAGGGTGGACGAAAATTTCGCGCTCCTCGATTTTCTTGGCCAGAACATAGAGATATGCGGCGCGATTATTTTGCAGCTCGACGCGCCCGCCGAATTCTTCCGGATCGACGACCCGAAACCAACGATCCTTTTCCTTGGTCAGGATCGCGCGCACCCGGAAGCCGTTCTCCCCGGAGAAAATGCGGAAATAAACCTCCGGGCTGAACTGGTAGAAGCCGTGTCCGCAGAAATTATTCGCCGGCGTGATACCGAGGAAATGGCCGCCGATCGACAGCATCTCCATGCTGTTTTTTATCGCCTGCGGGAAATTAAAAATGTGTTCAAGACAGCCGCCGTCGATCACGACAGTGAATCGATTTTTCAACGCGTCTGGGAGTGGTGCATTGAGATCAATCACTGTCGCGGCGCCTTCGTAAGCGGAGTTGTCGAGTGCGACAACCTCCTCAGCGCCGAGGTGGTCCAGAAATTTTTCCGCGTAGCCTCGCGAATCGGCGAGGAATTCCTTTGCCGACAGGCCCGGCTCTTGCAGATCGAGGAGGCGTTGCAGTTGGGCGGGTTCGGGAAAGAAATTCTGCCGCCCTAACGTTGCTGTGTTGCGAAACGAAACTCCCGCCGCGCGTGCGGCGAAGAGGAATTTCGTGCCGTCGCTATCGAGTCCCATTGGTCCTTTCGAAGACGAGAATGTTTTCGGCAAAGTGATCGGGCAAATTGCGATAGCGATCGGTCTCGGGGCAGAGTGCAAAGCCCACTTCTTGCAGGAGTGCGACCCAGTATTCAGGCGGTTGTTCGTTGAGATGACCGAGGCCGCCCTGGCCTGGGCGTGCGGCGGAAAGGAGGATGCGGTCGCCGTGCGTTGTGAGGGTTTCGATTAAAGCCGATGCGAAGCGGGGATGGATGTGTTCGGCGACCTCGAAGCACCAGACCAAATCAAACTTTTCACCCAGATCGATCGGTTTGTTGAGATCATGCTTCTGAATGAGCCGCGCGTTACGTGCTTTGGAGATTGCGAGCGCGGAGCCTTCCAGGCCGCGGACAGAAATGCCTTTGCTCTTGAAATAATCGAGGCTGATCCCGGTCCCGCAACCGACGTCGAGAACGGAGCGCGGATGGAAAAGCTCGATTGTCAGGTCGAGTATCTCCTTCGGGAAAATCGAACACATCGACATCTCTTCTTCGCGGGTGAAGATCGAATTTTCAGTAATCTCCCGCGGCGGATTCTTGCGTCCGAATCGATCCTGACTTTTCACCAGCAGCTGATAGCAGTGATGTCCGAACCGATAGGGCCGCGAATCGCGCGGCAGAACGCTTTTTAGCTGCACGCGCAGCCGGGTGAGCCACATCGCACTCACTGGCAGTAGCCTTCTCCGAGGAAAAGTGAGGATTTGCTGCCCGCGACGTGCAAGAAATCGGCGGCATTGAGGCCACGAGCAAAGATCGCCCGTTCGCGTCGGAAAATGGCGCGCCAAAGGTTTTTCGGCATGCGCTCAAACGTTAGGGAGGCGGCTTTGGAGCGAATCAGGAAAGGCATTTGTCGTTTGCTGGCATGGCGGCGGTACCAATGCCACCACACCGTGTTGTATCGCGCACCAAAATCTTTGTAGCGATTCTCGGCCTGGAGCGCATAGGAGACGTGCGGCTGATCGGCGGCGTGCGCGAAAGGATCGTTCGAATTGGCGGCCGCCTTTCCCGGAGAGTTCTTGCGTTCTCGCCAGGACTGATAAACCCGCTCGAGGAAATCGGCCTGCTCGTGCGGGATCACAAGCACACCGGTATTGATGATTTGCAGATCAGGAACCGGCGGTGACTGATCGACGCCATATTCGTCATAATAGGACGCGATGAATTCTGGTGGCCACCCGGCCTGCGTGCTCTCGGTGGTCGCCCCGATTAATGGCGAATCCCATTCTTCCAAAATCGATCCTGCGTTTGGATTCACGAAGACATCATTGTCGAGAAAGAGAATTCGTTTCGTGCCGCGCAGTTCCGGCAGGCGATAAAGCAAGTGTTTGTTCCAGTAGAAATCCTCTCCGGCATGGGAGCGTTCCAGAATGGTCACCGGAATGCCGTGCTGTTTTCCATACTCGCGCCAGGAAGGATAGGTCACGTCAAGAATGCGCCGCTGTCGCGCGTCGCAGCAAACTCCAATGATCGCTTTGTCCATCGAGTCTCAGCGGCGCAAACGTTGATACCAACTTCGCAGCAAGAGCATGAGCGAGCGTGGCATGATGAGGACGGGAAAGGTGTGCAGCCAAAAGTCAGCGTAGCGACCGTAATGTTTCACGCAGAGTCCGAGTGCCTGCGGGAAAAACGAGAATGGTGCGCCGAGACGCTTGGCGGTGACGATGTGGTGACGCGCGTGGGTGCGAGCAATCTCACGCATCGCTTCGTGATAGAGACGCGAATCTCGACCGAAAACATCGCCCAGGATCGATTCGTAGCCGCAGACGTCCATCCGCAGACGACCGAATTGCCCGAGGGCGCGGAAGGAATCGTTGTCGGCGCGAAAGCCGACGCATTTCGTAGCCAGAAATTGCCAGCGTGGTGCATGCACGACCATTCGCGCGATGACGTAGAGTTGAACGTAACCGGTAAAATAGGGCTCGAGGTTTTCTTGCCTAACGACGTCGTTCCAGACGGCGCGATTAACGACCTGGCAGGAAAGAAAGCCGAGGCGGTCGAGCAGGCAAAGGAAAGCCTCGTTCGCGTCCTGAAAGAGTGCGGTCTGCTGCTGCTTCAAGGGGCGAACGGGAAGGAGATTGGCCATGGCGCTGTCATAAGAGATTCGATCGGTCGTTAGGCCAGTCAGTTCCGGTTCTGTTCTCAACGCTTCGAGGACCGCGCCGAGGCCACCGGGTTCGAGGCGGTCGTCGTCGCCGAAGAGCCAGCAAAATTTGCCGCGCGCCAGCGAGACGGCGTGGAGAAGGTTGCGGTCGTAGCGCAGCGGAGGATCGACGCGCCGCGCGACGAGCTGCGGAATGCGCGCCCGGAAGCTTTCGATCACTTTCTGAGTGTCATCGGTTGAGCCGTCATCGGAAATCACGACCTCCACGTCTGGCGTGATTTGCGCGGCGAGACTTTCCAGCATTTCGCGCAGGTATCCGGCCCGGTTGCGCGTCGGGATGCAGAAAGAGAGAAGCGGTATGGAAGAATTCACGAGCGCGAACAAACGGGCGGCGATGCGGCCGACGCGCTAGATCACGTCCGCAAAAGTCCGTTCCGTCTTGCGAAAATACCAAATGCCGCTGGCGAGGAGAATCGCAATCGTGATGAGCGAGAGGAGCAGGCTCTGTTGGGGGAAGGCGCTCCGGCCATTTGAAATCGACCAGCGGAAGCCGTCGATCACGCCGACCATCGGGTTGAAGTCATAGAGCAGCCGCCATTTTTCCGGCACGATCGCGCTGCTGAAACCGACCGGCGAAATGTAGAGGCCGAACTGGACGATGAACGGCACGACATAGCGGAAGTCGCGGTATTTCACGTTCAGAGCCGCGAGCCAGATGCCGGCGCCGGCCGAGGCAAGGAGCGCGAGGAGGGTGAAAACCGGAAGCATGAGCACGGGCCAGCCGGGCCAGACGTGATAGATCGCCATGAGCACGCCGAGCAAGACCATCGAAATCGCGAAATCGACGAAGGAAACAATGACCGCGCTGGCCGGGACGATGAGGCGCGGGAAATAGACCTTCGAGATCAGGTTGGCATTGTTGATCAGGCTGCCGCTGCCTTCGCTGAGTGAGGTGGCAAAAAGTTGCCACGGCAACATGGCGGCGAAAACCAGCACGGGGTAGGGGATGCCGCCGGAAGGGAGTTTCGCGATGCGGCTGAAGACGAAGGTGAAGACGACCATCGTGAGAAGCGGCCGCAGCACCGCCCAGAGAACGCCGATGACGGTTTGCTTGTAGCGCACGAGGACGTCGCGCCAGGCGAGGAAATAAAACAGCTCGCGGTAACGGAAAAGGTCGCGCCAGTAATTTCGCTCGGTGTGGCCGGCTTCGATGATCAGTTCGGGCGGCGCAGTGGTCATGATCGCGGGCCGAGTGTAGCGGGAAAACGCCGCATGACAATTGCGGCGTGGAGACACGCACCGTTATTATCCTCGCTGGCGTTGACGCAGGCTGTGCTTGAATTCTCTCGCCTCGAGCCTTCTGATTGCGCGCGCCATTCCAATGTCTCTGTTTTCATGTTTGCGCCCGAAAGGTCTGGGCAGCTACTTAAGTGCCGCGGAGGGTGAACTGACGGCCGCCGAGTTGCGCCCGTGGTTTGCCTTTGCCCTGGTCTACGCAGCGGGCTGCGCCGCGCTGGTGTTGTGGCAGGTTTGCGCGTCAGAATATATCCTTGCCGACGATGTCCGTGAGCACGTCTTTTGGATGTTCCGGTTCGTCGATCCGCGGCTTTTCCCGAACGATCCGAGCGCGGACTATTTCCGGTCCCTGGCGCCGGGCGGCTACGCCACTCTCTACTGGCTGCTCGCTCGCGTCGGGATTGATCCTTTGGTTGGGAGCAAGTTGCTCCCGGCTTTCCTCAGTCTGGTCGCGACAGGATATTTCTTCGCGCTGGCCGCGCGGATGTTTCGTTCGCCGGCGGTGGCCACGCTCGCCGCGATTCTCTTCTGCCAATGCCTCTGGTCGAATAGCGATCTTGCTTCAGCGACACCCCGCGCCTTCTTCTACCCGCTGTTCGTTGCCTTCCTTTATTATGATGTCAGGGGCTCGATGCCTGGAGTTCTTGCGACGGTCGGCCTTGAAGCGCTCTTCTTTCCGCCAGCGGCTTTGCTGAGTCTCGGTGTGCTGGCGCTAAACTGTCTGCGTTGGGAGAAACCGTTCCGGCTTGCTCTCGTGAAAAGCGGGCGTGCTTATATTCTCTTCGCAGCCGCCTTCGGTCTCGTCCTGGCGTGTTTGCTGCCTTATCTGCGCGGGGTTGGCGCGTTTGGTCCGCTCGTTACTTTCGAGCAGGCTCGACAAATGTCCGAGTTTGGACCCGAGGGTCGGGTTCCCATTTTCTTCGAATCATTATGGGGTTACTGGGTTGGTGGAAATGGCGGCATCCACACTCCGCCGACGCGGCCTCCATGGTTTCTGGCCGCGTTCCTTTGGCCTCTGCTGAGGCTTTTCCCGAACCAGTTTCCATTGCTCAACGCCGTGCCCCGCGGTGCGCGCCCAATGGCACAGGTGGCCGGGGCCGCCCTCGTGCTTTTCATCGCGGCGCATCTGCTCCTCTTTCGCCTCTATCTTCCGAATCGTTATACTCAGCCGACAATGCGGGTGCTCTTAACCCTGGCGGCTGCAGGAGTTTTGCTTGCGTTGGTTGACGCTGCCCTGCGCTGGGCGGAGACGAGATCACAGCAGCAGCGCTCTTTCTCGAAAGTGGCGGTTATCGGACTCTCGGCTGTTTTGCTTGGCCTGGTCCTGGGGTTTCCCTTGCTCGTTCCCAAGTTCCCAACGGCCAGTTACATCAAGGGCGAGCACGCCGACCTTTATGGCTTCTTTGCCCGGCAACCGCTGACGACCCGGATCGCGTCACTCTCCGACGAAGCGAACAATTTGCCGACGTTTTGCCGCCGGACACTTATCGTGGGAGCGGAATGCGCAGTTCCTTTCCATCCCGCCTATTACTTCCCACTTCGTGATCGCGGGCTGGAACTGGCCCGCGCTCAGTACAGTGGCGATCTCAGCGTGGTGCGGCAATGCGTGCGCGACCAACAGATCGATTTCTGGCTGCTCGATCGCAAAGCGTTTTCTCCGACCTACGCCCATCACAGCCGACTTCTGGAACAACTAAGTATGAGTGTGCCACATGAGATCCTGGGGCGGTGAAAGGTGTCGTGCCCGTCCTGCAGCGGCCTCCTGCCAGGGGCGATTGCGTTTGAGAATGCGAAGTTCCTGGTCCTCGACGCGCACCGTCTTTGACGTTGCCTCTCGCCCATTTGCTGAAGCTTCCCGCGCCCGACTTTTCGGTTGGCGTTCCCGCGGTTCAACCGTAATTTTTTGTTTCAACCAGTGAGGTGCAGGACATTGTCGCTGGAAAACAGGAGATTAAAACGATGAATACAAACGTTGCCACCGAAACGAAGACTGAGACGAAGCCGAGCCAGCTCGATCAGCTCAAAAAATTTACCAAAGTGGTCGCCGACACGGGCGACTTCGAATCAATCCGGGACTTCAAGCCGCAGGATGCGACGACAAATCCGAGCTTGATCTACGCTGCGACGCAGAAGGAGAAGTATTTTCATCTTCTTGATGAGGTGCTGGCCGATCGAAAGAAGTCCGGATTGAGTGGCGCAGCCCAAATTGACGATATCATCGAGCATCTGCTGGTGAGATTCGGCAGCGAGATGTTAAAGGTCGTGCCGGGTCGTGTTTCGACCGAGACGGACGCGCGTTTCTCGTTCGACACCGAAGGCTCAATCGCGAAGGCGCGGCAGTTGATCAAGCTTTACGAAGAGCGGAAAATCCCGCGGGAACGCGTCCTAATCAAGATCGCCTCGACTTGGGAGGGGATTAACGCGGCCGAACAACTGCAAAAGGAAGGCATCAGGTGCAACCTAACCCTGCTGTTTTCCCTGCCGCAGGCCGTGCGCTGCGCCGAAGCCAAGGTGCAATTGATTTCTCCCTTTGTCGGTCGCATTTACGACTGGTTTAAGAAGGAAATGAAACGCGATTACCAAGGCGCGGAAGATCCCGGTGTGCAGTCGGTCCAGGAGATTTATACCTATTACAAAAAGTTTGGCTACGAAACGGAGGTGATGGGCGCAAGCTTCCGCAACAAGGGCCAGATCCTCGAGCTGGCCGGTTGCGACGCGCTCACCATCAGTCCGGAGTTAATGGAGGAACTCTCCGCGACCTAC
>CAVYVJ010000043.1:0-17038 GCA_963771865.1 uncultured Verrucomicrobiae bacterium
ATCCGACGGCCGCCCGAACATGATCTTGGGGACGAAATAATAACCGCGCCGGAGACTGATGACGGTTCGCTTGCTAACCCGGCCGGTTTCCACCGCAATGTCACAGCTGGAATTGCCTCCACCAATTACGAGAACTCGCTTTCCTTCGAAGCCGCGATTGTTCTTGAAGGTGTGAGCGTGCATCCATTCTCCCGTGAACGTGCCTGGATAATCGGGCCAGCGCGGATCCCAATGGTGTCCGTTGGCGACGAGTAGATGATCACATTGAATCTCCTCGCCGCCAGCCAGCGCGAGTGACCAGCCGCCGCCCTCCCGCCGCGTCGCCTTCGTCACTTCAGTGTGGAAACGGATGGCTGGAGTTACCCCAAAATGCGCGGCGTAGTCTTCGAAGTAGCGAAGGATCTGGCGGTGGGAAGGATAGTCCGGGTAGGACTTAGGCATGGGATAGTCGAGAAATTCGGAGAGCCGCTTCGAACTGATCACATGAGTCGTCTCGAAGACGCTGGAATGTCCGGGCGTGGGATCATAGACCCAGTTGCCGCCGAGCCGTCCGCTCTTTTCGAGGACGACGACGTTATCGAGTCCCGCCTCGCGTAAGTTCTTGGCCGCAGTAATGCCGGAAGGGCCTGCACCGATGACGCAAATCTGCGGACCGTTTTGCTTCATTCTGATTTAATCGCCAGTCAGCTTGTTCCTGGCCTTGATCAGTCGCTGGAGTTCCAGAACCCAATGCTGTTTGACGCTATGCCAAACGTCGGCGGCATATACGATGTGACCGCTGTCGGCCGAGGGCGGTTTCTGCGCTTCCAACGAAACTCCCGGCTGGTAGCGATTAATCCAGGCGCGAGTCTCCGGGTTTTCGGCCAGGTGACGCACGACCGGCGCCGAAAAATGCTCCGCACCAAAGGGTAAGCTGACCGTCCTGACCTTGGCCGAGCCGACTGGGTTGTAATTATTGATGCTTCCGAATCCAAGAAGATCGCCGCCAATTGGGTCCATCCCAATATAGTATCCGACGAAATCTTCCACCGTGTCGGGGATAGTGCGCAACTTGCCGAGCAGAATCCAGTGGGACGGAACCAACCGCGCCATGCCACCGGCCGCAAGCGCCGAGGCGTACGCCACCTTTAGGCCCGCCACACTTCGCGGGGTGCCCAGCAAGGGATCGGTGATCTGATCGCGTGTTTCGGGTTCTCCTGTCTGCGGGTTCCAGACGGTGAGGTGGTGGTTGAACTCTCCATTCAGCACATGGAGTATCAGGTTCGTTTGCATTGCTCCCATGCTGTGACCGATGACCATGGGGCGCATCCCGGTCTGCTCATAGTACCACGCCACGTAGCCCGCCATTCCGCTGCTGCTCTGGTAAGGGCTGTAACTAAGACTTCGATGCTGCGGATTTTGCAGAGCCTCTCTCGGATAGCCCATCTCCACCAGAAATTCGCCAAATGACTCCATTGTCGCGCCGGATGCTGGGACTCCGCCGTGGATGAGGAAGATTTTCGGTGCGGGCGAGTGGGCGAGGGTTTCCCGGACATCGGCTTCTGAAACCCTCTCGGGATTGAGGGCGAGAATCCGCTTCTTCAATTCGCCTGACAACCGGAGGTTGCGCAGAACCTCGCCGGGACGCGGCGGCGCATGACAACGCTCCATAGCCGGAGATAACGAAGACCAGGACACCAATACCAGCGGCAACGCGAAAAACAAGCGCAGTTATTCCTCTTTCCGAAAGAGCATGATCGAACAGAGGACGCTGACGATTTTCTGGAATGAACTTCCACGCACGACCCCAACTACCAGATCATTGTGCGCGCATCAATCCACAACCTCCGATCCGGGTTACGGCATGTTAAAGCAACCGGTGCACCTGCAATTCAAGCTACAAGCCATCTCATAAATAGCGCTGTCATTCTGAGCGCAGCGAAGAATCTCTGACTATTTCCGGTTTCCTGAGCGCTGTGTGGAGAAACAGTCAGAGATCCTTCGATTACTCAGGATGACAAGTTCTGTAGATTTATGACATGGCTTGTAAGCGTTTGATGACGCAGGATTGCCATCACGGCCCGCCGCGACCCGGCGGTCGGAAAGCATCGTAACTAGTCCAGTCCTGAATCGAGACATCGTGGAGCGCGATGCTCCGTCATCGCGAGCTTGGACCACGCGCCGACAGAGCGGCGCGCTCCGTGTTCGTCTCTGGCGGGCGGACGTCGGGGAGGAGCGACTTGAAAGACTGCGTCCACGGCCCTCGGCTCGGCCAGCCGTGAAGCTGGCCGAGCCTGGACGCCTCGCCGAATTAATGGTTCGTTGCTCCAGTGATCTTTAGGACTGCTCCATCGGTGCCGGATGGTCCGAGGCTCTTATCGATCAGCACGTAAACTTCATCACTCTCATCGTAGCCGAACCCTTTCAAGAAGGATCCTTTCAACGGGTTTCGTCGGCCCCGCGGAATTCACAGATAGTGCCAGAGGTCAGGTTAGTGTAGAACAGCCTTCCACTCCCGAGATGGGTGGACGTGCCGCCGAGATCACCAAAGACATACTTCCCGGACAAGAGTGGCACGGCCGCGCCGCGATAGGTGAAACCGCCAAGGACGGCGATCCCGTCGAAATGACTGTATTGTGCGACCGGATCGGTCAACTTAGGACGAGGGAGAGGATCAGGCATGATGGTTCCGTCAGTCGGATTGAAAAGGAAGCTTCCCTCCTTCTTATTCCAGCCATAGTTGGCTCCCGCGACTCCCAAATCGACCTCTTCGATATTGTTCTGCCCCACGTCACCGATGATCAATTGATCTGTGGTGGCGTCAAAGCTGTACCGGAACGGATTCCTTAATCCGTAAACGTAGATTTCAGCGACCGATTTCTCCTCATTGAGAAAAGGATTAGTGATCGGGATCCGATACTTCCCATTGGCGCTGATTGGGTCCGGGCTTCCCGTCGTCAAGGCGGGGTCCAGCGGGTCGATGCGGAGGATTTTGCCGAGCACAGTTGCCTTGTTCTGGCCGTTGCCTCTTTCTCGGGTGATGTCCGTCTCCCACATCGTTGGCGTTGCCGCCGTCGCCTATCGAGATATAGAGATAGTGATCGGTGGACCTAAAAGCGAGGTGACCACCATTATGATTGGATTGCGGATGATCAATGCGCATTACCTCACGACGGGTGGCCGGATCGATCACGTCGGGATCTGTCGCCGAAACCTGCCATTCAGCTATCACGATCTGGTTATCGAACGGGACGGCGTCGGGCACTGTAAAATCAGCCCGCCCGCTGACCGGCTCGCTCGTGAAGGTATAAATCTTGTGGAAACCGGGAGCGGAGGCGTTGTTGAAGTCAGGATGGAAAGCCAAACCCAAAAAGCCACGCTCATCGTACCCTGGACTCAAGGTCACGAGTCGGGCGGTGACATCGAGGAAGGGTGTCGGCAGGATGCTGCCGTCTTTCAAAATCACGGCCTTGCCCGTTTGCTGAATGATCATGAGACGTCCCGTGCCATCCGCCGGGTTGGACGCATCGATCGGAGCCGTGAGCCCGCTCGCCACGGTTTCGAGGGTGAGTTTGATCGGTCCCTTCCCGATCAGCGGCACCGGTGGCGTAGGCGAAGGTGTCGGTGTCGGGGTCGGGGTCGATTGTCCGACGCTGACCGTGCCGATCATGCCGCAACAACTGCCATGCGGGGTGCAGTAATAATTGAATACTCCAGCGGTGGAAAATGTGAAACTAAAGGTGGCACCTTCGTTCAGGACGCCGGAATCCCATAAGCCATCGGGATGGTCCGGTGTGCCGGAGGTCGAGCTGTGGTCGTCGGAGGCCCAGTTCCATTGGACGGTGTCTCCAGAGCTGGATATCAACATTTTGTGGAGTAAACATTAATCCATCGGCACCGACCTGCACCTGGAAGGTAGCAGCCATTGAACTGAGCAGCGAAAGGAGCGCAGCGCAGCAGACGGCAAATGTGATTTTGATATTGCGTTTCATAGCTTTCTAATGGGTGATCTGCCCTGGCATCGGCAAGTCCCTATTTGCGTAACAATTTTGTTACTTTTGCCCCACCGCGACACCAGGGATCGTTAGGCGCCCCGGGGCAGGCTGAGACTTAATTCAGTCCAGGTCGCGTCTGCCCGAAGCAACGAGACGTCTCCACCGTGCGCGCGCGCCAACTCCCGCGCGGTGGTCAGGCCCAGTCCACTACCAGAGACACGTTCGTCACCGCGCCCGCGGTAAAAACGTTCGAATAAATGCGCCGCGCGCTCCTCCGGTATCCCCTGGCCGGTGTTACCTACGTTTAGCTCCACCGAACCATTCCTAATCTGGGCCATAACTCTAATTCGGCCGCCGGGTTGATTGTATTTAATTGCGTTCTCGAGAAGGTTTTGCGCAATCATACCCACGTAGGCGCGATCAGCCTTGAGCGGAAGCGTTTTTGGCACTTCTGCCTCAATCGCGAGATCGAGTGGCTCGGCCAGCGCCCTGGTATCATCCAGGACACCCTCCAGCAACTCGCTGAGATCGAACTCCTCGAAACGCACTTCGAGGCGACCAGCATCGGCACGAGCGAGAAGGAGCAGGTTGTCGGCAATAGAATTAAGCTGATGAACTCGATGGAGCAACTCTTCCGCAGTCGCCTGGATGTGAAGGCTGCACTCCGAATCGGAGAGAATTTCCTCGATGCCGGCGCGAAGCACTGCGATCGGCGTTTTAAGGTGATGGGAAGCCGAGGCGGAAAATCGCACTGCCTGCTCGAAACTACGCTGGAGGCGGTCAAACGCGGCGTTCAACACCTCGATCAAGCCGGCAATTTCGTCGCCCGTCGGCGGGACCGGCAAACGCTGGTCGAGATGCTGCGGCGTGATATTCGCCGCCGCCTGCCGAATTTCCTCGATCGGTGTCAAAGCCCGGCTCGCGACCCAGCGGCTGCCGATCAAAATGATCAATAAAACAGTCGGGATGGCACCCAACATCGCCATAAAAATGTCGCGCCCGATCTGATTAATTGCTTTTAGATCGTCGCCGACGCGCAAGGTCAACCCGCCCTCATCAAACTCAGCCAGTCGGATGGTGTGGCCCGCGATGACGTGGTTGTGAAATTTCTTAATTCCATCGACCGGCAGCGGCATGCGCAACTTGGGCGAACGATAGAGCACCGTGCCCTTGGCATCGGTGACCTCGACGAGTTTGTCGCGCATTGCCAGCGGGACAAAGATTTCCTTGAAAACCTTGCGATTGTTGGCCGGGCCGCCGGCAAAATTTTCTACGTCGCGAAAAAATTCCGACGCATCGGTTGTGAGGCGCCGGTCAAAGGCCGCGATCTCAGCATAGCGCAGGACATACCAAGTGGTAACGGCGCCGCCGATCGTGGCCGCCACTCCGAGCAGCGCCGAATAAAGCGCCACCTTCCACCGCAATGGCCATCTCTTCATGGCGTTTCCCGGATCATGTAGCCGAGATGCCGAACGGTGTGAATGAGCGGCGGCACGCCAATCTTTCGGCGCAGTCGGCTGATGAAGACCTCAACGAGTTTCATATCGGTACTCGTGTTCCCGCTCCCAAACTTTCTCACACAACTCGGTGCGAGAAAAGACCCGTCCGGGTTCGCGCATCAAGACACGAAGCAAAGTCAGCTCACGGACGGAGACCTCGATCCGGCGCGTCCCCCGATGGACTTCGTTGTTCGTGAGATCGAGCATGAGATCCGCTACCTGGAGTTTGACGGGCGGCTTCTCGGCGTAGCGCCGACCGAGCGCGGCAACCCGCGCCACCAACTCCTGCATCGCGAACGGTTTTGCCAGATAATCGTCCGCTCCAATGGCGAGGCCGTTCACTCGATCGTTCAATTCGCCGCGCGCGGTCAGGATCAAAACCCGGCTGTCGACGTGCGCTTTGCGCAGACGGCGCAAAACCTCGAATCCGTCGATGCCGGGTAGCATGACATCGAGGATAATGAGTTCGTAGCGAGTTTTTTGCGCGTCCGCCAAAGCCGCCTCGCCATCGTGCACCACAGCCGTATCGTGACCAGCATTGGTCAGGGCACGGGAAACGTGGCGGGCGAGCCGAACTTCGTCTTCAACAACCAGGGTGCGCATGTGATTCAGGATGTTATCAACCAGCAAAATCTTCCAATACAGAAATTTCCACCTCTTGTTTGCCGTGCGCGAACAGCGAAACGTTACAGGACTGTTACTTTTCGTTCGCTGCTTATTCGCAAGCCGAGATTCTAAATTTACTGACTTAAAAATGATTGACGCCGTTCTCTTGGTCGCGCACCGGTCTTTAAGTTTGTTGGGCCAATGAAGCGCATCTTCCTCCAAACAATTCTCGCGGCCGGTGCGGTCATGCCGCTCCTCTGTCCCGGCCAGGCAACGATCGAGGGGAAGGTGGAGTTGCCCAAAACGCACCTCGCGCCGGTGATGAATGAGCGCTACGAGATTGTGAGCAAGGCTGGCGTGCTCAAGACTGAGCCGCCGCGGGCGATTGTCTATCTGGAGGGCGATTTCCCAAAACCAACGATGCTGCCGACCCAGCAGGTCGCGCAGAAGGATTTCGCGTTTCGCCCCACCCTCCTGGCGATCGAGATCGGGACGAAAGTCGAATTCCCGAATCTCGACGACACCTATCACAATATTTTTTCCTATTCACCGGCGAAACGATTCGATCTCGGCCGTTATCCGCCCAATGAGGATCCGCCGCCTTCCCAGGTTTTCGACAAGGCGGGGCTGGTGACGCTGCGCTGCGACATCCATGAGCACATGCGAGGCCTGATTCTCGTTCTCGATACGCCTTATTTCGCCATCACGGATGCGGCGGGACGTTATCGCCTAACGAAATTGCCCGCCGGACGTTTCACGCTCAAGGCCTGGGTGGACAGCAAGACGACGTTGGAGCGGCCGGTCGATTTGAAAAATGGCGCGGTCCTGCACGCCGATCTCCCGTGAGCCCGTTAGCCCAGCGTCCGGCCAACGGAATCCGCCGCTTTCGTGCCAAGCTCCTGTTCGCCATGATGCTGGTCGTCTCGGCGCTGACGTTGCTGGTCATTCTTGTCGCGCAACGCCGCGTGGACGCGGATGCGCAGGCCGGTTTGCAGCGTGACTTCGAGCTCGAGCTTGCCTCTCTCCATCGCCTCCAGGATTCGCGCAGCGCCGCGGTCGCCGATCGTTCCAAGACCCTCGCCCAGAATGCTCGCATCCATGCCGCGCTGGAAGATAACGCGCTCGATCTTCTTTATCCGAGCGCGCGCGCCGAACTGCGCGATCTGATGGAACGCGCGGAAACGGAACCGGTCCGCGCCGATTCAGCCGAAGTCTTGCAGGCGCAATTCTACCGCTTCCTCGATGGCAACGGCGCCGTCCTCCAGCCTTCGACGGAGGACGTGGGTGAACTTTCCCCTAACGAAGAAGCGCAACTCGCGCAAAAGGGTGTCCCGCGGGATATGCAAACCGGCTACCTCGTCCGGCATGACGCAGCCGGCCGGCCCACGGTCGATGAAATGATCGCGGTCCCGATCCGTTCCACGGAAACCGATGAAGTCATCGCGGCGCTCGTGCTCGGGTTTAAACCCATCGAGACGACCGCGCACGGCGTTTTGATTGGAATGAAGAGCGGGATCCTGGTTGGAGGAATGCTGCAGCTTCCCGGCCTTGATGAAACGGCCCGCCAACAAATCGCCCATTCGGTCAGCCAGGAGATTGCTGCTGCGGCCGGCAAGGAGCAGAGCTTGCGCACAACAATCGAAAGCAAGCCTCATCTGCTCTTTTTCAAGCAGCTCAACCCTCAATCCAGTTATCCCCCGGCTTACGAGGTCTGTGTCTATCCGCTGACCCAATTGCTCGCACGGCAGCGGCAGTTGCGCTGGCAGATTCTGGGCGCGGGCGGTCTGCTCCTCCTGAGCGGTTTCATGGTGAGCGAATTCGTTTCCCGGCGCTTGTCCCGACCGGTCGAAGAACTGGCGGTGGTCTCGGAGGAAAACCTGGCGCAACGACAACGGGCTGAGGCCAAACTGGAGGTGACCGCGGAAGAATTACAGCGCTCGGCGCGCTTCTCCGCCGATGCTTCGCATCAACTGAAGAGTCCCATCACTGTCCTCCGCGCCGGACTCGATTCCCTGCTCGCCCGTGACGGATTTTCGCGGGAGGTCTACGAAGAAATTTCATCTCTCATCCACCAGACTTACCGGCTGACGGGCGTGGTCGAGGATCTCCTTCTTCTTTCTCGCATGGATGCCGGGAAGTTGCGCCTGATCGTCAGCCCCATCGACCTCACGCAACTTCTCGAGGAATCGGTCGACGACCTCATGGCGATGCCGGAGGCGGCGGATCTGGGGGTAGAAATCGATGTTCCACCTCATTTGCAAATCGTCGGTGAAGCGAGATTCGTCTCCCAGGTCGTGCAAAACCTGCTCGATAACGCCCGAAAATATAACCGGCCCGGCGGGTCCATCCGAATTAGTGGCCGTCAGCTAAATGACCGGGTTGAATTACGAGTGGCCAATACCGGTCGCGGTATTCCGGTCGAGGAGCAGCCATACATTTTTGAGCGCTTCCATCGTGCGGCCGCTGGCGACGAGGTGGCTGGACACGGGCTTGGCTTGAATTTGGCGCGGGAACTGGCGCGGCTCCACGGCGGCGATCTCCGACTCGTTCGCTCCGACGGAAAATGGACGGAGTTCTGCGCCATCTTCTGCGCGGCGACGCCGGTCACTGGCAGCAGCGGCAACGCCACGGCCGAGAACGCCGCGTGATGAGGGCATCGTTCTATTGCGCCTGTCTGCTCGCCGCTGCATTGCCTGCCGCAGAAGCAGACGATCTTATTGATCGGCTCGACCGCAGCCTAACGATAAGTGCGTTTAACGATCAGGTCCGGGCACGGGTCAGCGGCTTGTTCGATCTGGAGTACTATCACTTTCCGCAACCCACGCCGGGCCTGATCCGCGCCGATGGGCACGACCTCTTGGCCGAGCGGCTGAGTCTTTTTCTCGACGCACAGTTTGGGCCTAACGTTTATCTCTTCGTCCAGTCGCGGCTCGATACGGGATTTGATCCGACCGATCTGGGGACACAATGGCGGGCCGACGAGTACGCGCTGCGCGTGACGCCATGGCAGGATGGACGTTTCAACCTCCAGGTGGGAAAATTTTCCACCGTGGTCGGCGGCTGGATCGAGCGTCATCTCAGCTGGGAAAATCCGTTCGTGAATGCGCCGCTCCCCTACGAAACCCCCACCCTCGTTTCCGACACCGAGCTGCCTCTGACCGGCCAAAGCTTTCGGAACGTGCCGGGTTCCGATAAATATGAATTTTTGCCCCTGCTCTGGGGACCGGTCTACGCCATCGGCGTCGCAGTCTCCGGCCGCTGCGGGATTTTCGAGTACGCCGCGGAGTTGAAGAACGCACCGGTCGCTTCGCACCCGGAATCCTGGGATTATTACGACTTCGATCATCCGGCAGTGGATCTGCGCATCGGGCTTCGGCCTAACGAAGCCTGGCGCATCGGCTTTTCCGCCGCGGAAGGTTCTTACCTGGAAGAGAATGCCAGGCCGTTGCCGGCCGACAGCGAAATCGAAGACTACCGGCAGTTTGTTCTCGGCCAGGACGTCAGTTATGCGCGCGGCCACCTTCAACTTTGGGCGGAAGCATTCGAGGGGCGTTTCGAAGTCCCTCGAGTGGGCGATGCCGACATCTTCGCCTATTATCTGGAGGCGAAGTACAAAATCACCCCGCAGCTTTTCGCAGCCCTGCGCTGGAACCAGGAATTCTTTTTCGCCGATCGCGACCCAGCGGGCCAACCCGTCGCCACCCCGCACGATGTCAGCCGGGTGGATATTGCGCTGGGCTACCGATTCACCGCTCACTCTCAGCTGAAGTTGCAATACAGCGTTGCCCATGGCGACTTCACTTCGGATAACCTTCAGGGCACCTTCGCGGCGCAATTCACCGTGCGTTTTTAACCAATGATCGGACTGCCAAATGTAACAACCGCGTTACGATTGAGGGGTGGTTTTGGAAGGCAATCAATTCGATCCTCTCTCGGAAACGAATCATGAAATCATCTGCACGGCTTGCCCTGCTCGGGTGCGCCCTTTCTATCTTCCTGGCCCAAAGCTTGTTCGCGAAGACTCTTACAGTCCGAGTCGGCGCCGGCGGCAATGTCTTTTCCCCCGCCTCGATCGACATCGAGTTGGGCGACAAGATCCAATGGGTTTGGGACTCCAGCTACCATAGCACGACCTCCGGCACACCCGGTCATCCCTCCGGATTTTGGAATTCTGGTCTGCATCAAACAGGCTATTCTTTTACTTACGAGTTCGACTCGCTCGGAAGCTTTCCTTATTATTGCAGTTCTCATGGCAACTGTTGCGCCATGATCGGGACGGTGAATGTCGCGGCTGGCTCACCAAGTCCATCGCCCTCGCCATCGCCATCGCCCTCGCCGTCCCCAACACCCTCACCGTCGCCTAGTCCAACCCCGACTCCTTCCCCTTCCCCTTCACCAAGTCCGAGCCCCTCACCCAGCCCCAGCGCTAGCCCTTCACCCAGTCCCAGCCCTTCTCCTACACCGATTCTGCCGCGCATTTTGAGCGGTCCCATTCGGATTGAGTTGCAAGAAATCGCCAACGGTCTGAATGCGCCTAACGACCTCACTTCGGTCGGCGACGGCCGGCTCTTCGTCGTCGAACAGAGCGGCCCCATTCGGATCGTCAAAAACAATCTCCTCCTCGCCACCCCGTTCCTTGATCTCTCCGCACGACTGGTGACTCTCTCCCCCGATTACGACGAACGCGGCCTTCTCGGCCTCGCCTTTCATCCCGGTTACAATGATCCCACCAGCCCCGGCTTTCGGAAGTTTTATACTTATACAAGCGAGCCTGTGGCCGGCGCGGCGGATTTCACTGTCCCCAAGTCAACCGCCTTTGATCACCAAAGCGTGGTTGCGGAATGGCAGGCTTCGGCCGGAAATCCCGACGTCGCTGACCCGGCCAGCCGGCGCGAGGTGCTGCGAATCGATGAACCGCAAAGCAATCACAATGGGGGCAAACTCGCTTTTCGGCCTGGAGAAAACTATCTCTACATTTCGTTAGGCGACGGTGGCGCTGCCAACGACGTCGGCGATGGCCACAACCACATCACTGGCAATGGCCAGGATCTCACCAACGTGCTCGGAAAGATCCTGCGGATCGATCCCCTCGATCCCGCCCTTACTGCCGGCAGCAGCGATCCAGTGAGTGCCAACGGACATTATCGCGTTCCGGCTGACAATCCATTCATTACCAGTGGCACCGCCGTTCATGAGATCTACGCCTACGGTCTGCGCAATCCGTTTCGTTTCTCTTTCGACGAATCAAGCGGACGACTAATTGCCGGTGACGTCGGTCAGAACAATGTTGAGGAGGTCGACTTTGTTGAGTCTGGCAAGAATTATGGCTGGAACCAAAAGGAAGGCTCTTTCCTTTTCGATCCGAACGACGGATCGATCATGCCTGACCCCTCGCCTGATCCCACCCTGGCCGAACCGGTTCTCGAATATAGTCACGAAGATGGCCAGGCCGTCATCGGCGGATTCATCGATCGCGGCACGGCCGTGCCCGCACTTACCGGCCTCTATGTCTTCGGCGATTTTGCCGAGCCAAACTCTGGAAACGGTCGTCTGTTCTATTCCGATTTTGCCAACGGTCTCATTCAAGAACTGCGCATCGGCGATTCAGACCGCGCCTTCGTGGGGACCATCAAAGGCTTTGGGAAAGATGACAACGGAGATGTCTATGTCCTTGGTGACACAAGCGGACCTTTGGGCGGCGGCGGCACAGTCTACAAGATCGTTCCAATCGAGGCGGTGCCGGCAATTCAAAACCTCTCGACCCGCTTGAACGTCGGGACCGATGATAATGTGCTTATCGGAGGGTTCATCATTACCGGGAGCGATGTGGAAGAGGTTGTCTTACGTGGCCTCGGTCCCTCGCTTGAAGTAAACGGCATGCCCTTGCCTGGTTCGCTGTCCAATCCAAAGATCGAGCTCCACGATAGCACCGGGGCCCTGATTGATTCCAATGACAACTGGATGGACAGCCCGCAAAAAGACGAGATCATCAGCCGCGGACTCGCGCCGACCGACCCATCGGAATCCGCCCTGCTCGCCAATCTTGCGCCCGGCAATTACACGACCGTGCTGAGTGACGCGAACGCCGGCACCGGGATTGGCCTGGTCGAACTTTATGCGACCAATGCCTCTATGCCTGCTAACCCGGTCAATATCTCCACCCGTGGCTTGGTCCAGACGGGAGATGACGTCATGATCGGTGGTTTCATCCTGGGCGGACCTAACACGCAACATCTCGCGATTCGCGCGATTGGACCATCCCTTGCCTCCGCTGGTATCAGCAATCCTTTACTCGATCCAGTGCTGGAACTCCACGACCAGAATGGCGCGCTCCTGGAAACGAATGACAATTGGAAAGAAAACCAGGCGGAAGTGGAAGCGACCGGCCTGGCGCCAACAGACGATCGTGAGTCAGTTATCGTCACCACCCTGTCTCCGGGTAACTACACTGCCATCGTCCGCGGTGCGAAAGGTCTCACCGGGTTAGCACTGGTCGAAGCCTACGACATACCATATGAGCGGCCGCGGTTGTAGCCGGGATCGGTGATCCCGGTCACACCAATTACAGTCGCCACCACCCGTCACGCGCCGACAGGGCGACGGTCGTCCCGCCTGGATCACGACCGGCTACACGGTGGGGGCGCACGTGTTAGTGTGGTGTAATTAGCACGACTTGTCCGATTTCTGACTTCAGCGCTTAGGGGAGATGTTCACTCTTGAGATATTTCTGAAAAGGCAAGATTAAGTTTGACAGACGAGCCGTAGGCTGGGTAGAAGCAGGACTAGGAACGATACGACCGCTCGAGAATCGATCTAAAATCGGCCGCTTTTCGAACCATCAGCGATTCGATCTTGCTCGCAGTTTTACTCGTCCTGAGTGGCCTTTTCCTCCTTCCGGCTTCGGCGCAGCAACTGGATGCGCCCGGCGTCGCCTCGGACTCCCAGGCAACAAGCGGCAAGAATCCAATAGCCGAGAAGTATAGTACACTGGTAATGCGCGTCTACTTCCGCGACCGCGCCGAGCGCGACCAGCTCGCCCAGGAACTCAGCGCGGAAGAAGTGCCTACAACGGGCGGCTATCTCACCGTATCCGCGATCGCACCTTCTACTACAACCTGAAGGCGCGCGGTCTCCGTGTGGAGATAGACGAAAACAGCAGCCGCAACCTCAGTGACCCTCAGATCATGCACGACACTTTCTTACGGCGGCTACAAGTCGGTGGAAGAAATATACGCTTTCCTCGACCAGAAGGTGGCAGAGTTCCCCGATCTGGTCGAGAAGGTAGATATCGGCGATTCCTGGTGCAAGATCCATCCTGGCGCGTGCAACCTGCCTAGCCCTTGGAATGGCTATGACCTGTATGTGCTGCACATCACGAACCGCAACATCCCAGGCCCCAAACCGGTCTTCTGGGCGGACGGCGATATACACGCCCGCGAGATCGCTACGCCAGAAGTCGTCATGCGCATGATTGACTACCTGCTCAATAACTACGATACCAATGCCGACGCTCACTGGCTCGTGGACTATCACGACATCTGGCTTATGCCCGAAGTCAACCCCGACGGCCACCACATCGTCGAGGCGGGAGGCGGCGGCAATAGCCCGTACTACTACCGCAAGAACGGCGACAACGTCGGAGGCGGCGGATGCTCCTGGCCTCCCGATGGATTTGGTGACTTCGGCGTAGACAACAACCGCAACTTCCCCTTCCACTGGGGCTGCTGCGGCGGCTCGAGCGGTTTTGTGTGCGACCAGACCTATCGAGGGACGTCGGCGGGATCGGAGCCAGAAGATACGGCCATCGTCAACAAGCTTCGTAACTTCGTGCCGGATCAGCGCGGCCGCAACGACACCGATACGGCGCCTATCACGACCACCGGCGTTTACCAGAACATCCACACCGTTGTGCCAGTCAACCTCTATTACGTGGGGCTGGACTAGCACGCGAATGCCTAACTTCGCTGAGACGAACAACATCGCCGCGCACATGGCCGCGAGGAACGCGGGCGGTAACGGTTACCCTTCTGGCTCGATCATCGATGAGTTGTATCCGGTAGATGGAGGTTCGATTGACTGGGCCTACGGTGAACTGGGCATGGCGGCCTTCTCCACCGAGTTGAGCGGCCAGGACTTCCTCCCCTCCTACTCGTGCATAGATAATCCAGGTTGCGGCTCAACGCAGGGTATCTGGCCTGAGAATCAGGGGATGCTTCTTTACCTGGCGAAGATAGCGCGCACGCCTTATCTGACTTCGCACGGACCAGATGCCAACACCGTTGTCACCAACCCGGCATCCGTGCCGCAAGGCGCGCCATCACAGCTAACCGCCAGCATTAACTTCGCCTGGTCAAACAACGCATTCAGCCAGAACGTCGGCGCCGCAGAATATTACATTGACACGCCGCCCTGGGCTGGCGGCACGGCCATCCCAATGAATGGCACGTTCAATTCGCCGACCGTGGCCGTCAACGCACCATAAGCATTGCCAGCTTGTCGGTAGGCCGCCACGTTATCTTCGTGCGCGGACGCGGCGTGACCGACTTCCAGGGCTTCCAGACCTGAGGGCCGATCAGTGCGGCGTTTTTGGATGTGACTGGAGAGACTACAACGCTGCTTAGCGCAGCCTCACGCCTGACTCATGGCGGGGCGGGGACATTCGACATCGCGATGCCGCTGAGTGGTACGTCAGGCGTGGAAGACCGCGCCTCCAACACTTACAACGCTGTCTTCACCTTCGATCAGGCTGTCACTTCTGGCCAGGTTCTGAATGTCGGTGGGACCGCTACGATTGGTCCGATTTCTTTCAGTGGTAACACCATGACCGCACAACTGACTGGAGTGACGAGTGCGGAAGTGGTCACGCTGCGGGTGCAAAACATCAACGGCGACGGCCAACAGCATGGCGACGTTCCGTTTGGTTTCCTGACCGCCGATGTAAACGGCAGTCGCAAAGTGGACAAGCCCGAAAGCAAAGGGTTAGCACCGACAAGAACCAACCGGTCACGTCCGCCAATTTCCGCGACGATATCAACTTGAGCGGTGTCGTGGATAAGCCGGATCTTCAGTCGGTCAATACCAACAAGGGTCACTCGATCCCATAACTGGCCGACCACGTGGGGCAGAACGCCTTGCAGTCGTCCATCTATACCTAAGTCGGAGTCAGCCGAAGGTCTTGGATTCAACATCGTCCACTACCAGCGGTTACACACCGGCGCTGGGGTCGGGCGACCTCACACTACGTTGCAAGCTGGCTGCGAGCGTTCAGACCTCAGGAAATCCGATGAAGGAAGGAGGACGGTGGGAAATGGGAATCACGCTCCGAGGGCGGCAACAGAACTTGGTTCCCCGGTGAAAGGATGGGACGAAGCCCGAAGTCTCCGAAAACTATGGTACTTACGACGAACTTGTCAGCGCGGGACAACTGTCTCGTAGACCCGGTTGGTCCCAGTTCCCAGGAACCAAACATCACCAGTCTTGCCGGCGGTGATGCCTACAGGGAAGCTATGGAGGAATTCCGCCGATTCGGTGACGACTCCGCTCGTCGAGATTGAAGCGATCTTGTTCGCGCTAAATTCCGTAAACAAGAGACTGTCCCGGGTTCCCGGCCGAATGAGGCTCGGCTGAATCGGCGTCGGGAAAAGGGTGATGCCGCCCGCGGGCGTAACGCGCGCCACCTGAGGAATGAAGGCACTCGCCACCCAAATATTGCCGTCTGGCCCGGCGGCGAGTGAGGTAGGTGAGCTGACTCCGGTGAACTCAGTGATCACGCCGCTGGGTGTAATCCGCGCGAACTTATCCACCGCCTGTTCGGTAAACCACATGTTGCCGTCGGACCCGGTGGTGATGTCGCCCGGATAGGAGTTTGGGGTCGGCGTCTTGAATTCTGTGAAGATTCCGCTGGAGAGATCATAGCGCCAGACGGCATGGTCGGTCTGGTCGGTAAACCAGATATTGCCATCCGATCCTGTGGTGATGCCTACACTCACACCAAAAAAGGAAAATTGCAGTTCGGTGATGTCGCCCGCCGGAGTGGCGTAAGCAATCTTTCCGGTCGAGCCTTCGCCAAACCAGATGTTGCCATCCGGACCGGGCGTGATGAACGCCGGATTACTCAAGGAAGGAGTGACGAAGTAGCTGATTCTTCCACGAGGCGTGATGCGCGCCACCTCGTTGCTATTGGAAAGGGTGAACCAGAAATTCCCGTCCGCGCTCATTGTAATGTCAAAGGGCTGTGATCCTTGCCGGATTGGGAACGATCGGAAGCGCGTCTGAGCAGCCGCGTTCTCGCCGGAAAATGTGACCAGAGCGGCGACGCACAGGCAGATGGTTAGGAAAAACCTACGCCGAAAAACGGCCAACGCCGCTCCGGCCCAATTGGATTGCGAAAAATATGTTTTCAAGGAACCGCACTAACCACTACGGCCCGTTCCTTGCCAACAAGGGATAAGTTACGCGGTTGTTACCTTTTGACGCTCCAAGCGTCCGACATAGGACGCACCGCAACACCTATTGAAGACCCAGCCGTTGCTCGGTTTACCCAAAGCCTGCTCGCCGTGGCGAGCGGCGGGCATCCGCTATGGCCAAGCCCGGCCTCGCCTGTTGCGAAGTGAGAATGCCGAAGCGGCGCTGGACATCCTCCCCGCGCAAATCGACTATGTGCAATCCAAGCACCGTCCCCGTAATTCAACGGATAGAACGAGGGTTTCCTAAACTCGGCTCGCCACGAGGCTACGACGGAGTCGCGCACCAGATGAAGAGTCCATAGTTGCCAATTCATGTCCCGGGTTGCCATTTTTCTGGCAATAATTGGCACCGCGCCCGCGTTGCTCCGGTTTCTCGACGAATTGTGCCTGACGCTTGTTCCGCAGCGCGGGCCGTGAAATTTCAAACTGAAAGAGCCTCGCCACCGCTCGCTATCGCGCACGGCGACCCCGATGCTAGAGGCCCGGCTTCCCG
>CAVYVJ010000044.1:0-168564 GCA_963771865.1 uncultured Verrucomicrobiae bacterium
GCCCCAAATCTTACCCGGGCACCGTGTCCGAGTTCGGCGGTGTTGGTTGTTTGGGTATCAAAAGCAATTCCGCCGGCAACCAAGACCGTGCCGTCTTGCAGCAACGTCGCAGTGTGAACAAATCGCCCGGTGTTGAGGTCGAGGTCGCAGTCCAGGTCCCGCTTCTGGGGTGAAAGAGTTCGGCACTGTGAAGAGCGCCACTGGTATTGTATCCCCCTGTAACCAGAACATTCCCCGCCTTCTTGAGCAATGTTGCCGTGTGGCCCCACCGTCGGTTCGTGAGGCTGCCCGTTGCAGTCCAAGTCCCGCTTGCCGGGTTATAAAGGTCGGTCATCGTCGTGGTAATGATTGGGCTATTTCCCGCGATCAGGACCTTACCATTTTGGAGCAAGGTGGCCGTATGATGCGAGCGCAGGACGTTGAGAGGGCCCGTGACAGTCCAAGTCCCGGTCGCCGGGTCATATAGTTCGGCACTTCCTAAGGGACCGGAGTTTATATCCTGTCCCCCTGCAGCAAGGGCCATCCCGTTTCGTAACAACGTCGTCGTGTGAAAAGAACGTTCCGTGTTGAGACTGCCGGTGGCAGCCCAAGTGCCGCTCGCCGGATCGTACAGTTCCGTGCTCGCCAAGGTGACAAAATTCTGGTCAACCCCCCCTGCAACCAAGACCTTGCCGTTTTGCAGCAATGTTGCCGTGTGCCATTGCCGTGCCTGTGTAAGGCTGCCGGTAGCAGCCCAAGTCCCGCTCACCGGATCGTACAGTTCCGCGCTTGTGGAAGCGACATTATTCCCGTCAGTTCCTCCTGCAACCAAGACCTTGCCGTTCTGGAGCAACGTGGCGGTGTGGTTGATGTGTCCAAGGTTGAGGCTGCCCGTGGGAGTCCAGATTCCACTCACCGGGTCGTACAGTTCGGAGGTCATCCCATAGGCTGTCGCGGTCGACCCACCCGCAATAAGAACCGTGCCGTTTCGCAGCAATGTCGCCGTGTGACTGTGCCGTGGCTGGGTAAGGCTGCCTGTGGGAGTCCAGATGGTCGCCCGGACCTCGACAAAACTCGTGCTGATGAGCGCAATTCCGATAAAGAGAATTAGGGCAGGCGTTTTCATGCCCATGATTGTCTCAAGATAGTAGAACGCTCGCTAGCAAAATCGTCTTTACGACAATCAACGGCTCACGAATCTACTTGGGGTTAAATCTAAAAAGACATGACCACTTCTCCTCGCTGTGCGCGCGACTGCGCGCCATTCGCTTCGCGCGAGCCAGCGAATTTGAGATTGACATCGGGGCGGGCGCGTCATCAAGATGCGCCCTCAATTCGATCTGAATCTGGCGTGGACGTTTATCCCCGGGGGAGCCTCCACGCCGTTTTCAGACCTGCCGGTCACAGGTAAATACCCCGGGTGAAAGGAAACCTCCATATGTATGAGTCAATTCAGTTCGCCAAGACAACTTCATCCCGCAATAAGGAGACAAACGCGAGGTCCAGAACCTTGAAGTTGCTTAGCGCAATAAGCGGATTCGTCGCGCTGGCGATCCCAGTTCAATTGTCCGCGCGGACCATCACCAAGTTTGACCCCCCGGGCTCGGTAGACACCTTCCCTTATAGCATTAACCCAACGGGGGCGATCACGGGAGAGTGACTATGACGCGAGCGGCCTGGATCATGGCTTCGTCCGCGATAACAACGGAAACATCACCACGTTTGATGCCCGGGCTCGGCAGGCACCTCCCCTTGTAGCATTAACCCAACGGGGGCCATCACGGGAAACTACTATGACGTGAGCGGCCCGAATCATGGCTTCGTCCGCGATAACAACGGAAACATCACCACGTTTGATGTCCCGGGTTCGGCAGGCACCTTCCCTTTGAGCATTAACCCAACGGGGGCGATCACGGGAGAGAACTTTGACGCGAGCGGCCTGGATCATGGCTTCATCCGCGATAAACAACGGAAACATCACCACGTTTGACCCCCACGGGCTCGACAGGCACCCTCCCTTATAGCATTAACCCAACGGGGGCGATCACGGGAGAGTACTCTGACACGAGCGGCCTGTATCACGGCTTCGTCCGCGATAGCAACGGAAACATCACCACGTTTGATGTCCCGGGCTCGACACACACCACAGTCGCTAATAGCATTAACCCAACGGGGGTGATCACGGGATACTACTATGACGCGAGCTTCGTGGGTCATGGCTTCGTCCGCGCTGGCAACGGAAACATTACCACGTTTGATGTCCCGGGCTCGGCAAGCACCTTCCCTTCTAGCATCAACCCAACGGGGGCGATCACGGGATACTCTTATGACGCGAGCGAACTGGGTCATGGCTTCGTCCGCGCTAACAACGGAAACATTACCACGTTTGATGTCCCGGGCTCGGCAGACACCCTCCCTTCTAGCATTAACCGAACGGGAGCGATCACGGGATACTGTGGTCGCTACGGGAGGCGTCACGGCTTCCTGCTCAGCAGATAAGCACGAGAAGCCAGCAGCCGCTTGTCCTGAGGCTCGTTGTAGCGGGGGTCCGCTTGGGGTCTCATCTCTACATTTAACATTGTCGATGGGTGGTTTAGAAACGAGCAATGTGGCGCTCTGGGGTAATTTGGGAAAAATGCGGTTTGAGTCAGCGGGAGTTAGGGGATTTCTTTGGAGGAATCAATTATGCCGCGGTGGCGCAACGGCTGCGCCGGCTTAAGCCAAAAAGCCGCGAGACGGCGGAGAAACTAATCGAAACAAATGTCAAATGTATAGATGCGACCCCGCTTTGTGCGAATTCCTACAAAACACATAACGAACCATGAACGAAGAACGACGAAACAGCGCAACGTTGGCCGACTTACAGAGCCGTATCGAACATTCCGCAAGCGGATCAAGGCAGTCATCGACGATTTAGAAAACCAAGGACTGCGCCCGCGCATCCAAGACGGATGGCGCTCACCACAGGACCAACTCGAAGCCTTCAATTCCGGTCACTCAAAACTCAAGTATGGCTTTCACAACGTAACGCGAGACGACGGGACCAAGGAAGCACTTGCAGTGGATATGCTCGATGACGATCATCCCGCACAGGAAGGTAAGGAGTATTTGCTGCGACTCGCTGCTGCGGCCGAAAAGCAAGGTTTAGTCACAGGTATTCGCTGGGGCGTTCCTACAAAGCTTGTGGGTGCAATAGACACTGCGATCGCAAACAAGGATTGGAAAGCACCGGTAAAGGTTGGTTGGGATCCAACTCACTGCCAACCTACTGGCCTAACGCCCGCCGAAGCGAAAGCCGGCAAGCGTCCCAACTAACCAATCCGTCATCGACCAGGCGGGGGCGACCGCAGCGGGGAGACTTTGCCTTAGCCCCCCTGTGTGACACCATCACAGAAGATTTCTGCCCCGATTCGCACTTTCTTTGCAATTCTGGGCGCTTTTTCCTTTTGGAAGGAGTGGAGACATTCCGCAAACAACAAGGACCCGGTATGATTCAGCAAACGCCATTCCAAGCTAGAAATCGGAAGGGCTTGACAAGCGTTCGCCCCAGCCGTGGAATATTACCCACAAGTCTGGAACCGGCGGAGATGCTTTTCGCCTGGGAAGCATCCCCCGTTTCAGATCTGGAACGAGCATACCGAACCAGCCAGGCGAGAAGGGAACATTAAAATGAAAAAGCCAACTGAGCTGACTAAGGGAATCGCATGTTTGCAAAACTCGATCATCCTGCCGAAGACGAAACGGAAGGTCTTTCTGGTCGCCGCCATGATCGCTACTGGGTTTACTGTGGCAGCGCGGGCGGCTGACGTATGCGAGGATGGTTGCTTTTTTTGAAACACCTACCAGGGCGATAACGCGCTTCTCAATTTTGGGTCGGGTGGTCAAGAAACAGCGTTCGGCTCCTACGCGCTGACGAACAACACGAGTGGAACCGACAATACCGCAATCGGCGCATCCGCGATGGTGCTCAATACAGTAGGGGGATTTAACACGGCGATTGGTTCCATGCGCTCTACGACAACACCACTGACTTCGATAACACCGGGAATTCTAATACCGCCACCGGAGCTTATGGCTCTATTCCAACACCACCGCCTCCTGGAACACGGCCAATGGGAGTTTTGCGCTTTATTCCAACACCACCGGCTACTCCAACACGGCCAGCGGAGATGTGGCGCTCTATTACAATACCACCGGCTACAACAATACTGCCAGCGGTGCGGTAGCGCTCACGAATTCAACACAACTGGCTCCTACAATACGGCCAGCGGATATGTGGCGCTCCATTCCAACACCACCGGCAACTTCAACACGGCCACCGGAGCAGGAGGCGCTCACTTCCAACACCACCGGCGGCTCAAACACCGCCACTGGAAGTGAGGCGCTCTATTCCAACATCACCGGCGCCTCGAACACCGCCACTGGAGTTGTGGCGCTCTATTCCAACGCCACCGGCTACAACAATACGGCCAACGGGCGAGGAGCGCTTGAACTGAACTCCGGTGGCACCAGCAATACTGCGGTCGGCGACAACGCACTCCAGAATAATACCGGCGGGAGCAGCAACATCGCCTTGGGAGATTCGGCTGGAATCAACCTCACCATCGGCAGTAATAACATCGACATCGGCAACAAGGGTGTCGTGCGGCGAATCCAATACAATCCGAATCGGCAAGAAGGGAACGCAGACGACAACCGTGATCGCGGGTATCCGAGGCACCACCGTAGCCGGTGGCATCGGGGTGCTCATTGATGCAAACGGCCGGCTGGGTACCACCACCTCTTCCGCCCGCTTCAAACAGAACATCCAGCCAATGGACAAGGCGAGTGAGGCGATTCTCGCCCTGAAACCGGTTACTTTCCGCTACAAACACGAAATTGATCCCGAAGGCATCCCGCAATTCGGCCTGGTGGCCGAGCAAGTAGAGAAGGTTGATCCGGACTTAGTGGCCAGGGATGACCAAGGCAAGCCTTACACGGTGCGCTATGAGGCGGTGAACGCGATGTTACTCAATGAGTTCCTGAAAGAGCACCGCAAGGTGGAGGAACAGACGCGAAGACAGCAGGAGTTGGAAGCGACTGTTGCACAGCAACAGTCGACTAAAGCTGAACAGCAAAAGGAGATTGAGAACCTCACGGCAGCCCTCAAGGCACAGGCAGCGCAAATCCAGAAGGTAAGCGACCAGCTTGCAGCAGAAAGACCCGCTCCGCGGATCGTTGCTAACAATCAGTAAAGCAGCCGGGCCGCCAACCGTAAGCATTTCGCAATCAGCCGTCATGCCTCATTGCGTGGCGGCTTTTTGTTTTCGTCTTGCGGGTAAGATTTTGTGCTCGACAAGGGCAAGGCGAATCGGTCAATCTGCCAATCGAATAGATCTGGATCTGGCGCGGATGCTTATCCTTGGGCGTCTCCACCCCTCTTTCAGACCGGCGGTCGGAAGTGAACTACCCAGGGAAAAACGAAAACGCTCCATGAACAATCCAACTCAACTGCCAAAGGCCAAAAATCCAATCAGAACCTCACTTGCGAACGCGCTCACCGATCTGCAATCCGTTGCCTTGATTGCGGCGCGGCAGTTCGCAATCCCGCTGCTTCTTCTGGGAGCAGGGCTGATGCTCGTGCAACCGTGTGCCGCTACTCCGTTTCACTGGGAGTATACCGGCAGCCTCAATACTGCCCGCAATTACCACACGGCGACGTTGCTCTCCGACGGCAGGGTGCTGGTCGCAAGCGGTGGCGGCTTGGCGAGCGCGGAACTCTACGACCCAGCCACAGGAACTTGGACCCTAACCGGCAGCCTCAATACGGCTCGGATCGACCACACGGCAACGTTGCTCTCCGACGGCAGGGTACTCGTCGCAGGTGGCCTTGGCAATAACTCCAGCTATCTGGCGAGCGCGGAACTCTACGATCCAGCCACGGGAACTTGGACTCTCACCGGCAGCCTCAATACTGCTCGGGCATTCCATACGGCGACGTTGCTCTCCGACGGCAGGGTGCTGGTTGCAGGTGGCTTTAGCCCCGACAACGGTTACCTCGCGAGCGCGGAACTCTACGATCCAGCCACAGGAACTTGGACCCTAACCGGCAGCCTCAATACGGCTCGGGAGGACCACACGGCAACGTTGCTCTCCGACGGCAGGGTGCTGGTTGCAGGTGGCGAGTATCCCTACAACGCCTCTCTCGCGAGCGCGGAACTTTACGATCCGGCGAGCGGGACCTGGACGGCTACCGGGAGCCTCGTCGCCGCACGCCGTAGTCACACGGCGACGTTGCTGCTCGGCGGGAAGGTAATTGTCGCAGGCGGTTATGACGCCAGCAGCGGCGCAATTCTCGCGAGCGCGGAACTCTACGATCCAGCCACGGGAACGTGGACTCTCACTGGCAGCCTTAATACTGGTCGGGTCATCCATACCGCAACATTGCTCTCCCACGGCAGGGTGCTGGTTGCAGGCGGCGTGGGCAACGACGGCATTCTCGCGAGCGCGGAACGCTACGATCCAGCCACAGGAACTTGGACCTTCACCGGCAGCCTCAATTCTGCTCGGGTCTATCACAGCGCAACATTGCTCTCCGATGGCGAGGTGCTGGTTGCAGGCGGTGTAGGGCAGGGCGGCCCTTTGCTCGCAAGCGCAGAACTTTACAATCCCGGAATCAGAGCCACCCAGGTCCAAGGTCGTGGCCTCCTCGACAACCAGGGGAATGAAGTGCCCTTCGTGTTTAGTGCGACTCAGGCCGATGAGAGCGGCATGATCGGCCATTTCTATTTTTGCGATCCCGTGGCCGGTGTCTGCATAACCAATGCCGGGATTCGCAACCTTTCCATCACTGGCAACAGCGCCCACTTCAGCGGCGGTCAGTTGCAGGACGGAATCGAAGTCAAGTTCAACGTGAATGTGACTGACAATGGCTCGCCCGGAACCTCGGATACCCTTTCAATCATCTTGAGTGACGGTTATTCCGCCAGCGGCACACTCATCAGGGGCGATATCCGAATCTACTAAAGGCAATCAAACAGGGTGTGATCGAGCGACCCATGAAGGCGGTCGAGCATGTCCCGAGTGAGGATCATCGAAGTTCGGCCATGTAAGAAATTCAAAGGCGCATGGGTTTCGTTTGAAGCACTCGGTGTAAAGCAGCGAATTTGAGCATTGACATTGTGGCAGGCGGGTGATCAAGATCCGTCATCATATTGATCTGAATCAGGCGCGGATGTTTATCCTGGGGCCTCCACCCCTCCTTCAGACCTCTAGTCGCGGCAAACACATCCAGGCTGAAAGGAAGCAATCAATATGAACGCCTGCCCAATGGCTCGCTCACTCGCCGTTATCCTGTGGTCGCTGCCCGCGATGACAGTTCTTGCCGCTTCACCGGATCCTACAATCACGCGCCTGTGGTTTCAACACCCGTACAATCCCACTTCACGCGACGTTTTCGACGCATTCGAGTCGAAATCGGGACCGAACACGGCGGCGGCACCTGCCGCGCTGACGCCAATTGTGAATGCAGCGCCAGCAATGTATCCGTTTGAGTTTCGTTCCATTGACGGAAGAAACAATGCGCCCCAAGACCTTGGTCAGGCTGGGACGGTGGATTTACGAAACACAACCGTCGGCTACGGCGATGGATCCTGCACGCCTGCGGGCGCGGGTAGATTGGGCGCGCGCGAGATCAGTGACCTGGTCAATGTGATAAGTGACCCTGGGATCCTGGACGGCTCAGGGCTTTCCAGCTTCGTTTGGGCCTGGGGAAATATTGTCGATGAAGATATGACCTTGATCAAGGTCGCCAGTCCGCCGGAAGAGTTCGATATTCCCGTGGGGAAGTGCGATCCTTGCTTTGATCCAAGATGTTTGGGAGACAAGGTGCTTTACTTCCGGCGCTCCAACTCGACAATGATCGACGGAGTCTGCCAGCAGATCAACGCAAACAGCGCGTTCCTCGATGCGTCGTTCGTGTATGGCTCCGACCTCTTGCGCTCGCGTGTGATCCTGTACTTTGGACGGCACCGGCCATTTGGCGTCGAGCGACGGCGGTCTTCTGCCGTTCAACGTGTACGGCCTACCGAACCAGCCGGAGCGTGCCCCCGACCCAACCGTGTTCTTTTTGGCCGGCGACGTCCGCGCCAATGAGAATGTCGCCTTGTTAGCAATGCAGACGCTCTTTATGCGCGAGCATAACGGCTGGGCAGACATCATAAAAGCCGGAGATCCGACCTTGGACGATGATGGCATCTATCTGCGAGCGCGGGCGATCGTGGACGCGGAAATTCAACTAATTACCTATCGGGATTTCATCCCGATTTTGCTCGGCCCGAATGCTCTTACTCCCTACGCCGGCTACGATAAAACCGTTGACCCGCGGGTTTCGCTTGCTTTCGCCACCGCGGCATTCCGGATGGGCCACACAATGGTGCCCCCCGACATCATTCTAATGAACAAACAGAAGGTGATTGTGCAAGATCTGCCTTTGGGGGAAACGATATTTGCGCCGCAGCTCATAACCAAGAGTGGAATCGATCCCTTCCTGCGCGGGCTGGCCAACCAGGTTCCCCAGGAACTTGATGGTTATGTCATCGATGGAGTTAGGTGTTTCCACGTCGGCCCGACTGGCTTCGACCTAGTTGCGTTCGATATTCAGCGGGGGCGCGATCATGGCTTGCCGGGTTATAATCAGGTGAGAATCGATTTTGGCCTGCCACCAAGGACAACCTTCGCTGAAATGACCTCGAACATTGACCTTCAGGCGAAACTTGCCGCAGCCTACAGCTCTCCGGGCGATGTCGATCTTTGGGAGGGTGGCATCGTGGAAGACCATATCAACGGTGGAAAAGTCGGCGAAACATTCTGGACGATCCTGAAGGATCAGTTCGAACGCACGCGAGATGGAGACCGTTTCTGGTATGAGTCTTACCTGGACCCCGCCACCCTCGCTATGGTTCAGGCGCAGACGCTGAGCGGGATTATCAAGCGGAACACCGCGATCGGGGCTGAACTGCAAGACGACGTGTTTCACTTTCCCTAAGGGGCGCTAGCGAAGGGAAGGTTCTCGCGTTTTATCTAAAATGCGCGCCGCTCCTTCCGCGACCCCCAAGGCAATGGATGAAGACTCTTTGAGCGGCCTCGATCATTTCGTCGATGGCTCGCATCAGACATCGCGAGGGTGCGTCCTCATTCCGGATGACCGCCGAACAGGTTCTCAACCATCTCCTTCCGGCATTGGCTGGCATCAAACCGAAAGTGACGACGAAGGTCGAATATCTGCATGAAATCTAGCGCTACGCCTAACCAGTCAGCCGAGCTAACCCCCAACCCGTCGTACGTTGGATTTTCAGATGAGCTTCAACGCCGATTCGGCCGCCGGATGTTTCATCGACCAAGTCCAAATCCGGGATTGAGACAGGAATGTAAATCCCATAAAACTCGATTATGAAATCCTCTAGAATCTTGCCTGTTTCCATCCTCTCCACACTCCTACTTTGCAGCGGCTGTTTTTCCCTGCTGGCCAGGGCCGAGCAACGCGACTTGTCGGTTACAATCCAAACTTTCCCGTTGGGAGGCAAGACTGCGGGGATGACCTTTGACGGAGCAAATGTCTGGATTTCATCCTACGGCAGCAACAAAGTTACCAAACTGCGCGCCAGCGACGGCACCCAGCTGGGCAGATTCTTCGCGGGAGATGACCCACACGGTCTCACCTTCGATGGCGCCAATATTTGGGCTTCCAATTTCTACTCCAACACCGTCACAAAGCTGCGGGCGAGCGACGGCGCGCGACTCGGCACCTTCGTGGTCGGCTATTATCCGCTTGGCATGGCCTACGATGGAGCGAACATCTGGGTGGCAAATGTCTATGACGGCACCGTAACCAAACTGCTCGCCAGTGATGGTACTGTGCTGGGCACGTTTCCGGTCGGCGCGTCGTGGGACGGGGCGGTCCTCTTCGACGGTGACAACATCTGGATCACAGGGGGCCTAGGATTGGAGAGGGTGCGTCCGAGCGATGGCAAAGTGATCGGGGTGGTGATATCATCCCCCGGGGGAGATCTCGCGTTCGACGGAAGGAAACTGTGGTTCTCCTCCAGTGACGACAACACTGTCACCGCAGTGCGGACCCGCGATGGTGCGATCGTAGGGGGCTTCCCGGCGGAACATGGAGGTGATGTTGCTTTTGACGGTGCGAACATCTGGAAGCTAAATCTGGGTGCCCCACGCGGCCGCTCCGTGACCATACTGCGGGCGAGGGATGGCGCTCACGTCGGCACCGTCGACGTCGGTGACCCAGAGACGATCATCTATGATGGAACAAGCATGTGGGTGGCGAGCTCCGGTAAAATCGTATCCAAAATCACGCTAACTTCTCAGTAGGCTCGCCCCGTTGCAGCAGGGTTCGCTGATTCAAACGGACGGCGTCCCCTCAGTTCGTTGGTTCCGTCGTTCCGCAGTGGGCCGGTTCTTACTGGGGGAGCAGCGACCCCAGGCGAATCGGACCATTCTCAAACTTGAGACAAAGCTGGAGTTGCTGGCAATGCACTGGATAACCGGCGAAAAAGCCGGTTATCCTTTAGTTAGGTCTTGTGAGACGCGGATTCTTAGTCTTCGGAGCGCTGTTGTTGCGTGCATGTGGCGGCGGCCCGGCCGTCACGATTGCGAATCGCTCCAATGTTGTCCTCGATAACGTAGTTGTTTCGGGCTCCGGCTTCAATATTCCCGTGGGACACGTTGGAGTCGGCGAGAATCCGCATTGGCGACAAAGCGCATAAGAACACCTACATTGCTGGCATCAGCGGTGTGACTGTGGCGGCAGGAGCGGGTGTAATAGTCGATAGCACGGGTCATCTCGGAACGGTGACGTCGTCGGCCCGCTACAAGGAGGCAATCAAGCCGATGAACAACTCAAGCGAGGCTATTCTCTCGCTGAAGCCTGTCACCTTCCGCTACAAGCATGATCTTGACCCTGACGGCATCCCGCAATTCGGCCTAGTGGCTGAGCAAGTCGAAAAAGTGAATCCGGGCTTAGTTGCGCGTGACGACAACGGTAAGCCTTACACTGTTCGCTACGACGCGGTCAATGCGATGTTGCTTAATGAGTTTCTCAAGGAGCACCGCAAGGTGGAGGAACAAACGAGCTTGAATCAACAGCAACAAGCCACCATCGCGGAAGTTGAAATCACAACTGCAAAGCGTGATGGCAAAAATTAAGGAGCAGAGTGCGCAGCTTCAGCAGATCAAGGCCCAGCTCGTAACTAACAAGGCCCATCCGCGCCTTGTGGACAATAATTAGAACTGATTGGAAAGGAATGCTGGCAAGGATCGAGCGCGGTGGCTACTCTGCAGGGCGGGTCTCTTGGGGTCGCATCTTATAAGGATCGACCCCGGATCCCGGACCTCCCCGGCTAATGGAATCACTCCCGATCATCCCGAGGAAAACATGGGGCCGTAGGGAGCGGAAAGACTCCGTTCCTATTGCATCTGAGTGAGCTTGAACTGAATGCCGGTGCTGTCATTGAAATAGCTACCGTTGTGGCCGAAATTGACGACGAAATCGACCGTGTCTCCAGCCGACACCGTGAGCGTGCGATGGAAATAATGCGGAGGGTCACGGTCAATTATTGTTGCGCTAAAAAGGCGTTGTTCTGAATTAAGTAGCGCGAGAAAACTCGTTGAAGTATACAAATCCAACCCTCTTGCCGCCCCTTCAAGGAAGAAGGTCCCTGATGTTGGGGCGGTCCAACGCACGACGCTTACCTCATTGTTGACACCCGGATGCAATTGGAGATATGCGGGGGGAACACAAAAGCTAAGATAGCAAAGCGTAGCCTGAGTGTCGTTATGTCCGACAAGCGGAGGAGCATACATCGTCATGCCAGTCTCCAGCCACGCGCTCAGGCCACTAAACGTAGTGCTGTCAGTCACCGTATAGAGATTGAGCGGAGACCCGAGGGAAGCTAGCCAGCCATAAGACCAGACCCCGTTCGGGTTCGAGCTGATCGAAAAGTCTCTGGCGGCGTCGTAGTCGGCTGTGGGCTGCGCTTGTGCCAAACCCGCTTGAGGATACAGGAGGATAAGAGCACTGCTGAAAAGGAGTGGATTAAAGAGTGCCGTTAAGAGGAGCTTTTTCATTGTTTGGAGCCTTTGTTTTTAATCTTGAGTTGGAGTCTTCCCCAACATACTACGGAATTCGCCGGCAGAAGTTTCGAAGAATTTTGTGTAATGCGATTCCGGGGTCAGGGAATAGAGGTCAGGCATCTAATCTTGACAGCGAATAGTTCGCTTCGAAAGAAAGGCGTGCCGCGCAGCCGGGTTCCGGAGTTCCGAGGCCGGCAAGGTGGAATCGCTCGAATCACTTGGAACAGGACGACGATTTCACGGAGTTGGTTGGCCGAGCATCTGAGTTTGAGAAGTGCGCCCAACGTGAGCCAACAACTGCGCCGACGGGCGGCGGCGGGTCCGCCTCCGAACTTGCCATCCTGATTGCAGAAATGGATCCGCTCGGCCAAGAAATCATGTCTGACCCTTATTTTCTGATCCCGCCGGGGATGGACAGGACGTAAGTCCCTGTCGGGAGATGGATTACATTACGCTTGCGGTCTTGTTTAGCCCAGCCAATGCGAGCACGACGCCGACTGAGCAAAGAGCAAATTCGATTGAAGGAGGCGGATTGAGCAATGGATTTGATGAGGCCGTTCATATTGATTTTGCTTTCCAGGTTTTCGTCCGGATTGGACCGGATATGTCTTCACTTCTTTCCAAAAGAGAAAAGTCGGCGGAATTGCAAAAAAAGTGCGATCCAGAGAAGAAAAGCGCGCAGCCGGGTTCCGGGTTCCGAGGCCTGCTAGGTGGAGATCGCTCGAATCATCGGGGAACGGGAAGACGATTCCGCAGAGCTGGTTGGCCACGCACCGGAGGATGGGAAGTGCGGCCAACGTGAGCCAACAACCGCGCCGACGGGCGGCGGCGGATCCGCCTCCGAACTTGCCATTCTCCTTGCAGAAATGGATTCGCTCGGCCAAGAAATCATGGCTGACCCTTATCTTCTGATCCCCTCGGGGATGGACAGGACGTAAGTCCCTGTCGGGAGATGGATTATACTACGCTTGCGGTCTTGTTTCAGCCAAGCCAATGCGAGCACGACGCCGACTGAGCAAAGAGCAAATTCGATTGAAGAAGGCGAATTGAGCAACGGACTTGATGATGTTGTTCATATTGGCTTTTGCTTTCCATGTTTTCGTCCGGATTGGACCGGATATGTCTTCACTTCTTTCCAAAAGAGAAAAGTCGGCGGAATTGCAAAAAAAGTGCGATTCAAAGAGGAACCGCGCAGCCGGTTGAGGGCACGCAAGGTGCGAGATCGCTCGAAAATGCGGCCAACGTGAGCCAACAACCGCGCCGGCGAGCGGCTGCGGGTCCGTCTCCGAACTTGCCATCCTCCCGGCAGGAATGGATCCGCTCTGTCAAGAAATGATCTGCCATTGTCGCCGAACACCGACGAGGGGTGCTCGTGGCGCGGACGCTGCGGATCGCTTTGGCCGCTTCTTTGCCCGCCTTGACTAAGTCAAGCGACAAATTGACCTGATGCTCAGCGCGAAGATATCTGCTAGGGCACGACCGTTAGCGTAAGGTCGTTCCCATCACCGCCCTCGTAGCTCGCAAGGTAAGTGTTGCTCGCGACAGTTAAAATCGACCTGTCGGCGAGGTTGCTAAAAGTGCCGCTGATCGGTGTCGCGGCCGTGTTCCCGATGATGGTGAAGACGGTGCCGCTCGGAAGCGCGTTGAGACTGGCATCTCTGATCCTAATAGTTGCACCGGCCATCAATAGTTACGCCCTTCGCCACAACTTCGTCGGCGGCGGGCAACGCGCTGGCTAGATCAACCTCATATCTCGCCATGGGACTAAAAGACAGTGTATTGGCGATAACCAGCTGGCCGGGCTTCCTGGTCACGCCCGGGGCAAGGTTGGCGGTGTTAGTGGCAGTGCCAACGCTGACTGTCCCTAGCACCTGGCCGGTTCCTCCGAGAGTCCCACCATTCACCCGCACAGCCCCCTTGCCCGTCGCAGAGCCAATCCTACTTATGAGGATTAACCGGCCGCTGTTCACGGTAGTTCCTCCAGTGGTATGCATTAGCTCCGGATAGGGTAAGAGTTCCGTTGCCCTCTTTCGTAAGTGAGCCAGTCATGGCCACGCTCTGAATCGATCCCGGAAAAAACAGCGTCCTGGTCGTTATGAATCGTCAGATTGTTCGCGAGAAACACCACACCGTCGCCTTCCAGTGAGCCGATCGTCAGGCCGGGTGGATTGTGAGAGCTGAGATCGAGACTTCCGTTACCAAAAAGCTGGATGCTGCAGGTGCCACCCGTGGAGTCACCGGAAAAACCGATTCCGCCGCCACTGCCCGCCCCGCTGTTTGCAATAAGAACTGCATTATCTGCCGTCGTGGTGTCGTTGAAGACTGTGACCCCGCCGAACGAACCTGCAGGACCGCCGTTGTTGATGAAAATGCCGTCGCCTGCGTCCGAGCTGTCGCCAAAGGTGATCGAGGCTGCGACTGTTAAAGTCGGAGGGTCCCGAGTTTGTCGTGAAAGTGGCATGCCCGACGGAGGAGGTCTCATCGAATTCTATGTAACCGCCGAGCGCTCCGGTGACAGGCGCGCCCTCGAGGAGGAAAACACCATCGCCGCGCTCGAGGTATCAAAGAACATCACCTCCCCGGCGAGAAGCACCGCTGATCTGTCCGCCCTCGATCGTGAATGCGCCATGGCCGGCGGTGGAGCTGTTGTAGAAAAAGGTAAAGCCTCCGTTTGTAAGGAAGGCTTAGCACTGCCTTTATTCAAGAAGGTGCTGTTGCCCGCACTTGAGCTGCTCAGAAACTGCGTCCATCCTGGGAAGGCCCCACTTTTGGATGCTGGGGTTGTTGGTGAACGTAAGTGCCATCGCCTGCGGTTGCGCTGTTAGTAAAAACGATGACGCCTTGCCTGCCCGAGCGATCCGTAGTGGTGACAAAATTCTGATTGATTGCGGAGCTATTGGTCATGCCGACGCCATCGAGGGTAAGACCAATGCCAGGAATAACACTTATCGTATAGGCGCTCGCGCTGGCGTCGAAAGTCAGGCCGTCCACCTGGGTGTTTGCCGATAAAGAAACGCTGGGGGTATTAGAGAGCGCTGAACGTGGCGATATCGGTTGGTGAGTTCGGTATGGTCGCGGGTGTCCAATTAGCGGCTGTATTCCAGTCGCCGGATGTGGGATTAAGAGTCCAGGTGGCGCTGCCAGCCTGGGCCGTAGGCACGTCGAGCAGACTGAGGAAGGTGGAGAGGAGAAGGACTGGAAGGAATATTATTAATTTCATTCCATCAGTTGAAGAGAGAAAGTCGTAGGCCGAAGCAAGCAAAATCGTTTTCGCTGACTTCATTAGCCTTCCCGTACCGTAATGGGTGTCTTATCGAGGGCGATTCTTGTCACGTGATATGCCAGATAAATGCTGGTTGATTGTGGAGCATGGCGCCGGGCACCACAGGTTGAGTTTAAGGAGCGGTGTACCTTGTAGGGGCCCGAGGCGATGAAGGCCGGCGGATTACTGGGCGGATTAAGATCGCAGGCTCCTCCTGGGGATGGACAGGACGTAAGTCCCGGTCGGGAGATGGATTACATTACGTTTGCGGTTTTGTTTAGCCCAGCTAATGCGAGCACGACGCCGACTAAGCAAAGAGCAAATTCGATTGGAGGAGGCGAATTGAGCAATGGATTTGATGAGGCCGTTCATATTGATTTTGCTTTCCAGGTTTTCGTCCGGATTGGACTGGATATGTCTTCACTTCTTTCCAAAAGAGAAAAGTCGGCGGAATTGCAAAAAAAGTGCGATCCAGAGAAGAAAACCTGTTCAGTTGAACTGCTGCCGTGGGCGGGGAACTGGATTCCTTGCCGATGCGCGACCGCCGCAGGCACCGGGTGATGCGGCGCTTGAACAGGAGGACGAGCAGGCCAAGAAACGTCAGAAGCGGATTATGCCAGGCCAGAAGTTTCGCCTGAACCCGATGAACTTGGAGGAAAATGGTGTCAAGTTGGGGTCGCCCTGATTTGACGGACAGTGGGCTTAGGGTGATTTCAGTAGTCGAGCAGCTGAATGCAATCGACTGCACTCGCCATCCACTCAAGCGCGAAGGGTTGTAGTCGGGCAGGAAGTTAGGGCAGGGCCGTGAGGGTGAGATCGTTCCCGTCACCGCCAGTATAGCTGACTTGAAAGGTATTGCCCCCAGAGGTGAAGACGAAACCGTTGGGAAGATTTTCGAACTCACCCGCAATCGGGGTTGCCGCCGTATTGTTAATCAGAGTTAAGACTGTGCCAGCAGAAAGGATGGATCCATGGCTGTTGAAAAACGCAAATTGCGCCTGGGAATCAATCGTGACGCCGTTGGCGGTGACCTGGTCGGCTGCCTCCCTCTTGAACCCCACATTGAAGAAGCCGTCGGAATCAAAGCTCAACTGGCCCAGAATGGTGAGCGTACCAGGGTTGCCGAAAGTCGGGCCCGGGGTAAGAAAGGCGCCGTTGCCCGGGATGCCAGCGCCAATTGTCACTGCGCCGGCGATGGTTCCATCTCCACCCAGCGCACCAGACTCGACGCGAACCGGGCCGGTGCCTGTAGCGGAGCCGATCGTATTGTTTACGAGGAGCGTTCCCTTTCTTATGGCAGTTCCGCCGGCATAAGTATTAGCGTTAGTCAGCTCCAGACTTCCTTTGCCTAACTTCGCGAGAGCGCCGGCGCCGGAGATGACTCCGGAAAAAGTGATATCCAGTTTGTTGTTGTAAGTGAGGGTGGACGAACCGAGCGAGATCAGGCCATCGCCTTGGACGGAGGTAAGCGTCACACCCGGAGCATTGTGAAGGGAGAGGTCAAGTGTGCCGTTACCGACAAGGAGGACGTTGGCCTGGCCACCCTGGGAATCATCGAGAAAGAAAATTGTGCCTCCGCCGGCGCCGTTGGTTCCGCCATTCGCCATAAGAGTCGCCTTATGGGCTGTCGAGGTATTGGCAAACTCGACGTGACCGCCCGTGGCCCCGCGCACCATCCCGGCATTGACGGTGAAATTCGCGCGCCCTGCGGTTGAGCTGTCGAAGAAGAGAACGCCGCCGCCTGCTGCCGTGTTAGCAGCGCCGCCGTTAAGAAAAAAGGTGCCAGTGTCAGCCGTCGAGCTATTGAAAAATGAAGTGGTGCCGCCAAATGACCCGCGCGCCGCCCCGCCGCCGTGGTTGTAAATCGCGTTCCCAGCCGTCGCATTGCCTGAGAAATCAAGCGCCCCCTGATCGTGCCCGACCGCGCCAATAAGGAAGTTCTGCGCAAAGGCAGAATTATTGATCACACCTGCACCACTGATGAGCACAATGGCGAACTCCGACGAGGTGTTGATGGTAAAAGGGCTCGCGTCTGGCTGGAAGACGATGCTGTCCAGAGTAATGCCGCTCGTGACGGAGACGTCAGTCTGGCTTGAGGCGGCAAAGGTGGCGACATCGGCAGGACCGTCAGGCACGGCGGCGGGGGTCCAGTTGGCGGGCGTATTCCAGTTTCCTGTCGCCGCGTTTTGCTGCCAGGTCGCACTGGCGGCGAGAGCGCCGCTGGCGCTGCAGCAGAGAAGAGCGACGATTCCGAGAGATCCGAGGCGGGAAAGTGGTGATAGTTTCATAGGAGGCGGAGTCTGATCCAGCGCTGGCGTGGGTGCGAATGAGGAAAGGTAACGCGGATGTAACTTCTAGCGACCACTTGGGGAATCGTCCGCGGCGGGGCCGGTAATTTAACCGGAATATGAAGATATGAACCGCCTCGTTTGGGGCGAGAGGCCAGTATGGAGCCGATTCTTGCTTTATTAATTGTAACTGCCGCAATTTTGTGCACAACCGATGTTTGCGCTTAGCATAGAGTCGAAGCGATAACGATAGATATTGCCGATGAAAAAGGCCTGGCATTGAAACGAGAAATTCCTGACAAGACCTATAAAACCCAGACATCTGTTAGCTTTACAGGAACGAACGCTAAGGATCTGGATTTCGAGTAGAGCTTGGGGGCGAGAGGGTGTCGGCGATCAAACAGTTGGCCTTGCGATCAATTTCTGTTCTATACTCGAGTGAATTTTCGTGGTATAAAAACCGTTTAATCGAATTTGCCCAAACAAGCTCCTGAAGTCGAAACGAATCATATGAATCTGACCACAACAATATTGAGAACTCCGAATTCCCCATCCATTCGGATCGCCCTGCTCGTGTTGGCTGGAGGCGTCCTTGGGTGCCTGGGCAGCTCGTCGGTTGAGGGTTGCGACCAAGTCGGGTTCTCTGTGGCGGGCCAGCTTCCCTTGGGCGGGGCGTCGCTTAACCTTGTGGTGGCTGATTTCAGCGGTGACTCCAACGCTGACGTCGCCGCGACGAATGGCGAGAAAGTGGTTATCTATGTGGGCGATGGGAAAGGAGGATTCAAACACCGTAACAATTATCCCGCGGGACAGTCTCCGGCCGGCTTGGCGGTGGGCGATTTCGACCGCGACGGCAAAGCCGATCTTGCGGTAGCGAATTACAACGACATTTCCATCCTGATCAACGACGGCGATGCGGGCTTCAAGGCGCCGGTGGAGTATGAGGCCGATCAATCTCCCCTGGCAATCGGTGTCGGAGACTTCAATAGCGACGGCAACCTGGATCTCGCGGTTCTGAACAGTCAGAACGACGACTTATCTGTCTTGTTGGGAGATGGCGCTGGTCACTTTGGTCCGCCCAAAAACTTCCCCACGGGCGAGCTTCCTTATGCCGTGGCCGTCGGCGATCTGAATGAGGACGGAAATCTCGACCTAGTCATTTCCACTTACACTTCCGAGGAAGTGAGTATCATGGCCGGGGACGGTCAGGGTAATTTCAACAACATTGTATCCTATCCGCTGGGTGGCAACGGCAGTAATGTAGTGATCGGCGATTTCAACGGAGACAACCATCCGGATCTGGCGGTGGGGGTCTACAACATTTTTCCGGATAATCACATCGCGACCTTTCTTGGCGATGGAACCGGCAATTTTACTGCAGGCGGCAGCGTTTCGGTCTTCGACCCGCAGGGCATGGTTGCGACCGATTTCGACGGCGATGGGAATTTGGACTTAGCCGCCACTCTGTATAACGTTCCGGGGATTGTGGTCGCGCTCGGGGATGGTAGCGGCGACTTTGGCGTACCACAACAGATTCGTCTCCCAGAGCATCCTCTTCCCTTTGGCCTGGCGACGGGTGATTTTAATAATGACGGCACGCCCGATCTGGCCATCGCCAACTATGGAAACAGTCATGCCACCATTTTGCTCAATCTTCCGTCTGTCCAAATCGTGGCGTCGGATCCGACTGCCACCGAGGCGGACCTGGACCCTGGCAGATTCCAGGTAAAGAGAAACGGTTGTTTGGACGCGCCGATGACAATTTTCTATTCTGTCAGCGGCACGGCAAAGCCGGGAGTCGACTATCGCCTGCCTCGCGGGGAAGTGACGATTAAGGCGGGCTTGCGAGTGGCCGACATCCCGGTCGTGCCTCTCGGTAACACACTGCAAGTAGATGGGGCCACTGTCATCGTCGACCTTGTGCCCGAGCCTTACTATGGAATCGGTGACACCAGCACCGCCACCGTAACCATCTGGAATAACCAATAAGCGTCGCCGCGTCGGAGAGCAGGCCTTTTTCTGCTGAAGACTCGTGATTGTGGCTTAACCCATTGGATCGTTGAGATCGGGGTCGATCCTTGACACTGACTTAGCAGATTGACGCTGCCTGGTTGTGGGGCGTGTCGCGGGCATCGCGGAATAATCCCGGCTCACACAGGCGCCGCCTCGACCGAGGCTAACGCTAAGCTAGTCCTGGGTAATGACCAGATACTTTGCCTGGCTCGGAATGCCGTTGGTAAAGACGGTTACGAGAGCCGGGCCTAAAGGAAAGCGTTTCACCGGGAGAGAAGTGAAGCTTGTGTCCGACCAACCGCGGAGCGGATCGACCGGAAGGAATACGACCCGGCTGCTATCGATGGCCCGCAACTGAACAATCGGGTAATTGCTTGAGGAATCCTGCGTATTGCCGCCGGAAGCTTGTGAGATTCCCTGGAAGAGCGAACCGGTGAGTTGGAGTCGATTACTGTGCGTGTTGCTCAAGCTCGCACTGGTGATCAGAGGCTGCCAAGCTGAGTCGAATCCGAGGCCGACATCGTAGAGTTCCGCGCTCGTATCGCCAGAACCGCCTGCGACGAGCACCTTGCCGTTGGGCACCAAGGTCGCCGTAGGAAGTATACGGCCGGTGACGAGGCTGCCGGTTGCCGTCCAGCTTCCGTCCGCCGGATCGTATAGTTCCGCGCTCAAAGCGGCGCCAGCACCGCCAGCGACGAGCACCTTGCCGTTGGGCAGCAAGGTCGCCGTGCGATCATAGCCTCCGGCGACGAGTCTACCGGTCGCGGTCCAAATGCCAGTCGCCGGATCGTAGAGTTCCGCGCTCGGGAGATAGACGTTCCCAACTCCAAGACCGCCTGCGACGAGCACCTTGCCGTTGGGCAGCAAGGTCGCTGTGTGATAAGAGCGTCCGGTGACGAGACTGCCGGTTGCCGCCCAGGTCCCGCTCGCCGGATCATACAGTTCCGCGCTCGCGAGATAGCCGCTGATAGAGTTGTAACCGCCAGCGACGAGCACCTTGCCGTTGGGCAGCAAGGTCGCCGTGTGAAGATCGCGAAGGGTGGCAAGGCTGCCAGTCGCGGTCCAAATGCCAGTCGCCGGATCGTAGAGTTCCACACTCGCGAGAGCGCTGCCAGAGAAACCACCTGCGACGAGCACCTTGCCGTTGGGCAGCAGCGTCGCCCTGTGATCAAGGCGAGCGGTGGCAAGGCTGCCAGTCGCGGTCCAAATACCAGTCGCCGGGTCGTAGAGTTCCGCGCTCGCGAGAGCGTCGGAAATGTTAATCTCGCCGGCTGCGACGAGCACCTTGCCGTTTGGCAGCAAGGTCGCCGTGGAAAAACTCCGAGCGATGTTGAGGCTGCCGGTGGCAGTCCAGGTCCCAGTCGCCGGATCATAGAGTTCCGCGGTCGCGAGGTCGTTGAAGTTGCTGTCCTTTCCGGCTGCGACGAGCACCTTGCCGTTGGGCAGCAAGGTCGCCGTGTTGTAGTCGCGCGCGGTGGCGAGGCTGCCGGTGACCGTCCAGGCTCCATTTGCCGAATCATAGAGTTCCGCGCTGGCGAGAGCGCTGCCGTTGTAACCGCCCGCTAAGAGTAACCTGCCACTGGGCAGCAAGGTAGCGGTGTCAAGATAGCGTGCGGTGGCGAGTTTACCGGTCGTTGCCCAAGTCCCACTCGCCGGATCGTAGAGTTCCGCGGTCGCAAGAGCGACGCCGGTGTTGGAACCTCCGGCAACGAGCACCTTGCCGTCGGGCAGCAACGCCGCCGTATGATTATAGCGTCCAGCGCGAAGGCCGCCGGTCTGCGTCCAAGTTCCATTTGCCGGGTCGTAGATTTCCGTGCTCGCGAGAGTGACGCTGCCAGAGCCTCCGGCGACGAGCACCCTGCCGTCAGGCAACAACGTCGCGGTATGATTAAACCGATTGGCGCGGAGACTGCCGGTAGCCACCCAATTCCCAGCCGCTGGATCGTAGAGTTCCGCGCTCTTGTCAGAGGCTACACCGCTATTTCCGGCTGCGACGAGCACCTTGCCGCTGGGCAGCAACGTCGCCGTGTGACCATAGCGCGCGGTGGCGAGGTTGCCGGTCACCGTCCAGGTCCCGCTCGCCGGATCGTAGAGTTCCGCGCTCGTTAGAGCGGTGACGGTACTGTCCCGTCCACCTGCGACGAGGACTTTCCCATCGGGCAGCAATGTCGCCGTGTGGAATTCGCGCGCGGTGACGAGGCCGCCCGTGGCTGTCCAGGTTCCACTTTTCGGATCGTAGAGTTCCGCGCTCGCCTGGTAGCCGCTCGATCCAGAACCGCCTGCGACGAGCACCTTGCCGTTAGGCAGCAACGTCGCCGTGTGGTTAAAGCGCGCGGTGGCGAGGCTGGCAGTGACTGTCCAGGTGCCAGTTGCCGGATCATAGAGTTCCGCGCTCGCCAGAGCGCCGCCGTTGTAACCGCCGGCGACGAGCACCTTGCCGTTGGGCAGCATCGTCGCCGTGTGGCTCAAGCGTGCCGTGGCGAGGCTGCCGGTGGTCTCAAATTGAAAAGGAGCACCCGCGCATGGTTGCACCAATACGGCTGCGAGCAGGAGCAGCGCGAGTGCGTTCCACCGTCTTAGAAAACCTGTTCGCTGGGCGCTCTTATTATCGTTAGCCGGAGGGACCGGTGAGGTTCTGCAAGACGAGATGGTGGTGGGGAGTTGGGTGTGACGGCGCATGGATTTCCTTTTATCTGGGGTGGTTTTCTTTGGGTTGGAGATCTGAAAGAGGGAGAGAAGGTTTCCAGGTTATAGCGTCCGTGCCCGATCCAGACCGATTGGCGAAGGCATGCTGATGGAACGCGCGTAGCGATGTCAATCCGAAAATTGGCCCGGCCCTTTGGAAGATATTTGGCTCTGCTGAAAAGCATGCATTCAACAGGGCTGGAGCCCGCTGTCACAGCGGATCGAGAGAGGATGCGCTGAGACAGCGCACACTACAACGCATGTTGGCATGCTTTTCAACAGAGCTAAGATATTTCAGAACTTCGCGCCCGCTTGCCATATAAGGATTGTGAGTGACCAAGTCAGCGAATTGGAGATTGACATCGAAGCAGGCACTTCGACAAGATGCGTCATTGTCTCCGAATCTGGCGCGGCCTTGCATGAAAGATATGAATAATAAAATCAAAACGAAATTGGCGCTGGTTGTCGTGACTGCATTGATCGGCGCCCCAGGTCTATTGAGCGCTCAGGGTTTCGTCCTCGTGCAAAGCATGCCTCACGCTCGAGTCGGGCATACGGCTACGCTGCTGAAAAACGGGACAGTGGTGGTCGTCGGGGGCGTCGCAGACGGCAGTGATGGAAAGAGCACCATCCTGTATAGGCCCTTGGCGTATTCCTGGAGCCCTCTCAACCCGGCAAATGAAGCGCGTTGGCACCACACAGCCAATCTACTCTCTGATGGCCGTGTCTTGGTGGCCGGTGGATCTGATCCGATCACGCTGATCTCTTCCGCGAGCGCCGAGATATTTTCGGTGACCAGCCGGGCGTGGACCTTGACCGCGAGCATGACCGAGTCGCGCCAGTTCCACACCGCCACGCTCCTTCCGGGCGGCAAGATTCTCGTGACAGGCGGGGTTGGAGACGACTCCGCCGCGAAAGTGAGCGCCGAGATATATGATCCAGCAACTTCGACCTGGAGCCTGACTGGGAGCATGAACACGGCGCGCGCCAGACATTCGGCCACTCGGTTGCCTGATGGGGAGGTACTGATAACCGGGGGCGACTCGGGCGATGGCCAAACCTTCTACACGAGCGCGGAACTATATGATCCAGCCACAGGCAACTGGAGCTACACAAATAACACCCTTTTCCGAGGCAACGCGAGCGCCGTCCTCCTTGAAACTGGCGATGTTCTTGTGGGCGGCGTCCGGAGTGCGGCGATCTATAGTCCGAGGCGGCAGCGGTTCATTCCTACTGGCGAGCCCGTCCTCGACTGGGGTAACGAGAGGCTGACTTCGCTTTTGGATGGCCGAGCTCTGATGACAGGCGGGATAGATACAGACGGAACTATCTCGGATAGATGGCAGTTGTACGATCCCAGCTCACGAACCTGGGTCATTTATGTCCCTTATCCAATGAGTTGGGCGCACGCCGGCCATACATCCACTCTCCTCTTGGATGGAACGGTGTTGATCGTCGGCGGGTTGGGCTACGACGGAACAGCGACCGGCGTTACAGACTTATTTCGTCCCTACTGAGGAGTTAGCGAAGACATTTTCATTTCTATCGTTAGCGCCTCAATAAAGCTGCGCGCGGAGGGTCAGGCAAAGGAACTGGGGTCGGGAGATGGACGGGATCGAGAGAAAGTTAACATGAAGAGCGCAGCCTAGCGGCAGTCCGGGGACTGTTATGAGAAAACTTCTGGCACTTTTCTTTCTCGCACTTGTGACGCCGGCTTTTGCGGATTTCACTGTCATTCTCGACGCCGGGAGATTGCGATTGAGCGCAGCGACTCCAATGGCCCTGGAGTCGGTGTTAGTGCTCGTGGCGGCGGGAGGCGACGGCTCGTTCTCGAATAGCCTCGCGCCAGGACAATACGCTTCGGGAAACGACATTGTGCTTTCGGTTATCACCGTCCCAGGCTCGGCCGGTGGTTTCAATAATTCGGGCGGCGCGGACGAAACGCTCAATGTCCTGACGATCAGTACGGCCAATTTCCCAACGCTCGCAGTCGGTGATTTGCTCGCCTTGCGTTGGTTTCCGCAGATTTCGCTTACGCAATTCAACGCCGGAACCACGCCGGTTGCGGGCAATAATTTCGGCACCTATAACCCGCTTTTCTGGGGCAATGGGTCGAATAACCCTGACGGCGGCAATGAATGGGCCGTGCCTAGTGCGGGCGCGACGATCAATCTCAACTTCTTTACGACTGACTCTGGAGGCGGCGGGACACAAGACCCCACTGAAGGCTATGCCCAGTTTAATATTGTCGGGGGCATGCCAACTGTTACGCTAAGAGTGACTGATGGCAGTGCCTCCGAAGTTCCGTCGACCGACGTAGGCAGAGTGCAGATTACTCGGACCGGGGATACCGCCAATCCTCTCACCGTTCTCTACACGGTTAGCGGCACAGCAAAAAACAACAGAGACTATAGAAGACTCAAGGGCCAGGCCATCATCAAAAGTGGCGCGCGTTCGGTCAATGTAGCGATTCAGCCGATTGACGACACAATCCCCGAGCCGGACGAGACCGTTATCCTCACACTATTGCCAAACGTAAATTATGCGATCGGTTCGCCCAATACCGGGACTGTCACGATCCACAGCAACGAGTAAAGCCGCAACCGAGAGCGGCTACTGTTCCGACAAATTCGAATGAGAACAGATTATGGATGAGGCTAAGAAACTTGACAATTCGAAGATGGGCTGGATCGCGAAAAGGCTGGCGATGAAGAGCGCGGCTAACGTCGATTCGACCAAAAGCACAAAGGACATCCGGCGCTTTCACCGGATGCTCTTTAGTTAGAGTTACTCTAACTGCCTTCCAGGAGTCGGATGGGACAACTACGGGACCACGACCGTGACTTCATTCGAGCAATCGCCTGAGTCCGTTTCACAGACCTGGTAGGTGAATGTTCCCGTATGTGTTCCGAGATTGTCTGCGGCTGTTCCATCGTCGGCTGTCGTCCCAACGACAGTACCGTCTCGCAATATGTTGATGGAGCCGCCATCAGCCGGGCTCCATTTCAGTTGCACCTTATGCTTGGTTCCCTGCGTCTTCACGCGCGCTTGGAGCACAATGGCGTCTGCACAACGCTCGAAGGTGAAGTAGGCGTTAAGGACACCATTCTGCGCGCCCGGCGTGTAGGCGCCAAATAGGCCGCCGTTCTCCTGGTTTATGGTGGGCCAGGGGCTTAATCCATTAAAGGTCCCGCCAATCGGCGTCGGGTCGCCATTCCGCGCGACCACTAGCAGGCTGCCATCCGTTAAGTTAACGAGGAGACGGTCCTCGGTCTCGTTGCTGTCTAGATTCGCCCAAACGAAAACATTGCCGGCGGCGTCGATCTCCTTCTCGGGATTGTTCGAGACCGCGAGGCCAAGGACTTGGCCGCCATCGACGGAATCGCAGAAGACGAGCACTTTGCGCCAATTCCCGGGTGCGCCGGCGAACCAGCCGGAGTTTGTGGTGGTCGGGGTGGGATGGTAATCGGCGAAGAAGGAGACCTGGCCGGCGTTATTGATGGACGGCGCTTCCATGCTCAAGTAGGTGCCGCCGATCGGTGTAGGGTCGGGCACTTTGACGTACCATTGGTCCACACCATTTGTGCGGACGATAATGCCGCGATCGGTAATGCCTCCGCTCACGATGGCGCGGAAGGTGATCTGATCGGAGTCATTGATGTCGGGCAGCGGGCCGATCGGCATCGTAGTGCCGTCGACGTAGCCGACACTTTGCGAGCCGATAATGGAGTAGGTCCCACCGCCGGGCGCGGGGTCGCCGGTGGCCGCCACTTTGGTTACCACGCCGTTTTCCCACATAAAGAGGTCGCTATCGAATGAACCGGGCGTGGGCAGGGCGAGAAAGAAGACCTTCCCGCTGTTGCTGATAACGCCGGGACTGACCGAGTCGAACACTCCACCGATCGGCGAAGGATCGCCGGGCGCAGCGACCTTTTCGAGTGTGCGGGTGGCGGCGTGAAAGATAAACAACGCGCGGCGCGCGCTGCCGCCGTTCACGTCGCTGATAAAAACGACATCACCGGCGTCGTTGATCGAGGGCGTGTAGAAAAATAATCCGCTGATCTTTCCGCCAATCGGCGAGGGATCGCCGCAAAGCGAGGTGGTATCTCCACCGCCGCCGAAATCGCCGCAACCGATCGCGACCGCGCTGACTGTGCCGTCCGAATCGGAGACGAAGAAGCCTTGATTGCGTGACACTCCATTGACCGGCGCGCCGAAGGCGACGCGGCCGGATGAGTTGATGGTGGTGTCGAAAAAGGGTGCGACCGTGCCGAGCGTGCCGCCTCCAGTGTGCGGCGCCGGGTCGCCGTATTCGATGCGTGACAGGAGGTTGCAAATCGTGTCGGCCGGCATTCGCGAAGCGGCGATGCTTTGCGCCGCGACGCGGTTCGGGACCGCGGGAGTTTTCGCGCTGTCGTAAAGGACGACAGCATTTTGCAGGTTGTCGTGCGTGCGAAGCGTTGTAGGGCCGGCTGCGCTCGCCAGCGAAGCTGCGGTAGCAGCAGTGACCGAAATCAGAAGTATGGCTTTGGTTATCATATTCATTTCATTTTTCTCCAGTTCATTCATCGGCGGTTTCGCGCCAATTGTTCGAAATTGCCCGCATTATGTCGAGACAAAAAATTCTACGACGGAGCGCGGTGTCATAGTCCGGGCGCCGCTCCGTTTCCGCGTGGCAGACAGCCCGATTTCGGGATCTTACAGATTAGGGGTCAAAGCTAAGAACCTTGTCAATGCGAAATTGGCTGTATCACGGAAAGTTAGCGATGAAGGGCACGGCCAACGTCAGCCGGCAATTGCGACACCTGGCCATTCAATCCCGAACCAGCACCCTGCCGAAAGGTCTGAGAAATTGCTGGCTCAGCCATGATTCTTAGCCTGACCCTAATTCCCCCAGTCGCTTTCGTCTGCCACAGACATTTGGCTTGACCCCTGGTTGCATTCCTCGTCACAATTGGACAACAGCAGACTCGAACAACGAAAGGAAAACTATGAAACCAAACAATGATTCACATTCGAATAGCACCAACATTCCTCGCTTTTGCCTGTCTGCGCTCTTACTCGGTATTAGTGCGCTCTTCCCTTTTCCGACTGAAGCCCAGTCACTTGACGCGCCCAACCTGATTCAGAGGTTTCCCGTCGCGCCCTCCCCGTGGGGTCTTACTTTCGACGGAGCTAATATCTGGACGACAAGCCTCAGCAGCAACAGCGTCAGCAAGCTACGGGCAAGCGACGGCGCCTTGCTGGGGACATTTGCCGCCGGAGGCTCCTCGGCTTGGGCCACATTCGACGGCGCCAATATTTGGGTCAGTAACTTTTATAACAACACCGTGAGCAAACTGCGGGCGAGCGATGGCGCCTTGCTCGGCACCTTCGCCGTAGGGGACGGCCCCAGCGGCATCCTCTTTGATGGTGGCGGTAATATCTGGGTCGTCAACCAACACGACGACACCGTAACCAAATTGCAAGCGAGCGACGGCACCGTCGAGGGCACTTTCCCGGCCGGCGCGGGGCCGGTCGAGCTCTGTTTCGATGGAGCTAATATCTGGATTTCCGATTATTTAAATAGCGATGGCAACAAGGTGACGAAGCTGCGGGCCAGTGATGGCGGTTTGGTTGGCGTCTTTAATTGCGGCCCTTCACCCGCCGCCATTATCTTTGATGGAACTGATATTTGGGTGGCCAATCGAACCGATGAGTTAGTCACAAAAATGCGGACCAGCGACGGCACGATTCTGGGCAGGACCATGGTTGGGAATCTTGTAGGTGGTCTTGCCTTCGACGGAACCAACATTTGGCTGACAAACGGTGGCGATGACACCGTTATGAGGTTGCGATATACCAACGGTGCTCTCCAGCATACTTACTCGGTGGATGACTTCCCCGCTGGGATCGTGTTTGCTGGCGACAGTGTCTGGGCAACAAATAACTCCAGCAGTACCGTCATTAAGATCAGCAAGAACCGGTGAACGGACAACAGGCCATGAACTCGCCATCTGGCCGGAGACGTCGCCAATCATTTCGCCCAATCCTGGAAGGCACGGCCTAAGCAGACCGCGATAGGAGTGACTGATGACTTCGTATCGTTCTGAGCGTTTGTCGGCTCGAACCAACCTTGTCCGGGCGGACAAAGTCAATCGTTGACTACCACGCAAGGAGATGGAGCGTTTTATCATAAGCACAAAGGGCATCCGACGCCTTCGCCGGATGCCCTTTGCTTATGAGTTTCTTTAACTAAGTTCCAGGAATCGGATGGGACGACTACGGAACCACGACGGTGACTTCATTCGAGCAATCGCCTGAGTCCGTTTCACAGACCTTGTAGACGAATGTTCCCGTTCGGGTTCCGAGGTTGTCTCCGGCTGTTCCATCGTCGGCTGTCGTCCCAACGACAGTACCGTCTCGCAATATGTTGATGGAGCCGCCATCAGCCGGGCTCCATTTCAATTGCACCTTATGTTTGGTTCCCTGCGTCTTCACGCGCGTTTGCAGCACGATGTTACTCCCACCTCCGCCGACCGCGGCAAGGATATCGACTCGGCCCCATCCGAAGACATTATTGGGCGGGCCGGCCGTGCCGCACTGGGTTGAAGAAATAAAGTGAGCCGCGCTATCCAAGGCCTCGCGACTCGCATCGATTTGGTTCTTCAGCTCCGGATGGGCCGACCAGAGCAGCGCCATGGCGCCAGCAATGTGGGGAGTTGCCATGGAGGTGCCGTCGGCAAACGTATAGGCACTATCGGAGGTGTTACTGGCTGAGCGCGTGCTCGTGCCCGGAGCAGCGATGTCCGGTTTTATCCGCCCGCTTCCATCGGCAGTAACCGGGCCGCGGCTGCTAAAGAAAGCAGCCGTATCGGTGCCGGTGTTGAGCGCCCCGACCGAGTAAGATGCCTCATAGAAAGATGGTGGATCTGTCAGAGTGGAACAACTCGATCCGGCGTTACCCGCCGCGACCACCATCATGATGCCTGCGGCAGCTTGAGATTCAACGGCGGCTTGCAGTGTATCGGTCGAACAACCTTCCGACGTCGGACAACCCCAGGAGTTGATAGTAATGTCAGGCGCCTTCGTCGGGTCGCCTTGATTCGGATTGCCGTTGACCGGGTAAGGCGCGAGGAAGAATTCCATGCACTCGATGTACCTGGCCGGTGTGCCGACACCCTCGTCCATGTTCCGGCAACCAATCCATTTTGCGCCGGGCGCCATTCCAATCTGATTGGTCCCTCCGTCATCTCCGATGGCCGTCCCAGTGGTGTGCGATCCGTGGAAATAGTCATCGCAAGGCGCTTGGGCATTGTTCCCGCAGGGGTTACCCGTGCTGTCGTGGATGGAGTCATGCCAATTGTAATCGTGATTGGCCACCGATCCATCCCAGCCGCGGTAGTGAGGTTTAAGCGCGTTATGCGTCCAACGTTGACCGGTATCGGCGCTCGCAATGACAATACCCTGCCCGGTGAATCCCTCCGCCCAGACATCCGGTGCGTGCGTGTAAGTGATGCCCGGCTCGATCGTCTCCGGACGATCAGCCTGCGCAGGCGCCTCTACCGAAGGCCCCGGTTGAGGAAACGAATTTTTAATGTGCGGGTTGCCCTCGACGCGCGCTACGTCCGAGCGGGCAGCCAGCGTTTCCGCGATCTCCTGGGTGCCCTTCACTAAAAGTGCGTTGACGATATAGAAGGAACGATACTCGATGCCGCGTTCACGCAGCCATTGCAGGATTGGGCCCTGCGTCGTCTGACTTTTGTTCAATAAGGTATCGTAAACGAAGCGCTCCTTTTCGCTCTTAGTCGGCAGGGTGGCGGCCTGACTCAGGTCGGCCTGGTCGGCGAGAACGACCATGAACTCGGCTTGCTTGCCATCGGCGGTGTTTCGAGTAACCCACGGCGCGATTTTGCGCAGCGCGGCGGTCTGCTCGGGGCTGTTCGGCTTATTGACGGCTCGTAACGAAGCGACCGCGCCGAGCACGGCCGCGACTGCAGCGGCGAGAAAAAGAAGACCAATGATACGCCGTAGCAGCCCGACTTTGGTGTGATTGTGTTTTTCCATAGCATGTCTCTAAAGAGTTTGCGCGGCTAGAGTCAAGCAAAATCGTCTTTGCATCGGTTCAAAAAGGTTTCATCGGTCCCGGTCGCAAGAAGCTCACAGAATGGGCCTTTTGCTGCTGTCCGTGCCTATTTCCAGCCGGACTAAAGTACCGCGCGGGCGATCATCGCTCTTTTCATCGGAACGATTGACGGTGCGAACAGATCGCGGGTGCCTGTCTGCCTACTCGTTGCATATTCCTGTTCCTCTCTGCCCTCATTTGAGGTGGCGCGCTTTCCTCCTTTCGCCAGGAGGTAAACTCAAGGTTACAAACGCGTTACTATTCACGATTCGCGCCGCCGGCGCTGCTCCCTACAGTCCGCGCCATGAAACTTCCTCTGTCTTACTTTTTAATCACCGCGGCCGCTTGCTCGATGATCGGCCCCGTTTGCGCCTTGGGCGCCGGACCGACGCCGCCCCCAGCACCGGCCTTGGTCGCGCCTGCCACGGGAGCATCATTGCCACAGCCAATCACCCTTGACTGGGATCCGGTAACCGCGCCTGGAGGAGATATTGGGAGCTATACCTGGCAGGTGGCAACAACCTCGGCTTTCACCAAGATCGTTGCCTCGGGTTTCAAGAATATCGACGACCCGGGCGTGCCAACACCCACCGAAGATAAGATCAGCGGTTTACCTAACGGCGCTTACTTCTGGAGGGTTAAGGCAACTCAACTCACGATCCAACGGTGGCGTCGATTCTCCATGGTCAGCGGTGCGCACCTTCACCGTTACTGGTCCGGGCGCCGCTCCGGCCACTCCAACGTTTATTTCCCCGGCGAACAATGCTCAGTTCCACCTCGTTGAGACCTACAAGATTCAATGGTCGGCGGTTCCGGGCGCGCAATACTACGTTCTGGAAGCGGATGATGAGCCGAGCTTTTCCTACCCGTTCACCCTCACCCAGTCACCGATAACCTTCGGGACTCAATTCGGCGGAGGCTGGGGGAACGCACTTACTGTTTATTACCGGGTCCGGGCCGTCTCGGCGGATGGGGTGAGCAGCCTTCCTTCGGCGATTCGAACGGTGAAGATAACTGACGCGGCTCCGGTGCCGCCGGCAATTTCGTTGGTCGCTCCGGCTGCGGGAGCAACCGTAACCCTGCCTTTCTTCTTTGATTGGACAGATACCGCTAACCCTCAAGTCCCGGGTTACGAAGTGGAAGTCAACACCAGCCCAACCTTTGCCGATAACACAAACGTCCTGATTCTTCCTGGCTGCACCCGGAGCGATTACATGATCACCCAGGACTTGCTCGCGCCAGGGAATTACTACTGGCGGGCCCGGGCCTTGCACGGCAATGTGGCGGGTCCCTTTTCCGCCGGCCGAGCCATCACTGTCACCGCCGGGGTGAACCCGCCCGATGTCGGACTTTTCGCCATTCTCGCCGAGCCTCTCAATGGTTACGGTGGCAATTCGGTGCGGGCCAGAGTTTTGCTTGATAACCCTGCGCCGATCGGCGGCGCGGTCGTAACTCTCTCCACCGATTTACCACAAGCGCAAATGCCAGTCACTACGGTGACCATCCCAGCGGGAAAGACGGACGCGATCATCACCCCTATGACGACCGGTCCGGTCCCTAACTTTGGACTCTCCATCGGAATCATCGGAGATATTTTCGCCGGATTCGGCGCTGGTCGGGAGCAGAATTCACTCGGCGTTCTCCCTATCCTGTATGGCACTGGGTTGAGCAAAGAGAGTGTCGTCGGCGGAAATCCAGTCACTGGAACGGTCACGCTTTTGAATCCGGCCCCTCCGGGAGGAACGACGGTTCGCTTCGTGAGCAGCAATAACAGCTTGGTGACTCCGCCCGCAACGGTCTTCATTCCCGAAGGGGTAAGCGGAGCGCGACTTTTCGGTGGGGACAAAAGTTACCTCGGTTGCGACTCGCGTTATGATCGAGACCGGGACGGATGCGGATGGTTATCGTGCCCCACAATGTTCGTTGGTCGTAACTCCTGGCGGGTAGCCCAACACCGCCCGCCAGTCTGTCTTCACTTAGCTTTAGCCAGTCATCAGTCCCCGCTGGTGGAACCATAACCGGAACAGCCACTCTAACTTCGCCGGCGCCGGCAGGCGGCGCATTAGTGACTCTGAGTGCGAGCATGGAAGGCCAGGTTATCACTCCGCCAAACGTAACCGTGCCGGCCGGCAGCCTGAGCGCGACCTTCACGACCTTGCCTGCTCCGCAAACAGCCTTGGCGCGATATGTCTTGGTCCAGGCCCATTACGGCACTTCGGGTGGCTCACAAGCGCGCATTCTCGAAGTCGATCCGGCTCCTGGTGCCCCGACGTTGCTCGCGATCGGCCCGGCCGGCCAGGATGTCATTGGTGGCAAGCCCGCGCGCGCCTCCGTCGCATTGGTTATGCCCGCGCCGGCTGGAGGTGGAGTAGTTAGCCTGAGTACCGATAACCCATCCGTTATCCAGGTTCCGCCAAGTGTGACGATTGCCGGCGGAAACAGCGCGGTTAGCTTTACCATTAACACCAGCCCGGTTTCCGTTATTCCGACCGGCGGTAACGTCTTTGCCACCGCTGGTGGAGTGACAAAGTCTATTTTTGTCACGGTCACGCCTGATCCGAATGCTCCCGCCGCTTTTGCAAGGGGTTACCCTTAACCCGAACAGTGTGCCCGGTGGAACAAGCTCGACTGGCACGGTTATCCTTAACAGCCCGGCGCCAGCAGGTGGAGTCACCGCCACCCTGTCGACCAGTAATCTGATTGCCACGCCGCCTCCCATTGTGACCATTCCCGCGGGCCAGACCTCGGCTAATTTCACGGTCACGACTTCGACGGTGACGAGTGATACGGTCGTATCGATCAGCGCACTTGTCGGCAGCAGCTCGAAGTCGGCCAACCTAACGGTGACCAAGGGTGGCGTGACCGCAGCGCTTTCGTCAATCACTCTAAGCCCAACAACCGTCGTTGGAGGTGGTACTTCGCAAGCAACGGTGACATTAACTGTCGCAGCGCCCACTGGTGGGGCGGCTATCAGCCTCTCGAGCAGTAATACCTCTGTCGCGACGGTTCCGGCGAGTGTGACGATTCCCGCTGGAGCGACCAACGCCACGGTCACGGTTACAAGCAAAACCGTTACCAACACAACCAGCGCCACGATCACCGCGACATATAATTCCGTCAGTCGCAATGCCGTCTTGACCGTTAATCCAAGTTCGGGTGGCACATTGCCGGCGCCGACGCTGCTCGCCCCTGCGGCTGAGGCGCGCTTCGCCCCGGGAACAAACATCACCTTTGACTGGAGCGATGTGACCGGAGCCGCGACTTACACCATCCAGATCGATGACCAAGACAGCTTCACGAGCCCGATCGTGAACCAGAGTGTGACGCCTTCGCAGTTCAGCAACAGCACATTGCCGACGGCGACAATGTGGTTTCGCGTGCGGGCGAACGATGCCTCGGGGAATGCTGGGACGTGGTCTGCGATTCGACGCTTCGAGGTGAAAAAATGATGCTCGGCCAGCCGAGCCGGCTGGCTGTTATTGGCTATTGCCGATAGGCTCTCAGGATTGGTATCGACCGGTTCGAACCCGGCGAACATCTTTCGGCGGGGTCTCAGCTTCGCTGAGCGATCTTGCCAAGCACCCTGGAGGAAGATCCTTAGGGCAAGTGCTCCAAAATGCAGGAAAAAAGAGGACTGGCCACTTCCCTTTTTTTCCTTTTTTGCTTGCCTTTGGTGCCCGGCCGTCGGTAGAACGGACGGTAGCCGCTGGATTCCATTTAGCGATTTCAGCTCGCCAGGAAACGCCGATGAACATAGATGGCAGGCATCACCATTTTCTGCCAACGGTCACGACACCAACCGGCAGGACTTTTTCGAACTTGGCCAACGGTTCAGTCATCCCTATTGGCAACAACACCTTCCAAGCCAACTATGAAGGGGGCGGCGGGCATGACTTCACCCTGACGGTTGTACCGTAGTTTTTTGATTTTCGACGACAGCAAACTCGAACAAAGAAAGGAAAAACTATGAAACCAAACAATGACTCACATTCGAATAGTACCAACATTCCGCGCCTTCGCCTGTTCACGCTCTTGCTTGGCATTAGTGGGCTCTTCGCCCTTCCGATTAGTGCGCAGCCGCTTGATGCTCCCGACCTGATCCAAAGTTTCCCGGTGGGACCTTACCCTTGGGAAATGGCCTTTGACGGCGCTAATATCTGGGTGACGAGCATCGACAGCGATATGGTGACAGAGCTGCGAGCGAGCGATGGCACCCAACTTGGGACCTTTCCAGCGGGAGGTTCAACGATCTTTGCAGCCTTCGACGGAACCTATATCTGGGTGACAAACCTTTACAATAACACTGTCACCCGGCTACGAGCGAGTGATGGCACAATACAAGGCACGTTTCCGGTCGGTTTCTTCCCAACAGGTATCCTCTTTGACGGAACCAATATCTGGGTGGCTAACCAATTTGACGACACCGTGACGAAGCTGCGAGCCAGCGATGGCGGCTTACTTGGCACCTTTGGCGTTGCAGGAGATCCAATCGACCTTGCCTTTGACGGCGCCAGTATTTGGGTGACAAACTTCAATACCGCTACAGTTACGAAACTGGCCAGTGATGGCACCCTCCAAGGTGTATTTGACGTGGGAAATGGGGCGAGCGGCATCGTCTTTGACGGAGCGAATATTTGGGTTGCAAATGATGGGGACAACACAGTCATCAAACTTCGGGCGAGCGATGGCGCTCGTCTCGGCAAACGCCAGGTGGGTTCGACCGACAGGCAACTCGCCTTTGATGGACTCAACATTTGGGTGGCAAACAGTGGCAGCAACTCGGTAATGAGGCTTCGAGGCAGCAACGGTGTCATTCAGCATACCTACACGGTGGAGAGCTATCCCACCGGCATTCTCTTTGACGGAGCCAGCATCTGGGTGGCGAACAGTTTCAGTAACACCGTAAGCAAGCTCAGCAGAAACCATTGAGAGCCTAGCTCAAAGATGGCTTCGCGGGGATACGCTTTGTGGCACATTGTTTCTTGACTCACTCGGAAACGGTCGGTAATGCATTGTATGAATCCGAAAAACAATTCCCAGACAACCATCATCGCTCCCTTTGTTGCACTCCTGCTCGTCTTCGGCGGCTCTGGTGCATTCGCAGGGCCTGGGCAAGTCAACGCTCCCGATACTATCGAGAGCTTCCCGGTCGGGGGTTCGCCTCGTGGCCTGGGTTTTGACGGAGCAAACATTTGGGTCACGAGTGACGGCACCACGAACGTGACCAAGCTGCGAGCCAGTGATGGCACGTTGCTTGGCAGTTTTCCGGCCGGCGGAAAAACTGCCTATGCGGTCTTTGACGGAACCTACGTGTGGGTGACAAACCTCTATGACGATACTGTCACCCGCCTTCGGGCGAGCGACGGCACGTTGCAAGGGACGTTTCCAGTAGGGAGCTTCCCGTTCCACATTGCTTTTGATGGAGCGAATATCTGGGTCGCGAATCAGTTCGACGGCACCGTCACCAAGCTGCGGGCGAGCGACGGCGCGTTGCTGGGCACGTTTAACACCGGCCAATCGCTGGTGAGCACTCCCGAGGGCCTCGCCTTTGACGGCGCAAACATATGGGTTGCGAACGCCTATGACGACACTGTCACCAAGCTGCGGGCGAGCGACGGTGCGTTGCTTGGCACTTTCGCGGTAGGTGATTTTCCGATCGACGTTTTATTCGACGGTGCCAATATCTGGGTCATTAGTTCTACGCTTGATGGCACCATCGCCAAGCTGCGGCCGAGTGACGGCGCACTACTGGGCAAACGCACCGTTGGCAATTCCCCCCACGACCTAGCCTTTGATGGCAGAGACGTGTGGGTGACAAACACCTCTGACGACGCGGTCGTGAGAGCCGGGCGCGGGCCCGCCATTATTAAACACACCTACCGTGTAGAGACCAGTCCGATAGGCATCATTTTCGACGGCTCGAGCGTTTGGGTGGCTAACTATAATAGCGACACGGTGGACAAGATCAGCGTGAACTTCTGAGTTGCTGGAAACGCACGCAGTCGCGACAAGCTTCGCCTTGCAGGGACTATTTTAGCCGGGAATCGGTGATCCCGGTAACCATCACATGACTCTGAGTCCACCGGGGTCACCGATCCCGGCTACAACAACAGCCCGCGCCGTCTCTCGATGGCGCGGGCCAGCCTTAGCCTCCTTGAATGAGGTGTGTGGGCGCTTCAGATTATGGTCTTTTCCGTAAGCCTCACTTGCTTTCTCGGCTCAACAACAGCGTCTGGCGCGGTCTGCATCTTGTGCCAGTTGGGTCATGTAGGCAAAGAACGCCTGCGATTGGCCAATGAAAAGCCCCATGTCTGTCAGGAACTTGAGAGCACCCATGGCGGCACCTTCCGTGTTTGTTGGCCGAATGATCGAAACAATAGGTAGGCTTCGACTTAGGAACGGACATGGCTCGGGCATGATCAGGGCCTTGTCGAAGAGCTCGTTCTCCACCTCAAAATCCGGAAATGTCACCGACACTCCGGTCACCGGATCAACGGCGGTCAGAGGAGGCGCATTACCGGCCGTGTCCGACCATGTTTGAAAGTGCATGGTCTCGGTCGGGCCGATGCTCATGAGGATCCGCAGCACTTCCACATTGCTGGCCCTTTGCGCCAGCGACGGGTAAAGGCTGTTGCCACCTTGCTCGATGGTTGGAAAGTGGAAACCCGCGGTATTCGCGATCGCCTGTAGGAAATTGGGATCGCTTGTATCGGCATCGGTTCGAGGAATTGCCGTGTGCTGATTTACAGCCAAAGTCGGAACCGCCTGCTTGAAGACAAAGGTCGGATCAAGATCCGGGTTATGTTTGTCGTCACGATAGCGCGTCCACCAACTGGTATCCAGCGTTAGCTGAGTCAGGTTCGTGAGCCGCTTTCCAATTAAGGCCGTGTTGACTCCCGTCGCGGTGCTGCCCTTCAACGTGCGAAACGACTCGAGATTTGCCGGAGCCGCTCCCTTTGAGACCAGATAGGCGTTGAGGAAGTTCCAATGGGTGATCTCATCATCGGTGTTGTCGTGGATGTATTGATCCATCTCGTCATCCATGACTTGAATCGCCGCTGTATAGGCGGGATTCCCGCTTCCGCCGGGGACTTCGTCGTCCTGGACGCCGCCCAGTTCGTTGTATTGGATCCAAAAGTCGGCCTCCAGTGTCTCCAGCGCTGCCGGGAAGCGAAGCAATGCCGCGTCTCCCGGTGAAAGACCGCCGCTTGCTTCTGCGTTTTGTATGCTGCTCAACAGTCCCGCGCCGCCCATCGTTCCTGCTCCAATGGCGATTGTTCTGCCCAGGAACGAACGCCGGCTAATGTAGCTCTTTCGAGGTTTGACTGTGCTCTTCAGGTTGTCAGCGAGAGAAAGATTCTCGCTCTTGTTAGAATCGTTCACTTCCGATTTGGTTATCGCTTTCATGTCATCAGAATCGTAGGGATTCGCCCCGCGCAAAGCATCGGAAAACGTAACGGAATTGTTACGCGCAGAGGTGAGTCCGGAAGGTATGCTCTGCAGGGACACGCTTTGTAGCTGGGATCGGTGATCCCGGCACCTCTTGCATACCCCTGCGTCCCACCGGGGTCAGCGCCCCCGGCCACAACCTTAGCGTCGCTTCCTCTGGTGGTTGCGGCGCCAGCGTCTGATTTTACAATCTCATGCGCCCGGGCCGTCGCCGCGCGCGACGATGCCTGAGAGAAAACCGTACGCGCCTCCGCCCACCGCCGACCCATCGCCGTCGGCGCATGATCCCTACGCCGCCTTTCGCTTTCCCGCATTCGCCTTTTACACCGTGGGCAACTTTGTCGCGGTCACGGGCCGTCAGATGCTAACGATCGCGATCGAGTGGGAAGTGTATGCGCGAACTCACTCCGCGACCGCGCTCGGCCTCGTCGGCCTGGTGGCGGCGGTCCCGATCGTAACCCTTTCGTTGCCCGCGGGACATCTGGCTGATCGGGTTAGTCGCAAATCGATCATCCTTTGGACGCAGGCCGCCAGCGCGCTGTGCTCGATCTGTCTCGCCCTCATTTCGTGGAAACATCTCGAAATTCCGCGGATGACGATCTTGCTGCGCGCGAATGATCTTTTGCGCTCGATCGCACTCGTCTTTGAGCGACATCCGGCGTTCCATTTCGACGATCTGTCGTTGCCGTTGCTTTTTTTGGTGATGTTGCTCTCGGCGACGGTCCGAACTTTTGCCTGGGCGGCGCGCAGTTCGTTTTTGCCGACCCTGGTGCCGCGGGAGAATTTCTCCAATGCCGTTACGTGGAACAGCAGCATGTTTCAAATCAGCTGTGTTCTCGGTCCAGCTCTCGGTGGATTTCTTATTGTGAGGCTGGGGTTTCCCTTCATCTATGCCTTCGACGCCGTTTGCGCCCTCATCTTTTTCCTTCTCGTCCTGCCGATCGAGAAAATCCGCGCCGCCCGACGCGTGGCCGGCAATACGTGGCGCAGTTTGACCGAGGGAATTCGCTTTGTTCTGGGCAGGAAAGTCATTCTCGCCACGCTCACACTCGATCTCTTTGCCGTCCTGCTCGGTGGAGCGACAGCGCTCCTCCCGATTTTCGCGGATCAAATTTTGCATTGCGGACCCATCGGGCTGGGCTGGCTGCGGGCGGCGCCGGCGATCGGCGCTTTCGTCATGGCGGTTATGATTGCTCACCTGCCGCCGATGCGACGGGCCGGCCGCACTTTGCTTTGGTGCGTGAGCGGATTTGGTCTCGCGACCATCGTTTTCGGCATGTCGCATTGGTTTTGGCTCTCGCTCGCGATGCTCTTCCTGACCGGAGTCTTCGACAGCGTTAGCGTGGTCGTCAGGCACACCGTCGTCCAGCTTCTCACTCCGGATGAAATGCGCGGGCGAGTCTCGGCGTTAAACAACATCTTCATCGGGACGTCCAATGAGTTCGGCGCGGTCGAGTCAGGCCTGACGGCAGCGGCGTTTGGCCCCGTGGTGTCCGTCGTCGGCGGAGGCATCGGGACGATTCTGGTCGTGCTGGCCGTGGCGTGGAAGTGGCCACAAACGCGGAAGATCGGCGCGCTCGACAAGGACCTCGCCTAGCGAGCCAAGTCGCGGCTTTTAACCAACCGCGCCAGGAGAGAAGCGTTTTGATCTTGCTTAACCCGCGGCGACTTCCTCTAATTCAAGACATGGGTAAATATCGCTCTCGGCATAAGGTTTGGCTCGACCCCAACGAGGTATTGAAAAGTTTTCAAGGTGAAGGGCGAACGCTCGAATCGCTCCAAGGCAGCGATCTGCTCCTTTTGAAGGACGGGCACGCCGAAGTCCGAAAACTTGCGATAGAAACGGGAAGCGAATCTGACGCGGGCGGCGTTGCGGTACAGGTCGCCCATGTCGCTCCTGTATCCGACCATGGAGGTTATCCGAGCGCGGGTTCCGACCATTGGTTTATGACCGAAAATTGCCTGGCGCGGATCGAGCCGAATGAGTTTGCTCCCGGCGCGGCCGAATATCAGCTCGATATCTCGGACGACGAAGACTAATCGACGGCATCAATAACACGGGCGCGGCAGCGCCCGCCATCCGCGTGAGGCCAGAATTTTAGTGCTTGCTTTACGCGGACCGACTCTGGTATTGCTGCCCTTATTCGCGCTTCCTCCTTCCCCATGAAACCATACTCCCGCCAGAAGACACTTACTCTTTCACTAATGGCGGCGGTTATGCTGCCATTTCCGCATGCCCCGGCGCAGGTGCCACGCGGTGTTTTTTCCATTGGGGCAATCGGGCGGAAGACCGAGCGACAACGTCTTGAGCAATCGCGATGTGACGGGGGTGACGATTCGGTGGGATTGGGCAAGTCTAGAGACCAGTGACGGCACCTTTTACTTCGACGATCTCGATTCGGTCATAAACGACGTTGTAGCCCCTTCGGGTAAAAAGGTTTTACTGCGCATCAATACGCAAGCAGGAAAACCCGACTGGGTAACACAGGCAGTCCAAGCGGCGAACGGACTTTTTTTCAACTTTGTCGATAACGGCGTGCCGACCAGCATTCCGGTTTTTTGGGATCCCACTTATTTGGCAAAAAAGATAAATTTGATCCAACGCTTTGGGCGCACATTACGCGAACAACCCTGCCATCGCGATCGTCTCAGTCGAGCTTTGCCAATGCCACGAGCGAAGATTGGAACGTTCCACACTCGTCTGATGATTTGATCGCTGAATGGTTCGACCTTGGTTACTCGACCGATATGTTGGTGGAAGCTGGAAGACAGATTATCGACGCGACGATGATCGCTTTTCCAACTCAATATGTTAGCCTCGCTATCAATGGCGATGGTCCTGATTTGGACAAAGAGCAATGCGATGTTCTAAGGGCTACGTGCGCGGCGGCTACAGCTATTGCAAATGCCAACGCTTCATGGCCCGGCCGATTGATCGTTCAAATCGATAGTCTCTCGACTTGCAACCCCATCGCCCCTGGCCCGGATGATAGCGCCTGGAATCTCCTTTGGAACAGCCAACCCAATGTCGCAGCGCAGATGGTGGATAACGTCTACCAAGAGGGTACTTTCCGAGCCAACTGTTCTTATCCTGGAGTGGACACCGCGATACTCACCTCTTGCATCTACCGGGGCGCCACTTATGGGGTGAATTACATCGAAATTTATGAGACCGACGTGAGGCATCTGCCCAAGATTATTACCTACGCGCATAATCTGCTCGTTCCCCGTACCGCCGGGAAACGCCTTCCCCCTCCCTGGGGCCCATAATCCAGGCCCCAGCTGCGGCATGTCCTCCCACGTGATGGCAGACCCGCATGTCGTGCGGTAGCCGTTCTTGCCAGCTAGGCAGAGCGTCGATTTGACAGGTCACTCTCCGTCCGTCGGCGGTTCGGGATGACAAAGCGCCTGCGTCGAGCCCTTCGCTCAGAACGCTCCGTGGAGCAGGACCGCTCCATAGGGCGCGCCGCTTTCGTAATGGTAGCGGACTTCGGTGCGATGAAAATCGAATTGCCGCCAGGGAACGTAACCCCCTTCGATCATAACCGAAATCGACGAATTGATTTTCCATTCCGCACCAACGCCGGCGCGAACTTCCTCGTAGGACAGCCAGGCACTGTTCAGACTCGTGTCGCCGTGGCTGTCGCCAAAACGGTCGTCTACCCGAAATGTGTTGGCCTTGATAACCGCGCCGGCGAAGAACGTGAGATCTCTTTTGAGTTGATACTCGAGGCGCGGCGCCGGCAGGACGGCGTTGAGGACCCATTGCGGAGCGAACTTCCAGCGAATGCCGCCACCGGGAATGACGGGAAAGCGGCTCTGCACGTTAACGCCGACGCCGAAGACGAACTGTAATTCCGGGGTGTAAATGTAGGTGCCGCCCAGAACGAAGGGGACGTTGAAGGAGTCGCCGTCCAAATTTTCGAAGGTGGTGCCATAAAATCCGGGCTGCGCCTCGAGGCGAAGGAGGATCGAATCAGAGAATTTGGTGTCGAGCCCGACAATCGAGTTGATCGCCTGGAGTGTGTTAGGCAATTGCTGGCCACCGCTCGACGAAAAACCAAATGAGTAGCGTTCCCATTGCGCGCCCAGCCGCAGAATGCCGAACTTGATTCGCGGCGTGTAAACGAAAACGAGATTCGAATAATATTCGTCGAAATCGTTGACCTCGCGTCCACCGCGCTGCACATCCGCGCCGCCGAGATAGGCCTGTTCCACGTCGAACTCGGCGGAGAATTTGTAAGGCTCTTCCACCGCATCTGTCGCAGTCGAAGTGGAAAGGTCTTTATCACTGCCCGCGACAAGGTGAGTGGCGAGCGTGCTCGAGATCAACCCGACAAGGAGATGAAAACGGTAGTTCATCGACTATTTTCGCGCAGAAAGACGGTGGCGGCCTTGGAAATGTCTTTGCGCATGGCCGATTCCGAAGCGAGCCGTTCGATCCCATGCAAATCTCCGAGCGAATTTGCGGAAATGAAATCACCCCGCCAGACAAGAGTGGAAGCACGCCCGCCGGGGTTGACCGGCCAAAGTTGGTAAAGGGAGAGGGCGACGTTGTAACCGCCGCTCGCATAGTAAAATCCATCAACAACTTGAGCACCGCCGCCAGGAGTCGATCGGTTGTAGGAAGCGCCGAGGGTGAGGACACCGACGTCTTCGACCTCCAGTAATTCCCAATAACGCTCTGCTTGGAGCGAGCCCTTGCCTCCAAGCAGGCCGGTCGCGCCGAGAAACCCGCCGAATTGCCGATTCACCTTGGGTTGTTGTTTCATGAGTCCAGCCAGTTCCTGGCCCGGCTCGACCGCATTCTTGCTATGATCGTAGGGCGCCTGACGGGCTGCTCCCCCGGCGGCGTAATCCTGCGCACGTTTTGCCAGAAGGTCGGCCCAGAAAGCGAAGACCGGTTGACCGGCAGAATATTTTTGAGCTTCGGCCCGGCTCACCTGCAGGTCGGGCGCCATCGCCTTTGTCGCGGCGCTTAGAGTCTTCACGGCGGAGTTCTCAGGCAAGCTGTTTAGTTTGGCAAAGTTCGCCGCTGAAGGTGACGCCGGCAGATCGGAGTGAACGTAAACTTTCAACTCGCGATGCGCCGTGGGATCGAAGCGCTTCATGGCGGCAAGCACCTGGTCGGGCGGCTTTGGAATAATGAAGCAACTCTGGGCCGACAAGTAGCGCGCCGTGTTCATCGGCGCGCCCGTCGCAGTCTTGACTCCGCCTTGCGCCAGCTCCGCGAGATCGACTTTTCCGAAGACCGAGAACTCTGCCATCTCGGACATGGGATCAGCGGCGATCACGGTCGTCGGGATGATGAGGACAAGGATGAAGCGACAGATGCAGTTAAAGCTCATGATGATTCCAGGAAACGGGATGCCTGCTTTTATTCTTGAGCGGACAAACGGGGTGTCAATGCGTTCGAGCGGCTTTTACACCTTGAAAATTGCCCTGTTCTCCCTAGGGAAAATACGGAAGGATGCGCTCGCGCGTTCTCTTTTGGAATGAGCGAACCAATCATTATAATTGCCGGCCTAACGAAATCCTACGGCAACCTCGTGGCGGTTCGCGATCTTTCGCTTCAGATCCATCGGGGCGAGATTTTCGGCTTCCTGGGGGCGAACGGCGCGGGGAAGTCGACGACGATGCGAGTGCTCTGCGGGCTGATTCGCCCGAGCGCGGGCCGCGCGACAATCGGAGGCGCCGATGTCTCGCGAGACCGGCATGTGGCGCGGAGGAAATTCGGTTACATGGCGCAGAAGTTTAGCCTTTATCCCGATCTGACGGTGCTGGAGAACATGCGATTCTTCGCGGGCGCCTACCGGGTTCCGCGGCAGGTTTTAAACGCACGGATCGACCGTCTCCTCGAACAGATGGATTTGGAGGCGAAGCGCGACACCGACGCCGGGAGTCTCTCGGGTGGCATGCGCCAATTGCTTGCGCTGGGCTGCGCGCTTGTGCATAAGCCGCCGGTTCTTTTTCTCGATGAACCGACCTCCGGACTCGATCCGGTGCATCGGCAACAGATGTGGGATTTGCTTTATGATCTGAGCCACACCGGCATCACTATTTTCGTCACGACGCATTACATGGATGAAGCGGAACGCTGCACCGAGGTCGGTTTTTTGCATAACGGCCGGCTTGCTGGCAAAGGCTTCGCCCCGCACCTTGAAAGCGACCTTCAAGGCGAAACTGCTCGAGCTCGACGCCAAACCGGTCATGGAAGCGCTCGTTAGGCTACGCGAAGCTCCCGGCGTTCTCGGTGTTTCCCTACGCAGCGGGAGTTTGCGCATTTACGCTTCAGACGCGGAGGCATTGCTCGCGGAGTGGCAACGCAACTGGCCCTTTGACGGCATCCAATTGCTCGCTCATCGCTGGGCCGAGCCGGACATGGAAGACGTCTTCACCGCCTATTCGCAGGGCTACGAAGCGATGTTGAATCAGGAGGCGGTCGAGTGAGAATCAGTTCTTTTTTGCAGGCGATCAACAGCGTCGCGGTGAAGGAGTTCATCCACATTTATCGCGACTGGCGCATTCTCGTTCTCCTCCTGATCCTGCCGCCCGTCTTCACTCTCATCTTCGGGCATGCCTTCGAAAGCACGGGGGCGAGCGAGGTGCCGGCGTTACTGGAAAATCGCGACCAGTCGCCGCCGAGCAATGAATTCGTCAGGCAACTTACGACGGAAAAGACCTTCCAATGGAGAATGGCAAACAAGATCAGCGGGCGTCCGGATTTGCTGCACGAAGAGGTGCAGGCCGCGCTGGTTATTCCGACTGGCTGGGGCGCGAGTTTACGAAATGGAGATCCAATTCCGCTTCTACTCTATCTGGATGGGAGCGACACGAACACGGCGAGTGAGCTGGAGGGCAGGATTCAGGAGAGTCTCGGGGTATTCCAGAAAAAACAGCTTGAGGCAACGGTCGAAGGGCTGCCCGACGAGGTCATCGATCTTGCGAAAAAGCTCCCCGTCACGGTTCGGAAGGAGTTTGTTTCCGCCATGAGCCAGTGGGGAGTTGAGGCCGAGGTGCTCTACAATCCGGAGAAACGTTTTATCGATTACGTCGTGCCGGGAATTATCGGGATTATTCTGCAACTTCTCACGGTCACGCTCACCGCCTGCACGATCGCGCGGGAGCGGGAATCCGGCACTCTCTATCAACTCATGGTCACGTCGTTGCGGCGCAGCGAAATAATCATCGGGAAAATTCTGCCCTACCTCGCGATTTCGATTCTGCTTATTGTTGTCATCATCGTCGTCGCGGGCTGGCATTTTCATGTTCAGTTCCATCAACACCACATGCTGGCGGTGATTTGCCTGCTCTTTCTGCTTTGCTCGCTCGGGCTAGGGGTCCTCATTTCAGCTTTCTCCCGCACCCAGACGCAGGCGATCCAGATTTCTGTCTTCTTTTTGCTTCCCGTCTTTATTCTTTCGGGCGCGTTTGCTCCCCTGGAGCAGCTTCCGCGAGCCATCCGTTATCTTTCAGAGTGCTTTCCGTTGACCCACTTTTGCCGGGCCTTCCGATTGGTGAATCTCTATCGCGCCGGACCCTCGTTTTATAGCGGCGACCTCGTCTTCCTGCTCGTCGGGGCGATCGTCACGTTCTTTGGCGCGGCCGTGCTCTTGAGGCGCATTCAGGAATAGGGCTGTAGACGCTTCGCTCTGCGAAGCGCGGGAGTGACGCGCGCTCTGGAAAAAGTGAAGTTGCCCCCGCGCCTCCCAGAGGGAGGCGTCTACATGAGACGCCGGTCAGCGTTGCTTTTCGACGTCGGCTCGAAATGCTTTGGTGGTATCGATCGTCTCCTGCATCATCTGTTTACCCCCGACGTAACGATCCACCCCACCGAGATAGCTGCGAAAGGGCGCCGAGACGAAGCCGACCTGCCAGACGAGCGTGCCGCCGTCTAACGGCCAGAGCTGAAAAAGATCGAGCGCCATGAAATAGGTGTCGGAGGGATAATAAACACAGTTGACCAACTGCCAGGAACTGGCGGTTTGCTGCGCCGCGAACAGACCGAGCTGTAACGTGGTGTGATCTCGGACCTTGGTCATTTCCCAATAGCCGACCGCCTCGCTTGACGGGCTGCCGCTGGAGTCAATCGGCCGTGCTTTCGTGATAGATTGAAAATGCCGTGCTGCTTTGGGCGCGAGTGTGAGCAGGCCGCGGAATTCTGAAGCCGGCGAAATGGAGTTATCGCCGCCGTAGGGCGCGACCGCGGTCAATCCACCGCGCGCCAGCGCGTCGGCGCGACCGCGCAGGATTTGTTGCCACGCGGCGCTGGGGTTCGTGGAATTTTGGCGCAGGAGTTCCGCTTCCTGATTCGTCAGGTGCAGACTGGCCGGTGCTGAACCGCGGGCAACTTCGGCAGTGCGGTCGAGCAGCCAGTTATCAGCCGGGAAGGCCGGGTTTAATTTCAAAGCCTTAAACGCATCGGCCGCAGGGGCCAGAGGAAATTCTCCGTAAAGACGAATCTCGAGTTCCTTATGCCCGATCGGATTCCAATGCAGGAGTGCTTCCCCCACCACGCTCATGGGCGCATGAAGAAAGTAGCAGGACTCGAGGGAGATACCCCGTGAAAAATCGCCATTCGATTTTCTTTCCACGACGATTTGACCACGCTTGAGGGCGGCCAGGTCGATCGAGGAAAATTGAGCGAGCGACTGCAGCTCCTCGATTGGCCCGCCGAGGACGGAGGCAGCAGGCAGCAGGAGCAGGCAGAGAGTTCTGCTCAACAAACTTTGTCCGGTTTTCGAAAAGGATGAAAAACGCAACTCAGAACGAAGCTTTCAATTGGAGGCCAACATACGGTGAAGGATCGGTGCGATAGTTTTCCCCCGCGCGATGAAAGGCAAAGTGCCGTTGGATCGAGTAACCTGCGTTGAAATCCAGGATGCAACTTCTCGTCAACGCGTAACTGAAACCGAGGCCGGCGCGATAGTCGCTAAAGTCGACTTGCGTGCCATTCAGTTTCTTCGGCTCGATTGCGTCGTTATGGTCGGTGCGAAAAGAGCCGCCCACGAGCTCACCGCCCAGCCAAAGATTCAATTTGTCCGTGGCAGAATAAATCAACTTGGGATCGGGCATGACTCCCATCAGCCGGACCTTGTCGCTTGCAATCCAAATCACGCCCAAGAGAGGAACCACCGGATAGCCGCCCTGCAAAAATGACGCGTAAGCTCCGCCAAATAAATAAAGCTTGTCCGGTTTCACAACGAAGATACGGCCCACGGCGATCGGAACGTCGAATGACGAAATCCCAAAATTGTCCTGGGTGTAAAAACCGGGCCGGAACTCGATAAAAGCTCCGACATCCCCGCCATGCATGATGTCGATTCCCACGAGGCCGGCGAAGGCTTGAAGATGGTTAGGCACGGGGGCATTGGTGCTCCCGAAGTCATAGCGCTCATAGGAAAAGCCGAGGTGCAAATAGATGTCGCCCCGGAGTTGAATGCGATGGCCGTACCAAATCTCAGTTTGGATCTCGTCCTGCTGCCCTTGGCTGCCGCCATGGTTCAGATCGCTTTCGAATACATAACCCTGCTCGATTTTGAAAAGATCGAGCGGGACAGAATCGGTTGTGGTTTGGGTAGAGGCCACAGGGGTCTTTTCATCTATTTCCGTTCCGGCCCATGCGAGGGAAGCAACGAAAACAGCGCAGCAGACGAGAACGGAAAGGAGATTCTTCATGATGTCGTATTTAAGCTCAATCGTTTGCCTGGCCCAAAATGGACTGGCAACGTGACGAGGATACCTGTTTTTTTCGCGCGATGAACCAGAGGGGAAGGCAGGACGCTTCTACCAAAGAATGCCGGAACGAACCGATCCTGAGTTTCGAACCGCTTCGGTTTTAGTATGTCTGTCTACGACGGCTAGTTGTGAAGAGCGGCGCCATTGCCCTGGCGCTCGGCGGCCTCTTTCATCTCGCGCGAAAGCTTCTCGACACGTTGGCGCATGATCTTCCCAGCTTTGAACTTCACCGTTGCCCGGGGAGGGATGACGAAACTGCTGCCCGGCTGGTTGGGATTGCGGCCGACCCGCGGTTTCGTGAGGCGCGGCTGAAAAACGCCGAAGTTGCGCAGTTCAACAGCCACATTGCGTGCCAGGCTGTCGGTGATTTGGTCGAGAGTTTTTTGAACGACCTCAAAGACTTGGTGTTGCACCATTCCAGTCTGATTGCTGATCGACACGACGATGTCGCGTTTGGTAAGCTTACTCATGGTATTTTCAGATTCGTCTCTCGACCATCGAATGAGCGGATCAATTGAGCAAATATTTTCCCGCATCATTCGTAAGCGAGAAAGCGGAAGGCCCTGCCGAAACGGGAGTTCCGGGGGAAAGTCCGGCGAATTTAGGCCGCTTTGCGGCCAAACAACCGTGCCAGCGACATTGAAAAAATGCTGCGGCTAAGTAATTCTCGACGACGAGCTTTGAGTTGACCCTGGACAACGCCGATCTTGGTAAAGACCGCGTTCCAATCCGCCTCCAGACGCCGTGTCTCTTCCGCAGAGACTTCGCGCACCCCGCGCATCGATACCGCCCGCTGCAGTACGTTCATGGCCTTTCCGGAAAGTTCTGCGACGAGGTTCAGCTGGGTGAAGACGTGTTCGCTCTCCTGGAGAAGGAGGCCACGAATTTCGGTGAACTGGCGTTCCTGGTCCGCGGAAATGATGGGCTTCGATTTGTCGAGCGCATAGGTGATGAAATCGTGGAGCTTTTTCCAGTTTTCCATCTCGAGGGTGAGGAGCCTGATCTGCGTTTCGAGTGTGGTGTCTCTCATTATTGTCCTGGAACGCTGGTTAGTTGGACGGTCTCGTCGAGTTTTTGCAAATTGTCGATCAGCAGGTGAGTCCACGGCCGATTGACCGTTTGGACCTGGCTGATGATACCTTCTTCGAAATAAAACCGGCCCTGCCGCCAGCGGAAGATTTCGGCTACCGCTCCTTCGCCTTCCAACGAGCTGTAAATCGCGTGCCGGACCATCCCGTGGTGCAGGTAAATCTCACTGTTCCCGCGGCTGGACTTGAAGGTGAACCGTCCGCTGCGCTGACTCATGCAGCTCATTTGCAGAATCTCGGCGGCGGAAAATTGGTTAAGGTTGCCGACGAGCGAGTGGCAAGGATCAATCCCTTCGGCCGGCGTGCCGGACTGCCGCTCAAAGGCCGATACGATGCGGCGCAATCGGCTGCGCAACTGGCGATCGCTGCAGTCGGTCGAGACCAATTCGATATTCTGTTGCAACGCTTCTTCGCGCAACTTGGCGTCGTCCGTCCGTTCCATCAGGCACATGACTTCCAGCGAAGGAAAATGCTGGCGGGTGTTGGTCGCCTGTCCGATCGCGATCGCTGGTTCGCCTTCCACGACGAAGAGGTCAAAATTCTCGCGCATCAGGATGTAAATCGCTTCCGAGAGGGTCCGGATGATGCGGGTTTCGACTTTTGGCATGGCGTCGAACATGGCAAGCGCACGGTCTTCGAAAACGGGATCGGAATTGAGGATGAGCAGTCTTGTTTCCACAGGTGAAAAAGTCGCCGCTGAGAGAGAGCAGGAACCTTGCCGTGACCATTTCGGTTTCCGGGCGGTTTTTCCCGGTAAGGAAGGCCGCTAACGTTGCCATTCACGCCGGGGCGGCGGGGCAGCGTAATGATCTGGCGCAACCTCGTGGGCGGTGCGGAAATGCACCTTGGCCACGCGTCGCAGCGCCTCCGGGCCTTCCTGCTCCGCAATCTGGCGCGCCGTATCCTTGACGCTCGCAGAAACGCCTCGTCCGAGCTTCACTCCGAGGCGCTTTCCCTGCCGCTCCAGCCAGTCAATAAAACCTTCGCGCGCCAGAATCGACGCAGCCGCCACGGCAAAATCTGATTCCGCTTTGGTCCGCTGCTCAAGCTGAATCTGTTGTCCGTGTTGCAGTAGCGCGCTCTCAATCACGCGGGCATCGGCAAATTTGTCGGACAAGGCGCGCGGACATTCTGGCCGTTTTCCGAGCAGGTTTTCGATCACACGAGCGTGCCCCCAGCCCAGCAGTTTGTTGAGGTTACCGAACTTCTCGTAGAGATCGTTGTAACGCTCCGGTCCGATCAGAACGACATCGAGCGCGACTCCCGGCGTCTGCCGGATCATCTTCGCCAGCGCTCGGATTTTCGCATCGGAACCGATACGCTTGCTGTCCTGGATCCCGTCCTCCAGAAATTTCCGCGCAATCGCGCGATCGGTAAACACGCCGGCAATCACGAGCGGGCCGAAGAAATCGCCCTTCCCGCTTTCGTCAATCCCGAAATGCGGCTCGAAGATTTCCGGCGAGTGCACTTCTTCATAACCGAGCCGAGCTTCGCGGAGAATCTTGGGCTCCAATTCGAAGGTCACAAAGTCCTCGATTCCCTTGCCTTGCAGAAGCACCTTGGGCCCTTTCTCGTAGACAGCCACACTCAGCTTGTTCTTTTGCGCGAAGAAGAGGGTGTAGGGTTTCGGCGAAAACTCGAAACCGGAATCCTCCAGCAATTGCCGGAGCGCCCGAACCTGATCGCCGGAGAGGGGCGCGGTGTACGTTGTCAATGGTGGCGCGGGCATTGCGGTTGGGCTTCAACGAGATCACCGCTCGCGCGCGGAGGCGAGAATTTTTGTCTGCAGCGGATCGCTCACTAAAAAGGTACGGTGAAGATGGAAAGCGGGTCTCGGAAAAGAATCCCCTAAAGCCGCACCTGAGCGGCGCTCTCCCTGACCCTCAAAGCGGCATCCGCTGGTCAACAACCGCCGCTATAGCAACGTTCGAGGATTGCCGCCAATCCGGGGGAGCGACGACCGCCTCCAGAAACTCCCGGGGATTAATTCCCCTCACCGGAAAGAAAAAGAAAAAATGCCAAAAAACCGCTTGATTTATTTAGATAATTAACTAATTATACATTCATTGAATCTTCTCTTTAAGGCCCTGCGCGATCCAACCCGCCGTCGCATCCTCGAAATGCTCAAGGAACGCGACCTAACTGCCGGCCAGATCGCCGAGGCTTTCTCCATGACCGCGCCGAGCATTTCTTATCATCTCGATCTCCTCCGGAATGCCCAGCTCGTTTCCTCGCGCAAGAATGGCCAATTCGTCACCTATTCGCTCGAAACAACGGTCCTCGATGATTCGTTAGGCTGGATTCTTGACTTGATGAAGAAAGGAAAACGAAAATGAAATCCAAACTCGGATGGTTGGAAGTTGTCTTGCTTGCCGCACCCTTTGTCGCGCTGGCCATCTATTGGAACGACCTGCCCGCCCGGGTTCCCATGCACTGGGATTTCCGCGGTCAGGTCGACGGTTGGGGTGCGAAAACGCCCGCGATTTTCTTGATCCCGCTTATCACGCTCGGCGCTGATACGCGCTCCTTCACATTCTGCCCTGGTTCGATCCCAGACTGCGGCGTACTCCGGGCGACGAGAGCCGGATGCCCGCCGTCCTTCCGATTATTCGGATCGCTTTCCTCGCGCTGTTCAACACGATCTTTTTTGTCCAAATCGCGACGTCGTTAGGCGAAGACATCGCCGGCGGCCGAATCATGATGACCTGCCTGCTCGTCTTCTTCGTCGTCCTCGGAAACTATCTCGGCAATGTGCGCCCCAACTATTTTGTCGGAATCCGTACCCCATGGACGCTGGAAAATCCCGAGACCTGGCGCGCGACGCATCGGCTGGGCGGGCGCCTGATGTTTTTCGGGGCGCTCATCCTCCTGGTTGCGCAGGTCCTTCTCAGCGTTCGAATCTTCGGCTTACTCTTTGTGATTTCTCTTCTATCGCTTGCCGCTTGGGGATTCGTCTACTCGTGGCATCATTGCCGGACGCATGTCGCGACGCGCTGAATCTTCCCAGACCCAATTAGATCCTCGCCAATTTCGCCGCAGCTTGCAGCGCTGGTTCAGGCTTCGAGGCAGGGATCTTCCGTGGCGCCGCACGCGCGACCCTTACGCGATCCTGGTCTCGGAATTCATGCTCCAGCAAACCCAGGTCGCGACCGTTCTTCCTTACTATCAGCGCTGGCTCAAGCGTTTCCCTGATTTCACCGCCCTCGCGCGCGCCAGGGAATCGGATGTGCTGCACGCCTGGCAGGGTCTTGGCTACTACGCCCGGGCGCGCAATCTGCATGCCGCCGGGAAATTTGTGACGAAAAACTGTGGTGGCCAGATCCTCCCCCAAACCGCCGGCATCGCGCAACTCCCCGGCGTCGGTCGCTATACCGCCGGCGCGCTCGCCAGCTTCGCCTTCGACCGGTCCGAGCCGATTGTCGAAGCCAACATCGCGCGGGTGCTGGCGCGCCTAACGAATTGGGAAGATCCGATCGATTCCGCGGCTGGCCGGGCTCATCTTTGGCGCACTGCTGAATCTCTTCTTCCCGTGAAAAACGCGCGCGATCACAACTTCGCTTTGATGGACCTCGGCGCGATGATTTGCCTCCCGCGCCTGCCTCGTTGCGGCGCGTGTCCGGTGCGCAGATTCTGCCGGGCGGTGGAACCGGCCTTGTTGCCGAGGAAGAAAGAGCGTCGCGCAACCGTCTGTCTAACGGAACACCACGCTTTCACCCGGGAGCGAAATCATGTTCTGCTTGAGCAATCCCGCGGTCGCTGGCAAGGGATGTGGATTTTGCCGCGCCTAACGAGCACGCCGCATCGCCGGCCGCTGGTGGAGTTCGATTTCCCCTTCACGCACCATCGCGTGACGCTGGCTGTTTTTGCCCGGTCGGCACCGAAGGCCGCTCCGGCGAATCAGCAATGGTTTTCGCTGCCTGCGCTCGATCGTCTCCCGGTTCCCTCGCCTCATCGGCGCGCACTAATACAATTACTACCGGCCCGGAAGGAGCGCCGCTCTTAAGGTGATACAAGGTCAGAAACTCGTCGTGGTCATGCCGGCTTACAACGCCGCCCGGACCTTGCGTCAGACTTACGAAGAAGTCATGGCGCACGGAATTGTCGACCTCGTCATTCTGGTGGACGACGCGAGCAAAGATGAAACGGTGGCCATGGCGCGTTCTTTGCCGCAAATCCATGTCGAGGTCCATCCGCAGAACCGCGGCTATGGTGGCAATCAGAAAACGTGTTACCGCCTCGCAATGGCGGCAGGTGCCGATATCGTGATCATGATTCACCCCGATTATCAGTACACGCCGGCGTTGATTCCGGCGATGGCATCACTCGTGGCGAGCGGCCTGTATCCGTGCGTTCTTGCCTCGCGCATCCTCGGTGGCGGTGCCTTGCGCGGCGGGATGCCTTGGTGGAAGTATGTCTCCAATCGGTTCCTTACCCTGATCGAAAACCTCTTGCTTGGAGCTAAGCTTTCTGAGTATCACACCGGTTACCGGGCTTTCTCCCGAGCCTTACTCGAGCGCCTTCCTTTGGAGGAAAACTCGAATGACTTCATTTTTGATAACCAAATTCTCGTCCAGGTGATCAGGTTGGGTTACACGATTGGCGAAGTGAGTTGTCCTACCAAGTATTTTCCGGAAGCCTCTTCCATTGGCTTTGCTGCCAGCGTGCGCTACGGGCTGGGCTGTATCGCAACTGCCTTGCGCGGGCGCTGGAAATGACGCGCAGAACCAAAGCACGACCGGGAAAGAAGCAACCCCCGCGCGGTCGAACGTCGCGTAATCCGACATTCTTATCCGACCAGGGAAAGCGTTGGACCGTTCCGGCGATCTGCTTGGGGCTGGTGACTATCACCTGGATCGTGTTTGGCCGCACTCTTGGCTTCGATTTCCTGAACTATGACGATAGCTTTTATGTCTATCAAAATCCGCTCATCAAGAACGGACTGACCCGTGCCGGTCTTATTGCGGCCTTTACTCAGTCGCTGGTCGGGAACTGGCATCCCCTTACGTCGATTTCACTCATGCTGGATGCCCAGCTTTTTGGTCTCAAAGCCGGCGGCTATCACGCGGTAAATGTCCTCTTACATACCATCGCGGTTCTCCTTCTCTTCCTTGTCCTGAGGTCGATGACCGGTTCGACCTGGCGGAGCGCTTTCGTGGCCGCTGTTTTCGCCGTTCACCCTCTCCGGGCTGAGTCAGTTGTCTGGATTTCCGAGCGAAAGGACGTCCTAAGCGGCGTTTTCTTTATGCTCATGCTCGGAGCCTATATTCGTTATGCACGTCAGCGCCAGCTCTCCTCCTATCTGCTCGTGACAGTTATGCTGACTCTTGGACTTCTGGCCAAGGCCATGTTGGTTACGGCGCCTTTCATCCTTCTGCTCCTGGATTATTGGCCCTTGCAGCGTTTCGCCTCTCTCGAAGCAAAGCACATGGGTGACTCGACGATTGCACAGCCTGCCCGGCTGACCTGGTTGATTCTGGAGAAGCTTCCGCTGCTGGCAGTTGCCGCGGCCGTTTCGATCGCAACGCTATTCGCGCAAGAAGGGGCGCTTGAATCCGCCTCGTATCTGACGCTCCCGTGGAGGATCGAAAACGCTTTCGTCACCATCTGGGTTTATCTCCGCCAAATGTTTTGGCCCTTCGGACTGGCGATCTTTTATCCGCATCCTAAAGGCAGCCTTCCATTTTGGGAGGTGGGCCTGGCTTTGGTGATGCTGCTGATCACATCGGCCGCAATATTTGCAGGACGGAAAAGATATCCTTACCTGCTGACCGGTTGGCTCTGGTATCTGGTAATGATCCTCCCGGTCATCGGGCTCGTGCAGGTCGGATGGCAGGCCCACGCGGATCGCTACACTTATCTGCCACAGATTGGTCTCTCTATCATCGTTGCCTGGGGGGCCGCTGACTTCACAGTCAGGTGGCGTTTTCGCCGCTTGGTCACCGGGGTTGCAGGCGCGCTTACGGTTGCCGTGCTTATGGTGATCGCATGCAAGCAAGTCAATTACTGGTCCAGTTCGGTAGGCCTTTGGACCCACACGCTCGCGGTCACGCAAAATAACGATGTCGCCGAGCGCGGTCTCGGCACGGCCTTGCTAAAAATCGGGCAGGTCCAGCAGGCAATCGCCCACGACCGCGCCGCGCTCAGGATTCGACCCGGCGATTCGAATGCCCTGACCAATCTGGCGAATGCGCTTTTCCAGGCGAAAGAGTTTCCCGAAGCGATCGAGCATTATCGTGAGATTGTTCGCCTCCGCCCTAACGATAGTGAGGCGCGCCGCAATCTTGGCAAGGCGCTTTCCCAGAGCGGCGCGACCGATCAGGCGATCGCCGAATTCAAGGAAGCCCTCCGGATTCGGCCTAATGATCCGGATGCCGCTTACAGCCTGGGCAATGCGTTCCTGCAGAAGGGCGAGCTCGTCCAATCCATCGATTATTTTCGCAAAACGATTGAGGCACAGCACGACCATGCCGCGGCCCATTACAACCTGGGTATCGCGCTCCAGCGAAACGGTCAGCTCGACGAGGCGATCGCGGAGTTCCGGCAAACCGTCAAACTTCAGCCGCAGCATGTGGATGCCCATAACAACCTCGCGATTGCACTTCTGAAGGAGGGGCAGGTGCAAGAAGCGATCACCGAGTGGCAGACGGCGGTGCGAATCAAACCGGAGAACGCGGAGTTCCACAGCAACCTCGCATCCGCATTGTTGCGGAGCGGGCGTGTCGCCGACGCCGTGGCGGAATGGCGTGAAACTCTTCGCCTTCAGCCGGACAAACTCGGGCCGCAGATCAGCCTCGCCTGGGTCCTGGCGACGACATCTGATTCCGCGGTCCGGAATGGAGCCGGAGCGCTCGATCTCGCCCAGCGCGCCTACCGAGCTGCGAGTGGTCGCAATTTAATGACCTTTCGGGTCCTGGCCGCTGCCTCTGCCGAGACCGGACAATTTGCGCAGGCGATCGACACTGCCCGCGAGGGAATGCGTCGAGCGGAAGCAGCGGGGCTGTTTTCTCTGGCGGGTTCGCTCCAGGAGGATCTCGTCCTCTACCAGCAAGGCATTCCGTTGCGCGAGTCCGCGCCCCCCCCGTGACGAACCGCGCGTTTCCATTTGTTATTCGTCCGGTATTTTTCGAAGCTGCCATCAGATGAGAAGCATGACCGGTTATGGCCGCGGCGAGAGCGAGCGCGGCGGCGCGAAAATCAGCGTCGAAGTCAATTCAGTGAATCGCAAGCAGAGCGACATCGTGATCAATCTGCCCCGCGAACTGAGCGCGCTCGAGCCGCGCGTGCGGCAGGCCGTGGGCGATCGCCTGACCCGCGGGCGAACCAATGTCGTCGTCGCCCTCGAACGAAACGCTTCCTCCGGGCGTAACCTCGCGCTCGATGGCGCGCTCGCCCGCTCCTATCATGATGGAATGCGCGCTTTGCAGAAGGAACTGGGCGTGAGCGGTGAGATCACGATCGAGATGATTTTGCAGGCACCGGGCGTGATGCGCTTTTCCGAGGATGGTTTCACGCCTAACGAAGCCTGGCCGGCGCTGGAGGAGGCACTGGACGTTGCGCTCGCCGAACTGATCAGGATGCGCGAGCGGGAAGGAAAGCATCTCGCCAAAGACCTGATCCATCGCTTGAAGATCGTCCGCCAATCGCTCAAGGAAGTGCGCAAGATGCATCCGGCAGTGGCGGAGAAATATCGCGACAGCCTGCGCAAGCGAATCAATCAGGCCGGGCTCGACCTTGAGCCTAACGACGATCGCCTGCTCAAGGAGATCGCGCTTTTCGCCGACCGCTCCGACGTTTCTGAGGAGCTGACCCGGCTCGAAAGTCACCTTGCTCAATTTGCGCACCTTCTCCGCAAGAGCGAACCGGTCGGCCGTTCCCTGGAATTTATTACTCAGGAAATTTCGCGTGAACTGAATACGTTAGGCGCGAAAGCGGGTGACGCGGAAATTTCGCGTCACGTCGTCGCCTGCAAGTCGGAGGTCGAGAAGATTCGCGAACAAATCCAAAATCTTGAGTAAGCAATTTAGCCGTTACGGAATTCTCTTCGTCGTCTCCGCTCCGTCCGGGGCCGGCAAATCCACTCTCTGCGACGCTCTCCGCCAAACGCCGGATTTCGTTTACTCCGTCTCCTGCACGACGCGCGCGCCGCGCGCGGGAGAGATCGATGGTGAGGATTATCATTTTCTTTCCGACGCCGATTTTCGCTCTCGCGTCGCGGCAGGAGAATTCTTGGAGCACGCCAACGTGCACGGCAGATTCTACGGAACCTTGCGCGAGCCCATTATCAGCAATCTGCACAACGGTATCGACGTTCTGATCGACATCGACACGCAGGGCGCTGCCGCGATCCGGCAATATGACGACGCCTTTGTCCGTCGGGCGCTGGCTGATGTTTTCATCATGCCGCCCGATCTTGACGAGCTGCGTCGTCGCCTAACGAAACGGGGAACGGAAACGCCTGCGCAAATCGAGACGCGGCTGCAAACCGCGGCCCGCGAAATGGAGCATTGGCGCGATTATCGCTACACCATCATCAGCCGTTCGGTGGAGGAGGATTTGCTCAAGTTTCGCCACATCATGGGCGCGGAACGTTATCTGAGCAGCCGAATGGTCCTGGCCTAACAATGAAGAAAAAAAAGCAAAACGTCGTGCTCGGCGTGACCGGCTCGATTGCGGCCTACAAAGCGGCAGAACTCGCCAGCCTGCTCGTCAAGCAGGGCCACGATGTCTTTGTCGTAATGACAAAGGACGCGACCGAGTTCATCACCCCCCTCACTTTGCAGACGCTCTCCAAGAATCCGGTCACGACCGGCTTCTACGATGAAAAACAAAGCTGGCATCCGGGGCACATCGCGCTGGCTGATCGCGCCGACCTACTCGTGATCGCCCCCGCCACCGCGCACATTATCGCGGAGCTGGCGCATGGTCTGGCCGGTCACCCGCTGGCTGCGATTGCGCTTGCGACCCGCGCGCCGATTTTGCTCGCGCCGGCCATGAACGGAAAGATGTGGGAGCACCCCGCGACGAAAGAAAATGTGGCAACGTTAGGCGCGCGCGGGGTTGAATTCATCGGTCCGGAAGCGGGCATGCTCGCCTGCGGTTATGAAGGTCTCGGCCGTTTGTGGAAGGTCGATGAGATTGCGTTTCGCGCCGAGTTTCTTCTCGCGCGCCAGGATAATTTGATCGCGTGAGGTTTCTCATCACAGCCGGACCGACGCGCGAGCCGCTCGATCCTGTGCGTTACCTGAGTAATCGCTCCTCGGGAAAAATGGGATACGCGATTGCCGCCGCCGCTTTGGCGGAAAAGCACGATGTGACTTTGATCTCAGGACCAGTCGCGCTCGCCGCTCCGTCCGGCGCGGAACTCGTGCCCGTCACGACTGGCGACGAAATGTTTACCGCGGCCTCGGCACAGTTCCCGCTCTGTGATGTCTTCGTAATGTGCGCGGCCGTTTGTGATTACAAGCCCGCGCAGTACGAGTCGCAGAAAAAAAAGAAGGAGCGCATGCGTTTTTCCCTCGAGCTCGAACCGACCCGCGACATTCTCGCCAGCCTAACGAGTGGGCCGCACAACTGTTTTGTGGTCGGCTTCGCGGCCGAGACCGAAGCGCTGGCCGTGAACGCGCAACGCAAGCTGGTGGAGAAAAATTGCGACCTCCTGGTCGCGAACGATGTCAGCCGCGCCGATCTCGGAATGGATGCGGACGACAATGAGCTGTTGATTTTCTCGAAGAGCGGCTCGCCGAAAAAACTTCCGCGCCAAAAAAAAACAGAACTCGCGCGCGCTTTGCTAAAAATAATTTTAGAAGTGCGCGAAAATTGTTTGACAAAAAAAACATGACGATTAATCACTCGATGAAAGTGAAGTTATTCACAAACTGTTCACAGACCGCTTCTGCGGATTGAAAGGGGGGATTCCCTATGCCAGCTAAGAAAAAGGCCGCCAAGAAAAAGGCACCCGCCAAGAAAAAAATGAAAAAAGCATCCGGCAAAAAGAAGCATTAAACCGGATCTCCACAGAAGGGCGGTGACAGAACCGTTCTTCCTCACCTTAACTTCAACCCGGGGGGAGAATTTATTTCTCCTCCCGGTTTCTTTTTGGAAAAAACTTCGCGGCAGCTCCGCGGAATTGGCTAGGTTCAGCGGGTGATGCATTATCTCGCCGCCGCCACCGAAGCGGGCCGGGCCGCCGGCGATTTGCTCCGTTCGCGTTTTCAGCAACCGCTCACGGTCAACGCCGCGCTCGCTCACGACATCAAGCTGGAGGTCGATGTTCAGGCACAGGATTTGATCGCGGAAATGTTGCTCGCGCGTTTTCCCGAGCACGCGCTTTATGGCGAGGAGGGCATCGTGGGCGATCAGGAAAGCGATTATCAATGGGTCGTCGATCCGCTCGATGGGACGGTCAATTATTTTTACGGCATCCCGCATTTTTGCGTCTCGATCGCGCTCCGATTTCGACGCGAGATTATCGTCGGAGTCGTCTTTGATCCGATTCGTGAGGAGTTGTGGACAACGGAGAAGGGCGGGCCGTCGCTTTTGAACGGGAGGGAAATTCATGTCAGCGCGCGCGCCAATCTTGCCGACGCGATTCTTTCCGTCGGCCTCGCCAAGACCTCGGCGACGATCGATGCCGCCCTGCCGCTTCTCGAACAGATGGTGCATCGCGCGCGCAAGTGTCGATTGTTAGGCAGCGCCGCCCTCGATCTCGCCTACATCGCGTCTGGCCGGCTCGATGCCTACATCGAACAGGGCATCAGCCTCTGGGATATCGCGGCCGGTTTGATTCTGGTCGAGAACGCCGGCGGCCGGGTCGAACTGCGGCCAAGGAGCGATATGCCGGACAAATTTGGCATCGTGGCTTCAAACGGCCTGCTTGACCTGCGCCCCTAGCCTAACGAAATGTTGGAACGCCCGGCCCCATGAGTATTTCACTGCGACGCTCCGGCATCGGTTACGACGCCCACCGTTTTGGGAAGAACCGCAAGCTAATCGTTGGCGGAGTCGACATTCCGCACGAATTGGGACTGGAAGGTCATTCGGACGCGGACGTCCTCAGCCACGCGATCGCCGATGCCTTGTTGGGCGCGATCGGTGAAAGCGATATCGGTCATCATTTTCCAAACACCGACGAATCGATCCGCGGCATCAGCAGCCTGGAAATTTTGCGGCGGGTTGGTGAGATCGTGGCGAAGAAGAGCTATCGAATCGCCAACGTGGACGCGACTTTGATCGCGGAAGCTCCGAAGATCAGCCCTTATCTGGCCGCAATGCGCGGCAAGATCGCGACTGCGCTTGGGATTGAGGCGGCGCAGGTCGGGATCAAGGCGACGACGAATGAAGGAATGGGCGCAGTGGGCCGGGGCGAAGGCATGGTGGCGATGGCAGTGGCGAGCGTGGAGCAGGCAGGATGAGGTTCGCTCGCCTAACGAATAAGCTTGTCATGTTGAGCGGAGCGAATACGAGCGAGACGAGGATAGCCAAGACATTGCGAGCGGATGCGCGCAATGGGCTTGGCAAACATCTCAGCCTGTTTGCAGTGACCCAGCGCTTTGCGACCGGAAATAGTCGGAGGTCCTTCGCTCCGCTCAGGATGACAAGAATTGAAAATGCCGATCCGTTTCTTTAATACCTATTCGCGAGAGATCGAGGAATTCCGCCCGCTCGATCCGGCCGGTCGCAACGTAAAAATGTACACCTGCGGCCCGACGGTCTACAGCCACGCGCACATCGGAAATTTCCGCGCCTATCTCTTCGAGGATTTGCTCCAGACGTCACCTCGAAGCGCGGGGGTTCACCGTCGATCGGGTGATGAATTTGACGGACGTGGACGATAAGACGATCCGCGGCAGCCGGGCAGCGCATCTTCCGCTCCGCGAATTTACCGCGCCCTTCAAGGAAGCGTTCTTCCAGGACCTGGACACGCTCCAAATCAGGCGCGCCAACGCTTTTCCGGCAGCGACGGAAGAGCGCTTCATCGCGGCGATGATCGCGATGATCGAGAAACTGATCGCGCGCGACCTCGCCTACCAGGCGGACGACAAATCGGTTTATTTTCGGATCAATCGCTTTCCCAAGTACGGCCACCTGGCGCATTTCGATCTGGCGGAATTACGTTCGACCGGCCGGGTGAAAACCGACGAATACGACAAAGAGCACGTCGGGGACTTCGCTCTTTGGAAAGCGTGGGACGAAGACGACGGGGAAGTCTTTTGGGAAAGCCCATGGGGACGAGGCCGCCCGGGCTGGCACATCGAGTGCAGCGCGATGGCAACGGAATTGTTAGGCGAAGAACTCGATATTCATTGCGGCGGGGTGGACAATATTTTTCCGCATCACGAAGCCGAGATCGCGCAAGCGGAAGGCTGCAGCGGGAAACAGTTCGTGCGCTATTGGCTGCATTGCGCGCATCTCCTCGTCGAGGGACAGAAAATGTCGAAGTCGTTAGGCAATTTTTACACCCTGCGCGATGTCCTGGAAAAGGGTTACAGCGGCCGGGAGATTCGCTATGCGCTGATGCGGGTCCATTACCGCGCTCCGCTCAATTTTACCTGGGAGGGGATGGAGGAAGCGCGGCAGTCCCTCGCCCGGATCGACGAATGGTTGCGGCGGCTCCGCGAAGCCGCGCGCGCCGGAGCAGGGCCGGCGACGAACGCCGGTCGGGATCGAGGACGACAAATTCTTCGAGGCGTTGGATGACGATCTCAATATCTCCGCGGCGCTTGGGACACTTGTTCGAGCAGATCCGCGAGAGCAATCGCGAACTGGATGGCGGGGTAGATGCGGCGCGCGCGCTGGCCTGGCTGCAATGGTGGGAAAAAATCAACCGGGTCCTCGGGCTCGCCGCGAAGGAGGAGGAGATGCCGCCGGAAATTGTGCGCCTGGCGGAGGAACGGGTGCAGGCGCGGCTTGCCAAGAACTGGCAAAAAAGTGATGAATTGCGCGATGCGTTGCAGGCAAGCGGCTGGGATGTGCGGGATACGAAAGACGGCCAGGTCGTCACGCGGCGCGCCGGTGGCTAGCGAGAGTTGCCTAACGATATGTTGAGTCCCGCCGAATTCTTCGAACTCGAGCACACCGCGCATTCGAAGCTTTTCGAAAAGGACAAATACGTCTGGGAAGCGCTCAAGCAGATCCCAAGTTATTTGCAGTTTCGTCTCAAGCCAGGGGTGCTCGGAGAGCTGGTCGGGAAGCCATTCATCAGCGAATCCGTTTTCATCGGCAGCGGCACAATCGTGGAACAGGGCGCAATGTTGAAAGGCCCGGCCTGGATCGGAGAAAATTGCCACATCCGCAGCGGCTGCTACGTGCGCGAGAACGTCATCGTCGGAAACAGCGTCGTGATGGGTAACTCCTGCGAATTCAAGAACTGCATTATTTTTGACGAGGCGCAGATCCCGCATTTCAGCTACGTCGGGGATTCGATTCTCGGTTACAAAGTGCACCTCGGCGCCGGTGTGATTTTGTCCAACGTGAAGCTCGATCGCGGAGAAATTTCCGTGCTCGCGACTGACGGAATGATTGCGACCGGGCTGAAGAAATTCGGCGCGATCGTGGGCGATCGCTCGGAGATCGGATGCAACGCCGTCATCAACCCCGGCTCGGTCATCGGGCGCGATTGCATCATTTACCCCGGGGCGACTTTCCGGGGTGTCCTGCCCGGCCACAGCATTCTCAAGGTGCGCCAGACCAGCCAGGTCTTGAGTCGCCGTTAGCACGGCGGGAGCGAAGGGCCCTGGCGGATGGGCAGGGATTCGAACCCTGGTTGCCTTGCGGCAAACACGCTTTCCAGGCGTGCGCATTAGACCACTCTGCCACCCATCCGTTACACTCGTGCTCCTGCTCGTAATCTGCTCGTGCTCATTCGTTAGGCCAGATCGATTACGAGCACGATCAGGAGCACGAGCACGAGATTACAGTTGCAAGCGGCGAAACAGTTCGTCGAGCGGGAGTTGAATGCCAATGTAAAATTCGCCGAAGTCGGCATAGGCCGCGCTCACCTCGTCGAAGCGCATCTGATAGACGATCGCTTTGATCTGGAAAGTGTCGTGCGCGAAGAGGGTCACGCCCCATTCGGCATCGTCGAGACCAGTCGAGCCGGTGATGAGCTGTTTCACTTTGCCGGCATATTGCCGGCCGACGCGCGCGTGGCCGCCCATCAGCGTCCGCCGTTCCTCGAAGGGCAGCGAATACCAATTGCGTTGTTCGCCGCGCCGTTTCGTCATGTTGTAGAAACAGACCACCGGCCAATCGGGCAATGTCGGGTAAACCCGGTCCTGCCGATATTTCTTCATCCGCTCGCGAAAATCGTCCATCGCGGTCTCAAATTCCGGGGTGGCCGGCTGGAGTTTTTGCTCGGTGGTCAGGGTGGCCGCATACTGTTCATCGCTCGTGGTGTATTCGCTTTCCTCGGTGAGCGAGAGGTAACTGTAAACCGGGACAGGGCATCCGCGCCTAACGACAAGCGTGAGTTGTTTCTCGATCCGGTTCACGTCTTGCAAATCCGGGGTGATGAGCATGAAACCGAGGTCCGCTTTGGGCGTTACCTGGCTGAGGGTCAGCAGTTGCGTGGAGGGAAGCGCGCGTATTTCCTGCACCAAAGTGGACAGGGCAATCTTGGCGTCGCGCTGCTCGGTTGGGTTGAGGAGCTGCCATTGGCCGTATTCGATCCGATAAAAGAGATGCAGACAATGCCAGCCATCCTGCGGAATGAGCGGCGCGGGAGTCGGATCCATGTTGGCAGTTTCCGTGTGCGCGGCAACGGGGTCAAGCGAGGCGCTCATGCTTGTCATCCCAATCCGCCGAGGACGAGAGCGATCCCGCAAGCGTTTTGGAACATGCTTTCGGACAACAAGTCGAAGGTAGCCGTGAGTCCCTCGCCGCGCTGCGCCGGCTCGGATGACAAGCGATCGCTCTCGTTAGGCTTCCACTTTTTGTGCGCTCGGGAGATGCGCGAGACAATATTCTTCGCCGTCGCGCGCGACCCGGAATTCCAGGTTCGGATTGGTTAGCTCCGTCGCTCCGCAGTTCGCGCAATGATGGAGCGACTCTGTTTCCGGTCGCGCAGCTTCTTCAAACCGCTGGCGCCGACTCGCGGTCTGCCGCCGATTGCGCGCCGCCCGCACCAGTTCCGGCCCGAAGAAAATGAAGTAATTTGCGAATGCCGCGATCAGCGCCATGCGGTAGGAGTTCGGGCTGGTCAGAAATCCGAAGAGCAACAAAGCCGCCGAGATCCAGGCGAGCCATTTCACCTTCACGGGCAGGATGAACATGACGTAAATCACTTCGTCCGGATAGAAGTTAGCGAAGGCGAAGAAGAGCGACGACGCGAGCATGGCGTTGGAAAACTGCGCACCGAAGAGGAAGGCGGCGACCGTGGTTCCGATCATGCCGACGAGGAAATAGAGATTGAGGCGAAACGCGCCCCAGGCGTGTTCGAGGCGGTCGCCGATGAAGAGCAGGAACCAAAGCGCCAGCAGCAGCCAAAGCGGCTGAATCATGGAGCCGGGCTGACCGATCGACCGCGGGATGAAAATATAGGTGACCAATCGCCACACTTCGCCCTGCAAAATACGCGCCGGATCGAGCGTCAAGAACGTGAGGAAACCGGGATTGAGCAGGGCGAGGATATAAACCAGCGCGGTCAGCGCCACGATGATGCGGATCAAGCCCGGAATGGCGAAGCGGCCGAAGCGGCGTTCAAGTGAATCAAGCCAGGTCATCGTCGAGTTATCGTAAGTGCGGCCCAGCGGCAGTTCAAGAAAGGGGCGGAAGAAAGGAGCGAAGTTTGACACGTTTGCGCTCAACATCTAGGCTCGAACGGTGAGCGAAGCCGCGCCAAAAAAGACCCCGCTTTACGAAGAACACGTGCGGCTGGGCGGGAAAATGATTCCCTTCGGCGGCTGGCTGATGCCGGTGCAATACAGCAGCATCATGGAGGAACACCAAGCCGTCCGAAATAGCGTCGGCGTCTTCGACATTTCCCACATGGGCGAGCTGGTCGCGAGCGGGCCGGGCGCGGGCGAATGGCTCAACACGATGCTGACGAACAACACCGCGAAACTCGAAGTCGGCGCCGGGCAGTACACGTTCCTGCTCAACGACGACGCGGGAATTATCGACGACCTGATCGTCTACCGGATCGAGCAGGAGAAGTTTCTGATGGTGGTGAACGCGTCGCGGATCGAGGACGATTTTGCGTGGCTGCAATCGCATCTGCCGCGTCGGCGGCAACGAGGTGCAGCTCGAGAACCAGAGTGATCAATATGCCGGGCTCGCCATTCAGGGACCGCGGGTGGGCGAACTTTTCCATGCGCTTTTTGGCGAGGAAAAGGAATTGCCCGCACGGAACCAGATCGCGCGTTTCGATCTCGGTCGGACGAAAGTCTGGGTCGCGCGCACCGGCTACACGGGGGAAGACGGGATTGAGATTTTTTTCGCGGCGAAGGCTGCGCCGCGGGTTTGGAATGAGGTGCTCGAAAAAGGGAAGTCGTTAGGCATTCGGCCTTGCGGGCTCGGTGCACGCGACACTTTGCGCCTCGAAATGTGTTATCCACTCAACGGCTCCGACCTCTCGCCGGCGCACAATCCGCTCGAAGCCGGTCTTGGTTTTTTCGTCGATCTGACGAAACCGAATTTTACCGGCCGCGAGAAATTGCAGCGCGAAAAGGAAGCCGGCTCGTCGCGCCGGCTCGTCCCTTTCCGAATGAAAGGCAAAAGCCCGCCGCCGCGGCCGCATTACCGCGTTTTCCGCGACGGCGTTGAGGCCGGGGAGCTGACCAGCGGAACGCTTTCGCCGAGCTTGAATTACGGGATCGGAATGGCTTATCTCACGACGCCAGTGCCGAAGCCGGGGGAAGAGATCGAAATTGAAATTCGCGGTCAAAAATTTCCGGCTGTGATTGAAAAGAAACCACTCTATAAAAAAACATGAACATTCCAGACGACCTGCTTTACACCGAATCGCACGAATGGGTCCGCCGCGAAGGCGACAAGATCCGGGTTGGCATCACCGATCATGCGCAGGCCGAGTTGACCGACGTGGTTTACGTCGAGTTGCCGAAGATGGGCGCGACCTATGAAACGCGCGGCACGATTGCAATTGTCGAATCGGTCAAGGCAGCGAGCGACATTTATGCGCCCGCCAAAGGCACGGTGTTGGAGATAAACAAAGCGCTCGAATCCAATCCAGCCCTGATCAACACCGATCCTTATGGCGAAGGGTGGATTTATGCCATGCAGGTCGAAAATCCCGATCAGTTGAAAGATTTGAAAGACGCTGCCGCCTACAAAGCGATGATCGGTTAGGCTGGGACCGGTTCAGCGAGTCGCTCCCGAGCGATGAACCAACGCGCCTGGCGCGCGTCGTCGAGAATCGGCGTAATCGTAATGTCGACCCAGTACGGGGAGCCGTCCTTGCGATAATTAACCAGGGTCTCGCGACATGGGCGCATGTCGTGCAGGGCGTTGCGCATTCGCGAAACTGCTGCGGGGTCGGTTTTCTCCCCCTGCAAAATCGGACCAAGACTCTGGCCCCGAAGCTCCTCCAGTGGATAGCCGCACATTGCGGTAAAGTCGGGATTCACCCACTGCACAAGGCGGTCAGGCCCCGTAACAACGAAACTATCGGGTGTTCGTGATCGCGGCTCGTCCGCCAGCGCGCGAAGGACCTTCCATTTCAAATCCGACGAAAGCGGCGGAGCACCCGACGGCACATGCGTCAGGCAAATGGCTGCAGCTACCTCCTGCAAGTCATAGACGAATTGTCTGATCTCTTCATGGAACTCCAGGAGCAGTTCGAATTCCCCTCGTTCCGGCTCAGTCATCGCGCCGGACACATAGAGAGCAGAAAGATCTTGCAGGAAATCGTCGATCATGAATTCACAACAGGGCTGGGGCTACTGGGCTAATACGGCTCGTTTCGAACAATGGATGCGATGTTGCGTGTGTTTTTGTAGCCGGGGGCGCTAAACCCCGGCAAATCGTGACTGGCAAACTCTTGCCCGCCGGGTTCGACGCCCGCCTCGGGCGGGCTATCACCAGCCACCACACTCGTTCTCTTTGCAATCTTTCGTCTCGCCTTGAACGGAAATTTCGAGCATAACGACCTGATGCGAAAGATTGCGGGGACGCTGCTGCTTCTGCTGGCGGTGCCGCTGACGCGTGCGGCCGTCATCAATGTCGAGTTCAAGTTCACGCCCTTCATTGGTGATCCGGCGAAAGATATGGAGGTCATGACTGTGCCGGGCAAGGCGGTCGTGTTCATCAACAACGTGACGAATTACCGAACAGGAAGTGCGCGCGGAAAAATCACCGGTCCTCTTTGACGAGCATGAAGTCGCGCCGCCATCTGGGTGCCGATGAGTTCAGCCGGACCGGTTGTGCGGAAAGGGAAAAACAAGATCCGGATCGAGTTTACGCCTAACGACGCCGAGAAGGCGTATCGCGCGCAGCTCCGTTGGGCTTCGGTGACGGACGAGCCGAAGGAGGAAGTGGAGCCGGGCAGCGTGAAGTCCACCAACCAGGCAAACGAAGGAGTCGACGATCGCAAGGCTCTGCAGGGGAAAGTGGTTTTCGAACGTGAATTTGACGGCTGATTTTGCGCTCGATCTTCCCTGGCACCATTATCCCGCTGTCACGTCGCTGACGGATGAGGACAAGCAAAAGATTGCCGTGCTCTTGAAAGCGCGGGCGGAGTGGTTCCAGCCGGATTTCGCGAAAGTCTACAAGGCAATCGAAGATAACGAATCTCTCAAAGTGGACGATGTGCGCCGTGCGCGCTGCCTCGAGGCAGTCTACAAGCTTGGGGTGCGAGTTTCGGCGCCGCCGGCGGGCGAGCTGGAGTTTACCACCACAAACGGCCCGGAGGTGATGGTGACGCGGAAAAGCGGCTCCCTCTTTGGCTTGAACGAGAAAACGTTTGCGCCGGTCAAGGATGAGGAAATGCAGATGTGCGCCGGGATGGCGCTCTCAGTGATCTACCCCGCGCGGCTCATGGTGGTGCACAAGCCGGGGGACGTGTGGGAAATTGTTTACTGATCTCCGGTGTGGTCTTCGATTCGTTAGGGATGGTCTCCAATCACAGGCAAGAACGAGATCGACGGGAAGATTGACGCCCTCCGATGCGACTGTTTATTCCCCCCGTGCCGACCGAGATCAGACTCTTCTGCCGCGAATGGTGTTCCTGGTGCATTGATGCGAAGGATTATCTTACCGAACGCGGTTACCAAGTTTACGGAGATCGATGTCGGCCAGGATCGTGCTGCCTACGAGGAGATGAAGGAACTTTCCGATCAAACCTACGTTCCGACCCTCGTCGTCGGGGATGAAGTGCTCGCGAATTTCGATACGGATCAGCTCGAGAAATTCCTGCGCGCACACGACATCGTCCCCTAAATGCTCTTCGGACTTTTCATCACCCTCGGCGTCGCCGCCCTCAGCGTCGCCCTGCGCAGCTATCAATCCTCCATCTCACAAAAGGTCGGCGCGCTGGGCATTCTCACCGCCTCCTTTCTCGCAATCTATTTCATTACCGGCAGCTGGATTCTCGGCCTCCTCAGCGCGCTCAGCTGGCTCTTTCTTCCCTGGCTGGAGATTCTCACCCGCATCCGCGCGCTCCGACTACCGCGCGAAAAAACACTCCGCCCGAAGAGCCCGCCTTCACCGGACGTTTTTCCGACGCTCGACGAGATCACCAGTCAGATTGAAAGCGAAGGTTTCGTCCACGTCAGCGATGCCGGTTGGGACTGGGAGGATTACAAGCAATTCTTTCGCCTTTTCTACAAGGAGGAAGACCGTGCTCAGGCAACCATCTGCCTGAATGAGCAGCATGATCTCTCCTTTTATTATCTGCGCATTTCTTCTCGGGCCCAGAACGGCACGATCTGGACGACGTGGAATTATCCGTTGTCCTACGGGTTAAAACTGACCCCGCAATTTCGGATCAACCGGCAACGGCCCGACCAGTCTTTCTGGCAGCTCTACCAGAGCCACAAAACGTTTCTGCGCGACCACGCGGTCGAGACCCACATTATCGACGCGCTCGATGAAGATCGGATTCAGGAAGAGATCGAGAACGATCTGCGCGACCAGATCGCGCATAATCTCGAGGCTGGCGTCCTCACGCAAACCGCCGCCGGTGAGATCAAGTATTCCTGGCGCGGCATGATTTATCTCTGGTGTCAGTTCCTCCTCGACCTGGTGCGGCTTTAGGAACTTGCCGATGAGTCGAAAACGCACCGCGCATTCAGACCGAAGTGCAGGTCATGTTCTTCGATACGGACTGCGCCGCGGTCGTGCATAACATCGCCTACCTGCGTTTCATTGAAACTGCGCGCACCCTCCTCGCCGAGAAGCTTGGGATGAAGCTCAATGAGATGGCTGCGACGCAGCGTTACCCGGTGGTAGTGCGGACGGAGATCGATTACCGGCGGGCCGCCGTCCTGGGTGATCGCTTGCGCATCGAAGGCTGGCTCGACCGATTGGAGCGCGTCCGTTTTTGGTGTGCCTTTCAGATCCGGCGGCTCGGCGATGAGGCGCTCATCGCGGAATGCCGCCAGATGCTCGCCATCATCCAGATGCCGGAGGCGAAGTTGCTTCGGCTTCCGGAGGAGTGGGGCCGTTTCCGTGCGCCGGAGCCGGAGGTGACGCTGCAGTTGAGCTGCGCGGCGGCAACATTTTGCGCGAACGCCTGGCCTAACGAAATGTCCTCTGGCAATCCTGCTCTCAGTCTCGACGAAGCGTTCCTCACGCCGCGCACGCTCGAACCGCCCCCCGTCCGACGCGCGCTTTTTATTTTCCTTCTCTGCCTGACAGCTCTGCTCCATCTCGCGACGATCGGCTGGGGTGATCTTTATAACGAAACCGATGGACAATATGCCGGCGCCGCGCGCGAGATGCTTGAGTCGCACCAATGGTTCACACCCACAAATGACGGCATTCCGCGCCTCCAGAAACCACTCCTTCTCTATTGGGCCATTGCCGTTTCGCTGAAGGCCTTTGGCCTCACGACCGCGGCGGTGCGCCTGCCCATCGCCCTCGCGACGATCGCTTCCGTCGCTTTCACTTTCTTGATTGGCGACCGGTTGGGTGGGCCGTGGCGCGGTTTTCTTGCCGGACTCATTCATCTCTGTTGTTGCGGCGCGTTTATTTTCGGTCGCATCGTCATGCCGGAGCCGGTCTTCAGCGCCTTGATCGCCGGCGCGCTTTACTGTGCGATCCGCGGCTACGAACGGCGGCAGGGGCGGCGTGCGTTGGTTTATTGGCTTTTGGATTTTCGTCGCGCTTGCCTGCATGACGAAAAGTTTGCATGGGCTGCTCTATCCGGCTGCGATCCTGGGGCTGCTTTCCATTTTTTATCGCGAAGCGCGCCTTCGATTTCGTGAGTTGCTCCGCTGGGACGGAATTTTGGTTTTCCTCCTCATCGCCGCCCCCTGGCATCTCTGGCTGGAGTGGCGGCATCCGGGGTTTCTTGGGCAATTCACGGCCCGCGAATGGTTCGTGCATCTCGCTGGCAAAACGGACCCCGCTCACAGCTTCGATAATGTGCCGCGTCACGTTTTTCTCCTCCTCCACCTGGCTTGGTGGTTCCCGTGGACGATCGCCATCTTGCCTGGAGTATTGCTGGCCTGGCGGCGCGTTTTTCGTCCGCGCGAAATTGAGTTTGCGGATGCGCTCCCGCTCTGCTGGATGGCCGTGGTCTTCATCCCACTTTTCGTGATCGGCCAGCGTCAGGATTACTATTCGATGAGCATGTGGGGCGGCTTTGCCATTTTCGCCGCGACCGCCTGGGAACGCATGCCGCGATGGACCCGCAGCGCAGGCGTTTCCGGGGTGTTGGTGATCGGCCTCGTCGCCGGTTTCGTGGCGTGGCGTTTGCCGGAACTCTTGCGTGCTGCGGACGGCAAATGGGGTTCAACGGCGGAGCGATCCACCGCCTGGCGAACGCTGACGGATATTCCCATTTCCACCTGGCTTGGTTTTCGGTCGATGTTCGTCGTCCTTGGGCTGGCGCTGATTCTCTTCTCCGCCTTCGCGCTTTGGTTCATTTGGCGGGAACGCCCGCGCCTTGCTCTCACCGCCCTCGCGGCCGCGATGGTCCCGATCGGCTTCAGCATGATGGACGGCGTCGCGCGCATGGCGCCTTATTTTTCATTGGCCGATGCCGCGGACTACATCAACGCGCGAATTGCGCCTAACGATAAAGTTATTTACGAGGGCCCGATGCATGTCGGCAGCAGTCTCCTCTTTTACCTCCCGCGAAAGTTTTACCTGGTGAATCAGGATCCCGCTTCCGAGCCCGGCACGGCGCTCGGGCCGACCCCGGATATCTTTCTCGACGAAAAGACGGTTCTGCAGGCTTGGCGGAACCCGGACCATTGCTATCTCCTGGTCGAGCGAGGCCGGTTGCCGCATTGGCAGGCGCTGCTCCGCGCGAATAATGCGGTGACGGAAGAGTTGACCACCTGCGGCACCACCGTGCTCCTCACCAACCATCATTAGGTGAGGTTGCCCGGCGCGAAGCAGAAATTCGCCGCTCGGTCACGGGTCGTCGCGCTGAAATGCAATCCATTTGAAAAATGCGCGAAGCCCGCTACCTTGCCGGCTCATTTTCGTCTACAACCCGGAGCAATTTTATGTCGCAGCATCGCAGTCTTAAAGGCGCCAGCACCATCGCGGCGAAGCGTAACGTCCTGAAGCGTTTCGAGCGGGTCGAACTGCTCAAGAAACGTGGTCAGTGGAAAGAGACGAGCAAAGTCATCGGCCTGCCGAAGACGAAGCCGGATCTCTAGCGGTTGAAAGTTGAGACCTGGTAGCTGAGAGCGGGAGATCTTTCTCTCAACTCTCAACCAAAGACTCTCAACTAATCATGCGCCTTAATCGCTTCCTCGCCGCGGCCGGGCTCGGCTCGCGCCGGCATTGCGATGAGCTGATCGCGGAAGGCCGCGTTACCGTCAACGGTCAGACGTGCACCAATTTCAGCACGCAAGTCGAAGAGAGCGATCACGTCAAAGTCGGGCACCGGCTCGTTAGGCCCGCCGGGACGTTGACCATCGCGCTTCATAAACCGGCGGGTTTCGTTTCCACCCGTCGCGATCCGAACGCAACCGACACGATTTACGATTTGTTGCCCGCAAAATTTTCGCGCCTTTTCAACGTCGGCCGCCTCGACGCCCAAACCGAGGGCTTGCTCCTCTTGACGAGCGATGGCGATCTGGCGCAGCAGCTCACCCATCCGCGCTACAAGGTGGAGAAGGAATACGAGGTCACGCTCGACCGGCGCTGGGATCCGAAGCTTGGTCAGAAGCTGGTCGACGGGGTTTTCCTCGACGGAAAACGCGCCAGGCTCGCGCGCTTGCAAGCAATTGGACCGACCCGACTGCGCGTCATTCTGCAACAAGGTTTGAATCGCCAGGTGCGCCGCATGTTTCAGGCGATTGGCTACAAAGTCGAGCGGCTCGTCCGCGTTCGTATTGGTCACCTTCGTCTCGGCGAAATGCCGCGCGGCAGCTGGCGCCCCCTAACGAAAAATGAGTTGGCGAAATTGACGCCGTTGTAGCTGGGATCGGTGATCCCGGCTGAGCTGAAGCGTGGACCAGAGACCGGCCGGGATCACCGATCCCGGCTACAACGGCGTCATTCGAGTTCTTCACGCAGGATCGCGAGGGGTGGTGTGGATCCGACACCGTAACTGGTGAGCAGACCGACTGCGACCGTCAGGGAGCTGACGATCAATCCTGCGACCACCAGCGGTTGGAAAGCCGGAGTGTAGTCGAGCTTGAAAGTAAAAACGGCCAACGCCCAACTGGCGACGAGCGCGAGCAGGATCCCTGTCGCGCTCGCAAGCACGCCCAAAACCAAATATTCCGCGCCGAGAATTTGCCAGATCTGTAAACGGGTTGCGCCTAGGGTTCGTAAGAGCACGCTCTCTTTCAATCGCTGGTAACGTCCGCTCCAGATTGTGCTCCCGAGCACGATCAACCCGGTCCCGACCGTGAAGAGCGACATGATCCGGATGACGAGCGCGACCTTCGTCAGGATTGAATCCACGGTTTGAATGACGGAAGTGAGATCGAGCGCGGAAACGTTGGGGAACTTTGCCACGACCGCATTTTGCAGTCGGGCGGAAATGGCCGGCGTCGGCACACGACTAACGAGCACATTGAAGGTCGGGGCTTTCTCCAGCACGCCGGTGGGAAAGACGATAAAGAAATTGGTTTGAAAACGTTTCCAATCGACCTCGCGCAGACTCGCCACCCGCGCTTTGACGGGCACGCCTTGCACGTCAAAAACCAACCCATCGCCAACGGTCAGGCCGAGATCCTTGGCAATATCCTTCTCCACCGAAACGGCACCGTTTCTCCGGGGCGATAATCAAAATGGCTGATCCATTTCCCAGCAGTGATTTTTTCCGTTTCGCTCAGCTCGGCGCGATAAGTCGAGCGGTATTCGCGTTCCAATTCCCATTCCGGCACCTTTTGCTGTGCATCTTTGAGAATGTCGGATGACTTGCGGCCTTTCACTTCCACCAGGCGCATCGTCACAATCGGTGCTTCCTGGATAACCGGCAGTTGTTGTTGTCGAACGAGATCGGCCACCGCCTTGGTTTGAGCGGGCTGGATGTCGAAAAGGAATATGTTGGGCTGGTTGTTCGCGTCGAGCGAGCGGAACTGGGTCAGGAGAACGTCTCGCGTCAGGTAAATAGTGAGGAGGAAAAAAGTGCCCAAGCCTAACGAAAGAGTGAGAAGGAGGGTGCGGTTATTCGGCCGGTAAAGATTGGCTACTCCCTGGCGGAGGACGAAGCCCCAGCGCTGCGGCAGGAGTTTGCGCACGAGAAGGATGAGCAGCTTCGCCACTCCCACCAACACGGCGATCGCGATGCCCAACCCTCCCGCGATAAATAACCCATCGATCCAACGTTCCGCCTGTGAGATGGCGAAAGCGGTTAGACTCGCAGCGATAAAAAGATAGACCAGCAGGGCGGCGAGATCGCGCTGAGCGGGAATGGCGTTTTCGTCGGCGGACGCGCGGAGCGCGAGGAGCGGAGAAACGCGCCGAAAACGGAGGAGTGGCGGAAGGGCGAAGAGGATGCAGACCGCCAGACCAATCGCCATGCCGCCCCAAACCGGTGCCCATGCGATCGCCTGGGGAAGCGCGAAAGGAATGAACTTTTGCATCGTCCCCGGCAGAATCCGATGCATCGTTAGGCCAAGAGCCGCGCCGACGAGGACACCGATCATGCCCATCGCCGTGGCCTGCAAGAGATAGACGGCCACGGTCATGCGCCCGGCGGCGCCGAGACAGCGCAAGAGCGCCGCCGTCCGCATTTTCTGCTGCGAGATGCGCCTGGATCGCACTCGCCACTCCGACCGCTCCGAGCAGGAGCGAGATGAAACCAACAAGATTCAGGAACCGGTAAAGATTGTTGAGCGCTTCGCCCAAATCTTTTTTGCGTTTCGCGACCGTATCGTACTCGAGCCCGGCCTGCTCGATTTGCGGCGCGAGTTTTTTCACCTCGGCCGCCACATCAACGCCGGTCGCGAACTTCACGAAATTGAGATAGCGCGCGAGGCTGCCAGGCTTGAGCAGATTAGTCCGCGCCAGGTCTTGCAGTGGAATGTAAACCCGTGGCGCAAAGCTCGCCGCCGGCGAGGCTTCTCCCGGCATTTTGGTCAGTGCACCCGCGATTTTGAACGTCGCCTCTCCAATTTTGATCGTATCGCCTGGCTGCGCCCGGAATTGAAAAAGCAAACTCTCTTCCGGCACCGCTTCGCCGCCGTTCCGAAAAGATTGCGCGGCGACCGGCGGAGAGGTTTCCATTTTGCCGTAGAAAGGGAAGTCGCCGCCGAGCGCGCGGACGGAGACCAGCCGCGTGCCCCCGCCTTTCGGAAAGAGCGCCATGGTCCGAAAACGCACCTCGCGCGCCTGGGTTTCGCCTAACGAACGGATGATCTCCTCCTGCTTGTCGGTAAAGGGGCGCGAACTCTCCACCACCAGATCCGCCCCGAGGAGCGACCGTGCCTGGTCGTCGATCGCCTGGGTGAGGCTGGCGCGGAACAATCCGATGGCAATGAGCGCCGCCACGCCTAACGAGATCGAAATCGAGAACAACAAAAGGCGCCAGCGACTGGAGCGGCTGTCGCGCCACGCCATGCGAGGGATGAAAGCGAGATGGCTGCTCGAATGGTGCATGCTGAAATCAGCTCACCGCGTCGTCGCCTCTGCTATGGGGTCGCATCCCCGAGGGACGTGCCTCTGCACGTCCGCGTCGACGTGTGACGCGTTGGCGTGAAGCTTTCTGCCACCACCCAGCAGGAGAAAACAGTCAGAGATGTTTCGCTCCGCTCAACATGACAGGAAGCGGAGGCGGAAAAATTGCGTGCGCCGACCCCAGCGTCTTGGCGTGCTCATTCCACCAGATGCGCGTTTTTTCATTCCACCATCTCCCCGTTGCGCAGACGAATCGTTCGCTCCGTCAAACGCGCGACGTCGGGATCATGTGTCACGAGAACGAGCGCGGTCCCGGCGTTGCGGTTCAGTTCGAGCATGATCTCGATCACTTTCTGGCTCGTTTCGGCGTCGAGGTTGCCGGTTGGTTCGTCGGCGAAAAGGACTTTCGGCTGGTTGATAAAGGCGCGGGCCAAAGCGACCCGCTGTTGTTCGCCGCCGGAAAGCTGCGTCGGATAGTGGTCACGCCGTTCTCCCAGGCCAACCCGCTCCAGCAGGTCGAGCGCGAGCGTCCGTGCGCTGCGATCGCCGCGCAGCTCCAGCGGCACGGTCACGTTTTCCAGCGCGGTCAGCGTCGGAATGAGCTGGAAGTTTTGAAAAACAAATCCGACGTGTTCGTTGCGGACGCGGGCGCGTTCATCCTCGCTGATCGATGCAAGCGCAATCCCGTTGAGAAGCACCGAGCCGGATGTTGGCAGATCGAGGCCCGCCGCCAACCCGAGCAATGTTGTTTTGCCACTCCCGGACGGGCCGAGGATGGAGCAGGTCGCGCCCTGTTCGAGCGTGAACGAAATATTGTGCAGCACGGTGAGCTGACCCGCGCCGGTCGGATAAGCTTTCGTTAGGTTCTGGACATCGAGAATTGAGAACGAGTTCATTGACGGTGCAGGGCGGTGCGTCTTGCTTACCCGATGGTCATACGGCGCGCATGAAGAAATTGCTGCGCCGGGCATTTCTTCTCAGCTTTCTCGCGCTCGGGCTGGCTTCGTCGGCGCGCGGCGGAACCATTCTCTTTCTCGGCGACAGTCTGACCGCCGGACTCGGCGTGAAACAGGAGCAGGCTTACCCGGCGTTGATCGAGGAGAAAATCCGCGAAAAGAAACTGCCGTTCGACGTGATCAACGCCGGCGTGAGCGGCGATACGACTGCGGGAGGCCTGGCGCGCCTGGACTGGGTGTTGCAGAAAAAAATCGACGTGCTCGTGCTCGCCCTCGGCGCGAACGACGGGCTGCTCGGATTGCCGATGGCGCAGACGAAGGCCAATCTCCAGGCCATCATCGACAGGGTGAAAGCGAAGAATCCGACGGTGAAAATTGTCATCGCTGGGATGCAGATCCCGCCGAACATGGGCGGCGATTATGGCACGGCGTTCCGGGCCATCTTCGCCGATCTCGCGCGGTCGAACGATGCGGCGCTGGTCCCTTTTCTCCTCGAAGGTGTGGGCGGCCACGATGATTTGAATCAAGAGGATCACATTCATCCGACTGCCGCCGGTCACAAGATTCTGGCGGAAAACGTCTGGCGCGTGCTCGAGCCGGTTCTTAGAAAAAATTGAGCGCGTTCCGACTCGAAGGTTGTCATGCCCTTGTAACCGGGGCCTCGGCCGGTATTGGTCGCGAGTTTGCGCGGCAGCTCGGCGGGCGAGCCGCGAAGCTCGTGCTGGTGGCGCGAAGGAAAGAGCGGTTGGAGGAATTGAGCGCGGAATTGCTCGGGCGCTATCCTGCTTTGCAGGTCGAAATCCAAACGACGGACCTGTCGCAATCCACGGGGGTCGACGCATTGATCTCCTGGGCGGTGACGCAGAAGCCGTCGATCGATTTGCTTATCAACAACGCCGGGCTCGGTGATCTCGGCGCGTTCGCGACCGCTGATCCGAATCGAGTCGATGCCATGATGCAGGTCAACGTGGTCGCTTTGACGCGACTGACACGCGCGTTGCTGCCTGGCATGATCGAGCTAAAGCGGGGCGCGATTCTGAATGTCAGTTCGTCGGCGAGCTTTCTGCCAATTCCAAACTTTGCCGTTTACGCCGCCACGAAGGCGTACGTGACCAGCTTTTCCGAAGCGCTGCGCAGCGAGGTGGATGGAACCGGAATCTACATCTCGGCCCTTTGCCCGGGCCCGGTGCGGACCGAGTTCACGGATGTCGCCCGTCGCCAACCAGCCGGACCAGCGCCGACCGAGCCGAAGTTCGTTCATGTCGCGGTCGAACAAGTGGTGGCAGACGCCCTGCGCGGAATCGAGCGCAATCTCCCGATCGTCATCCCAGGCTTGATCATGAAGGTCGGGATGACGCTCGTTAGGCTAACGCCCATGCCCCTCTTGCGGCTGGCGAGTCGTTTCAGCGCCAAGCGCGACTGATCTGTAGACGTTTCGCTCTGCGAAACGCGGGGAGAGAGCTGACCACACGCAGACTCGCGCCGCCCAGAGGGCGGCGTCTACAACGTCGGGGTCGAAAGGACGCGCGGAAGGGCGTCCTTCCGTCTAGTTCGCGTACTTGATCGAGCAACCGTAGGCTTGCGAGTTCGGCGTCGTGACCGGTTTGCCCGCCATCGCTTCCTCCAGCGCTGCCTTCACGTAGTTTGTTGAAGCCGGAATATCATCTGGATTCGCCGTCGGCTTGCTGTCGATCGCGCCGGAATAAATCAGTTTTCCGCTCGGATCGACAATATACATGTGCGGCGTATTGGTCGCGGCGTACTCGTGGCCCACCTTGCCATCGGGATCGAGAAGCAGCGCGGTTGATTTGATTTTCCAATCGGCAATCTGCTTGTTCGCTTCTTCCGGCGTGAGGTAACCTTCTTTGCCCGGAGCCGAGGAATCGATCGTCAGCCAGACAACGTCCTTGCTCGTGAATTGTTTCTGCAATCCCTGCATGTTCTCGCTCCGATAGTGCTTTTGCACGAAGGGGCAACCCGGGTTGAACCATTCCAGGACGACGTACTTGCCCTTGAATTCGCCTAACGAATGTTTCTTGCCGCTGGTATCGGAGAGGGTGAAACTCGGCGCGGGCGCGCCGACCTTGGGTGCTTCGGCCGCGCCGAGCGCGCCGGCGCAGAGGACAGTGAGGGTAAGAATGAGCAGTTTTGTTTTCATAAGATTATTGGGTGGCCGCGACTTTCGGCGCGGCGGATTGAAGATGATCCAGGACGAGAGCCTGGGTGAGCAGTTCCGGCAAAACAACTGGTTGGTTGGGCGCCGTCGCCGGATAAAGCACGTATAATGGGACACCGACGCGTCCGAATTGTTTCAAAGTTTTTGTGATGACCGGGTCGGCATTCGTCCAATCGGCCTTCATTTTCACGATGCCGTAGCGTGTAAACGCGCTCTTCACGGCTTCGCTTTCGAGAACCGAGGCTTCGTTGAATTTGCAGGTGATGCACCAGGCGGCGGTGAAATCGACGAAAACGCTATGGCCTTGCGCCAGTTCGGCCTGGACGCGCTCAGGGCTGAAGGCGCTCCAGCCATCCTTCGCCATGCTGGAGGCCGCAGTTTTCGTGGCGCCAAATTTTTGACCGACGAAATAAAAACCGCTCCCGAAGACAAGGAGGAGGATGAGGACGAGAACGACGGAGCGTTGGGTCCTTGTGGATGTTGGGGTTGAGAAAGAGCCGAGCATCCAGCAGCCAACGCTGAGGGCGAGGAGAAACGCGCTCACCCAAATGGCGGCATCGATGCCGCGCGCCACACCGACTACCCAGAGCAGGAAGAGCAACGTCGCGAGGAGAAGAAAACCCATGAACTGCTTCACCCGCACCATCCAGGGCCCGGGGCGCGGGACGAACCGAAGCCACGCCGGTTGGGCGCTCAGGAGCAAATAAGGCGCGCTCATTCCCGCCGCGATGGCGAGAAACATGAGGAGAATGATCGCGGCCGATTGCGCGAAAGCGAAACCAAGCGCGGTCCCAAGATACGGTGCGGTGCAGGGCGTAGCGAGGACGGTCGCGAAAACGCCCTGGAAAAATGAGCCGGCATAACCTTCGCGCGCGCTCCACCCGAGCAGACCGGTGGTGGCTGAGGCCGGGAGGGTGATTTCGAAAACGCCGAAGAGATTGAGTGCGAAGACGAGGACGACCGCGCTCATGCCGATGATGAAATAAGGATTGGTGAACTGAAACGCCCAAGTGATCTCGTGGCCGGCCGCCTTGAGCGCGATCATGAGCAGGGCAAGCCCGATGAACCAGGCGAAGATGCCGGCGGTGAAAGCGAGCCCGTTGCCGAAGATGCGGGCGCGACTGTCACGGGCGTGCTGGATGAACCCAAAGATCTTGAGCGAGATCACCGGCAGCACGCACGGCATAAGGTTGAGAATAAATCCGCCGATAAACCCAAACAGAAGAAGCTTGAGCAGTCCGTCAGCCGCGGTCGCGGGCGAAGAAATCACCGCTACTGGAGGGACGGGCTCTGTTCCGTCCGTGTTTGCTCTGCCTAACGAAAAAGCGTGATCCCCAGCAACGAGAAGACCATCGAGAGATCGCACCGATTTGTCGGCCGATTCGATCGGAACAGTGAGGACGATCGAGCCGTCAGGACTTTGTTGACGCTGCGGATGCCCGATAACGGTCGCGCTTGCTGGCAGCGGATAGAAATCGACTGCGCCCGATTGCGCCAGACTCTTGTCGGCAATCGTTAGGCGAAATTCTTTTTCGTTGCGGCTCCAGTGCAGCGCAGTCTGCGCACTCGACGGCAGCGGCAGTGGCAAGCGGGCGCGGTATTTCGCAAACAGTTCGGTATTCGCCGGAGTGGATGGCCCGCCGACGGGCAAATCCAGCTTCAACTTGGCCCCGCCCGGGATGCAGATTTTTTCGCAAACCAGCCAGCTGGCCTCGGCCGCGAGAGACACGGAAGTCGCGTCGATTTTCGCCGGCGGAGTGAGCGGCACCGAGCAGGAGCACTTCGTCGTGATAGCCGTATATCAGGATGTCGCCCGGCTCGTTCAACTTTAGCGGGACCGGCCATTGGATCGGGCCTGCTTTCCAGCCGGGCGGCAGTTGCCATTTGATCTCGGTCGGGATGCCGGCATCGCCCGGAAATTGCCAGTAGGTATGCCAACCCGGGGCCATTTTGAGCAGGAGCCCGGCGGTGAACGGCTGGCCCGGAGTAATGCTTGCGACATCGGCGAGCAGACGCGAATCAACCAGTTCGCGTCCCTGATATTTCTGACTCTGCGCGGCCGTCGGACCGAGCAGAAAGCATTGCCAGAAAAAGCGCCAGGCCACGCGAAGCGGACATCCTATTGTTTACCATTATTGCGGAGGAGCGGCAATGCAGGCGCCACCGGTCCGGGGACGGGCGCGCCCGATTTGTCATCCCGAACCGGCGAAGCGCGGAGAGGGACCTCGCAACTGCAATCCACGCTTCCGACTGATTAAGGAAATCTCGAGTGCAACTGGGAGCTCCCTCGCCGTCTTCGCGACTCGGGATGACAAGCTAGGGTTGCCGTGAGCCGCTCGAGGAAAGAGCGTTGCCGACCTACTCTTCGCCCTCGTAATAGTCGGTTTCTGTTCCCTTCGCGATCGCCTCCTCCGCGCCTTCCTTAATGACCACCCACTTTCCGCTGTCCGGGTAGTAACAGGTATCGCCCCGCGGATTATCCGCGATTACATAGTAGACGAAATCTTCATTCTCGGTCGCGGAAAGCTGATGCGCTTCGCCCGGGGCGAAAACAAAAGAATCCCCTGCCCGCACTTCAGTCGTGCCATGGTGGTCGCGCACTTTCCCCCGCCCCGAGACGACGAGATAAAGCTCCGTTTCCGCGCCGTGCCCGTGGTAAGGGCAATAGCTTTTTCCTTTTGGAATCCGGACCTGGGCGAGATCAAAGGGATGGCGTTTGGCTAGGTCGAGCGATTCCTTCTCGCGTCCGAGCGCGATCGAGATGTCTTTGACGAACTTGTGGAATTTGCCTTTGGGCGACTTGCGTTCGTCTTCTGCGATGTCGTGGAGATTTACTTTGCGCATGGGAGAAAATTCCCAGCCAGTCGAGGCGAAAGCGAGCAAATTGTAGACGCCTCCCTCTGGGAGGCGCGAGGGTTGAGATCTTTGCATCAAGCCCTGACCACGGTCACCGCCGCGCTTCGCGGAGCGAAGCGTCTACAACGAAAAGCAAACTCGGCTCGTTCGGCGGAAGCGCTATTTCTGCTGCCGGCCTTTCGCTTCCACCTTCTGAAACTTGCCGCTGTTGCGGTTGGCGAGGCCGCGCAACATGTCGACCTCTTCGGATTTTTCTTTGCCGTTCAGATAATAAATGACGTGAAGATGCGCTTTCTTCGGCAGCTCTTTTTGTCCCTCTTCCGCCACCTTGTAAATCTCCTGGGGTGGGATCGGTTTCAGCCCTCCGCCCGGCTGCGAAATCGTCGCGTTGCCGTCGGTCAGCATGTAAATTGTTTCCGGCTTGAGCAGAAAGGCTTTCGCGAGCGCCGAGTCGTGCCGTGTCCCACCAGGCTGGCCCCGTTGCGGCTTGGCCGTTTTGTAATCGACTTCGTTCTGAATGTGCGCGACCGCAGCCTGTTTGTTTTCCTCCGTCGCCGGGACCAGCTCCGGTTTCCAGGAATGGGCGCTGCCTGCCCAGCGCACGATTCCGAAACGGGTCTGCGGGGTGAGGCTTTGCACGAGCTTGATCGCTTCGTCACGGATGACCTGGAAATTTTGATCTTTCCCCTGCCGGATCAGTTTGCTCGGATAGGCCGCGTCGCCCGTTCGGATAAACATCGAATCGGAAACATCGATCATGATCACGACGCTGGTGCTGAGATCGCGGATACCGAAGAAGTTGATCGCGGTGCCGTTGCCACCACCGCCTCCTCCAGCGGAAGAGGCCGTGCCGCTTGCGCCGAAAGCGACCCCAGAACCGCCCGCGTTCATCATCTGGCGCGGGGCGGCTTCCGGCGATTTGATTTCGGGTAGCGGGGGCAGAACGACCTTGCTCATGCCGGTGGTAAGAACGCGCTTCGGGACGGCGGGCGGAGCGCTGACCGACTCCATTTTTTTCTGCAACTGGACGCGATGCTCGAGCGCTCGCTCGCTCGGGTTAGGCGATTTCGGACCGGCGTTGAAAGTGAGCTTGCGCGCGCCGGAATATCTCGAGACGACCCAAATCGCGGCCACGCCGCCGAAGATGAGGTGGAACGCGATGACCCCAATCAGGACCGGCGGCGAATACCGGCGCAGCGCAGGTTGTGTCGCGGCCGGAGCTTCTTCGGTCAGCGTCTCCGTTTCCATATTGCGCCGCCAAGTAAATCGCAGGCATCGAGCGTTGGCGAGGCGGATTCAACGCGCCGCTTCGCCGCTGGCTGTAGACGCTTTCGCTCTGCGAAGCGCGGATATTGGGTTGGATCGTGATTGGATGCCCTTGCATTCTGTGCGCAAGCCCGCGCCTCCCAGAGGGAGGCGTCTACAACCGCCTTCGTTAGGCTTTCCCTTTGCGCGGCGCCAGCAGGACGTCGCGTCCGACGAGGTAAAGCAAAACGCAAAGAATCGTAAACGGAACCAGCGCAAGCAGATCAGCGTTCGGGCCGGCGAAAAAAGGATTGTGGGCCGTCGCCCACGCGGCGAGGCGCTCATTGACCGGGCCCAGGCTCGGCCAGCCCGCCATGATGGCGATGACGATGCCGGCGAGCGCGCCGCCCGCAATGTAACCGGAGGCGAGCAGAACCCCCGAACTCTTGTCGCCCTCCGCCACCAATTCATCGTGCGATGAGATCGTGACCGCGGAACTTGTGTTTGCGGAGCCAGCGATCGACCAGCCAGCGAATCATCCCGCCAACAAAAATCGGAGTCGAAGAAGCCAGCGGGAGATACACACCGACGGCAAACGCGAGCGACGGAATCCCGCTCATCTCGAGCGTGATCGGCGATCATCACCCCTAACAAGACCAGCGCCCAGGGCAATTTGTGGCCGAGAATGCCCTTGATGATGTACGACATCAGGGTCGCCTTCGGTGCGTCGAACTTTGTCACCGCGGAACCATCGGGTCGGGTGTGGTGGGTGCCGTTGATTCCCGGGTCGACGAGATAAATCGGTTCGCCGCGATCGTTCACGAGAAAATGCTGGGCCGGACCGCCATTGGGATCGGCCCGCTGCCACGAGCGGTAAGCCTGGGGATCCGTGTTGGCCTGCGCGCCCTTGAGATGTTCCGTCGGACCCAGTTCCCCGGCGCTCGGCGGGCGCAGGTCGAGCGGAAAGTTGTGCTCGACTTTGTAGACGACTTCGCCCTGCTCGTTCACAAGGTATTCGCCCGCCTCGAGTCCGGGGACGATTGAGTTCGCGCCGCCCTTTTCGTTTTTCAGAACGCGATAGTTCCCTGTTGTATCGGGCTTTATCTTCTCCTGGAAGGGCGAGAGATTGGCGATTTGCACGCGCGGCGGCGTCGCGCTCGCCTCGATCTTCTGGAATGTCGTCGCCGGCACGTAAACGGTGTAGGCGTCGTTCAGGACGAGAAGAATCGGGCCGAGGGCGAGGGCGGAGGCGAGGGATCCGGCGAGGATGGCGATCTGCTGAGAGCGCGGAGTCGAGCCGACGAGAAAGCCGGTCTTCAAATCCTGCGAGGTGGTGCCGCCGTTCGACGAAGCGATGCAGACGATGCCGCCGATCGAGAGCGCGGTGACAAAATATGCCGGTCCGGTCCAACCGACGATGAGAAAGACCAGGCAAGTGAGCAGAAGCGTCGCCACCGTCATACCGGAGGTTGGGCATGAGGAAGAACCGATCTCACCGGTCAGATGCGATGAGACCGTGGTGAAGAGAAATCCAATCACCACGATGAGGAGCGCGCCTAACAAGTTCCATTGCAGATGCAGTTGCGGCGCAATCATGATCATCAGGAGGAGCGCGATCACTCCGCCGATGACGAACTTCATCGACAAATCCTGATCCGTGCGCGGCGTTCGGCCGGCGGGGCCGTGCATGCTGCGCAGATCGGCCAATCCACTCTTCATCCCGTGCCAGATGAGCGGCAGCGAGCGCACCATGCTGATGATGCCGCCGGCCGCGACCGCACCCGCGCCGATGTAAAGGACATAAGCCTCGCGGATATCATCCGGTGTCATCTGACTGATCGGTATCGTGCCCGGCGCGATGATTGCAGCCGAGCTTTCGCCGAAAAACTTGATCGCGGGAATGAGCACGAGATAAGCGAGCACGCCGCCCGCGCACATGATGGAACCGATCCGCGGCCCGATGATGTAGCCCACGCCTAACAATGCCGGCTCGATCGTCGATCGAGATCGAGCCGGCCTTGAAAGGCGCGCCGAAAATCTTTTCCGGCGTGTTCTTTCCAGGCTTTGAAGGCGTTCATCGCCGACTGATAGAGGAAGCCGATCCCAAACCCGGTGAAAATCGTCTTTGCCGCCCGTCGCCGCTTCGTCATCCGGACGCTCTGTCCGTCCGCGGTCTGGCAGATGCCTCGCCTGCCTTCGCGAGATGCGGCCGCTTTCAAAACTTCCGCGCAGGCCGTGCCCTCGGGATATTTCAGAATCCCATGTTGATCGACGATGAGCGCGCGCCGCAGCGGGATCATCATGAGAATGCCTAACAAGCCCCCGAGAGTCGCCACGAGCATGACGCGCGTGATCTCGAGATCGAACCCGAGGATCATGATCGCCGGCATCGTGACGCCAAGCCCGAAGGCGATCGATTCGCCGGCCGAGCCCGCCGTCTGCACGATGTTGTTTTCGAGGATGGTCGCGTCGCGCAATCCCATCTTGGAAAAAAGCCGGAAGAGGGTGATGGAGATCACCGCCACCGGAATCGAAGCGCTCACCGTGAGACCGACCTTGAGGACAAGATAAAGCGAGGAGGCGCCGAAGATGATGCCAAGCAGGGTCCCGACGATCAGGGGCACCGGCGTCAGTTCACGCATCCGTGTGCCTGCTGAGATGTAAGGCTTGAAATTCGCCGCGAGCGGATTCGCCGGTTTGTACCCGACGATATCGGGCATTTCGTTAGGCGGATTTCTCTTATCGATGATTTCCATTCAGATCTATACGCCGCCGGAGCCGGTGCCTAACGAATCACACAGCCCGGCCCGCCCTCGCCCCCATGCGGAAAGTCCATCGATAAAGCACGAATGCTATGACCGCGAATGCAAGGCCGCCGATGATAATGCCGGCCGTCTCGAAACCCGCCCCGACCAGCGCCAGCGGCGCGGCTACGCCGGAGAAGACAACGATCGCCGAGATGATCACACCGATGGTGCTTTCGCCGACGATCAAGCCGGACGCGAGTAGCACACCGAGCTGTTTCGTCGCTTCTGGTTTCGGCGTGCGGTCGGCGCGCGCGATCAAAGAGCCAGCCCACGATTGTGCCGACCACGATCATCAGCGTGCTCTGCGTCGGCAGATAAATTCCGAGTCCGACCGCGAGTGGCGGCACGCGCATGTGCTCGCGTCGTGCGTGCCAGAATCTCGTCGAGCACGATGATGCCGACGCCGATCAACGCGCCCATCCGGATCAGACTCCAATCGATGTCCGCCGCGATGACGCCCTGCGCGAGCGACGAGATCAGGCCCGCTTGAGGTGCCGGCAACGGATGCGGACGCAGTTCGGCGCCGGGCGCGCCGACGAAACCGTAGGCCTGATTGACCAGGTTGAGCACTGGCGGAATCACAACCGCCCCGGCGAGAACACCGATGATGAGCGCGACCTGCTGTTTCCACGGAGTCGCATCGACGAGCTGGCCGGTTTTCAGGTCCTGCAAGTTATTATTCGCGATCGCGGCGACGTTAAAATCACCGCCGTGGTGAATAGCGCGAACGCCATCAACGCCTTGCCCGCATCCGGCGCGACATACGGTTTGATGCCGACGACAAGCAGCAGCGCGGCGCCGATCACGACCAGAATGCCAATGCCCGAGAGCGGGCTGTTCGACGAACCGATCAGGCCGGCCATGTAACCGCACACCGCCGAGACGAAGAAGCTCATCAGCAGGACGTAGAAAACGCCGCCGATGACGAGCGTTGTCATGTGCGCGCCGAGTCCGCTTTGATTTGCGAAGTAACCGAGCAGCCAGCCGATCGGCAGCATGCAAACAAGCGTGACAAGACCGACGATGCCGATCGGAATGTCGCGCTCGGTAATCGGCAGCGTGTCGGCTTTGCCAGCCTTGCGCGCGCGCGACGCCGCCATCGCGCCGGCCAGACCACTCGCGACCGGCTTTACCAGCTTGAGCAATGTCCAGATTGCTGAAACGCCAATCGTGCCCGCGCCGACAAAACGCACCTTCGTGCTCCAGGTGCTTTGCGCGAGTTTCGCGGCGGCGGTGGTGACGTCGCCCGCGATCGCAGAGTAATGCGGCACGCCCCAGCCCCAGCCGATCACTGCGCCAATCAGCATGGCAATGCCGACCGCCAAACCGCAGAGATGTCCGATCGCGAGGAGCGCGAATGAAAGCGAGAAATCATAGCCGCTCACTGCGCCGCGTCGTGCCAATGCGAAATGTCTGCGCCACATCGGCCGCGAACACTTGCGTCGCCACGATAACCGCAAAGACCGCGGAAACGATCGATCCCCACAAGACCGCGAGCAGCCCTGCCCGCCCATGTTCGATATCGGCCGCGTGTTCCTTATCGCCGCTGCTGCCGACCTTGAGCACTTCCGCGCACGCGACGCCTTCGGGATAGGGCAAATCCGAGTTCGTCACCAACGCGCGGCGCAGCGGGATTGAATACATCACGCCGAGAATTCCGCCGAGCGCGCAGATCAAAAACGAGGTCCAGAACGGAAACCCGGTCCACCAGCCGATCATGATGAGTCCGGGCAACACGAAAATGATCGACGAGAGCGTGCCCGCGGCCGAGGCCACCGTCTGCACGATGTTGTTCTCCTGCACAGTCGCATCGCGAAAACCGCGCAGGATCGCCATCGAAATTACCGCCGCCGGAATCGAGGTCGAAAAGGTCAGACCAGCTTTGAGACCGAAATACACATTGGCCGCGGTGAAGATCAACGTGATGAAGACTCCGATGATGAGCCCGCGGACGGTAAGTTCCTTTTGCATAATGTAATCCTCGCCCAGCGACGCGAGCGGAGAATAGTGTCGAGTGGCCGGAAAGGTCAAGACAACGGAGGGCCGTGCGTGGCGAGAAGCTAGAATTGTAGGGCGGGCGCATCGCCTGCCTCCCGGAGGGAGGTGCTTCCGCACATCCAAAATCTTTGCAGCAGACAACATCGGAGGCGCGCGCGTCTGTGCGGGATCTCTTTCGCCCTCATACCTTGGCTGCGCGCTCTCCCTCTCTGCCTGTCATCCCGAGCCCGCGCAGACGGAAAGAGAGAGCCTGCACTGAGCGAAGCGAACGTGGACCTCCCCGAAGGTCTTAATGGATGTGCAAACCTGGCAGCAGGATCAAGACTATTGGTGAGGTCCCTCACCGTGCTCCGCCAGCCTCGGGATGACCGACTTTGCGCACCTCACGCAAAAAAATTCGAACGTTCAATCTTGCGGGCCGAGCGAGATATGGCCGAAAGGCGCTGTTGTAGCCGGTATCGGTGATCTCGGCCTCGTTAAGCCCTCTCCCGTGCGACGCCGTCTACGTCAACCGGAGGGACGTGCTTCCGCACGTCCTCAGAGTTTTTAGGATCGTCCAGGGCTGGGGGCAGCGGTCAGGCTCGGAAACCATGCGCAATCGTCTCACGGGCGGCAGCCTCAGGAGCACCTGGATTATACAGATATTATCCGCCTTTAATTTGCAGATTTTCAGGCCCGAATACTCGTTAGGGCGTGGGATTTTTGCGATTGACGCCCTGCTGCAAATATGTGGTTTGACATCTCTCAGAGCAAACGACCTATAAAATGACTAACTCTTATCCGGAGGTTCAGATATATAACACGCGAACCGCTCGCCGAAGCGAGCGGGGCTGGCGGCGATCGTACAGACGAAGGTCCTAGTTACCGCGCGTGAGAGTCGCTCTATACTGAGCCTGGAAGTGTTGGCCCACTTCCATTGTCATCATATACCAACAATCAATTAGAAATCTAAAATCATGCGTTTGAGAACACGAACTGTAGTTTGCTGCACAGCGATCTTTTCCGTTGTCAGCTTTTTCGCGATAACTTTTGCCGAGACAAGCCCATTTTCAAAGGCTCAGGTCGGTGACCGCATTCGCAAAACGGAGAACGGCGTGGATGATTTCGAGAAGTATCTGTCCAGCCGCGGCGAAAACGCCAAGGATCAGGCCGGATCGGCGAAGAGCAGCGGATCAGCAAAGCGCGGACAGGGTGCAAATTCCGCGAACCAGGATGCGCGGAAGGATCAAGCCGGGAAAACAAAAGACGACCTTCAGAACGCGATGGACGATCTGAATCGCACCACAAACCGTCTGCGGCGCAAGTTCGATGCAACGGCGAATTATCTGGAAACCAAAGTACAAATGGAACAGGTCATGGACAGCGCGCGCCGCGTTAATCAGGTGGTGGGGAAGGGGAGTAGTGACGGCCAGGCACAACGCCTCTGGACTGCTTTGCGGGCGAGTATCAACGACTTGGCGCGCTGCTACAACCTAACCCCCATGGGCGCATAGGCGAGCGCACACCGTGCCGGGTTAACGTCCGTTTAGGTATTGTGAGCCCCTTGCCCGGTAAAGGGACTCGTCCCAAAGAGGTCGTTATTATCTCGAGCTGACGCCGGATCGTCGGACCATCCGTTCGGATAACCGTGGCTCTACCATTCAATACGGTGCGCGCCCTCGCTCGTGGCAGCTCCTCTTGTTTCCGTTAAATGTATGATCACGCTGCTGCCTCACACCCGAGGCGCTTGGATGCGATGCGGTATGATCGGAGCGATCTTTATCGCCGTCTGCATCTATCGGAACGTTTTCTCTCTGTGGCAGCTCAGCGTTTATCACCCGGTTGACGGCGACGTCGTCTTCCAGTCATTGCCGCACGGCGAAGTGGTGGATGCCATTGAAGGTATTACTGGCTCACCCTGGTCCCATTGTGGAGTCGTCGTCTATGAGCACCACTGTTGGTTTGTCACGGAAGCCATCGACAAGGTTCGCAAGACGTTTCTGCCCCTTTGGATCATGCGAGGGCGCGGAGGGTATTTCGAGGCGTATCGCCCAAGATTTCGCTTCCCGCGGGCGACGAACCACTTCACGCCGCGCTGGATCACTATCTCGGGCGACCCTACGACTTTCATTTCGCGTCGGGAGACAATAGGATCTATTGCTCCGAACTTGTTTTCGACGCGTACAGAGACGCCTTCGGCGTGGAGCTCAGCCGCTCGCAGCGGCTCCGCGATCTTAACTGGAAACCCTACGAGAAATTTATTCGTCGCATTGAAGGTGGTGACTTGCCCCTCGGCAGGCCTATGATCACACCAGCGCAGCTTGCGCATTCCTCTGTTTTGGTTCGCGTTTATCCGAAGAAAATCTAACCCTTCAATCGAGCCAACTCCGTGAAGTCTTCGCGAGCAGGCTGCCGCTCGACTTGCTTATGAGCTTTTCGCAGTTCAAACCTTCGCTTGCGGCCGACCGCGTCTTCGCCGGCGAAGCTCATCTTGGTCTAGATCATGAAAGCCGCGGGGGTTGCCCCCGGTTCTAAAAAGTGAAGCGGACGCGGGTTTGAGGCGTCGGGGTCGTGCTCGGGGCCGTATCTCTATAGACATTACCCGGCTCTTTCCCCTACTATCCAACAATGAAGTGGTCGGGTTATCTGATCTTCGGAGTTCTTAGCCTTTTCCTGTCAGCAATCAGTGTGGTCTTGTGGATGATCAATCCATTCACGGATTTGTTATTGTTACTGGCAGCGCCTCCGCTGCGGCTGCTCGGTTATCATCCACCGGTGGAGGGCTGGTCGGGTTTGGGGAGCGCGATGCTGGTCAGCGCTCTCTGGCCGCTCACCCTGGCGCCATTACACTACTTAAACTACCGGGTGATCCGATGGAAAACCTGGGGCTATATTGGCTTACTCCTGTCAGCGAACTTGCTTATCACTTTGCTGCTGCTGGTGGCGAAGGAAGGATCGTAACCTGTGGAACGTCGTCTTGCCTGTTGTAGCCGGGATCGGTGATCCCGGCAACTCTCGCATGACCCTGCATTCACCGGGTCACCGACGCGTTAGCCCGCCTGAGGCCGGCAAAACGGGATGCCAACAAATGCGGCCTTCCCGGAGGGACGTGCTTCCGCACGTTCAAACGCATGCTGCCCGAAAAAGCATGCCGCTATGATGAAAGTGGCAACCCGATTTGCCCCGCTCTTCTTTTTCCTTCGCTGCGCGGAAAAAGCTTGACTTCGGCCGTAACCCCTGATGCGATTGCGACGGTGGTTTTGCGTGTTCGCCCGGCATGCTGTTCTCCCACTTTTTCTCTGGCCGTGCGGCCAGGCGAAACCTCCACACACTCGAAAGCCATGCCTAAAAACCTACTATCACGAACCGTCGTGCTGATCGCTGCCATTGCGATCGGCTTCTCCACCGCCACCGCTGCGTTTGCCGGCAGCGCAACCTGGAATGCGAACCCGGCCAATGGGTACTGGGGGTTTGCTGACAATTGGACACCCGCGACCGTCCCGGATGCTGCCGAGGACACGGCAACCTTTGATAAGTCCAGCATCACCAGCCTCGACCAAATGTCCATGAGCGTGGGGAGCATCGTCTTCAACCCGGGCGCAAAGCGCCTACACTTTCACCCCGTACAACCCCGGAATTGGGACAATGGCTGGCGCGGGAATAATCAACAATTCTGGCGTGATGCAATACATTAATGTCCCGGCCGTGCCCCAGTTTGGCGGGCACGAGGAGTCTTATAATGAGTGGTTTTTTGCCAACAACGCCACCGCCGGGGACATGGTTCAGTACACCGTTTATGGCAGCAGCTGTGCCGACGACAAGACGGACGATGCCGGCTGGATGATGTTCAAGGATAACGCCACTGCCGGCTCAGCTACATTCATCGTTTATTCCGGGACCAGGGGTCACTTTCCCGGCCAAGCAGGAGCGGTCGACTTTGTTGACTCAAGCTCGGCTGGAAATGCAACCTTCATTAACAATGGAGGCTTGGTGCGGGATGGCTATCAAGCACATACCACCTTTGACGATCAGGCCACCGCCGCCAATGCCACCATCACTAACTATGGCGGCAGCTTCAAACGAATGGATGGCGCCTGGGTTGTCTTTTCCGGCAAGGCCACTGCTGGGAATGCCACTATCACGAATAATGGTGGTCAGCACATGGACGCAGCCGGCGCGCAAACCTCATTTTATAATAGCAGCACCGCTGGGAATGCGACTCTCATCGCTAATCCAGGCAAAGGCGATGGTGGGGAGATCGATTTCTGGGAGGAATCGACGGGCGGCACTGCCAGCATCTACGTTTTTGGAAACGGCGTTCTTGATATCTCGCGTCACCATGTTGGAATTGCGATCGGTTCCCTGCAGGGAGATGGCCTCGTCTATCTGGGCGGCAACAAGCTCATCATCGGGAGCAAAAATTTAGGGACGACCTTTTCCGGTGTGATTCAAGGCACCGGTTCGGTAACCAAGACTGGAATGGGGACGTTGCTCCTTACCAGTGCTAACACTTACACTCATGGCACCACCATCGACGGCGGCTTGCTTCTCGTTGGTAACACTGCCGGATCCGCCACCGGCGGCGGGCCAGTCATCGTTAATACCGGCACACTTGGTGGGGACGGAATTATTAACGGGCCGGTCACGATCGAGACTGGCGCTGCTCTCGCTCCGGGCAGGAGCATTGTCACTCCCGGCACCCTTACCATTCAGACCAGGCTCCAACTCATCACCGATGCGACCTATCGAGTATCACTCAACAGTGATACGCCCGCCGCTGATCAGGTGGCGGCGCGCGGCGTCCTGATAGCGGGTGCCAAAATCTCCTTCGATGCGGGCGGCAGCACAGTCCTTCCGGCCGGGACGGCCTTCACATTGATCAACAACACTGGGAGCACGGCGATCTCCGGCGCTTTCACAAATCTCGCCGATGGCGGAACCATCACCGTCGGCAACAACACTTATCAGGCCGATTACGAAGGCGGCGACGGAAATGATCTCACGCTCACGGTCGTACCGTAGTGAGGTCAGCAATGGGGCAAACCCACACCGATTCCGGGTTCGAGGTCAGTCGAAAATATTAGAAGATATTGGCCGACATCTAACTTGCCCATGGCACCCAACACGCTTTTGTAGCCGGGGTCACCGACCGCGGCTACAAAGTTAGTGGTGGATGAGTTGGAATTGGCGGTGCGTCCGGATTAACTCTTCGAAGGCCGGTTGCTCGTGCGGCGGAATTTCCGTGGGAAACTTGGCGTGCGAGCGGTTCCAGCGGCCGACCCATTCGGCGGCGAGCAATTCATAGGAGCGGGAAAATGCGGAAGCGCAGGGCGGCCGGCGTAAGCGCAATGGTGGTTTCTTCCTTCGCGCCGGCGGGGCGGCCTTTCGCGACATAAAAACCGGCGGCGAGAAGCGCGGCGCGCGCCGCGGTCGAATGGGTGTAGGTAAACAGCTCCACCGCGCGACCGGCGCAAGCCGCGAACAGGCGGCGGAAGATCGCGATCGTCCATTGTTCGCGGTGAGTTTTGCTTGAGAACATGTCGTAAAAGATCAGGTCCGGCGGAACCGGGGCTTGCGCCACCGTTTCAAAGAAGTCACCGGGCACGAGGCTCCAGCTCAGACCCGGGTGTTGTTTCGATTGCCATTCACCGTCCCGCAAAATACCTGCTGGTCCGCCATGGCGGAGGTAGGGAAATTTCTCGTCATGCCGAAGAGCGAGGCGGAGAGAGTCGAGATCATTTTCAAAGCTGACGATCTGCATCGGTCGGACCGGTCCGCGCGCCGCTGCTTCTTCATAACACTGGATCGCGGCCATCGCGTTGGCCGCCGCGCCAAGGCCAACATCCCAGATGACGAGTGGAGCGGCCGACGCCAGGCGGACGCGCTGTTCGAGAGCCGATTGCTCGACATAAAGGCTGCGCGCCTCCTCCATCGGCGGGGTGCGCATGTGCATGATCTCGCCCGAGACGTGCCGAATGCTGGCAAAACCCTCGTGCGCGATGTGGACTTCGTATTTGCCTAACGAGGGCGATTTCTGGCGCGCCGGTTTGGGACGGCGCGCCGGATATTCGCGATCCGATTCCACGAGAACGGCGCGCTTTTCCCGGTAAAAATCGGCAAACCGCCCGGCGAGAATATTCTCCCGGATATCGCGCATAAGCCGATGATAAAAATGAATGTTGTGCTTGCCGAGGAGCTGCCAGCCGAGCGTCTCGCTCGTTTTCGTCAGATGATGGAGGTAAGCCCGCGAATAACGCGCGCAGGTCGGGCAAGCGCAGTCGGGATCGAGCTTTTCCTCGGAGAATTTGTAAACGCCGCGGCGCATCTGGAGAAATCCGCGCGAGGTGAAAACAGCTCCGCGCTGCGCCAATTGCGTCGGCATGATGCAATCAAACATGTCGACGCCGCGGTGAACGGCTTCGAGGATATCGAGCGGCGTCCCGACACCCATGAGGTAGCGCGGTTTGTCGGCCGGCAGGAGTTGCGCGGTGAATTCGGTGAGATCTTCACGCTCGCTCTTGCTTTCGCCAACCGCGAGCCCGCCGATCGCGAAACCGTCGAAGGGCATTTCGCCTAACCTTGCCGCACTTTCCCGCCGCAGTTCCGGGAAGAGCGCGCCTTGGACGATCGCAAACATTGACTGGGGTGAGTCGACCCGCGCCGCCAGGCTGCGCGCGGCCCAGCGTTGGGTGATTTCGACCGCCGCCCGGGCGCTCGTTTCATCCGCGGTCGAGGCGATGCATTGATCGAGCGCCATCATGATGTCGCTGCCGATCGCAATCTGCGTCTCGATGCTGAGTTCCGGGCTGAGGAGGATTGTCTTCCCATCGAGGTAGCTCTGAAAGACCGCGCCCGCTTCGCTCATCGAGCGCGAATGCGGAAGCGAAAAGATCTGGAATCCGCCGGAGTCCGTCAGGACGGCGCGGTCCCAGCTCATGAAGCGGTGAATGCCGCCAGTGCGTCGAAAAACCTCCACGCCGGGCTGGAGGAGCAAGTGATAGGTATTCGCGAGCAGGATCTGCGAGCCCGCTTCCTCGAGGGTGCGCGTAAGTTGCGCCTTGACCGTCGCCTTCGTGCCGACCGGCATGAAAAGCGGTGTTTGTACTTCGTTATGCAGGGTGCGAAAAGAGGCGGCACGGGCGCGCGAATCGGGCGCCTCGGCATCAAGTCGGAAATGCAAACGCGAAGGGGTCATGCGGCGGGTCCTAGCTTTCACTTGTCATCCCGAGCCGCGTAGACGGCGAGGGACTCGCAATTGCAATGCAGGTGTGCAGGAGACTGGGAACCTCGATTGCAATTGGGAGGTCCCTCTCCGCGCTTCGCCGGATCGGGATGACAAATTGTTTTTGCCGGCCGGCGAGCTATTTCCTCGCTACCGCTTTTCATGCGCCAAGGTTTGCCGGATCGATTTCAGCTCTTTGCGATGCTCTCGATCGGGGTGCGGATACGACATCTTTAACCCTTCGAGCATCTCGACAATTGCACCGGCCACGAGCAAACGCGCATTTTTCTTGTCGTCGGCCGGAATGACAAACCACGGTGCCGCGTTCGTACTCGTGGCCCGAAGACATTCCTGGTAAGCCGTCATGTATTCCTTCCAGAGCGCGCGTTCGGCGAGGTCCCCGGCCTGAAATTTCCAGTTTTTCTCCGGATCATCGAGTCGAGCGAGAAAACGCTTGCGCTGTTCTTCCTTGGAAACGTGGAGGAAGAATTTCAGGATACGCGTGCCGTTGCGGCGCAAGATGACTTTCCAGGTCGTTGATCGACCGGTAACGATCGTCCCAAAGCGTCTTTTCGTTGACCAGCTCAGCCGGCAAAGCTTCGCCGCGGAGAATATCGGGATGGACTCGGACAACGAGCACCTCCTCGTAGTATGAGCGATTAAAAATGCCGATCCGTCCCCGCTCTGGAAGGCAGCGGGTCGTTCGCCAGAGAAAGTCGTGCTCAAGCTCCTCGGCGCTGGGATGTTTGAAGCTAAAAACTTCGCAGCCCTGCGGGTTGACGCCCGACATCACGTGTTTGATCACGCTATCCTTGCCCGCGGCGTCCATCGCCTGGAAGATGAGGAGAATGGCATAGCGATCGTGCGCGTAGAGCAGATTCTGGAGTGCACTGAGACGGTCGACCTGGGCCGCGAGCAATTTGCGATAGTCCGATTTTGATTTGTAGAATGGTTTTGTTCGCGTTGGGCATTTGCTGAGTCGTAGCGCCCGACTCTGCCTGACGCGGAATTTTGATGGATTCAGTTTCACCGGGTGAAGAATAGCTTTATTTCGGTGCGAGTGAAATACCGGACAGGGTCGGGATGATTTGCCAATTTCGATTTGCGTTCTAAAGATTCGTAGCGCCGCGCTGGATGGTTCCGGCGTAGGATTGCCGGCAGCGATACCCCGTGGTGTAACGGTAACACAGCGCCCTTTGGAGGCGTTATTCATGGTTCAAATCCATGCGGGGTAGTAAAAAAGTCCGTCTGCCAGATTGGGGAAAAACACAGCCCCGAAAGCCTTCGGGGTTATTCATGGTTCAAATCCATGCGGGGTAGTAAAAAAGTCCGTGGGCCAGATCGGGGAAGAACACAGCCCCGAAAGCCTTTGGGGTTAATCATCGTTCAAATCCATGCAAGGGTAGCGCCCTTCGAAAGACGCAGACATGAGTTATCGTTTAAGAACCGGCGAAGGCATCGCCGTCGGGATGCGCCGGATCGCCCGTGAGCAATTGGAGGGCGCTCTCTGTGAGATCGCCGCCGTGAACGCCGCCAATGAAGCCGCCGCGGTGCATGCAGCGCGCAAGTGTCTCAAGAAAGCTCGCGCGCTCTTGCGTCTGATCCGCGAGGAAATCGGTCGCGAGATTTTCAAGGAAGAGAATCGCTCTTTGCGTGACGTGGCTCGCGGCTTCTCCGGCCCGCGCGACGCCCGGGTGCAGTTGCAACTGCTCGAAAAACTACGCGAACAGGTGCCGCCAGGACTGGCTTTCGAAGAAACGGCCGCGATGCTTCAGCAGGAAATCGCGACCCACGCCGACAGCTTCGGCCCGCAACGCCCGGAAGCGGAGGCAACTTTGCAGCTGATTTGCGATCGGCTCGAGGGCTGGCCGCTGGACAATCTTGGGATGGACGACCTTTGTTGCGCGCTGCGGTATTCCTACCGGCGCGGTCGGAAATTTTATCAGCGCGTTCGCGCGAAAAAGACGCCGGAGAATTTTCACGCCTGGCGCCGGCGGGTGAAAGATTTTTGGTATCAAGCCCGCCTCCTCTGCAATCTCAATCCCACTGTGATGTGTGAGATCACGCAGGCGGCCGGGACCCTTGGCAAAAAGTTGGGCGATCTGCATGACCTGGCGTTCTTCCGACTCCACTTGCAAGGGAGACAAGGGATCGATGAAGAGGAACGCAGCGTCTTGCTCGGGCTCGTCTGTACTGGCGAAAACGAGCTGGAAGAGGCGGTGCTCGATCTGGGCGCGCGCTTCTTTGCCGAGAAGCCCGGAGCGTTTGAGCGTCGCCTCCTCCGCTACGCCCGCGACTGGCCGGCGCACGCGCGCGCTTAGCCTAACGAGATTCTTTGCTTCCGATCAGTTCCCGCAGATCGCCGACAGTCGCGTCAATCTTCTTCAGATCCCGCCGTCTTCCCTTATCCGGTTTCGTCTCGATCTTGCGCACCAACGTAATCATGTCACCGAGGTTGCGGATGCAGGCCTTGGGCAGGTCGCGCTCCTTCGCCCTTTCATTCGCCCAGGCGGCGACTTCATCAATCTCCGCTTCCAGCCGGCTGAGGTAGGCCCGGCCGGTCCGGCGCAGAGTTCGGCGCAGGCTAACGAGGTCGCTCAACAATGATTTCGCGGGAGAAACCTCGTGGTTCGCTTTCTCCGGGCGCACAGTGCGTTTCTTTTTCATGAAATCCTTTCGCCGGCTCGAGCGCCTTGAGCCAGGCAACATGCCGGTTGGTCAACAATTCAATCTGGCCGTCGTCATGTTCCACCAGGGCCGAACAATTCTCCACCCAATCGCCGCAGTTATAATAGGTTGTTTCCCCAATTTGGCGAATGACGGGGCTGTGGATATGGCCGCAGAGCACGCCTTGGACATTGAACCGTCGGGCATAACGAACAATCGCATCTTCGTAGGCGCCGATAAAGCTGACCGCGTCCTTGACCCGTTGCTTGACCGCCTTGCTCAGCGACCAGTAACCCAGGCCGAAAACCCGCCGGACCGCGTTCACAAACGGGTTAAGCGCGAGCAAAAATTGGTAACCGAGATCGCCCAGAAGCGCGAGCCATTTGGTGTTTTGCACCACGGTGTCGAGCTCATGACCATGGAGGACGAGAAGGCGGCGTCGGTCGGCGGTGACATGGATTGCATGCTTTTGGATCGTGATCGCGCCATACGCTCCGAGATGACTAGAGAGGAATTCGTCGTGATTGCCCGGGATGTAGATAACCCGGGTTCCCTTCCGCGCTTTGCGCAGAATTTTTTGGATGACGTCGTTGTGCTCTTGCGGCCAGTAAATCCCGCGCCGGAGGGACCAAATATCAATGAGGTCACCGACAATGTAGAGCGTGTCGAACTCGTTCTCCTTCAGGAAATAGAGAAACGCGTCCGCGCTGCTGCCACGGGTGCCCAGATGAACGTCTGAAATCCACACAGCACGATAGCGATTCGTGCGATTGATCACCACGCTTCCCCTGTAACCAATGCCGAGCAGGCGGGCAAAAGCTCAATTGTTACGTTTCTGCGACAAGACTTTCCTTCCATTCGGTTACATTTTTCGGCTTGACCATTTCGGGCCTCGAATTAGAACTCTCCCTTGCTATGTCCAAATCGCCGTTTGTTTATCTCTCAATTCTTTCTCTGCTCGCGGGATGTGCCGCAACGACCCAGCCCGCTCAGCGCCAGCCTGCTGCCACTACTGGTCCGGCGGCTTCCGTCGCGGATGTGAATACTGCTCCCGCTGCGAGCGATCAGGATTATGAAACCGTCTTTGTTCCGCCTCCCGTCGGCAGTCTGCTCGGCGGCGGCTCGGTGCGCGTGCCGAAGAAGAGCGTCGCGGGGACCGACGAGGCAGCTTTGGTCAGCCATATTCGCCGCTTGAACGCGGCGGCGGGCACGAAGGAAGAACGGCCCTATGTGGTTACTGCAGTCTCGCGCGCCACGGGAGTGAGCGAGCGGGAATTGCAGGCACAGCAGGACGTTTTGCGGCTGCGGTTCGGTGAGCTTTGTGCGATCAATGCGATCGCCCGCGGAAATAGCAACAAGGTTGGAGAAATCGCTTCCCTAAAGTCCAAAGGAAAAACCTGGACGGACCTGGCAAAATCGAATGGCGTAAATATCGCGACGGTGGTGCAGACGGCGCGCAACGCCAGCGAGATGACCGCGAGTCAATACTCGAATTACGTCGAGCGTGCCAACGGACGTGACGATAAGTTGAAAAACATCGGTGTGAAGATTCAGCCGAATGTTTCGAACGGCAATTAGTTCTCGGACTGCACAAGACGGGACATCACAAAACCGGTCGCGTCGGCTCGCTAGGGACCTGGAGTTGGCGAAACGAGTGGAGATGCGGTCGGAAGCGGCGTCGACGAAGGTGTTGGCGAAACCGACGGTGATGCTGCCGGCGTCGGGAAAGCGAAGGTTGGGGAAACCACTGGAGTAGGCGATTCGTTAGGCGAAGGTGTCGCACTCGGAGACGGCGTCGGTGGGTGATGGCGTCGGCGTTGGCGTGGGGATTAGATTCTCCCAACGATGCAGCGCGACCGTCGCGCCGCCTATTTCGTTGACCAGGTTCTCGCAACGCGACCGGATCTTTTCCAGATCGGGAGGTCCAAAAGGCATGTCGGCGGTGCCCGGGAAGATCAGGTAGGTCACCTTGAGATCGCTCACCGGCCGGTTGTATGGAGTCGCCAGGGCGTTGATCTCTTTTGCGATGCGCAAGGACGCTTCGCCCACCTTGTCGTCCGGTCCAACGTCACCCACGATCGACGGTAGAATTCGGTCGCCAGCAATTACGACTGCATAGTCTCCTACCCGCCCGGCATTCTTTCCCCGCGCGAAAATTCCGGGAAGCACAATGTAGGGATCGGTTGCCGCGATCAGGAAGCTGAAGCGCTTGAGGGAATCCACCTCCGCTGTCATCCGCTGGATGCCAATTCGCAGATCACGATTTCGCTCCATGGTCAGGCCTTTCTGCGCAAATTCGGTCTGGTATCGTCGCAACTTTTCCTCCGCCGCAGGCAAGAACGGACTCTGTTGGGAAGTTCGCTTTTTCCACCGGTAGCTCGTGAAAGGCTTGAAGTTTGCGGAGCTACCACCCAAATCCGGCAAACGATCGGCGTCGGAGCCATCCGCATCGACGTCCATCTCGGCCTGGAGGAGAACCGCCGTTCTTTTCGTGTCAGGGTGGCGCAGTTGGAGGATGGTTTGACAGTCATAAAAGTTGTGGCGAGAAAGGAGTTGATCCAACCGCACCAGATTCTCGCGCAGCGTTCGGACCTTGACGTCGTAAAGCTCCTGGAAAAGCGGCGAGACGGGATCAGTGCCGACCATTGCGCCAAGCCCCGGCAGAAGTTTTGGCAATTCCGGTGTGACCTGCGCCAGTTCTTCCAGGGTGCGGTTCGGCGTCGGGACGCGCACATTCAGTTTCAAATCTAGCACGTAGCTCTGCGGATCGATCCGCTCGACCGAGGCCGCGCTGCCCGGGGTTGGATCCACTTCCGCGTGGACCGTGATTCCACTCCACAATTTTGCCGTATCAAGCTTTCCGCCAATCACTGGCGGACGGGTCGGCGTCGGCGAAATCTCAGGAGTCAGAGTAGGTGTCGACAGGATCTGCGGCCCGAGTCGCAGGAGGCTGAGGCGGAGGCGTTCGAGCGAAACCCAGCGCACCACAATCGCGACGAAAAGCGCAAAAAAGAGAAGCAAGGCCAACCCTCGCAGTGTACTGAGGCGGAACTTGCGCACGCGAAGCCGCTACTTGCGCAGCCAGGCGAGGATCGCGAAAACGACCCCCAGGATGCTCAAAATCGACATCATTCCGGCAGGCATCATTTTGCCGGTGCGCAAAAACGCCGGCAAAAAATAACCGATGAGCAAAAGCGAAACGAGCCCTCCGAGAGCGAGACCGGCCACCGCCTGGCCTGGCATCAGAAAAGCGGCCACGAGCAGGAGCACGCCGCTGATCCCGCCGGCGATTAGCGAAATCGTGCTGTTTGCTTTGACGTAGCCCATCACGCCGCCGGCAATCGTCAAAAGACCGAAAATGATGAAGTAAAATTTTGTCGGACCAAACATGCGACCAGTCTTCCGTTCGTTAAGCTAGATTGAGTTCGCTGTCCAGCTAAGGTCGCTTCTCGTTAGGTTGTAGACGCTTCGCTCTGCGAAGCGCGGGGCACGCGTGATTCGCGTTGGAGCTTTCTCTCGCATCGCCCAGAGGGCGGCGTCTACATCGCCGGCAAGCCGAGTGCGCCATAAAATGCCGCCGTCCACGCGGCCGGCAGAAAGGTGTCGCAAAGCAGCTTCACGTTGAGCGTGATAATGACGAGAGCGGTCGTCCAGCCGAAGAGTTTAATCCAAAAACCGTTGGCGAATTCGCCCATTTTTCCTTTCTCGCTGGTGAATCGCATGAGCGGCCAGACCGCGAACCCGAGCTGCATGCTTAAGACGACCTGGCTCGCGATGAGCAAACGCGTCGTTTCGCCTTCTCCGAAAATACCGATGACCAAGACCGCTGGGACAATCGCCAGGCCGCGCGTGATCACCCGCCGCAGCCAGGGTGAAATGCGGAAATTCAGGAAACCTTCCATCACAATTTGCCCTGCGAGCGTTCCGGTGAGGGTGGAATTTTGCCCGGAGGCGAGAAGCGCAATCGCAAACAATGCGCTCGCCACACTCACACCCAGGAGCGGGCTGAGGAGCCTGAATGCATCCTGGATCTCCGCTACGTCCTGATGTCCGGACCAATGGAAGGCCGAGGCCGCGAGGATCAGGATCGCGCTGTTGATGAAAAGGGCGAACATGAGCGCCGCGGTTGAATCGATTGTGCCAAACTTGATCGCCTCGCGCTTACCGGCCGGGGTGCGCTCGAATTTTCGCGTCTGCACGATCGAGGAATGCAGATACAAGTTATGGGGCATGACCGTCGCGCCAATGATTCCAATCGCGACGTAAAGCATGCCGGAATGAGTCAGGATATTCGTGCTCGGGACAAACCCGCCAAGGACAGCCCCGAGATTCGGCCGGGAGAAAAACAGCTCGGAGGCGAAACAGAGGCCGATCGTTGCGATCAGCATAACGACGATCGCTTCGATCAGACGGAAGCCTTTGTGCTGCAGATAAAGCACGGCGAGCACATCCAGCGCGGTGATGATGCAACCCCAGACGAGCGGAATCCCAAAGAGCAACTGCAACGCGATGGCCGAGCCGACCACTTCCGCGAGATCGCAGGCCGCGATTGCGATTTCGCACAGGATCCAGAGAAAGATGACCGTCGGCTTGGAATAATGATCGCGGCAGGCCTGGGCGAGGTCGCGTCCGGTTGTGACGCCAAGCTTGATGCAAAGATGTTGGAGCAGGATCGCCATGAAATTGGAAATCATGACGACGGTCAGCAGAGTGTAGCCAAATTGCGCGCCGCCCGCTAAATCGGTCGCCCAGTTCCCCGGATCCATGTAGCCGACCGCGACCAGAAAACCTGGCCCGGAGAAAGCGGCCATTTTCCGCCAGAAGGAAGCGTTGGCGGGGACCACAATGCTGCGATGCACCTCCGGGAGCGAGACAAGATCGCCGCGACGACGCCAACTCCCGGGCACTTCTGTCGCTTCCTCGGTCGTATCGAGCATCGTAAAATTAGCAGGGCCTACACCTCGCAGCCCACGCTTAAAAATGTAGCAGAGGCTACAAATTCATCTTTCGGTTGTCAACGGAGGCTTTCTTGATTTGCTCCCCCTGTGTCGCCCGCCGCCATCAAAGTTGCCAAGGCCCGTCAACGCCGGCCCGCCCTTCCTCCGCGTCATCCGCGCCGGACTCGCGAAGAGCATTCACACGAGATCGCGCAGGATTATGTCGAGATCATTGCCGAGTTGATCGCAGCGACCGGCGAAGCGCGCGTCATCGATCTGGCGCGACGGCTCGGAGTCACTCATGTCACGGTCGCGCGCACCATCCAGCGCCTGCAACGCGACGGGCTCGTCACCAGCCGGCCCTACCGCTCTATTTTTCTGACCGCGAGCGGAAGCAAGTTATCGGAGGAATCACGCACCCGGCACGAGATTGTGGTCGAGTTCCTCAGTTCGTTAGGCGTGCCCGCGCGCATCGCGCAATCCGACGCCGAGGGAATCGAGCATCATGTCAGTGCTGAAACCTTGCAGGCATTCGTGAAGCATTTGCGCGGAAAAAAACGTCGCCGCAAAAAATAGCGGCGCCTTGGAGGGACGATCCGCCTCGGCGGATGTCGTCCGTGTTTCTTTCAGGCGCGCCTTGTCTCCCATTCGGGGACGGGACCGAGCCCCTCTCTCCCCCGTCACCCGAGCCGAAAACGCAGGTCGCGAATCGCTCTCGCGCCAAAGCGTTGTTTCAGTTTGCGCAGGATCTCCGGCTTGGTCACGCGCTCGAGTTCGTAATGCAGGGCCGGCTGCAAGACGTGCACGTAGAGAACGCCCTCACGGAGGGCAACCGGGCACGAATGTGACGCGATAAATTCGCCCACGAGCGTTTTCCATGCGCCGAGAATTTCGCTTTCCTGCAAGCGCTCCTTCAGGCCGAGCTTCTGCATCACCTTCGGCAACAGGTCCGCGGTCGACTGTGTCCGATCGGGCCGAGGCGAATCGGAAGGCAGACCGCGCCATTCGGCAATGACGGCGCGGCGGAGAGAAGGAGTCATGGAGTGGTGGGATCTTGGAGTGATGGAGTATCAAAGGCCATTACTCCACGACTCCAATACTCCATTCTCAGTACTTACGCCGCATGTTGCTCGGCAAAATATTCAACTCGGTCCGATACTTTGCGACCGTGCGGCGCGCGATCGGGATTCCGCGCTCTCCGAGAATTTCGACGATTTCCTTGTCGCTCAACGGCGCGCTCCCGGACTCCTTGTTAACGAGATCCATGATTGCCTCTTTCACGCTCGTGTTGCTCATCGAGACGCCGCTTGCTGTTTGGTAACCGGGCGTGAAAAAGTATTTCATCTCGAAAACACCCTGCGGCGTGGAGATGTATTTGCCGGAGATGGCGCGACTGACGGTTGTCTCGTGCACCCCGACGGCATCGGCAATTTGCACCATCGTCATTGGCTTCAAACGCGCTGAGCCGTGCTCGAGGAATTCCTTCTGCCGAGCGACGATCTGGTGCGCGATATTGGAGATCGTCTGTTGACGTTGGTGAATGGACTTGATGAGGAATTTTCCGCTCCGGATTTTGTCGCGGATGTAGTCCTTCACTTCGCCGCCGCTGCCATCCTGCGACATGATGTCCTTGTAGGTATTGCTGATGCGCAGGTGGGGGATTTGTTCGCCATTAAGAATGACCTGGTACTGGCCTTGAATTTTTTCCACGGTGACGTCGGGCAGGACGTAATTCTGCGGGGCCTCGGCGAAGATCTGCCCGGGGCGCGGGTCGAGCTGCGCGATACTGTTCGCAGCCTTTTGCACCTGTTCGACGGTGATTCCCATCCGGCGCGCGATTTCGGGAAAGCGGCGTTTGCCCAGGTCGGTCATGTGATCTGAGACGATCCGGTATTCGAGACTCTTCTCGCGGCCGTCGCGCTTCAGTTGAATGAGGAGACACTCGCGGAGATCGCCCGCACCGACGCCGGGTGGATAAAAGCTCTGGATGAGCGTGAGCATGAGCTCGAACTCCTCCTGCGCGATCCCGGTGTTCATCGCCATCTCTTCCGGTGAAGCCTGGAGAAAACCGTTATCATCGATGTTGCCGATGATGAGTTCCGCGGTCTTGCGATCATCACTGCTCAACGCGTTCTGATTTAGCTGACCGACGAGATGTTGTTGCAGGGTTTCCTGGGTGGCGATGGAATCAAAAAAGAACTGACGCTTTTCCTCATCCTCCTGCGAGCGGCCGCTGTAGCTGCTCGATTGCGCCATGTAATCGCGCCACTCGTCGTCGAGCTTGGCCAGCTGATCGAATTCCTCCTTGAAATCATCCTTCGCCGGCTCGCTTTCCGAGACCTCGCGCTCTTCGTCCGTCGGCTCGGCCAACTCCTCGAGCACGGGGTTGGTTTCCATTTCCTGTTGGACCAGATTGCGCAGCTCGAGCAGAGGCGCCTGAAGGATAAGCAGACTCTGCTGGAGCTGCGGTGCCAGGACCTGCTGTAGGGAAAGGTTTTGCGACTGAAACATTCCCGGGCCGGCCATGGGCAGAGGGTATCGGACTGAGCTTCTTATCGCAAGCAGTTTTCGCGCCGCGGCCCTGATCAGATTGTCATCCGGGCCCACCGAAGGGCTCAAGGAACGTGACTTGCTCTCCTATCCCGGCCACAGCTTTTCCCATGAAAAAACTTACGCTTCTCAGTGCGCTCGCTCTTCTGGCCACCTCCATCCGCGCACAATCGCCCGCGCCCCCCGAACAGAAGCAGATTGCGATCCTCATTAAAGCCGTCCAGGATCAGCAGACCCAGATCGCCGAAAATCAGGCCAAGATCGATGAGAAGCTGGCTGCGGTGGTGGAGGCAGTCCGAGTGGCACGAATTTACTCGAGCCGGGGAGGGCGCTAGGATGAAAAAAACTTTATTTTTCTCTGCGCTTACCATCGGCGTACTCGCGCTCGCTGTTGCCGATGCGCAATCCCCCGTGATCCTTCAGCCCGCGAACTCTGTTCCCGCAAATGCCCCTGCGGCCGCGCCGGTCGCCGCCGCACCGGCCGCGAACGATTTGAAAACGATGATGCAAGACCTGCAAGCGATGCAGACGCAAAACGAGGCTACACTCAAAAAACAGGAAGCCGCCCTCGCCACGCTCGACGAACTCCAGAAAGCAGTCGAAGAGTTGAAAGTCTTCAGCAAGCGCGGCTAGCGCCTGCGCCAGAAAAAGTCGCACCTCCGCCTCGGAGTGGCAGACCGGAATTGCGCGAAGGTCGCGCGCGGGCGTATCTTGGCCGCCCGAAATCCGTCATGCCCGATCACGCCGACAAGTTGAATACTCCCGAACGTCCGCCCATGACGGAGCTGGAGCGCATTCGCCATTCCGCGGCGCATGTTTTGGCAACCGCGATTCTGCGGCTCTGGCCGGAGGCGCAGTTCGCCGCCGGCCCGCCAGTCGAAAACGGTTTTTATTACGATCTCGAATTTCCTCACCGCATCTCGCCGGAAGATTTCGAGAAAATCGAGGCCGAGATGAAAAAGGAAACGAAAGCGAACCATGTTTTCGAACGGGTGGAGCTCTCACGCGCCGAAGCCCTGGCGATGGCGAGTCGTGGTGAACTCGGCGCGCTCGGCGCCCGATCCGAGCCGAGCAAGTTCAAGCTCGATATCATCCAGAACATTCCGGAAGGCGAGACGATCACGATCTACCGCAACGGTGATTTCACCGATCTCTGTGCCGGCCCACACGTCATGCGCACTGGCAACATCGGCGCTTTTCGCCTCACGAATGTCGCCAGCGCCTACTACAAGGGCGACGAAAACAATCCGCAGCTCCAGCGAATCTACGGCACCGCTTTCAAGAACAAGACCCAGCTCGACGAATACTTCGCCATGCTCGAGGAAGCGAAGAAGCGCGACCATCGCAAGCTGGGCAAGGAATTAGAGCTATTCACGTTCGACGACGACGTCGGGCCCGGCCTGCCCCTCTGGCTCCCGCGCGGCGCTGCCATCATCGAAGAACTCGAAAAACTGGCCAAGGAAACTGAGTTCGCTGCCGGTTACCAGCGAGTAAGGACGACTAACCTGGCCAGGGAGAGCTTATATCTGAAAAGCGGACACTTACCCTATTACGCCGAGTCGATGTTCCCACCGATGGAGCTTGTGGCCGAAGGCTCGGAGTCAAAGCGACCGATGCATCGCCCTGAGCTATTCCGAGAGATGCTCGAGAAGCCGTTAACCAGGGAAGCCTTGGATGAGATTCTGGCTAAAGCGAATGAGATGCGATCGGAGTTACCGACAGATCGTTATTATCTCAAAGCGATGAACTGTCCCCATCATCACAAGCTCTATGCGGCATTACCGCGTAGTTATCGCGACTTACCACTTAGGCTGGCCGAGTATGGCTTCTGCCATCGCTACGAGCAGAGCGGCGAGCTCTTCGGCCTGATGCGGGTGCGCTCGTTGCAGATGAACGACGCCCACATTTACTGCACGCCCGAGCAGTTCGAGAGCGAGTTCAACGCCGTCAATCAGATGTATCTTCACTACTTCAAGCTCTTCGGGATCGAGAAGTATGTTATGCGTTACTCAACGCACGATCCCACCAAGCTCGGACAGAAATTTGTCGACGAACCCGAGCTCTGGAAGCAAACCGAAGAAATGGTGCGCGACGTTCTTCAGCGCTCCGGGATCAACTATGTAGAAGTGCCTAACGAGGCCGCCTTTTACGGACCGAAGATCGACGTCCAGGTCTGGAGCGCGATTGGCCGCGAGTTTACAATCGCGACTAACCAGGTCGATTTCGCCCAGCCGAGACGCTTCGACCTCACTTACAAAGATCGCGATAACACCGAGAAGACCCCGCTCTGCATTCACCGCGCGCCACTCGGCACGCACGAGCGTTTCATCGGCTTCCTGATCGAACATTATGCCGGCAACTTCCCGCTCTGGCTCGCGCCGGAACAGGTGCGCGTGTTACCGATCGGTGACGAAGCGCCCTTGCTCGAATATGCCCGTTCGATCCAAGGCGAACTCCGTGCCCACCAAGTCCGCGCCGAACTCGACGCGAGCAGCGATCACATCAAAGCCAAGATCTCCGCCGCCGAGCAAATGAAAGTCCACACCATGCTCGTCATCGGAAACCGCGACATGGAAGCGAATGCCGTTAGCGTCCGCGTTCACGGTCAGGGCAACCTTGGCGCCAGGCCGAAGGATGACGTGATAAAAAGCCTCCTCGACGCCATCAAACAACGCGCCACTTAACGCGCCTTCGGCGCGCACTTGATCAATCCTGCTTCACTGCAGGCTGCGGTGCAGAGTCGCTCTTCGGGGCCTTTCCGCCTTCCGGGCCACCGGTGAAGGCGTTGACGATCTTATCCATCGCCGTGAATAACAGCTCGACGCTGTAGCCGGCAACAAACGCCAGCGCGAGCGCCGAGATCGAGCCGATCGCGACCGTGGTTTCGCCATTGTTGCTGCGGAAGAACCAGCCGATCGCGAGCCCAGCGACAATTCCCAGCCAGATGCGCAAATTGAAGCTGAGCTGGTCGTCCACGCTATAGAGCCGCGCGCGGCTTTGCTGCCCGAGAGTGCGCAGCACAAACGTCATCGCGCCCAGCCAGCCGTAAAGAAGCGGCAGCACATACTGCTGCAGGACTTCCAAAACACGGCTCGAAAGCAGGACGATTCGCTCCGCTTCCAAGTCGCTGCTCGAAGGGCTCAAACTCGGTTGCGACTTTAGAAACATCCATTTCGCCAGCATGTTGGCGATCTCGTCCCGGCGCCAGCTGACCAGATTCTGCGCCTCCTCGGCCGCCCTCTCCGCCAACTGCACTTTCGTTGTGGCCGGCTTTTGCTGCAGGATCGTTTCCTTCCGCGTTGAAGCGTGCTTCCGCCGCCCCCGCCTCGGCTGCGGTCAATTTCGGCAGCGCTGCGAGCAAATTGCTCCCGACCAGCCAATAACTCTGCACCACCAGCAACAGCACGAGCACGAAAGTCGCCAGCGTTCGATAGAAATTGGCCGAGCGTTGCGCATAAGAGCACGGCACCCTCTGCCCGAGGCCAAACCAGCGCCGGCAAGCGGGTCCATACTCTTCCAGACACGAGCGCAGGCTCGAGACCGTCACCGGCGCGAGCCGTGAAGCCAGGGTCGAGAAGTCGGCGTAGAACTTTTTCTGCGTGTCGCCCATGAGATGGCCCTGCTCAAAGGCTTCGCGCGCCTCCGCGATGCCCTCGACCGCATCCTGCACGCCTTGGGTGTTGTTGCGAATCGCGTAGGCCGCGAGCACTTCTGCGTCGGCTAACGAATTCGCCAGCGTCGCATCCTTCAATATGCCGCCATCCGTTTTCGCGACCGGCGTTTCGATCGGCTCGCTCATGTTACCAGCGGCAAAAACTTGAGACTTCGCACCGACCCGAGGTGATCACGCAGTCTGCACCGGCGCACGAATCTGGATCTGCTGAGAATGTCCCACAGGGGAGATGTCCTTTCATTTTCGACCTGCCCTACATTTCTGGGAGCCTAGATTCAGCCAGAATGCCGGATCCTAAATAGGCTGGCGAGAAGAATTTTGTTTTCCTTTATTGAACACCGATCGGGCCCGCAGCGATGCGTTCTTGCTCTAGCGGGCGAAAACCAGAATCGAATTGGCCGGCAAAACGAGCGCGGCCGACTGGTCGAACCCGTGCAGCGCCGGACCGTCGCCAAGGATGGAACCGCCGTTGCCAACCACGTTTGGATTCACCCACGATTCGTAGACGTCGCTGTTAAACACCTCACGCCAAACTCCGCCGCCGGGTACGCCGATCCGATAGTCGAAACGATTGAAGGTCGAAAGGTGGACGACGACGAGCACGTCGTTTCCCTCGCCTTCGACCCAGCGATGAAAAGCCAGGACCCGATTGTCGTCGTCTGCATGCACGACGCGAAATCCTTGCCCGCGCAAGCCCGGCTGCTGCCAGCGCAAGGCGAGCAACTCGCTCGTGAAGCGGAGATGATCGAGCATCTGTTTGTCGCCTGCATCGAGCCCGGCCCAGTTGAGGAGCAGATCCTGGTGGAACTCAAAATTGTCCGACCATTGTTTGTCTTCCAAGAATTCCTGGCCCATGAAGAGCATCGGAATGCCCGGCGCGGTCAGGCTCAGGCCAGTCGCGACACGGGCGCGGCTGCGAGCGAACCAGGAGCGTGGATCGGAAGGATCGCCGAGGCGGGCAACTCGTTGTTCGCGGCCCTCGTAAACGATGTCGTGATTCTCCGGTCCCTGGACGAAACGCCAGTGCTCGAAGAATCCCTCCGGCCAAAGACTGCTGTGCCAGCCCGTCATGTTGAGCGGTCGGGTGTCGGGCGCGCTGGCGTTGCCGATAACGTCGCGGATTGCGATTCGCAACCCATCGGTCAGCGAAGTATCGAATCCCGCGCCCGACGGAGGCGGCTGGACCACGAGCGGGTTGACGCTCCAGTATTCGGCTTTGCCTAACGAATTTGGACGAAGGAAGCGGACAGTGCCGGTGAGATCCTGACAAAAACTCCAGCCGTTAGGCGCACCGTCATGATCGATCACGCTGACCTGATCGTAGCGGAATCCATCCACCCGATATTCCTCGAGAAAAAAGCGCGCGTTCTGGATGAGAAAGTCGCGCACTTCCGGTTTGCCAAAATCGAAGACCAGCCCGCCGGCGTGCCCGCGCTCGGAGAAATAGAGCGAATTGCCGTTCCCACCTGCGTTCGATTGGCGATCGAAAAAGTAGATGCTCTCGTCGCCGAAATCGCCGCCGGCATGGTTATAGACCACGTCGAGGAGGACGGCCAGGCCGTGGACGTGGCAGAGATCGATCAGAGCTTTGAGTTGATTCATTTCGCCGCGCAGATCGGTCTCGATGTAGGGCGCGAGCGCTTTTGCCTCGAGCAGCGGATTCAAATGCGCGAGGTAGGCCGGGAGATCCGTATCCGCGGCTGCGAAATCCATTTCGGGAGAGAAGTAATCGACGCCGTTGTAACCGAGGCTGAACTGGGTGGGGAATTCCTGGATCGGCATGAGCTGAATCGCGGTGATTCCGAGCGCGGCAAAATGCGGAATTTTGCGCGCGACATCGAGAAAGGTGCCTGCTTTGCGGGGCAAGTTCGGGGTGAAAAAAACGCCGACATGCAATTGATAAATGACGAAGTCGTGAAACTGCGGGGTGACGAAACCGGTTTCGTGCCAGGGAAAGTCGGTCGCGCGAACGACGCAGTCGCTTGGAAACGGCGTCACCAGTTCCCGCGCAAACGGGTCGCGTTTCGGCCCGGAGCCACCGTCGCCTACGACAAAGAATTTGTAGCGATCGCGATCCTGCACGCCGGGCAGAAAACCGCGCCAGTGCCCCTGTTCGTTAGGCGTGAGCAGGTTGGTGCCGTCACGCGGAGCGCCATTTATGCAGACGTGCACGCGTCGAGCATGTGGCGCCCAGACTCGAAAGGTTGCGCCCCCCGCAGTGAGATTCGCACCCATCGGCGTCTGATCGGTGATCTCTTCGAGTGAAGCGGCCATGATCCTCCTTCACCGTGTCATATCGTTTCGCCCAGAAGGAGAAACAAGATCTTTCCGATCATGGCAACAACCGCGCGCCGAGACGATCGTCGACATTGTCTCTGCCATCCGGTAGCGTTGGTCCTAGTCGAATGACTGACAGGACGGGCAAGACAATCTTCGCACTGCTTCTTCTCGCTTTCGCTTCCGCCTTGCGTGCGGAAATCCATCCGATCGTGGAAGTGAAAAGCGGGATTCTTCTCGGGGCCAGCAGCGGCCAGAAATGGCTCAATGGCAAACAAGCGGCGAAACAATTCAAACCCGGGCTGTCGTTTCGGATTTTCGACCTGGACAAGGAAAGGGGGACGGCGAAAGCGCGCAAGGTGGAAGCGGACATGGATATTTGTCCGGATGTGGAAATCGTCTCCTTTGAGGAAACCCCATCGGGCGGTGAGATCGCGCTGGCCGCGCCTTGGAAGGCGTTGCCTCGCCCCGTGCGCATCATGGACACCACGCAAGCCACCTATCGCAACATAGTTCGGGATTTTCTCGTTGGTCGTGGATTTCCTGATCCGAAAGTAAAGATCACGCAGATTCTTCGGGCTGATCTCGATGGAGATGGCGAGGACGAGGTCCTGCTGAGCGCGACCAACTACGAAGCCGAAGAGAACAGCGCACCGACAAGTGCTCAAGCGGGAAACTATTCCTTCGTCCTGCTGCGCCAATCGCGCGGTGGCAAGGTCGAAACAAGACTTGTCGCCGGAGAGTTCTACAAGAAAGCCGACACCTCTAATACCCCGTATGTCCATCGCGTCGCGGCGATTCTCGACCTTGATGGCGACGGCAAAATGGAACTCGTTTTGACCAGCAACTACTACGAGGGCGGCACCACGACGGTCTATCGCTACACCCCATCCTCGATCAAGACGTTGGTGTCGGTGAGCTGTGGCGCGTGACGCGACGATAGCTTCAGCGCAGGGCGCTAAGGTGATATTTTGTTGTGTATTACAGAGCGACGGACGTAATACTGAACTCGTATGAAGCTTTTCAAATTGTGCGGACTCGCCGCGACATGCGCATTAATTCTTCTCGCCAACCCTGGCAGCAGCAGAGCCGGACTTTATGGCGATGAAGCGAAGAACGCCACGACTGGTGAATTGAACGATCAGGATTACTGGTGGACGAAGTTCGACATGATGATGCTCGATCTCGCGATTAAGCAACACCAGCCGGAAGGCCACATCGCGGTCGACCTCGCCAGCACAGGCCGCCGCCTGGACGATCTGGCGAAGAAATATCCCAAGCACGAGGAGATCCAGAAATTTAAGGAGCGTGTCGCAGAGGTGCAGGCCAAGATCGATCCCGATGCCGATCGCGGAAAATCCTTCGGACCGGAGTGCCCTTGGGATGAGTCCAACTTTGCCCAGTTATGGGTCAATCTGCATTGGGCGAAGGTCGCCTTTGACGCGAAAGACTACGATACGGCCTCTTCCTGCATGCAGAACGTGATGCAGAACTACGAAATCATGCTCCGGCCGGATCGGATGAAGAACTATCCCGAGGATCTGCGCAAGTGGACGATGGAGTCCAAACCGGAAGCCGACAATCTCTCCAAAGCGATCAAAGAAAAGACGAGTCGTTGATCGTATCGAACCCGCCTGTTGGAATAATTTGGCTCGGGCGGTTTGACATTGGATGAATCTCACCCCCGCCCTTAAGAAATACTTCGGCTACTCGGCCTTCCGGCCGTTGCAGGAGGAAATCGTGCGCGATGCGCTCGACGGTCGCGATGTTTTTGCGCTCATGCCGACCGGCGGTGGGAAGTCGCTTTGTTTTCAGTTGCCCGCCTTGCTGCGCTCGGGCCTAACGATCGTCGTTTCGCCGCTTATTTCGCTGATGAAAGATCAGGTCGACGCCCTCCAGGCGAGCGGGGTAGCGGCGACGTTTCTTGAATTCCGCGCTCGACGGCGCGCAGGCGCGGGCCCGACTGCGCGGGCTTTATAACGGCGAGTTCCGCCTTCTCTACGTCGCGCCGGAGCGTCTCATGCTCGACTCGTTCATCGAAAAGGTGCGGGAGTGGAAGATTGCGCAGATCGCGATCGATGAAGCGCATTGCATCAGTGAATGGGGTCACGATTTTCGCCCGGAGTATCGCCAACTGGTCAAACTGCGGGAGATTTTGCCGGGCGTTCCGATCATGGCCCTGACCGCGACTGCCACCGAGCGGGTGCGCGGGGATATCCTCGAGCAACTCAAATTGCGCGACCCCAGGTGCTACGTCGCCAGCTTTGACCGACCCAACCTGACTTACCGGGTCGTTCCGAAGTCAGCGCCTTACGATCAACTGTTCGATCTCCTGCAGACCCGGCCTAACGACAGCGGAATCGTTTATTGCGCAAGCCGGAAAACCGCGGACTCCGTCGCCGCCAAGCTGAACGCGGATGGTATAGCGGCGAGGCCGTATCACGCCGGGCTCGAAGCGGGCGAACGAGCCAGCAATCAGGAGATGTTCCTGCGCGATGACGTGCGGGTCGTGAGCGCCACAATTGCGTTTGGGATGGGCATCAACAAACCGAACGTCCGATTCGTGGTGCATTACGATCTTCCGAAAAATATCGAGAGCTACTACCAGGAAACCGGGCGCGCGGGCCGTGACGGGCTGCCGAGCGAATGCGTCCTCCTTTTCAGTGCGAGCGACGTCGTCAAGCAAACGCGCTTCATCGAAGAGAAAAGCGAAAATGAAGCGCGGATCGCGCGTGAGCAATTGCGCCAAATGGTGCATTACGCGGAGGCACGCGAATGCCGCCGCGCCACTCTGCTGCGTTACTTTGGGGAAATCCGGCCTAACGAATCGTGCAATGGTTGCGACAACTGCCTCAACCCGCGCGAGACCTTCGACGGAACCGTGGCCGCCCAGAAATTCCTCTCCTGTGTTCTGCGCGTGCAACAGAAAAGCGGCTTCGCCTTCGGTCTGAACCATATAGTTGAAGTGCTGACCGGCGCCGACACCGAAGCGATCCGTCAACGCCGGCATAACGAGCTTTCGACTTACGGGATCGGGACCGAATTGAAACGCGACGCCTGGCAGGCGATCGGGCGCGAGTTGTTACGGCTCGGTTTGGTCGAGGTTGCGCCCGGGAAATTTGCAACTTTGCAAGTGACCGAAGCCGGCCGCATCTCGCTCCGTCAGCGGACTCCGATCACGCTGACGAAACAAGTGGAAAAGCCGGCCGCGAAAGGGAGGCAGCGGGCTGGCGAGATCGAGTGCGACGAAACGCTCTTCGCCTTGCTGCGTGATGTCCGGCGCACGCTCGCGGACGAACGCAATGTGCCGGCCTACGTCATTTTCTCAGATGTCGCGTTGCGGGAGATGGCGCGCAGCTACCCGACCACACCGGCCGAGTTCCGCCGCATTCCGGGTGTCGGCGAACAGAAACTAAAGGATTTTTCGAAGGCATTTCTCGCTGCCATAATCGACTACCTGGAAACCAACCCCCAAATTAACTTCGCACCCGCGGCAGCGCCGCCACGTCGCCGGGGATTGGGCGAGAGCGAAGCGGAAACGCTTCGCCTTTTCCGTGCCGGCGAATCGGTCGACGAGATCGCGCGCGCGCGTGGTTTTGTGCGCAATACGATTCTGGCCCATCTTGCGGCCGCGGTAGAGACGGGCGTTTCGCTCGGGGTCGAGGAGATCTTTACCACGCAACAACGTCAGGAGATGGGAGCGGCCTTCGCGCGCGCGGGCACGCGGGGCCTGACCGGAATCCGCGACTTGCTGGGTGGGAAATATGAAGTTGGCGAGCTGCGCATCTTTCGCGCGCTGACAGCGGTTGGCTCAGGTAGCAAGGGCTAACGCCACCGCCGCAGGAAAGATTTCGCCGACCTCGCCTTCGAGGCGAAGTGAGACCGAAGGCTCGTGATCGTGTTCCGTGGCGCCGCGATTAACGATTACGTAGGGTGCGCCTCGTCGTGCGGTGAGCAAGGGAAAGCCAGCGGCGGGGTAGACTGACAAGGTCGAACCGAGAGCGACCGCGAGGTCTGCTTTCATCGCGCCTTCACTGGCGCGCTTCAGTTCGTTAGGCTCGAGGCTTTGTCCAAAGCTGATTGTGGCTGGTTTCAGGAATCCGCCGCAGGTGCAAAGCGGCGGAGTGCGATGGACACGGAAGAAATCGAAGTACAGGCTGCGGATCGCGGCGCAGGTGACAAGTCTGGCACTCGACCATTGAATTGGTGCCGTGCAATTCCACCAACCGTTCCGGACTTGTGCCAGCGAGGCTGTGCAAGCCGTCGATGTTTTGCGTCACGACCATTTGCAATTTGCCGGCCTTCTCCAGGCGGACGATCGCACGGTGGACTTCGTTAGGCTGGGCCTGCCGGAATGCCTCCCAGGCTTCGAGCTTGTACTCCCAATGCTCGATCCGCGCGGCTTCCGAAGTCATGAAATCGTGATAGTAGACAGGCTGGCGTCGCGTCCAAACGCCTTGCGGTCCGCGAAAGTCCGGAATGCCGCTGCCGGTCGAAATACCTGCGCCGGTGAAGATCAGCGCGCGCTCTGAAGCCCGCAAATATTCGCTTAAATCCATCTCTGTCGTCACCCTTCGATCAGCTCCAGAGTTTGGCAAATGACGTGGGGTGATTCCGCTGATGCAGACGGTGCTCGTTAGTCCGGAGCGCTCGGCTTGGTTACCGGAGCGGTTCGAGAGTCGGGCAGCATTGAAGAGCCGTTCTTTTTCACGTTTTGGAGGACGGATTGGATCTGCGTGACGACTTCGTCCGCCCGGTAGGGGCGGCGGAGGAAACCCGCTAGGCCGTTCGTGATCATGCGATCAAGTCGACGATTTTCAATGAAGCCGGTATTGAGCAGGACGACTACATTTGGGTCAATCGCCCGGAAATGATTGAACGTTTCCTCGCCATCCATCAGCGGCATGGAGAGATCGAGCAGGATGAGCGCAAAACGCCCCGGCTCCTTACGAAAGTAATCGAGCGCTTCAAAACCCGATTGGGCGGTGACCACGGTATGGCCAGCTTCGGAAAGAATCTGATTCAAGAGCATGAGCGCCATCGGCTCGTCATCCACCACCAAGATGCACCGCGATACCCGTATCTGTGGTCGGGCAGGAGGGGGCGTGGCAGCCGGCTCGTTGAGCGCGGGGTGCATGAGAATCTTTTTCTCTGTCCCGCCGACGTGCTGAACGATCTGCGCCGTGACCTTCGCGGCGCGGTCTACGCTCTTGCGGAGCATGTCGAAATATCTCTCCGAATCGGTCGCTCCTTCGCAAATGTTCTCCAGCATCGAGACCGTGTCGGAGACAATCTGGAGGAGATTGTTCAACTCGCTGGCTGCCGCCGGAACAACCTGCTCCGGGTCAGGACTGTGAGTAGTGCCGCTTTGGTCGGACATGGTCAGGGCCCGGGTTCGAGCAGGAGGCAAGATTTCACCGCGGACACCATTCAGATTTAGCAAAGTCCGTGCCCTAAGTTAGCCGGAGCAAGAGGCGAAGCGCGCGCTGAAGACATGTCCTCCCGGAGACCGAGAGTTCGGCCCGGGGTGACGACGGCACGGTGGCTGCTACTAGGGCCGTATGCGCCTGACCCCCAGCCGCTTTCAGTATGCGGGATGAATCTGTAGAAGATAACGCACCGACCTTGTCGCTGCGCTTTTGGGGCGTGCGCGGCTCGATTCCGTCTCCCGGACCGGAGACGGTGGAATATGGTGGAAATACTTCCTGCGTGGAGCTGCGCTTCGGCAATGAAGTGCTTGTCCTGGATGCCGGCAGCGGGATCCGGCGTCTTGGCCTCGCTCTGGCGCATGAGCTAGGCGAGACATCACTCACTACCACCATCCTTATCTCGCACACACATTGGGACCATATTCAGGGATTGCCCTTTTTCCGCCCGGCCTACCACCGGGCCAGCCAGATTCACGTTCTCGGTGCGCCGGGCACCCGGGCAAAGTTGCGCGCGGCGCTTGGTAATCAGATGGATCCGATCCAATTTCCTGTCTCGCTCGAAAGCCTCGCTGGCATTGCCGCGATTGACGAATTCGCTTCCGATACAACCACCATAGGTAGCTTTGTTGTGCGCTCGATTGGATTAAACCATCCGGGTGGTTGCACCGGCTTTCGGGTCGCTGCCGGCGCAACATCAATCGCCTATTTGCCCGATCACGAACCCTATCGGAGTGCGATTGATTCCCCCGATCGGGTCGTTGCGGCTGCCGCCTCGCGGTCGGAAGCGGAGCTCGTTCGGTTCATCGAAGGATGCGATTTGTTGATTCTCGATTCGCAGTACGACCGCACCGAATATCCCGGTCACATCGGCTGGGGTCACGGCTGTCTTGATGACAGCGTCGCGCTCGCCCTGCGCGCTGGAGTGGGCAGCCTGGTGCTTTTCCACCACGATCCCGATCACGACGACCGCCGGATTGACACAATGCTGCAACAGGCGCGACGCCAGGCGGCCGAGATCGGTTCGCCGATGCACGTCGAGGCTGCTCGCGAATTGACGCAGATCGTGCCCCGCGCTCGCCAGAAGAAATTGGCCGCCTGACCGCCAGGCTCTTCCGCCAGAAGGCTGGGTATCTTTCGCTTCGCGGACTTTCATGCCTTTACGGCGTTTTCCTGTTTGCGGTGGAATCGCCGCCAATGGCAGACGGATTAGCTACGGGAACTTGAGCGGCTCGAGGCCCGCGGATGCGAGTTGGGCATTGAGCGTTGCGACTTCCGGCGCAATCGCTTTCCAGCGTTCTGTCACTGCGGTCGTGTCATGCTGAAGTTCGGTCACCGCCGTTTGCTGAGCCGGGGTGGGGGCCGCGTCCACGTCCTGAAGATCGTTGAAGAGTCGTTTCACTTTATCGAGCGTATCCAACTCCAACGGCGCGCCCGAAGCGGACCGCTCGCGGGATTCGCGAATGTTTCGAGTTTTTTCCGCAACGCTTCGATCTGCTCCTTGATCGGATTTTCTCCGGCGCGCTCCTTTGCTTTCGCTATTTCCGCGACGAGCGCCTGGTATTTTTTGCCGATTGGCTGCAACTCCGCCCGCAAGTGCGAAGAGCCTCTGCGAAAGCTCGAATTGCTTTGTCAGTTCTGCGGTCGTCGCTTTCACCCGCGGATCCATTTTCACTGGAAGCGGCTGGGTAAAATTCTTGCCGCCCGCGGACAAGACGACAGAATAATTACCGGGAACGATCCAGGGAGCGGTCGGGCGCGGGGCTGTTTTGCCCGAGACCGCGGTCATCGGGTAATCGGCTTCCGCATCCGGCAACGGCTCCCCATGCAGGTCCCAAAAGAAACGGTGTTGCCCGGGCGCGCTCGACAATCGCTGTGGCAATCGAACCCAGTAACGCGGGATCTTTAAGGCCGGGTCCGGCGGCGGAACCGGATCGGTGCTCGCATAACGACGGATCGTCTTCCCCTTGTCGTCCCGAATCTCGAGCGTGACCGGTCCGGCAATTTCTTTGCCTAACGAGTAATCGATCATGGCGCCTTCCGGCGGATTTTCACCCATCGGTTCGTCTGGCGGAAGCGGTGTATCGGTATTGAAATTCCAACGCACCCGCAGTGCGGTTTGCGGTTTGAAGAGGAACGTTTCGTTATTGTCAGGCTGGAGCTGGCGCAGCGGCGTGATGTTGTCCAGAATCCAGAAGCCGCGTCCATGCGTCGCGACGGCAAGATCGTCATCTTTTACGATCAGGTCGCGCACTGACGTTGCCGGCATGTTCAGCCGGAGCGACTGCCAGTTTTCGCCATCATCAAACGAGAGATAAACCGCGCGCTCCGTCCCGGCGAAGAGGAGGCCGCGGCGCTCTGGATCTTCGCGCACTGCATTAACGTTTTCGTTTGTCGGAATGCCGCGGACGATTTCCTGCCAGGTCTTGCCGGCGTCTTTTGTCCGATAAATGTGCGGCCGCAGATCGTCGAGTCGAATCGTGTTCACCGCCGCGTAGGCAGTATTCTTGTCGAAATGACTCGCCTCCATCAGCGAGACCTTCCACCACGGGCCGATTTGCGGCGGCGTCACGTCCGTCCAATTCTTGCCGCCGTCAGTCGTGAGGTGAATCAAACCATCGTCCGTTCCCGCCCAGATGCGGTTCTTGTCGAGTGGTGACGGGGCCACCGCGTAAATCACTCCCCTTTGCCTCGGCTGCGCGGTCGGCTGGGAGCGAAATTTCCCGACACTCGCGGGGATCTCGAAAGTTTTGCGCGTCAGGTCCGGGCTGATCTGCTGCCAGTTCTGTCCGCCATCGCGCGTCTGCCACAAATAGTTCGTCGCGAACAACAGCAATTTCGGATCGAGCGGCGAAAACAGGATCGGCTGCGTGCGAATCATGCGAAATTCGTCGGACCGAAATGGTTTCGGCAGGATGTTTTGCGCCTGCCCGGTGCGACGATCGTAGCGGGTCAATTTCCCGCCATAGATGATGTCCGGATTGAGCGGGTCCGCGACAACGTAGCCGTATTCTTCGGCCGCCACCGGGTGCCAATCGCGGAACGTGATCGCCCCGTCGGGTCCGCGACTCGCGATGCCGACCGAGCCGCTCTCCTGTTGTCCGCTGTAAAGGCGATAGGGAAACGCGTTGTCCGCGCTCACGTGATAAAGCTGCGCGGTCGATTGGTTGTACCACGAGCTCCAGGTCGCGCCGCCGTTGACCGTGATGATCGCGCCCTGGTCGCTCCCAAGGAAGATGATCTGCGGGTTGTTCGGATTGATCCAGACATTCTGGTAATCGTCTCCTCCCGGCGCGCCGCGCCAGCCATCCCAGGTTTTGCCGCCATCAGTTGATTTCCAGCAGACGACACTCGCGGCGTAAACCACTTTGGGATTCTGTGGATCGATTCGCAGCACCGGCAAATCGCCGCCGCCGATGCGCGCGCCAGGGCGGTCATCGGTCGCGGCCAGCGTCCAACTTTCGCCGGCGTCGTCGGAGCGATAAAGTTTCCCGTCACTCGAGAGTGGCGACCGCCGCGATGAGGGTGCGCGGCGCGCTCGGCGCGATCGCGAGCTGGGCCTGAACGATTTCGTTAGGCAAGCCATTCTTCAACTGCTGCCAGGTCTTGCCGCCATCGGACGATTTGAAAATGCCGCCGTTAGTCCCGTTCCATTCTCCATTTTCCCAGGGACCCTCCCGCGCCTCCCAGAGCGATGCGTAAGCAATTTGCGGGTTTGTCGGATCGAACTGCACGTCGGCCGCGCCGGTGTTTTCATCCTTGTAAAGCGTCTTCTGAAATGTCTTGCCGCCATCGAGCGAGAGAAAGATTCCGCGCTCTTCGTTAGGCCCATAAGGGTGACCGGCCACGGCCACGAGCAGGTGCTCGGGATTGCGCGGATCGACCGCGATCTGCGCGATCTGCTGGCCGTCGCGCAATCCCAGGTGCGTCCAGCTTTTGCCCGCATCGGTCGATTTGTAGATGCCATCACCAACCGAAAGATCGGGTCGATGCAGCCCTTCGCCGCTGCCGACGTAAATCACTTCCGGATTGGAAACCGAAACCGCCAGCGCCCCGACCGAGCCGGTCGGTTGATCGTCGAAAATCGGCTGCCAGGTGCGTCCGTAATCGGTTGTCTTGAAAACTCCGCCATTGACCTGCGCGCAGTAGAAAACGTTAGGCTGCGAAGGCACGCCGGCAATCGCGCGCGTCCGTCCGCCGCGATACGGCCCGATGTTTCGCCAGCGCAACAGGTCCGAGAAATCCTGCTCCGATGGAAGCGCGGCTGCGATCTGATCGCCGAAAAAGAGCGCGACGGAGGAAAAGAGAACGAACGTCCGCCACCGCATCAGGTTGTCGGGGCAGGGCTTGGCGGGGGTGCAGGTTTCTTTTTCTCAGCAGCGGCGGCAAGCGCCGCGTCGACCGCGTCCGCTTCGAGCGGATGGATGCTGTGATAGTAGTTGTTTGATTTCGCGAGGTCATCCTTGCGCATGAGAAGGGCGTCGAAGCGCTCGCGCCGGCTCAGCTCGTAAACCTTGTCCATCTTGATCGCCTCAAACGGGCAAACCTCGACACAAATCTGGCAGCTCATGCAAACCGAAATATCGATGTCGAAGATGGCCGGATAAAATTGCGGCTTGCCCATGTAATCGGGCTTCTTGTCTTCGCTCTTAACGATGTAGATGCACTGCGGCGGGCATTCCTTCTCGCAGATCTTGCAGGCGACACAACGCAGGCCGGCTTGCGGATCTTCGGTGTCGTAAACGAGGAAGGGGAAATTGCGCGAGTTCTCCGGGAGCGACATCGCGCTCCTCCGGATATTGCACGGTCGTTAGGCGATCCTTTTCAAAATAGCTCCCGGCAAAGTTTCGCGCCGTCACCGCCATGCCTTTGAGTATGCCGATGCCGATCATACAGAACTTAAATTATTGGGTTTCAATCATCGGTCCACTTCCCCGAGAACAATATCGATGCTGCCGAGGATGACCATCACGTCCGCCACGGTGTGGCCGAGGCACAAGTCCTCCAGGATCGTCAGGTTGATGAAGCTCGGCGGACGCACCCGGTAGCGGTAGGGACTGCCGCTGCCGTCGCTAATCAGGTAAAAGCCGAGCTCGCCCTTCGGCGCTTCGATGCGGCCATAGGCTTCGCCGACCGGCGGTTTGAAGGCGCGGATTTTCACCTTCGGATTCATGATCGGACCGGCGGGCAGGTCGTCCATCGCCTGATGGAGAATCCCGAGGGTTTCTCGCAGTTCGAGCACGCGCATCATGAGGCGATCATAACAGTCGCCGTAGTCGCCCAGCGGCACGCGGAATTTGAAGCGGGGATAAATCCCGTAGCCATCCACTTTGCGCACGTCGTAGTTCACTCCGGACGCGCGCAGACCGGGGCCGGTAATGCCGGCGCTGACGGCAAGTTCAGCGGAAAGTTTTCCAACCTCCCGGGTGCGGGCGATGAGAATTTCATTGCCGGTAATTAGCTTTTCGAACTCATCGAGAAATCGCGGAAACCCGTTGACGATCTTGCGCGCTCGCTCCAGCCAACCGGGCGGCAGATCGACCCGGCAACCGCCGAAGCGCATGTAGTCACACATCATGCGGGACCCGGAGAGCGACTCGAAGAGATCGAGCACGTTCTCGCGCTCGCGGAACGCATACATGAGGGGCGTGCCCCATGCGCCCATGTCGCTGAGGAGGAAGCCGAGCAGTGAGGTGTGATTCACCAACCGTGTCAGCTCAGCGAGGATGATGCGCAAATATTCCGCGCGCTCCGGGACTTCGATGCCGGCGAGTTTTTCGACACTGAGCGCGTAGGCCCAGTTGTTGGTCATCGAGCAGAAGTAATCGAGCCGATCAGTGTACGGCATCGAGCCGAGGTAGCTGGTGTTCTCTCCAATCTTTTCGTGATTGCGATGGAGGTAACCGAAGACCGGCTTCAGTTTGCGCACGATCTCGCCCTCGAGCGCAACGTTCATGCGGAAAACGCCATGGGTCGACGGATGCTGCGGACCCATCGAGATCTCGAGAAGCTCGCCGTCGAAGCGCGAGTTCATCCCGGGGGGAGGCGCTTGCTCGAGTTCATGAAAGCCGGTCGTCATCTCAAAAAATTGCCTGTCATCCTGAGTCGCGCAGACGACGAAGGATCTCTGACCGTTTCTGATCTTCCTCGACCGGAAATAGGCTGAGATGTTTCGCTCCGCTCAACATGACAATTCATTGCGAGGTCAGCTTCTCGGCACCGTCCTGCTGGGGCCGCGGTGCATAATGCTGCCTGGCCCTTTCCAGCACGTCATCGTGCGGGGTCGGCTCGTATTCGTAAGTCGTCCGGCTCGCGATAATCTTTCCGCATCGGGAAATCGGTGAACTCGTCCCACATCAAAATGCGGCGCAGATCCGGGTGACCCTCGAATTGAATCCCGTAGAGGTCGTAGATTTCGCGCTCCTGGAATTCGGCGCTACGCCAGACCGGAGTGAGTGATGGGAGCGGCGCACCGTTCGGCGCGATCATGCGTCCGCAGCCTAACGACGACCGGTCCGTGTTTGTGCGCCATTGAATAGAGGTGATAAACCGCTTCGAGGTAACCAGGAAAAAACTCCTCCTGCATCTCCTCGACCTCTTTCTCCGCGCCTTCGACCAGCTTCTTCACTTTCACTTTTTTCTTCACCGTGCGATCGAGCCAATCGACTCCGGTGACGTTGGAGCAGTAATCGAGGCGGAGCGCAGGATCATCGCGCAGGAAACGAGCGATCGCCTGCGCATGGGCGTGGTCGAGCAGGAGCGACGGCTGATTGGCCGGGCCGGGATTCGGAACAATCGTAACGGAAGCGCTGGAGATCGCGCCCTCCACGCGCGCTTTAATTTCTTCGAGTGATTCCATCGTTAGGCGCGCTCGACTGCCGGTGGGTGAAAGAGGTCCGGGTTCGCTGGTGGCTCGAGATCGTGCGCACCGAACTTGGGCACCGGAAACTCACTCGGCGTGGCTGGCTTGAGAAAGTTCGCTTTCCCCGGGCCGGTCAGTTTTTGTTCGTCGATCTTGCGCTGCAATTCCATGAAAGCGTGGAGCAACGCCTCCGGCCGGGGCGGACAGCCCGGGATATAAACGTCGACCGGGATGTAGCGATCGATTCCTTTCAAAACATTGTAGCCTTGCTTGAATGGGCCGCCGGAAATCGCGCAGGCACCCATCGAAATAACATATTTCGGGTCGGGCATCTGGTTGTAGAGCCGGACAATTTGCGGAGCCATTTTCTTTGTCACCGTCCCGGCCACGATCATGAGGTCGGCCTGGCGCGGCGAAGGGCGAAAGACTTCGCCGCCGAAGCGCGCCAGATCGTAGCGGGAGGCGGCGGTGGCGATCATTTCGATCGCGCAGCAGGCGAGCCCGAATTGGAGCGGCCAGATCGAATTTTTGCGGCCCCAATTATAAAGCTCCTGCATCGAGGTGACCCAGACACCTTGCTTTTGCAGTTCGCTGCGCAGCCCTTCGTCCATTTGTCGCTCCATCACCTTGCCCAAGTTAAGCAACCTTTACCCCAAGCCCAAATCAGCCCCTCCAACAAAAGAAGCAGGAAAATTAAGATTGCGATGAAAGCGCCAAAGGGCAAACCGGTGAACGCGACCGCGAAGGGGACGAGGAAGATCGATTCGACGTCAAAGATCAGAAAGATGATGCAGTAAAGATAGAACTGCGCCTGAAATTGGATCTGCGCTTCGCCTAACGACTCGATGCCGCATTCATAAGTCGCGTTCTTGGCTACGCCCGGTTTGGGCGGTTGAAAAAAATGCCGCCACAGCCAGGCCAGGGCCAGTGGCATGAGGGGAAAAATCAGGGCCACCCCGCCGAAAACAATCAGAATGAAATAGGGAGAGGGCGTCATAAGAAAATGACGAATGGCGAATGACGAATGACGAAGGAATGACGAATGCGCGAATGACGAGATTCGGGACTTCGGATGCCTTCGTCATTGATTCGGATTTCGTCATTCGTGCTTCGTCATTCCGGCCGCAGGCCGGTCACACCACGCCTTGGTCGAGCATCGCGTTCGCGACTTTAAGGAATCCGCCAATGTTCGCGCCGTTGACGTAGTTACCCGGCGTGCCGAAGCGTTCCGCGGTCGTGCGACAGGTTTTGTGGATTGCCTTCATGATACCCTGCAGGCGCGCATCCACCTCTTCACGAGTCCACGTGATACGCATGCTGTTTTGCGCCATCTCCAAGCCAGAGGTCGCCACCCCACCGGCATTGGCCGCTTTGCCCGGACCAAAAAGAATCCCCGCGTCGAGGAATAGCCTGACTCCTTCGCTCGACGTGGGCATGTTCGCGCCCTCGGAAACGACATAGACCCCGTTACGCAACATGTTTTGCGCGTCCTTCTCACTGATTTCATTCTGGGTCGCGCTCGGGAACGCACACTGCGCGGGGTGATTCCAGAGCGGGTTGTAATCAAGTTTTTCATCGAACGCCGTAAAGACCGCACCTTTGAATTTCTGCGTGTATTCCGAGATGCGACCGCGCCTGACATTTTTGAGGTCCATGATGAAAGCGAGCTTCTCTCTCGTGATTCCCGCTTCGTCATAGATATAGCCGGACGAGTCGGATACCGTGACCGCGCGCGCGCCCATTTCGATGAGCTTTTCGATGGTATATTGCGAGACGTTACCGCTCCCGGAGACGAGACACACTTTGCCGGTCAACTCTTCGTTACGCGTGTTCAACATTTCAGAGGCGAAATAGACCGCGCCATAGCCGGTTGCTTCCGGACGAATGAGCGAGCCGCCCCAGCCGATGCCTTTGCCGGTCAGCACGCCAGTGAATTCGTTGCGCAGTTTTTTGTACATTCCGAAGAGATAACCGATCTCGCGCGAGCCCACCCCGATGTCACCCGCCGGCACATCGCGATAGGGTCCGATGTGGCGCGAGAGCTCGGCCATGAACGCCTGGCAAAAGCGCATCACTTCGTTGTCGCTTTTGCCTTTGGGATCGAAGTCGGAACCGCCCTTGCCTCCCCCCATCGGGAGAGTCGTCAGGCTGTTCTTAAAGACCTGCTCGAAGGCGAGGAACTTGAGGATGCCAAGATTCACCGAGGGATGAAATCGCAGCCCGCCCTTGTAAGGCCCAATCGCGCTGTTCATCCCGATGCGAAATCCGCGATTGACCTGAACCTCGTTCCGGTCGTCTTCCCATGGGACGCGGAACATGATGACCCGCTCCGGTTCGACCATGCGTTCGAGGATTTTCGCTTTGCGATACTCGGGGTGGCGTTCCAAGGCGAGCATTAACGATTCGGCCACCTCCTCCACCGCCTGATGAAACTCCGGTTCGCCCGGGTTTTTTGCTCGAACCAGCGTCATCAACTCCAAAACGTCATCTTTCATAAGGTTTTGTTTCGTGCCCTAACAAACGGTGCTCAAATTCGCCGGTTTGTCGCCGGTGAGCAATAGCGTCTTGTCGCAGCGAAAGAAACAAAAATTCGCGCGGACCCAAGAGGGAAAGACGGGAGACGGTGAGCGAAGCATATTCCTGTCTTGCGTAAGGAAGCTGACCTCGCTTTCCTTCCACCCAACGTGCGCGTTTTTCTCGACCAGATTTTCGTCATCGCCAAACAATGGCTCCTCGGGCTCTTCACGGGAGCACCTGATTGGGTTGGCCAGATTGTCTCAAGCCTGCTCAACATCGGTGCGGTGCTGGTCGTTTTTCTGACCCTGTTCGCCCTCATCTCGGTGCTTGAGCGAAAAATTCTCGCGCGGATTCAAAACCGGCTCGGACCCAACCGCGTCGGTCCGTTCGGCCTCCTCCAGCCCGCCGCGGATGGGATTAAATTGTTGATCAAGGAAGACATCGTGCCGGCGCGGGCGGACAAGGTCGTGCATTTTCTCGCCCCCATCCTGATCGCCGCCGCCGCTGTGCTCGCGCTCGGCATCATTCCTTATGGCCGCAACATGACGCCTTTCGCGATCGACGGCGGAATTCTGTTTTTCTTTGCCGTCGGTTCCACCACCGAGGTCTCGGTCTTCATGGCCGGGTGGGGAAGCAACAACAAGTTCTCCATGCTCGGCGCGATGCGCGCGATCGCGCAAATGGTCAGCTACGAGCTGCCGCTCATCATCACGGTGTTACCGGTGGTGATGGTGGTTGGTTCGCTCATGCCCGATGCGATTGTCGCCGCGCAAAGAGGCTATTCGTTAGGCTTGCTCCCGCACTGGTTCGTCTTCACGCCCTGGGGAGCAGTGGCTTTCCTTTTGTTCTTCGCTTCCGGCCTGGTGGAATCGAACCGCACTCCCTTCGATGTGCCGGAGGGCGAGTCGGAAATTGTGGCCGGCCATATGACGGAATATTCCGGCTTCAAATATGCGACGTTTTTTCTCGCGGAATATTTCGGGATGTTCGCGGTCAGCGGAATGGCGGTGACGCTTTTCCTCGGCGGCTGGCACGCACCCATGCGTTTTCTTGAGATCATTCCGTCTTACGTCTGGTTTTTCGCCAAGCTCAGTGTGCTGCTCTTCGTCTTCATTTGGATTCGCGGCACGCTCCCGCGCATTCGGGTCGACCAGGTGATGAATTTCGCCTGGAAATTTATGCTCCCAATGGCTTTCACCTGTCTGGTTGCCGCGGGGATCTGGCATTATCAGGGCCGCCGTCTCGCCGGTTACCTCTGGTCGGCAATCTTGATCGTGGCCGTTTATCTCGTGCTTTCCCGTCTGCTCGATACGGGGAAGAAATTCGCTCCGCGCACGTATCGTTTCGCCGAATGAACACCGTCGTCTTCATCTTCATCGCGATCCCGACCCTGGCCGCGGCGCTGGCGGCGGCCACGCTCCCGAAGCTGGTCCATGCCGCTCTCTCTTTCGCGCTCTCCTTTGTCGGCGTGGCCGCGTTTTATTTCTTGTTAGGCGCGGAATTCGTCGGCCTTGTCCAGGTCTTTGTTTACGTCGGCGCGGTCGCCGTCCTGATTGTTTTCACGATTTTGCTGACCCGGCGCGGTGCCGAGAAGGAACACGCTTTTCACTGGAGCGGTGCGGTTATCGCGCTGGCGGTTTTTGCCGGCCTGACCTGGGCGATCATGCGATCGGGCGGGCTTTCCGTGACCGCTCCAACGCTCGCGCCTCTCACCGTCAAGCATATCGGCAAACTGCTCATGACCGACTACGTCTGGCCGTTGCAGTGCATCGGTCTCATTCTGACGGCGGCGTTGATCGGCGCGATGGTGCTTGTGATGGAGGAAAAGCGGTGACGATGACGCTCGAACTTTTCCTCTTCGTTTCGGTCGCGTTCTTTTGCATCGGCCTGCTCGCAGCGCTGAGCCGACGGCACGCCATCTTCATCCTCATCGGGATCGAGATGATGCTCGCGGCGGCGGGACTGAACTTCATCGCTTTCTGGCGCTTCGGTCCGCAACCGGCGCCGCCAACGGGGGTGATGGTGACAATCTTCGCGATCGGCATCGCCGCCGCCGAAGCCGCCGTTGGTCTCGCCCTCGTCATCGCCGTTTACCGGCATTATCGGACGATCAACGTCGATCAAATCGACCAACTCAAAGGATGAGCGACTGGATCATCGCACACCTTTGGTTTATCCCGGCGCTGCCTCTGGCGGCTTCGCTGATGATTCTAAGCCTGTCGAAGACACGCCGGACCGCGGCCGCTTTCCTCGCGATTGCCGGACAGGTCGTGGCTTTGATTTTTTCGCTATCGGCTTTTGTGCCAACGCTGGCCACGCCCGGCTATCGCAGCTTTCAAAATTTCACCTGGCTGACCTTCGGCGAACAAGCGCTACGCCTCGGTTTTGTTCTCGATCCGCTGGCAGCGGTCATGCTCGTCATGATCACGCTCGTCAGCCTTTGCATTTTCGTCTTCAGCGTCGGCTACATGGCGGCGGACGAAAATTTTGCGCGCTTTTTCGCTTATCTCTCGTTCTTCTCGGCCGCCATGCTCGGCGTCGTAATCGCGAACAGTCTCCTTCTGCTTTTCGTTTGCTGGGAATTGGTCGGGCTCGCTTCGTATTTACTGATCGGGTTCTGGATTCATAAACCGAGCGCGGCCGCGGCGGCAAAGAAGGCGTTCATCACCACCCGGATCGGAGACATCGGGTTTTTTCTCGGGCTGCTCTGGCTCTATCACTCGAGCGGGACGCTTCTGTTTTATGATGGCGGGAACGGCAGCCTGGAAAGTGCCGGTCTCTTATCGTTAGGGGCGAGCGCCACCTTTATCGCGCTGCTCATTTTCTGCGGCGCGGTTGGCAAATCAGGCCAGTTTCCCCTCCACGTCTGGTTGCCCGACGCGATGGAAGGTCCAACCCCGGTGAGCGCGCTCATCCATGCCGCCACCATGGTGGCTGCCGGCGTCTTCCTCGTCGCGCGCGTTTATCCGCTCTTCTCGTTAGGCGCGGTCAATGGCGTCACGACTTCGCTCACGGTGGTGGTTTGGATCGGCGTCGTGACCGCGCTCATCTCCGCGCTGATTGCGCTCGCTCAGGCCGACATCAAACGCATTCTGGCTTACTCAACTGTCTCGCAACTCGGCCTCATGATGGTGTCGTTAGGCGTGGGCGGGGTCGCGGCGGGCATCATGCATCTGCTCGCCCACGGTTTTTTCAAGGCGCTCCTCTTCCTCGGTTCCGGTTCGGTGATTCACGGCTGCCATGAGGAACAGGACATCCGGCGAATGGGAGGTTTGCGGGGGCTCATGCCGGTCACTTTCCTCACCTACGCCATCGGCATGATGGCGTTGAGTGGGGTGCCACTCTTTTTCTCCGGCGCCTGGACGAAGGAGGAAATCCTGGACGCGACCTCGCACTGGCCAGTTTCACGGGTGCCGCATTATTTGATGCTCGTGGGGGTCGTGCTGACCGCGCTCTACATGACGCGGCAAATGATTTACGTGTTTTTTGGCGAGCGCCGCGCCGCCTCGCAGCACGCCCACGAAAGTTCGCCGGTCATGACGTTGCCATTGATCGTGCTCGCGATCTGCGCGGTTGGTTTCAGTGTCGTGCTCACGCCTGCCTGGCCGTGGTTGCATGATTATTTGTCGGGCGAACCAGCGACCTTTGACTTCGCACATCTCATTCAGCCGATTCTTTTCGTCTCGCTCGCTCTGGTCGCGGCCGGGATCGGGCTTGGCGTCTTGCTCTATCGCCGGGCCGGCGAGACCGACCCGATGGAACAACAGTTTCCGGCACTTTTTCGTTTCCTCGAAAATCGAATGTGGCTCGACGAACTCTACGACTGGACAATTATTGCCCTGGCCCGATTCGCGGCGCGCCTCTCCGATGCGCTCGACCGTTATTTCTGGGATGGCCTGGTCCGGTTGCTCGGCGGGATGGGTCAGCTTTTCGGTCGCCTAACGAAAGGCTTTGACGAACGCGCCATCAACGCCGGGGTCAACGACGCGACCGGCGTCGCGCGCGGTCTGGGCCGGATGATGTCCGGCTGGCAATCGGGACAAATCCAAACCTACCTCGGCGCCATCGCTCTCGGAATGCTCACGCTGCTTCTTCTTTACGCATGGCTCACCTGATTACCGGCCTGATTTTTATTCCGATTCTCGGTGCGCTCTTTCTCAGCGTTATGCCGCGGATGCTGGCGCGCGCGGCCGCGTTGGGATGCAGTCTGATCACGGCGCTGTTGGCGGGGGCAATGTGGTATCACTTCGATCCGACAGTGGCTGGGCTGCAGATGGTGCAGCGCCATATCTGGATTCCCGCGATCGGCGCGCAAGGCCTTCTGGGCGTCGATGGCCTGAGCCTGCTCCTCGTCCTGCTCACCTCGCTCGTTTTTCCCTTCGCCTTTTTCGCCGGGCGAATGAGTCGCGGTTTTTATGCGCTCATGCTGGTGATGCAGGCGGCGCTTTACGGCACGTTCACCGCCCAGAATTTCATTCTCTGGTTTCTCTTCTACGAGATGAGCCTGATCCCGGCATTTCTGCTCATCAAGATCTGGGGCGGCGAAAAACGCGATCGGGCCGCGACAAAGTTTTTCCTCTACACCTTCCTCGGGAGCGTGGCGATGTTGCTTTCCTTTCTCGGAATCTATTTCGTTAGGGGAACTTTTGATTTCAGCGCGCTCGCCGCGCTCGGGAAAGATGGACTGCTCGCCGGCAATCTGCGCTGGTGGGCCTTTGCCGGAATCTTCCTTGGGCTGGCGGTGAAAGTGCCGCTCTTTCCCTTTCACACCTGGCTGCCGGACGCCTACGAAGCCGCGCCGACCGGCACGGCCATGGTGTTGACCGGAATCCTTTCGAAAATGGGGGTCTACGGTTTCATCCGGCTGCTTGCTGCCGCTTTTCCCTAACGAAATCAGGATTGTCGGTCCATGGCTGCTCGGGTTGGCCGTTTGCTCGATCGTCTTCGCCTCCCTCGCCGCCTGGGCGCAGTCCGATTTGAAGCGAATGGTGGCCTATCTCTCGGTCAACCATCTCGGCTATTGCATGCTCGGCCTCTTTGCCATCACCACGACCTCGACTGCGCCGGTGGTCGAAGTCCAGGCCGCGTTGAGTGGCGTTTTTCTGCAAATCTTCAACCACGGCCTGACCGCGGCGGCGCTTTTTTATTTCGTTGGCTTGCTCGAAGAACGACGCGGGTGCGCGCGGGTTGAGTGATTTCGGAGGTTTGATGCAGCGCGACGCCGTTGCTCTGCGGCTGGATGAGCGTGGCCATGTTCTCGTCGTTAGGCTTGCCCGGCCTGAACGGATTCGTCGGCGAATTTTTGATCTTCAAGGGATCCTTTGCGCTGGCCGCGGGCTACACCGCGCTCGCCGTGCTCGGGCTCCTCGTCACCGCGATCGTTTTTCTGCGCGCGATGCAATTCCTCTTCAGCGGACCGCTCGCGGAAAGTTGCAGCGCTTTCCCTGAACTTCGCTTGGGCGAAAAATGGGTCGTTGTCCCGGTCGCGCTGCTCATGTTCGCGGTCGGCATCTTCCCGCAGTTCATCCTCAACATCTTTAACTCCACCGTCGTGCAGATGGCGCGATTGTTAGGCTGACCTGAGATGAGCAAAGCGAAATCATTTCGGCGGAGCGCAAATCGCGCAATCGATTCATGTTCTTCGCGGGCAAAAAGTGATGCTGGACCAGGATCTGGCCTCGCTCTATGGCGTCACAACCGGTGCCTTGAATCGGCGGTAAGACGAAACGCAGCCGTTTCCCACGGATTTCATGTTTCGGCTGACGCGCGCAGGAAATGAAATCTTGAAATGCCAAATTGGATTTCAAGTTGGGGTGGCCGCCGCGGCTTTCCTTACGCCTTCACCGAACAAGGCGTGGCGATGCTTTCCAGCGTGCTGAAGAGCGAACGGGCAGTGAAGGTAAACATCGCGATCATGCGCGCGTTTGTGAAGGTGCGCGCGAGCGCTGGAAACGAATCGCGCACTGGCGAAGAAGTTTTCTGAGCTCGAAAAGCGAGTCGGCAGGCATGACGAAGAGATTGCCGCGATCATCGACGCCATCCGGCAATTGATGGCGCCACCTGAAAAAGCCGCGCGCGCGAAATCGGATTTCATGTGCGGGAATCATCCCCGCGTTACGGGACGCGCATACGCCGATGATGGCCTGGACGATTTACCTCACCTTCGCGGGCGCGGTCCTTTTGCTTTTCCTGCCGCGCATCCTGGCCCGTTGGATCGCGCTCGCGACGACTGCGGCTGGGTTCGCAATCAGCCTCGCGGCGTTCTTCGCCAAGGGCACGGACTTCGCTCATCTCACAACCATCATCCGCGTTCCGTGGGTGCCGGCGCTCGGGATGAACTATCACCTCGCGGTCGACGGCATCAGCCTGACGATGGCGCTGGTGACCGGACTGACCGCAGTCTGCGCCGTCCTTTTTTCCTGGCACATCGAAGAGCGAGCGAGCGAGTTTTTCTTTTGGTTGCTTCTGGTCGTGGGCGGTTCCTACGGCGTTTTTCTGAGCGCGGATCTCTTCCTCCTCTTCGTTTTCTACGAACTGGTCATCGTCCCGAAATATTTTCTGATCGCGATCTGGGGATCGACCAACAAGGAGTACGGCGCCATGAAGTTGACGCTTTATTCCTTCTTCGGCGGCGCGCTTGTCTTCATCGGCATTCTGGCCGCCTACGTGACGGCCGGTACGCTCGATCTGCCGCAGCTCGCGTCCTTCCCGTTCGCACCGTCGCTGCAATCATGGGCCTTTCCGATTCTGTTCCTCGGCTTTGCGGTCCTGGGTGGCATCTGGCCGCTCCACACCTGGGCGCCGACCGGTCATGTCGCCGCGCCCACCGCCGGTTCGATGCTGCTTGCCGGTATCGTGATGAAGCTCGGGGCTTACGGCGCACTGCGGGTGGCGATGAATCTCTTTCCGTTAGGCCTGCAAATGTGGAGCAGGTGGATCGCCGTGCTCGCGGTGATCGGGATCGTTTACGCCGCGGCGGTCGCGCTGCGCCAAAACGATCTCAAATTTGTCATCGGTTATTCAAGCGTAAGTCACATGGGCTTTGTCTTGCTTGGCCTGGCGACGGCCAATCTGCTCGGGGTCTCGGGCGCGGTCCTGCAAATGTTTTCCCACGGCGTCATTGGCGCGCTCCTCTTCGCCCTTGCCGGCGTGGTTTATCGCCGCACGCACACGCGCAACCTGAACGACCTCGCCGAAATGCATTTGAGCCGGACGATGCCGTTCGTCGCCTTCGCTTTTGTCGTCGCGTCGGCGGCGTCGATGGGCATTCCCGGATTCAGCGGCTTTGCGGCGGAAATCACGATCCTGCTGGGCGCCTGGAAAACGTTTCCGGTCGCGGTGGGGATTACGGGTATTGGAATGGTGCTGGTGGCAGCGTTCACCCTGCGCGCTTTGAAGAGGGCATTCTTTGCCGACGATCGCGTCCTCGTACAGCAAGGACGGGTCGCGGTGGATTCAGACTGGACCGAGCAATCTGCGCTCACCGAGAGAATTACTTTCGCCGAAAAACTGGGAACTTGTCTGCTCATCCTGGCCACACTCGGGGCCGGACTTTATCCCAAACTCCTGCTTGATCGGATCATGCCGGCGGTTGAAGCGATGAGGTTTCTGAAGCCATGAGTTACCTGGAACTTCTGAAGCTGGCCTTGCCCGAAGCGATCGTTCTCGTCACCGCCCTTATCGTCCTGGCGCTCGGCCTAACGAAAAGCCAGCAGATGAAGGCGGCCGTTTCGCTGGTGGCGGCGCTGGGCCTGGCCGGCGCCACTTTCGCAGTTCTGAAATTGCCTCAACACGCCGTCCTCTTTCACGGCATGCTCGTGATCTCGCCACTCAATTCGCTCTTCAAGGTTATCTGCCTGGTGCTGGCGTTTTTCACCATCCTGCTCGCCCGGGTCGATCGTCAGGCGCGCCATCATGGCGAGTATCTCGCGCTAATTCTGCTCGCGACCATCGGGCTGCTGCTTCTCGTCGGGAGCGAAGAATTGCTCATGATATTTATCGGCCTCGAGCTGACCGGGCTCTCGCTTTATGTCATGACCGCGTTTGATCAGACGCGACCTCCGTTCGGCGGAAGCGGGCCTGAAATATTTTCTCTTCGGCAGCATGGCGAGCGCTTTCACGCTCTTTGGACTCAGCTTCATCTACGGCCTAACGGGGACGACCGCGCTGGCCGCGATCGCGCAGACGCTTGGCGCTGCACCCGTCCAACCCCTGCTGGCTGCCGGCATCGTGATGACGCTAATCGGTTTCGCTTTCAAAGTTGCGGCCGCGCCCTTCCACCTTTGGGCGCCGGACGCCTACCAGGGTGCGCCCGTTCCAACGGCGGCTTTCATCGCGTCCGGTTCCAAGGTCGCGTCGTTTGTCGTTCTGGGAAAAATCGTCCTCGTCGGTTTCGGTCCGCTCCACGGCAGCGCCGACTGGCACGCGCTCGTCGCGGGTTGGTCGCCGCTCCTCGCGGTGCTCGCCGCGCTCTCGATCGTTCTGGGAAATCTTGTCGCCCTCGCGCAAAAAAATGTGCGCCGGCTCCTCGCCTACTCGGCGGTCGCGCACGCCGGTTACACCTTGCTCGGACTGGTCGCGGGCGGACGCAACGGATTTTCGGCGACGCTTTTTTACACCACGATTTATGCGATCACACTGGTTGGCGCTTTCGGGGTCGTCGCGCTGGTCCGGCGCGAGACGGGTGGCGATGATTTTTCCAATTTTGCCGGACTGCGCGCGCGTTCGCCGCTCCTTGCCGGCTGCATGGCGATCTTCATGCTCTCGCTCGCCGGCCTGCCGCCGCTCGCCGGGTTCTTTGGCAAGTTCTATCTCTTTAGCGCAGCGCTCCGCTCGGGAGATAATCACGGCCTCCTTTGGCTGGTCGCGCTCGCGCTTTTTGGCAGTCTGATCTCTCTCTATTACTACCTGCTCGTGCTCAAAGTCATTTTCCTCGATGCAAGCGCGAGCGCCATCCCTCAGGTCGAGCGCTACGATCTTTGAGAGACGCGCTGACTTTTTGCCAAGCATGACAGTGGTTGTGCTTGCCGGCGCCGTGCTCTTGATCGGCATCATGCCGGAATCGCTGGTGGCCCGGATTCTCGCTTCGTTGACGTAGCTCGCGACCTCAGGCTCAACGAACGCTGACCGGATAGGTCTGGAGCGCCCGCATATATTGCGCGCGTTCGAAGGCGCCCGGCTCGGGACAATTCTTCTGGCTCATGCTGCCTTTGAGTTGCTCGACCGAATCGTATTCGTGTTCTTCCATCCATTCCCGCATTTCGCGCTCGATCACGCGGAGGTGCGCGATGCCGCGCCGGAGCAGGACCGAACAAAGCATGGTCACATCGGCACCGGCCATGAGCATTTTGAGCGCATCGGTCGCGCGATGAATCCCGCTCGTCGCCGCCAGGCTGGCGCCAATCCGGCCGTAAAGGATGGCGATCCAGCGCATCGGCAATCGCATCGCCATCGGCGTGCTCAGGAGCACGTTCGGCGTGATCTCCAGCGTCTCAAGCTCGATGTCCGGCTGGTAAAACCGATTGAAAAGGACGAGCGCGTTGGCGCCGTGTTCATCGAGGCGACGAGCGAAGCGGGCGAAATTGGTGAAGAACGGACTGAGCTTTACGGCCACGGGAATTTTCACCTGCGCCTTAACCGAAGCGAGAATGGTGAGATAGCTCTGCTCGATGTCCTCGCTGGAGAGATTCGGGTCGGTCTGGAGCGAGTAGATGTTCAGCTCCAAGGCGTCGGCCCCGGCCTGCTCGATTTGTCGCGCGTAGGTTTGCCAGCCGCCGAAGGTCGAACCGTTCAGGCTCCCGATAATGGGAATACTGGTGGCCGCTTTCGCCTTCGCGATGTGTTCGACATACGCCTCCGGACCGACCTTGAACTCCGGCGGCTCGGGAAAATAGTTGAGCGCCTCGGCGAAACTTTCGGTGCCCTGGGTGAGATGATCATTCAATTCCTGGCGATCGTGGCGCAACTGTTCCTCAAAAAGCGAATGGAACACGATCGCCGATGCGCCCGCGTCTTCCATTCGCTTGATATTGTCGAGTTGTTCCGACAGCGGCGAAGCCGAGGGCACGAGCGGCGTCCGCAGTTTATGTCCGAGATAAGTGGTCGTTAGGTTCATGGGCTCGAGGTCCGGTTGGGATTTTCGGGCGGCGAGATATTCGTAAAGTCCGCGGCGCGCGCTCACATCCTTCTGCGTCTGGGCAAGCAATTCACTCGCGGCGGCGGGATCGATCTTGTCCAGCATCCTGAAGCGGTTCTCGAGTTTGAAATAATCCGCCACCTTCATCCGCGGCGGGGCCGCATCGAGTTGAAGAGGATTTTCGCCGAGCGCCGCCCGATCGGGATTGTAGCGATAGAGAAGCCATTGCGCCGAACCCACCGCCGCTTTCTGGTTTTGCATCGCCGTTGTCATGTTGATGCCGTGCGCAATGCAATGGCTGTAAGCGATGATGATCGCTGGTCCGTCGTAGGCTTCCGCTTCGAGAAAAGCCTTCAAGGTGTGCTCGTCTTTCGCTCCCATCGCGACCGACGCGACGTAAATCGTGCCGTAACTCATCGCCATCAGACCCAGATCTTTCTTCGGGCCGCGCTTCCCGTTGGAGGCGAATTTTGCGACCGCGCCGCGCGGCGTCGATTTCGAACACTGACCGCCCGTGTTGGAATAAACCTCCGTGTCGAGCAGGAGCACCTTCACGTTGCGTCCGCTCGCGAGCACGTGATCGAGCCCGCCGAAACCAATATCGTAACCCCAGCCGTCGCCGCCGACGATCCAGACACTCTTGCGCACCAGAGTATCGGCCAGCGCGAGCAGGCGGCGCGCATCGGCTCGGTCGAGCGCTTCCAGTTTGCGTTTCAACTCGGTGACGCGCGCGCGTTGCTCAAAGATGTCCGCTTCGTCGCGCTGCCGCGCGTGCAGGATTTCCGTCGCAATTTTCTCGCCCACTTGCGGCGCGAGCTGTTGCAGCAGTTCTGCGGCAAACTCGCGCTGCTTGTCGATCGAAACGCGGAAGCCGAGCCCGAATTCCGCGTTGTCTTCAAAGAGCGAATTCGCCCAGGCCGGTCCTCGTCCGTCGTTGTTCTTGGTGTAAGGCGTGGTCGGGAGATTGCCGCCGTAAATGGATGAGCAACCAGTGGCGTTTGCGATCAAGAGCCGGTCGCCAAAAAGCTGGGTGAGCAACTTGATGTAAGGCGTTTCGCCGCAACCCGCGCACGCGCCCGAGAATTCGAAGAGCGGTTGCTCTACTTGCATTGCGCGCACGCTGCCGAGCGGCACCTTTCGCCGATCCATCTCCGGGATGGAAAGGAAAAAATTCCAGTTCGCGCGCTCGGTTTCACGGAGCGGCGCCTGCACCTGCATGTTGATCGCTTTCAGGCGCGCCTCGGATTTGTTCCGGGCCGGGCAAACGTCCACGCAGATCCCGCAGCCGGTGCAGTCCTCCACCGCTACCTGCAGGGTGTAGTTGAGTCCTTTCCATTCCGGGAGTCGCGCCTCGCGCGATTTGAAGGTCGCGGGCGCGCCGTCGAGAGCGGTCGCTTCGTAAACCTTGCTGCGAATAACAGCGTGCGGACAGACCATGACACATTTGCCGCATTGGATGCAGACTTGCGGGTCCCAGACCGGCACTTCCACCGCGAGATTGCGTTTTTCCCATTGCGTGGTGCCGGTCGGGAAAGTGCCGTCGTTAGGCAGGGCGCTCACCGGAACGCGATCGCCCCGCCCCGCCATGATTTCGCCGAGCACATTCTGCATGAACTCCGGCGCGTCGTGCAGGTGTCCGTTAGGCTTGGAGGCGCGCGTCGTGACCTCGCGCGGAACCTCCACTTCGTGCAAGTGCGCGATCGTTTCATCCACCGCGCGCAGATTTTTCTCGACGATCTCTTCGCCTTTTTTGCCGTAGGTCTTGCGAATCGAATTCTTGATCGCCGCGATCGCCTCCTCCGGTGGCAGGGCTCCCGAGATCGCGAAGAAGCAGGTCTGCATGACGGTGTTAATCCGGCCGCCCATCCCGGAATCGCGTGCCACCTTGTTCGCGTCGATCAGGAAGAGGCGCGCGCGCTGCGCGATCATCTGGCGTTGCGCATTCTCCGGCAGGTGCTCCCAAACCCGGTCCGGTCCGAAAGGCGAATTCAGCAGAACGGTTCCGCCGGGCGCGAGGTCCTTCAACACGTCGCAGGTCTCGAGCAGGAACGGCTGGTGGCAGCCGATGAAATTCGCGTTCGTCACAAGATAGGTTGATCGAATCGGACGGGGCCCGAAGCGCAGATGCGAGATCGTGGTGGCGCCCGCCTTCTTCGAGTCGTAAACGAAATATCCCTGCGCAAAATTGTCCGTGTTCTCGCCGATGATCTTGATCGATTCCTTGTTCGCGCCCACCGTGCCGTCCGAGCCGAGCCCGAAAAATTGGGCTCGCACCATGTCATCCGGTTCGATTGAGAAGTCCGGATCGAACTCGAGGCTGGTGTGCGTGAGATCGTCGTCGATCCCGATGGTGAAATGATTTTTCGGCGCCGGCTGAGCCAGATTTTCAAAGACGGCTTTGACCATCGCCGGTGTGAACTCTTTCGAGGACAAGCCGTAGCGACCGCCGACCACGCGCATGTTGTCGCGCCCCTGCTCGTAAAGCGCGTTCACGCAATCGAGATAGAGCGGTTCGCCGCCGGCGCCGGGCTCTTTCGTCCGGTCGAGGACAGCGATGGCGCGGGCCGTACTGGGCAGCGCAGCGACAAAGCGCGCCGCATCGAATGGCCGGTAAAGCCGCACTTTGACCAATCCGACTTTTTCCTTTCGTCGTCTGGAGGAAATCGACTGTCTCGTGCGCCGCCTCACAACCTGAACCCATCAGCACGATGACCCGTTCGGCATCAGGCGCGCCGTAATATTCGAACGGTTCGTAGCGCCGTCCGGTCAGCTCGGCGAAATCATCCATCGCCTTCTGCACAATGCCGGGACAGGCGGCATAGAATGGATTCACCGTTTCGCGCGCTTGAAAATAGACGTCCGGATTCTGCGCCGTGCCGCGGATCACAGGATGATCGGGCGAGAGCGCTCGCGCGCGATGCTCGAGGACGCGTGTCTCGTCAATCATCGCGCGCATCACCTCAGCCGGCAGCACTTCGATCTTGGCGATCTCATGCGAGGTGCGGAACCCATCGAAGAAATGCAGAAACGGAATTCGCGCTTCCAGCGCGGCGGCATGCGCGATCAAGGCGAAGTCCTGCGCTTCCTGCACGGAAGCCGCAGCAGAGCATCGCCCATCCCGTGGCCCGCGCCGCCATGACATCGCTATGATCGCCAAAGATGGAAAGTCCCTGCGCGGCGAGCGATCGCGCCGCGACATGAAAAACGGTCGGCGTCAGTTCGCCCGCGATCTTGTACATGTTCGGGATCATCAGGAGCAGACCCTGCGAAGCGGTGAACGTTGTGCTGAGCGCGCCGGTTTGGAGCGCGCCGTGGATCGCTCCGGCGGCGCCGCCTTCACTCTGCATCTCGAAGACGGCGGGCACCGTGCCCCAGAGATTTTTCAAACCGCTGGCCGCCCATGCATCCGCCCATTCGCCCATCGGCGACGATGGTGTGATCGGGTAAATGGCGATGACTTCGTTCAAGGCATAAGCCACGCGCGCGACGGCTTCGTTGGCGTCGACAGTTTTGCAGACGGGTTTGAGGCGGCCGTTGCTCGCTACTTGTCGCGGCTCGGGCCGGGAATCAGGTTTGGAGATCGCCGCAGAGGCGGTTGTGTTACCAGCGATCTCCTTCCTCGACGGTTGCATTTGATTGGAACGTAGTGACCACTCCGATCGCAGCCAAACACCGGTTGTGTTTAGCTGTGGCATTTATTGCGCGGTCCTCGTTCGACCATTAAATTCCGATTTGGCGATGCGAGTCAATGGCGCGATTCGCCCCTTCGCGTGGAAAAGTCTCGCGCGAAGAAAAGACGGGCTCATAATTAACGCCAGTCCAGGAGGAGAAATATGAATACCAACTCGATTTCGCGACGACGGTTTGCCCAATTGCTCGGACTCGGCGCCGCCTGCACGGTGGCGCGCCCTTCGCTCACGCTTGCCAAGTCTGCGCAACAGCCCGCCACTCACCCGGTGCGCACTGGCGTGGTCCGGCTGAGCTCGAACGAAAATCCATTCGGCCCTTCGCCAAACGCGCTTAAGGCGATGAACGACGCGTTTGGCATCGCCTGCCGTTATCCCGATGAACGCGCCGATGAGTTGGTTTCCTCGCTCGCGAAATTGAATGGCGTGGATTCCAGCCAAATCCTTCTAGGAGATGGCTCGGGCGAGATTCTCAAATTATGCGCAGACGTCTTTACCGGTCCGCTCACCAACACGAACGCTGCTGCCGGGCGTGGTGCGCTCGTGGCCGCCGACCCGACCTTTGAGGCTATCCTCGTTCACGCGAAAATGAACGACGCCGAGGTCGTGAAAGTGCCGCTCACCGACACCTTCAGTCACGACCTGCCGAAGATGATGGCCGCCGCCAAGGAAGGCCTGGTTTACATCTGTAATCCCAACAATCCGACCGCCAGCATTTCGCCGAAGGATGAAGTCCGTTCATTCATCGAGAAAGCTCCGCAGAAGACGATGATCCTGGTCGACGAAGCCTATTACCACTACGCCGATAGCACCGACTACGAGAGCGTGATTCCGCTCGTGCAAGATCATCCCAACTTGATTGTCGCCCGCACTTTTTCAAAGATCTACGGCATGGCGGGCTTGCGTTGCGGTTATTGCGTCGCGCAATCCATGACGATCGAGCGCCTGCGTGCGCGGCAGGCCTGGGACAGCATCAACATCATGGCGCTGGCCGCAGCAACCGCGAGCCTTGATGACCCTGAACAGGTTGCGAAGGGTCGCCAGCTCAATGCCGAGACGAGAGCGTTCACGATCGGAGAACTCGAAAAGATGGGCTACAGCACAATCCCCTCGCAGGCCAATTTCATCATGATCGACCTGAAAAGGCCCGTCGTGCCGATCATCGCGAGTCTGCGAAATCTCAAGGTCGATGTAGGCCGATTATTCCGGGCGATGCCGAATCATCTCCGACTGACAATTGGTCGCAAAGCGGAGATGGAGAGCTTTCTTGCCGCGTTCCGGCAGGTAATGGCATGAGAAGGCGCGAGTTCGTGGCTTGACCTGGTCGGTGGCGCCGCTAAAAATCGGCGCATGAAATCACTTCGCACACTACTCACAGCCGTTTCCGCGGCTGCCTTGATCGCTGCGCCCGCCTTTGCGCAGACTCCGGAACCATCAGCTTCTGCCGCCCCGGCCGCAGGCGGTCCGCCCAGCGCCGAGGACATGCAAAAGATGATGGAGATGTCCAAGCTGAACGAGAACCATAAGTTGCTCGGCGAGCTGGCCGGGACTTGGAAATACACTGTCAAGATGTGGATGGACCCCTCCGCTCCGCCGCAGGAATCCAAGGGTACGGCCGTTCGCAAGGAAATGATGGGCGGCCGTTTTTACGTCGGCGATTTCACTGGCAAGATGGAAATGCCCGGCCCCGACGGGAAGAAGAAGGAGATGACCTTCACCGGCAAGTCAACTGAAGGTTACGACAATGTGAAGCAGAAATTTGTTTCCAGCTGGGTAGATAACATGGGCACCGGCATCATGATGATGGAAGGCACCTACGATCCGGCAACAAAGACCTTAAACTACAACTCCGAGATTGAGATGATGCCGGGGATGAAAACCAAGGTCCGTCAGAAGATACAGATTGTCGACAAAGATCATCACATCCTTGAGTGGTATGAGGATCGCGGCGGCAATGAAGTGAAGACGATGGAGATTAGCTATACACGCAGTAAGAAATAGCGCGTCCCAGTTTTGCTTCCTTGAGTATTCACCTCTTTAAGACAGTCGGGTTGCTGCTCGCTTCGTTGTTTTTGGCAACAATGGGGCGAGCAGCTTCTCCCACTCCCACGCCCGCGAGCGCGCCGGCGTCGCCCCCACCGCCGGCGTGCCTGGCTCCGGAGTTCAGACAATTCGATTTTTGGTTAGGCAAATGGAGAGTTACGAATCTGCAAGGCCAACAGGTGGGCACGAGCGAAATCAGCCGCGTCTCGGAAGGCTGCGCCATCCGCGAACAATGGACCTCCGCGACCGGCAAGGGTGGCATGAGCATTAACTATTACGATGCCGCCGAACAGAAGTGGCATCAGGATTGGGTTGGCGGCGACGGCACCATCCTGCATCTTCGCGGCGGCCTCAAAGACGGCGCGATGGTCCTAAGCGGAGAAAGCAGAGGGACCAAGGGGACTGTCATCAACCGGATTACCTGGACATCACTCCCCGACGGCAAGGTGAAACAGGAGTGGGCGAGCTCGGCCAATACCGGCGCCAGCTGGAAGACTTCCTTCGTTGGAATTTACGAGAAGCAACCCTGAACTTGGAGCGGAAACATTCTCAGGTCCGGCCCGGCCTGACTTTTCCTGGGACTAAGGCTAACGTTGGACAGCAGCCATGAGCAAGCCTCGTGAGGAGTGGCGCCATTTCGCGCTCCTCACTTCAATTCTCTTTCTCTTCCTTGTTACTCCGCTGATTGCTCTCTTTCCTCGCGGCCCCCTCATCCTGAACGCGGCTGCGGCCACTGTCTTTGTAACAGGCTCCTACGCATTGATGGGACGCAAACGTCTCTTTGCATCGCCGTTGCCTTATCCGGTATCTCCATTCTCGCTACCTGGCTTCTAACGGTCACGCAAAGGCATTGGGCAGCGGTTTTCTCCCAAGTCTGCCTCATTGTTCTCATCACATTTTTTTCAATCACGATTCTTGGATACGTCTTACGCGGCACAAGAGTCACGATGGATAAGATTTTTGCCGCCATCTGCGTTTACCTGCTCATGGGTTACGCGTGGACTTTCATTTACGCCTTGCTCGAGGAATTACAGCCGGGATCGTTTGTCGCGTTGTCCGCGGTCGCGCCTAACGATTACGTGGCCCGCTGCATGGAGATGCGTTATCTTAGTTTTATGACTCTGACCACGGTGGGCTACGGTGACATCGTCCCGCATTCTCCCGCCACCCGCACCCTCGCCGCGCTCGAGGCCGTCGCCGGCCAGATCTACCTCACTGTGCTCGTCGCCCGCCTCGTTGGATTGCACATCGTCCACGCCGACAAGGCATTGCCGCGCGACAACTAAATGGGACCGAATCGATTGCGCCAACCCAGTCTCAGGCGCACTCCCAAATAAGGATAAGCTTGACTCCAGCCCTATCCCCACAGCAGAATCGTCTTAATGAATGATTCATCGACTTTTCCAATGTCCGGGAGGGAGGAGCGATGAAGAGACCACGCTTCCAAATCCTGGCGCTTCTAACAATCTTCCTTTTGCTGGCGGGTTCGTTGCTAATCGCCTCGCATTTCAAGCCGGTGCGGGAGGACCGGAAACGAAACGAGCCGAACGAGCAGGAGCTGCAAAGTGAAAAGAGCCCTCCAGAAGACTGGTTTATTTCTCAGCGCGTAGCCCACGGCGGGATCCCGGTCGGGGCTCTCCGAAAAGCTGGCGAGCAGGCCGCGGCGCTCGCGCGATCCGGCGGCCCATTGGACTCGCTGGCCGCGGCGCGCTGGAAATTTGTCGGGCCGACCAACATTGGCGGCCGGGTCGTGGACATCGCCGTCGATCCGGTAGCTGCCGACACGATTTACGTGGCCTCCGCCACCGGCGGCGTGTGGAAGAGCACAGACAAAGGAGCCCGATTCACTTCAATTTGGCCCGCAACTAACACCCAGGCGATGGGGGCATTGGTCATTACCTCGACGGGAACACTGTTCGCGGGAACCGGCGAGGCGAACCCGGGCGGCGGGAGCATCACTTACGGAGGCTCCGGCATCTACCGATCAGTGGATGGCGGCGCGACCTGGCAGGTCGTGGGGTTGACCGACTCTGGCGCCATCGGACGGCTGGCGGTGGACCCGACAAATTCGCAACACATCTTCGCAGCCGTGGCGGGCGACTTGTATAACCCCGGCGGCGAGCGCGGCGTTTACGAGTCAACAGATGGAGGCACGACGTGGAATCAGGTGCTGGCCGGCGACAACGACACGACGGGAGCGATTGACCTGGCGATCGATCCTACCAACCCGAACCGCGTCTTCGCGGCAATGTGGGACCACCTCCGTGAACCCGATTTACGGACTTACGGGGGCGTGGGGTCGGGCGTTTACCGATCGACCGACGGCGGGACTACCTGGCAACGCCTCGCGGGCGGACTTCCTGCTGCCTCCGCCACGATTGGCCGGATCGGTGTAGCGCTTGGCCGCGTCGAACCCGCAACGCCTCTACGCCATCATCATTCAAACGAATGGACTGTTCCAAGGTCTCTACCGTTCCGACAACGGCGGGGACACATGGACCAAGCTCCCTACAGACGGGGCGCTGTCGAGTGCGCAGTCGACCTATGGATGGTGGTTCGGCCGGTTGTGGGTGGATCCTCTCGACCAGGCCCATGTGTTCGGGGCCGGAGTTTACCTGTGTGAGTCGAAGAACAACGGCACCTCATTCTCGCAGGCGTTCAGCCCGCATCCCGACCATCACGTCATGATTTGGGACTCCAAGGTCCCCAATCGCGTTTATCTGGGGAACGACGGCGGGGTGTATCGATCGGACGTCAACGGATCGAACGACCAGTGGACGGCGGGAGTTAGCCAGCCGTTCACCCAGTTCTATAGCGTGGACGTGAGTGAGCAGGACGACCGCCGGCTGGTCGGCGGGTGCCAGGACAACGGCGCTAACCGTTCCTATCCTGGGTCGGGCTGGAATTCCTACATCGGAGGTGACGGTGAGGAAGCGCTGATTAATCCGCTCGATCAGAATCGGGTATATGGATGCTACCAATATGGAGCCTGTAGCCGCTCGACCGATGGCGGTAACACCAGCACCGACTTCACCGGCTCAACGGTTTCTTCGAGGCGGAACTGGTTTACGCCGCTCCAATTTGATCCGGCCAATCCCGCGGTCATGTACTACGCCGGTGAAAAGGTCAACCGATCAATCAATAACGGAGTTAGCTGGTCAGTCATCAGTCCAGACCTGACCGGTGGGCCGGGGCGCGATCCTAATTATCCCTTTGGCACAGTTACCACGCTGGCCGGCGCCACAACCGATGCCAACCGCGTTTTTGCCGGGACCGATGACGGCCGGCTCTGGTTCACCACAAACCTTGGCACGAATTGGACTCGAGTGACTGACTCCGATGTGCCCGGGACCTGGGTCACCCGGGTGACAGTAGATCCGGTGAATGCTCTAATAGCCTACGCTACTTTCTCGGGTTACCGGGCCGGAGTTGCGTTACCTTACGTGCTCAAGACGGCCGATGGCGGAACGACATGGGCGAGCGCCGCCGGGAATCTTCCGCAAGCCCCGGTGAACGACATCGTAGTGGTGGGTTCCACTCTTTACGTGGCTACCGACGTTGGCGTGTTCCGCTCGGTCAATGGCGGAACGAAGTGGCGTCCCGCCGGGAACGCCCTGCCGAACGTCCCGGTCACCGACCTCGAGTATCGAACCGCTTCCAATACCCTCTACGCTGCTACCTTCGGCCGAGGGATCTACATGCTGACGTTGCCGTCCTTCTAATCCGGGCGAAGGTCACCCCGCTGCCGCAATTGTCACCTCGAATTTGGCGAAGGACCTTCGATCCGCGTCGTTCGCCGCTCTACCTTCCTTTGCCGAAGAGCATCACGTGGATGGTCTTCAAGACAATCATCGCATCGAGCTTGAGCGAGTAGTGACGGATATAGTAAAGATCGTATTTTAGCTTCTCGATCGCGTCCTGGTCGCAATCACCGTAGGGATAACTCACCTGCGCCCAACCGGTAATTCCCGGCTTCACCAAGTGCCGGAAATGATAAAACGGGATCGCTTTCTCATACCGTTGCGCGCACTTGACCCATTCCGCGCGCGGACCAATGAGACTCATGTCACCCCTAACGACGTTAACAAGTTGGGGTAATTCATCCAGCCGCAGCCGGCGCAACCAGCGCCCCACCCATGTGACGCGCGGATCATTCTGGCGCGTATAAATATCTTCACTCTCTCCGTCTCTCACGAACCTCCATCGTACGAAACTTACACATCATGAATGGTTCTCCCTCACGAGCGATTCGTTGCTGGCGGAAAATGACTGGCCGCCCGCTTTCCAGCCAGATCAAAAGCGCGATGAGCGCAAAGAGGGGCGCACAAACAATCAACGCCGCCGTCGCCACCACCAAGTCGAAGAGTCGTTTGAGGTAGTGGTAAGGCGCAATGCGGGCGAGCTGAAATCCGCCTTGTAAGGGCCAAACCGGATCGATCACATCGAGCGGGACATAACGCCAGTGCGTTTCGTAAAACGACTCCAGCGTATAAACGCGCACTTGTTGGAATTGCGCGCGAACGAGGCACTCCAATAACTCCGGACTTAGAGATTTTACCTGGTCCGCCAGGATGATTCCAGTGTACGAATGGCTCAGATTCTCCAGCTTCTCGGCGAGATCGCCTTCTATGATCGGCGACCCTTCACCGGCAATAGGCAAACCAGCTCGGTCGTTCCCCACATCGACAAAGTGTATCTGCTGGCGATTCGGCGAGTTCTTGTAGGATTCGTAAAATCGGATCGCCGATTGGCCGCTCCCAATGACCAAAAAGGTCTCGTTTGCGAAGGTCGCCACCAGACGGGTTTGGACCGAGCGTCGATAAAGCAAAGAGATTGGGAGGAAGGCCAGGAACTTCAACAGGAGTGCTCCTCGGCTGGGCTTCATCGTTTGGTCAAACGTCGCGGCCGAATAGACCAGCAGTGCGCTGAACGCCGCCGCCGCTGCGATCGCCAAAATGTGCTCGGCCGCGTAGGCCAAAGTCCGTTGATCGATCTTCCGATCGTAGGCCCCGATGATGTACAGAGCCTGCACAATCACCCCGAGCTCGATCAGATTGACGAAGATGAACTGAAACGGCGCGGTCGAAGGCGTAGCCTGACGGATCCAGCCAACGGCCCCGCAAATTGCTATCCACGCGACCACATCCAAAAGAAGGCAGAGCAATGCGACCGACCAACTGTGACCGGAAATTCGCGTCAAGGTGGGCAACCGTGCTCCGGCCTGAGTAGTCGAGCGCTTCGGAAAATTGACCGTCGCGACGGTTGGTCCAAGGACAGTCGTCGAGCTGGGAGCACCCGCCAAAGCGAACTGTGATTGCATGCGATTGCGTGAAGCTAATTTCATGCGAGATCGCGCAATTAATCACTGCTAGTTACTTCGGTTAATTATAATTATGGCACAGGAACGGCTTTTACCTTTGAAGTGCCACCCTGTTGTTTGCTAAAGCGTCTGGGCCCAAGCGGTCCTGGGCTGCTGACGGTCTTACTCCTTGCCCCGCAACTCCTCTTCGCAACTGACACAATTTGGACCGGAACGACCAATACGACCTGGAGCACGAACTCCAACTGGAGCAGCAACAGACCAGGAAACAACGACAATGCCGTCTTCAAAAGCACATTTAGCAACCAGCCGAACCTGACTGGAAATACGACCGCCGGCGGTATTTGGATGACGGGCAGTGTCGGCCAGAACGTCACCATTTCCGACAGCGGCAGCAACACACTCACTTTGAACGGCAACACGATCAATGGAACGGCCAGTCTTGGCATTCTCATTGACAATACGAATTCTTTTACCCTTACAATCAGTGCTGATTTGAAGGTGGGAAATGCCCAAACCTGGATGAATAGTTCAGGCAATCTTCTGAGCATCAGTGGTGCGGTAAATCTCAATAACAACGCGCTCACCATTAACGGCAGTGGAAACACAACGATCTCCGGGATCGCAAGCGGCGCCGGTGCCTTCACTAAAGCCGGCAGCGGCACGTTAACCCTCTCGAATACGGGAGACAGTTATACTGGCCAGCTCACCGTCCAGGCCGGCACCTTGAAAATCGATACGATCAATAACGCCAGCGCCAACGGCGAATTGGGTAACAACGCCCTTTCCGTCATCCTTGGCAGCAGTGGCGGCGTAAACGGCACGCTCGAATACACTGGCGGCACGGCATCGAGCACGAAGAAGTTCACCATGGCCACCGGCGGGACGGGCGCTTTTCAAATTGATTCCGCCGCAGCCAATCTGACCTTGAGCGGCGTAATCGATGGAAGCGGCGGGCTATCAAAATTGGGTGCCGGCACACTGACGTTGACGGGCACCAATACCTACACTGGCACCACGACCATCACGGCCGGGACGCTGGTCGAGGGAGTAAGCAACGCGGTTTCCACTGGGGCTGTAACAGTTAATGGCACGACGGCCGTGTTCGATCTGGGTGCCAGTCACTCCGATACTGTTGGCACGGTAACTGTAGATGGTGGGGCCAGTATCACTGGAACCGGAACATCAACCCTGACCAGCACGGCGAGCTTTGAAATGAAGAGTGGCTCAGCCAGTGTAATTCTCGCCGGGACCGGGATCGCGCTCAACAAGACGACGAGCGCTACTGTAACTCTGACAGGCGCCAATACCTACACTGGCGGAACCAATGTCAGTGGCGGCTCGTTGTTGGCAAACAACAGCAGCGGCTCGGCCACGGGAACCGGAGTGGTATCAGTTACTAACTCAGGAAGCTTACTCGGTGGAAATGGGACCATCTCTGGCGCGGTGAGCATGGCGAGCGGAACCAATCTGTCACCGGGCGCGACGACCGCCTCTGGCAGCACCGCGATTCTGAGGACCGGCGCGCTGACTCTGAGTTCTGGCTCCAATTTCAACGTCGATCTCAACGGAACGACCGCGGGCACCGGCTACGATCAAGTCAGAGTGACTGGCGCGGTCGGTATCACCGGCAGCAACATTGTAGTCAATCCGGCTGCCGGCCTTAATGTCGGCGACAAGTTTTTTGTTTTGCTGAATGACGCTTCCGACAGCATCTCGGGCACATTTGCTCAGGGCTCAACGATCACGGTTGGGGGAGACACGTTCTCGATCAACTATCTCGACAACGGTGACGGTGGTGCGCTTGGCAACGATATCTCCCTGACCTTGGTCACTATCATACCCGAGCCGGGGACGTGGGTGGGCGCTGTGCTAGCCGTGGGGATTCTCGGCTGGAGCCAGCGGCGGCGCTTTTTCCAAAATCGGATCGCATCTGCAACGGACGCCCGCCATTGCGGATAAACTGAGTGCCGGTCAGGCTTTCAAATCACATAGTTCCGGGTCAGTCAGGCAGCGGGCGGTCTCTGACCCCCGAGGCTCTGGAGGAGCGAGGGGAGCATCGCCGCGAGGCCTTGTTGATGATCCGCGTTGGGATCAATCTGGCCGGCGGGCGTCAATTTATCCACCACCTTCGGCAGGAACTGAGCGAGCAACCCCGAAGCGGTCGCGGGATCGGCGCCGATTTTCGCCGCCAATGCCTGGATCTGTTCCGAGCCGAGCGCATTGTGGACTTGAGCCCCGGTGATTGGCTGGTTTTCCCCAGTGCCGACCCACGACGAGAAGATTCCGCTGAGGCCGCCTTGCGAGAACTTGTTCATTAAACCTTGTACTCCGCCATTTTGCGCCAACACCGCCGCGATCGCTGCGGCCAAGGCCGCTTCGGTTCCGGCCGAGGCGGTTGGCTTTCCAGCGACTCCGCCGAGAAGTGAATCGAGTAATCCCATAATATTCTTTCTTTGTTAATCTTCCATCGACGTTAGCCAGGCTGAGGCATTGTCGCCAGGATTTATTGGGCGACGGCTCTGTTTGTCGCTGGATTGACTCTTTACCAGCCAGCGCGAGCCACTCCCTGGAACTAAAGGCCTCGTGAACAACTCATTAGGCAAGAGCCTTGGCGGCAAGACCTGATCGCGGCGCGCTAGGGAATCGCGAGGCGGACAGGCTCACAGCCGGTTGGCGCCCAAGGCATATGAACTGCTGAAGTTCTTCGTCGATGCCACACGATCCTATCTTCGATTCAACTGAGAATCAGGCGCTCCTCGTGGTCTGCGCCCGCAAAACGATTCGCGGCGGCGCTATCGCCAGCATTATCTGGGGCACAGTCAATTTGGTGTTCGGTTTCGTCGCCCTGCAATTCAACCTCTTGAATCTCGGCATAGTGGCGCTCGGACTCATCATGCTCGGGACCGGGATTAACGCGCTGACCAAACCCTCCTTTGCACGCTCTCCTGGCCGAAGCGGTCGTGAGCTGGCTGCTACTCATCTGGAACGCCGGCACCACGCTCCTGAATGTGAGTGACGGTTACGTCACTCATATCAACTGGCACGGACTTGTCTTACCGCTAATCTTTGGGGTGGCTTTCTTTCACCAATACCGAAAGCTCGGTCACTTGAAAGAGGCTGTCGCGATAATGGATGGGAAGACGGTGGCGGAGGCAGCGAAGGTTTGCAAAGAACTGTTCAAAACCAAGCTCAAGACATCACCTGACGTGGCCGAGGCATCCTCTAGGCGCTGCCGAATTCGGTTCATGAGTGATTCGATCTTTTGCTCGCAAAAAAACCTGGGACGCGCGTTCCACATGACCATGGCCAATTTCCAGCGCTCCATCGTCGATCCGCAAGGGAAAAGGATCCGGGTCGTGGTGCAACACCCACTCGGCAAAGTAACCTACGCCTTTGACAAGAAGAACTCCGAAAAAATCAAAGGCTGGCTCAGCAGCCCCGCCACGCAAACCGGCTAAGCCATTGCGCTTCGCCACGATTCCATCCGCTTCGAATGTCACTTGAATGTAACGCAGCAAAATTCGACAGGCCGATCAGCCAGCTTAGCTTTTGTCCATCATGAAAACCATCACTTCGATTCAGAGCGCCGGGCTGCGGCTGTCTGCGATCGGTGTCTGATCGCGATCCGGATCGCCCGCGGCGACCTCTCCGGCTCAACCTTTGTCCTACTGGACATCCTTCCTTCGTCTTTGCTCTAAGAAGCACATCGGATTCTTCCTAAACCTCAATCACACCAAATAATATGAAGCCAACCTCATCATCTATCATCGAACGCCGGCTCGCCCGGCACGACCATCGAGCACGGAGCCGTCGCGCCCACCCGGTGATCGACTGCTTCTTCCGGCCGCAAGCGGACGCAACCCTCGGCCAGACCCAGCGACGCGCTGATGACTCTGCGCGCCGCGCCTTTCGAAGAATGACCGCCGAAATGCTCGTTACCCGAGACCGGTACCAGTCGCTGGAGAAGATGGTGTTTGCGCTCGTCACCGCGCTTACTGCCTGGCCGTTGGTCTCGCTCCTGATCGTGCTGGCGGAAACGGTCCCCGGCTAAGCGGCGGCACTGCCACGGTCAGGGCTGCTTACCAGCAAAGTCGAACAGGTGCTGCGCGGCGTGCCGTTGCGGTTCGACGAGATCGGCCGCGGGCCATTCTCGGCGCGAAGAATGTCCGGCCCAACAACCTGAAGAAGCTAAGAGGCTTGCGTCGCCAATGCCGTCTGCGGGCATGTGTTATCGAGTGCTTTTTGAACTCGAAGGCCGAAAACGAGGGTGTATTATGTAGGCGTTCGAAAAGAATATTTGCCAATGAGCACCGCGATCCAGAAATGCAGGTCCGCCGCAAATCACCGGCCAGCAACGGAGACCGAGCAGCAGATGCGCCACCGCCGCGCGGCGACCTAGCGTTCTCCGCCACTGGCAACATTGATATGCGCTCGGAAGATCGAGGAACAGCTCGCCGACGAGCGCGATCCAAGGCGCCTCATCGAAATCGCCATCCTGTGCGCGGTTTGCGGACCAGGGCGATTGCTGAATACCACGATATGCTCGCGGCCGATGATGCATTGTCGGCGGCAGTCCTCGAGCAACTGCGCCGCGCCATGCGGACAAATCAGCTCCTCTTCGGCGGACGGCCCATCGGTGTTTCACTCCGGCCGCATCTGCTCGACGAGAAACAATTTCGCGCGCTGACCCAAAGCGCGGAGTTGCTGGCAAGCGCGCTGGAAAAGATCGCGTCCGCGGTTTTGCAATCTCCACCTTTGATGAGCCAGCTCGGCTTGACCGACGCGGAGATCAGCCTTGCGCTGGTCCATCCCGGGTATTCTGCCTCCGCCCTAACGACGAGGCTCGATAGCTTCGTCCGCGGAAATGAAATCAAATTCGTCGAATACAATGCCGAGAACCCGTCCGGCGTCTCGGACCAGGAGGGCCTGAACCGCGTTTTCTCTGAGCTCCCGGCCATGACGGCCTTTGCGAACCGTTACCCTCTTCGCCAGTTCTCACCCCTCGACCGGTTGCTGGAAACGCTGCTCGCTGCTTACCGCGAATGGGGCGGCGTCGGCGCCCCGAATATTGCCATCCTCGATTGGGAGGGACTGCCGACATCGAGCGAATTCGTCGTCCTGCAAAAGCATTTCACCGCACATGGCATCCGCACGATCATCATCTCGCCGAACGATCTCGACTATTCGCGCGGGAAATTGCGCTGCGGCGACTTTCGCATCGATCTTGTCTACAAACGCATCCTCATCCACGAATTCCTCTCCGGGTTCGACCAAACGCATCCGCTCATCCGCGCCTACGTCAATCGCGATGTCTGCCTCGTGAATCCGTTCCGCTGTAAAATCATGCATAAGAAAGCGTGCTTTGAAATGCTGACGGATGAAGAGCACCAACACTGGTTTAGCCGGCGCGAAAACGAAGTCATCCGTCGTTGCGTGCCTTGGACGCGGCGTGTGATCGATCGACGCACGACGCGTCTCGGGCGCCCCATTGCTCTGCTAGAGTTTATCCGCAGGAACCGCTCGCGGCTTGTCCTCAAACCAAACGACGATTACGGCGGGCACGGCGTTCATCTCGGGTCGCGCCTGGATGAGCCAGCGTGGTCCGATGCCATCGCCACTGCGTTGGCCGGCGATTATGTCGTGCAGGACGCGATTGAATTGCAGCCGGAAGAGTTTCCCGTCTTCGGCGAGACCGAGTGGCAATTGCAGCCGATGTTCGTGGATACGAATCCCTTTCTTTTTCGGGGAAAAGTGTGCGGCGCGATGGTTCGGTTGTCCGATTCGCCACTCCTCAACGTCACCCGTGGTGGTGGCGAAACGGGATTCTTCGTCATTGGGAACGAAGCGTGATTTTTTTCAAGAGTTCGCCCCCGGCCGAAACCCACGGTGCTGGTGTCGATTGCCTGATCCACAAGGAGCAGCTGTGATCGTGATGTCCGCAACTTACCCAAACCCGCAGACCTCATCACTTGCCTGTTACGATTTACACCTGACCCCAATTAACTACACTAGCGTCCGCTAGGATGCGCCCATGAGAGGAGTGATCGTAATCGTCGCTTACAAACCGAAGCCCGGCAAAGCAAGCGACGAAGTCCTGGCGATTGTCCGGCGGCGCATGCCGCTTCTGCGCGACGAAGGACTCGTCACCGACCGCGCGCCCACCATCATGCGCTGCCGTGACGGCACCATTGTCGAAGTCTCGGAATGGAAATCGCAAGCCGCGATCGACGCCGCGCACAAGAATCCCAATGTGCTTGCCTTCTGGAACGAAATGTTTGCCGTGATTGACTGCGTGCCGCTCAAGACCCTGCCCGAAGCGGGGGAAATGTTCGCCGGTTTCGAGCCGCTCGAAGAATAATTCGCCAGGCCAGCCTTTAGACACGTGGCAGCGCATCATTCAGTTTGGGAATTGGCATACGTGAATCACGTATATGAGCGCAGTCGCCCACAGGAAAATTGGCCGGCTGCTCTATGGTCAAGGTTTGCACCCCGATCCACCCAATTTCTATTTCCCCCAAAGCCGGTTGACCTCCTCAGATTCACCCGGTCGGCCCCGGGCCGACCATTCGTTCGGCTTTCCTCCGCATGACATCTCGGTAACCGAAATGTCATCGTTAGAAGCCTCGGGGGGTTACCTCGCTTGCAGCGTCGTGCCAAGTATGGCGAGCACGTCGCTGAAAGCGTGCGCGGTTATCGGCTCGAGGGCAGAACGCCCTCGCAAATAGACAAGGGCGAAGAGCACCCCGGACAACGCAGTTGAGATCGCGATCCCGGGTCCCTGGTAGCGGTGGCCGAGGCCGAACATCACCGAGCTCGAGACAATTCCGAGAATGAGACCGGGGCGTCCCAGCCATTTCTCGAATCGGGTAAAAATGAAGATCCGCTGGAGTTCCTCCACCACGCCTCCCCCGAAGATTCCGATCGGCAACCAAGCCAGTAGGTTCCGCGGCTCCTTGAAGAAAATGAAGATCGACGGCCCGTTGGTCACCGGTCGAGGCAGCAGCGAACTCATCACCGAGCCGAGCACAACATTCAACGCGATGAACATCGCCAGGCCGAAGATCAAACCAACGCCGAGATGTTTCGGCCATCTTTGACCGCTCAGGCCCAGTCCTTCAAATCCTTCGCCCTCCAGGCGGAGCAAGAGGAAAAGGGCGACCAGCATGATAATCTTGTTGCGCACAATGCGCCATACTAGGTCCGAGAAATGCGCGGGCAGCGGCGCGTCCGGGTGCTGCGAGATAACCTGGTAAATCCAGTAAAGGGCGATCGCGCCGAGCGAGATGCCCAGAGAGGTACGCTTCGACAGAGTCATGGTGTTTTCGCGGCGAAAGAAAGGAGCATCGGCACGCATCGAGCGGACTTCTTTTGCCACCTCTCCGTCAAGCACTCAGATCTCATCAGTGACATTGACGAAAGTTTTACCATCGACCAATGAGCTGAGCGCGGCCCAATATCGGTCGTTAGGTCGAGATCGGTTCCCTTATCCCTTTGACCACCAGCCACAGGCCGAGACCCACCTCATAGATAAACATCGGGACCATGTAGATCAGTCCCAGGGCGGTCCCCAAGCCAGGGAAGACAATGATGAGCCAAGTGAGGATAGCCAGGATTAGCGAAGCAAAGATTCCCCAGGCGGCCAGTGCCCTCGGGATGTAGTGCGACTTCAGGAAGAGATAGGCGAAGACTGTTGATCCCAGGCCAAGAAGGATGAAGGCGACGTTCATCGTCAGTCCTTGAGTGGTAAGGGCTAACCTGGCCAGTGACTGCAACTGGCTGACCTCGAAAGTTTTGAGATAGTCAGGTCGGCTCAAGAGCCTGAGCGCAAGCGCGGCGTTGACTGTCCCGGCACATAAGACGGCGTTCTCCGCCAGCCGCAAAATGACCGCGAGGACCGCCAAATTCCTGTTCACCGGCCGAAGCACGACATAGAGAGTCCAAATCAGTACCGATAACGCTGATGTAAACAAAAAGGTCGCCGGCGATAGAGAGGCGAAAGAGCCGCTCGTGCGCAACGATATATTTTGCGCGGTCTGAGTGGCGTCGCCCGCCACGATCAACCGGCCACGCACAAAGGACTCCCCAAAGATTGCGACCGCCATTTGAACGAGGTAAAGGACGCCGGCGACTTTCGCTGCCGTATGCTGGGCCGGCTCAATCTCGGATTGGGTCATATCAGGTGATCCTCCGGGGCAAGAACGAACTCATGCTTCTGTTTTTAGCAGAGTGTATGAATTTGCCGCCGGCCGCGCCAGCTTCGATCACTCAGTGAAGCTGTCCGGCGGCTGGGCGCGCTCAGCTGTTGCTGCTTTGCCGGCAAAAGAAACGCGGGACCATTGCTGGTACCGCGAAAAGCTAAAGGAAGTGAACGTCAATTTCAGGTGTATTTAAGTAACCTCCGAGCTTTGATTCTTTTTTAGCAGTCGCTGTGCCAACGCGAGACCGTTTCTGGGAAACGTGTCGCTTCGCATTTCGAAATTCGCGATGTCTCTGCTAATTCTCTCAACATGAAGCTCTGCTTTCTTGTTTTCGACGTCGTGGTTTTTTCGTCGTTATCGACGTTGTTCACTGCCGAGACAGCCGTTAAGGAACTCCACCCAAGCTGAAATTGACACGTATGGAAAACTCAGCGCGCTCCGAGTCCAATCTCTTTCCAGCTTCCCTCTTTTCTGTTTAAGCTCCTGGGTGACAACGAGCGATTTATTGATCGCGGCCACGGAACGTTTACGCGACGCGGTTGAAAAGATGAAGTTTATCGCGCCCGTTACCCACGTTTATAACCCCTTGAATTACGCGCGGCGGGCCTACGAGATCTATCTACGGCGTTACGGCAACAGGCGTAAACGCGTCATATTTCTGGGAATGAATCCCGGTCCGTTCGGCATGGCGCAGACCGGCATCCCGTTCGGTCAAGTGGCCGCTGTGCGCGATTGGCTTGGGATCAGCGCGAGGATAGACAAGCCTCAACGCGAACATCCGAGACGGCCCGTAACGGGCTTCGATTGTCATCGTAGCGAAATCAGCGGCGAACGTTTGTGGGGTTTGTTCGCCAAACGGTTCGGCCCGGCCGAGAAATTTTTCCGGGAACACATGGTAATGAATTATTGCCCGCTCGCCTTTCTGGAGGAGACCGGACGCAATCGGACTCCGGACAAACTGCCGCCGGCCGAGAGAAAAGCACTGTTTGCCGCGTGCGATGAACATTTGCGGGAAGTAATTCGAATCCTGGAACCGGAATGGCTCATTGGCGTTGGCGATTTCGCCGCCAAACGCGCCGCGTGAGGTTATCGCCAATTCCCAGCCGCGCCTCGGCCAAATCCTGCATCCGAGTCCTGCCTGTCCTGCTTCAAACAACAACTGGGCCGGGTACCGCCACCCGACAACTGTGCGCCCTCGGTGTCTGGACTGGGTAGCGAGATCGGAAGCGCCGAAAGAAAAGTAGCAAGGAGCAAGGCTAAGTAGAAAGATCGGGCGACGGTTTTCGATTCCCGGCATCATGCGCGGCTTGACATTGCCCGGGGCGGCGAGCGACAAGAGCAGCCGATGGAAACGCACAAAGGCCTTTTCTCCGCGGCTCCGGAGGGAACGGCCGCGTTGTTCTTCATTCAGATCTTCGCGACGCTCGGCTTCGCCGTCCTTTACTCGACGCTCGTTCTTTACGCGACAAAGCATCTGCATTTCGGCGTGAAAGAGGCCACTACGTTGATGGGCGTGTTCGGCGCCTTCAACTACGGCCTCCACCTCTTCGGCGGTTACTTGGGCGGCCGCTTCCTTTCGAACCGCAACCTGTTTGTCGGGGGCATGGTGCTTCAAGTGATCGGGTGCGCCTGCATTGCGACCGGCACGCTTGCGTTGTTCTACGTCGGCCTCGCCCTTTTCCTCACCGGCAGCGGCCTCAACGTCACCTGCATCAACATGATGCTGACCCAGCGTTTCACCCCGGAGGACCCGCGCCGCGAAGGAGCTTTCCTCTGGAACTACGCCGGCATGAATGTCGGCTTTTTCGTCGGGTTTAGTGTCGCCGGCCATTTCCAGGCCACCGAGAGCTACTCGAGCCTCTTTATCTTCGCGACGCTCGGCAACTTCGTCGCCATCATCCTCGCTCTGTTCAACTGGAAGACGCTGACCGACCGCAACACCACACTGCTCGACGCGACGCCGAAGCAGTTCCGACTGCGCCAGCTCGCCGGCATCGGCATTCTTATCGGGCTTGTCCCGGTCGTGTGGTTCATGCTCCAACGGCCCGGCAGCACCGAGACGCTGCTCAAGGGAATCTGCGGCGCGGTCGCGCTCACCCTGATCTATCTTACGGTCCGCCACTCGGATCGCCGCGAGCAGCGGAACATGACAGCCTACCTGATTCTGACCGTCGGCTCACTGATGTTCTGGTCGCTCTACCAGATGGCGCCGAGCGGCCTGATGCTGTTCGCGGTCAACAACGTCGACTTGATGGTCGGTCCTGTGAAGATTCAGCCGCAGTGGATCCAGAACATCAACACCGTCTGCATCGTGCTCGGCGGGCCGGTGCTCGCGGCGCTCTTCACCCGCATGCGCGCGCGTGGGTGGAATATCGACATTCCGCGGCAGTTTGCAGCATCGCTGCTCTTAATGGCGCTCGCCTTTCTCATTCTCCCGCTCGGCATCAAACTGGCCGGCGGCGACGGTAAGAGTGCGTTTGTGTGGCTGTTCGCGAGTTACGTGCTGCAAAGCATTGGTGAGCTGCTCATCTCTCCCATCGGGTACGCGATGATCGGCAAGCTCGCGCCGAGGCAGTATCAAGGCGTGATGATGGGCAGTTGGATGCTCTGGACCGGCCTCGCGTCGCTCTTTGCAGGTGACTTCTCGGGCATGATCCCGGAACCGACCGGCACCACGGCGGTCGCGACCAACGCCGGTTACGCCAAACTCTTCGCCGAGCTTGGCGCCGGCAGCCTCGCTGTCGGTATCGCGCTCGTCGTGCTGATTCCGTTCCTGCGCAGGCTGATCACCGACAAGGCCGAGATACCTCCCGAGGAAATGGCGGCGGCTACGGTCGTTCCGGTGATCTGAAAGGACGCGACAGAGCGCGTTCCTCCAAAGAGGAAAAGGCGAAGCGTCGCTTCTTGAACTGCCGGCGCCACTGCATTAAGCTTTTTGCCGTGAAATCGCTTCTGGCTCGCGTGCTTTTTGTGTGCGTTTTGTCGGTCGCGATGCTGGCGCTGGGCTATCCCGGCAAAGCCGCCACGACACAAACTGGGCGCGTGATGTCCTGCTGCCAGCACGAGAGCCCGACTTCACCTCAGGGCGGTCAAAAATCTGGACCGCTCAGCCCGCAAGGTTCGCCCTGCTGTCCCGCTTGTGCGCTCGCCTTCGGGCTCGCTGCCGCTACGGGGATCAACCTGATCTTCTCGCCCGGCGAGCGTGAAAGAATTTTTCCCGATCAGGAGCACGCCCTCGGCCGGAGGCAGCGACCTCCCGTGCCACCGCCGCGATCCGCGGTCTCTTAATGCGCCGGCTCGTCTCATTCGTTGGGACGAGATGAGATCGAAGACTCTAAAGGGAGGATTCAGATGAAATATCTATTATTGATCCTTGCGGCCACGGCATTCGTCGGCACAGCTAGCGCGACTTCGCGCACAGCGGATTGCTGCACGGGCGGCGCGTGCTGCATGTTGCATCTCAGCTGCTGCGGAGAATAAGCAGTAGCGATTAGTTTGGAATAGCGAGACCCCGCCGGGAATTCCGGCGGGGTCTTTGTCTAAGTCTTAAGGATAGAGTTAGGACCGAAAGCTCGTTTACATCGGCGCGGCCTTGGCGATCTCCCGACCCAGAAGCCGGCCGTGATAGGCGAATTCGTTCTCGCGGAAGGCGCGCGCGTAGCGTGGGAAACTTTCCCGCCGGAAGGAGCCGCCATGCATCGGGTGAACCCATTCCAGGTCCAACTTTTCCAGCCGATCGACGACGTGGCGGATGGGGAATTCATGCGCGAAAATTCCGGCAGCGCGATACAGGTCGAGCATCGGCTGCGATAGGTCTTCGGTTACCACCGGCGGTTGGTCAGCCGGCTGAATGAAGAGATCGGACGGGAAAAGACTCTTGCTGGTCTCATCGACGACCATCATCGAGTCCCAATGATGGACGTGCGGTGTCTCGAGAAAGCGGAGTTTGTGTTTGCCGAGGTCGAGAGTTTCGCCGTCGCGAAAGCCGCGCACCCGCTCGGTGAGGCCGAAGCCGGAGGCGTTTAGTTGGATTGAAAGGAGCGAGCCGATTAGCTCGGACTGCGGCGCGGCGTGCATGAAGCGCTCCATCCCGCCATTCTAATCGCCTTCCCAGTGGAGAAGGAGAATGCAGCTAAGGTTCGCCGGGTCGAGCACTTGGGCGATAGCGTCGCGCACGCTGTCGTAAAGGTGATGCATTCCAGTGTGGATTAGTGCAGGCCGGTCATCGGCGATGAGGAATTGATTGAAGGTGATGCCGTAGGGCTCCTGCCAGGTTGAGATGCGGTAGATACCGTCAACGATTTCATCAATGCGGGTATCGGGAGAGTCCATGGCCTATTTTCGTCCGCACCGGCAAGGCCTGCAAGAAGGCGAAGAAAAAGCCACGGACAAGAAATTGCCCTAAAAAGATGTGGCAATCTGAGAGTAAAAATTGTTAATATTTTTTCGACGATCTCCCACGCGCATTTTGCGCTGAAAATTCGAATCAAAACGGGAAGGTGCGATGGGACCGAATTTCCTAGGATGTTGTGGGTTGTTGGCCGTGATCGGGCTTGCCTGCCAGTCGGCGGAGGCCGGCGACCAAAAATCCGCGACGCGGGAGGCGAAAGCGATCCTTGTCACGCCGGCGGCGGCGCCGGCTGCTCCGACAAATTACGAAAAGCAAGGCGCTGTGACGGTCGGACTCTTCGAGAACGGATATTCTGTCTCGCCAACGCGTGGATCGACCAGGGAAAAGGAGAAACCGCCGAGGGAGCACAAGCCTATCACCTTGCTCCAATTCAATTCGAAGTTTGGTGATGTAAAGGTGCAACCCGTCTTTGGCCGGGTGAATGGCGCGCAGGTTTCGCTCGGTTTCTAGTTTTCGGCCGTAAAAAAGCTGGAGGCGGGACGTGACGGAGCACGTCCCTCCAAAAGCGGACGTGGCAAAGAGGACGCGTCGGAGCGCGTCCCTCCACACGAAACCGGAAGAATCGAACTAACGACTTCACGTGCGAGCAAGTCGTGGCGCAGAAGCGTTTCTACAAGGAGTGGCTAAACGCATCGGCTTTACCCTGCCGCAATTGCTCGTAACCGCGGCGGGCATCTATTACGTGTTCCACGATCCGCAAAAGCGGGCGCAGATCGCGCACGCCTTGGGCGCGGCGGATTGGCGCTGGCTCGCGCTGAGCTGGCTGATTTATGGCGCGGTGGAAATGATCGCCACCGTGCGCTGGCAGATGTTGCTGCGAGTGCAGGGGATCGTGGTGGGTTGGTTCCGGGCGGCTGTAATCGTGATGGTAGGACTCTTCTTTAACATGTTTCTGCCGGGGTTGGTGGGCGGCGACGCCATCCGGCTTTACCTGCTTTTAAAAGCGTCCCGCGCCGGAAAATGCGAGCCACGCTTTCGGTCGCGATGGATCGGCTCCTCGGATTGGTTTCACTGCTCATCCTTGCTGCACTGGTAGTGCTGCTTCGTTTCGGCTGGTTAAACCAGGCACCGCGCACTGTGCACATCACTTATCTCGCCCTCGCTCTGCTCGGCAGCGCAACGCTGTGCGCTTTTCTCCTTTTCGGCGCGCTTAAGCCGGGGCGGAACGCGAAGGTGGATGCGGCGACTGCCGTTTCGTCACGCGATCGGGCAAGTCGGCAAGGCGCTGAACTTGTATCGCGCGCATCCGGGGATCGCGGCGGGCGCGCTTGTGCTTGACAATCGTTTCTCACTTCACCTATTATCTGAGCTACTACTGCGCGCTACGCTCGCTGCCTGTTCCAGCCGGCGACAGAGGCGAGTTTGGTCGATTTCCTTTCCATCATGCCATTGGTGAACACGATCACGGGTGTGCCGATTTCCTTCGGCGGTGTAGGTGTGCGGGAGACACTCTTTCAGGCTTTGCTCGGGCAGCTCGCGCACGTTCCGGCCGCAGCGGCAGCGTTGAGTGCCTCACTCGGCTACACAGTCAAGCGTCGTGGGGAGTGGTAGGAGGAGTCGCCTATATCCCCCCGCGAAAAGAAGGAGAAGCAGGCCTGGGTCTTAATTCGGAACAGAAGTGATAAAGTAAGAAACATTTGAGATTACTCACTGCATCGCGCTTTCGCTTCGCCGAGCCGAGAACAAGGGCGTGAGCAGGCGTAAGAGCACTTCCACAATCTGCTCGACGGCACGGCGTTGGCCTGGTTACAAACAGACATGAATCATAAACGAGGTGTGATCGCGTTGATCGTGGCGTTCGTTTTCATCTTTGTCTTCGGGTTCGTCTGGCACGGGATCCTGATGAAGCCTGCCTACATGGAAACGGCCGCTCTCTGGCGGACTGATCCCGATTTCATGAGCCATTTCTGGGTCCTCCTCCTCGGCCACGCGGTGCTGGCCTTTGCCTTCACCGGGCTCTATGTGAGCAAGGTCGGGGCGCAGGGTGTCGGCACCGGCTTTGGTTATGGCATCGTCTTCGGAATTTTTTGCGTTGGGATCGACTTGATCCGGTTCGCGGTCGAGCCGCTGACGCCCAAGATTCTGTGGATGTGGATCGCAGGCAGCTTAATTTCGTTCGCGATCACCGGCGCATTGGTCGGCGCAATCTACAGGCCAAAGGCCGTCTGATAGCGGAATTACTCGGGGATGGCCTCGTCCTGTGGCGAGCTTTCCTTAGGGATTCCTATTCCGCCATCGTCTCGCCGGAGCCACCGATCTCGGCGGGAAAATCCTTCAGCTTGGGCAAACCATCCTTCATTGGCAGAACCGTATCTTCGTAATTGAGATGAACGGTTGCCTTGAAGTTGAACGTCGGGAGCAGGCCCGCCGGGATGTCGATCAAACCGAGCGTCGGATGTTCCACGAACACGTTTCCACCGCATTTCGTGCAATAACAGCGGATACTCATCGGGCTACTCTTGAATTTGCTGACCGACTCTCCGCCCTTGGTGACTTTCACGTCGTCCGGTTTCCACAAAGTGAATGCATTCACCGGCGCTCCGGAGTAAGCCCGACAGGCATCGCAATGACAGTAGCCCATCGTCGCGGGTGCGCCGCTCGCCTCGATTGCTACTGCTCCACAACAACAGTGACCATCATATTTGTCTGCCATATGCTTTGCTCTCCGGAATGGTTGAATCGCTCTTCGCGACGTGAATCGTTAAATCGTTGCATCGGGTCTTCGACTTCGCAACGCACATAATTGACAGAGATGCAGGATTCGCGAGCGGAATTCCCAATACGCGGATCAACGATTCACGAATCTCATTTTACGAAGCGTAAAAATCGTCACACGCTCTTCGCGGAAGACGGGTCGGTCGAGCTGATCGAAGGCACAGGACGGAGGCGCGTGGCCGAGGATTGCGGAGAGACCCGCGGATTTCCGATGCTCGTCGGCAATCATTAATGACGACATCTCGGTAACCGAGATGTCGTCTGAGAGGCCCTTTGGTTCAGTTGATTCTATTGCGTCCTTGCCGATCACGAGGTGAGTTCGTGGTTCTTACCGCGAATGGCCGCGAATCGCTCGTCTGCGGCTTTGATTTCTAAAGGCACACGTCGCAATTTCGTGAATGGGACGAAACCAAAGAACCGCTCTCGTGACCGGCGCAAACAAAGGAATCGGGTTCGAAGTGGCGCGCCAACTCGCCCGCGAAGGTTTTCGTGTGTTTCTCGGCGCGCGCGATCAGGAAGCGGGGAAAGCGGCCGCCGAAAAATTGAATCAGGAATCCAGGAGCGCAGGAAATGGGGAGGTCAGTTCTTCTCCGAGATCGATATCTCCAACCCGGAAAGCATCAGGCGCGCGGCCGAAGAATTTGCGCAAGCAAAGCGATCGCCTCGACGCGCTGATAAACAATGCCGGCATTCTCCTCGATGAAGACAAGGATATGCTCAAGATCACGGCCGAAATGTTCGAGACCACGCTGCGCACCAATACGCTCGGGGCGCTCCTCGTCTCGCAGGCTTTCGTGCCTTTCCTGAGAAAGAGCGACAACCCGCGGATCGTCAATGTTTCCAGTGGCGGCGGACAACTGACCGAAGGCGCCGACGGTTGGGCGCCCGCCTACTGCATTTCCAAGACAGCGCTGAACGGCGTCACCGTTCAGCTCGCCGCCGCCCTGCCAGACTTTGCCGTCAATTCCGTCTGTCCCGGGTGGGTGCGAACTGATATGGGTGGCGCAAACGCGACGCGCTCCGTTGCTGAAGGTGCGAGCGGTGTGGTCTGGCTGGCATGTGAAGCACCCCAATCATTGACGGCGAAATTTGTTCGAGATCGTAAGGTCATTCCTTGGTAGAACCGCGATCGGAATTGCGTGTCCCGCCGTAGTTTTGCGAAGGCGGATCTGGCTCGCGGCGGATGCGCCCCAACGCGAAACAGGAGATTTCCTGCCACGCCCGCAGCTTCAGCGAAGGCGGTGGCGCGACCGCAAAGTGATCCCATGGTGATCATTGACAGCGCCAATGCTCATAGCATGGACAAGGTCTCCCGTTCGGCAGGCGATGGAACAATTGCTGATTCACTCGTAACCCGCGCGTGACTGGAAAGAGGTCTGGGGTAGGGTTCAATCAGTCTGCGAGGTTCACAAATGTGCGATCGCCGCCTAACGAAATGCGTCGTGGTATTTGCTGCTGTCGTTAGCCTGCCGCTGAGTTCGTTGCTGGCCCAGGATGTGCCGAAATCCGAAGACGATTCCTTCGACATCGAGCCGCCGTTGCTAGTCCTGCCACGTGACCCGGAGAGTGCGCCCGATGAGTCGGAGGAAAACGCGCCCGAAGCTCAGCCGGATGCCGCGAAGCTCGCCCGACGCCTGGAGGGAGCGAAGAAAAGCGCCGCCTCGGCCGCGCGGCTGGTGAAGATCGGGGTGCTGTCGAAAGTCGAAGCGGAACAGCGAGCGTTACGCGTCGTCCGGCTGGAGTCGCAGCTGGCGGATGCGCAAATGATCGCTGCGCAAGAGGAGGTGACATCGCAGAAAGCGCGTTTCGCAGCCGGACAGGCGAGCCAGCCAGAAGTGGACGCGGCGACCGCAGCGCTCGCCCGGGCCAGCGCCGCCGCGCAGAGCGCGGAAGAAAATTATCACAAAGCACAGCTCGAAGCCGCGGCGCTGAATCTTCGCCGCCAACGCCAACTGTTTTCTCTTGGAAGCGCGCATAAGTCCGACGTCGCCCGCGCCGAAGAGAAACTCGCGAAGCTCCAGCAGGGCAACTAGGCGCCGCGCCAGTTGGAAACAGAAGGGTGCGATGCCTCCGAAGCCCGCTGATTGTTCCGATGATTGATTGAGACGTCGCCTGAATTCTGTTTTGAGCCGCCCGGATGAAAAGTCGACCATATGATGCGTTGCCAGCCACTATGACGACATCTCGGTAACCGAGATGTCATCTGAGAGGCCCTTTTTCAAGTGATCCTATTGCGTCCTTGCCGAGCACGAGGTGAAGGTCGTCGGCGGCGCGGCGACGAATGAACGTCGACAACATCGTTAGCTATAATTCCCTCGTGACGGGGGAGAAGGCGACCGCCTCAGGCGGGCAAAAGGGGATGAACTTCGGCGCCGGCAAAATATCTCTTTCCTGATGCCGGGGACTGCTTCCCATTGACGGTGAAAAGCGCCGGGTCGCTGTCGCGGGGTTGTAACCTTTTACCGGTTGCGTGGTAAAAACTTGGCTGCAACATAAAAGGCCCGCGCATGGTTTCCAAGGGGTCCGCGGGTCGCAACCAATTAGAACACACCCGGCATGGTCCCCGGCTGGGCAACTAACGCCACATGAAATACCTGACCATTCTTTCTCTCACGGCCCTGTCCCTTCTCCTCCCTCAGTCCGCTACGACCGCAGCGGAGGTAACGAAGTCTCCGCATGGACTTTTTCAAGTCGGTGGAGACGGGTGGACAAACCCGGCGATTGATGGAATGCGCCTGCAAATCAAGTGGACGGACATTCAGCCGATGAGCGCGGCCAGAGTACGACTGGTCAGTGATCGATAAGGCCGTGGCCAACGCCCAGGCAAACCAGAAGCAACTGGGAATTTCTCTCGTCATCTTGTCTGATCCGCCGGCCTGGTTGACCGCCATTCCGGGCGTCAAGACCTATGACTTGCCGGTAACAAACGGCCAGACCCTCTCCGTCGTCCTGCCCTGGGACCCGATCGTGCAGGAGAATATCATTAATTTTGTCACCCAGCTTTGCCTGCGCTACGACGGCGTCGTGACTTACATCGTGATGGGCGGGATGGGTCTGAACACCGAAACCAACATGCCCGATCCCGAGCAGATCGGCCTCGATATGACCCTGGAAAATGCGGTCGCTGCCTGGCAGGACGCTTCTAACAACATCATTGACGCCTATGCCACTCATCTTTCCTCCACGCCCTGCATGATGGCCGCTGCCATTCCCTTCGGCGGGACGGACGCGCCCACGGCATTGACTGATGTCGTGGACCGGGCAGCTGCACTTTATGGCGAACGCTTCGGGATCATGGATTGGAGTCTAAGCGGCCGGGGCACCCAAGGATCTTTGCCTGACGCGCTGATTGCGCAATACAGCCGGAGCAATCCGGTAGGCTTCCAATTCCTCTGCCCGGTGACTGGCGATGGTAACGGCCAAACATTCGGCGGAACGCTGGAACAGGCACTGGATGCCGGGATCGCCTTGGGAGCGCAGTGGCTCGAGATTTACGGCGAAGACGCCGGTAACACTAGTTACACGGCCGCTTTCGAAAATGCCAAAACAAGACTGGCTTCTCCCCCGTCAACACCAGACACAACTGACTCGCCTCCGCCAGACTCGGATGCGACGGTAAAAGCTCCGCATGGCATATTCGAAATCGGCGGGGACGCGATGACCAACCCTAGCATTGGCGGCCGGAAAGCAGAGTTTCTTTGGTCAACCGCGAATACCGCCGATGGAGTTTATAATTGGAAGAGAATTGATGACATAGTCGCCGACGCCGTTAAGTACCACAAGCAGGTTGATGTTTCATTGAGAATCCTCTCATCAGTCCCGGCGTGGGTAACTGCGCTACCTGGCGTCAAGACTTATAAGACTCAAATGGGCAAAGATCCCATGGTGCTACCCTGGGATCCGATCGTGCAGCCAAAGATCATCGCCTTTATCAAAGCATTTTGCCTGCACTTCGAAGGCAAACTGGACATGGTTGTGATGGGAGGACTGGGATATAAGACCGAGTCATACATGCCGCTTCCTTCTGAGATCGGGCTGGACATGACCATCGCCGAATACACCGCCGCCTGGATCAAATCCTCGGATCTGTTCATCGATACATATAACCAGAACCTAAAGACGACTCCCTTTGTCCTGGCCGGGGGGCTTCCCTTCGACGATCCGGGGGCAGCTGCGGCGATAACGACCGTAATCAACCACGGCCTTCTCTATCCAAACTTCGGTATCATGCAATGGGGGTTGAACGCAAATAGCAGCAACAAATATCTGATCAACAAGTTTATCCAGGATAACGACGCTGGACGGGCGACAGGATTTCAGCTCACAGGTGCTTCCGATGGATCAATCGGAGGAGACCTTCAGGGAACTCTGGAAGAGGCCCTGGCCGCGGGTGCGGCCCTTGGCGCAGATTGGATAGAAGTATACGCAGTCGACGCAATGAACCCGAAGTATGCTGCCCTGCTAGCCACATATAACGGGCTGTTAAAGTAACGATGCCGGGCGGGGTCATATCCCTTCGCCTGCACCAGCCGGTCGACAGAAGCTCAAACATAATCTGCGAATCCGGCAAAATCACTTCGCGTCCAGCATGGAGGGAACGTTTCGGTCTTACTTCTTCATTCCGACTTTGGGAGTGCGCTCAATCCAAGCCTTGAAACCATCTTCGATTCTTCAAGATCGGCAAAGAGCGTTCTGAGCGCCAATGCGATAGAGTGCAAGGATACGGCGCCAATGCCATACTGGAGCCCCAACTTAAGCCGCTTACGATGCAGGAAAGTTGAGATCAGATCTCTCGAGTTCTCGGCTCTACATTTAATGATATACGTGACTCACGTATATCCTCGCAACAGCCAGCGGTTGAATAATGTGACGAAAGGTGTGGGTCGGCCTTCAGCAAAGGGTAGCGGCGCAACCGACCCCGACAGCCATTAATGACGACATCTCGATAACCGAGATGTCGTGTGAGAGGCCCGTTAATTCAAGTGATCCTATCGTGTCCTTGCCGAGTACGAGGTGAGTGAAGTTCATAGGCTGAGCGGTGGCGGACAACTGATCGCCGGCGCCGACGGTTGGGCTTCCGTGCCTGCCTTGTTGTAGCCGGGATCGTCGATCCCGGTCACATCGCTCGCCTATTGCATCTCCAACGTCCCCGTCCAACTCGCCGCCGCCCTGCCAGACTTTGCGGCCAATTCCAGCCTCAAGTCACGACATCTCGGTAACCGAGATGTCGTCTCAGAACCCCTTTGGTTTAAGTGAGCCGTCGGACGGGTTCGTCCCGTGGCGAACTGGGTGCGAACTGACATGGGTGGCGCAAACGCGACACGTTCCGTTGCCGGGGGTGCGAGCGGTGTGTCTGGCTGGCATGTGAAGCACCCCAATCATTGACGGCGAAATTTGTTCGAGATCGTAAGGTTATCCCTTGGTAGCACCGGGCAACAAATCTTCACAAGTCTCCGCGGAGAATTGACGCAAGGCCGGGGGCCAAATGCTGAAAACTGACAAGCTGAAAGCTGCAATTGGAGGACGGAAGTCGGCGGTCCCGCCTTCGCCAAGGCTACAGCGCGGCAAGCAGAGGGCAGAGGGCAGAAGTCTGTTGAAAGGCTGAAACGCTGACAACTGAAATGCTGCAAGAGCGGGGCCGGTTTGTTATTCTCCCCGTTTGCTCAATTCTTTGCGAATCCAATTTGGATTGCGACGCAAATCGAGGACGGCGAAAACCTGCGTCTCATTGCCGTGTTCGCGATAGTAAATACCAAATGGAAATCGGCTCGCCAACATCCGGTGAAATTCAAGGTACACGGGATGAATCCCGCTGAAAGAGCCGAGAGCCTCGATATCGGTCAACAACGAATCGACACAGTATTCGCCCACGCCGGCTTCCTGCGCTTCGTAGAAGTCTCTCGCTGCTTCGATGTCCTCAACGGCATCCGCAAGAACGACAACCTGGTTCAACGGCGCAGGCGTTTCTTGAGTTGGGCGATGCTGAGAAATTTTGCTTCGCCCGAGTCCGCCTTTGCCTTACGCGCGGCGAGCACTTTCCCGTGCCACTCCGGTGACTCGATGTCCTGTTGTTCTTTGGAAAGCGACGCCCAGAGCCATTCCATGGCCTGAAGTCGTTCGGCTTTGCTCAGGCGGGACACCTCCTCTTTCAGTTCAGAAACGCTCACCGGCAACAATCATAGCAGTCGCCGTGCGCGCACTCAAGGATTTCGAGCCGTTATTGACCAGGGGCCTGAATTGCAGCGGCGGGTGAAACGGATCGCGTTGCTAAAGCCGGTGACTTTTCCCAGGAGGCCAGCCTGAATCTCCTTAGGAGACTGTTGAAATACTGGAATGGGTACCGCAGAGGCAGAAGGGTGGATGGCACAGAGCGAACGAGGCGCATCCCCGCAGTGGGCTGGAATGAAGGAGCGACGCAGCCAGCTGCCCTTCTGCCTCGCGCCCTCCGCGGTTGCGTTGATTTTGGCGCTGGCCGGCGTTGCTCCCTTGGCCGAGATCGCACCGGATATCGGCACTGCGCTTCGCGCCTTGGCCAGCGCCAAAATCCACAGCAACGCTACCCACTCCAGTCTTTCAACACTCTCTTAGGCAAGCGATCGAAATGTTCCCAGAAGTGACGGTGTGTCCGAGATGTCACGGCATCTCGCGCAGCCTTCCGGCGCGGAGTCCCCGTCCACTTCGCGCAATAGATGGTCGAGCTTGCCCGCCTGCTAAAATCCCTCTTCATCTGCTCAAATCTCATTTCGTCGTTTCTTTCCAACCCATGGAGCCACGCAGCAAGTTCGGCCCGCTCTTCAAACGAGAGTTGTTCGATGGCAGCCTTGATTTTGGTCAACGTCTTCATGGCGCTCAATGAGATCGGCAAGGAATGCCTGGGTTTACCGCAATGCTGCGCGCAGCCATCTGGTAAAGATTCAGAAAATATTGTAGTCACATAGCTGGCCTCAAAAGGAAAGTTCGTCTCG
>CAVYVJ010000045.1:0-113295 GCA_963771865.1 uncultured Verrucomicrobiae bacterium
GAAGGAATGCCTAATGAAAAATGACGAAAAACTGGTCGTGCGCGCTTCCTTTCGTCATTCGACCTTCGTCATTCCTTCTACATTCTACATTCGACATTCGTCATTCGTCATTCGTCATTCCCGACGGGTCGTCCCTCCAGCGCCTAGCTTGGGAAAGTCTCCTGGAACGCGAAATCGTCAGGCGTCCTAGGTCGGCGTGCCGCCGGCGACGATTGGTTCGGTCGCAATTTCGTCAGGCGTCAGTTGCGACTGGAGATAGGTGCGCCCTTTGTAGAAGCAGGCGAGCACGACGAACGCTGCCGAAGCGACAAACATCACGAGGGTAAAGAACCCGAAATATTGGAAATCGGTCAGCTTCTTGGTGCCGTCCGCATTCACATCCCAGGCGTTGAACAGACCGACAAAGAATTCGCCGCTGGCGATGAAAAGTAGCCAGAGCGCCATGACCGAGCTCTTCATCGAATTCGGCGCCTGCGTGTAGGAAAATTCCAGGCCGGTGATTGAGACCATCGTCTCGCCCAACGTCAGGATGACGTAACCGAGCAACTGCCAGTTGATGCTCGGCTTCAAGCCATGGTCGATCTGGCTCTGGATCCAAACAATGACCACGAAACTGAACGCGGTGAGAAACAGACCAATGCCGATCTTGCGCAATGGCGTGAGCGGAAAGACGCGGTCGATTGCGGGATAGATCAGATAATTCGTCAGCGGAATGCAGATCAGAATAAGAATCGGATTGGCCGTTTGCACCTGGGCGGCGATCAGGTTCATGCCCAGCCAATGCAAGTCCATCTTCTCGGCTTGCAGCGTCCATTCGACGCCGTTGCTCATTCCCCAGAGCGCCCAGAAGAAAAGAATGAAAAAATAGACGATCGCGATCCGGGCGAGGATCGTCAGGCCTTCGCGGGTGCAGAAAGCTTCGTTCAGATAACCGAGACCGCGCGGCGGGACGTGCACCATTTTCTTGCGACCGGCCCAGAAGAAAATCGTCGCGACCACCATGGAGATACCGGGAATTCCGAAAGCCCAGCGCGGGCCGAGCGTGCCGTTCGCGAGCATCCACGGACAAATGATCGAAGAAATGAACGACCCGGCGTTAATCGAAAAATAAAACCAGCCGAACATTTTCGAGAGGAGATGTTTGTTCGATTCGCCGAATTGATCGCCGACATTGGCCGAGACGCAGGGCTTGATTCCGCCCGAGCCGATACAAATCAAAGCCAGACCGATTGCGAGCATGGTGCGCTGCCCGATGCCGATGCCCCACGAAGTGTCCATGCACGCCAGGGTGAGACTGCCGAAGCAATAGACAATCGATAGAGACAGAATTGTCCGATATTTCCCCAGCAAACCATCGGCCAGGATGGCGCCGAAGATGGGAAGGTAATAAACGCCGGCGACAAAATAGTGAGTGTATTTGTAGGCCTCGTTAGGCGACATCGGCGCGAGCGCACCGGAATTGTTCAAGATGTAATGGGCCATGAAGACGGTCAGGATCGACTTCATGCCGTAGTAGTTGAACCGCTCGGCCGCTTCGTTGCCGATGATGTAAGGGACGCCCGGCGGCATGCCGGTGAGGTTGGGCGGCGAAGTGAGGTACTTGTGGCTGGCCATGGCGCTCCTTTTCGTTAGGGCTCGATCGACTCCTTCAGGGGTGCGGATCGGGAAAAAATTCGCGGGGGTCGCGGAAGCGGGTGGCGGCTTGGGGACACGCGGCTTCCGGTTCTGCCACCGCCTCAGCCGGATTGAGGTGTTCTCTTTGCAACTCCGGCAGTTCCCCGACGTGATGTCGTTCGCAGGAGGTGAAAACGAGAAGCAAACCGGCGAGGGCCGCGAGCGGAGACAACCGAGGACGAAACATGCGCGGGAAGAGTAAGGGGCGAGTTGCGCGAGGCGCAACAAAAAGATTGGCTGCGGAGCGGGCTCGGAAGTCGGTCATCTTGACTGACTCGGCTGGCAGGCTTCCAGCCTGCCTAAAATAAACGACAGCCTGGAAGGCCGTCGGCCAAGTCAGGCAGGATGCCCGACTTCCGATTGCGCCCGCTCGTGCCAGTGCCAGTTTAGGCGCATGTCGAACCGGATCTTGCGTGCTTTTCTTTTCACTTTTCTTTGCCTAACGATCGCGCCTCTCGTCCTGGCTGCGCCGGCGAAACGAAACATCACGGAAAAGGATCTGTTCGCTTTCGTCTGGATCGGCGACCCGCAGATGTCGCCCGATGGCACGCGCGTCGCCTTTGTGCGCGTGACGGTGAATGAAAAGAAGGACGGCTACAACACCTCTATCTGGATGGTGCCGACGGCCGGCGACACGGCACCGCGGCAGTTGACCAGTGGACCGCATGACGCCGGTCCGCGCTGGTCGCCCGATGGCCAGTGGATCGTCTTCAGTCGCGCCGTGGAGAAAGACGGCAAACCGGAGCCACCGCAACTTTGCCTGCTGCCGCTGTCAGGCGGAGACGCGTTCGTTTTCACCGACCTGCCAAAAGGAGCGGGCGATCCAAAGTGGTCGCCAGACGGCAAAGCAATCGTCTTCGCGGCAAGCGCGAATCCGGACGATCTCGCGAAGCAGGCGCGGAAGAAAAAGAAGGAAGACGAGATGAAGAAGGCGGCAGACGCGAACGGATCGATCGCGGCGAACGGAAAGAAGAACGAAGAAGCGACTGAGGAAGAGCGTGAGAGCGACGTGCACGTCGTTACCCACGCGGTCTATCGTGATGACGAAGAAGGTTATCTCGATCCGAAACGCCCGCAGCATCTGTGGATGGTGGCGCGGCCACAGAGCGGGGACGAGAAAGTGGAGCCCCGCCAGCTCACCCACGGCCGCTTCGACGAAGGCAATGCCTTTTGGTCGAAAGATGGCGCGCAGATCTATTTCGTATCAAGGCATGTCGACGAACCCTATTACGAGCTTCCGAAATCGGAGGTTTACGTTCTTCCGACAAAGGGCGGTGAAGAAAAACTTCTTACGACCATTCCGATGGGCATTCGCACGATGGCGCCCAGCCCGGATGGAAAACGCGCCGCCTTCATTGCTTCCGCGGCGGAACCAGTAAACTCCTACACTCAACCAGATCTTTGGACGATCGACCTCACGCCCGGCGCCAAGGCGACCAACCTAACGAACGACTTCGACTTCGACGCCGGCGACAGCGTCTTTGGCGATAACGCCGCGCCGCGTGGAGCTGGAGGCATCACGCCAATTTGGTCGGCAGATGGCAAAAGTATTATCGAGATTTATGCGAAAGAAGGGCGCACTCAGCTGGCTTCGTTTGACGCACAGAACGGCGCAGTCACTGACCTGACCCACGGCGATCACGCCGTGACGCGCTATTCGGCCGCGGGCGACACGCAGAAAATCGTTTTTCTCGCTTCAACGCCGACGCGGATCCACGACCTATTCTTTCTCGATGGGGCCGAGCCGCGCCAGCTCACGCATGCGAACGACGCGCTTTTCAATCAACTGAAGCTGAGCGAGCCGGAAGAGATTTGGTACCAAAGCTTTGACGGCAAGCGGATCCAAACCTGGGTGCAGAGACCGCCGGACTTCGATCCAACAAAAAAATATCCGCTTATTCTCGACATCCATGGCGGGCCACACACCGCCTATGGCTACATTTTCGAGCACGAATTCCAATGGATGGCGGCGAAGGGGTATGTCGTGCTTTATCCGAATCCGCGCGGGAGCACGAGTTACGGGCAGCAGTTTGGCAATGTGATTCAGTACAAGTATCCCGGCGACGATTTCAAAGACCTGATGGCAGCAGTCGACGAAGTGATCAGGCGGGGCGGAATCGACGAAAAGAAAATGGGCGTGACCGGCGGGAGTGGCGGCGGTTTGCTCACGAACTGGGTCGTCGGGCATACCGATCGTTTCGCGGCCGGGGTCGCCCAACGCGATATCGCGAACTGGGCCGATTGGTGGTACACGGCCGACTTCACGCTCTTCCAACCGGCATGGTTCAAGACGCCGCCATTTAACGATCAAGAAGGCGACTACAAAGCACGCTCGCCTCTCACCTATATCAACAACGTCAAGACTCCGCTTATGCTCGTTCTCGGTGAGGAAGACTCGCGCACGCCCTCAAGCGCGGGCGGCGAGCAAATGTTTCGCGCCCTCAAATTTCGAAAAATCCCGACGGTAATGGTGAAATTTCCTCACGAAACCCACGAGCTTTCCCGATCCGGCCAGCCCTGGCATCGGGTGGAGCGGCTCGAGCACATCGTCGGCTGGTTCGATCATTGGCTGAAGGGCGTGGCGAAACCGGAATACGAAATCGCGCCCAACGAGGAAGTGTCAGCGAAACCGAAGCCACCAGCGGAAAAGAAGCCTTAGACAGGATTTACAGGATTAACGGGATTGGAAGAATCTGCGGCGAAGTTCTTCTCTTCTAAATCCTGATAATCCTGTTAATCCTGTCCAAACCGAGACGGCTGGCTTGTCACGGACGGCTGGTTTTGCCAATTTCACCACCATGCGGATTCCGAAGCAGAACTACGACGACATCGAGCGGATTATTGAATTCGATTTCGTCCGTGCCACCGAAGCCGCCGCGCTCAATGCCCTTCCCTGGCTCGGCCGCGGCGAAAAGGAAAAGGCCGATGGGGCCGCCTGCGACGCGATTCGAGGCATGTTCGATCTGATGAACATTTGCGGCGAAGTCGTTATCGGCGAAGGAATCAAAGACGACGCCCCGGGGATTTTCAAAGGTGAACAGCTCGGGATGTGGCTTCCGGGCGCCCCGCAATTCGACATCGCGCTCGACCCGATCGACGGCACGACGAATATCGCCAAGGGCGCACCCAACTCCATCACTTGCATCGCCGCCGCGACGCCGGAAAAAGGAGTGAAAGTTGCCCTGCGCGACATCCCGTCTTTTTACATGATGAAGTTGGCCTACGGCCCGGATGTTATTCGGAGTATGAAAATCGCCGGGATCGAGACATTGAAACTCGAAACTCCGATCGAAGAGACGCTCATCACGGTGGCAAGGGCTCTAAAAAAACGCGTTCAAGATGTCGTCGTCATGATGCTCGATCGCCCCCGCCATAAAGAAATTGTCGCCGAAATCCGACGCGTCGGCGCGTCCTTGCGCATGATCAGTGATGGCGACATTGCCGCGGCCATGGCGCCGTCCTATCCGGAGACCGGAATCGATCTCTACGTTGGGATTGGCGGGGCTCCGGAAGCGGTTCTGGCGGCGGCCGGAATCAAATGTCTCGGAGGCGACATGCAATGCATGATGTGGCCGCGCGACGAAAAAGAACGGGATCAACTCATCGCCGATGGCCACGAAAGTGATCTTGGGCGCGTCTTTTTCGCCGACGATCTGGCGAATGGAAAAAACATTATCTTCTGCGCCACTGGGATCAGCGACAGCGCGCTCCTGCGTGGAGTCAAGGCGCAGGGACCGTATGCCATCACTTATTCAGTTTTGATGCGGGCGAAGAGCAAAACGGTGCGTTTCATCAGGGCCTCGCACAATTTACAGGAAAAGACGATACGTTTGCGCTCTGACAACCGCGAACATCGGATTTGATTAATCTGAAGAATCAATCTCGACAGGAACGGAAGGGCTGTTCAAATTCAGATAACGAAAGCCACTTATGAGAAAAATAATATCCAAGACCGAACTGTCGCCAGATAATGGCGCGATCATCGACACGAAATGGAAAGTCGGTCCGCTTAGCTATCACGCCTACGCCGCCGATCCTGGGCATGCCAAGCCAGTCGAGGGAAATTTTCGGCTCCCCGAGCTGATTGTTTACGATCACGTCGGTTTCAAAGGCGCCTACGCCAGAACCAATCTGAGCTTCCATTTCCTGGGCGATTTTTGGAACGATCGCATCAGCTCGCTCATTGTGGTCAGCGGCGTCTGGCGTTTTTACCGGGACGAATATTACAAGGGCGATCACTGGGACCTTGGCCCCGGGTTCTATGAATCCTTTTTCACCGCCGCCGGACCGGATGATGTTGTGAGCTCGTTCCAGGCGATTGCGCTTACCTGACGAATCGTCACGGAATCGACGCGAAGGCGCGGTTTGGTCATCGGGCACGGCGCGCTTCGGCCGTTGCGTGACGCGGTGACCTTCGGAAAAATTTACGGGGCAGACGTGCGAAGGGCGCGACCGCTCGTCTAGATTGCGTTCCGATGGTCGTGCTCAACGAGGAAATGCTGCAGGAGAAAGTCCTCGCCGGCGAACGCATTTCGGCCGCGGAGGCACTGGAACTCTTCCGTTGGCCGCTCGCCGAATTGGGGGTACTGGCAGACGCGCGGCGCAACCTTGCGAAGGAAAAAAGTTACGGCGACAGAGGCCGCGAGATCGTCACCTACATCGTCGATCGCAACATCAATTACACCAATGTTTGCAACGTTTATTGCAAGTTCTGCGCATTTTACCGGACCGAGAAGGACGCTGACCATTACGTTCTCTCGCGGGAAGAGTTTGACCAGAAACTGGATGAACTGACAGCGGCAGGCGGAGTGCAAATCCTGATGCAGGGCGGCCATCACCCCAAGCTCGGCTTCGACTGGTACCTCGATCTCCTCCATCACATCCGGGAAAAATATCCGCACATCAACATCCACGGATTCAGTCCGCCGGAGTTCCAGCATTTCGCAGAGACGTTTGGAATGCCGCTGCGCGAGGTGATCGCCCGCTTCAAGGAAGCCGGGTTGGGCTCGATCCCGGGCGGCGGAGGCGAAATACTGGTCGATTCAGTCAGGCAAAAAATTGCGCCGCTCAAATGCAAGAGCGACCAGTGGCTCGAAGTCATGCAGGTAGCGCACGAGCTTGGATTGAAATCGAGCGCAACGATGATGTTCGGCCATGTCGAGACGATCGAGGATCGCGTGCAACATTTGCAGCGGCTGCGCGATCAACAGGACGCGAGTGGCGGATTTACCGCCTTCATTTGCTGGACGTTTCAACCTGAAAACACGGTGCTCAAGGTGTCTCATCCGACCGGTTCCGCGGAATATCTTAGGACGCAGGCCCTTTCCCGGATTTTCCTCGACAATATCGCCAATATTCAAAGCTCCTGGGTGACGCAGGGGCCGTTGATCGGCCAGGTCGCGCTCAAGTACGGCGCGAATGACTTCGGCTCCGTCATGATGGAGGAAAACGTTGTGAGCAGCGCCGGCACGACTTTTCGGCTCGACGCCCGAGCGATCGAGGCGCTGATTCGTGACGCCGGCTACGAACCGAGACGACGCAACAACTGGTACGAACTCCTCTAGATTTCTGATTTGAAGAGGGCACTGTGGGATCCAAGAATCAGCGGTCAGAAATCCGCAATCAGTAATTCTCCCATTCCTGCCTTGACGTTATCACCGCCATTACCCATCTAATACGCCTGTTTAATGCTGACGGCCGTTCCGCGATTGCTTTGTTGTCTATGAAAAATTTCACCGCATCCTGCCGCTTCGCCGCCTTTCTCATTTTACTTGGCCTTGTTCTGGTGCGGCCCCAGAGCGTTTTCGCGCAAGGAGTGGAGGGCGTCACCATCACCTCGATCGATGTGCGCTACGTCGGCCCCGAGACGGTTTCCCGGGATCGGGTGTTTGCCACAATGCGGACCAAAATCGGCACGCCTTATTCCGAGACAACGGTGGAAGATGACATTCGCGCGCTTTATGAGTCGGGAAAAGTCCAGAACGTCCGCATCTTCGGTGAACCGCAAGGCAATGGCGTCCGTGTGCAGGTCATCCTCGCCACCAGATCATTGATAACCGAGATCGAAATTGACGGCGCCCAGAGTTTCAAAGCCAAAACGCTGCGGGATAAGGTCAAGTTCAGGGTCCCGTCAGCCAGTAATGCGGAGAAACTTGAGGAAGGCCGCCAAAACATCATCGACTTCTACCAGCGCAAAGGTTTCACCGGGGTGGACGTGCAGTTGCAGGTAATATCGGATGAAAGCCACGGCACGGCGCGCGCGGTTTATACAATTAACGAAGGCGAGAAAGGCGCGGTGCGCGCGATCCACTTTGAAGGCAACACAAAATTCAGCGATCGCACCCTCCGGCAACAAATGAAGACTAAGGCGAAGACGATAATCTCGTTTTTCGATAAGTCCGGCCGGCTTGATCAGGCTCAGTTACAGCAGGATCTCGATAGCGTTCGCGAGTATTATCAGAACCACGGCTACATCGATGTCTCCATCCCGGAAGTGCGGCAGGAGCACATCAAAGATGGCGTGCAGCTGGTCGTCCATGTTAACGAGGGGGCACAATACCATGTCGGCAAACTGTCGTTCCAAGGACAGGATCTGGCGAAAGAGGCGGGACTGCGCGCCTTGGTGAAGATGAAGGAAGGCTCGATCTATACACCGAACGGACTAAAGGACGACACCAAGGCGATCACCGATGGTTACGGCGCGGGTGGTTTTGTCGATGTCGACATCATCCCTCAAGGGACGCCTGCTGGCTCCGGCCTGGTTGATCTGACCTACATCATCACTGAGGGTTCGCGCTCTTTCGTCGAACGCGTCAACATTACCGGCAACACCAGGACGAAGGACAAAGTGCTGCGGCGTGAAATTTCCATCTTGCCGGGCGACATTTTCAACACCGTTCGGGTCGACACGAGTAAAGCGCGGCTGGAGAACCTGGGTTATTTCGAGAAAGTCGACACCTATCCGGAGGACACCAGTATTCCAGGACGGAAGGATCTCCTCGTCCAAGTGCAGGAGAAGCGAACGGGAGCGCTCAATTTCGGTGCCGGCTTTAGCACGATCGAGAGCCTGCTCGGCTTCGTCGAGCTGACCCAGGGCAACTTCGACTTGTTGAATTATCCTAATTTCACGGGCGCCGGGCAAAAGTTCCGCGCTCGTCTCCAGTACGGCACGGAGTCGCAGAATTTTCTTGTTTCGCTGGAGGAGCCTTATTTCCTCGACCGGCGTTTGTCGTTAGGGGGCCAGGCGTTTTATACCGAGGCAAGCTACCTCAGTTCTATTTACGATCAGCGCAATTACGGCTTCGCCATTGACCTGCGGAAGCCTCTCACGCCTTTCCTCTCTATGAGCCTCGATTATCGCCTGGAGGAAATCGACATATTCAACGTCTCGTTGGGCGCCTCTCCGTCGATTGCGGCCGAGGAAGGTGATCACTTGAAAAGTGGGATCAGCACCACGCTGCTTTACGACAGCCGCGATAGTGTCTTCCTCACTCGCCACGGCCACCGCATTATTTTCACACCACGTCTGGCCGGCGGCTTCCTTGGCGGGAACACCGATACCTATGGCTTTGATCTGGAGGGCTCCCAGTATTTCCTTCTCCCCTGGGACATGATCCTGACTCTCAACGGCGAGGTGGGAGTGGCGGATGGCTGGAACGGCGCGGCAGACGTTCCAATTTTCGACCGGCTCTTTCTTGGTGGCGCCAATGATCTGCGCGGTTTCAACTTTCGCGACGTCGGTCCGAAAGATATAAATAACGAACCGCTCGGCGGCCGCACGCTTGCCCGCGCCACCATCGAAATCACGGTGCCGATCATCGCGCGTGTCCGTGGCGCCGTTTTTTACGACACCGGCTATGTGAACCGGGACGCCTACGATTTCGGGACCGCGCACCTTGCTTCAGACGCCGGCGTCGGTTTGCGCCTTGATCTCCCTGTCGGTCCCTTGAAGATCGACTACGGCATTCCCATTCAAAAAGATAACAACACCAACGGCGGCAAGATCCAGTTTAGCGTCGGCTATCAATTTTGAACGAAAGGTGGCACTTGCAGTCTAACGCCATCCCAATTACCAGTCTGGCCTTACATCTATGAAAAAGCTTATCCTCGTTGCCGTTTTTTCTGCCCTTACGCTCCCCGCCGGAGCTTTCGCTCAGGGCTTGAAAATCGGCACCATCGACATGAATCGCGCCTTCAAGGAATACAACAAGACCAAGGACGCCGAGACGAAAATCAATGACGCCAAGAACGCCGCGAAAAAGGAATATGACGACCGCGCCGACTCCTACAAGAAGGCGCTCGATGAAATCAACAAGCTCAATCAGCAACTCGAAGCTCCGGCTTTGAGCGCAGACGCGAAAACGCAAAAGGCGAAGGATCGCGACGAGAAGATCGCCAGCATCAAAAACATGGAACGCGAGATCAACGATTTTCGGCAGACTCGCGAAAAGCAGTTGCAGGAACAAGCCGTGCGGATGCGCGACGGCATTGTAAAGGAAATCACCGATGTCGTGATGACGAAGGTGAAGGCCAGCAACATGGACCTCGTTTTCGACGTTTCCGGCGTGAGTTTGAACGGCGTGCCGATGGTAATGTTCGCGCGACCCGATATGGATTTTACCAGCGAGATTGTGGCGCAGCTCAACAAACCCAGCAGCAACCCGGCGCCGAAAGCTTCCGCCAGTCCCGCGAAGGCAAAGCCTTAATCAGAAGGCCAATTTAGAGAAACGCGCGCTTCCAGCGCGCGTTTTTTTTGCCCGCGAAGTTGGTGCTCAGGGTCAGTTGCATGTCGCCGGCCTGCATCCGATGGTCGGGCGGTGGGATTTTACGGGACAATCGCGATCTGGTTATGCGCGGCCGTCGCCAGCTTCTCGGACACACCTCCTAAACCAACGCCGCATGATTGGGCGAACACGGTCACCCCGCTTCCTCGTGGCGAGTTCCCCAATCCACGTCCTCTGGTCGCGACCTACAACTTCGGCTGGAACAATATCGTCGCTGCGACGGGAGAGATTAAGTTCGATGAGCACGAGGGCCGCTTCCAACTCCTTGCCGATGGCCAAACCATCGGAGTAGCGCGCGCGCTTTGGAAATTCGATGTCTCCCATCGCGCATTGGCCGATGCCGCGACGCTCCGCCCCCTCACAGTCCATCAGGTTGATGTCACGCGACGCAAGACCGTCACGACCGACTTGGTCTTCAAACCCAATGGGGTCGAGCGGACTCGGACGGATACCAAATCAAACAAGACCGCCAAGACCAAAATGTTCATCTTCGCAGGCGAGGTCTACGACATGCACTCGGCATTACTGCGTCTCCGCAGCCAGACGATGCACGATGGGGACGTTTATCGCCTGGTAGTTTTTCCTGCTACCAGTCCCTACCTCGCCACCATCACTGTCTCAAAACATTCTCCGGTTACGATTGCAACCGGCACCTACCCCGCAATTAAATTTGACCTCCAGCTGAACAAGATTGGCCGGAATGGCGAACTGGAACCAGATAAGAAATTTCGGCGCGCCAGCATCTGGGTTTCAGACGACGCCGATCGGCTCTTGCTTCGGGTCGAGGCGAGCATCTTTGTCGGGTCGGTCTTCGCCGAACTGCAATCGATCCGGTTTCCAAACGACAAATCATAAGAGCTGTCGTCTTTAGGTGCTGCGATCGAAATCTTAGACAGGGAGTTCCGCCCTAACGGTCAGGCACCCACTCACCGCGATAAATGGGTCTGCCTTTCAACCAACGTCGATGTGCGGGATAACCTGGCGAGTGTTGCCCCGGCAGAAGGCCGAGCGCCGCCAGCGTTTCCATGTTGAGCCGGCCATCCGCCACCAGGCCGGAGCGCGCCTGGAAACCGCGCACCGCCGCGGCCGTGCCCGGACCAAATTCGCCGTCGATTCCACTCCGATAATACCCGTAGCGGGCAAGCAGCGTCTGCGCGCCCACCACCACATGCCTTTGTAAATCCGGCGGCGCCATCTCGTAAGGTGTGCCCGCAAAAACGCTGCCCTCATCAGGCAAAGCCGCGCGGCCACCCGGACCGTAGCCGTAGGCGGAAGGAGCTTGCCCGGTGTAGTTATCGGGAGGTCGCGGAGAAATTTCAGCCGATTGTGGCGGCTCCCTGTTACCTTTTTCTGTTTCTTCCGCAGCCGGGCTCGACGGTTGCGGGGTCGTCGCGGGTCGCGTCGCTCCCGCGCCCACGCCTAACGAACGTAAAGTCTCCGCATCAATTTCGCCGGTGATTTGCAGTCCGTTGCGAATCTGGTAACGGCGCAGCGCCGCGGTCGTGTCCGCCGTCTTTTCCCCGTTCACGTCCCCGTAATAAAATCCCTGCTCCTTCAGCGCCTCTTGCACCATCGAGGTCGTTTGATCGGCCCGTAGCGGGCTGGCGCCGATTAGCAGGAATACAAGAAAAACGAAGCAGCTTCGTTTCATGGGTGGATTCGACGAGACATTTTTTCCAGTTATTCAGGCCGGGCCGCGGCCAGGGTCAAGGTTGGCTTGCCGTCTTTGATCGCTTCCCGATAGCGATGCAACCCGTCACCGATGGCCGAGGCAATCATTTGACGGTAATCCGTCGTCGCCAGCTTCGTCACGTCCGATTTGTTTGTGATGAAACCGCCTTCCACCAGGACCGCCGGATGCTGCACATTGGCAATGACGTAGAATTGCTCGGGCTTGACCCCACGGCTCACCGCCCGCGTCCGTTCGACCAGAGCCGTCTGGATGAAACCAGCCAGACTTTCGCTCTTTTCCGTCAGCGGCCCAGGCTCCGCGCGTTGCAGAAAGGAGAACCAGGAAAAAAAACCAAGCGAGGCCGCCGATTGCCGCTGCGCATAATAGGTCTCGACCCCGGAGGCTGTCGGACGCGCGTCGTCATTGAAATGAATGCTGACAAAAAGCGAGTCGCGGGAGCGGTTGCCTAACGATACCCGGTCCGCTAGAGAAACGTAGCGATCGTCGGCGCGTGTCAGGACCGTCGCGAATCCGGCGGCGCGCAGGAGCAGCTCCGCTCGCAGCGCGACGTCGAGGGTCAGGTCCTTTTCGGCCATCGTCCCGCACATCGCGCCCGAATCCTGGCCGCCGTGTCCCGGATCCAGGACTACGACGAGCGGTTCCGCGCGGCCCGGCGCGGCTTTTGGTCTCGCTACGGTGGGCGGATGCAGCGGCGCTGACAACTGCACCAACCAAACAAACGAAATCGCCAGGAGAAATAACCCGAGCCACGGAATGGCGCGCCGCATAATACCTCTTACCCAGCGCGGGCGTGTCAAGCAAGTGCGCCGGACCGTCAGGCCGAGGTCAGCCCTTGCAGTTCCTCATCTCCAATCCGGCGGTAACGAATCGCGCTCGTGCCGGTTCGTTCCAGCACACCCGCCTCGATCGTTGCGCCCCGCAATTCTTCGGTTCGACGCTGGCGGAGCGCTTCCTGAGACGGCATTTCTCGAGCGCCCTCTTCCTTCGCCGCCATGCTTCCCACGCTCCAGGCATCGAGCGCGACTTTCAGCGCTGCTTTCAGAGTGCAGTTGGAATCGTGATCGCGCCGCAGCAACTCCTCCATCAGCTCGGTGGCACGTGTCGTTCCGCTGATGACGCTGAACCGCGGTGGCTGGGCGTTCGCCACCGAGCCGCTGGCCGCGATCGCGCCATCGTACTCGACGCGCAGAAATAAATCGTCCGCCGGTTTCGTTCCCACCTCGGCAAAAATCATCCGCGCCAGATACGGTGCGCCATAGACCTGCTCGAACGCGTTTTTCAAGAGAGGACTCAGCGAGTAAAAAGCCAGTCGTCGCAGCGAAACATCCGCCGCCGAGCGGGTAAATCCCTCCGTGCTCGCCAACTCGATCGCCGCCATCCGCAGCCGTTCGATGTCTCCCGGATGTCCAATCGCGCCCATCGCAATGCGATCATAAATCTCAAAAAGCTTTTGCCGGGCGCGCCCGATCGTCACGAAAAGGATTCCGTCGCGGTAGCTCAGCGCCGCAATTGGACTGCCGGGCGCGAGCTGCGTCTCAATGTATTCGCGCCGGTTCGCGATCGCCTCGACCCAGCGATAAGGCTCCTCGATCATGCCACGGTAGACTTGAAACGCGCCGCAATCTGCCGGTCCGGCAGCGTCTTGATTCCGTCGCGCGAGATAATCTTGATAATCGGAAATATCCGGGCGTTGCGATCAACACCGCCAGTCGCCGTATCCGCTTCCGCCGCGGTGTCGAGTGCGCGCAAGGCCACAGTGACCGCGTCCTGTTCGCTTAATTTGTGCAAAGGCTTTTTGCCCCACCGGTTTTCGTAAAACAAAACGCCGCGCACCGCGGGCGAACCGGAACCGGTCGCGGCATAATCGGTCACCTCGAATTGCGCGCCCATCGCGTCATAAAAATAAAGCCGTGCCTGCCCCTGGCCGGCGAAATCGTAGGTAGCAAAAATCGGCACGACCACGCCGATCCCCTGCACGACGAATCCAAAATTGTCGCGGAGCAACTTCGAAAGTGCCCGCACTTTGCCATCGACACTCATTTCCTGGAGTTGGGTCCGGCGAAAATACTGCAGCGAATGCTCGAGGACGCGGGCCATCTCCCAGGCCGTCGCTGGCACACCGGCGATTGCCATGATCGAGTGTCGATCGATTTCGAGAACCTTGTCAGCGCGATCATAAACCACGGTGTTGCCGGCGGTGGCGCGCCGATCGCCCGCCACCAAGACGCCGCCAGTGAATTTGAAGGCAAGAATGGTCGTCGCCTGAGTCGGTGTGAAACCCGCCGGGGCGGGAGTCAGGGTCGCGGGGGGCGACAAAATCGCTTCATTCAACAAGCCATGCCGCCGCAAAAGCGCCGGAAAGTCAAAGGCAGCCTCGCCTAACGAATCATTCGTCACTGGCCGGTGCGCTGCCGGTAGCGCTTGGATTGGTTCGGATCCACCTTGCGCATCTTTTTCAAGAGATCGCGGGTGTCCGGCTTCGAAACGTCAGGAGATTTTGGACCGCCCCCGTCTCCCTGCTGCGGCCCCCATGGCACGGGCGCCGCAGGTTTTTCCGTCCGTTCTGGCATGGAAAAACGCTACCGTTGCTCCATCAAAACGCAAACTGCCCTAAGCTTGCCAGTTTCCGAGGGAGATGCCAAGCTTGCGCCATGATTCGTTTTCGCAGCCTTCTCGCGATCCCTTTGTTAGGCGGTTGCCTCATCCTGTCGGCGCACGCCCAAAGTCCGTCTCCGGCCGCGGGAGCTTCCTCCGAGACGTCAGACCTGCTCAGCCTGAGCAAAAAGATCGACGAGCAAAACACCAAGATCGATCTGCTCTCACAACAAATTCTGCGTTTACAACAGGAGATTGAGCATCCGAAAGCGACCGCTCTGGGCAGCCCACTGCCCACGGCGAGCGAAGCATCGGCCGCGGCCGCAGCCACCGGTGGTTCCACCCATGTCGTCGCCCGCGGCGAGACCCTCATCGCCATCGCAAAAATGCACAAAGTCGCGGTCGACGAGTTACAGAAGCTCAATCACATCGAAAACGAACGAAAACTGCAAATCGGCCAGACGCTCGTCATCCCGGGGCCGCATGAGGCCGTCACGCCCTCCCCTTCCCCCAGCCCCGCCGCCCCTAACGAATGATGGACACGTTCTCGAACCTGCAGTGGTTCCTGAGCAAACACGAAGACGGCAGCGTTTTCGGTCCCATGCCTTTCGAGCAGGTGCGCCGCTGGGCCGCGGCCGCCCAGGTCGCGCCGCACGACAAGCTCTCCCACGATCAGCAAACCTGGCTCAAGGCTCCCATGTTTCCTGAGTTGGAGATGGACTGGCTCGTGGAGGTGACGAGCGAACGTTATTACGGCCCGACAACCCTGGGTGCAGTCCAGGAATTTCTTCGGCTCGGCGAGATCGGCGAAGATACTTTTGTCATCAACTCTTGCGACGGCTCGCGGCGCCAAATTAAGGATCTGACCGACCTGATCCAATTGCCGAGCCGGCCCGACGACCAGTTGGCGAGTGAACCGGAGGAAGGACCGCCCGCCACCACCATGGCAATCAACTTGCGCGATCGGATCAGCGATCTCGAGCAGAGCCTCTTTGAGGAGCGGCGCGCGCTGCAGGAATGCGAAGCGCGTTACCGTGAGTTGGAGACGCAATTCAGCCTTTTGCAGGCAAAATTGTAGGGCGGGCGCTCCGCCTGCCGATCGCCCTACAAACCGATCAATTCCATTTCCGGTTGCCCCTCGGCTCCGGCGGTTTCCAGGAAACTCTGTTTGCAAAGACGCTGGTACTTTCCTCCTAACGACAAGAGGTCGGCATGCGTCCCGCGCTCGATGATCTGGCCATGATCGAGAACCAGAATCTGGTCCGCTCGCACGATTGTCGAGAGCCGGTGCGCGATCACGATGCAGGTGCGATCGAACATAAGATTCTCAAGAGCTTGCTGAATCAGCCGTTCGGTCGCCGTATCGACGCTCGCCGTTGCCTCATCCAGAATGAGGATCGGAGGATCCTTCAGTAACGCGCGCGCAATCGAGAGCCGCTGCTTTTCGCCTACGCTCAACTTCACTCCACGCTCTCCCACCACGCTCCCAAGCCCGTTAGGCAGGCGATCGATGAAGGCACGCGCATTCGCCGTCTCGGCCGCCTCGAACAGCTCCTCATCCGTCGCGCCTGGTTTACCCAGGAGTAGGTTCTCGCGAATCGTGCCGTTGAAGAGAAAACTTTCCTGCGTCACCATCCCGATCATTTCGCGCAGAGCGTGCACCGCAAAATCGCGAATCGGTTTCCCGTCAATTGTGATCGAGCCGGACGTGTACTCGTAGAAACGCGCGAGCAGGTTAACGAGCGTCGATTTCCCCGCGCCGGTTGCTCCGACAAGCGCGATCGTTTCGCCTGGGCGGGCGTGAAACGAAATATTGGTCAGCGCCGGCAGGCCTTTTGCATAGGCGAAACTGACGTCGTCGAAACGAATCTCGCCCTCGATCTCCGCGACCGCCTCGCCTTTATCCAGACCCGGCTCCTCTGGCTCGTCAAGAATCTCAAAGACGCGTTCACCCGCCGCGCGCCCGGCTTGGACGAGTTGATTAAGCTGATGCAATCGCGTTACCGGTTCATAGAGGAACCTTGCCAGCGTGATGAAGGCGACGAGAGATCCGACCTGCATCTCGCCGCGCATAACGGCGCGACCGCCAAATCCGATCGCCAGGATCAGCCCTAACGAATTTACAAAATCCATTGACGGGCTGTAGAGCGCCCAGGCACGCATGATCCGCAATGTCGCCTGGCGGAGCGTCTCGCTCGCGCGGTTGAAACGGTCGTGTTCCTGGTCTTCGCGCACGAACGATTTGATCTGACGAATCCCCGCGAGATCATCGAGCAGCAGGGCGTTGAGCGCCGAAGCCGCGCGCCGTTGCGGACGATATCGGCTTGGACCCGTCAAGGTATAAGCGAGTGCGCCACCCGCGAGAAGTGGAACGGGGACAAGCACGCACCAGACGAGGCTGCCGTTGAAATAGAAAAGCGCCACAGTCACGATCACCACCTGCAAAATCGCGACCACACCTTGTTCGATCCCGTCGATCAGAACACGCTCGACGGAGTTCACATCCTCCACCACGCGGGTGATGAGATCGCCGGTGGCGCGGTTATCAAACCAGCGCAGGGGTAGTCGCTCGATGTGCCTGAAAAGATCGCTCCTCAGATCGAAAATTACTTTTTGCTCGAAGCTGTTGTTAAGCAAAATCCGCAGGCCGTCGAGCAAGTCCCGGAGAAAGAAGGCGACCAATGCGACAACGGCCATCGGAAGGAGGAGCTCCGGCCGATGTCCAGCGATGACGTCGTCGATAATGAACTTCGTCACCCATGGAAAGACGACAACCATCAGCGTGCTCACGATCGCGCAGGTGAGCGTTCCGGCCGCCATCCAGGGATAGCGTTTGATGTAAGCGAAGACGCGCCAGACAGTTTTCATCTTTGCGGGGACAAAGTCACGGGGACGCGCGCAGAGCGCAAGCTCCGGGACGCGCACTGCACCCGAAGGCTTGCGCCCCGAAAACGCCGCCCTAGGCTCTGACGCGTGGTCATCGAGCAAATCTTCACTTCCCCTGGGCACAATTACTTTGGCCACAACGGCCGGCCTCCCGGCGACTTTCCGCTCGTCGTCGCCAACAGCATCGAGTGCGTTGCCGGCCATGGCATTCGCGGCGACCGCTTTTTCGATTACCGGGACGCGTACAAGGGGCAGATCACGTTCTTTTCCCGGGAAGTCTTCGACTTGATGGCCCAAGCTCTTGGCGTCACGACAAAATCGCCCGGGGTGTTGCGAAGGAATGTCATTGTCTCCGGAATCGATCTGGTGGAATTGATCGGCGCGGATTTCGAACTGCAAGGCGTGCAGTTCCACGGCACCGCGCATTGCAATCCCTGTTACTGGATGAACACCGCCTTCGCACCCGGCGCCGAGGAATTCCTCGCCGGACGCGGCGGATTGCGCGCGCGTATCCTGACGAATGGCCGGATTAGCATCGGCGACGCACATCTCAGGATTCTGCAAGCAGCGCCCGCGCAAACAACCTAACGATGCGCTGCAGCGCAGTCCTATTGGCCGGCGGCAAATCCTCGCGCATGGGATGTGACAAAGCGTTCTTGCAGATTGACGGCGAGCCGCTCTGGCGTCGGCAGTTAGCCACTTTGCGGGGATTGTCGCCCGAGCAATTGATGATCTCCGGTCCGCCTCGCGAAGAGTGGGCAGATAGCGAAATTGTGGCGGACGAAACTGAGGAGGCGGGCCCGCTCGCCGGTATCTCTGCGGCATTGCGAAGATGCACGACACCCCGACTCGTCGTCCTGGCGGTCGATATGCCGAGGATGACAACTCGATTTTCTCCGCACGCTTCTCCGACTCTGCGAAGACTACCGAGGCGTTGTCCCGTGCACCTACGATCACTTCGAACCGCTGGCCGCGATTTATCCCCTCGCGTGCGCCCCGCTGGCCGACGACGCCTTGCGTGACGGCGACTTTTCGATGCAGCGTTTTGTGCGCCGGGCGCAAGAGCGGAATTTATTGATGGAGAGACGCCTCGACGACGCAGAAGCTATTCTCTTCGCCAATCTTAACACCCCGGCAGATCTGTGAATAATCGCGTGGCTTACCAGTCAATCGAAGTAACCAAGTATCGCGCGGCCGCGACCTGCACCCGGCAGGAGGATGAAGTGGCGGTAGAAGAGCCCCTCGAGATCCGCGTGGAAGGACAGAGCGTGGCAGTGGTGATGCGCACCCCCGGACACGATCGCGAACTGGCGGCAGGCTTTGCCCTGACTGAAGGACTTGTTGGCGGTTACGGTGATATTTTCGAGATTACTTCTTGCCTAACGAGTGAACCGAAAACAAACAACGTTGTCAGTATCGCGCTGAAGAATCCCGCCAGTTTCGATGGGGCCAGGTTCAGCCGGCATCTGTTTACTTCGTCGAGTTGCGGGATTTGCGGCAAGGCGACAATCGAGGCGGCCCTTCAGCAATTTCCACCGATCAAATCCGCGCCGGCGATTAGCTCTAAGACGCTTCTCGAGTTGCCGAAGAAACTGTCGGCCGCGCAGGAGACGTTTCAGCGCACGGGCGGTTTGCACGCTTGCGCGCTCTTCGATTCGGATGGCGAACTATTACTCGTCCGTGAAGACGTTGGGCGACACAATGCGCTCGACAAGTTAATCGGGTACCACTTGCTCGCGCAGAAGTTTCCGTTAGGCGACCGCATTCTTTTGCTGAGCGGACGGGTTTCGTTCGAAATGACCCAAAAAGCGCTGGCCGCCGGGATCGCGATCATCGCTGCGATCTCCGCGCCAACCAGCCTCGCAGTCGAGTTTGCGCGGGCCAACAATCAGACCCTCGTCGGATTCCTGCGCGGCGAAACGATGAATATTTACACCGGGGCGGAACGCATCCTCTAGAAATGTCATCCTTCTGGAAGTGTCATCCTCCGAGAATGTCATCCTGAGTAAAGCGAAGGATCTCTGACCATTCGTTTCGCTGGGTGACCCTGAAATAATCAGAGATCCTTCGCCGTCTGCGCGGCTCAGGATGACAACGCGGTTTTGATGGAGCGAATTCTCGTTTGACGCGCTCAAAATCCTATCACCCCGAGCCGCGTAGATGGCGAGGAACCTCGCAATCGAAGTCTCAGGCTTCGAATTATGCGAAGGGCGCTCATTGCATCGGTGGGATCCTTCTCCGCTCCGCTGGCTCAGGATTACAACGCGTTTTGGTAAAGCTACTTCTCATTTGAGGCGCTCAAAATCCTGTCATCCCGAGCCGCGTAGACGGCGAGGGACCTCGCAATCGAAGTCTCAGGCTTCGGATTGTGAGAGGGCACGCATTTCATCTGTAAGGTCCTTCGCCCTCCGCCGGCTAGGATGACAACGCGTTTGGTGTCGCCTCATTTTCTGCCGGCGCCGCGACCTTTAAACGTCAGTTCCGCAACGCCGGATTTATCGAGATCGCCGAGTCCTTCGGCAATCATGCGGTCGTATTGCTGCTTCGTCGCGCGCGCGAGCGGGAGCTCGAGTCCCGCGAGTTCCGCGAGGTGCAATGCGATCCCGCTGTCCTTCGCGGCATGAGCAGCCGAGAAGAAACAGGCGTGGTCGCGATTCTGCATGTCTTCCCCGTCCGTTTGCAAAACACGCGAACCCGCGCCGGTCTCACCGAAAACTTCCCGCAGCATCGTGAGGTCCAATCCAAGCGCGTCACCGAGGCCGAGCCCTTCCGCGAGTCCGGCGGTGTTGATGTTCATGACCATGTTGACGAGCGCCTTCACTTTTGCGGCCTGGCCCGACTGACCGATGTAGCGAATCGTTTTTCCCAGCGCCCGCAGGATCGGCTCGGCGCGCTCGAAGGCGGATTTCTCGCCGCCACACATGAGATAGAGCGACCCTTCGCGCGCTTGCGTGATGCTCGAGGCCATACAGGCTTCGAGAGTTTGCGCGCCGGCTTTTTGCGCCAATCCCTCCACCTCCAGGTGCACTTCGGGCGAAATGGTGGCGCAGTTAATGAACAACTTGCCCGTCGCATTGACGAGGAGGTTATCATCCGATCCGGCGAAGATTTGCCGCATCGCGGCGTCATCGGAAACGACGGTGATGATCACATCCGCAGCCGCAGTCACTTCGCCTAACGATTGACTGGCAAAGCTGCCAAGTTCCTGCGCCAGGGCGGTGGCAGCGGGGCGATGAGAATCGAAAACCGACGTGACGTGATAACCCTGATCCTTGAGCCGGCGCGCCATGTTCGCGCCCATCCGGCCAACCCCAACAAATCCAATATTCATAAGATCAAATCCGTCCGGCAAAAAACGCGTTGTGCTCTTTTTCTTCGCCCACGGTGGTCATGGGCCCGTGACCGGGGCAAAGCACGGTCTCGTTAGGCAAAGTGAGAATTTTCTCCAGATTATTTTGCACCGCATCCGGGTAGGAGACATTGCCGCCGCCCATCGAGCCGGCGAAGATCGAGTCGCCCACGATGGCGACCGGCGCCGCCAGTCCGTTAATGACGAAGGTCATCCCGCCCGGGGAATGCCCCCACGTCAAACGCGATTCGATTCCGAGCGAGCCGATAGTAAACTTCCGACCCTCATCGATGGCCTGCGCGCCTGGAGCCTTTTCCCTGCTTGAGAGGTAAATCGGCGCACCGGTTGCCCCGGTCAGTTGCCCCAGATCGGCGATGTGATCGGTGTGGGCGTGCGTGAGCAGGATAAGTTTGATCGTTAGGCCGTTTTTCTTCGCTTGCTCAAGCATGGGAGAACAATTCGTGCCGCTATCAAACGCCACCGCATCCTTGCTCGCCGGATCCCAGACGAGGTAAGCGTTGACCTGCACGTCGTGGTAAGGAGTGGTGAACTGCGCAAGGCCATCGAGATGAATTTCGTTTGGCCGGTATTTTCCCTGAGCGAGATCGGCCAGCGAACCGGGATCAAGCTGGAGAAGCGGAGCAACATGTTCGAGCGTGGCAAGATCGAATTTCCCGTCGAACAACTGGTCGATCGCGTCCGCCTTCGCGCCCGACTTTTCCGCCAACTGGTTATCGGAAATTCCCAAGCCGCGCTTCGCCTTCCCGATAATGTCGGCAAAAGTATCTTCGAGTGGGATGGACATGCCTCAATGAATGGCAGATCAGGAGGGCGTCCAGTTTTTTGGTGGTCCCATACCGGACGCCCGTTCTTGCTTGTCTTCCCGATCCGGCGAAGCGCGGAGCGGGACCTCGCAGTGACACGGGACGTCCACCCTTTCCAATAAACGCGGATTGCAATTGTGAGGTCCTTCGCCGTCGGCGCGGCTCAGGATGACAAGACGGGAGAGACCGCGATCGACTGCGCGGAGAGATGGCTGATTTGCTCCGTTGCCACGGCCGTCATCCGTTGCTCGACATCTTCAACTCGAAGGGCCGCGCCGGTTTCTTTTTCAATCGAGGTCATCGTCACATCGGCGATGCCGCAAGGCGTGATGTAATTAAAAGGTGAAAGGTCGCCGCTGACGTTGAGCGCGAAGCCGTGCATCGTGATCCAATGGCGCACCCCGACGCCGATCGATGCGATCTTGCGGTTTTCCACCCAGATGCCGGTGAGGCCGTCGCGCGTCGTCGCATCGACTTCGTAGCGCGCGAGCAACTCGATGAGAAGCGCTTCGATCCAGCGCAGATAGCGATGCAAATCCTGACCGTAACGGCGGAGATCGAGGAGAAAATAACCGACCAACTGTCCCGGACCGTGGTAGGTCGCCTGCCCGCCACGATTGATCTCAAACAACGGATACGGCAGGTGTTTTGCTCCCCGCAAACTCGATTGGTCCGGCGTGCGACCGATCGTGTAAACCGGTTCATGTTCCAAAAGGAGGAATTCGTCCGGTGTCGTCAGGTTGCGCGCGCTTTCGTTGCACAATGCTTTCCTGAAGCTCGAGCGCGTCGCGAAACGAATCCGACCGAACCATCGCGTACCGCGATGATGCGTGATGTTCATATGCGAGCGCCGCCCGGCAAACCCAGCCGCGCCGCTTCCTGGGCGCGCAGATGGGTCAGACCGATTGCCAGAGCGTCAGCCGCGTCGGCGCCCGGCGTTTCGATCAGGCCTAACAATGCCCGGACCATGAACGCAACCTGGCTCTTGTCAGCGGAGCCATTCCCCACCGTTGCCTGCTTGATTCGTTTGGGCGCGTACCTCGAAGACCGGCAGGCCGCGCTCCGCCGCCGCCATGATGGCCGACCCGCGCGCCGCGCCGAGCGTGATCGCGGTCTTGTGGCTTTGCACGTAAATGACCGACTCAAGCGCGCAGCAATCCGGCTCGTGCGCTGAATCAGTTCGGCGAGCCGGTCGCGGATCGCGACCAGACAGGAGGACATTGGAAGAGAGGCGGAATTGTGAATGACACCGAAATAAAGCGCCTGAAATTTGCCGCCGCCGTTTGCGTCGATCACCGCCACGCCGGTGTTGCGCAGGGAAGCATCAATCGCCAAAACGCGCATTGTTAGGCTGAATTTCCGGCGGCGAACTCCTGCATGGTTCAGCTTAGGATCAACCCGCCAGCCTTCAAGATGGAATGCGACCAGCGCTGAAAGGGAGAAATTTTTCTCCGACACCTGGAGGTCCCAGGGGTGAGCCCCGTCGATCTGGACGTCAGCGGCGCGGAAAAGATTCTCCACGGCTCTACGCGCCGCTGCGATAGAAACTCAATCGCAACAATAGGGCTGAGAAGATGCAAATCAAAATCGCAGAAGCGCTAACGAGAGACGATATTTTGCGCTGTTTCCCGGTTATGCGGCAGCTACGGACGCACTTTGAGGATGAAGAGAGATTCGTCGAGCAGGTGGAACGACAACGCGCCGCGGTTATCGACTGGCCTTCCTGGAAGCCGGGAGCGAGGTCCAGGCCGTGGCTGGTTATCGGATGATGGAGTCGCTTTATGCCGGCCGGTTCTGTTATGTCGACGACCTCGTGACCGATGCGAACGGCTGCTCGTTAGGCCATGGTGGCGCGCTTTTCGACTGGCTCGTGGCAGAAGCACGCACCGCCGGGTGTGGAAGACTGGAATTGGATTCCGGCGTGCAGCGATTTGCCGCGCATCGTTTTTATCTGACGAAGAGAATGAACATCTCCTCACATCACTTCTCGCTCGATTTGTAGACGCTTCGCTCTGCGAAGCGCGAGAGAAAACGCTCGCCCGTTCGTGAACGCGGACCCGCGCCTCCCAGAGGGAGGCGTCTACAGATCTGCCCGCCGACAATGACAAGTGCTCAGGGCAGCGAAAAGTAATCCGCGCTTTGGTAATTGCCGTCCACGGTCTTCACGATCTGCATCAGGACATCGTTCACCAAAGTGCTCGCGCCGAAACGGAAGAGGTCAGGCGTGAGCCAATCATCACCCAGCGTTTCCTTAACCATAACGAGATAGGCCAGCGCCTGCTTGGCCGTACGAATGCCTCCGGCGGGTTTCATCCCAATACGCACACCGGTTTCGTAAAAATAATCGCGGATCGCTTCCAGCATCACCAGGGTGACAGGAATGGTCGCGGCCGGTGAAATCTTACCGGTGGAAGTCTTGATGAAATCGCCACCGGCGCGCATCCCGATTTCGCTCGCGAGCCGAACGTTGTCGTAGGTCTGGAGTTCACCGGTCTCGAGAATAACTTTGAGGTGGGCCGAGCCGCACGCTTCCTTGACTGAGGCGATTTCATCGAAGACGCGGTTATAATCTCCCGCAAGGAAAACGCCGCGATCGATCACCATATCGATCTCATCCGCGCCATCGCCGGAAGCGCGCCGAACCTCCTCAAGCTTTAATTCGAGTGGCATCAAACCGGTCGGAAAAGCAGTCGCAACCGAGGCGACTTTGACTCCGGAACTGCCGAGGAAACGTTTGGCTACGCGGACCAAATTTGGATAAACGCAGACCGCCGCACAGGACGGTACATCATAGCGCGAATCGATCGGCTGCATCGCTTTCCGACACAGGAAGGCGACCTTGCCCGGCGTATCTTTCCCTTCGAGAGTGGTCAGGTCCATCATCGAGACCGCGAGTTTGAGGCCGGCGAGTTTGGCCGAAGTCTTGATGCTCCGCTTCGTGAAAGCGGCCGCACGCTCTTCAATCATGACCTGATCGACGCTCGGGATGGCCCAGCGATCGCGAAGCGCGTCATGGCGATTTTGGGAAGCAGGCAATGTCTTCAAGGGTTCCGAGTTTAACGACTCTCGGAACCTGTGTCGATAGTGTCGCCCATGATGCAAAGGACGACCTCGCGGCGATGCGGCGCGCGTCGATGCTCGAAGAGGAAAATGCCTTGCCAGGTCCCGAGTTGAATTCGTCCGTCCGCAATCGGGATGACCTCGCTCGAACGAGTGAGAACGGAACGAATATGCGAGGTGCTGTCGTCCGCGCCTTCCGCGGTGTGTTCGAAATACGGAGTGTTCTCCGGGACGAGGCGCTCGAAGAATTTTTCAAGATCACGCCGCGCGGTCGGATCCGCATTCTCCATGATGATGAGACTGCAACTGGTGTGCCTAACGAATATCGTGACGGTCCCGGCGCCCAGGCCACTCGCCTGAACAGCTGACTCCACCTGGTCGGTGATCTCGTATGTCCCTTTGCCGCGGGTCGAGACGGAAAAGCTCGCGGAGTGGACGCGCATCACCGGCGGCCACGCTACGCGCGGCCGCCGGTGGGCGCAATGTCGACAGAACGAAGTTCGCCTCTGGCGCGCCTGCAGTTTCGGCTTGGCCAAAAAGCCTCTTCGCTTGTTGTTGAAGCGGCTATTTTCCCGTAGCGTTTTCGCGCCGGCGGCGAAACAAAATGAGCGAACAAAGCACCAACGCCGTGGTCATGATCCGGCCGGATCGCTTCTATCCGAACCCTGAAACCGCGCTCGACAATGCCTTCCAGGGCAGCGTCGCCGAACCACCGCGGGCGGTCGCGGTCAAGGCACAGGACGAGTTCGATCGCGCGGTCAAGATACTCTCCGAGGCAGGGGTGACCGTGCACGTCTTCGCGGACACATCATCGCCGGAGAAGCCGGATGCAGTTTTCCCTAACAATTGGTTCTCAACCCATCACGACGGCCGCATCGCGCTTTACCCGATGTATACCCCCTCCCGCCGAACCGAGCGGCGCCTCGATCTTATCGCCCGCTTGCGCGAACTCTACCGCGTCACTGACGTGGTCGATTATTCACCTTACGAAGCACGCGGACTTTACCTCGAAGGCACCGGCAGCCTCGTGCTCGATCATGTTCATCGTCTCGCCTACGTCTCCCTTTCCCGCCGGGCTGACCGCGAACCGCTGGAGCAATTCTGTGCCGATTTCGACTATGAGCCGCTCACTTTTGAGAGCATGGGCGATGACGGCCGACCGATCTATCACACCAACGTCATGCTTTGTGTCGGATCGCAATTTGCCCTCGTTGGGCTCGACATGATCGAGGACCCGGCGTCGCGCAACGCCCTCCGCGCCCGGCTCGAGTCTACCGGTAAAACCATCATTGCGCTGGACCGCAATCAGATCGCCAACTTCGCAGGTAACGCGCTTGAGCTGCATGGCGAACAAGGCAAACTCCTTGTTCTCTCGACGCGCGCTGCGGAGCATCTCACCTCCGCGCAGCGCGGCCACGATCGAAAAGTTCGCCCAGCTTGTCCCTCTTTCGCTTCCGACAATTGAGCTGGCGGGCGGCAGTGCCCGCTGCATGATGGCGACGATCCACTTGCCATCCCGTTAGGCGATTGTCGCCACGGCGCAACTTCCACGACGGCAAGAGTTTCGTGTTTCGGCGGGGATTGCGCCGAGAAAGCCGATGTCCCGGGCGCCAATCTGGCGCGAGAGATGCTAAAGGCACCTATGGAATCATGCCCCTCCATCCAGCCAAAGGCAATCGCAAGAGAAAAAAGAGAATTGCCGCGCGCAAGGCCCAACAGCGTATCAACGGTGCGCGCAAGCGTGCGGCTGCCGCAGCGGAGGAAGCTCAATCCCCGGCGCCCGCCGGGAGGTTGGAACGAACCCGCAGACTGATCCTCGCCGCGCTGCGCGTATGGGAATTAAAGCGGAAGATTCGCGACTAACGTTTCTTAAGTTCCAAAGGTATGCGCCGGTGGATGGCGGGACTTTCCCGGTCCCAGCAGCTGCGTAAATTCGACGGATGTCGCAAGAGCGCCCAATGCGGATGCAAAGAGCGGGATCGAATCGCTCTTCTCTTTGCGACGCCATCGTGCTGCTCGATCAAGAACCATTGCGTCAGGCCGTGGCGACGGATTGCACGAGCGCGATGGCCCGCCTTGATCACGCCCGCGCCGGATGGTTCCATTTTGAGCGCAAGGACAAGCCGGCCTTCGCCCGTTGGCGAGCCCGAGAATTTGGTGTTCTCCTTAGCACGGCGCGCGAAGTGGAGGACCAGATTCGCGACGCCCAGACGCTCATCCATGAGGTGGAAATGGAAATGCGGCGGGTTTTTCAGGACGCGTCCAGCGCTTATCAGCGCGTGATGTTTCGGCGCGCTCATCCTAACGAAGTCGTCCAGGAAGAAGCTCAGTTCTCGCGGGGCAGCGGCGAGCTGGGCGAGCGATAAGCGACTTCGAAAAAGAGACGCTCTTCCAGGAATGGGTGAAAAGCGCGCTCGGGACAAACCCGGACAAGATGGATGATGAAGCGTATTCGAGTTCTTTCGAAGCCTTCAAGTCGCACATGTTTCGAGTCGCACCGGAGGAGCCGCCGTCGCCTTCGCATCGCCGTCTTCACCCCAGGCGAGAAGGAGTCCCGGAGGAGATCGAGAAAGAGGAAGAAACCACTTCGGTCGACGCGCGGGTCCGGGAGCTATACCGCCGACTCGTTAGGCGTTTGCATCCGGATTTGCGGGCCGACGGGAGCACGGCCGTCTCCGCGCTCTGGCATGAAGTGCAGGAGGCTTACGCCGCGAGCGATGTCGCGCGGATGGAGATATTGCTCGCCCTCAGCGACATTGAGGCGAACCGAGTGGCGAATCAGACGCTCGCGCAGCTGCACGCGGTCCGGTCCGAACTAGAGCGCGCTTTGCGGGCACTGGAAAAGAGCCTGCGCGAGGCCGAAGGCGAAGATGCCTGGGATTTCGCGCGGATTGGTCCGACTGCGGACCTTCGGAAGCAGGTGGAGCGGCAACTGAAGTCGGACCTGGCCGCGCGCACGCAACGTCTCGATCTTCTTACGCGAACGATCGCCGAATGGGCAGCAGGCCCGAGCGTGAATCGCAAAGTGCGGTTGGCGAATTCCGCCAATCGAGCCGCTTTCGGTTAATTTCGCGTCTGCGGGACCGGAATAGCGCTTTCAGAGTAGGCGCTGCCGAAGTACCCGAGCTTTTCGAGCACGCTTGCGAAGATCTGGTCCAACTGCCGGATTGTTTCAGGCTGCAATTTTTCGCGATGATCGCCCGGTGTGACCTTGCGTTTGTGTGACCAGACATCTTCCTCTCCGGCCGCGACGCTGTTGGCATGGCGGGCGGCCACGACGGCCCGCGTCTCTTCGCGATCGGACAGATCAAAGGCACCGACGATCTTTTCCAGCCAGGAGGGAAAGGCCAGCACCATTTCTTCGTAGGAAACGATGGTGGTATTTGGCCGGTCGATCAGTTCGTTGAGGTAACGCTGGTAGCGATCGAACACGTTGCCGACATACTTCTTGTAGCGCGAGCCAATCCCATAGTCGCCCCGATATTCGTAAAACGGCGCGCCGACCATATCGAGAACGAAGCGGTCGATCCCCGCTTCGGCCACTTCCTTGCGATAACCGGTCTGCGCTGCGATCTCGCCCGCGTGCATGTAGCAATAGGAATAAAACATCGAGGTGAGGACATCACGCGGATCGCGCAGGTGAAGGATGACGCTGGCCTCGTCGATTGCCTTGGTGGGAACGAAAAAACGAATCGGCCCGAAGCAGCCGCGTTTCTTCGCGATGAAATCATGGCCGGCAAAAATCCGATCGAAGGGCAGCGCTGCCTTGGCATCGTTAGGCGAATAATAGCGGATGCGGTTGAGCTCACAGATATCCTTCAGGACGCGATGCAGCACCATCGAGCCGGCCTTGTGCGTCGTGTAGGCGATAACGTTGCGGGCTGGGTTGCGATATTTGAAAAGCATCGGGAAAGCCAACGGACGTGACCAAGTTTGTTATTGCCGGCCGCTTTGTCCATTGTTTCAGATGTTCCGGCGTTTGCTTGTTGTGTTGTGCGGGACCGCGCTGGCAGCAACCGCGACGGCTGACCCGACTAACGATAAGCTTGCGACCAGCCTTTTCGCACGCGGCCTGGCCGGTGATCGACAGGCGGTGATCGATTGCATCGCGACGCTCGAGCAAGTACTTGCCGCGACCCCCGACGATCAACTGGCCCGAGTTTACCTCGGTAGCGCCTACACTTTGCGCAGTCGCGATCTTGGCTTCGGCATGGCAAAGCTCGACGCCTTGCGCAAAGGCATCGCCTTGATGGACGCTGCCGCCGCGGCCGCACCCGGGAACGCAAGGGTGCAGCTGACCCGCGCCGTGACAAACGAGGCGCTTCCCGTCTTTCTCGGCCGACGCGCTATCGCACGCCAACAACTCGAAGAACTGGTTGTGCAGGTCGAGAAGAATCCGGAGAGACTGAACGCGGCTGACCGGCAACTTCTTTACCTGAATGCAGGCGAAGCTGCCAAACACGCCGGCAACATGGCCCGCGCCGCGGAGTTGTGGCGGCGCGGCGTTGCAATCAAGGCCGATCCGAAGCTGACGGAGGAAATCAAGACGGCGCTTGGCCAGCCTTGAATTACTCGGGTGAAATCCACCCAAATTGTGGCCCATTCTTCTGATGCAGGAAGACCTCGACCACGTCCTTTTTAATGAGCAGACCATCCTGCGGCGCCTCGATGAACTTGCGGCGGAGATCACTCGTCAATACCGGGATCGCGAGCTCACCATCATTGCAGTGCTCAACGGCAGCCTCATCTTCATGGCAGACTTGCTTCGTCGCATTCCGTTGCCGCTCAAGCTGGATTGCCTGAGCGTGGCCAGTTATCACGGCGGCACGACGACAACGGGCGAAGTGGTCTTTCGGCAGGTCGCGCTCCCCGATGTTACAGGCCGCCACATTCTTATCCTCGACGATATTCTCGACAGCGGCCACACCCTCAACGCCATAAGGCGGAAATTGGAAGAGGCCCGGCCCCTCAGCGTGCGCGTTTGTGTTCTGCTTGAAAAACAAATCTCGCGCGCCGCTGCCGTCGAAGCCGATTACGTCGGGTTCAAGATTGGGAACGAGTTCGTCGTCGGGTACGGACTCGACTACATGGAGCGTTATCGCAATCTCCCGTGCATTGGCGTGCTGCGAACAGAGAAGATTCTCCCAGTCCCCGCAGCCTGACGAGCTTGCAACCGGCGATGCAACTGAGAGTGCAATTTTTTTCCCAGTTGAAGGAGATTGTCGGGGCCGGTGAGGTCGCCCTCGATCTTCCGGCGGGAGCAACCGTCAACGATTTGCTCGCGCGGCTCTTTCAAGCCTATCCCCCGCTCCGCGAATGGGAACGGAACCTCCTCATTGGCGCCGGAGTCGAGTTCGTCGGGCGCGATTACGTCATCCAGCCTGACGACGAGATCGCCATCATGCCGCCGGTCCAGGGCGGCTAAGAAAGCAGACAGGATTAACAGGATTTTACAGGATTGAATTTCTGCAGAAATCGTCGCCGCATTCCTTCTTCATCGCTGTTAATCCTGTAAATCCTGTCCTCAAAATCAGTCGCGGAAGTTCTTGAAATTCGTCGCGACGCCGAAATCTCTGCTCTTCACAAACGCAATCACTTCCTGGAGCTCGTCCCGCTTTTTTCCAGTGACGCGAATCTGGCGATCCTGCAGCTGATTCTGCACTTTGAACCCGCCGCTCTTGATCGCGAGAATGATCTCCTTGGCTTTGTCGCCTTCAAGACCCTGCTGGAGTTTCAGCTCCTGCCGCGCGTGGCCGATCGAGGAAATTGCCGGTTCCTGTTGATCGATGTTGCGCAGATCGACACCGCGCTTCGAGAGCTTGCCGATGACAATTTCGCGCAAACCCCGCAGGCGCGACGCATCTTCCGCGGTCAAAATGATTTTGTCCTTTTCCTGTTCGATCTGGGCCACGCTGCCCTTGAAATCGAAGCGCGTCGCCAGTTCTTTGCGCGCCTGGTTCAGTGCGTTATCGATTTCTTGTTTGTCGATCTCAGAGACGATGTCGAAGGAAGGCATGGCAGATTGTGGAAAGCTGGAAGCGCTGTTGCTATCTTCCGTAAATCCTGCCCCGCGCCAATGATTTTTTGCCGTGTCTGCTTCGCGGCGCTCGCTTGACGATTCGCAGCCAAGGTGTTGCGTAGCAGTGGTCAACGGCGCGCTGCCTCGACCTGCTATTTTTCATGACCAACTCGCTGCCTGCCAAGACCCCCTCACCTGACAAACCGCCTGCCATCCTCTCGCTCATTGGCGACACGCCGCTGGTTGAGATCACTCGGATGGACACCGGGCCCTGCCAGCTCTTCGTCAAATTGGAGAACCAGAATCCGACTGGCTCGATCAAGGATCGCGTCGCCCTGGCAATGATCGAAGCGGCCGAGCACGAGGGAAAATTGCAACCCGGCGGCACCATCATCGAGGCGACCGCCGGCAATACCGGCCTCGGCCTCGCGCTCATCGCCGGCGCGAAAGGATATCGGATCATTCTCGTCATTCCCGACAAGATGTCGCAGGAGAAGATCGCGCATGTTCGCGCCCTCGGCGCGGAAGTCCGCTTAACGAGAAGCGACGTGACGCGCGGGCATCCCGAATATTATCAGGATGTGGCCGCGAAACTGGCGGAGGAGATTCCGGGCGCGTTTTACGTGAATCAGTTCGGCAATCCGGCCAACCCGCTCGCGCATGAGCGTGGAACCGGCCCCGAAATCTGGGAACAGATGGGCCACCATGTCGATGCCGTTGTGGTAGGTGTTGGGTCCGGCGGGACGCTCACGGGCCTCGGGCGTTTTTTCAAAAAGGTCCAGCCTAACCTCGAGATGATTCTTGCGGATCCGACCGGCTCGATTCTTTTTGAGTGGGTCAAGACCGGCAAATTAGAGAAGGCCGGCAGTTGGGCGGTTGAGGGAATCGGCGAGGACTTCATCCCCGACATCGCCGACATGTCATTCGTGACCGACGCCTTCGAGATCGATGATACGGAGAGCTTTGCGGTGGCGCGTGAGTTGTTAGGCAAGGAGGGAATCCTGGGCGGTTCCTCGACTGGCACGCTCCTCGCCGGCGCCCTCCGCTACTGCCGCCAGCAGACGGAAAAGAAGCGCGTCGTTACGTTCATCTGTGACACCGGTAACAAATATCTCTCCAAGATGTTCAACGATTTCTGGATGGCGGAGCAGGGATTTGTCGAGCGGCCCGACGCAGGGCGACCTGAGCGATCTCATCTCGCACCGGGCCGAGCAGGGTGAAGTGATCTCGGTCGGGCCTAACGACACCCTGCTCACCGCCTTTAAGCGCATGCGCTCCGGTGACGTCTCGCAACTGCCAGTTCTCAACGGGGACGGGCGCGCCGTCGGCATCATCGATGAGTCGGACCTGCTCGTGAAAGTGCATCGCGATCCAGCGCAGTTTCATGAGCTCGTCAGCGGAGCAATGACCGATCGGCTCGAGACCCTCTCGCCGGCGGCGAACATTTCTGACTTGTTAGGCGTATTCGACCGCGGCCGGGTCGCGATCGTGATGGACCAGGACAAGTTTCTAGGTCTGATTACCCGGACTGACCTGCTTTCCTACCTCCGGCTGCACATGCCAAAGTGAGATAGGCTGAATAGAGCGGAAAGGCAGGAAGCTGTGGCTTGTCTCTTTGAGCTTACGCAGTCGCTTCTTTTCCTGCTTTCCTCGTTTCCTGATTGACCTCTTATGAAGAAAAAACATCACCTCGCCACCCGCGTCATTCACGCCGGTCAATCGCCTGATCCCACTACCGGGGCGGTGATGACACCGATTTACGCCACCTCGACCTACGCGCAAGAGAGCCCGGGCCGGCATAAAGGCTACGACTATGCCCGCTCCATCAACCCGACCCGGAGCGCCTACGAACGCTGTGTTGCCGATCTCGAGAGCGGCACGCGCGGCTGGGCCTTCGCTTCCGGTCTCGCCGCCATGTCAACCGCGCTCGAAACGATCGATAGCGGATCGCACGTCGTGGTGAGCGACGATCTCTACGGTGGCACCTACCGGCTTTTCGAAAGGGTGCGCCGCCGCTCGGCCAATCTCGATTTCACTTTTATCGACATGAGCGATCCCGCGAAAGTCGAGGCCGCGCTCAAGCCGAACACGCGCATGGTCTGGGTGGAAACACCGAGCAATCCGTTGCTCAAGCTGATCGACCTCGAAGCGGTCGCGAAGATCGCGCGCAAACACAACGCCATCTCGGTTTCCGACAACACTTTTGCCAGCCCGTGGATCCAGCGCCCGATCGAGCTTGGTTTCGACATGGTGATCCATTCCGCGACGAAATACCTCAACGGCCACTCCGACATGGTCGGGGGCGTCGCCGTCGTGGGCGAAAACAACGCGCTCGCCGAGAGCATGCAATATTTGCAAAACGCGGTCGGCGCGATTGCCGGACCGTTCGATAGCTTTCTCGCCATGCGCGGCTTAAAGACGCTCGCTCTCCGAATGGAGCGTCACTGCGAAAATGCGGCGGAACTCGCCCACTGGCTGGAGAAAGAGCCCAAAGTGCGAAAAGTGAATTATCCCGGTCTGGCGAGTCACCCGCAGGGTGAGCTGGCCCGGAGGCAAATGGGTAACCGCTTTGGCGGGATGGTCACAGTGATTCTCGAGACCGATCTCGCCGGCACCCGCCGGTTCCTCGAAAACACCCATCTCTTCTCGCTCGCCGAAAGCCTCGGTGGAGTCGAGAGCCTGGTGAACTACCCGCCGATCATGACGCACGGTGCCATTCCCGAGGAGCAACGGATCGCGCTCGGAATCACTGAATCGCTCGTTAGGCTATCGGTCGGTGTCGAAGACGTCGAAGATCTGCGCGACGACCTCAAAACCGCGCTCGCCGCCATCTAGCGTATCGCCCGATGCTTGTCATCCCGAACCGCCTAGACGGAGAGGGACCTCGCACTTGCAATCTGCGCTGCCTGAACACCCGAAAAGCACACATTGCAACTGTGAGGTCCCTCTCCGCGCTGCGCCGGATCGGGATGACAATGCGAAAGCGACCCTGACGCACGAGTGCCATTTCCGAGGAGCAACGGATCGTCACCGGCGCCGTTGAGGCTATCGTTAGGCTATCGGTCGGACTCGAGGATGCCGAAGATCTGCGTGCCAACCTCAAACCGCGCTCGCCGCTGTCTTGCGCACCGCCCCATGCTTGTCATCCCGAGCCGCGAAGACGGCGAGGGACCTCGCACTTGCAAACTGCGCCGTCAGAAAACTAGAAAAGCGCACATTACAACTGTGAGGTCCCTCTCCGCGCTGCGCCGGATCGGGATGACAACACAGGAGCGACTGCAGATTGTGATTGTTCCGTTAGGCCACTAAACTGCCCTTCGATGGGCAGCAGCCTCGGACAACTCTTTCGCATCACCACTTTCGGTGAATCGCACGGCGGCGGCGTAGGCGTGGTGATCGATGGCTGTCCTCCGCGAATTCCGTTAGGCGAGGCCGATATCCAGCGCGAACTCGATCGGCGCCGTCCCGGCCAGAGCGCAGTCGTTTCGCCACGTCAGGAAGCAGACCGCTGCGAAATTCTTTCCGGAGTCTTTCAGGGCGCGACCCTCGGTACACCAATTGCAATCCTGGTCCGAAACGAAGACGCACGTCCGGAAGATTATCGCGCAATGAAGGAAACGTTTCGCCCCTCGCATGCCGACTTTACCTACGAAGCCAAATACGGGATTCGCAACTGGCAAGGCGGCGGCCGCGCTTCCGCGCGCGAAACGATTGGCCGCGTTGCCGCCGGCGCCGTAGCGCGCCAGGTACTGGCGACTCTTCACCCGACGCTCGAGGTCGTGACATACGTGACTCACGTATATGACCTCGCCGCCTCGGTCGATGCTGAGACAGTGACGCGCGCAGAGGTGGAGGCGAATTCCGCGCGCTGCCCGGATGAAGTTGCGGCGGAGAAAATGATCCAAGCGATCGAGCAGGCGCGGGCCGATGGCGATTCGTTAGGCGGAATCATCGAGTGCGTAATCCGCGGCGTGCCTCCCGGTTTGGGCGAGCCGGTTTTCGACAAACTTGAGGCCGATCTCGCCAAGGCCATGCTCAGTCTGCCCGCCACGAAGGGTTTTGAGATCGGTTCCGGCTTCGCGGCCGCGGCCATGAAAGGCTCGGAACACAACGATCCTTTTGAGATTCGCGAAGACAAGATCCGCACGGCGACGAACCGTTCTGGCGGCGTCCAGGGCGGGATCAGCAACGGCGAGACGATCATCTTCCGCGTCGCTTTCAAACCCACCGCGACAATCGCGCGCGAACAACAAACCGTCACAGCGGCGAAAGAGAAAACTACACTGACCGCGCGCGGACGTCACGATCCCTGCGTCCTGCCGCGCGCGGTGCCGATGGTCGAAGCGATGGCCATCCTTGTCCTTTGCGATCACGCGTTGCGGCAGAAGGCGATCACGCACTCACTTTGATGCCATGACAACGGGATCTTCACTGTGGCAGACGATCTTTCTGTCATTCGCGCTCGTCCTCATTCTTTTCGAGGTGGTGCGCGGCTGGCGTCTTGGCGTCGTTCGTCAGGGAGTTCGTCTCGTTGCTCTGGTCGCCGCCTATGCCGCAGCGATTTTCGGCGGTCGTCTCCTTCTCCCAGTTTTCCGCTTGTTCCTCGGAGTGCCCGATTTCTTTATATCCCTCATCGCCGGCGCCCTCCTTGCGCTTCTCGTTTATGCGGTCATCAACGTCCTTGGCGCGATCCTTTTTAAGCGAACCGGTCAGCAGAGCGCCGGAATGGTACGGGTGGTTTACGGCGTCTGCGGAGCGACGCTGGGAATTTTCTTTGGACTCTTCAGCGTCTGGCTGGTGATCGTCGCGATCCGTTCTCTCGGGGCAATTGCCAGTGCGGAATCCCACAACCAGGCCAGTGCGAAACATCCGTCCGAACCGTTGACCTCCGCTCCGCACCCGACCCCGCCACCGATGATCGCCTCGCTGGCGAAGCTGAAAAATTCCATCGAGCTCGGTTCGTTAGGCGAAGCAGTCAAAGCAGTGGACGTGGTGCCCGCGAACACCTACCAGACGCTTGGCAAAGTGGGGACGCTCGTTTCCAACCCGCAAAGCGCGGAACGCTTCCTTTCCTATCCTGGTGCGAAAGAATTGACGGGAAATCCGAAGATCGTCGCGCTCCGTCAGGATCCGGAAATCATTAATCTGATCAAGCAGCAGCGTTTTCTCGACCTGCTGCAAAACCCGAAGTTAATCGAAGCGGTGAACGATCCGGCGCTCGCCGCGCAAGTGCGAAGTTTCGAGTTCCAGAAAGCGCTGGACTACGCGACGAAGAAATGAGCTCGCACGGCGGTCACAAAGGACACAAAGGAATTTCGGAGAATGAGATTGCAAAGCTGACTCTCGACGCTGCCTTTGTGGTCCATACAAAACTGGGGCCGGGACTGTTCGAATCGGTCTACGAAGTGGTGCTTGCGCATGAACTGCGGAAATCAGCTCTGTCGGTCGATCGGCAAAAGCCGATGCCTATCATATATGATGGCATCCGCTTTGACGAAGCATTCCGCTCCGACTTGGTCGTTGGCGAAAAAGTCATCGTCGAACTCAAGTCGGTCGCGGCGTTGACGCCGGTGCATGCAAAACAACTCCTTACGCAGCTCCGCTTGAGCGGGCTAAAGCTCGGTCGGCTGATCAATTTCGGCGAAGCTCATCTTAAGAACGGAATCAAGCGCATCATCAACGGCCAGCTCGATGATATCGTCGAACTCTAAGCGCTTTGTGACCTTGGTGGCCTTTGTGCGAGATTTTCTGTGAGGGATGAATTACGTAACGACCATCGGTCTGGAAGTGCATGTGCAACTCAAGACGCGCTCGAAGATGTTTTGCGGTTGTGCGGTGCGCTTTGGGGCGCCGCCTAACTCGCTCACCTGCCCGATATGCCTTGGATTGCCCGGAGCTCTGCCGACGATAAATCACGAGGCGCTCCGCCTGACGGCGCTGACCGGACTAATGCTGGGTTGCGAGATCGCGCCGGTCTGCAAATTCGATCGAAAAAATTATTTCTATCCCGATGTGGCGAAGAACTACCAGATCTCGCAATACGAATTGCCGCTCTGCGGGAAAGGCCGCGTCCCTCTGCCCGAACTCGCTTATCCCAGGGATGCCCGCCAAAACATTGCAACGCCAGACAAGGAAGTGCCGCTCGTCCGCATCCATCTCGAGGAGGACGTGGCGAAGAGCTTTCATTTTGAAAGCAGCACCGGAATTGATTTCAATCGCGCCGGTACGCCTCTGATGGAGATCGTGACCGAACCGGACATTCACTCGCCGGAAGAAGCCTTTGCCTTCCTCACTGCCCTCAAACAAATCCTCATCTACGGCGAGGTAAGCGATGCTGATATGGAAAAGGGACAACTGCGTTGCGATTGCAACATTTCCGATTCGGCCGGAGGCGCAGAAGGGCTTGGGCGCAAAGATCGAGATCAAGAACATGAACTCGATCAGCGGTGTGCGCCGGGCGCTCGCCTACGAAGTGGAGCGACAAAGCGCGGTGCTGACGAGTGGTGGGATGCTTCAGCAAGAAACGCGACGTTGGGATGACGATGCCGGCCAGACATTCGTCATGCGCACGAAGGAGATGGCGCACGATTATCGTTATTTTCCCGACCCCGATCTCCTTCCGATAAAAAGCGAAGGCTTGCTCCTGGAGATTCGCGGGCGGGTGCCGGAATTGCCGGCGGCGAAGCGGGCGCGGTTTATCGAGCAATACCAAATCAGCCCATACGACGCCAGCGTCCTCGCGGGTGATCTCGACTTGGCGGGCTACTTTGAAAAGGCGGCGCAAGGGGCAAGCAAACCGAAAATGGTTGCCAACTGGATCCTGAACGATCTGCAAAACGCGCTCGCTGTCATTGGTTCAACGATCACTGATTGTCCGGTGCCACCGACAGCTCTCAACGAATTGCTCAATCTCGTCGACGCCAGGAAGATCAACGCCAAGCAGGGCAAAGAAGTTCTCGTCGAAATGTTGACGAGTGGAAAATCAGCGGCCGCGATCGTGCAGGAAAAAGGTATCGCGCAGTTGAGCGATAGCCAGGCCCTTGAAGCGCTTTGCGACCAAGTCATCGCGGCGCATCCCAAACCCGTTGCGGACTTCAGGGCGGGCAACGCTGCCTCTCTCAATTTCCTCAAGGGCCAGGTGATGAAGCTGTCGCAGGGTCAGGCCAACCCCGGCCTCGTCGGAGACATCCTTGAGAGAAAACTGAAGTAGACATGAAGAATCAGCGCGCCGCCGTGCGCGAGATGCGCACCTCCGGCCGATAAACGACCCGCACCAGCAAGTCACCTCGTCCGCCACGACTCTTCGGTAACCCTTCGCCTGCGATTCGAAGAATTTCGCCGCGCCGAACACGCGCCGGAATCTTTATCTCTCGTGAACCGCCCGTCACTCCTGTGATGCTTTCCCTTCCACCATTGGCCGCGCGCTCGGCACTAATTCGCAAATCGAGGCGCAGATTCGAACCACTGACCTTGAACCGAAAACCTGGCAAGGCCCGAACCCTAATTTCGACGAAACCACCTCCAAACAACGTTTCACGCGGTAGCCGAAACTTTGCGCCCGGCGCAGTCATGGCGGGGACCACCAGCCGATAGCTCTCAGGTTCCCCGGGATTTGCAGGATCTTTGACGGTCACGTCAAGCGAAGTTCCCCGCAGAAAATCCTCGACCCGCAGATAAGCATCCTGCGAAACCTTGCGCTGTCCGCGACCCATCGTCTGCGGCTGGCGCGCGGAATTTCGCTCGAGATCATAGGCCCGACGGTTGTCCGGATCGCCCAGGATTTCATGCGCGGCATTAAGTTGTTGGATTCGCGCTTCTTCCGCAGCGGGGTTTAGGTCAGGATGATTTTGCTTCGCGAAGAAGCGATAGGCCGTTCGGATCTGGTCGGTCGTGGCATGCGGATCGACACCCAGCGTGGCATAATAGTCAGGGCACTCAGGTTGCAACGCGCCACCGTAGCGTGGATTTGCCGGCGCGTCAGCTTCGCGCTTGCGCTGCCAGGGTCGACGAGCGCACGATAGGCCATGTTCAAAAGACGACGTCGCGTGGTCCCGGGCGAATCGCCCGGCGTACTCAAGCTTTCGCAAGATTCCCCCCAGGAAGCTCCTTCTATTACTCTTATCGAGTACGGGGCAGACTACCTCGACGAGCGAAAGGATGTCGATTGCGACGAACTTCTCGGGCACCTCGATAACGAGCTGGTCACCTGGATTAACATCGATGGCCTGGGCGATCTTAGCGTCCTCCGTATCCTGGGAGAGCGCTTTAACCTCCATCCCCTGGCCTTGGAAGACGTGCTCGATACCAGCCAGCGCCCAAAGGTCGAACAATACGATGACTACCTTTTCATCGTCGCCAAAATGATTTATCTCACCATGGAGAAGGAGCTAGGCGGCGAACAAGTCAGCATGTTCCTCGGCAAGACATTCCTGATTACCCTCCAGGAGGAAGCCGATTTCGACGTCTTTGAACCGGTGCGCGCGCGCATCCGCAGCGGAAAGGGGCGGATTCGGCAAGCTGGGGCTGACTACCTCGCCTACGCGCTTCTCGACTCCCTTATTGATCACTATTATCCTGTGCTGGAATCCATTGGCAGTGAGATTGACGCAATCGAGGACGAGTTGGTCGACAACCCCCTCGTCCGGCCGGTTGGCAGCCTGCACGAACATAAAAGAACTCTCACTCAGATTCGGAGGATGGTCTGGCCCTTACGTGACGTGACCAACCTTCTCCTGCATGAAGATCCGGGTTTGATTCGACCTGAAACCAAGGTCTATCTGCGGGATTGCTATGATCATAGTATCCAGCTGATGGACGTAGTTGAGAGCTATCGTGATGTGCTCTCTGGATTGACCGAAATCCATATTTCGAGTATCGGTTTGCGGACCAACGAGATCATGAGAGTCCTGACCGTAATTTCATCGGTTTTTATTCCACTTACTTTCATTGCGGGTGTTTACGGCATGAACTTTAGTCACATGCCCGAGTTGTCCAAGCCGTGGGGTTATGCCGCCTGCCTTGGTTTGATGGCAATCGTGGGAATAGGACAGCTTATTTATTTCAAGAAGCGAGCGCTGGCTCTAGAAGTCGCGTCAACCACGCCGATGTGCCACCTTACCGGTCTAATCGTCCGAAGCCGGGTTAGTTGCGCGTCCAATTAATTATCATCCATGTCTAAGTATCTGGTCGTCAGCTGCAGTGGAAATCCATCGAGTAACAGCCGAAGGATGGGTCGAATTGCCTTTGACTATTTCAAAAGATCAAAAGCGGATTGCGCCTGGCTCGACCTTGCGGAAATGGATCTGCCCTTGTGCGACGCCAATGCTTGTTATGCGCATCCGGCGGCCAGGAAGCTGAGTGCGGCCGTCGAGAAGGCCGAGGGAGTAATTGTAGCCGCGCCTGTTTATAACTATGACGTGAGCGCCTCGGCTAAGAATATGATTGAACTGACTGGGAGCGCGTGGGAAGACAAGATAGTGGGTTTTCTGTGCGCTGCCGGGGGCATGAGCAGCTACATGTCGGTAATGGCTTATGCCAACAGTCTCATGCTCGATTTCCGCTGCGTTGTCATTCCCCGGTTTGTCTACGCAACGAGCGATGTCTTCGATGACGACAAGCTATTGGATTCGAAAATCTCCGGGAGGATCGAGCAAGTCGCGGCCGAGTTAATCCGCTTTACCGAGGCGCTACGCGCCTGACACCACGGCGTTCCGCTCGGACGCACGAAGTGCAAATCGGCCTTACAACGTTTTCGAAGCGCTCGCGCCCAGCCAGACTTCGGAGCCTTCGCGGGCCGCGTCCACTTCCATCGGTAGGCCGCTTTCCAAAACAATCATGCGGGCCGATTCCACGATTCCGTCGAGCGCCCGATCGTCGCGAGTCGGGTCATGATGGAAGAGGAACAGTTTTCGCACCTCGGCATCGAGCGCGAGTGAGACGACGCTGCTGAGCGAGCCGTGGCCCCAACTGATCTTCCCCTGGTATTCATCGTCGGTGTATTGCGAATCGATGATCAAAACATCGACGCCGTGAAGGAAGTCGACCAGCTTGGCGCGCTCGGCCGCAGCATGGGTTGGATACGGCTCGTTATCGGGGAAATAGCCAATTGAACCATTGGAAGTGTAAAGACGATAGCCGACGCAGATGGCCGGATGATTCACAAAGCGCGCCTCGACCCGCACTTTTCCGATCGAAAACGCCATCTCCTTCGGTTCCTCGATCGAGACAATGCCCGGCAGCGCGCGTAAGCGAAGCGGAAAAACGGAGGGGTTCATCTGGCTGGCCAGGATGGCCGCAAGCCCCTCGTCCGCTCCCTTATATCCGAGGACGCGCATCGAGTTGTTAGCGTTATACGCCGGGAGAAAAAATGGCAGTCCCTGGATGTGGTCCCAATGCGTGTGCGAAAGGAGGAGCGTCAGCTTGATCGGCAGGGTTCTGAATTCCGCCTCCAAGGCAATGCCCAATTCGCGCATCCCAGAGCCGGCATCGAGGATAATGATCTCGCCGTCGGCCCGCATTTCGATGCAACTGGTGTTCCCCCCGTAGCCAACGGTAGCCGAACCCGGCACCGGGATCGAGCCACGCACGCCCCAAAATTTCAGGCGCGTGGAAGGCGGTGTGAATTCCGGCAGCGCGCCGCTGATCGGAGGGCCGTCGACCGTCGCGGGCATCACCCGCTCAATTACTTCGTGCAGGTTTTCCCAAAAGATCGGCTTGACCAGGTATTCGTCGGCCCCGGCTTCGATCGCGCTATCCCGATCGACCCCATAGTCTCGGCCGGAAACGATAATGATCTTCGTCCGCTGCAATTTCTGCCGGATGCTGCGGCAAACCTGGAAGCCGTTAACTTTCGGCATAAGCAGGTCGCACAGGATGAGCTGGGGCCGGTGCTCCAAAGCAAGGCTGATTCCGGCTTCGCCATCGCCTGCCTCGAGAATTTTCCAATCCTCCCGGGCGAACAGGCCGGCGGTCGCTCGTCGGCTTTCGGCGTCATCTTCGATTAACAGGACGGTAGGCATGGGCAGAGCAATCGAGTTCTCTCAGACCTTGCGCGATGAGACAAGCTCAATCGTGCGGGCTATGTGGGCGCAAGGGAAGGCGTTATTCGCTAGGACGATTGGATGTCTTCCAGCGCAACTCTGGATGGAGGTTAACCTCCGACGGCGGAACCTCGAATCCGGCCGCGCGCAACAAATACGAAACGCCAGCGGGGCTTTCCATTGTCTCTTTCAGGCTGCGCGCAAAAACCTCGATGTATTCCTTGTAGGACTCGAGCGCTAATTTGCCATCGGCATAATGGGCTGCGAGGGCTTCGTCGTGATTATCGATCAGCTCGATCAAGGCGTGCCTCAGCCGCGCACGCATTTGCGGATCGATCACGATCTTGAAAGGACTCGCGCCCGCGTCCACCAGTGCCGGAGTCTCCCGGGAAGGTGCCGGAACCAGTTGGAAGTCAGGCAAGTCCATGATCACTCCTCGTTTGGCAATCGTTAAAAGAAAATCGGAATAATGAGGATGGCAACGATGTTGACCACTTTGATCATTGGATTGATCGCCGGGCCCGCCGTGTCCTTGTAGGGGTCGCCCACCGTATCGCCCGTCACGGAGGCCGCGTGGGCCGGTGAGCCTTTGCCGCCAAGATTACCTTCCTCAATGAATTTCTTGGCGTTATCCCAGGCGCCGCCGCTTGAGGTCATGGCGATCGCGACAAACAAGCCGGTCACAATCGTCCCAACGAGCAGTCCGCCAAGAACGACCGGCCCCAAAGGCTTGATGACCGCGACCGCGACAACGAAAGCCACCGGCAAGAGGGCCGGAATGATCATTTCACGCAACGCCGCTTTCGTCACAATGTCGACGCAGGTGCCGTAGTCCGGTTTGTCTTCACCGCGCAAGATGCCCGGCTTCGCAGTTAGCTGCCGGCGGACTTCAAGCACGACTGCGCCCGCTGCTTTCCCAACCGCGTCCATGCTGAAGGCGGTGAAGATAAAGGGCAGCAAACCGCCGATGAAAAGACCGATGATTACCTTTGGCTCCGTCAGTGAAAACTGGAAATTAAAGTCGTGCCCCGAAGCAGTGACGTGGGCGTGAAGCTCCTCGACATATGAACCGAAGAGAACGAGGGCGGCAAGGCCGGCGGACGCAATCGCGTATCCTTTCGTAACCGCTTTCATCGTGTTCCCGACGGCGTCGAGTTCATCCGTCACACCGCGAACCTCTTTGGGAAGAGAGCTCATGACCGCAATGCCGCCGGCGTTATCGGTGATCGGACCGAAGGCATCGAGTGAGATGATAATACCCGCCATCGAGAGCATGCTCATGACCGCAATGGCGATGCCGTAGAGCCCGGCAAAGTGGAAGCTGAACAGAATCGCAAGACCAATGAACCCAACCGGGAGCGCGGTGGCATGTTGCCCGATGGCAAGGCCGGCGATGATGTTAGTGGCGTGCCCGGTCTCCGATGCCTTGGCGATCTTACGGACCGGCCCAAAGTTCATCGAAGTATAGTAATTCGTAATCACAACCACGATGCCGGTCATGAGCAGGCCGACGAGTGAGGCGAAATAGAGATCATTCGCAGTCCGCGGAACGCCCGCGATTGTGACGCCATTCGGGAAAAGAGAATGCGTGGCCGGCCAGAAGAGCACGGCTGAGACCGACGGCGCTCGCCATCACGCCGCCCATCAAAGTTGTGCCGGGTTTGGCCCCGCTCAAATTAACAAAAATAATCCCGCAAATCGCGCCCAGGACGGAAATGCCCCCGAGCACAAACGGATACACGATCGCGGCCGGCGTTCCCGCAAGCGTTAAAGCGCCAACCAGAATCGCGCCGATCAGACTGACGGCGTAGGTTTCGAATACGTCGGCGGCCATGCCAGCGCAATCACCCACATTGTCGCCCACGTTATCGGCGATCGTCGCTGGGTTGCGCGGATCGTCTTCGTCCAGCGTGTTCTCGATTTTACCCACGAGATCGGCGCCTACATCCGCCGCTTTGGTGTAAATGCCACCGCCGAGTCGCGCAAAGACGCTGATCAAACTGGCGCCCAAGGCGAGGCCGATCAGGCTCTTCACCGCGGCGTCCTGCCCAATCATGTTTCCTGCGACGCGGTAAAAAATCCCCACCGACAAAAGCGCCAACCCGACAACCAAGAGACCGGTGACGGCGCCCCCATTGAAAGCGACGCGAAGCGCCGCTCCTCTCGACTTGGTCGCGGCCTGGGTCGTGCGCGTATTAGCCAGGACCGCGATTCGCATTCCGATGAACCCGGCAGAGAGCGAACAAGCGGCTCCGACGACGAAACCCACCGCGCTGGCGTGATCCTTAAAGAAGAAAAGTAGGACGAAAATGACTGCGGCGATGGAACTGATCGTGACCACTTGCCGGTTGAGATAAGCCTTCGCGCCTTCCTGGATAGCGCCGGCGATTTCCTGCATCCGGGCGTTGCCGGGAGAGGCTTTGATCACAGACAAGATGAGGACAAAGGCAAAAACCAAACCAACCGCGGCGCAGAGCATCGCAAGCGACACACCGGAAGTCAGAATGGAGAAGGCAAGAAGGGTCATAAAAAGGGCCGGGATAAGAAAGGCAGGACATTAGAGGGATTCGCCTTTCTGGCAACCGCTTTGTCATTGCTTTGCTCGGCGCCGCGGCGGCTTCGGCCCTGTTTCTCAAATAAGCTCGAGAAAGCTCCGCCCAATGCCCACGCGACCGGCTCTTTACAATTCAAAGACGGCGCGTAGTCGGCTTAAGAACGTCGCTCGGTATTCCCTGACCTTCGACGCTTCCTCGCCGTCTTGCGCAAGATTCTTGAGCAGGCCTTCCGTTTCCATTTTGCGGGTCGCGAGTAAATCGCTCAGTTGCGTCACACATTCGGGCGCATCCCGCAGCACGGCTGCCATCGCCGGCTTGGATATTTCTATCACTTTACAATCAGCTTCCGCTCGGACTGTGGCGGTGCGTCGTTCTCCGGTCAGAAGCGACATTTCTCCAAAGCAATCGCCTTCACGCAAACTAGCCACCTGGATGCTCGCGCCATTTTTCGAAATGGAAACACTGGCCGTGCCCCGCAGGAGGATAAACATCGAATCGCCTTCATCACCTTCCTCAATGACTTGCTCGCCCCGCCCGAAGTGATTGAGGCGCGACTCCTTAACCAGACTCTCCAATTGCTCGTCGGAGAGACATTCGAAAATCGGATCGTCGCGGAGGATCTGGCGCGCTTCCTTCTGGCCGTCTTCCGCAGCTTTTCCAGCGCGGCGGGTCACATTGAGGGTGCGAATTGGGAACGGGATAGTAATTCCCTGTCGTTTCAATTCGTACCAGACATTGGTGCGCACGGAATCATTTGTCTCATTGATCCGGGCATGGTTGCCCATGTAAAACTTGATCTCGTAGGTGACGGCGAAATCGGCGAAATCGACCAGGAACACTTTCACCGCTGGATCGCGCAGCACGTTTTTTGCGCTTTGGGCGGCACGAGCGAGCGCGTCCTTCACCCGATTGGGCGGGATATTGTAATCAATGCCCACCCGAATACGCATGGCGTGGACTTCGGTCGGGTAATGAAGATTGATGATCGTCGTGCGGACGATCTCGTTGTTGGGAATGTCGAGGTAGATGTTGTCGTTGGTGCGCAGCCGGGTCGAACGCCAGTTGATCTCCATGACCTCGGCAAAGTGCTCGCCGACATGGAGCCAGTCCCCCACTTTGTAGGGCTTGTTAATCTGCAACGCCATGCCGGCGATGACGCCGCCGAGCAAATTCTGGGTCGCGAAGGCAAGGATGATGGCGGCAGCGCCGGAGGTTGCGAGGAGCCCGCGCAACTGGGTTTCGGCGTGGTAGCCGAAGCTGAGCACGAGGAGGAGCGCGATAAGGAAAATGACAAGCGCGACTATTTCCCGGAGAAACTTGGGGATGACGACCTGCCGACGCTTCTCAAAAAAAAGATCCCAGAGATAACGATCGACCAGCGCGATTACGACCGCAGTGCTGAGAAGGACGACGGTGGCACCGACGTGATTGCGCCAGCGAAAATCCATTCCATAGACCCAGGCCGAGGCATAGGTTGCGAGGGCCAGGGCGAACAGTTGGAAGAAAATCCCGAAGGGAACTCCGGCACGCCGTTTGAGCAAACGCCCGAGCGAAAGCGTCAGGAGAAAGGTCAGAATGAAGGCCCCGACCGTTTCGGCCCCTCGCTCGGTGTTGATCAGGGAAAGCATGTCCGAACCCAGCGTAACAATCTAGATGCGACGCGACAAGCGTCGAGGCTTAGCGCGGTGGCCAGATCGCAAGACAAGCCCAGCCGGCCAGGAAGCAAAGGCCGCCGAGCGGCGTAATGGCGCCGAGCCACTTGATGTTCGTTAGGGCAAGCAGATAAAGGCTGCCACTGAAGAGGACAATTCCAGCGACAAAGAGCGCCGATGCTGCGCGACTCGCGGTCGGCACCACCGCCAGCACGAGCAAGGCCAGCGCGTGCACGAAATGATACAAGACAGCTTTGTTCCAGACATCCGACATCCCATTGGCCTGCAGCGTTTCCTTAAGCGCATGAGCACCAAACGCTCCTAACCCGACTGCCAGGAAACAAATCGCAGCCGCGTTTCGGAACAGAACAGAGTTCATCCGGCGAAACTGGCCCGCGATTTAAGAAGCCGCAACCATCGGGCATCTCGCCTCGCTCCGGAGTCCCGGCGTTCAGTTCCCTGGCAAATCTACGGCTGTTCGTTTGACCGGCGCGTTTGCTGCACCTGATCCATCACCTCGTGGGTGCGATCGAGTGAGTGTTTCGCCCAATTGTGCTCCGACACTGCGCTGGGTGTGGCCGCCGCCACTGTTACTTTTTTTTCCACCGCAGGCTTGCCGTCGGTCGCCGCGTCCTGATCGCCGCTTCTTTGCCAGAGATAAAGCGCCGTAACGCTCAAAACCAGAACAAGAAACGTTTTCATCCCAGTAGAAGAAGCAGGCGGCGGGCCAGAACAAAGCGCGCGAAGGCGTCAGAAATGTCGGCATCCAAAGCGCGGCGCGGAGTCGATACACAAATACAATTACCGCGTTCCTCAGAAAATGGAAAAAAAGGAAAAACAGCTCATGAAAAAACTAACAACTGCTTCACTCACCGCCGTTCTCGCGGCGCTTCTTTCACACGCCAACCCGATATGGGGAGGCACTCTGACGGTAACGTCGGGTCCAACTTTTACTCCGGATACGGCTTTTACCAACAATACAATCAAGGTGGATACCACAGTTGGAGCCGATTTGATTCGGATCGTCGGAAATGCGACCATCACACCGGGCGCGAACACCCAGGTCTCTTTCGATATCAGTGGTGACTACTCGGCGGACGCCGGCGACCTGCTGTCGGCGGCTTATAGTTTCGTGGCCGATCTTAACTTCAGCACACCGGTCACTTACACCGTCTCAGGCAGCGCCGTGGTCCTCGGCAATACAATACCTTTCAATGCTTCTGGCACGTTGATGTCGGGTTTGCATAAGTATGAGGGAACGTTCGCAGCCCCGGTTTCATTTCCTATTCCGACGTCCGGAACCTTCACGGGGACTTTGACCTTGGACTTCGGAAGTGGCGGGTCTTCGGCAAGCGCTGCTCCTGACACGCTCGACCTCGCGATTCAGCAGATTGATTTACAACTGGATCCAATGCCTGCCACACTGGAAGCGCCCGCGCAGCCCCTGAATATCTCAACTCGCGGCGACGTCGGCACAGATGACAACGTTCTGATTGGCGGCTTCATCGTAACTGGGACCACTCCGAAACAAGTCGTCCTTCGTGCGATTGGCCCCTCTTTAACCGTTTCGGGCATAACCGGAGTCCTGGCGGATCCCCTACTGGAGCTGCATGACTCGACCGGCGCGCCGATCGCGACAAATGACAACTGGATGGATCTTAGCTCCGACGATCAAACCATACTGATGGATAACAATCTGGTCCCGACCGAGGACGCTGAATCTGCCCTGGTCATGACCCTCGATCCAGGCGCCTACACCGCCATCGTCCGCGGCGTCGACAATACGACTGGGGTCGCCCTGGTGGAAGCTTATGACATTGATGACGTATCAAGCATCATGACCGATTCCAAGCTCGCCAATATCAGCACGCGCGGCAATGTCGGAATCGATCAGAATGTCCTGATCGGAGGCTTCATCGTCGCGGGAACAGGCACTGGGTTTTCCACCATGATCGTCCGGGGCCTCGGGCCTTCTCTGGCAGGTAATGATCTGACAAACGTCCTCGCGGACCCGACAATCGAGCTGCGTAATGAAAATGCAGATGTCATCGCGACCAACGACAACTGGATGGATGATCCGAACATGCAATCGGTGATCGACAAGGATCTTGCCCCAACCGATCCGAACGAGGCAGCGATCTTCGATATCCTGTCGCCGGGCGCGTACTCCGTGATCCTGAGCGGTGTCGGTGAAACGACCGGCATAGGTCTGGTCGAGGCTTACAATGTCGACTGATCAGCGTTAAACAAGCTCACGCCCGGCCGGGATTATTCTTGGCCGGGCGTTTTGTTTTTCGCGAAGAGGCGAGTCAGCGGTAAAAGCGCGACCGCATAAAAGCACATTACGCTTTCCCCTCGAACGCCATGCAGGCTCCTCACAAAAATCGTGCTCCGTTCATTGCCGTCACGACTGTGTCTGACCTAAGATGCTATCTGAATAGGACGCTCGCGGCGCGATCTGGCGAAATAATTGCGGCGAATTTCGCGGCGAGCATCGAGAATGAAAGGCGGAGGCACATTGTTGAAAACGCAAAGCTTTCCTGGCTTCGTCGGGAGGAAAATTCTCTTCCTCCTTGCGCTCCCGCTCACCACCTGCTCGCACATTGACTATGCGGAACGGGCACGGACTCCCCTCAAGCCGATGGTATCAGTCGTGCACGTCAAGTCGGACGCGTTCGACATCCCGCCAAAAGTGTTGGAGGGGCAACGGCCGGAATATCCGGAAGCGGAAGCGATCCATCGCGAGAAAGGTTTCGTCAGCGTGGTCTGCCTGATTAGCGTTGAGGGACAGGCAACCGAGTTTGAAATTGAAACGATGACCAGTCCAGCGTTTGCCTATGAAGCGGTCCGCGCCATCCAAAAATGGAGCTGGGCGCCGGCGACGAAGAACGGACATCCGGTGGCGGCAAAGGTGCGAGTGCCAATGCATTTCAACGCTCTTTGAAGTGTCTTTGCCTAACGAATACTCCGACCTGGGCAAACAGGTATCGCTTCCCTCGCGAAATTGACGCCGCCCCGGAAATGCGGTTCATCGTTATTCCGTGAGTCGTATTCTGATCGCCGATGACCAGCCTGATGTCCTCGAGGCGCTGCGCATCCTCCTCAAAGGCGAAGGCTATCAAACCGACGCGGTGACGTCGTTAGGCGCAGTCAAAAACTCGCTCGAGAAACGTCCTTACGCGCTTCTCATGATGGACCTGAATTACACCCGCGACACAACCTCGGGCCAGGAAGGTCTCGAGGTCATTCCGCGCATCCAGGCGCTCGATGACACGCTGCCGATCGTGGTCATGACCGCCTGGGCAACCGTCGATCTCGCGGTCGAAGCGATGAAACTTGGCGCGCGCGATTTTGTCACCAAACCCTGGGATAACGATCGTCTTCTCGCAATTGTCCGCACCCAGATTGCGCTCGGCAGTGCGATTCGCAGAAGCCAGCAGCTCGAGGCGAAAAACGAGCTGCTCCGCGGCAAAATGCCCAACATTATTTCTGAGTCGGCGCGGATGCGTCCCGTGATCGAGCTGGTCACGCGCGTCGCTCCCTCCGACGCCAATGTCCTGATCACGGGCGAAAATGGCACGGGCAAGGGATTGATTGCGCAAGCGCTCCATTCACTCTCGGGGCGCGCGAGCAAGATCATGATTACGGTCAACATGGGCGGGCTCTCGGAGGGAGTTTTCGAAAGCGAGCTTTTCGGCCACGTGAAAGGAGCGTTTACCGATGCGAAAACCGACCGCGCCGGGCGCTTCGAGCTGGCCGACGAGAGCACTCTCTTTCTCGATGAGATCGCGAACCTGCCGATGAGTCAGCAGGCCAAGTTACTGCGCGTGATCGAGACCGGAGAATTCGAGCGGGTCGGTTCTTCGCGCACCTTGCATGCGAACGTCCGAATCATCTCGGCAACCAATTCGAATCTGACCGACGAGGTCGCCGCCGGACGTTTTCGGCAGGACTTGCTCTTTCGACTGAACACGATTGAGATCTCGCTTCCACCGTTGCGCGAACGCCGGGAAGACATCGCGCCTCTGGCCGCCCACTTTCTCCGCCAGCACGCTGAGCGCTACCGGAAAAAACTTACCGCCTTGGAGCCAGCAGCTCACGAAGCGCTCATGCGTCATGCATTCCCCGGCAATGTGCGCGAACTGGATCATATCATCGAGCGCGCCGTCCTCATGTCGCAGGCGACGCAGATCAAGGCGAATGATCTTGGCCTAACGACCGCTGCAGACGGCTCGCCCCGCTTGGAAGAGATGAGCCTTGAAGAAGTGGAGGCGTTCCTGATCAAGAAAGCGCTCGCCCGCCACAATGGCAACGCGCGCCAGGCGGCCGAGTCGTTAGGCTTAAGCCGCAGCGCTTTTTACCGGCGCCTTCAACACTACGGATTGTGAAATTTTCTGACCGCTTATCGCTCGGGGCTGACTGAGAAAACGACGTGGCCAGCCAGGCAAACCAGCAGTCAGCGAGCAGGAAGCAAAAATCCCGAAATCGTCGCTGGCTTTCGCATCAGGGCCGGCTGACCTGGCTAACCTTCGCCGCCGGCGCCCCCGCCCTGATCGTCGCCCTGGTGTTCCTCTGGTTTGGCGATAATAGCGCGAAGGTGAGCTGGACGCTCACTCTTGTCATCGCCGGTTTTTCACTCGGGTTCCTCTCCAGCGCGCGCGAGCACATCGTTCGCCCGTTGCAGACGATGAGCAATCTCCTCGCCGCCTTGCGCGAAGGAGATTATTCGATTCGCGCCCGCGGCGCTCGGGCCGACGATGCCCTCGGCGAGGTCCTGCTTGAGATCAATCAACTCGGCGAAACCCTGCGCGTGCAGCGCCTCGGCGCTTTCGAAGCGACCGCGCTCCTCCGGACCATCATGGCCGAAATCGACGTCGCGGTTTTCACTTTCGATCCCGACCGCCGGCTCCGTCTCGTCAATCGCGCCGGGGAAAATCTGCTCCGCCAACCAATCGACAAGTTGCTTGGACGCCGCGCGAGTGATTTGGGTTTGGCCGTCTGCCTCGATGCCGATGAGGACGCACCTCTCAGCCTCACCTTTCCCGGCGGCAGCGGCCGCTGGGGGGTTCGAAGAAGCAATTTTCGCGAACGCGGTCTGCCCCATGAGCTGCTCGTCCTGACCGACCTGAGCCGCACCCTGCGGGAGGAAGAACGCACGGCCTGGCAGCGACTCGTTCGGGTGCTCGGGCACGAGATGAATAATTCCCTCGCCCCGATCAAGTCGATCGCTGGCAGCCTTGAAGGTTTGCTCCGACGCGACCCGCCGCCAGTCGATTGGCGGGATGACGCGCGAAGCGGCCTAAGCGTCATCGCGAGCCGGGCAGAATCGCTCAGCCGTTTTATGCAAGCCTATGCGCGGCTCGCCCGCCTCCCCCCGCCACAAAAAGAAGATGTCGATCTTGGCCAACTCGTCAGGCGAGTTGTCGGCTTGGAAACCCGGCTCCCTGTTCGGCTCAGGGAAGGGCCGGAAATTCTAGTCTCGGCCGACGCGGCCCAGATCGAACAGCTCCTGATTAATATCCTGCACAACGCGGTGGACGCTTCGCTGGAAACTGGCGGACAGGTGACCGCCGGCTGGCGGCCGACGGGCGATTGCGCGGAAGTTTTTGTCCGTGATGAAGGGCCCGGCATCATGAATCCGAGCAATCTCTTTGTCCCCTTCTTCACCACGAAACCGGGCGGTTCGGGCATCGGATTAACGCTTAGCCGGCAGATCGCCGAGGCGCACGGCGGCTCGCTCACCTTGGCCAACCGGACCGATCGCTCCGGGAGCGAAGCGCTTCTTCGCCTGCCGCTGTAATTGCCTAACGACAAGTTGGAAAAGACGACGCGCGTCTCCCTGTCTTGTCATCCTGAGTCGGCGCAGCGCGGCGAAGGACCTCCCAATTGCAATAGCACGCTTTCTTTCCAAAGAGAACGCGCGGACTCCGGTGGTGTGGTCCTTCGCCGTCTGCGCGGCTCAGGATGACAAGCATGGGCGTGCTGTCCCGCAAACGGGACAACACAATCCCAGCGACGAGGCAAAGCGGTCAGGGGCAAAAAATGGGGGGCGAATATAAATACCTGAATATCCACCACTTAGAAAAATAAAAATTGGCTGGCACGGGCATTGCAATAGGTGCCGGCACTCCAGGAAAAAAATTCCTGAATCCAAACGCGAGAGCGAAAGCATCTCACAAGTAAGAGCGAGTAAAAAAAATGAAAACCACACCTCAAATCGAAAATCTTAAGCAACGGGATGAATTCAATCCGCGCGCTCAACGCAGCGGTCGGAGCTTCCCGCAAGTCACGCAAGACTATCAGGGCGCCACTCTGCCCGGAAATTGCGGGACGTCGGCGAAGTTCTGCGGTGAACCCGCATTCTTTCGGATCAGCAACGAATATTTCGCCGGAGAAGCGGCGCGCAGTTTTGCCGCGGACTCCGGCGTTTTCGCCGCCCTTATCCTGACCGCGATCTTCCCGATCGTGAACGGCGTCCAGGCGGTTGCAACTCTCATCCACTGCGTCGGCGTGCTTTAAGCACCCGATTAGGCCATCATGCAAAGAAGCTTCGAAGTCATCGGCGGCGGTGCTGAGCCGGTCCGTACTCCGGGCTTCACACCAGTTACTTCGTCCATGGATGTCCCGCGCCCCGATGTTGCCCGCAAGAAAAAGAAACGGCGACTGATCATCGGCGGCGCTTCCGTGCTCGCCCTCGTCCTCATCACCGTCGCGGTTTCTCGTTTGAAGCCAGCGGCGATGAGCGTTGATAGGGCCGCGGTCTGGATCGATACCGTGAAGCGCGGCCCCATGCTCCGCCAGGTGCGCGGTCTCGGGACGCTCGTCCCGGAGGACATTCGCTGGATCGCTGCCGCGAAAGATGGCCGGGTCGAAAAGATCGTCGTTAGGCCAGGCGCGCATATCGAGCCCGACACCCTGATCGTTGAGCTCTCCAGCCCGGATCTGCAGCAGGCCGCACTCGATGCGGAGCTGAAATCCAAAGGTGCGGAAGCCGAGTTAACGACTCTCCGCGCGACCCTGCAGCGTGAGTTGCTCGACCAGGAATCAACCACCGCCCAAGTGCACTCGGAATATCTCCAGGCAAAGATGGAAGCCGAGACGAACGAAAATCTGAAAAAGAACGGCCTCATCGCCGAGCTCGCCTACAAGACCTCCATCATCAAGCGAGACGAGCTCGCCAGTCGCGACGGGATCGAGGATAAGCGGCTCACCTTCGCGAGGGATTCGATTGAACCTCAACTCGCCGCCAAGCAGGCCGAGCTCGAACAATTGAAAGCGTCCGCCCAGTTGCGAACCCAGGAAGTGGAGGCGTTGCATGTCCGCGCCGGTATGTCTGGCGTGCTCCAGCAACTGCCCGTGGAAGTGGGACAGCGCGTGATCCCGGGGACAAACATCGCCCGCGTTGCCGATCCGACAAAATTAAAGGCCCAGATCAAAATCGCCGAGACCCAGGCGAAAGACGTCCAGATCAACCAGCCCGCCTCGATTGACACGCGCAACGGAATCATGCCCGGTCACGTCATCCGGGTCGATCCCGCGGTCGAACAAGGAACCGTCACGGTCGATGTCGCACTTGATGGCCCTCTGCCGAAAGGTGCGCGCCCCGATCTGAGCGTGGACGGCACGATCGAGCTCGAGCGGCTCAACAACGTCCTCTATGTCGGCCGGCCGGCTTTCGCGCAGGACGGAGCGACCGTCGGCGTTTTCAAGTTAACCACAGGCAGCGAAGCCCTCCGCGCTCCGGTCCATTTCGGTCGCAGCTCGGTTAACACCATCGAAATTCTCGAGGGCCTGAAGGAAGGCGATCAGGTCATCCTCTCCGACACCAGCGCCTACGATTCACACGACCGCATCAGCTTGAACTAACAATAAATATCTCATCGATCAGCCCGCCAGACGATCCCAACACCACATCCGCACTCCACCAAACTAAAATGAACAACGGAAATCACACCCTCATTCACCTCGACGGCGTCACCAAAGTCTTCCTCACCGACGAGGTTGAAACGCATGCGCTCTCGGGCATTCACCTCGATATTCGCACCGGCGAATACGTCTCCATCGCCGGCCCGTCTGGTTGTGGAAAATCCACTCTCCTCTCGATCCTCGGGCTGCTCGATACGCCGTCGGACGGAAGCTACTCACTCAAAGGAGGAGAGGTCGCGAACCTCTCGTTTCCGGAAAGAGCGCGCATCCGCAATCGCGAGATCGGTTTCATTTTCCAAAGCTTCAACCTCATCGGCGACCTGACGGTTTACGAAAACGTCGAGCTGCCCCTGACCTATCGCGGAATGGGCGCCCCGGAGCGCAAGGCTTTCGTGAATGAAGCGCTCGAGCGCGTCGGCATGGCGCATCGCGCGAAGCATCTCCCGAGCCAGCTCTCCGGTGGTCAACAGCAACGAGTCGCGGTGGCGCGCGCCCTCGCCGGCAAACCAGCCATCCTTCTGGCGGACGAGCCGACGGGCAACCTCGATTCGCGCAATGGCGAAGCGGTCATGGATCTGCTCAAAGAACTCCACGCCGGCGGCGCCACGATTTGCATGGTCACGCACGATACGCGCTTTGCACAGCACGCTGATCGAACCATTCACTTATTCGACGGCCGGGTCGTTGAGGACAAAATCGCGGCCTAACGAGGAACCGAAACGATGCGTTGGAACGATCTCAACCGCAGATCGATCAAAACGCTTCTCATCCTCGCACTGATCGTCGCCAATATCGCGGTCGCGCTTTCGCGTCACGGTGCCCACCTTCCGTCCGCGGGAGACGGCCGCCCTCATTTCGTTGGCCGGGCCCACTCGGCCGTTCCTCTTCCCGATAATCAGTCAGGCAATCATTGACCAATGCTCCAGGAAATTCGCCACGCCCTCCGCCTTCTCATCAAGAATCCGCCTTTCACCATCGTCGGAGTTCTCACTCTCGCCCTTGGCATTGGCGCGACCACGGCCGTTTTCACCCTGGTTAGCGCGCTTCTCATCAAGCCTTTGCCCTATCAGGATCCGGCCCGCCTCGTTCTGCTTTTCGATCATTTCAAAGACCAGCACCTCGACACCATCCCGGTCTCGCCGCCCGAGTTTCTTGAGTATAAGGCAGAACTAAAGAGCTTCGCTAAGCTCGCCGCCTTTAACACTGCCACTTACAACCTGGCGGAAGGCGAAACGCCGGAGCGCGTCTTCGGCGCAACGGTTTCGGCGGACCTGTTTCCATTGTTAGGCGTGCAACCGATTCGCGGCCGCACCTTCAGTCCGGAGGAATGCGCGGTCGGGCGCGATGACGTTATTGTGATCAGCGAGCGCCTCTGGCGAAGAAAGTACGATCGCGACCCGCGTGTCCTCGGCAGCAAGCTGACAGCCGACGGGCGCGCTTTCACTGTCGTCGGAATCATGCCGGCTAGCTTCGAGTTTCCGCTCCCCCTCTTCAACATCACTGGCGCGCAGTTCGGCGAGCGGGCCGACATCTGGCAACCGGCCGGCTTTACCGACCAGGAAATGAAGAATCGCGGTTCGCGCAGTTATGGGGTGATCGGACGGCTCGCGCCTGACGTTTCTCCATCGCAGGCCCAGGGGGAGATCGAGACTCTCGTTAGGGGAATGCGCCAGCGTTATCCCGACAATTACCCGAAAGGCGACAGCTTCGGTGCGACGATTTATCCGCTCAAGGAACAGGTCATCGGCCCGATGCGCCAACTTCTCTTCATCTTGTCCGGCGCGGTCGCGCTTGTTCTTCTCATCGCCTGCGCCAATCTCGCCACCATGATGCTCGCCCGCGCCAGTGCGCGCGAGCGGGAGATGGCGATCCGGGTCGCGGTCGGTGCAAGTCGATTTCGCTTGCTCCGTCAGAGTCTGACCGAAAGCGTCGTGCTTGCGGTGATCGGAGCTGCCGCCGGCACAATGCTGGCGTTTTGGGCGATCGATCTCGTGAAATCGATCGGTCCGCAGACTATCCCGCGCCTCAGCGAAGTGCACGTCGATCCGACGGTGCTTCTCGTAACGCTCGCGATCGCGGTCGGCGCCGGCCTTCTCTTCGGGATCGCTCCCGGACTGGCCAGCGGCAGGCTCGACCTGAGCGAATCGCTCAAGGAAGGCGGAGAACGCGGTTCCAGTGCGGGGCGACATCACAACCGTTTGCGTAGCGCGCTCGTCATCATTGAAGTCGCGCTCGCGTTGGTCTTGCTCACCGGCGCGGGATTGCTCCTCAAAAGTTTCGTAAGACTCGGGAACGTGAATCCGGGCTTTAATCCCGATCATATCCTCACCGCGGAAATTTCTCTGCCCGCCCTGCGTTATCCCAACAAACAATCGCAGATCAATTTCTTCAACGAACTGGAGCGGCGCGTCCGCGATCTGCCCGGGGTGACGCACGCTGGCTTCACCTGGATTCTGCCCATGAGCGGGATCAATAACGATTCCTCCTTTGAAATCGAGGGCCGGCCGATGGATGCGGCGCATCCCGGGCCGGACGAAGAACTCCGTCTCGTCTCGGCGGACTATTTCCGAACCCTCGAGATGCCGCTCCTTAAGGGCCGCTCCTTCAACGCCGCCGACAAGCTCGATGCGCCGGGGGTTGTGATGATCAATCAGGCCCTCGCGCACAAGTATTGGCCTAACGACAATCCAATTGGCAAACGCATGCGCATTCCGACGCGAGACGGGCGGGTCTGGACGACCATCATTGGTATCGTCGGCGACGTTCATCATCTGGGGCTCGATCAACCGGTGAAACCGGAATGGTACGCTCCACTCACCCAGGGTCCGTATCCTTCCCTGATTCTTGCCGTGCGCAGCGCTCAGGAGCCAGTTAGCCTAACGAGCGCCATCCGGCGGGAAGTGCAGGCAATCGATCCGGCTCAGCCGATTGCGCACGTCCGCACTTTGAACGAAGTGATCGCCGATTCAGTCGCGCCGCGCCGGCTTTCGGTTGTCCTGCTGACCGTGTTTGCCGGCCTCGCTCTTCTCCTGGCTTCGGTTGGGATTTACGGCGTGATGTCCTTCCTGGTCGTGCAACGGACCCATGAGATTGGCGTGCGGATGGCGTTGGGCGCCCAACGGGCTGATGTCCTGCGCCTGATCATTTCTCGAGCCGGTCTCCTGATCGGCTCCGGTACAGTCATCGGGTTAGTGGCGGCCCTTCTCAGCACGCGACTTCTGCGTTCGGCTCTCTATGAAACCAGCGCGCTCGATCTCACGACTTTTGTTCTTGTCACAATCACTCTGGCGTTGGTGGCGCTTCTCGCCAGTTACGTTCCGGCCCGGCGCGCCACCCGTTCCGATCCGATGATTGCGCTCGGTCGAGGTTAATTATGATCACCGGTCCTCTTATTCGTCTCAATCACATCGAGCGTTCCTATCCGTTAGGCAAACAACAGTTCTTCTTTGTCCTGCGCGACATCAATCTCGAGGTTCAAGATGGCGACTTCGTTTCCGTGATGGGGCCTTCCGGCGCCGGGAAATCCACCCTGCTTCATCTCCTCGGGATGCACGATTTCGGCTGGACGGGCGAATACTACCTCGACGAAACCGCCGTCCATCGCCTGAAACCGAAAGAGCGGACGATTCTGCGCAACGAGCAGATCGGTTTTGTTTTTCAGAACTATAATCTGCTCGATGACCTGACGGTTTACGAAAACCTCGACATCCCGCTTTCCTATCGGCGTTACAGCAAATCGGAGCGCACCGCCCTCGTCGCCGACACCCTCGATCGTTTCTCGATCGTCGGGAAAAAGGATCTCTACCCGCGCCAACTCTCCGGTGGACAGCAACAACTCGTCAGCATTGCGCGCGCGATCATCGCCAAACCAAAACTGATTCTGGCCGATGAGCCGACCGGCAACCTCCACTCGAGCCAGGCGGAGGAAATCATGCAGCTCTTTCAACGACTCAACTCTGAAGGGACAACCATTATCCAGGTCACGCATTCGGAAACCAACGCCGCTTACGGCAACCGAGTCATCCAACTGCGCGACGGCTGGATCGTCGATAGCAACCAAGGGAAACCATCATGATTCTCGAATCGTTCAGTCAGGATATCCGTGTCGGGCTCCGCGTCCTTTTGAAGGACAAAGTTTTTTGTCTTCTCTCCATTCTCGTGTTCGCGCTCGGCATCGGCGGCGCCATGACGCAATTCACGGTCGTCAATGCAATCGTGCTCCGTGGGTTTTCGTTTCCGCATCCGGAGCAGCTGACTAGCGTCGGGTTGATTGATCCGAAAGCGAGCGATCAGAACAACAACTTCGGCGTCGGCAACATTCCGGCGACCCAGGATTACGAGGACATCAAGGCGGCGCAGCACTCGTTCGCGATGATGGCCGGCTATCTCAACGGTTCCACCGTCAACGTCACCTACAATAAGAATCCGCAGCGTTATACCGGCGCCTACGTCACGGAAGATATTTTCAAAATAATCGGCGTCTCGCCGGTGCTCGGCCGCGATTTCAACGCCGAAGATAACAAGCCCGGCTCACCGAAGACGGCGATTCTCGGCGACGAAATCTGGCGGCGCGATTTCAATGCCGACCCAAAGATCGTCGGACAGAATATCACCGTAAACGGCAAAGCCGCGACCATCATCGGCGTGATGCCGCCCGGATTTAAGTTCCCCATCTCGGAAGAACTTTGGACGCCACTTTACAACGAATGGCCGCCCACCCCGCGCGGCGAGCTTTTCCTCGGCGCCAACAATCGCGCGCCAGCCGTGGTCGGCCGATTGAAACAGAATGTGACACTCGACCAGGCGAACGCCGAGATGATCGCGATCGCGCGCAACCTCGCGAAGGACAATCCGAAGACGAATCAGAATTTCACCTCGGCCAGCGTGACGCCCCTGATCAATGCCTTCACCGGGGTGCAACTGCGCCAGATCGTCTGGGCCATGCTCGGCGCCGTCATTCTCGTTTTGCTGATCGCATGCGTGAACGTGATGAACATGCAGTTCGGTCGCGCCGCGTTACGGGCGAAGGAACTCGCCATCCGCGGCGCGCTCGGCGCCACCCGCGGGCGGCTCGTCAGGCAAATGCTGACTGAGAGTTTGGTTGTCGCCTTCCTCGGCGCGATCGCCGGCTCGGTCATCGCTTATTGGAGCGTGGACTGGTTCGACAAAGTGATACGGGAGGCACCGTTTCCACCGCCTTATTGGTGGCGCTTTACGATCGATGGCCACGTTCTCGTTTTCGCGCTCGCGATTACCTTCGTCGCCACGGTCGTCTCCGGCCTGCTTCCGGCGTTTCTCAGTTCCAACAGCAACGCCGCTGAGGTGATGAAAGAAGGCGGGCGCGGTAACAGCAGCCGTCTCGTCAACGTCATCACCCGCGCCCTCGTGGTCGGACAAATTGCGCTGACCGCTGCGCTCCTTATCGCAGCGACGTTGCAAATCAAATCGATCCGCAACCAGACGAAGCTCGATTACGGCTACGACGAGAACGGGCTCTACGCCGCGCGTCTCGCGTTGATGGAGGGCATCTACCCGACCGAAGATTCGCGTCGCGAATTCTTCAAGAGCGCCGTTCGGACGCTGCGCACGAATCCGCAGTTCGAAGCCGCGGCCATGACCGATCGCTTTCGCATGACCTTCGCACCGAGCGGGCAATACGAAGTCGATGGGCAAAAGTATCAGACCGATCGCGATCGCCCGCGCTGCAATTTCGAGTCTGTTTCCGACGGTTATTTCACCACGCTCGGGCTGAAGATTTTTGAAGGTCGCGATTTCACGATCGAAGACACCGATTCGAAACAGCCGGTCGCGATCGTGAACGCGAGTTTCGCACGCAAGTACTGGGGCAATCAGAGCGCGCTCGGACACCAGGTGCGCATCTTCAATCCCGCCAAAGAACAACCCTGGCGCACCATCATCGGGGTTGTGCCCGACACATTGATGCAGGGTCCCTTTGACCAACAAACCGAGAACCTCGGCTTTTACATGCCGCTGCTCGGCGCATCGCCAGCCACGCAGTTTGCCACCGTGGTCGTTAGGCCGCGCGCCGGTATCCGGGCCGACACCCTCGGACCCGTTCTAGGCAAAGCAGTCTCGGCGCTTGATTCAAATCTCCCGATCTATTTCCCCGGAACACCCGCACAGTTCCACAATGACGTCCTCTCCGGCAGTCGCGTGATTGCGACGCTCTTCACTATCTTCGGCCTGGTCGCGTTCATCCTTTCCGGCGTCGGCCTTTACGGCGTCATGAGCTTCTCGGTCAATCAACGCACCCAGGAGTTCGGGATTCGCATGGCGCTGGGCGCGGATGCCGCTCGAATTTTGCGCATGGTGATGAGCCAGGGCGCATGGCAACTTGCGCTCGGTCTGATCCTCGGGGCCGGCGGTGTTGCGCTCCTTCTCGGCGTCGTCGCCGCCGCGGCGCTCAAGAACATTCTCTTCAAGGTCAATCCGCTCGACCCGACGATCTATTTTGCGGTCGCCGGATTACTCACTCTTGTCGCCGCCTTGTCCTGTTTCCTGCCCGCGCGTCGCGCCACCCGCGTCGATCCAATGGTCGCCCTGCGTTACGAATGAAAATTCAAAATCCCGAGCTCCAAATCGACCGTTAGATCGTGAAATGACAAAGCTGAATGACGAAATCCGAAAATGAAAACCCTACTCACAACCCTTACACTCGTTAGTCTCACGGCCCTCGCTTCGGCCGCCACAGAGGAAAACGTCCACCAAACCCGTCCTGCCAAACCAGGAGGAAAGCTTTTGGTCGATGTCGACTTCGGTTCCATCACCGTCGCGCCGGGCGATAACGACAAGGTCGTGATCGATGCGCACCGCAAAATCGAGGCGTCTTCGAAGGAAAAGGAGCAGGAATATTTCGCGGCTGTTCCCCTCACGATTACGACCGAAGGCGACAAGGTCATCGTGCGAGCCGTCCACAAGCACGAGTCGTTAGTCTCGCAACTCTGGCGAACGATGGGACACACCCGCACTGAGGCCCGCTACACCCTGCATGTCCCCTCCAGTTTCAGCGCTGATCTTGACACCAGCGGCGGCGATGTTTCGGCCAATGGCCTGACTGGAAATATCAAGGTCGACACCAGCGGCGGCGATCTGAATTTCTCGCAAATCCACGGCGACATTCATGCCGACACGAGCGGCGGCGACATCATAGTGAAGGGCTGCGATGGGACGACGAATCTCGACACCAGCGGCGGCCGGATTGAGGTCACCGATGGTCGCGGCAAACTCGACGCCGAGACTTCGGGCGGCGCCGTCACTGTCCTGAATCGCGTGGGCGATACCAAAGTGGAGACCAGCGGCGGCAAACTCCGCCTCGGCAACATCAGCGGAAAGTTGAATGCCGAAACCTCGGGCGGCTCGGTCTCCGCGATTCTGCCCTCCCCGGTGGTCGGTGATGTGCGACTCGAAACTTCCGCTGGGAGCATCACCGTCCTTACTCCGCCCAATGCCGCCCTCACGATCGACGCGGAAACCAGCGCCGGCAGTGTGCGGAGTGATCTGCCAATTTCGCGCAGCAGTAGCGACCACGATTCTCTGAAGGGGACAATGAATGGCGGTGGAACCAGGCTCGTCCTGCGGAGCAGCGCCGGCTCGATCGACATTGTCTCGGCTGAAAAAGTGACCGCGCAGCAATGAACTTTGCCTGGCGATGCCCGGAGCCTGTCTGCCTAACGAATAGCAAAGATTATCTCAAAATCGGAATACGGCAATCTAACGAACTCGTCTGACGCACAGAGCCCATGCTGATTGATCTGCGCTACGCCCTTCGCATGCTGTTCAAGTCCCCCGTGTTCAGCCTGATTGCGATCATCGCCCTCGCCCTCGGCATCGGGGCGAACACTGCCATTTTCAGCGTGGTCGATGCCGTCCTTCTCCGGCCCCTGCCCTATCCGCAATCCGATCAACTTGTTTTGCTGCGGGAACGGATTGCGAATCTGTTTGAAACCGGTTCGGTCAGCTATCCGAACTATCTCGACTGGCTCACATCGCAACACAGCCTGACCGATCTCGCGCTCGTTAGGTCGGAGTCGATGAATCTTTCCAGCCAGGGCCAGGACACGCCACCGGAGCGGGTCGGCGGCGGATCTGTCACGGCGAATTTTCTCACGATCATGCAGATGCCCCCGATTCTCGGGCGCGACTTTACTCACGCGGATGATCTGCCGAACGGCCCGAGAGTGGCGCTGATCAGCGAAGGCTTGTGGAAACGGCGCTTTGGCGGAGCGAAAAATATCATCGGGAAACAGCTCATCGTCGATACCGTCCCGCGGGAGATTATCGGAGTCGTTCCAGAGGAGGTTCGAGTAATCCGCAAGGCACAGGTCTTCGTTCCATTCAGTGACCTGCGAGCCGACAAGAATGTGCTCGAACGCGGCAACCACCCGGGCTTCACCGCGATTGGCCGTTTGAAGCCGGGCGTGACACTGCGGCAGGCGCGGGCCGACTTCGACAACATCGCGGGCAATCTCCAGAAACGGTATCCCGATTCGAACACCGGTCGGACCGTGAACCTGCGCACGATGCTCGAGGCGACGGTGGGCGATTATCGCGCCAGTCTCAATCTCCTCCTCGTGGCCGTTGCGTGCGTCCTTTTGATTGCGTGCGCGAATGTCGCCAACCTGCAATTGGCGCGTGCGCTTTCCCGTGGCAAGGAGCTCGCCGTCCGCGCTGCCATGGGGGCGAGCCGGTGGCGCCTGGTCCGCTTGTTCTTGATCGAAAGTACGTTGCTTGCTCTGATCGGTGCGGTCGCCGGACTCGTCATCGCGATCTGGAGCTTCGATGTAATCCATGCCTTAAGCCCGGCGCACGCAGCCCGCTTCCAGGAAACGCGACTCGATTTCGCGACGCTCACTTTCACCGCGGCAATCGCGATCGTTTGCGGAATCCTCGTTGGCATCTGGCCAGCCTGGCGGGTCTCGCGGCTCGCGTCACTCAGCGGCGTTTTGCACGAAGCCGGAACGCGCAGCGGAAGCGACAGCGCCGGGCGGCAACACGCGCGTGGCGCTCTTGTCATTACGCAAGTGGCGCTTGCCCTCGTCCTTCTGGCCGGCGCCGGCCTGACGTTGAAAAGTTTTTGGCGCTCGCAAACCGCTCCGCTCGGTTTCGACCCGAAGAGCATCCTGACGATGACGCTCTCGCTCCCTCAAGCGCGTTACGATTCGAACGAAAAGGTCGTGGCCTTTTACAGACAACTCGTGGGGCGGGTTGAGGCGCTGCCGGGTGTGACCGCCGCGGCGGTGGGCGAAAACATTCCCTTCGACGACACGGAATGGGACAGCTCCTTTCACATCACGGGCACGCCAGCGAGCCCGCCAGGCCACGAGCCTTCCGCCGAGGTGAACGTGATCTCGAACGATTACTTCAAGGCCCTGAAGATGGTGATCCTGCGCGGTCGCAACTTTGACTCGCAGGAGGCGCTCGGTCATCCGCGCGCTCTCATCATCGATGATGTTTTCGCGAGAAAATATTTCCCTAACGAAAATCCAATTGGCCGCCAGGTCGACGATAATCAGACGCTCGACAAAAATCCTCCGCCCCTCACCATCGTCGGCGTGGTCCCGCACGTGCGGAGCGACGTGCCGGGCGAGGAATTCGATCGCTTCAACCTGCCGCAGATGTATTTCTCCGCCGCGCAAATGGCGGTGCATGAAACCAACCTGGTCGTCTGCACGGCGCTCTCCGATCCGACGGCACTCGCCAACGCGATCGTAAAGCAGGTCCAGGAAATCGATCCCGATCAACCGGTCGCTTCTGTCTCGACGATGCAAAAAAATATCTCGCAAAGCCTCGCGACCCGTCGCCTGACAATGACATTGCTCGGCTCCTTTGCCGCCCTCGCGCTCGTTTTGGCCAGCGTTGGACTCTACGGAGTCATGGCGCTGAGCGTGACGCAACGCACGCGCGAGTTTGGCATTCGCCTCGCCCTCGGCGCGCCGCGGCACGATGTCTTCCGGCTCGCCCTCGGCCGCGGACTTTTGCTCGTCGGGATCGGGCTTGCGGTGGGATTGTTAGGTGCAGTCGGCGCAGGTCGCGCCCTAACGAGTCTGCTCTACGACGTCGGGAGCCTCGATCCGGCCGCGCTGCTCACCGCCATTGTCTCTCTCGCCGGCGTGACGCTCGTTGCCTGCTGGTTCCCAGCCCGCCGCGCCACCCGGGTCGATCCGATCGTCGCGCTTCGTTATGAATAACCGCGCACCAATCGGATGTCTGGGGTGCACATGCGCCTAACGTTATGCTGGACGACCTTCGCTTTGCTTTCCGCCAGTTATTCAAGGCCCCTGCCTTTAGCTTGATCGCGGTCCTGACGCTCGCGCTCGGGATCGGCGCCAACAGCGCAATCTTCACTCTCATCGACAGTCTTTTCCTCCGCGGCCTCCCCTTCGCGCAACCGAACCAGATCGTCCGCATCTATGGCGAGGCGAAGGAGCGCAACATGCAGCAATTGCCCTCTTCGATTCCGCGCTTCTGGCATTATCGCGACAGCCAGAACGTCTTCTCAGGCTCTGGCGGCAGACAGTGGAATGAGCTTCATCCTCACCGGCATGGGCAACTCCGGTGCAGCTGAACGGCGGAATCGTAACCTCCAATTATTTCGATCTTCTCGGAGTGCGTCCGATCCGCGGCCGGCTCTTCTCGCCTAACGAAGAGGAAAACGCCGACGTCGCGCTCGTCAGCGAACATTTCTGGCGGACACAACTCGCCTCCGATCCACAGGTGCTCGGCCGCAGTCTCACCCTCAACGGCGTGCCGACCACGATCGTGGGCGTCATTCCAACCATGCCCCTCGCCTGGTTCGGGCAAGACTGCGCTGTCTGGACGACGAAACCCTTCCAGCTTCCCGGGGTAACGCGGGCGATGCTGATGCGCGGTGTCGGTTATCTGCGCGTTATCGGGCGACTGAAGCCGGGCGTGACTATCGAACAAGCACAGGCCGCGCTCGCGGTCGTGCAGCGCAACTATGCCGCGCAGTATCCCGGAATCTTCGACGGCAGTTGGACTCCGGCGCTCGTAAATGTGGTTGAAGATGTGACGGGCAATTTGCGCCCCGGCTTCCTCACCCTGCTCGCGGCCGTCGCGGCTGTTTTGCTCATCGCCTGCAGCAACGTCGCTAACCTTTTGCTCGTCCGGTTCACCGCGCGCCGGCGCGAGATTGCGCTGCGGGCCGCGCTCGGCGCTTCACGCACGGGGTTGGTGCGTCTCTTTATTTTTGAAAGTACCCTCCTCGGTCTCGCCGCGGGTGCGGTGGGACTGCTTCTCGCCGCCTGGATGATTTCGGCCGCGCCGAAGCTCGCCGGCAACAACGTCCCGCTCGAGCCCAATCTCACCCTCGATTGGCCGGTCTTTATTTTCACTTTTGTCCTTTCGTTAGGCACCGGGCTTGCCATGGGGCTCTATCCCGCCTGGCAAAGCTCGCGCACGCAACTGTCGCAGGCCCTGAAAGAAGGCGGCCGCGCCATTAGCGGGAGCCGCGGTCAACAACGAGTCAGGCGCGGATTGGTGGCCGGGCAGGTCGCGTTGTCGGTCCTCCTCCTCGTGGGCGCAGCGCTCCTCCTGGCGAGTTTTAGCCGGTTAAGTCACGAGAAAATCGGATTCGATCCGGCGGGCGTCTGGATTGCCGGAATCGGTTTGCCCGCCGCGCATTATCCAGACGACCGATCGCAGGGGCGTTTCGTCGAGCGGTTGCGCACGGAATTGCAAACCATGCCGGGCGTTGAGGCAGCTGCGCTGATGGATTTGATCCCGCTCAGCGGCGGAGTTTCGCACACTCCCTACGCGCGCCCGGATACCGCGCCGCCACCGTTGGCGCAACGTCCGATCGCTGTGACGCACGGCGTCTCGGCCGGCTACCTCCGCACGTTTGCCATCCCGCTGCTGGCGGGTCGCGACATCCGAGCGACGGACGACCTCGATCACCCTCAAGTGGTCTTGATCAGCCAGTCCGGGGCGCGAGCGCTCTTCCCGGGGATGAATCCGATCGGGCAACATTTGCTCCTGGGCGGAATCAACGGGACCGGCACCCTGACTGAAATCGTCGGAGTGGTCGGCGACGTGCGCTCAGAGAAGCTGTCGAAGAAGAATGAGGTCGAACTTTATCGGCCGTTCGCGCAGCGGGCGGGCTCGTTCTTTGCGATCGCGCTGCGCAGTCCAGGCCGTCCGGAAATGCTCCTCGGCACGGCTCGCGCCGCCCTCGACCGGGTCGATCGCGAGCTGCCCTTCATCCAACCACAGACGATGACGCAGGTAATCCGTGATTCGTTAGGCCAGGAGCGTCTCACGATGAGCCTGCTCGCGGCCTTTGCCCTCCTCGCCCTGCTTCTCGCCCTCGTCGGCATTTACGGCGCGGTCGCCTACACCGTCGAACAGCGGACCGGCGAGATCGGAGTGCGGATGGCGTTAGGCGCGCAGGCGCGCGATGTTTCGCAGCTCATCCTTTCGCAGGGCATGCAGCCGGTTGTGATCGGATTAGCCGTCGGCCTTGCGGTCGTGCTTGCGCTCGGGCGATTGCTCGCCTCCCAGCTCTACCAGATTTCCGCGCACAATCCCGTGCTGCTCGGTGGGACAACAATTCTGCTCGGCCTGGTCGCGATCGCCGCCTGTCTCATCCCGGCGCGACGCGCCACCCGGGTCGATCCGATTATCGCGCTCCGCTATGAATAATTTCAGCGGGCCGCCAACATCGCCCAATTCGGCCTAACGATATGTTAAACGACCTTCGCTTCGCATTTCGCCAGTTGCTCAGATCCCCGGCTTTCACTCTGGTTGCGGTCGTCACCCTCGGCCTCGGCATCGCAGCCAGCACCGCCATTTTCAGCGTCGTCGATGCCGTGCTGCTTCATCCCCTCCCGTATCCGGAATCGGACCGAATCGTGACCATTTCGCAAACGGTCCGCAGCACCGGTGTTTCGACCGAGGACGCTTCGCCGGCGAACTTTATTGATTGGTCGACCCAGAATTCGGTTTTCTCCGCCATCGCCTGCGCGCGCGGCTGGCAGGCCAACCTTTCCGGCGGCGAACAACCGGAGCGTATTCGTGCCACCATGGCTTCCTCGCAGTTTTTCTCCCTCTTCGGCGCGCGGCCACTGCTCGGGCGAAGCTTTGGGCCTAACGACGCCAAACCGGGGAACGCGCAAGTGGTCGTCCTCGGCGAGGGGCTGTGGTCGCGGCGATTCGGTGGCGACCGCAATGTCATCGGAGGCGACCTGATTCTGGATGGCGAAAAATTCACGATCATCGGAGTCATGCCGAACAATTTCTCGCCGGACAATTACGGCGAGCTCTGGGTCCCGTCGCCCTGGGACGTGCCGACTCATCCCCTTTCGCCTAACGATAACCCGCGCGAGATGCGGGATCGAAGCTATCTCGATGCCTGGGCCCGCCTCAAACCGGGTGTGCCCATCGCGCAGGCCCAGGCGCAGATGAGCGCGCTCGCGCGACGGCTCGAACAGCAATATCCGAATGCGAACCAGGACACAGGTATCGCCCTCGCGTCGCTGCGTGAAGAGATGGTAAGCGGTCTCCGGCCGATGCTCCTGATGTTGTCAGGCGCGGTTTTTCTCGTGCTCCTCATCGCCTGCGCCAATGTGGCCAACCTCCTTCTTGCCCGGGCCGCTTCGCGCTCGCGGGAAATCGCGATTCGCACCGCCCTCGGCGCCTCGCGTCTGCGCCTGCTCCGCCAGCTTCTCACGGAGAGCACCTTGCTCGCTCTGCTCGGCGGAATGCTCGGAATTTTGCTGACGCTTTGGGTGCTGCCAATCCTTCTTTCGCTTAGTCCGCCCGAGATCGGTGAATTCAACCGCGTCGCGTTGAACCGGCAGGTGTTGGCTTTCAGTGTCTTCGTCTCCCTTCTCACCGGCACACTTTTCGGTCTCGTCCCGGCTCTCTTTGCTTCGCGCTCCAATCCAAACCAAGCGCTTCGGGAAGGCGAGCGCGGCAGCTCGTTAGGCAAAAGTCTGGCTCGTTCCGTCCTGATCACAGCCGAGATCGGGCTGTCGTTCGTTCTGCTCGTCGGCGCCGGGTTGATGATAAAGAGCCTCGTTAGGTTGACGGAAGTTGATCCCGGTTTCAATCCCCAGCACCTGCTCGTCTTCAATATCGGGCTTCCCTCTTCCGCCGACACCGCGCGGCAAATTTCATTTTACGAGCAGGTGGTCGAACGGTTACACGCGGTGCCTGGAGTGGAATCGGCCGGCGCAGTCAGCCGGTTGCCGCTGGCCGGCGGGAACAGCTCCCGCGGCTTCAACATTCCCGGCAGCACCCAGTCGTATAATGCCGATATCCGGATCAGCACGCCGGATTATTTTCAGACGATGGCGATTCCGCTCCTGAAGGGACGGAACTTCACCGCGCATGACAACAGCACTTCGCTGCCAGTCGCGATCATCAACCAGGCCGCGGCGAGCAGCGTTTTTCCTGGCCAGGATCCGATCGGGAAATACCTGACGAACTTCGGACCGAAAAACGTCAAGCTGCAGATTGTCGGCGTGGTCGGGAATGTGCGGCATGTCGGCTTGGAAACGGCCGCGCGTCCCGAGGTCTATATCCCTCTCGCACAGGGCCAGTGGCCTTCAATGTTTGTCGCGGTGCGGAGCGCGATCGCGAATCCTTTGACGCTCCTTCCGTCGGTGCAGGAAGCGATCTGGAGCATTGACCGCAATGTGCCCCTGGCGAATCCGCGAACAATGCAGGACGTGCTCGCGCACTCGGTCCTGCGGCGGAAATTCGCGATGTTGCTCCTCTCAATTTTCGCCGGTCTGGCCACGCTTCTGGCAGCGATCGGACTCTATGGCGTTATCTCGTACTCCGTCGCGCAACGAACCAAGGAAATCGGAATTCGCATGGCGCTCGGCGGTCAGCGCAGTGACGTGCTGCGGATGGTTTTGCGACAGAGTGGAATGCTCGCCCTGATCGGAATACTGCTTGGCCTTCCGATCGCGTTCGCGGCGACGCGTTTGTTAGCCACGTCGCTCTACGGCGTCGGGGCGACAGATCCTGCCACCTATTTCCTGGTCATCACACTCCTTGGTTTGGCAGCGTTTCTTGCCAGTGTCGTCCCCGCCCTTCGGGCCACCAAAGTCGACCCAATGGTCGCGCTTCGTTATGAATGATTTTCGCTTCGCGCTTCGCCAGCTGCGCAAGTCGCCCGGCTTCACCCTCGTCGCCATCCTTACTCTTGCGCTCTGCATCGGGGCGAACTCCGCCATCTTTAGTGTGATCAACGCCGTCCTGCTACGGCCGCTGCCTTACCCCAATCCAGATCGGCTCTTGATCGTCACGGAATCGGATGCCAATCAGCCGAGCATCTCGGTTTCTTATCCGGATTATCTTGATTGGAAAAAGGAGAACACGGTTTTTGAAAGCCTCGCCGTGAGCCGACGCGAGACCTACAACCTGAGCGGACTCAAAGGCCGCCAACCGGAACAGATTCCCGGCGCGGTCGTGACCGCAAATTTCTTCCAGGTCATCGGACTCAAGCCGCAGCTCGGCCGCGTCTTCACGGAGCAGGAAGATCGCGCCGGGGGCCCGGCCCTGGCGGTCATCAGCGATCGACTTTGGCAGCGACTTTTTCAGGGTGATCCGGCGGTGCTCGGTCGGACGCTCAATTTCGCCGGCGAAATTTACACCGTCATCGGTGTAATGCCGCCGCAGATGTTTTCGCCGCGCAAAGCGGAAGTCTGGTTTCCGCTGAAACGCCATGCGGTCGGGCCGGGCTGGACGATGCGAGACAATCATCCCGGGCTCTTTGGCTGGGCGCGTTTGAAGAAGGGCGTTTCCATCGAAGCGGCGCGCGCCCAGATGAAGACGATCGCTGCCAACCTGGAAAAGACTTATCCGAAATCGAATTACCGCGTCGGGACGACCCTCGCGCTCTTGCTCGAGAACCAGGTAGGCGAATATCGGGCAAGCCTCACCTTGCTCTTCGTCGCGGTCGGAGTGGTCCTCCTTATCGCCTGCGTCAATCTTGCGAACCTGCTCGCGGCGCGCGGCGCCGCGCGGGCGCGGGAGTTCGCGGTGCGCGCAGCGGTCGGCGCGTCGCGCTGGCAGATTGTTCGACAACTCCTGGTCGAAAGCCTGGTCCTTGGTCTGGCTGGTGGTGGGATTGGTTTGTTCCTCGCGGCGTGGAGCCGCGATCTTATCATCGCGCTCGCGCCGGCGGGCGATCTGCGGTTTCAGGGCACGCAGCTCGATGCGACCGTGCTCGGCTTCAGTCTGATTGCTTCTCTCGCGACCAGTCTGCTCTTTGGCCTCTGGCCGGCGGTGCACACTTCGCGCGCCGATCTCCAGCTCGCCCTCAAGGCCGGCGCGCGCGGCACCTCCGACTCGCGCGCAGCGCGACGTTCGCGCGATCTTCTTATTATCGCCGAGGTGGCGCTGACGCTGGTGCTCCTGACCGCCGCCGGACTGGTCTTAAAAAGTTTTGCCAACGCCCGCTCGGTCGGACTCGGATTTCAGCCTAACGATTTGCTAACGGCGCGGATCGACCTGCCGGATCCGACGTATCCCGACGCGAAAAAGATTATCCCCTTCACCGACGCGCTGGTTGAAAAACTCAAGACGCTTCCAGGCGTCTCGCATTTTGCCGTGACCTCCAACCCGCCGCTCATGACCGGCTGGCAAACTGGCTTCTACGCGGAAGGGCGACCCGAGCCACCAGAAGGACAGTTGCCCTCAGCGGAAATGACGGTCGTGAGCCGCGATTATCTGCAAACTATCGACGTGCCACTGTTGCGCGGACGGATGTTTGACGAGCACGACCGATTCGATGGGGCGCAGGTTGCGATCGTGGATCAGCAGTTGGCGGAGAAATATTTCCCCGGCGAAAGCCCAATCGGCAAACGGCTCAAGATGTTTGTCGCGCTCGAGCACGGGCGCGAGTGGCGCACGATCGTTGGCGTCGTGCCGCACCTGAAGGTCTACGGATTCGCCGACGAAGGTTCGCTGCCGCAGGTCCTGTTGCCGCTCGCGCAATCACCTCAGAACAACCTCGTTATCCTGTTGCGCAGCTCGCTCCCGCCGCAGACGTTCGAGGAGTTGCTCCAGAAAATTGTCGCGTCGATCGATCCCGCGCAGCCTGTCTTCGAGTTTCGCACCATGCAACAGCGAGTCGAGGAAACCTGGGCCACGCCGCGTTTGCTCACATTCCTGCTCAGCATTTTTGCCGGACTCGCCTGCGTGCTCGCAGTGATCGGAATCTACGGCGTGATCTCGTACAACGGACTGCGCCGGACGCGCGAGATCGGAGTGCGGTTGGCCCTCGGAGCGCGCCGGCGCCAGATCGTTTCGCTCATTCTGGGACAGGGGCTGCGACTGCTTGCGGTTGGATTGTTGGTCGGTTTTGTCGCCGCATTCGCGCTCTCACGCGTGATGCGCAACATGCTCTTTGGCGTTAGCGCAACCGATCCGCTGATTTTTTTCGCCGTCGGTCTCCTCCTCGCCGGCGCGGCGGTCATCGCCTGCTGGATCCCCGCGCATCGCGCTTCCCGGGTCGACCCAATCATTACGCTCCGCGCCGAATAATTTCCTGCCTAACGCCTAACGAACACACCACTCTTATGTTAAACGATCTCCGCTACGCCATCCGCCAGCTCATCAAATCTCCCGGCTTCACTTTTGTTGCCATCCTCACCCTTGCTCTCGGGATCGGCGCCAACAGTGCCATTTTCAGCGTCATCGACACCGTCCTGCTCCGCTCATTGCCGTTTCCAAATCCCGATCGGCTGACGATGATTTGGGCATCTGCGCCGCAACACCCCGGCGACAATCGCCAGGTCCATTCCTATCCGGATTACCTCGACCTGCGCGCGCAAAATCACACTTTCGCTGCCATGGCGGCTTATACCGGCGCTTCCACGATCTGGGGCACGGGTGAAAATTCGGAGGATGTCCCGGGGCTTGCCGCCACTTCCGACATCTTTGCCGTGCTCGGCACGCAACCGCTCCTCGGGCGCGGTTTCTCGCGTGATGACGATAAGGCCGAGGCCGCCCGGGTGGTTGTGATCGGATATTCTTTCTGGCAGCGGCGCTTCGCCGGCGACCCGAAGATCATCGGCACGACAAGTCACGGTCGCGAACAAGGTCTACACCATCACGGGCGTCATGCCGCGCGGCTGGAAGTTTCCCATTCAAAAAGAGAATGTCGATTACATCGCGCCGCTTCTGCCGATGTTCTCCGGGCAAACTCCGAACTACATGGATCGGCGCGGCGCGCATTTTCTTCCCGTCGTCGGCCGCTTGAAACCGGGCGTCGATTTGCGCACCGCGACCGCAGATTTGCAAACGATCGCGGCGCAACTGGCGAAACAATATCCCGATACCGACGCCGGCCGCACCGAGCGCGCCGTCCCCCTGCAATCGGATTTGGTCGGCGACGTGCGGCCGGCTTTGCTCGTGCTCGTCGCGGCGGTCGCGCTCGTCCTCCTGATCGCGTGCGCCAATGTCGCGAATCTTTTTCTCGCGCGCGCCGCCACGCGCGAACGCGAGATTGCGATTCGCACCGCGTTGGGGGCGAATCGTTTTCAGATCGTGCGCCAACTCCTGATCGAGACTTCTCTGCTCGCGCTCCTCGGTGCCGCGGCCGGATTGTTGCTCGCCTGGTGGAGCGCTGATGCGCTCATCGCGATGGGACCGGCCGACATTCCGCGATTGGATGAGATTCGGGTCAACGGCAGCGTGATCGCTTTCACCTTCGCGATCGCGTTCCTGACGAGTCTGATCTTCGGGTTGATTCCGGCGCTTCAAGCCTCTCGCCCGCAGGTCGAGCAATCGCTCCGGGAAGCTTCCCGCGGTTCGACCGGCGGAGTGCGCAGCCATCGTTTGCGCTTCGTCTTCGTCGTCTCGCAGTTTGCTCTTTCGTTAGTCCTGCTTGTCGGCGCGGGCTTGCTCATCCGCAGCTTTGCCGAGCTGCGCTCCGTCCAGCCAGGATTCGAGGCACGAGGCGTGGTCACATTTTGGCAGGCTCTCCCCAAGGCCCGTTACGGCGAGATCGATCAGCAAACGCAGTTTTTCGATAAGCTCCTGACAAAACTGACTTCTCTGCCGGGAATTGAAGATGCCGGGATAGTCTCGCCTCTTCCTTTTAGCGGTAACGACCAGGGCCGCACTTTCACGATTATCGGCCAGCCCGCTCCGGCCCAGGGGATGGAACCCTCCGCCTCGCTCCTCACGACCAATGGGACTTATTTCCACGCCATGCGCATTCCGCTGAAGAAGGGTCGCACTTTCGATGCGCACGACCGCAAGGATTCGACGCCGGTGGTGCTGATCAACGAGACGTTCGCACAGAAATATTTCCCTAACGAGAATCCGCTCGGGCAGCGCCTGGATATCGGAGGCCGCGTCGCCGAGGGGAAGCCGGCCTGCGAGATCGTCGGCGTCGTCGGGACGGCGAAGCATGGCAGCCTCGCCGAACCGAACACTCCCGAGTTCTACCTTCCCTTTACCCAAAATCCGGATCGTTACATGGACCTCGTAGTGCGGGCAAGCCAGCCGGCACCGAATGGGCTCGAGACAATGATTCGCCGCGCGGTGCTCGAGATCGATGGGCAACAATTCGTGCCGACGATCAAGCCGCTCTCGGAACTGGTCAGCCAGACTCTTTCGCAATCACGCTTTAACACCGGGTTGCTCGCCGTCTTCGCCGCGGTCGCAATCATCCTCGCCGCGGTAGGCATTTATGGTGTGATCGCCTACAACGTTGCCCAGCGAACCAGGGAGATCGGGATCCGGATGGCGCTGGGAGCGCAACGTCGAGCAATGTTGGCGATGATTTTGCGCCAAAGCCTGACGATGGCGGCAATCGGAATTGCCGTCGGTTTGATCGGCGCCTTTGCTGCGACTCGCCTGCTGAGCGCGTTGCTCTTTGGAATCGGGGCGACCGATCTGGCTACTTATGTCTCCGTCATTCTGCTCCTCGCAGCGGCTGCGTTCCTAGCCGGACTGCTTCCTGCCCGGCGCGCCATGAAGGTCGATCCCGTGATCGCGCTTCGTTATGAATGAGACGACGAACTTCCGTTATGCCCTTCGGCAGTTGCGGAACAACCCAGCTTTCACCTTCGTCACTGTTCTCACCTTGTCGTTAGGCATTGGCGCCAATACCGCCATCTTTAGCCTGATCAATGCGGTTCTTCTGCAACCCCTGCCTTATCCCAAGGCGGACCGCATTGTCACCCTGCACGAAGCCGCGCCGGGAGCGCCCAGCGTTTCGGTCGCATTTCCCGACTATTGCGATTGGCGGCGCGACAATTCCGTTTTCGAGAATCTCGCCATCTCGCGCTTTGATTCGCGCAACCTGAGCGGTATTCCCGGGCGCAGCCCGGAGCGGGTGGGCGCCGCTTATGTTACGGCGAATTTTTTCAAGGTGATCGGCCTCGCACCAATCGTAGGCCGAACCTTCACCGAAGAAGAAGATCGCGTTGGTGGCCCACCGCTCGCCGTAATCAGCGAACGATTGTGGGAGCGGGCCTTCGCGCGCAACCCGAATGTGCTCGGCAAACCGATCACATTTCACGATCGGCCGTTCACGCTCGTGGGCGTGATGCCGGCGGCGCTGAGCTCTCCTCAGGATGTTGACGTCTGGTTTCCGATCATGCGCCGGAGCGATAACGACGCCTGGCGGGATCGGGCGAATCATCCAATGCTTTTCGCCTGGGCTCGATTGAAGCCGGGCGTGTCGCTGGACCAGGCGCATGCCGAGATGCAGGCCATCAGCGCGAGACTGGCGCGACAATTTCCGGCGACCAACGCCGGGGTCAGTGCGGTGGTGACGCCATTGCGCGAAAGCCTGGTCGGCGAATACCGGACCAATCTGACCTTCCTGCTCATCGCAGTCGCATCTGTTCTGCTCATCGCCTGCGCTAACGTCGCGAATCTTTTTGCGGCGCGCGGGACGGCGCGTGCGCGCGAATTTGCGATCCGTCTTGCCATCGGCGCCGGGCGCGGACAGATCGTTAGGCAATTACTCCTCGAGAGTTTGCTTGTGGCGCTGCTCGGCGGGGCGGGCGGATTTCTTCTCGCGCTCTGGGCGCGGGACGCGCTCGCCACGCTTGGACCAGCCGGCGTCGAGCGATTTCGACACCTGCCTTTTGATGCGCGTGTTCTCGGTTTCACCTTTCTGCTCTCCTGCCTGACGACGATGATCTTCGGGCTTTGGCCGGCTTGGCGCGCGGCCCGCACCGATCTGCAGCTGGCATTGAAATCAGGCGCGCTCGGCAGTTCCGATTCGCGCACGGCGCGGCGAACCCGTGACGCACTCGTTATCGCGGAAATAGCGCTTACTCTCGTGCTCCTGGTCTCAGCGGGCTTGGTTTTGAAAAGCTTCGCGCGCGTGCAGGCGCTCGCGCTCGGTTACGATCCGCGGGGCGTGCTTACGACTCAGATCGATCTGCCCTTTGCCACTTATAATGAGCAAAAGGTTGTGAATTTTTCGCGTGCGCTCCTCGAGAAAGTCCGCGCACTTCCTGGAGTCGAAACTGCGGCGCTCAGCTCCAATCCGCCGCTCTCGACAGGCTGGCAGGTCTCGTTCTCGCGTGAGGGCGAAAACTTGACTGCGGCCCAGCGACCTGACGCCGACACCGAAGTGGTGGCGGGCGATTATTTTTCCACGCTTCGGATTACGCTGCTGCGGGGCCGCGTCTTCAACGATCGCGACACAAGTACATCGCCACCTGTCGCGATCATCGATCAGACGATGGCCGAGCAATATTTTCGCGGCCAAGATCCAATCGGACGGCGCCTGCTGATGTCACCGTTCAACGAAGGGACGGAGGCGAAGTGGTTCGAAATCATCGGCGTGGCGGCGCGAGCGAAGTTTCACAGCTACGATGATCTGGCGCCGATCCCGGTGGTTTACTTCGCGCAAACCCAGGCCGCCCGGCCGGGCCTTGTTTTACTCGTTAGGTCCGGATCTTCTGCGCGCACCCTGGAAAAACCGATCCGCCAAATCGTTACTTCGCTCGATCCGTCGCAACCGATTTTCGACGTGCGCCTGATGCAGGAACGCGTCGATCAGACCTGGGCCACGCAACGTTTGCTCAGCTGGCTGCTGACAATTTTTGCGGGCTTCGCGCTGGTCCTCGCGGCCATTGGTTTGTATGCCGTGATTGCCTACGCCACCCTCGGGCGTTTGCGGGAAATCGGCGTGCGCCTCGCGCTCGGCGCGCAGCGTTTCCAAATCCAAAATCTGGTGCTGCTGCACGGCGCGAGCCTGCTCTTCGTGGGCCTGCTTTTCGGTCTGATCGGCGCGACCGTCGCGGGCACTTTGCTGCGCGGGGTCCTTTTCCAGGTCGAGAGGTTCGATCTCGCAATCTATTTTGGGGTCGGCGCCATCCTCTTAGTGGCGACAATCTGCGCCTGCATCCTTCCCGCGCGCCGGGCGATGAAGGTCGATCCCGTAATCGCATTGCGCTACGAATAACCCTTGGGCTAACGAACCGGACGGTTTGGATCAGTCATTAGGCGGATTTTGCTCCCCCAATACCCCAGGAGCGCTAGGCTCGGCCGCAATGAAACGCGCAGCCATCCTCATCTTTTCGCTTCTTCTCGTATTTCGAAGCTACGGCCAATCAAAGGACGTCGACCAGCTACAGACGTTGGCGCGGGATTTTTGGACCTGGCGCGCGCAGTATGCGCCGTTCACGACCGACGATGTGAATCGAATGGAACGCCCCGGCGGGACGCGCAACTGGTCGGCGGCAGCGATCGAAAAGCGCCGGGTTGAACTCGCGCAATTCGAGACACGCTGGAAACAGCTCGATGCCGGGAAGTGGCCCGTCCCGCAGCAGGTCGATTATCGGCTGATCGGATCCGCGCTCGCGCGTGTGCACTGGGAGTTGGACATCAATCCGCGCTGGCAGCGCGATCCAAATTTTTATCTGGATCAGACCCTGGCCGCGCTGGCGGAAGCGCTGACTGTGCCGGCGCCCTATGATGAGTCGCGCAGTCGCGAAATTCTCGCGCGGATTGAAAACATCCCGGCGATCCTGCAACAAGGCAGTGAGAATCTGAAGAATCCGCCGAAGCCGTTTGCCACGGTCGCGATCACAACTTTGCAGGGAGTGCGCGAACGCCTGCAGCGAATGGCAACCGCTCTCGCGCCATCGACGACTCTTCGGAAAGACGAACTGGATGGCGCGGTCACGCGTGCGGCCGTTGCGCTCGAGCAGTACCGAACGCACCTCGAACAGATTGCGCCTTCTTTGCCTAACGAATCCGCGCTGGGACGCGACGCCTACGTTTTCTTTCTAAAGAACGTCGCACTCGTACCGTTTTCGCCGGAAGAGATTCTTGCAATGGGGCGCCAGGAATGGGATCGCGCTGTCGCTTTCGAGGCGTATGAGCAGAATCGGAACAAGGATGTCCCGCCACTGAAGATCTGCGGAAAAGATCGATCCGTGGATCGCAGATACGGCCGCCAGGGAAGAACAGATCCGCAAATTTCTCGACGCGCGTAGCATTCTCACCGTCCCGGTTTGGATGCAGCATTACACGCTCCGGCCGATTCCCGACTACCTGCGCGGACTTGGTTTCACGGAAGAGGATGACTTCACTTCGCCTTCCCGCTTGAAGGAAAATTGTATTCGCTACGTCGACGCTCCCTCACCGAATTCCGGCTACTTCATGCGGGCCACGGCGCAAGATCCGCGGCCGTTGACCGTTCACGAAGGAATTCCCGGGCACTATTTCCAGCTCTGTCTTTCCTGGAAACACGAGGATCCGATCCGGCGGCATTATTACGACTCGGGCGCGAACGAAGGGATCGGTTTCTACGCCGAAGAGATGATGTTGCAGGCCGGGCTCTTCGATGACAGCCCGCACACTCGCGAGATTATTTACAACTTTATGCGCCTGCGCGCGCTCCGCGTCGAAGTGGATGTGAAACTCGCGCTCGGCGAATTCACCCTCGAGCAAGCGGCCAGGTATCTTGAAGAAAAAGTTCCGATGGATTCAGGCACGGCCCGGGAGGAAGCGATCGCTTTTTCGGTCGGGCCCGGGACAGGCCATCACCTACCAGATCGGCAAACTCCAGATCACCAAACTGCTCGCCGAAGCGCGTTTGCAGCAGGGAGAAAAGTTCAACCTGCGCGCCTTTCACGATTTCGTCTGGAAAAACGGCAACGTCCCGATCTCGCTCCAGCGCTGGGAGTATCTTGGAAATGACGACGACGTCCCGAAATAGGTCGCACCATTGGAATGTGGGAGGGGGCCTTTGTGCCCCGATTCTTGCAAAGGCACCGCAGCTCGTCGGGGCACAAAGGCCCCTCCCACATTGGCGTTAGACGCTTTCTTTCTCGGCAAACCGCGCCAGGAGCCAGCAGAGATCGGAGAGGCGGTTGAGGTAGCGCAGAATTTCTGCCTGCGCGTGTTCGCTGACTTCGAGCGCGGCCACGCGCCGCTCAGCGCGGCGGCAGACGGTCCGCGCGAGATCGAGCGCGGCGCCTAACGGCGTTTTGCCCGGCATGGCCCAGCCTTTGCCGTAAAGTGTCTTGTCTTTTTCAAGTTCGTCGATGGCCGCGGTCAGGCGATCAACCATCGCCGCGTTCGTCAGGGCGAAACCATCCTTTTGATAGCGGGCGAGGTCCTGCGGCGCAGTTGCCAATTCGCCCATGACCGTGACGAGCTCTTTTTGAATGGCGAGAATCTGCTCCGCGAGCGGGGCGGCGCCGGCCGTTGCCCTAACGAGTCCGAGCGCGGAGTTCAATTCATCGACGCAGCCGTAGGCGTCGACCCGTGCATCCGTCTTGGGCACACGCCGCCCATACATGAGCGAGGTTTCGCCGGCATCACCGGTTTTGGTTGCAATCGACATCTGAAAATAAGGAGAGCCGCACTCGCGTGCGGCTCTCATCTCTACTGCATTGAATTAAGGTTAGCCAAGCGCTGGTTGCACTTCCGGCTCGTCCATGAGCGGAGCGCCGACCTGTTCGCCGAGCTCGACGAGCTTAATCTCGCGGACCGCCGGGAAGCCGGTGCCGGCCGGGATGAGGTGACCCATGATCACGTTCTCCTTGAAGCCGCGCAGCTTGTCGACTTTGCCCAGGGTGGCCGCTTCCGTCAGGACGCGGGTCGTGTCCTGGAACGAAGCCGCCGAGATGAAGCTGTCCGTCTCGAGGGACGCCTTGGTAATGCCAAGCAGAACCGGGGTCGCCTCGGCCGGCTTACCACCTTGCTTGACGACGGCGGCGTTTTCCCTCTCGAAATCGAGCTTGTCGATCTGATCGCCCCAGAGGAGAGCGGTGTCGCCCGGGTCGGTGATCTTCACCTTGCGGAGCATTTGCCTGACAATGATCTCAATGTGCTTGTCGTTAATCTCGACGCCCTGGAGTCGATAGACTTCCTGCACTTCGTTCACGAGGTGCTCTTGCAAATCCTGCGGCCCGCAAATCTCGAGGATCTCGTGCGGCACGATCGGGCCTTCCGTGAGTTGCTGGCCTTTCTTCACAAAGTCGCCCTTGAACGCGATGATGTGCTTGGTCAGCGGGATGAGATGTTCCTCCTCCGCATTGGTCTCGGGATCCTTCAGGATGAGCTTGCGCTTGCCCCGGACGGTGCCGCCAATTTCCACGATGCCGTCGATCTTCGCGATCTCGGCCGCGTCTTTCGGGCGGCGCGCTTCGAACAATTCCGCCACGCGCGGCAGACCACCGGTGATGTCCTTGGTTTTTGCGACTTTGCGCGGTGTCTTGGCGAGCAAGGCACCGGCGCGAATCTTGTGGTTCGCCTCAACGATGACATGCGCGCCCGCTGGAATGGAGTAGCTCGCGACCACTTCGCCGTCGTCGCCGACGATGACGATTTGCGGATGCAAATCTTCCTTGTGCTCGATGATGACCGTGCCCATCAGCCCGGTCGCTTCGTCAACGTCGCGTTTCATCGTGACGCCGGCGATCATGTCGCGGAATTCGATCTTGCCGCTCTTGTCGGTCAAAATGGGAACGTTGTAGGGATCCCATTGCACGAAGGTCTCGCCCTTCTTCACCGTCCCGCCATCGGGTTTGGAGATGACCGAGCCGATGACAATGTTGTAGCGCTCGATTTCGCGGCCTTCGTCGTTGTGCAGACTGATCGAGCCATTCTTGTTCAACGCGATCCAGTTGCCATCGAGCGACTGGACGGTGCGCAGATCATTGAACTGCACCGCGCCGTCGTTCTTCGCCTTGATGATCGGCTGCTTAAAGGTCTGGCTCGCGGTGCCGCCGATGTGGAACGTCCGCATCGTCAACTGCGTGCCGGGTTCGCCGATCGATTGCGCCGCAATGATCCCGACTGCTTCGCCCAGTTTGACGAACTGTCCGGTCGCGAGGTTGCGTCCGTAGCAATGTGCGCAGACACCGCGCCCTGTTTCGCAGGTGAGCACGGAACGAATCTTGAGGCTCTCGACCCCGATTTTTTCGATCGCCGCCGCGGTCGGCTCGTCGATCATTTGATTCGCCTTGATGATCTTCTTCTTCGTCACCGGATCGACAATCGTTTCGCAGCTGACGCGACCGACGATGCGGGTCGAAAGATCGACCACCTCTTCGTCGCCTTCGTAGATTGATTTGACGACGATGCCGTTGACCGTTCCGCAATCCATTTCGTTGATGATCACATCCTGCGATGCATCGACCAGCTTCCTGGTCAGATAACCGGAGTCCGCCGTCTTGAGCGCGGTATCAGCGAGACCTTTGCGGGCACCGTGGGTGGAAATGAAATACTCGAGAACGGTCAGGCCCTCGCGGAAGTTCGAGGTAATCGGACGCTCGATGATTTCGCCGGAAGGCTTCGCCATCAAACCGCGCATGCCAGCGAGCTGCTTGACCTGCTGGCGGTTGCCGCGCGCGCCCGAGTCGACCATGAGGTAGACCGGGTTCAGTTCCTTGCGGCCCTCGTTATGCTCGAGGGTCCGGAACATGACGTTGGAAATCTCGTCACCGGCGTGCGTCCAGATGTCGATGATTTTATTGTAGCGCTCGCCATCGGTGATAATGCCTTTGCGGTACTGTTGCTCAACCTGCTTGATCTGTTTGTAGGCATTCGCGAGCTGGACCTCTTTTTCCTTCGGAATAATCATGTCCGAGATACCGATCGAAACGCCGGCCTTGGTCGCTTCCGCAAAGCCGAGTTCTTTCAGGTGATCGAGCGTCTCGACCGTGTCCTGCTGACCAGCCACCTGATAGCAACGCCAAATAATGTCGCTGAGCTGCTTCTTGCCGGCGGCCTTGTTAAAAAACCCGAGCCCTTCCGGCCAAATTTCGTTGAAAATGACGCGGCCCGCAGTGGTCTCCATGACGCGCGTTTCCTTGTCGCCGTAAATGGTGTCCTTACCAAAATCCGGGTTCTTCAGGCGGATGCGGTCGTGCGTTTTGACGGCGCCGTCCGCCATCGCGAATTCTACTTCGGTGGCGTTTTCAAAAAGCGGCAAACGCGTCTCGACTGCGGCCCCCGCGGCACGCCGTGGATTCTGCGTCAGGTAATAACAGCCTAACGTAATGTCCTGCGACGGAGTTGTAATCGGCTTCCCGCTCGAGGGTGAAAAGATGTTGTTCGGCGCCAGCATGAGCATGCGCGCTTCCATTTGCGCCTCGACCGAGAGTGGGACGTGCACAGCCATCTGGTCGCCGTCGAAGTCCGCGTTGTAAGCGGTGCAGACGAGCGGATGAATGCGAATCGCCTCGCCTTCGATGAGGAGCGGCTCGAAAGCCTGGATCGAAAGGCGATGCAGGGTGGGCGCGCGGTTGAGGAGGACCGGATGTCCTTTGGTCACTTCTTCGAGGATGTCCCAAACTTCCGGCGTCTGGCGCTCGATCATTTTCTTCGCGCTCCGCACGGTGTGGACATAGCCAAGATCTTTGAGGCGCCGAATGATGAAGGGCTCGAACAAAACAAGCGCCATCTTTTTCGGCAGACCGCACTGATTCAATTTCAGCTCCGGACCAATCACGATGACCGAACGGCCCGAGTAATCGACGCGTTTGCCTAACAAGTTTTGACGGAAACGCCCGCCCTTGCCCTTGAGCATGTCGCTGAGCGATTTGAGCGGACGGTTGCCCGCGCCCGTGACGGCGCGGCCATGGCGACCGTTGTCGAAGAGAGCGTCGACCGCTTCCTGCAACATGCGCTTTTCGTTCCGAATAATGACGTCCGGCGTCTTGAGCTGGAGGAGGTTTTTGAGACGGTTGTTGCGATTGATGACGCGACGATAAAGATCGTTCAAATCGGAGGTCGCGAAACGTCCGCCTTCCAGCGGGACGAGCGGACGCAGGTCCGGCGGGATCACCGGGAGGACCTCGAGGACCATCCATTCGGGGCGCGAATGCGAAGAGGCAAAGCCCTGCACGAGTTTGAGCCGCTTCGCCAGTTTCTTGCGAATCTGCTTGCTCTTGGTGTTGCCCATCGCTTCCTCGAGCTCTTTGTTCAGCTTCGAGAGTTCGATTTCGCCCAAGAGCACTTTAACAGCGTCAGCGCCCATCCCGGCTTTGAATTCATCGCCGTACTGCTCCTGTGCTTCGCGATATTCAATCTCGGTCAGGAGCTGCGTTTTCGTGAGCGGCGTATTGCCGGGATCGATCACGATGTAGTCCTCGTAATAGATGACGCGCTCGAGCTGGCGCGCGCTCATGTCGAGCATCAGGCCGAGCCGCGATGGCATGCACTTGTAGAACCAGATGTGCGAGACCGGCACCGCCAGCTCGATGTGGCCCATCCGTTCGCGCCGCACCCGCGCCAGCGTCACTTCGACGCCGCAACGGTCGCAGATCACGCCCTTGTGCTTGATCCGCTTGTACTTTCCGCAGGAGCATTCCCAGTCGCGAGTCGGACCGAAAATGCGTTCGCAAAACAAGCCGCCTTTTTCCGGCTTGAAAGTCCGGTAGTTGATCGTCTCCGGATTCTTGACTTCACCCTTGCTCCAGGAGCGCATCGTATCGCTGGAAGCGACCCCGATGGCGACCTGATCGAAACCGACGGGGCGTTCTTCGCCCACCAATTCGCGCCAGGAATGTTCGTTCATAATGAGAGCTGTGTTTCTAAGTTTGGTAGATTGTTAGGCAACATTCTCGAGAAAACTGGGCGCCTGGCCGCCGACTTTGACGTCGAGGCCTAACGACTGCATTTCCTTGATCAGAACGTTGAAAGATTCCGGTGTGCCGGCTTCGAGCGAGTTGTCGCCTTTCACGATCGACTCGTAGATGCGGGTGCGGCCCTGCACGTCGTCCGACTTGACCGTGAGCAGTTCCTGCAAGGTGTAAGCGGCGCCATAGGCTTCGAGCGCCCAGACCTCCATCTCGCCAAAACGCTGACCGCCGTATTGCGCTTTACCACCGAGCGGCTGTTGCGTGACGAGCGAGTAAGGACCAACCGCGCGGGCGTGGATCTTGTCCGCGACCAAGTGGCCGAGCTTGAGCATGTAGATGTAGCCCACGACAACTTCCTGATCGAACGCGTCGCCGGTGCGACCGTCGAAAAGGCGGGCCTTGCCGTTCTCCTGTACCCAGGTGAAGCCTTCGACTTTCTTGGCGTCGTTCAAGTATTCGCGGATTTTCGCTTCGGAGATTCCGTCAAAAACCGGAGTCGCCACCTTGAAGCCGAGCGCCTTGGCCGCGACCCCGAGGTGCGTTTCGAGCACCTGACCGACGTTCATACGGCTGGGCACGCCTAACGGATTAAGCACGATCTCAACTGGAGTGCCATCGGGCAGGAAAGGCATGTCTTCCTCAGGCACGATGCGCGCGACCACGCCCTTGTTGCCGTGACGACCCGCCATCTTGTCGCCGACACTCAATTTGCGCTTGCTCGCAACGAACACTTTCACCTGCTTGATGATGCCGGGATCGATGTCGTCGCCGCTTTCGACGCGATCCATCGAGCGTTCTCGATCGAGCTCGAGCTCGGCAAACTTGTGCTCGGTACTGAGCGACGATTTCGCGGATCTTGTTCCGAATCGGGCTGGGATCGATCTCGATGTGATCGTAGGCCACCGCCAACTTGCGGAGCAGCGTCTTGGTAATTTTGCGGTTCGCCGGAATGATGATTTCGCCGGTCTGCGCGTTCACGACGTCGAGCGGAATCTTTTCACCGAGCAGCACATTGGATAGCGCGTCGGTCAGTTGCTCTGTCAGTTCGTCTTTCTTTTTCCGGTTATCTTCCGCGATCGCCTTGAGCTGGCGTTTGGTTTCGGCTGGGGTCAGTTTCTCGCGCGAAACCTCGTGCCTCGAGGAAACCTTCACATCCATCACGATGCCGTAGGTGCCCGACGGCACGGTCAGCGAAGTGTCTTTTACATCGGCCGCTTTTTCGCCAAAGATCGCGCGGAGAAGGCGCTCTTCCGGCGCCAGTTCCGTTTCGCTCTTCGGAGTGATTTTCCCGACGAGAATATCGCCCGGCTTCACTTCCGCGCCGACGCGAATGACACCATCGGAGCCGAGATTGCGGAGCGCTTCTTCGCTCACATTCGGGATGTCCCGCGTGATTTCTTCGGGGCCGAGCTTGGTATCGCGGGCGCCGATCTCGAACTCGTCGATGTGAATGGAAGTGTAGATGTCTTCCTTCACGACCTTCTCCGAGATCATGATCGCGTCCTCGAAGTTGTAGCCGTTCCACGGCATGAAGGCGACGAGGACGTTGCGTCCGAGGGCGAGCTCGCCGTGCTCGGTGTTCGGGCCGTCCGCGATGACCTGGCCACGCTTCACGTGCTGGCCTTTTTTCACGATCGGCTTCTGGTTCACACAGGTGCCGGCATTCGAGCGCATAAATTTGCGCAGTTCGTAAACATGAATGCCTGCTTCGAGATCGGTTTTAAGCTTCTTGCGGCTTTCCGGCATCTCGCCGTCCTTGGTCACGACAATTTGATCAGCCGTGACGGAGGCGACACGGCCAGCTTCAGTTGCCACGACAACGGCGCGTGAGTCGCGCGCCACCTTGCCTTCGAAGCCCGTGCCGACGAGCGGCGCTTCGGAAACAATCAGCGGCACACCCTGCCGTTGCATGTTCGAACCCATCAACGCGCGGTTCGCGTCATCGTGCTCGAGGAACGGAATCAGGCCGGCCGCCACAGAAACGAGCTGCTTCGGCGAGACATCCATGTAGTGAACCTTGCTCGGTTCCACTTCCAAAAAGTCGCCGCGATAACGAACCGAGACTTTTTCTCCCGTAAAATGACCTTTCGCGTCCATCGGCGCATTCGCCTGGGCGACGATGAAATTTTCTTCGCGGTCGCCGGTCAGGTAATCGACCTGGTCGGTGACGCGGCCGTGATCGACTTTTCGGTAGGGTGTTTCGATGAAACCGAATTCGTTGATGCGCGCGAACGTCGACATCGAGCTGATGAGGCCGATGTTCGGACCTTCCGGCGTTTCGATCGGACAGATCCGGCCGTAGTGCGACGGATGAACGTCGCGCACTTCGAAGCCGGCGCGATCGCGGCTCAAACCACCCGGCCCGAGGGCGGAGAGCCGGCGCTTGTGCGTCAACTCGGCGAGCGGGTTGGTCTGATCCATGAACTGCGAAAGCTGGGAACGACCGAAGAAATCGCGCACGACAGCGCTGAGCGCCTTCGGATTGATCAGCTTCTGCGGCGTCATGCCATCGATGTTCACGTCGAACAACGTCATGCGCTCTTTCACGAGGCGCTCGGTGCGGGCGAGACCAACGCGGCATTGATTGGCGAGCAATTCGCCAACCGTGCGCACCCGCCGGCTTCCGAGATGATCGATGTCATCGAGGGTGCCTTCGCCACGGCGAAGATTGATCAGATACTTGATCGCGGCGATAAAATCCTTGTCGGTCAGAATGCGTTCGCCGAGATCGACATCGATGCCGAGCTTTTGGTTGAGCTTGTAACGTCCGACCCGGCCGAGATCATATTTTTTCGGATCGAAAAAGAGCCGCTTGAGCAGAGCACGGGCATTCGCCACCGTCGGCGGATCGCCGGGGCGCAGTTTCCGATAGATGTCCTTGAGCGCTTCTTCCTGATCGTGCGCCGGATCTTTTTTCAACGCTTTCACGACCGTGTCGTCATGCGTGATGTCGATCACATTGACCTCTTTGTGACCGAGCGACATGATCTGGCGGACGGCGGCCAGCGTAAGAGGCTCGAACGCACGCGCGATGGTCACTTCACCATCGAGCACGTCGGCCGTCAGCACCTTGGTAGCGAGGCTTTCTTCGTCGAGTTTATCGCTCAACTTGAGCTTCTCGATGTTGTAAAAAAGCTTGATCACTTCTTCATCCGGTCCGTAGCCGAGAGCGCGGAGGAAAGTCGTGGCGAGGAATTTGCGGCGGCGTTTGCGCCGATCGAGATAAATGTAAAGAAGATCGCTCGTATCGAATTGCACTTCGATCCACGAACCGCGATCCGGGATGATGCGGAAGCTGTAGAGCACCTTGCCGTTAAGATGGATGCTCGACTCAAATGCGATGCCGGGTGACCGATGCAGTTGTGAGACGACGACGCGCTCCGCGCCATTGATGACGAACGTGCCCGACGGCGTCATGAGCGGGATTTCGCCCATGTAAACTTTTTCTTCCTTGGTCCCCTTCTCTTCCTTGAGCTGGAATGTGACGTGGAGCGGTGCGCTGAAGGTCTGGCCTTCACGCTGCGCTTCCAGAGCGGTCAGTTTCGGTTCGCCGATTTCGTAATGGCTGAAATCGAGGGTCGCTTTCTCATCGTAGCTCTCGATCGGGAAGACTTCCTTAAAGACGGTTTGCAGGCCGGTATTTTTCCGTTTGCCCGGCGGGACGTCTTTTTGCAAAAAGTCGACGTAGGAATTGAGCTGAACTTCAATCAGGTTCGGCGGCTCAATCGCCTCTTGAATGGTCCCGAAGTGGATACGCTCTGTTACAGTGCGGTCTGACATAACTGGTACACCGATCTCCAATGGTTAAAACCTGCTGCGACCCTGGATGGAAGATCGCGAGGAGTTGTGAGGGCTACGGCTTGGGCCGGAAATAGCGGACGTAAAAAGTGGCAGCAAAACGGCGGTCTGTCAATGCGACCTCCACCGTTTTGTTGCCAATCTTAAAATCTACCGTCGAGTGCGAATTAAAAATACTTCGGGCGAACTCCTGGCCGGGTAAAAAGGGGAATGTGAATATCCCTCTTCTGACGGAGGGCGCAAGCGCTTTTTCTGCGCCGCGCCCGCCGACAGAAAGAGAACGGGAATTACTTGATTTCGACTTTGGCGCCCGCCGCTTCGACCTTTTTCTTGATCTCTTCGGCTTCTTCCTTGGTCACGCCTTCCTTCATCGTCTTGGGTGCGCCTTCAACCAGAGCTTTGGCTTCGGCCAAGCCCAGTCCGGGGACCGCGGCGCGCACTTCCTTGATCACGCCGATCTTGTTCGCGCCCATTTCCTTAAGAATGACGTCGAAGGTGGTTTTTTCTTCCGCTGCCGGAGCCGCCGCGCCGCCGCCAGCCGCCGGTGCCGCCGCCATGGCCACGGGGGCCGCTGCGCTGACGCCCCATTTTTCTTCGAGTTGCTTCACCAATCCAGCAACCTCGAGAACGGTCAGCCCGCTGAGTTGCTCCACAATTGCGTTCATATCTGCCATTTTAGTTTCCTCCAATTGCCGCTCCCGAAAGCTTTCGGAAAATTACGACCGGCAGCCGCCGATCCGGACAGGTTGTTGTTGTTGTTGTAGAGCAACCCCGAATGTTTTCGGGGTTGCCGTGGCAGGCGATGCGCCTGCCCTACAAATTTGTTTCGTTAGGCTGCGGCCTCCGCAGGTTTGCCTTCCTTCTCCGCTTTGGCGTTCAAGAGTCGCGCCAGAGCCGCGGCGGGTTCGTTCAAAATTCGGACCAGTTTGGTGGCCGGCGCCAGAAGCACACCCAGCAACTGCGCCTGCAATACGGCCCGCGACGGCAGGTCGGCGAGCGTTTCCACTTCCGCGGTCGAAAGCACATTCTTGTCGACGACGCCGATCTTGAGCGTCGCGATTTTGAATTCCGCCGCGAACGCCTTCAAAATCTTCGCGACCGGCGCCACATCATTGTCGCCGGTGACGACGGCGGTTTGACCGCTCAGTTGCTCGGCCACATCCGGCAGGCCACTCGCGGTCATGGCGCGTTTCAGAAAGCTGTTCTTGACCACATGAACTTCGGCTCCAGTGGGCGCGAGACGATTTCGCAGCTCGCCGAACTGATCGACTTTCATCCGCTGATAATCGGTCACGAGCAAAAACGGGGAACGATTCAGTTTATCGGACAAGTCCGAAACGATGTTGGCTTTTTCTGGTCTCATTGGTGAAGAAGTTGAGAGTCGTTAATTGAAAGTTGAGAGACCGCCATTCTAGAAACTGAGATAGGGCGACGGGTCGACGTGCAGCCCGGGCGACATCGTCGCGGCCAGCGTCATGCCCTCGACGAAGCGACCTTTGGCGTGGGCCGGCCGCGCCTTGACGACAGCTTCGATGATGGCCGTTCCGTTCTCGACCAACTGGTTTTCGGCGAAGGAAAATTTGCCCAGCGGCACCGCGACATTGCCGTTCTTATCGAGCTTGAACTCGACCCGGCCCGCCTTTACCTCGGCAACCGCTTTCGCCGTGTCTTCCGTCACCGTGCCGGTTTTCGGATTGGGCATGAGTCCGCGGGGACCGAGGACTTTGCCAAGCTTGCGGACTTCCGCCATGGCGGCTGGCGTCGCAACCGCGACATCGAAATCCTGAAAGCCCTCCTGGCACTTCTTGATTAAATCTTCGTAACCGACATATTCCGCGCCAGCTTCTTTCGCCGCCGCTGCGGCCGCGCCTTGCGCAAAAACGAGCACGCGCACTTGCTTGCCGCTGCCATGTGGAAGCGGGCAGGTGCCGCGGACCATCTGGTCGGATTGCTTCGGATCGACCCCGAGGCGGAATGACATCGTCACCGTCTGGTCGAACTTGGTCGGCGGGAATTTCTTCAGGGCCGCGACCGCCTCCTGGAAGCTGTAGGTCTTTGGTGCGATCCACCTGCTCGGCGGCCGCGCGATAACGTTTGCTGCGATTCTTTTGCATGATGGTTTCAGTTCCAACGAGCCGGGTGACTCTCCTGATTGTTCGGTCTGGGAGGGACGTGGAAGCTAGCGGCATTTTACCTGTTGTCAAAACCAACGCCATTTTGATAAACTTGCACCGTGAAACGAAATACGTGGCCGCTTTTCGCCATCGTTATTCTTTTCTGCCTCGGCGCGCTGACCGCCGGCGCTCGACCGATCGAGTTCAGTGAAGTGTCGCTCCTCGTCCGGTCCCACGAGAGCAATCCCGATATTCTCGATCAAGTGCGAAGCCGCAAACTTCTTCGCCCGCTCACCGCCCAACAGGAAGACGTTCTGAAACAACAAGGCGCGAATGAGGATCTTATTCGCAGTTTGCGCGATTCCCGCCTCGCCCTTTCGCCGTCCGAGGCCAGCGCTTTCGGCGTGGAAGAGGAACGAGCTGCCGCCCATCGTCTCGTCGCCCGCGAACTCCACAATGAAAACCCCTCATCAGCCGAAAACGTTCGCATCTTCGATGTCTCCTACGATCACCCGATCAACCTGAGCCAATGGGGTGGACCTGATTACGATGTTGTCTTCCGATGCCGCCGTTTCGCCGGCGAGGACATCATCGAGCCGTTCCTGACCGACAACGTTCGCACCTATGTCGATACCGCCACCTACCTCGGCCACGGGCGCGACGACAGCACCACCGTCTTCGACCACCGCAACTACGCCTCGGTCGTTGCCCACGAGGTCACCCGCCCAGTCTCCATCGACACGAGCAATCCCATTTTTCTCAAGGATGTTCCTTACCCGCTCTACCACGTTTGCGGCGCCCAGGGCATCTCTCTCTATTATATCGGCAAAAATGGCGGCTCAGTGAAACTTGCGGTGGTCGCAAGCAGGCTCTGAGAGGCGCAAAGCCGACTTCTTAAAGCCGGATAACCGTGATCTCCGGGCGGCAGTTGAACCGGACCGGAAACATATAGGTGCCGAGACCGACATTGACATAGAGCGGACCGGCTAACGAATCGTAACGGCCCTTGTCATACCGGCCGACACCGTAGGGCAAAACAGGTGCGCCGTAGAATGGCAGCCGCACTTGTCCGCCATGCGAATGACCCGCGAGGATCAGATCATAGCGCCGGCCGTCGAGTCGATCCGCTTGCATCGGGTAATGGAGCAGGAGCACTCGCCGTGTCGCCTTGGCTTCGCCCAGCGCCACGACACCGCGCAATCCCATCCCGATCAATTCGAGATCGTGACTCGGCAGCACAATGCTGCGATCCACCAGCCACGCCCCGCCGGTCGCGCGAAAGGCATTTTCATATTCTTTGAAATCCGCGCCGCTGCCGTAATCCCAATTGCCGGGGCAGCCGTAGACCGGCCGCTGGATTTGGCGGATGAAATCGAGAGCTGCGGGGGCGAAGCGTTCCTCTTCCACAAGATCGCCGTTGAAGCAGACGAACTCTGGTTCAAGCGCGTTAATCGTCCGAACAACGCTCGGCCACGTAGTCGGCGTCCCCCTTGTAATGGAGGTCGCTGATTTGAACAAAACGGCATTTCGACTCGGGGGTGAGATCGAAATGCGTCACCCGCGGCCAGTTGGGTTCAAGAAAACGACCGTCGAGACCCGCCGCTGCCGGCAAAGCGCAAAGCCCGAGCCCAAGGAACTGACGGCGGCTGAGTTTCTTTCGCTTCAACTCTTCCCTCTTTTCGTTAGTCCGGGAAACGTGAGCAACCGCATGAGCGCTCTTCCACTGTCCGTCAGGCGTGCCTTACTCCCGTGTCCGGCGAGATTGCCCCGCGTCAGATAGCGGTAATCGATCGGACTCGACTGCACGAAAGAGATCTCCGGTTCGCGCACGTTCCTGCTGCTGGGGGCGACGCGCAACGGCAGCCCGGAGCGCGTGAAAGAAACTTCCCAGGCGGTCGGCTTTTCGTTAGGCAGACCTTCGATCATCCAGGGATAGCGCTGCGGCAACTGAAAATCTGCGGAGTTTGGCAGGATCACTTTGTAGAAAACTTCCTCCTTGGCGAGGAACGCGGGGATGGTCAGGGCGGAGTTCTTCTTCAGCGCAAGATAGAGCCGCGCCAAATCGAGCCCGGCAAGGTTGATCCCATTGTAGATGCCGTTGCGGTTAGGATCGCCCTTGTAGAGCGCGTCATGCCATTGCTCGAAATGATCGTTCAACATCAGATTCAACTCGACGTGCACATGGGCGCGCGCGCGATCGATGCCGTCGCCGGTATGACCCATGATCGCGAGTTTTTCTCCCTGCTTCACCTGCTGTCCGGTCTCAACCGCAATGGTATTCAGATGCGCATAAAGACTGTAGTAGGGACAACCTCCAAAGCGGTGTTCAACCACGACATAGCGCCCATAATTTGAATAGCCCGCCATGCGATTGGCGTAGACAACCGTCCCGCTCGCGATTGCCCGTACCTCGTCGAGCGGTTCGCCCTTTGCGTCCCGGCGCACTGGCTTGATATCCATCCCTTCGTGAAAACGAGTCATGATTGTTCCCACTGCTGTGTCCACCGGATCGCGCACAAACCCATATTGTCCGCCCTGCCACGGATACGAGATCACTCCATGCAGGTTGCGCTCGACGAACTGGTAGAAATCAGCGTTGTCGCCGCGCAAGAGCGCGTTGTTGTCCGTCGGCAGAGTGAGATTAAGTGGCGCGTCCTGGGCGAAGGCGGGAGTAATGAGGCCGAGAAGAACCAATAGCCACAGCGCACCAACTCGCGTCCTCTCCCTCATTTCTTCTGATGGCCTAAGAGCTTCCAATCTTTGTTCATCAACTTGATGTCGTCCGCGGTCAGCCCGGAAGGGAGATAGAGTTTTCCATCAGAAACTCGTCGGTCCACCTGCAACTCAGTCAGGGCCCGGCCATTAATGAAGACGAAGAGAAGCGAGCCCCGACGCTCGACACTCATGGTATCGAGAATCGTGCGACCGTGGTCGTCCAGATACAAAAGCGCCGCATAGCTGCCGTCCGCGGCGTGGAATGGGCAAAACGCCTTCACTTCGCGCTCCGTCAACCAGGGCGTCTTTTCGACGAAAACATCGCGGCCGGTGCGCGAGTGGACTGGTTGCGCAAAGGTATCGGTGTCGTTGGCGTTGGCGGTGACGTGGACGCGAAAAATGCAATGTCGCGTGCCAGCATCCACCGTTGCCGCGAAAGACAACAAGAGCGCCGCCATGAGCAGTCTCCGCATGGTCGATTGATAAAGGGTTTGACAGTTTTTGCAACGTTTGCTGATTGGGAGCGAATGAGGTTAACGCTTGTTTGTGCGACGCTGATTTTGCTCGCCGTGGCCACGGGCGCGCCCGCGCAAGAGAAACGGAACTGGCTCGGCCGAGTCTTGCACCCTTTCGGTTCAGCGGAAAAAATCCCGCAATACAAGAATCCAAGGCTGCGCGGCCTGGTCCTCGCGGTCGAGATTCCCCAGGAACCGGTCAAACTTTCCGAGGTTCGCCAGTTACCGGTCCACATTACTCTTACCAACCGGGGTGATCGGGCGGCTGAACTCAACTTTCCGAGTGAGCAGCGCATCGAGATCCTGCTCCACGATTCTTCCGGGCGCGTCGTGACCCGCTGGTCCGACAACCGCGCTTTCGATGAACAGACTGGGACCCTTCTGATCAACCCGAGCGAGCATGTCGAATACTCGGAGACGATCGCAACCCGCGAACTCACGCCGGGTAAAGTCTTTGCCGTCGAGGTCACGGTGCCGGCTTATCCGGAGCTCACCGCGCAACGAAAATCGATTGCGGCGCAATGACTTGTAGACGCTTCGCTCTGCGAAGCGCGGGACTGACAATGAATGCACACTTCGAGCGCATGGAAATTACGACGCGTCCTCCCGCGCTTCGCAGAGCGAAGCGTCTACAGTAATGCGCCTCTTTTCCGATTATCATCTTCATCCGCAGGGGCATCGTCTTCAGCCTTACACCCAAGAATTGCTCCAGCCCTGGGTTGATCACGCCCGCCAGATTGGACTGCGCGACATCGCTTTGACCGATCACGATCGCTATCATCGCGGCGTCAATTTCGATGAGATCGATCGACTGCGCGCGGCCAATCCCGACCTCAAAATCCGCGCCGGAATCGAATTGGACAATGATCCTGTGCACTCGGCGGCAGGTCGCCGCTGGGTCGAGCAGAATTGGGACCGGCTCGATTTCGTGCTCGGCTCCGTCCACTTCCTGAAGGGTGAGTGGGCCTTTGATCACGCGGGCGAAGAAGCCGAATTTGCCCGGCGCGACATCAATGAAGTGTACGCCGACTATTATGAGCGCATTTGCGCGATAGCGACGAGCGGCCTGATCGATTGCATGGCGCATCTGGATCTGGTGAAAATCTTCGGCTTCCGCCCGACGAACAGATTTCAGTGACGTGCTCGACGCCGTTCTCTCCGAAATTCGCGATGCTAAACTCGCGATGGAACTTTCGACCGCCGGCTGGCGCAAACCGGTCGGAGAACTTTATCCGAGTGACGAGATCATCCGCCGCGCGATGGCGAAAGGAATCCCGTTCACGACTGCTTCAGATGGTCATTCGCACGTCCAACAGGGAGAAAATTTCGAGCGCCTGGCGGACAAGATGTCGGAACTCGGCCTGCGCGAAGTGAGCATCTTCGAGCGCCACCAGCGCACGACGGTCGCGCTCTGATCTCGGCGAGATCGGAGAAACTGATGCTCTCGAAACCGGGTTTTCCTGGTGCAAAGAGTCGTAGTAAGTGGACGGGACCCACCAAAGGCACGTTCCTGGACGAGCAGAAGCTCGTCCTTACGGAGGGACTCGCCGCGGCGAGTCCACGGCGAATCGCGTCGCTCGCCGAGCAGCACTCCGCGAGCTCCAAGGAAAATGATTAGGCTGTCCTTCTCCAACCGAACAGGCGAGCCGGAAGAAAGAGCACGGCGCTCACGAGCGCGAGCAGCGCCTCAAACGTTATTCCGATCAACCGGAATGGCAGCGCTACCAGCCAGACAATCGGAAAGAGAAGCAAAGCAAGCAATGCAAGAGGCCACGCGAGGACAAGGAGAATGCACCAACCGACAAAAAGAATCAGCGTCTTCACAAACGTAGCTTGTCACTTCCGGGCGAGGGGTCAACCTGCCAACTCACTTCGTTTCGTCCGCCGTTAAAACTACAAGCCATCTCATAAATCCAAAAAGGATGTCATCCTGAGCGGAGCGAAGGATCTCTGACCGTATCTGGCCAGACTCGGTGCATCGCAAAAGCACATGAGATCAGAGATTCCTCTCCCGCGACTGCGGAATCAGAATGACACTGCTATTATTAGATGACTCTTAACTCAACCGCTTCTCATCGAAGTCGATTAAGTCGCTGACCGTCTCAATGTCCGCGCGATCAGTCGCGCCACACTCCTGCTTGCCCTTTTCCAGCGTGGGAGTAGCAAAATCCTTCCAGCCAAGCTTGGAGACAAAGCTATTCCAGACCCTAAGGTCGCCCTCGTTCAAGCGCCGTCCCTTTTCGTAACACCATTCCAAAATCTCCTCGTCGCTCCCGCCCTCAGCCACCCGCTTGCATAACTCCGAATAACTCACCCGCAGGAAATTGGTACAGGCGCCATCCGCAGTCCGGGGACCGCCCAGGTTGGCGTGATATTCCGATCCCAGCTCACCGTGGGCATGGAGCCGGATCTTATCGAGCATGCGCGGGAAATACATCATCCCGCTGGTCTGTTCTTTCGGACTTTTCGGATAAGTGCTCATAGTTGATTGTGCGATAAGTTATCTTACAAGCGATCATTGCAATCGCTACCTTTCTTTCTCCTCACATCCGCCGCCAGCGCTTTGGCTTCAACGGATTCGCCCAATCGTCCCATCCATTCGGATCGGAGCACTCCGTACCATACCTCGTCAATGAGCTCATTGCGGGAGAGTCGATTCTTCCGAAGTAATCCTTCACGAGTCATGCCGAGTTTCTCAAGGACCCGATGAGAGCGTTCGTTGCGCGCATCTGCCATCGCCCGTATTCGCATCAGTTGCGGGTATTCGCTGAAAGCAGCGGCCACGATCGCCCGGCTCGCCTCCGTGGCGAGGCCGCGTCCCCAGAGTGCCCGTGCGATCGAGTAACCAAGTTCGCCGACCTGAAAGTCGAGGAAGAATCGAATGTTGATTCCTCCAGCGCTCCGACCGTCGTAGCATACGGCCCAGGATGAGTGTTGCTCCCGGTCGAGCGAGATCTGTGATGTGATAAAACTGCGAGCGTCAGCCTCGGAGTACGGGTGCGGGACGGGGAGGTAGCGAGCCCACTCTCGGTCCGGGGCATACGACATCACGTCGGATAAGTCTTCGAACGACCAAGGCCTCAGAACGAGTCGGCCAGTCTTGATGGTCTCTGGCAACATGGGTTGGTTCGTCGTCATCGCCTAACGAGGGCGTTAGCTGGACTGTTAGACGACTTGCGCGGTTAGATGTAGCGACCTTTGTGACCCGCGCTTCGCGGAGCGAAGCGTCTACAGGCCCAAGCCGGGCAGATTCATTCCGCCGGTGATCTTTGCCATTTCCGAGCCCGCCAGTTCCTTGCCTTGCGTAATGGCCTGTTGCACGGCGCTCAGAACCAGGTCCTCCAGAATTTCCACGTCCTCCGGGTCGACGATCTCCTTCGCAATCTTGATCGAGACAACATCGCCGGCGCCGTTCGCAACCACCGTTACCTTGCCGCCGGCCGCGGCCACTTCGACGGTTTTTTCCTCGAGCTCGGCCTGCGTTTTGGCCATTTGCTCCTGCATCTTCTGCGCTTGCTTCATCAACTTATTTAGATTCATGGGTCAGGTGGTAACGGATTTGATTTCGCCTTTGAAAATTTCGAGGGCAGCCTGGATCAGCGGGTCGTTCTTGAAGGAGTCGAAGGCGTCGTCAGAGTTAGACTTGGGCCGGTCGGCTTCGGATGGAGTTTCGCTAGGCTGCGCGGCCGGAGGTAACCCTTCCACCAGACTTAACTTTAGCTTCCAATCTGTTCCGGTCAGTTCCTTCAGGAGTGCTTCGAGAAAGCTCAGGTTCGAGGGCCGCAGAACTGATTCCATCACGGTTTTCTCGTCGGGCGGGAAACCAAGCAGAACCTGGCGACCTTCCGTCCCGAGCAATGTCGCCGAATCGATCCAAGTCTTAATGAGCGGACGGCGAGTGGAAGTGAGTTGGACGACTTTGGACCAGACGACGCTCATGTCCGACTCGGTGGCGTCAACGTGGGAGGCGCCTTGGTGCGGCGACCCTGCTGAAGTGAGCGCGGCGGATCCACCGGAGGTGGCGGCAAATCGACCGGGATCATCGATCCCGGCTACAGAAGCGACCTGATTTCTTTTCCGGCGCTGGTTTCAGAGCGGGGCGCTGAGTCGCAGGCGGGACAGGTCGGGCCGGAGTTTCACCGCCACCGCGCAGCGCCGTCAGATTCTCGATCACATCGGTCAGCGTGACCTGGCTGAGAGTTTGGATGGCCTTGATCACGGCCACCTCGAAATGCAGCTTCTTGTTAGGCGCCCACTTCATTCGCCCTTCCGCTTCGGCGAATTGCTCAATCAATTCGAGCAGCCGATCGGTCTCAATCAGGGCCGCCTCTTCGCCTAACGACGATTGCAGCTCCGGGGCCGCTTCTTCGGCGAGCGCGTCGGGCTTGACCTTGAAAATGAGCAGATCGCGCAAGTGCGCGATCAGGTCGGACATCAGCGTCATCATCTCCTTGCCCGCCGCCATCTGGTCGTCCAGCAAGGCGAGCGCTTCGGAAGTCTGGCCGCGCAGAATTTCCTTCGTGAAATCCGCCACGGTTTGTTCGCTGGTGAAGCCAAAGACATTGAGCACGTCGCTTTCCTTGATCGCGTCGCCACAAAACGCGACCAGTTGATCGAGCATCGACTCGGCGTCGCGCAGGCCGCCATCCGCGCCGCGCGCGATCGCGTGGGCGGCGGCCGGATCGAGTTTCACCTTTTCGTTTTTCGCGATGAACTGCAGATGCTGCGCGATTAAGTTCGCCGGAATGCGATGCAGATCGAAACGCTGGCAACGGCTCAGGATGGTTGGCAGAACTTTTTGCGGCTCGGTCGTGGCGAAGATGAACTTCACATGCTCGGGCGGCTCCTCCAGTGTCTTGAGGAGCGCATTGAAGGCCGCCGTACTGAGCATGTGGACTTCGTCGATCACGTAAATTTTGTATTTCCCCTTAACCGGCGCATAACGAACGTTGTCACGCAGCTCGCGCACCTGTTCGACCCCGTTGTTGCTCGCGCCATCGATCTCGAGCACGTCGAGACTGTTGCCGCCGGTGATTTCCTTGCAGCTGTCGCAGACGCCGCAGGGGGTGACGGTCGGGCCCTTGATGCAATTGAGCGCCTTGGCGAGAATGCGCGCAGTCGACGTCTTCCCAATCCCGCGCGGCCCGACAAAAAGATAAGCGTGCGCGAGGCGATTTTGCTCGATCGCGTTCTTGAGCGTGCGGGTGACGTGCGCCTGGCCGACCAGATCGTCGAACGTTTGCGGCCGATATTTCCGCGCAAAAACCTGATAGCTCACGCGGCCAATCTAGTGCTTTGCGGTGGACGCGAAAACATAAATTCGGAAACAGGACAGGATTTACAAAATTTGGGGAAGGTGAAGGCGAACTGCCGGTGCGCCTCTCTCTTTTCTTCCAACTAAATCCTGTTAATCCTGTCCCGTGCCTGACGATCTTGCGGTCTTTTTCCTCGCCCAGGATGAACAGTCCGCCGAAACGGTGATGAACCGCCTAACGGATTTCATCACCGCGGCGCAGCGAACCCTCGACTTCGCCGTCTACGACATGCGCCTGAGTGATCCGCTCAAGAATCTCCTGAGCGCCGCGCTGCGCGAACGGGCCGCGGCCGGAGTGCGGATTCGCATTTGCTACGACGGAGACAAACCAATCGTCCCAGATATGGCTGGCGGCCAGGACCCAGCACCTCCCGGAACGGGCGCGTTTGTGCAGGCGCTCGGTTTTCCCTGGCGGCGGATCGGCGGAATGAAATTGATGCACGATAAGTTCATCGTGCGCGACGGCGCGGCGATCTGGAGCGGCTCGCTGAATCTGACCAATGACGCCTTCACATTGATGGAGAATAACGTCATCACGCTCGACTCGCGCCCCTTGGCGGCATTTTACGAAGCGGACTTCGAACAAATCTGGCAGAAGGAAAATTTCGAAAACACCGGCCACATCAAGACCGCGGCGGCGACGCTCGAGTTTGCAGGTCAGCCGGCCACGGTCCGGGTGATGTTTTCGCCCGGTTGCGGACTTGAAATTGATGCGGAGATAGCGCGCCGGGTGCGCGCGGGGCAGCGGCGGGTGCGAATTTGCAGCTTGCTGATCAATTCCGGGACACTAATTGGCGCGCTGACTGATCTGGTGCGGACCGGGCGCGTCAAGGTTGACGGCATTTTCGATCGCACCCAGATGGAGGACGTTTTCCGGCAATGGCAGAGCGTTCCGCAAAATCGATGGAAGGTCCCGGCGGTGCATGACTTGATCGCGCGGGCCGGATTGGTCGGAAAAAATTCGACGCCCTACACGCCGACCGGCCGGCACGATTTCATGCATAACAAAATTCTCGTGATCGACGACACGGTCGTGACCGGCTCCTACAACTTTTCCCGCAGCGCGCAGTTCAACGCGGAAAACATTTTGTTCATCGAAAGTTCTGCGCTCGCCGAACGCTACAGCGTTTACATCGATCACCTTGTGCAAAAATATGGCGGGACCAATGGCACGCGTCCGCCGATCACAAATCACACCGCGGTATGACCCGGCTTCGAATCCGGAAATGTCAGTCCAGAGCTAGTATTTTTTGACTCGCCTCGAAGCTGTTCCGCGCCATTCTTGCATGATGTATCTCTTTCGCGTCTCGCTGGTTCTCGGCCTGACTGGGTTCGCCACGCTCATCTCTTTCGCTGCCTCGCCCACCCCGGCACCAATGATGAAAGCGATCGTCGTGCATGCTTACGGCGGACCAGAGGTTTTGAAGTATGAAGATGTGCCGCGGCCGGAGCCGAAGGCGGACCAGATGCTCGTGAAGGTGATCGCGGCTGCCGTTAATCCCGTCGATGGAGGAATCCGTTCCGGAAAGTATGCGGATTATTTTCACACCACGCTGCCTCTCACGCCGGGCTACGACATTGCGGGGGTCGTCGAGAAGACGGGAGCGAAGATCACAAAGTTCAAATCGGGTGATCCCGTTTACGCATATATCGGTTTGAGAGATGGCGGTGGTTACGCCGAGTTCGCGCTCGCGACCGAGGAAGAAGCGTCGCCCAAGCCGAAGGCGCTCAACTTCGAGCAGGCTGCGGCTGTGCCGCTGGTCGCGATGACGGCCTGGCAGGCCCTGATCGACACGGCGAAGCTGAGCGCAGGCCAGACTGTTCTCATTCACGGCGGCTCGGGTGGCGTCGGAAGCATGGCAATCCAGATCGCCAAGGCGCGCGGAGCGAAGGTGCTCGCGACCGCATCAACCGAGAACCAGGATCTGCTCAAACAACTCGGCGCCGATGTGGCGATCGATTACAAGAAAACGAAGTTCGAAGAGGCAGCGAAGGATGTTGATGTTGTGCTCGACTCCGTCGGCGGCGACACCCTCGCCCGTTCCTACAGCGTGGTGAAGAAAGGCGGTTTCATCGTTTCGCTCGTGGCACAACCAGACCAGACGCAACTCGACGCGCACGGGATTCGCGGCGCGCCAATCGATGTCAAGCCGGACGCAAAGGAACTGGCTGAAATCACAAAACTAATCGAAGAGAAAAAAATCGTGCCGGTCGTATCCACGGTCCTGCCGCTTTCCGAGGCAGCGAAAGCGCAGGAACAAGTCGCAACCCGCCACACGCGCGGAAAAATCGTGCTCAAAGTCGCGGACGAACCGAAATCCTAACGTGAAAATTTCCCGAGTGCTTTGCGCGCTGCTTCTTCTCGCGCCGGCGTTGTCCGCGCGCGAGCCGCAGACTTCCCCACCTTCGACCCCGACGGTCCGCGCACGTGCTCTTGGCATTCCCTTCGATGGAACACCGGGAAAGTTGAACGCGATTACCGATGTCACTGGCGTCGAAGTCGGATTCACCACCTTGATCAGCGGAGAGGGGAAACTCGAGGCCGGCAAGGGCCCCGTGCGCACAGGAGTGACGGCGATCATTCCGCGCGGACACAATTCCCTGAACGACCCGGTTTACGCCGGAGTTTTTAGTCTCAATGGAAACGGCGAGATGACCGGCACGGCATGGGTAGACGAGAGCGGGTTTCTTGAGGGGCCGGTCGTTATTACAAACACCCATAGCGTGGGCGTGGCTCGCGACGCGGTCATCGCCTGGCGCCTCTCCCACGGCGCGGCGGATAAGACCGGCTACTGGTGGAGTCTGCCGGTTGTCGCGGAAACTTGGGATGGCTGGTTGAATGACATCAACGGCTTCCATGTGAAACCGGGCGACGTCGGGCACGCACTCGACACCGCGCAAGGCGGACCAGTCGCAGAAGGCAGTGTCGGCGGAGGTACCGGGATGATTTGTTATGAATTCAAAGGCGGCACTGGGACAGCCTCGCGTGTTCTCGATAAGAAGGACGGCGGTTACACTGTCGGAGCGCTTGTCCAGGCAAACTGCGGACGCCGCGCGCAATTGACGATAGCCGGCGTTCCGGTTGGCAAGGAAATCCCGGGCTCCGTTTATCCGAAAGACACCGGGTCAATCATCATCGTCGTCGCGACGGACACGCCCCTTTTGCCCGGACAATTGAAACGGCTCGCGCGCCGCGCCAGCCTCGGGCTCGCTCGGACCGGCAGCGTTTCTGGTAATGGCTCGGGCGATTTGTTCCTCGCCTTTTCCACCGCCAATCCGGGCGCGGCCGATCCCGGGCAGCCAACCCATTCCGTCCAGACTGTGCCTAACGATCTCCTTGATCCGGTCTTCGCCGCCACCGTCGAGGCGGTCGAGGAAGCGATCGTCAATGCCTTGGTCGACAATCAAACCATGACCGGGTGCGATAATCACCGCGTTGAAGCGTTGCCGCATGACAAGCTGCGCGAATTGCTGCAGCGCTATCATCGGCTGGAGCATTAACGCGGTGACTCATTGAATTCTGAGTCCGGCGGGTGCCGCGCAGCGACGGGTCTGTGGACTCGCTGCGGCAAGTCCCTCTGGAGGGACCAAATCTCGCAGATTCGTTTGAAGTCTTGTCATCCTTGAGCCGCGCAGACGGCGAAGGATCACTGATCATTTCGACGCGATGGAAGCTCGGCAAACAGTCAGAGATGTGTTCGCTCCGCTCAACATGACAAATGGGGGGAAGCGTCACACGTCCTATGTTGTAGCGGTAACCACACATCGAATTGACTCGCAGCCAGGCTGGACGACACCCACCACGGCGGGCAGGCTTCGGTCGTCCCTCCTATCCGTGCAATCCGTGGTTGGAAAATTTCTTGGCAGCTGTCACAGAGTGTGAAAGGCAAGGCAGTTCGACGGTGGCCCGGTTCCTCGGCCAGCCGGCGATTGAGCGCGGCGCAAAGCGTGGCGACAAATGTGATTTTAAAGTCTTGTCATCCTCGAGCCGCGCAGACGGCGAAGGATCACTGACTATTTCGGCGCGATGGAAGCCCGGCAAACAGTCATAACCACACATCGAATTGACTCGCAGCCAGGCTGGACGACACCCTCCACGGCGGGCAGGCGTCGGTCGTCCCTCCTATCCGTGCAATCCGTGGTTGGAAAATTTCTTGGCAGTTGTCACAGAGTGTGAAAGGCAAGGCAGCACCGTAAACTGGTCGCTTGTCACTCGCAGCCACGCTGGACGCGACGGGGCGCATCCCTCCAGATGAGGACAGCAAACATTTCTTTCAACGGCTGAAAAACGTGATCGACTGAAGAACTGATTCGCTCGCATCATCTGCCGGTCGCGCTGGAAATCCCGGCGATCATTGAGCGGACGACCAGGTATGTCGAACGAAGAAGCAAGTAGGCCGGAATCATCGAGCAGCGGCGGGCATACTTCAGAGCGGAACCGCAAGCACCGGCCGAGCATCACTTCGGAGCAACGACGTCTTCTCGACACGCCGCGCTCTCCGACGGACAAGCCAGTCGCCGGCACCGGGTTAGAACCGGGGAGCGCACCCCCTACCGTTCCTTCGCAAAACCTAACACCGTCGCCTCCGGCGGAGCCCACCCGAATTCGAAAATCGCGACGGGTTGAACCAAACGACTTCGGCAGCGGCGGCGCGACTCCCAGGCGGCAGGCTGTCAACGCCTCCCGGGCGATCGAGATGCAGCACGCAATCCTGATCCTGGGCGCGATCCTGCTCCTTGGGCTGAGCTTTTATGGGGGGACCAAATTCAATTACGTGAAGTATCTGATCGCCTCCAGGAACGCACCCAAGCTGGACAAAAGCCCCGACCTTTATCCGGGAATAGTCCCTGAAGACCTGGTCAAGCAGGCGCTCGTCGCCGAACGCGCCGGCCAATGGCAGGAGGCAGTCGAACGCTTCATGGCCGCAAAGAAAAAGGACCTTCGTTATCGCGGGATTCTTTTTCGGGTTGGGAAAATCCTTTACGAACACCGCGATTTCGACGCGGCGGATCAGGCCTTCGAGCGCGCGAACGCGTTTGGAGAGAACGTTGAGGCCGCGAACTATTATCGCGGCCTGATCGCAGTCCGTCGCCGCAACCTGCCTGCAGCGGAACGCTTCTTCGAAGCAGCCGTCGCCGCCGCCCCCTTCGTTTCCGACTATCATTATTACTGGGGCGAGGCGTTGCGACTCGATCTCAAGCCGGAGCAATCGCTTCCGCATTACGAACAGGCCGTCCTCCTCGCGCGCGACGATCAGGACGCGGCGGTCTGTCAATTCAAGATCCGCATGGGGAAGATCGAAGCCGCGGAAGGACTCGCGGTCGCGGCAGATTTAGCGAAAAAGGAAGCTGCTGGACCGCTCTCGGTAGATTGGCTGATGACGGCAGCCGCGTTGCAACTCCGAGGAGGGCACGTCGATGCCGCACGGCAGCTCATCCTGCAGGCGCGGGCCGCTAATGCTCCCGGTCTTTTCGCATCTTGCGTGAACGATTTTTATTTTCACGATGCGGCCCAGAAATATCCCGAGCTGGCCGAGGCGCTCCATCTCGATCTTGATTTGCAGGTTCCTTTCCCCGAGTAAAAGGGGCACGCGGCAAATCAGCTGTTCTCGATAATCAAGCGCCGGCAGCATGATACCGCCAGCACGCAGAGCTGAAGATCAAGCGATCCGGCGGCGGTGAATGGCGAAAAGGGACAGAGCTGCGATCCCAATCCCGAGGAAAAGCAACGACGAAGGCTCCGGAATCGAGACCAATTGGTAATCGACAGCCCTGAGTCGCAGACACAATTTTTCCGGGTCGGGATTCTCGCTGCTGCCGTCCGGAGCGGTAAAATTGAAGAGCAAGCGCCCCCGCCACAGGCCGCTGGTGGCAAGATCGAAAAGCGGTCCGTCAATCTCGCCCTGGTAGTGCTGGAAGCCCGGCGTTAGCGTGACCAAAGTATCGAAGGTCTGCTTAACCCCGGCGATCAACGTTTGTGCCGCGAGGGATAAGGTGATCGGAGTTGGACTCTTCAGATCGACGGTGAAATCGTAAATCACCGAAAACAGGTCTCCGGCGTTGGCGGATAATTCTCCGCCGAGAGCAATGCGAGGGGATGGAGCGGCCGGAGCCACATAGGAATCGCCGTAGAGGCGGACGACGTCACCCATCACACCTCCCGGATTATGCAGCAGGACGGCTTCAATATCGTTATCTGTAAAGGCACTGCCGGGACGAAAACTAGGGCCATTATCGATTGTCAGCGTACCCGCCTGCACGCTGCCAACGAGAGAGAAAAGGAGGGCCGCGAGTGCCGAGGACGAGAGCGGATAATTTCATTCCTTTTCTTTCGCGATTAACTCTTTAACTCCATGAGTTTCAAGCTTTTTTACACGCAATTAAAGATACATCATGCGCAACTTTCTGCCCGCGAGTCAATCCTCAGGTTGTAACATTTTCATGACCGAAAGTGTCGATTCTCTCACAAGGCATCGACCGGCACTAGTTCTCCCCTAACGACCAATATCCTCGTTCCAGAGTTCCGGGTTCGCAGCAATGAATCGCGTCATCATCTCGACGCATTCGGGCAGATCGAGATCAATCACTTCCACACCGTGGCTGCGCATGAAGTCAGGGGCGCCGGGAAAGGTTCGGCTCTCGCCGACGATCACTCTGCGAATGCCAAACTGCACGACCGCGCCGCTGCAGAGGTAGCAAGGCATGAGCGTCGAATAGAGGACGGTGTCGCGAAAACTCCCGAGGCGCCCGGCGCGGCGCAGGCAATCGATTTCGGCATGCGTCACCGGGTCGCTCTCCTGGACCCGCTTGTTATGGCCGACGGCCAGCAACTCCCCGTCGCGCGCCAGAGCGGAGCCGATCGGGATTCCGCCTTCGCTCAAACTTTTCCTGGCCTGCGCGATGGCCGCTTCCATCAACTCCTGCTCGCTCATTTCGTTTCGTTAGGCTGAGCTTACACCTTGCGAATGTCCCGGCAATGCGTTGATGCTCCGATGTGGGCCGTGCTTTTGAAGATTTTCCAATTGGGATGCGCCTGGTCTCCGGCGAACAGGCGATTTCAGCGGAGGAAATTGTCGCCTTTGCCCGCCGCTACGATCCGCAACCGTTCCATCTCACTTCCGATCCCGGGGAAAACTTATTCGGTGGCCTGAGTGCCAGCGGCTGGCAGACGGCGGCGGTTTCGATGCGGCTCTTCATTGACACGATGCAAGTGGAAGGCGGGATCATCGGCCGGGCGATCGACGAGCTGCGCTGGCCGGCGCCGGTCCATCCGGGTGATCGCATTCGGGTCGAGATCGAGATTCTCGAGGCCCGCCTTTCCAAATCAAAACCGGGTTATGGAATCATCCGCTATCGCAGTCTGACCCTGAACCAGGATGACAAGGTGGTGCAAAGCTTTCTTGCGCTCGTCCTCATCCCGACACGAGGCGCGGCCACTTGATAATCTGCGGCCGCTCCTGAAAACGGGCGGCACCAATTGGAAGGCATCTCATAAACGCCTGATCTCGTGCTCGTGCTCGTAATCGTGCTCCTAATCGACGCTTGATCGAGCACGATCACGATCACGAGCAGGAGCACGAGTGGATTATTACTTGTGCGATGGCTTCCAAAAATTTGGGCGGTGAGGGGTTCGAACCCCCGACCAACACGGTGTAAACGTGCCGCTCTACCACTGAGCTAACCGCCCGGTCGCGTCTCGACTCTTAGTCCACGCCACCGGACGTGTCGAGTAGCGGCAACCACGACCCCGCCTTCTCCGGCGTCTTATGGCATCACCGGGGCCTTTCCCAAACGCAAAGTCTCCTACAACGCTGGTCCACGCAGATTGAGGCGGAATCCTGATCCGGCCCACGCCTCGATCTTATGGTCGCTTCTCTTCGCAGAGTTTTTGGAAGCGCGGATCATTCCGGAGTGGATCGAACATCGGATCGAGTCGGAGCAGCGCGGGAGTGAGCGGCACTCGTGGAGCCAGTGCGCCCTCGGACGGTATCGACAACAGCTTCTTTATCGCGGCGATGGCGCGGTCGGGCTCTCCTAGCTGCGCTGCCACCCTAGCAAGAATCTCGATCGGAGCGGGACCATCTACCACGTCTTCCTCGAGCGGGACCACGGTCATCGCCCGCTCCGACAGAGCTAACGCGGCAGCTTTGTCACCAAGGCCCATATTGGTGAGCGCGAGATCTCCAACGAGGAGATAATTTTCCGCCTGTTCTTTGAGCAACGGTTCCAGTTCGCTGCGCGCCTGTCGCCAACTTTCCTGGGCGGCGGCATGGTCGCCGGCGACTTCTTGCGCCCAGCCTAACCAAAAGCGCAGTTCGCCATTATTATAACCCAACGCCGGATCAGGCTTGGCCAGGATTTCCTTTAGCCGAAGGATAATTTGTGCAGGACGACGCTCCAGAATCGCTTGGTATACCTGCATTTCCAAGGCCCCCGTGTCGTCGGCATTCGGATGCAGCGGAGCGAGTAGCGCAGCGGCCCGCGGAAGGTCGCCCTCCGCTTGTGCGATACCCGCCTTTAGCGCGAGGGTGTCCACGTCGCCCGGTATAATATCGAGAATCTGATCAAACTTTCGCAGCGCTTCGGGGAAGCGCCGTAGTATCATGTAGGATTGTGCGTGCGAGGTGAGTAGGTTAACGTTGCGCGGGTCGAGTCGCTCGGCTTCGTTGAAGTATGACTCGCTCCGGTCCCACTGGCCTCGCCGGCGCGCGACATAGGCCAGCGATTCAGGAATCAGGCTGCTATTCGGCAGGAATTGCCGCGCTTGCTCAAAGTAACGTACCGCAGCGTCGAAATCCTTCAGACAGGCGTAGTAGTAATATCCCTTGGCCACAATGGCCTCGCCGAGATTGGGCTGAAGCGTGAGCGCGGTTTCAGCCGCCCGCCCCGTCTCTTCGCGAAGGGCGACCGTTGGTTGGAGAGTTAGGGTAAGGTAGCCGAGTGCATCGACGTATGACAGCAGCGCCCAACTAAGGACGAACTTGGGATCCAGCCGGAGCGCTTCTTTGAGATATTTCTGCGCGCCAAGGGCGTTGGCGGGTGAGTCTCCTGTTTTCAGTGTATAAGCCAGACCACGCAGGTAGGCATCGTAAGCCGCAGGATTGTCTGTCGGCTTGGCGGCGATGACTTGCTCTTCCCGACCGCTTAGGTGAGCCCGCAACTGATCGGCGATGGCTTTGGCCACCTCACTCTCAACCGAAAAGATGTCGGTCAGTTTACGGTCAAAGGTCTCTGCCCAAAGATGTGAATCATTGGCGGCTCTGATCAATTGCACATTGACGCGCACCTGATCATTTGTTTTCTGGATGCTACCTTCCAGGAGATTGGCGACGCCGAGCTGGCTGCGCAATCTCAGAGAGATGTTGAGATGTGTTCTTATAACGCTGGGTTGACGTCCGCGAAATCACTTTGAGATCCGCGATCTTTGAGAGCCGGGTCAGAATTTCGTCCTGGATCCCATCTGCGAAGTAGGCGTTGGATTTTTCCTCGCTCAGGTTTTCAAATGGCAGAACGGCGATGGATTTTTCATTTGGTGAGGGCGCCGGAGCGACGAAGAAAATAGAGTAAGCAAACGCCGCGGCCGCCAGGATCGCCGCCGCCAGGGTAAAGAACGCTACCCGCTTGTGACGTTTGATTTTGCTAACGCCAGATTCGGCAGGCGCTTTGATCTGTGGCGAGGAGCCTTCCGCTTCCAGTTCGCCCCTTGAGATTGCGGAGGTCGGCGAGCATCTCCTTGATCGTCTGGTAACGCTCATCCCTGTTTTTGCGCAAAGCCTTTTGCAGAATGGATTCGAGTTTGAGCGGAACATCCGGCAAGACTGCCGGATAAAGGTGGTGGCTCCGTTTTCAGGATGGAGGCGATGCAGTCGCTCGGCGTCTCGCCCGGGAACGGCGCGATCCCTCCAACCATCTCGTAGAGCACTACGCCCAGGCTCCAAATATCTGAGCGCGCGTCCACTGTCTGGCCGCGCGCCTGTTCCGGAGACATGTAGTGCCCCGTGCCTAACACCGACCCCGGTCGCGTTTGCAGCACCGCCGTCTGTTTCGACCTCATGCATCGCCCGATGCCGGCCTTTGCTCGGTGAGTTTGGCAATCCCGAAGTCGAGCACCTTCGCGTATCCGTCCGGTCGCAGCATGATGTTCTCCGGTTTGATGTCGCGGTGCACAACGCCGGCTTCGTGCGCGGCAGCCAGCGCCGAGGCTACTTGCACGGCAATTTCCAGCGCGGCGTGCAGATTCATTCTCCCGCCCGCGAGCGACGCGCGCAGCGTCATGCCTTCGATGAACTCCGTCGCGATGAAGTGCCGGTTTCCCTCCGCGCCGATCTCGTAAACCGTCAGAATGTTCGGATGATTCAAGGCCGAGGCACTGCGCGCCTCGGTTTTGAACCGGCTCAGCTGCGTCTCGTCCGCCGTCAAGCGCTCTGGGAGAAGCTTGAGCGCGGCTTTGCGCCCGAGTTGCTCGTCCTGCGCGAGATAAACCTCGCCCATTCCGCCGACGCCGATGAGCGACTCGATCCGGTAATGACCAATCAATTCTCCAACCAAGGCGCCGGCCCGGTCGTTCATCAGAAGCTCGGGAGCGACTTCGAAGGCGGGTGATTCGATAAAATTCTCCGTCCGCTCGTGTGAGGCGAGCAGAGACTTCACCTCGCGGCACAAGCCTTCGTCGCCGTGGCAAGCCTCATCAAGAAATGCGGCCCGCTCCTCGGGCGCACGCTCGGTGGCTGACGTGGAAGAGATCGTTGACCTGTTGCCAGCGCTCAGCGTTCATCCGGTTTCTTCCCCGCTCAGCGCCCGGTAAAGCCAGGCCTTGGCCATGTTCCATTCGCGCTCCACCGTCCGCTGAGAGAGTTTCAGGAATTCAGCCGTCTCTTCGACCGTCAAACCGCCGAAGTAGCGCAGTTCAACAATCTGACTTTTGCGCGGGTCCTGCACGGCCAATCCTTCCAATGCTTCATCGAGAGCGAGCAATTCCTCCGATCGGGCTTCGGTCACCAGCGCAGCTTCATCCAGGGTTACTTTCAGTGCGCCGCCGCCGCGTTTGAGCGAGTGGCGTTCGCGGGCATGGTCAACCATGATGCGCCGCATCAACTGCGCGGCCGCCGCGACAAAGTGGGTCCGGTTCTGCCAGAGCGGCTTCGTATTATCGACCAGCCGCAGGTAGGCCTCGTTGAGGATCGCGGTGGTTTGCAGGGTGTGGCCGGCGCGCTCCCGGCTCATGTAATGGTGGGCCAGCCGGTGCAATTCGGGTTGCACCAGCGGGAACAACTTCTCCAGCGCTCCCTCGTCTCCTCCGCTCCAGTCACCCAGCAGTTGGGTGACCTCTTGTCGCGTGGATGAGGGCGTCGTCATACAGGCTGCTCGACGCCGCCAACTCTAACACGATCGAGGGATTTTATACAGCACGGCCGGAGGCGATTAAAAAAAACTGCGCAGTCATGGCGGGTTCCAGGCGGGATTTCCGCTTTAGCAGATAGAACCGGCACGAAAAACAGAAGTGCCGGAAAACCAAAACAGAAAACCAACAATCAAGTAAACCTATGAAAACTACACAATCAGTAACCAACTCAATCAATCATCATCGAACTTGGCATCGTCAACCGTCATCGCCGCTTCGGCCTGCTGTCGATGCTACTTCCAGTTAGCCAGACTGCGCACGCACAGGGCGACCTGGCCGATAGCTTCGTGGCGCCGACTGTGTTCCAGGCAGCCGGGCCAACTGCTGCCTCGATTCAAAGCACGGTCGATGCCTTCCGCGCTGCTCTGGGAGATCCCAATAACGGCAATAACCCGGGGCCGCTCGCGACCGGTCGCCGCGAAATCAACTGGGATGGCGGTAACCCCACCATCATGGACACGACAGCCTCCGGTGACGCCGTTCAATGTGTTCCTGAATACCCGCGGCGCCCAGTTCACCACGCCTGGTACTGGGCCTTTCGCAGGCTCCCCCATCGGGCCGGGCGACTGGCCGTGCTCTTCAATAACCCGACCTACGCCACCATCTTCACCACCTTCAGCCCGTCGCGGTTGTTCACTCCGGTGGGCAGCAACGTCACCGAAGGTTTGTTCTTCGTCCCCGGGACCAATGGGGCTTCGCCAGCAACGGTCACTGGCTTCGGCGCGGTCTTCACAGACGTTGACCAGCCAGATGGAGGGACAGCCGACACAAGGCCAGCACGCACGATCGAGTATTTCGATCGCGACGGTAAGCGGATATTCAGCAGTTTCTGTCCCGGCCTCGCCCGGCGACGCAAGCCTGTCCTTCATCGGTATCAAATTCAACGACGCGCGCATCGCGTCGGTCCGGATCACGGCCGATGAGGCCCCGGGCCCGAATGATGATCGCAGGCACGACATCGTCATGATGGATGACTTTATCTACGGCGAGCCACAGCCCCTTCAATAACAAGGTGAGATTCCACGGTAGATAATATGGAAGCGCCGCCCAACCCGAACCCGACGAGCCACAGCCATAGGATCTAACGAGAACAAGATGAGCTGCCGGGTGACCCCCGGCAGCTCCATCGCCGCCTGAATCATTAATCAATCAAACAACCAACTCAGCATAGAAAACCAAAAAAATGAAAACCAAAAACAACTTAGTATTCTTAGTCTCGGCCGCCGCCATTCTGACGCTCCTTCTTTCCACAGCGAGCAGCAGCTTTGCCGGGAGCGCCACCTGGAAGGCAAATCCTGCCACAGGGACTGGAACACCGCGGCCAACTGGACTGCCAGCGGACCGTCCCTAACGGTCCGGCGGACACGGCAACGTTCGCGACCTCCAATATAAGACGCCCCGCATCGCGCAACTACGGAGGTCAACGGCATCGTGTTCAACCCGGGCGCGAGCGCGTTCACGATCGCCGCCCCTTCTACGATTTGACCATCAGCGGCGTGGGCATCACGAACAATTCAGGGATCATCCAGAACGTTGTTTCTGGCCCTAGGCGAGATAAATTTCCTGAACAGCGCGACGGCAGGAAGTTTGACTACACTTCACTAACACTGGTGACATAACTTTCGGCGACAGCGCGACCGCGGGTAGTGCCAGCTTCACCAACAATGCCGCCTTGAAATTCGGCGACTACCTCGACTGCCGGCAATGCCACCATTAGCCAATAACGTCGAGATTCTCCTTTTTGGCAACTCGACCGCCGGCAATGGCTACCTTTACCAACGCATTCGGCATCGTCATCTTTAGCGACGAAGCCACCGCTGGCAATGCTATCTTTATCAACACTGGCGGCACAGTCAGCGGGACAGGTGGCGGATTCACTGATCTTTGACGCCGGCTCGACCGCGGGCAACGCCACCATAACCAACAACGGCGCCACGGTCAGTGACGCATTCAAGGGCGAAACACTTATTCGACGGGCGACGCGGGCAACGCCACACTGATCGCCAACGGCGGTCTGAGCGGAGGTGAGGGCGGTTTCATTCAATATCGCGTTAGGTTCCACGGGCGGGACGGCGCGGGTGGAGGTTTTCGGCAACGGCAATCTGGACATTAGCCAGCACGACCTTCCGGGCGTCACGACCGGCTCGATTGAAGGCAGCGGTCTGGTGTTCCTCGGAGGTGTTAACCTGACCGTGGGCACGAATAACCTGAGCACGACCTTTTCCGGGCTGATGCAGGATGGCGGATTCAGCGGCGGCACGGGCGGCTCGCTCACCAAGGCTGGGAGAGGCAGGCTGACTCTGACCAACGCTAACACCTACACTGGAGCTACGACCATCACCAACGGCACGCTCCTGGTTAGAAATACAGCCGGCTCCGCCACGGGCACGGGCGCAGTGCGGGTCAACGCCGGCACGCTCGGTGGAACAGGCAAAATCAGTGGCGCGGTAACAGTTGGAACAGGGACCACCACAGGAGCAATCCTGTTGGCGGGCAACAGTGCTACCAAGCCAGGCACCCTGACCATTAATAGCGCCCTGACCTTCAACTCCCTCTCAACCTACAAATGCGTGTTGAGCCGTCCTACGGTCAAAGCCTCTGCAAGTTGTCGGCCTCGGCGTGACCATTAACAGCGGGGTGCCCTTTACCTTTCTCGATACTGGCATCGGCACGTTGGCGACGGGCACAGTTTTCACTGTGATTAACAACACCTCGGCGTCACCGATTACAGGGACCTTTAGTAACCTCGCCAATGGCTCGGTCTTTACCAGCAACGGCAACAACTTCCAAGCGAGCTACACAGGCGGCACCGGCAACGATCTCACCCTCACGGTCGTGCCATAGCCGTTGGTGGAACAATCTGCCAACCAAACAACCTAAACAGAACCAAATATTATGTCCGATTACATTTCTCACGACCACGAACACGATGGGATTGATCGCCGCGGCTTTCTTCAATGCATGGCTTGGGCCGGCACCGGCTTACTTTGGACCATCAGTGGCGGCGTCCTCGCATCGAAAACCCTCGCCCAGATCGCGCAGGCCGGAGACTCGCTGCCGACAGCGACCGATCTCAGCTTCTTGCAGATCAGTGACAGTCATATCGGGTTTAGTAAAGAGGCGAACAAGGATGTGACCGCGACCTTCAAAATTGCTCTCGATCGCATCAACGCGATGCCGACGCCGCCCTCTTTCCTTATTCACACGGGAGACATTTCCCAGTTATCGAAGCCGGAAGAGTTCGACACCTTCGATGAGGTGCTGAAGAGCTGCCGGACGAAGGATGTTTTTTACGTTCCGGGGGAGCATGACGTGCTCGACGGGAGTGGAAAACTTTACCGTGAGCGGTATTTGAAGAGCGTCGAAGGCAAAGGCTCTGGCTGGTACAGCTTCAACAAAAACGGCGTCCATTTCATTGGACTGGTCAACGTCTTGAATCTCCAGGCCGGCGGTCTGGGACAACTCGGAGACGAGCAACTCGAATGGCTCGAGGCCGACGTAAAGGATCTGGGATCGAGCACACCGATTGTAGTTTTCGCGCACATCCCCCTCTGGGCGGTTTATCCGGAATGGGGCTGGGGAACGAGCGACAGTGAACGCGCTTTGGGATATTTGAAGCGCTTTGGCTCCGTGACTGTGCTTAACGGTCACATCCACCAAGTGCTCCAGAAGGTCGAAGGTAACGTGACTTTCCACAGCGCGATGTCGACCGCCTTCCCGCAGCCCGCGCCCGGAACGGCGCCATCACCCGGACCAATGAAAGTGCCCGCTGAAAAACTGCGCAGCATGCTCGGCCTAACAAGCGTCAAGTATGTCCAAGGCAAGTCCTCTCTCGCCGTCGTCGACTCAAACCTCAGCTAGAAGATCAGGCCTATGAAACATCCATCCCAGAAACGAGACCATCCGAATCCTGTTCGCTATCAGCTTCCTAACTATGAGCATCCTTACTTTCGGCCAGGTCGAGAAGGAAGCTGCAGCAGACAATACCAAAACGAACCAAATAGTGATTAAGGATTTCCACTTCAATCCTCAAATTCTCACGGTGAAATCCGGGGAAAAGATACATGGATCAACCGGGACGAGGAACCGCACACGGTCGTGAGCGTCGAGAAGCAGTTTAAGAAATCGAGCGCCGCTGGACACGGATCAGGAATTCACGATCACAGCGGGCGCCCCCGGCACTTATACCTATTATTGCTCCGTTCACCCGAAGATGACCGGTACGATCGTAGTCAAGAAATCGTGACCGACCGCTGTCACCTAAACTTCATGATCCTAAACTGAACCGGATAACACACAGCAAGGACCGCATGAACC
>CAVYVJ010000046.1:0-232251 GCA_963771865.1 uncultured Verrucomicrobiae bacterium
TCGCTCGTGAAGTTAGCATTTCCGGCACTAGAGGAACCTGCGAGATCAATGACGGCGTTGTTGCCATTTGGTGGGTTACCCTCGGCAACTAAACGTGCCATTGCCGGCTGTGGAGGTCCCATCAAACAAGATAAAACCGCCAGATATATCAGTTCCGAGCGACGCACCACCCTTGACGAGAAACGTGCTATTAGCCGCGGTGGCGGAGTCATGGAAGAATGCCAAACCGCCCCGGGCAAAATCAGTCTCACCTCCTCCATTGAAGAGCCTGACTATCTGGAGCGTTGCCTGCGGTCGAGCTACCATAGAATTCGATATACCCGCCAACTCCACTACTAACGGTGCCGCCAAGAAGAGTAAAAACGGTCTGGTTGCCCGCCGTCGCGCTGTTGGTGAATACGATCTGTCCTATATCGCCTGTTCCGCTCACACCGCTAACAAAGTTCTGTGAGACCGCAGAATTGTTAATCGACTCCGGTGCCGCTAATAGACCAGAGCAAAGGTCGGCCCAGCAGTAATCGTAAAGGGGCTTGCACCCGAGTTAAACACCATGCTGTTCACCTCTGCGCCGGCCGAGAGGGAAACACCAGTCGTATTGGAGACCGCGAGATGTAGCGGTATCGGCTGACCCGTTGGGCACTGTGGCGGGTGTCCAATTAGCGGCGGTATTCCAATCGCCGCTGGTCGGACTGAGCGTCCAGGTCGCGCTGCCCGGCACGGCTGGAGTGGATTGTGAGGAGCAACAATAAGGCGGGCAGAAGCACTGCGGTTAATATTGCTCGCAATGTGCGCGGCAGCGCACGCAGTTGAGGTGTCGTTGGCTGTGTTAATTCATGGATCTTTGATTTGCGGATTATGGTGCCTGTTTGAATCCTCTCGCGCCATCATGACGCCACTGACATCTACGGGAATGCCGGCACGAAGTTCGATTATTTTTCCGAAAACAATTGCTGGAGGGCGGCGGTGGCGAGGCTCCTCGCAGGGAATCTGCCGCAACCGGCATGCTTTCAACTTCGCGGGCAAAGGTCAAGCCTGGACTGCTGACAGGGGCCTTCGATTCGATGCCTTGGACCCATTTTGGACTTTGCAATCACTCCAAGGCGGGAGTATGTTCACCCAAACATGGAGCCGCATCCCCGCATCAACCTGGGCGGAAATCCGCAGGGTATGCGCCTCCGGGCCTGCGTGAATCATGCAGACCGTGCCCACCACGCGTGTAGGTAGACCGAGGACGTATTGGGCGGGAAGTCATCGAAAGGCTTTCTCGGTGTCTCCTTTGCAGACGGATGCCGTCCATCAAGAGCGCGAGCGCGTGCATCGTTGCCGGAATCCGGCGTCACAACACTTGGCGAATGGCGCGAAAAGCATTCAGAATTGGAGACGCGTATTAGCGGAGCGCGGGAGATGGCGCGACAGAAGGCATTGAAAGCGATTAAGGCGGCTGGTTCAGCGCAATCGGCTACTGGAACTGGCGTTGTCGGGTTAGATTTCGCTTCGATAACCCCGGGGGGAACCGATCAAATCGAGTCTGGCATCGCCAGTGTAGCCTCGTTCCCCGCTACACCGTCTTAAGAAAATAGGACCTAAGGTCCCACTTGCGTCGCAGCGTTGGTTGGGCGTTCTTCATTCATTAGAATTAATCGTTTCGCATTTCTCGGGGTGCCGACATTTATTCAGCCCCGACTGACAGTGGGTGGCTCGAAGGCCGACTACCCTTCGCACGGCGCCACGCTCTAACCTGGGCAATGGAACAGATAGCAATACAGCATGGCGCCCGGAGCGAGCCCGGCAACAATTCAATCCCTTGTTTATCAAAACCGAGAAACCGTGCGACACTCGCTCGACTCACCAAGCCGGTAAAAGACCAGGCGGATGAACCGCCCTATGAGCCAATCGACCGACAACTGCGTACCCAGCGCCTGATCTTGGCGGCGATACGTCTCTGGGAACTAAAGCGAGGTATTCGCGCTTAGTCCGGAGCGCCTTGATTCACGATTGCCAACAAGAGGTCAATTATTCGCAATGTTCAAATTCGCTGACGACTAAATGACCCCCACACGATCCAAAAGAAAAAGGTAGACCTGAGGAAGAGATCGGCGCTGGAGGCTTGCTTTCCGCTCTTGGGGTTTTCATCATCTGTCGCAACGGCAGCCTGATTAAAGACGGAACCAGTCGGACCGAAGCTTGAATGCATTTTCCGCTTGTCGCGTCGAGTCGATACCATAATCTTTCCTTCGTAAGATGCTCCGTCAGTGCCGGATTCTTTTTTTACCTGATCGCGCCCTCGCCGAAAGGATATGCCTGACAATCCAACTGATGGTTCGAAACCTTTGCCGTCCTCGGCGATTATCCCTGGCCCGGCGGGTCTGCGTCACTATCCAGCCTACGATCTGATCGCCTGGCAGCCCCACGGGGTGCTCGATGACATGCTTCTGGATGAGATTGGTGAATGGCTTTGCACCATCGATCAAACCTCAGCCCCGATTAAGAGATTTGGCGACCTTAGTCGCCTAACGAGTGTCGCGGTTCGCACCAATCATCTTTTTGATTTTGCGCTGGAGCGGACACAAAGATTCGCCGGGGTCGCGCCATTAAGATCGGCTTTATTTAGCGAAGATTGGATTGGTTTTGGCATTTGCCTCCTTTATGAAAATCTGATGGCAGGCACGTCGATCGAAGTGCGTGCGTTTCACGACCTCGCAAAAGCGGCTGTCTGGCTCGGTGTGCCAGCGGAAATTTTGAAGCTCGCAGACACACCGACGCCTCCCTACTAGCGTTATTTCGATTACTTATCGGGGCGCGACTAATGACATCAATCGTTAACCAAAAACGCCCACAGCAGCGGTTCCAGGTCCGTATCGTCGAGCGCCATCAGTTCGAAATGCGTTGAAGCCTGACGGAAAGTTCAAAGCTCACCTGACAGGGAAAGGCAATCTGATTTCATTTCACCCCTAAGAACGTTCGTTCATTCATCGAAATTCCCTAGGGAAATCTGGATGAATGAATCAGTCATTCATCGGAAATTCATCGAAATCGCCAGTTTGAATGAATGACAGGACCGGCTCTCTCCAAAGGGGCCGGGAATGCTTTTCTCGCGAAAAGGCTTGCCCCATTCTACGTAAACCGCCTACGATTCGTTCCCATGAAAACAATGTTCCCACCGATCTTTGGTTGTCCGGTCCTTCTCTTCGCTCTTGTCGGCCTTGCCCACGCTCAACTGGCCCCCGCAGGCGGGGGGACCGTTCAGGTTGTACCCGGCGAATACTTCAGTTTTGACTCCGAGGGAACGTTTACCTATGGATCGTCGTTTACCTACATCAACTACAACACCAAGGAGTTTGATTCGATTTTGACAAGTCTTTCTGCGAACGGAACCTTTTCCGGTTCTTCTCCGTCTACAGGCCGATTTGTAACGGGCCAGATTCTGAGTTCGTCCATCACCATGACCTACAATGGGGTCACGGGCTCCGCAGCAAAGCTTTCTGCCTACGGGCCACTCGTGCCTTTGCTGGAAACTGGCTCGGAGGCTATTATGATCCCTCACTAGGTTACGGGTCGCTTCACTTTGGTATCTCATCAGGGCGGCGTTGGGGTGACAAGCCATTAGGGTCTTATTCTTGGGATGAAGGCAGGAACGATAGATGCGGAACGGCAAACTATGTTGTTGTCTTGCTTGGAGGCGCAACACTGACAGGACAATTTGCGCCGACTAACGGACGCGCTTTCGGTTACGTCTACTCATCGTTCGGAGGTACGGGGGCCTACGCTGCGGTCCGCGCAGTGCCCTCACGTCTGTTGAATATTTCGACTCGCGGGACGGTTGGAACGGGCGAGAGCGTCTTAATCGGTGGCTTTATCGTGGGATCCGGTGGCAAGACTGTTTTTATTGATGCTAAAGGACCTTCACTCTCCGCGCAGGGGGTCAGTAATCCAGTTCAGGCGACTCAGATCAGCCTGTATTTTGGCAGTCAGCTAATTGCCTTTAACAACGGTTGGCGAAACAATGCCAACGTTGCGGAAATCGCCGCCTCCGGAATCGCGCCAACGAATGATAAGGAATCGGCGCTCCAGGTCGCACTGGAGCCAGGTGCCTATAGTGTCGTCGTTTCAAGCGGAAATGGATCGACTGGGATTGGACTCGTCGAGGTTTTTGGCGTCGGCGATGCGGGCGGGCCGTAGCCCCAGAAACCAGAACAGCTTCTTGCCACTTTACAGAGATGACCCCGAGAGGAATTCGAGGACGCAAAATCGCTGTGGAAGTTCTTCTATGCACACGAGTGCTTCAAGCAGGTCGAAAACGCCTGCTCGTTCATTCTTGAGAACTGCATCGACGAAAGCCACCCCGCGTACTATTCCTTGATCACATCAATCTACGTTCTTTACGGCAAACCGTTCAAAAGAAGCAACGTCGTCGGCAAACTTTCGAGTGCCATCGTGCCAGACGGTTTTCAAGAGCTGCACACGCTCATTATGGATCATCGGGATCAGCTCTACGCGCATACCGATGCCGAGAGCTTTGACTTGCCTGGGCACGGGAGCGGCGAATCAAGTACGCGTCCTCGTTTCACCCACAGAGGCTCGCTTGTTCGGCACGCAGTTTCGAGCGCGGCCGCCTTTACTGCCGAACGTCGTTGAACTGTGCCGAAAGCTGCAAACGAAAGCGACCTACCACATGGGTAGGCTGCAAAAACGTCATGTTAGGAAGCTTTCCAAACAGCCGGGTGAGTATGTTATCAACGTCCTCGACGAGTCGGGGCCTTTTCTGATAAGACAGCCTCCGATGCTAATGTAAGCGGTTTCGTTTAGGCATCTCGCCGAATCGCGCCAGAAGACCCAAACGACGGATCGGTACTGGATGCTTGAACCGGGACGGTCAAAGAATACAAACAACTCAATTATTCGCCACCATACCGGGCGCACCCGCTTGCGCCTTGACCTGATCGCTCACCTTCTGGGGCGCTCGGGTCTGTTCCGCGCTCCTCAAACTTTGAGAACCGCTGTCCCATCCCCCTGCAACAACGACCATGCCGTTAGGCAGCAAGGTCGCTGTGTGAACCGCGTGCGGTGTTGAGGCTGCCGGTGGCAGTCCAGGTCCCGCTCGCCGGGTGTACAGTTCCGCGCTCGCGGAAGAGGGGCGCAGTATAGTCCCCCTGCAACAAGGACCATGCCGTTGGGCAGCAAGGTCGCCGTGTGAACATAGCGTGCGGCGTTGAGGCTGCCGGTGGTAGTCCAGGTCCCGCTCGCAGGGTCGTACAGTTCCGCGCTCGCGAAACAATGTAATCTTCTCACTCCCCCTGCAACAAGGACCATGCCGTTAGGCAGCAAGGTCGCCGTGTGATGATAGCGTGCGGTGTTGAGGCTGCCCGTGGTAGTCCAGGTCCCGGTCGCAGGATCGTACAGTTCCGCGCTCGCGAGAGCATTGCCGCTGCTATCAATCCCCCTGCAACAAGGACCATGCCGTTAGGCAGCAAGGTCGCCGTGTGAACAAAGCGTGCGGTATTAAGGCTGCCCGTGGTAGTCCAGGTCCCGCTCGCAGGATCGTACAGTTCCGCGCTCGCAGAAAAAATGACGGTGCTATCAATCCCCCTGCAACAAGGACCATGCCGTTAGGCAGCAAGGTCGCTGTGTGCGCTGCGTGCGGTGTTGAGGCTGCCCGTGGTAGTCCAGGTCCCGCTCGCAGGGTCGTACAGTTCCGCGCTCGCAGAATATGTTCTGCTATCAATTCCCCCTGCAACAAGGACCATGCCGTTAGGCAGCAAGGTCGCCGTGTGATAAACGCGTCCGGTGTTGAGGCTGCCGGTGATAGTCCAGGTCCCGCTCGCAGGGTCGTACAGTTCCGCGCTCGCAGAAGCGCTGATATCAATTCCCCCCGCAACAAGGACCATGCCGTTGGGCAGCAAGGTCGCCGTGTGAAAATAGCGTTGGGTGCGGGGTTTGCCAGTGAGCCTCCAGAATAACCCGCTCGTCGGGGTGTTGAAGCTAAAGAGCGCATTTTCACCTTCAGCGGTATTCTCGTTTGGATACCCTCCGTCTGGCGGTGGATCAACGGCGAACGCGATGGGTGCGAGCGCGAGGCCCGTGGCTGCGAAAAGACTGGTGAGTTTTGTTCGTGGATGTAAGGTTTTCATAGGGCTGCTCCTGAACCGAGCAGTCTGACGGGGCGGCGGCCGTAGGTCAAGCAAAATGCCTCGGTGCGCCTTGGAGCCAGCGGTAAATTAATCTTGCCGACCGAAGATCTTCTTAATCGCCGCCGACTTGCGGATATTGGCCGCGACCGTCGATGACGATGCTGCGCTCGATAGTAGCAGCGTCCTCGCCAAATACGTGAACTTCACCCGCGCTGCCTCCGAAACGTTGGCACGCATAATCGATGGCCTTCTGCTTTGCATCGGGCGCTGCAAACGCTGGCTCGACGCCGGGAGCCTCAAACGAAACCCATGCGCCTTTGAATTTCTTAGATGGGCGAACTTCGATGATTTTCATGTCCGATTTAGGGCTCACCAGGCAACTGGCGGTCGCAAAACCGGGCCTATTGCACCGTTAGCGTAAGATCGTTTCCATCCATGTCTTCGTAGTTAGCCTGGAAGGTGTTGGCACCGACAGTGATGCTTGCGCCGTCCGCCAGATTGATAAAGGTTCCCATGATCGGGGTTGCGGCGTTATTCCGGATGAGCCTAAGTACCCGCGCCGGACGGCAAGGTCCCTGAGTTGAGATCACGAAGCGCAATCTGCGCCCCGCTAGAGATCGTTACCCCCACCGCGGTCACTTGCTCTGCCTCGCTTTTGGTGCTGCTGAAATCGACCTGATAAGTCGCGAGCGTCTCGAATGTGAGCAGGCCCTCAAACCTTAGGGTGCCTGGCTGTGCATTTCCCGGCGCGAGGAGACCTGGCGTGCCATCGACGCCGACTGTAACAGCGCCAGAAATCAGGCCTGTGCCGCCGAGAACCCCACCGCTTCTAACTCCCACCGCCCCCGTTCCAGTGGCAGAACCGGTGGTATTCGTGACCAAAAGGGTGCCCTTCTGTATTGTGGTGCCCCCGGTGTAAGTGCTGGCGCCCCTTAGTGTCCATGTTCCCTTCCCGCTTTTGATCAGCATCCCGGCGCCTTGGATTAGCCCGGAAATGTGGTGCTCAAATTGTTGCTTCCCACCGTCAGAGCAGTGCTGCCCAGGGTGATGAGTCCGCTACCCTCGATTGAGCCGATGGTCATTCTAGGCGGCAGCAGGGCATGACCGCTGAGATCCATGCTGCTCGTGTAGCCGAGAAGCTCCACGCGTGCGGTGCCGCCATCAACGAAGCCGGCAAACTTGAGCGAGCCAGGATTCATAATCAACGTGGCGGCCTCCGCATGTGTGTGCGAGTCAAAAGTCGCAAAGCCACTGTTCACTGTGACAATACTGGTTCCCCCCCTCGATCGGAGTTGGAAATGGATCGTTCCCCCGCCGTTGACCGTATAGGTGGAATTGCCCGCACTTGCGGCGTCATAGAAATCTATTAGACCCCCAGTCATCGAATACGCCATTGAGTCTCCGGCTCCGCCGTCGAAATAGATCAGCCCAGCCCCAATCATATTTTGCGTGATTCCAGAATTGTTTTGAATGCTGCCGCCATCTTGGAGAAAACCGTTCGCTCCCGCATCGATGGTGTAGGCACTCGCGCCGGGGAGAAAAGACAATGCTGCCGACCTTGACCTGCCCGGACATGGTCACGTCAGTCGTGTTGGAAACAGCGAAGGTCGCAACTTCACCTGGTGCATTTGGGACCGTAGCGGGCGTCCAGTTCGTCGCAGTGTTCCAATCGCTACTGCCTGGATTGAGGTTCCAGGCGGCCTGGTCGGCGGCCGAACTGCATGAGGAGCAACAAGGCCGGCAGAAGCGCGGCGGTTAATGTTTCTCGCAATGTGCACGGCAGTGCACGCGGTTGGGTTGTCGTTGGCTTTGTTTTCATGGGTCTTTTAATCGCGTATTATGGTTTGAATCCTCCCGCGCCCCTACGACGCCAGTAGTATTTACGGGAATGGCGGAGCGAAGTTTGATTATTTTTCCCGGAAACAATTTGGCTGGCGCTGCTGCGGGCGAGGCTCCTCGCAGTGAAAATGTCTCGCAAACGTGGCCGCAGCCGGCAGGCTTTCAACTCGCGGGTAAAGGTCAAGCTTGGAGTGCGTGGAGTGCCTTTGCGATTGGTTGCCTTGGACCATTTTGACTTTGCAATCACTCCAAGCGTGGATATGTTCAATCGAACATGAACCGCATCTCAGCATCAACTTGGGCGGAAATCCGCACCGCATACGCCTCCGGCATCGGCCTGCGCGAGATCGCCCGCAACATGGGCATCCCCGAAGGCACCGTCCTGGCCCGCGCCAAGCGCGAGGGATGGACACAGCAAATCGCAGCCGCGAAATTGATCCAGCGCCCGGAGCTGGCCCGCGAACTGGCGAGGCCCGATGCAATCAGCGCAATCACGCCGATGCAGTCAGCCGCAATCAGCACGCAGGAGCGCAACAACAACTCCTCGCCAAGACCCTCCGAGTCGCCGACAAGGCCATTGACCGCATGGACAACCAAATCGGCACCGCCAACATCAGCCAGGCCACGATCGCCTTTGGCGTGGCGACGGATAAATCACTCCAGTTGGCGGGTGAGCCGACACATCACGTCGCCATTTCTCTCAACCCCGTGGACATCTATCCGAACTTCAGCAAATCCAGACCGGCCTCATCGAGGCTGTCGCAGGCCGCTCCCAGCCTTGCCAGCAATCGAGGCCGAGGTTGTCTTGTCCGCGCCCGCTGCCGGGAATTGAGCGCGGCTGGGGATGGGTTCGGCGGCGCTCCGGCCTCGGGCTAAAAAGTTCTACGGTCGTTTTCTACGGTCGGACGATTTTTTGATGCGAAACGTTGCAAAGCTGCGCAACGATTCTGCGCCATTTTTCCCTCGTGAAATGCCATTTTGCAAAGCTGTGCAAAACAGCGCTAATTCGTTAGGCTCAATTATGAGTCCCCTGCTCTAACCGCTGAGCTATAGGCCCGGATGCTGCCGCAATGAAAGCATGAAGGTGATGCCGGCAGCAACTTTCAAATGCCCTGAAGAACCCGGCAGCCCTCCATTCACCTTCTCATAATGCCCTGTCATCCTGAGCGCAGCGAAGGATCTCTGGCTATTTCAGAGATTCTTCGGTCCGCTCAGGAAGACAGGCTTGAAGGATTATTCGCCCTAGCTCGACCTGAAGCCTCCGCCTCCTGATCACTTCGCCAATTGTCATTGGAAGCGATGAGTGCGCCGTTTCCATCCCGCAACTCCGAGTCGGGTTGGCCAGTCTGCCAGGCCAGTTGCCGTAAAGCCGTGTTCGTGGTCAGGCGGGCCGGTGATAATCTCAGTTAGTTGCGCCGCGCTGTGCGCCGCGCCACCCCGGCAACGCTCACCGGTGTACATGGACGCCCGACTACCGCCTGGGCAGTCGAGATGAAACTGAGTCCACCGGGGCTCAAGGGTCCCGCCACGAATTCCAAGCCACCCAACAAGATGGCCCCACCCAGCAGGAATAAGCTAATTCTCTTCAACATAATCATTTTGCACCTCCAATCATAAATTGCTTCGGCAATTCATCGGGAATGTCTTTCGGGTCAATCTTCTTTGCGTTGCTTGTATTTTGGAACGCAAAATCGTCCGGCGCAACCTTATCTCCGGTCTTCCAGTCCCTGATCTGAATGCTGTATTCCGGTCCATCAGCAACCTGCACTGATTTGATGCTATATCGGCAAGGGTAGGGCTGGTCTCCCTGGGCGATCCAGATTTGCCAGTCGACCTCCTTGGTCCGAAACGCAAAGTGATCGCACTCGATGCCGCCAATCACACCACTGCCAAGGTCTTTGATATCCGTCACATCAGGCATCAACTGACCGTAGACATCCGTCATCAGCAAATCGGCGGCCGGCAGGGGACGGTCGTATTTGTTCTTCAACTCGTCGATTAGATGATCGACTGATCCAGGGATGTCGGCCTGGGCGTAGAGGTTGGCGTTCTTGCCGAGCAGTGTCAGCGTCTTGCCGTCAAAAAGCATCTCGACATCGGCGAAACCGCCGCTCCGTGTCGCTCGGATCTTGTCGGGCCGGCGCAGAAGAACATTACCCGAACTCGCCAAAGCGAGTGTCTGATGATCTTTTGTGGCCACTTCGAGGATGGAATCGTATCCAAACGAAATGGATTTCTGTCCGGCCATGTAATCGGACATGGCCTTGACCATCCGCTTGGCATCTGCCTCATCGGCTTTTACGTCGGCCACCGCCCCCAGTAGAACTATCAGAGGCAGCACCGCGACGGAAATGCATCGCACCCCCATCTTTAATGACTTGGAACCCGTTTTTTTCACTTTCTTTTCCTTTCTTGCTAGTAATCCCTCGATGATCTCCAGGCAAAGCTGTGGCCTCAGTAATCGCACCGCAATAAGACTAAAGTCCATTAGACCAAAGTCTTATATCTAGAAACTCGCGCAGCGGGGAGTATAGTGTCGGGCTGCGAGTTCCGCTCCGGTCTGCGCTGGCAGGAATGGGTTCGAACAATTTCGGAGATCCGAACGGCGTAAAACCTGGGGAAGAGACTACTTCTTTACCGTCGTCCGTCGAAACAGGAGACGAGAAGTCAAGGCGCTCCATCTGGGCTGTCTCTCATATTGTCTCCGGGCTCGCATGTAGTCTCGAACGACAATCGTCCCAGCGACGAGCGGCGCTTTGCCGATCGTGAACACTGGCTCTTGGTGACGAATTGACATTTTCATACGGCGACGGCCTCCACCGCCTTAAGCGACCCTTGGGCCCTCCGTAACACTCGCTTTAGCTCATTTTCGGGCTGATCCATCCACCGATGATTACATGTTGCCTGCCTTGTGGATATACGACTTTGGTCCGATACCATTTGCAGTCGGGTCCCAACCGATATCGTTCGAGAGAAGATGAAACCGCATCTCAGCGCCAACTTGGGCGGAAATCCGCACTGCTTACGCCAGAATTGGAGCGAACTTTCAGCCGATTGTATGGCGAGCTATCCGCCTCGATTTTCTCGAGACTGGCGACGGCTTATCTGAGCCACCAGAACCTCATCCCGTAGACTTCGTCAGAGCCAATTCCCAAGTCTTTCCTAAGGGTGAAGTCCTCCTCGGTAATCTCCTTGAGTTCCGCCCGATTCACGAATTCGTGCAACGGCGAATCAAATCGCAACGAGAGGAAACCGGCCTGCATCACGTCAACCGAGGATTGTTCGATGGTGCGTCCCTCCTCCTCTCGGACGAGAAAATGAATGATTCCGTGGTCACCCGGAATGGTAACGCGAGCTTGGTAAAATCGGATCTTGGGCGTCACGGCGGGAAAGTGGGACACTCTCCGCCAATCTACAAATTATGTCCCCGGCTTCTTATAGATTGTTGTTCTGCCTCCCTTTCCGCGCTCCGCGACAAGAATCTCTTTCTCGCGCAAAAGCCGACGCATAGCGTGTGAGACGGAAGCTGCAATGAAAGGATGAAGGGGATGCCACCGGCAACTTTCAAATGCCGATCGACAAACCCGGATGGCCTCCCCCCATAACGTTCAATCATCCCATCACGCCTCATTATCTCACAATGCCCTGTCATCTTATAACGTCTTGTCATCCTGAGTGTAGCGAAGGATCTCTGAATATTTCCGTGCCTCGTAAGCTAATGAAACAGTCAGAGATCCTTCGCTACGCTCAGGATGACAGGGTTGGGGGGATTATTGAAGATGGCATTAATTGTCTGAAATTCGTCATTGAGACATTTCCCAATCGACCCTTATTCTGAAAGGGTGAAACCGCGGCGCATCGGCATCGTTGGGTTCGATCAGGTGGACGCCCTCGATCTGGTGGGGCCGGCGGAAGCATTCGCCACCGCACAGGAGATTGATGCGCGAGGCAACCCCGGCGCCGCCTACGAAGTCGTGGTTCTCGGCCTAACGAAGTCGAAATTTGTCGCCGAGTCGGGCATCGTTTTTCAGCCGCGAGACGACTCTGCGCGCTGCTCCCAGGCTCGACACGATCATCATCCCGGGCGGCGCCGGCCTGCGGCGCGCCGAGACCAATCGCGCCGTCGCGCGCTGGATCGAAGATCGAGCGGGAAAGACCCGCCGCATCGTCTCAATCTGCACCGGCATCTACGCGTTGGCGGCGAGCGGTCTGCTCGATGGCCGGCGGGTGACGACTCATTGGCGGTTCGCGGCCGACGTCACACGGCGATTTCCAAACCTGCGCGTCGAGCCAAACGCACTCTTCATTCGTGACGGCAATTTCTACACCTCGGCGGGAGTGACAGCGGGGATCGATCTCGCGCTTGCTCTGATCGAGGAGGACCTTGGACGCAAAGCCGCACTGAGGGTGGCGCGCGATCTGGTCGTCTATCTGAAACGGCCGGGCGGCCAGGACCAATACTCGGAGCCGTTGCGCTTTCAGACGATGGCGACCGATCGGTTGGCCGAGCTAGCCAGCTGGATCGCAACCAACCCGCAGCGCGATCTCTCGATCGTGGCCCTGGCCGGTCGCGCCTGTCTTTCCCCGCGCCATTTCGTCAGACGTTTTAAGGCCGCCTTCGGTCAATCGCCTGGCGCCTTCGTACAGGACCGCCGGTTGGATGAGGCGCGGCGACGTTTGACGGCCGAGAACCTCTCGATCGACGCCATCGCCGCCTCCGTTGGTTTCCAGAGCGCCGATGCCTTTCGCCGCGCTTTTCGCCACCGCTTCCGCATCACGCCCGGAAGGTATCGGAGAAATTTTGGTTTTGATGACAAATCAGCTGGGCGAGGAGCGGAACATTGAAGAGCAGGAAGGACATGCCGTTCCTATTGAAGCTTCTTCGGTTTGCTAAGAGGTTTTCTCCAACCATCCAACCATTTACCCAGGTGCATGACACGCTCTTAAAATCACCTCATAAAGTGTCGGCGCTCTGTAGCGGCGCTCTATGAGCGCCGTGACCGCGTGCTGAGAAGACGGAATTCGACGGTCATAGACCGCCGCTACAATGCTAGCTACGCGATCTCTGAGATGGCCTACTCATCTCACAAATCTACAAAACTTGTCATCCTGATCCCGCAGTCGCGGGAGAAGGATCTCTGACTATTTTTCTTCCACCTACGCGTTCGCCACCGGAAATGATCAGAGATGGAAAGCCCAGCCTCGCCTCCGGTTTCGCTGCACTCAGAATGACAGCGCTATTTAGTAAGGTGGCTTGCAGCGGCGAAAGGACTCCAATAGCCTTGTCGGATCTCGCCGGGCGCCAATTGGCGCCCGGCGTCAACCCCAGTTACCAACTCTGACTTACAAAGCGGGCGCCCCGATTCCCGATCTTTCGGGAGACGACTGGACAGGCTTAAGCGCCGTCACTGGCAAAACATTGTTCTTGTTAGGTTCATTTGTGCCGTTGGGGTTGACCTTCGCGATGATGCCGTGTTCGGCGCCCGCGGCATCAACGTAACGACCACAGATAAGCTCCATTAATATTGATCCCGTTGAGAGATGTAAAAGCCGATCCCGGATAATCGAAGGTAACAAACTCGCCCGGCGTCATGAAGAAAAGCCCATGAGTTATACCCTCGGCATCAGTGTAGCGTCCGACGACCCAATTGGAATCGTTGTTTCCAAACAGAACCGTCCCCACTGAACCGTCAGGATCGATTGGGTAGGTCAGCGTGCCATCGCTGTCGCGGAGATACCCATGCGTGACCCCATCGGCATCTACGTAGTAACCGGTAGCCTGATTAGAATCATTTACCTGATAGGCAAGCGTGGCACTCGCGCCAGGGACGGCAAATGTCGTGACCGGGTCGGCGAAACTGATGAAGGCTTCCTGTGTAACGCCGTCATTTTCAACAAGACTTCCTGCAACCACGTCGTAATTATTTATTCCCAAAGGGATGGTGCTGGAAACGTCGGGAAGATCGAACCCGGTGAAAACACCACCTATGATGCGGTAGCCGTGGGTAGTGCCATCACTTCCGTTCGTGTAGTTGCCACAGATCTCGCGGGCGTTATTAATCCCTCGACCCTGGGTCAGGCTACCGGTGTCGTTCGGGTCAACGAACGTGCTCTTGAATTGGCCCTCGCGCCCGCGAAAGAAGCCCCGCGTCACTCCAAAGACCGGGTCGACCACTGCGCCGACGACGTCGCCCCGGTCATTAATCTTCTGTGGCTCCGTGTTTCTTCCCATGCTGGAAATATCGAACGTCTCAATCACTTCAATTGTTGCCGCCGAGGCAGCGGTTCCGACGAGCGGCAAGGCAACTAAAGCCGCGATAATGTAAACAAACAGATGTCTTACTTTCATGATACTGATTTCCTTTTCCTTTGATTGTTTTCCTTCTAACTCTCGAAAGGGAAAGTCGAACGACACCACCCCGTCAGCAATGACGAAAAACGGACAAAAAGTGACATGCGCGGTTTGACTGGGTGGAGGGGCGAAGCGGGCCGTCCGTCTTTGAATACTTCCGTTTCCTGGGCCACTGAAATAGTCAGAGATCCTTCGCTGCGCTCAGGATGACAGCCTTAAGGGTTACGTGGCCTGTAGCCGCGTGGCCAACATCCTGAGTCGTGGAAGTGCGCGCGATCCGGTCGCGACTCGCCGACCGCGCGAGATTCCAGTTTCCACGGCAAAGCCGAGAGCACACGAATGTGGGCATGAGGCGTGCTGAATTTGTTCTTCCCGAATCGAAATCTTTCCACTGGAGTTTTTTGGCAGTGCGAGAGATAGAACCGGCTTCCAGTATCATGTCCAAGACAAAGCAACCGCAGCGCAAGACCAGGCGCATCGTCCTCAAATTTGGCTCCGGCATTCTCACCCGGACGAATGCGGCCGGCCTCGACCTGAAGCAATTCGCCCGGATCAGCGAGGAAGTGGCCGCACTCATCCGAGCCGGTCACCAATGTGTCACTGTGACGAGCGGCGCGGTCGCGGCCGGAACAAGCACGCTTTCTCTGAGCGAACGCCCAACCGATCTGGCCACCGCCCAGGCGAGTGCCGCGATCGGTCAGTCCAAATTGATGCGCGCCTGGGAAACGGCCTTCGGGCGCTATAAATTGAACGTTGCCCAGCTTCTTCTGACTTACAGCGATCTCGACAGTTACGTGCGCCGCGCCAACGCCGGCAACACCCTCGAGCGCCTCTTGTCGGCCGCCAACGTTGTTCCGATCATCAACGAGAACGATTCCGTGGCGACGGAAGAATTGAGCTTCGGCGACAACGATCGGCTCTCCGCCGAAGTCGCCATGCTCGCCGGCGCTGATTTGCTTATCATCCTGACCGGAGTCGATGGTTTGCTTGACGAGAACGGCAGCGTCATTCCACGCGTGCGCGATGTTGATCGGGCAAAAAGACTGGCGAACGGGAGCAAAGGCCGCTTCTCTGTTGGTGGTATGATTTCGAAACTGGAGGCAGTCAAGATGGCGGTCGAAGCGGGAATCACGACTGTGATCATCAACGGCCGGCATCCCGAGCGGATCGCCGCCGTGGTCGCGGGCGAAGAGACCGGCACGCGTTTTATCGCCAGAGCACGGCCGACGCGGGCGTTCCGCGGTCGTTAGGCTGCCGCCGGGGGACGGATCAAACGATGATGTCATTGCAGGAAGAGATTCTCGATTATGGGCGACGCGCCCGCCTCGCCGCGCGTTCGCTCGCGCAACTGACAGCCGCGCAGAAAAACGCGGCGCTTCTCGCCATGGCGGACGAGATCGTGGCTCGAGCGGACGCCATCCTGGCAGCGAACGAAAAAGACCTCGCGCAGGCGCGGAGCAGCGGGCTCTCCAGCGCGATGATCGATCGATTGCGGTTGAACCGGGCCCGTCTCGAAGAAATGGCCCACGGCGTTCGCGAAGTCGCCGGCCTGCCTGATCCAGTAGGCGAAGTGATCCGCGAATGGACGTCGCCCAGCGGGCTCCGGATTGCAAAAGTGCGGGTCCCGATCGGCGTCGTCGGGATCATTTACGAGTCACGCCCGAACGTCACGAGCGATGCCGCGGTCCTTTGCACGAAGACGGGCAACGCGACCATCCTGCGCGGCGGCTCGGAAGCAATCAATTCCAACATCGCGATCGCAGAAGCGCTCCGACAGGGCGGGGCCAAGGCCGGCCTGTCCGCCCGATAGCGTTCTGCTCATTCCGCGGACCGATCGGGCGGCCGTGCGGCACATGGCGGAAATGGATCGCTACATCGATCTGATCGTTCCCCGCGGCGGAAAAGCATTGATCGAGGCGGTGGTCGACGCCGCCCGGATGCCGGTGATCAAACACTCCGATGGCATCTGCATCGTCTACGTCGATCGCGCCGCCGATCTCGACATGGCGGTCGAGATCGTGACGAACGCCAAGACGCAGCGACCCGGCGTTTGTAACGCGATCGAAACCGTTCTCGTCCATCGCGCTGTTGCGCCCGAGTTCTTGCGCAAACTCGCTCCCCGATTTTCGGAAAAAAAAGTCGAGCTGCGCGCCGATGAGACCGCTTTTGCCGAACTCGCGGCGCTGCAAATATCAGCCGCTGCATCACGCCACGGAAGCCGATTGGACGACGGAATATCCTCGACCTCATTCTTGCTCTCCGGGTGGTTGATTCGCCTAACGAAGCCATCGCGCACGTCGGACAATTTGGTTCGCACCACAGCGATTGCATCGTCACCCGCGACGAAGCGACGGCGGAACAGTTTCTCCGCGAGGTCGATTCCGCGACCGTCTATTGGAATGCCTCCACCCGTTTCACTGACGGCGGTGAATTTGGTTTCGGAGCCGAGATCGGCATCAGCACGGATAAACTTCACGCCCGCGGTCCGATGGGCCTCGAGGAATTGACGACCTACAAGTACGTCATCCGCGGCACAGGCCAGGTACGAAAGCTAAAGCATCGCTGCGCGAGAGAGATCTGGGGGGCGCACGCGCGGCGCGTGCGCTCCCCAGATCTCAGAACGCCGGTAATCCTATTCCGTACGCAACGCCGTCATCGGCGTCACCCGCATGGCGCGACGCGCGGGCAGAAAACAGGCCAGCAACGCCGCAGCCCCGAGCATGACACTCGCACTAATCAACGCCACCGGATCGCTCGGGCTCACCTGATACAACATTTGGGCGAGAACCCGGCCGAGTCCCAGCGCGAGCAATAATCCCACCCCGAGCGCAAACGCGGTCTGTAACGCGCCCTGTTTCATGATGAGGGCAAAGACATCGCGTCGATCCGCCCCGAGCGCCATGCGGATTCCAATCTCGCGCGTCCGCCGCGCCACCGCATAGGCCTTGACGCCATACACGCCCACGACCGCGAGGAGCAGTGCGATCCCGCCGAAAATCCCGAAGAGAATCGCGCCAAAACGAATCGCCCAGAGCCCGACGTTCTTTTCCACGATGTTTTCAAACGGCTCGATCCGCAGAATTGGGATGGTCGGATCGACCTCGCGCAATGTCTGGTGCAACGTCGGCATCATGGCGTTGAGCGCCGCGCGATCGTCCCGCGCCAGGCGCACCTGGAGGATAACTCCACCGCTGTAAGCCTGCGCCAGCGGCGCGAAGACCCGGCGCGGGACCTCGCTCGGCGAGAACTTCGTGCCGATGCTCGCTCACGATTCCGACAATCGTGAATTCGTTAGGCGAACCGTCGGTCGCCGGCAAGCGTGTAGCGCAGATGCTGCCCGAGCGCGTCGCCTTTCGGGAAAAGTTTCTTCGCCATCGTCTCATCAATGATCAGGACCCGCGGCGAATCCTTGTTTTCCGTTTCAGTCTCGGTGAAATCGCGGCCCGAAGGAGGCGCACCCCGATCGCGTCAAACCAGCCCGGTGTGACCGCGGTGAACAATCCGCTCGCGCCCGGTTCCGGGGCGTTCGGGTCTGTTTTCGCCACGACCGTTTCATCCATCCGCATGACGCGCCGGGAATTGGTAATGTTTCCGTAAGGCAACATCGTCGTGAGTGCAGCCGCCCGCACCCCAGGCAGGGTGCGAACGCGATGGACCGCCGCAAACATGGTCCGTCGCGCCGCCTCTTCGTCCTTCCGGCCTAACGTGAAGTCCATCTCCGCCGAGATGCCGCCGTGACGATCGAACCCTGGATTCAATCCGCCCGCCTTGAGCGCGCCGCGAAAGAACAAACCGGCACTGAAAAGCAAGGTGAGCGAAAGCGCGATCTGCGCCATGACGAGAAGATGCCGGGGCGCAAAAAAGCGGTTGAGCCGGCCGACATGGGCCGGCTCGCCGACCTGTTGTTTCAAGTCATTGACCAAATCCGCCCGCGAGGCTTTGAGGGCCGGCCCGAGGCTGAAGAGGAGCGTGGCTAGGAGGCAGATCAGGAAAGTGACTGCGAGGACGGTCACATCCGGCCGCAGATTCGCCACGATGGAAAAATTCATCGAACCAAAAAGATTGCCTAACGAACCGAGAAGAAGACCGTTACTCCAAAAACTGATGAACAAACCGAGCCCGCCGCCGGCCAGGGCAAGGATCATTCCTTCGCAGAGCAACTGCCTGACGATCCGCCAGCGACTTGCCCCGAGCGCGAGCCGCAGGGCGATCTCTTTGGCGCGATTTGCTCCCCGCGCCAGCAGCATGTTGGCAAGGTTGAGACAGGCGATGAGCAGGACCGCCGCGGCCATCGCCAGCAACAGAGTGCCGATGAGTCCGACCGGTCCGTCATCCGACGGCGACGTGCTGATGCTGAAGCGCGAGGGCGCCTGGATTTGCAATTCCCGGGAGCCGCTCTCGTCGGGCACCTGGATCGCGGTCAGCCGCTTAGCCAGGGCGGGCAAGCGCAGCTTGGTCGATTCAATCGTCATGCCCGGGCGCATCCGCGCCACCAAATTAAGTGTGTAATTTTTCGGCGCCGCAAGGTCCATCTTGCCGCTCGTATCGCTAAAAGCCGAGCCAAGCTGTGAGTAAACGCCCAGCGGCAGCCAGAGATCGGGCGCGAGGATGGCGTTCGTGCCCGCGAAACCTGCCGGCGTCACGCCGATCAAGGTGTAGGTCTGTCCATTCACGGTCAGCGGTTTGCCGATGAGGTCAGCCCGGCCACCGAGCTTTTTCCAGTAGGGATAGCTCGCAATCACGACCGGCATGTTGGCGTCAGGGCGGCATTCCGACTCATCGAAAAAGCGGCCCACTGCCGGGGTCACGCCCATCAAGGAAAAGAAATTCGATGAGGCCAGAAAGACGAAGCTGCGCCGCATTCCCTCGTCGCGGCCGATCCCGGCAAGGGCGAATCCCATCGCCGCAACATCCGCAAAGACATCGTTGTTCGCCCTCAGGGTGCTGAATTCGTTGTAAGAAAATGGGCGGTAATCGTGCGCCGCGCCTTGCCGCGCGGTGAAGACGTTCACCACCTCCGACGGTCGCAGCGGGACGACCGGGCGCAGGATCACTGCGTTGACCAGGGCGAAGATGGCGGAGTTAACGCCAATCGCGATCGCGAGGGTGAGGACCGCGATGAGAGTAAAGCCCGGCGTTTTGATCAACTGCCGGAAAGCGAACTTAAAATCCTGTATCATCGTCAGTGAGATGCCGCTCACGCGGGTTTTGGATTCAAATAATCAAAAGTTGCCCGGCAATTCTAGGATGATAGAGTCGACCGTACGAATGGCTGAAGGGTCGCATGGGGGGTTCGTTTGTCGCGCATTGGCTGTCGGCGCTCTCTGTGTTCTGGCGACGGCTGCAAGCACCGGCACGGCTCCTACAATGGGCGAGCAACCGGGAGGCGGCGTCTTGGTTCCGAGCAACCAGCTAATCACTCCGGTCGGGAAAATTGTCCGTATTGAAAGCGAGCGGCCCAAGGACTTGGCACTATCGCCCGACGGCAAACTGGTTGCGGTCCTGGCGCAAAGTCGCCTCAGCTTGTTTGCCTCGGATGGCACTCCGGTCACAAAGATGCCGCTCACGGCAGGCCCGCTCGGGCTCGCCTGGATGCCCGACAGTCGCTCGCTCTTTGTCTCCGGCGACAATGGACAAATCTATCGGATCCAAGAGCTCGGAAGCACCTGGAAAATCAGCCTTGCCTTGCTGATGCCGGATCCGAACATCCCTCCCACTGCCGGTGGCGCAGGCGCAATCGACGAATCAAATCTGGAATGGCGGCCCACTTCGCGAGAGCACCATCATCTTGCCCCGGTCAAAGAGCCATCGAAGCATCACGGCAACCCGCAGGTGACGGGCCTTGCCGTTTCGCCACGGGGCGATCGCCTCTACGTCGCGCTTGGCATCCGCAACGCCATCGCGGTGGTGGACATCTCGACCGAGAAAGTCATCGCTACACTTCCGGTAGGTGTCGCCCCCTACCGCATCGCTCTCTCGGCCAACGGCGACACGCTTTTTGTCGCGAATCGCGGTGGACGTCCGGCGCGACCGAATGAACCACAGGATTTGTCAGCCGGGGTATCGATTCGGATCGATCCAGCAACCGGCGCAGCTCTCCGCGGCAGCGTCTCTGTTATCGATACGAAGACGTATGTGACGAACGAATTGGAAGAAGGCCGACAACCCTCCGGCCTAACGGTCTCGCCGGACGGACGCACCCTCTACGTAGCGAACTCCGACGATGATACCCTCGCAGTCATCGACGTTGGCACGCGTCGGATTCGAGGCAGCCTGTCATTGCGCCCCGCCCAGGACGTCGGATTCGGTCAACTCCCGACGGACGTTGCCCTGGCCGACGACGGAAAATCTCTCTATGTCACGTGCGGCGGCGCGAACGCGGTCGCAGTCTTCTCGCTGCCCGAATTCTCGCTTCGCGGCTACCTTCCCACGGGTTGGTTTCCGATTGCGCTGGCGGAACGGGAAGGGCAATTGTTCGTCGCGAACGAAAAAGGAATCGGATCTCGCCTCCGAACAAAAGAAGGAACTTTCCGATCCTATGGCAGTGTCGGCACGGTGCAGTTCATCTCGACGGAAGCGCGTCGCGACCTGGCCGGGCTGACCCGACGCGTGGCGGCCGACAATCATTGGGAGATGGCGGATGAGGCAGCGCGTCCGGGGACGAAGCCAGTGCCGGTGCCGGAGCGCGTGGGGGAGCCGTCGCTCTTCAAGCATGTCGTTTATATTATCAAGGAGAACCATACCTACGACCTCGACCTGGGCGACATGGCGGAGGGTAATGGCGCCAAATCACTTTGCATTTTCGGAGAGGATGTCACGCCTAACGAACACGCCCTGGCCCGCCAGTTCACGCTCCTCGACAATACTTATACGAGCGGCAGTGACTCCGCCGACGGCCATCAATGGACTGACTCCGCCATCGCCAACGCCTACGTCGAACAAAATTTCGACTCCTACGCCCGCAGTTATCCATTTAACGGCGGTGATCCGCTCGCCTGCTCGCCCGCAGGTTTCCTCTGGACTGCTGCCGCTCAGGCCGGAAAAAGTGTGCGGGTCCATGGTGAGTTTGCGAACAAGCCCCGGGTGGTGGGCCCGATCCGCGGGGAACGTCCGACGTGGTCGGAGCTCTGGCACGATTACAAAACGCACGGGCACAAATACCAGATCATTGCTGGCACCGACAACGTGGCTCTGCGGCCGTTTCTAGATCCGAACTATGTCGGATTCCCGCTTACGGTCTCCGATCAATGGCGGGCGGATCAGTTTATCTCCGAACTCAAAGCAAACGAAGCGACCGGGTCTTTACCCGACCTCTCCATTCTACTCTTGCCGAGCAATCATACCGCCGGCACCACTCCCGGGTTTCCCACACCGCGGGCCTTGATCGCCGACAATGATCTGGCTTTGGGCCGGATCGTGGAGGCGCTCACCCATTCGCGATTCTGGCCTGAGACATTGATCCTTGTAATCGAAGACGACTCGCACTTTGGCCTCGATCATGTGGATGGTCATCGCACCGTGGCGTTCTGCGTTTCGCCCTACACCCGCCGCGGCTCCGTCGTGAGTGACTGCTACAATCACACTTCCTTTGTGCGTACAATCGGTCTTACCCTGGGCTTGCCGGCGATGAACCGATTTGATCGCACCGCAACGCCGCTGACCGACTGTTTTACTGACCGAGCCGACTTGAATCCGTTCACTCATGTCGCGAATCGCGTAGCCTTGGACGAGATGAATCCCCCTCTTGTCGGATTGCGCGGCCAGGCTCGACACCTGGCGGCCGCTTCCAGCCGGCTGAATTGGTCGAAACCGGATCAAGCCGACCCGGACATCGTTGCCCGAGCGGCGTGGAACACACAGCGGCCGTATGAGCATTTTCCCTTGAAGTATTTTGATCCAGGCGACGATTCAGATTAGCCCGCGAGAGTGAGCCTGAGCGTATCCCATCCTGAGTAAGACGCGGCTGGCGCGGATTTTAAATTCAGAAATCTTGCCGCAGGCGCGCACCTTAACTTGCCATCCGATCCGGCGTAGCGCGGAGAGGGATCTCACAGTTGCAATCGAGCGCTTTGGTTTTACCGGGACACGCCAATTGCAGGAGCGAGGTCACTCTCCGTCCTGCGCCGGCTCGGGATGACAATTTTAACTCGGCTCGAAAGCAAAGCTCGCCAAGGGCAGCGCCGGAATCGCTTTCTTAACCGGTAATTTTTGCGGTTGCTTCGCGCACAGCCCGCCGGAGTTTGGAAACGCCATGGGAATACCTGTCCACAGTCTCCATATTGGAATGCAAGTTCGTCACCCCCGCTACGGTGTCGGGACGATCAAGGCGCTCACCGAACACACCGCGGATATCACCTTTGACGACGCGCCGCGCACGGTCGATCCCTCCACGAGCGAACTGACCGTGGCCGAGCCGACCGCCCGCCTAACGGAAATGGAGATGCCGCTTTCCGCGCTTATCCGCGAGACGGCGCAGGCTATGGTGGACGCACTCGGTTTGGAGAAGCCGGAGCAATTAGTCGAAGGCTTGGCGAGCCGCTGGCAGCAAGGCACGCTCGCGCTGCGTCCCGCGGACGCTTCTTTGCAGGCAAAAGAAGTGCCGCTCGAGACCTTTTTTCACAAGATCGTCATGATCCGCAACAACCTGCGCGTTCTAGAGCAGAAGGTGAACGCAAATGAGAAGCTGAGCGACGCGGACAAGTTCGATCTTCATCAATACATCACGCGCTGTTACGGTTCGCTCACGACCTTCAATGTCTTGTTTAGGGAGAAGGAAGATCAGTTCAGGACAGTGATAAGTGACGAGTGAGAAGCATCGCGTTCACCCGACCCGCCAGAAGTAACAACCGCGTAACTTTTGGGCGTTTGTCGAAAGAAGGACGATAGTCATTTTTCCAGAATGAAATCTCCGGCACAATTTTCCCTGATTTTAAGCCATTGTCTAACGGACTTTCACGGTCGTGCCGGCTCACGGCTTTCACGGTAGATCCACCGGAGCAAAACCGGTCGAGTTTCGTCCGATTGCGCGGGCCGGGCTTTGGCGCCGTGCAAGGAAAGGTTTCGATCGGCAAGTTTGCCCGCGCCGATCGCTCACTGGGACGATAACTTGATCGAGTGCTATGTCGCCGGAAGGAGCTGCATTAGGAAAAGCACCGTCGTTGTTCGCTCCTCGACAAGGCGGACCGAGAAGCAAGGCGCGAATGACCGTGCTCCCGCGCGAAGTGTTTTCGGGGCGGTTCAAATGGAGACTCAAACTGCCGGATCAATATGTTCCGACGCGCCGATTGTCGGACCTGATGGAGCTGTCTATGCGATGGGCAACTTCGGTCACATCTACGCGGTTAACTCCGATGGCAGTATTCGCTGGGTGGTCTCGCCTGCCGGTGGAGTTTCAGGCTGTCTGGGGATGCTGCCGAATGGCAATCTGGTTGTAGGAGGGGGCGGCGGTGTCCAGGCACTCTCTTTCGTTGACGGCTCGACTCTATGGACGTTTCCGCTTCAGACGCCGCTCCTGGCCGGTCCGAGCGTCGGACCGGACGGCAATATCTATGCGGCCGACGATAGCCGCTGGTCGCAAGCAGTCATCGGCGCATTCATTCTCTCCCCCGACGGCCAGCTCATTTGGAGTGGTGGCAAATACTATCGGCGTGGCGGCGGATGGACGCCGCAAGAGATGAAGTTTGGCGGCGGCAACGCCTATTTTTGGTCCGACTACAGCTCAACGGGCGATCCGGATGTTCTCGGTGGATTAAACGCGCTGCATCTCGGCGGCGGCTTGTTCTGGCGGGTGGAGGATGGAGTCGGCATTCTTCCAGACGCACTGCCGACCGGCAATGTCGCTCTCTTTCGTCCTTCAACGATTGAGATGCACAATCTAAGCGGCGGGACGATTTGGTCTCAGAATTTGGGTCTCTTCGGTGGCCAGCCGCAAGTCGAAGCCGTGGTGGCGTCGGATGGCATCACTTATTTCACGACCACTAACGCCCAACTTCATGCGATTTCACCAACTGGCCAGATTCTCTATTCGAAGATGATCGGCGGGATTGTTTCGAACCATATTGTCAGGCCGGACGGGAATCAGATCGCGCTCCAATACCAGCCCAACTTTGGCATCGCTGCACAAATCCAGGGATATGATAAGAATGCCTCTTTGCTCTGGTCCGAGGAGTTACCGATCGAGTTCGGCGTAACCATCGTTTGTTACCAATCTGATGGAATACAACCCAACCGGGGACACGCTTTACTTTGGGACAGCGGGTCCATACACCAATACCTACGAAGCCCAGTGTTATCTTTACGCACTGGATGCGCGCTAACGATCAAGCAACTTTGCTTGACCGATCTTACAGCGATCAGTCCGGAATCTCGGCCTCGACCAGTTTCGCCAGCAGAGTAAGTGATTCTTGCCAGCCGAGGTAACAGGCCTCGGCTGGTATGACATCGGGCACACCTTCCTGGACGATGTTCAATTCTGTTCCGCACGAAACTTCTTTCAAAGTAATCGATACCTGCATTTCCCCCGGCAGGTTTGCGTCGTCGAAGGTGTCGGTATAACGAATACGCTCGTTCGGCACCAACTCGATATATTTCCCGCCGAAAGAGTGGCTCTTGCCGGTGGTGAAATTGGTGAACGACATTTTATGACCGCCGCCGACTTTGGCGTCCATATGGTGAACCTTGCCGGTGAATCCGTTTGGCGGGAGCCATTTGGCCATGGCGTCGGGATCGAGAAAGGCCCGGTAGATCCTCTCAGGCGTGGCACGGAGCACGCGATGGAGTCGGATGGTGTTTGTTGCCATAATAATTCTTCTCTCGATTAGTCCCGTTCGCGGCGCAATAACAAATTTCCCCGTGCTGAAACCCATCCGCAGTGGCGTTGTAGCCGGGATCGCTGATCCCGGCCGGCCAAAAGCATGGCCATGAATTCATCCAATCATCGAGTTAGCCTCGCGCAATTCTGTGCAACATGATCTTTGACAGTTCCCGGGGATTCCCTTACAAACGTAGCCCGAATGCGCCTTCATCTTCAGCGATCCTCTTCTTTTCTGGCCTCGCTCTGCCTGGTGGCGCTTCTTTGTGCGGTCCCGAGTCTCGCAAACGCTGGCAACCCGGCCCGGGTGGCAGTGCCGTTTTCCATTACGCGAGATGTGGGTGCGGGCAATGAGGCCTTTGTTTCAGGCGCACACCGGGATTTGACTTCAGGGGGCATTCAGCCCTTCGGCGTAAAGCTGCACTGGTCGACTGGAAATGTCTGGTCCGCTTCCGTCGCGCTCGAGGCGGGCGCGGTCCTCACCTATACCTATTACAGTCATCCGATTTCCACGACGACTTACTGCGGTGCCAGCTCAACCGCGATCAGTCAGCCGATCAACTTCACAGTCCCGAGTGCGCCGGCGCCACCTTACTCGGGCAAGTTCATCCGCTATTACTCTTCCTGGAGTTCGGCCAATCTACTTTACCGAGATAACACGATCGCTGGCGCCTGGACGCAGGTGACGATGCAGCGCGCAGGAGCCGGACGCACGCCGGGAGAGAGTGTCTTCGAAGTGACATCGGTCGCCCTGCCAGCCGATGAGATTGAGTTTGTCTTCACTGATGGCGCCGGCCATTACGATAACGCGCCAGCGCCGCCGCAGAATCCCCCGCAAGGTGCTGCACCCGCTATTCCCGTGCCTTATCAATCGCTCGTTCCACCTTATAACTATCGCACCAGCCTTGATGTCTTCACGGTCCAGGATGGCCAGGTCTATAACTATCAGCCGGCGGCGACTGTCTCAGCGCCCTCGATCACGACGCGATTCGTTAACAGCACCGTCAGCGGTATCCCCGGCCGCAACATTCATATCTATCTTCCGCGAGGGTACGTGGAAAACACGAGCCGGCGTTATCCGGTCGTCTATTTTCATGATGGGCAGAATGTCTTCTTTCCGGGCGGAACATTTGGGACGTGGGATGCGGACCGTATTGCCAACTACGAGACTGCGCAGGGCCGGATGCGCGAGGCGATTCTGGTCGCGATCGACAATGGAAATGATTACGGAAGCGACCGACAGATCGAATACATCCCGCCGGGCGACCAACTCTCAGGCAAGCCGCCGGGGACGGCCGATAAATATGTCCAATTCCTGCGCGACAACGTTCTCCCGACGCTGGATTACAATTATCGCACGCTGAACCAGCCCGGGCAGCCGGCGCAGCCTGCGGCCAATCTGACGGCCGGCTCGTCGTTAGGCGGATTACTCACCGCCTACATGGGTATGACTAATAGCAGCGTTTTCGGAAAGGTTGGTGTCTTTTCCCCCGCCTTCTGGGCCGGGCCGAATTTCCGCGCCAACACGCTCAACACGGCGCCAAAGCTGCCACTGACGATTTACATGGATATCGGGAGCAGTGAAGCCTCCTCCTCGCAAGACAACCCGGATATCTACTGGCTCGACGCTTTCAGCGTTTATAACAAATGGCAGGATGTCGGCTACTCGATCAATTCCGATTTCCTGATGTATCCGCAGTGCGGGGCGGTCCACAACGAGAGCGCATGGAGCGGACGCTTGCCGACGTTCTTTCAATTCGCTCTTAGCCTCTGGACGGAGCCGAACCCGATCGCACTGCAAAAATTTCCACCACGCCTTGATGTCTTGAGCTGTGATCCCGCAAATGGCACCGCCCATCTTCATTTTCTAGCGCCCCTTGGTATTCCTTTTACCCTCGGCCGCTCCCCCGACCTCACCGACTGGTCCAATCAGAGCGCGCTCCCTGCCGCCACGGCGATTTGGGAAGACCGCTTTTTGGATGAACAATTCGCAGCGTCGAGCGAGCGGCACTTCTGGCGGCTGTCCTACTAGTAGAAGGTACAACTAAATCGAGAGCACGACGACGAGGCGGCTCCGGCTACAACGCACGAAACCGCGCGCCGACTTCTCGATTCGTCTTTTGCAGAGACAGGCGCATATTTGACGGGTGAATTCCGTTCACCGCTCGATCGTCTTGATCGGTTTCATGGGTACCGGCAAATCATCCGTCGGCCGAAGACTCGCCCGCGTGACCGGTTGGCCGCGCTTCGATACCGATCAGATGATCGCAACCGCGCTTGGAATGTCGATCACGAGGATTTTCGCGAAACTGGGAGAAGAAGAATTTCGGGAACAAGAGAGTCGCGCGCTGGAGAAACTCGACGGCCAACAGCTCTCCATCATCGTCACGGGGGGCGGCGTGGTTCTGCGGCCGGGAAACGTCGCGCGTCTGCACGAGCTCGGAACGGTTGTTTGCCTAACGGCTAATTTACCTACCCTGATGAAGCGCTTGGGGCGCCGCTCGCATCGCCCCCTCTTGGAAACGGAGAATCGCGCGGAGACCGTCCAGACCCTTCTGCGCGATCGCCAGCCACTCTACGAGCAGGCTGCCGATATTATAATCGACACCAGTTCGCTCAGCCACGACCAGGTTGCACAATCGATCCAGGATTCTCTTGCGCTCGCCGACTGAAATAAAGGCCGAATTGCTCCGGCGCACAGCTGCGATTGGTTTTGATGATTGCCGAATCGCGCCAGCCGCTGCGCCGCGGCACGCCGACGAATTTCGCGCGTGGCTCGAGTCCGGCTCTGCGGCCGAGATGGATTGGATTGCACGCGGCGCGGAGAAGCGCTCCGATCCGCAAAAAGTCCTGCCGGGAGCGCGCTCAATCGTGGTGGTGGCGATGAATTATTTCCAAGGTCGGCGGTCACAGACCGCCGCTCCAACCAATGGTCGGATCGCGCGCTATGCGTGGGGCGATGATTACCACGAAGTGATGGAGAAAAAGCTGCGAGAGTTGGACAGCTTTCTGGCCGCGGCCGGTGGTCGTCAGAAAATTTATGTCGATACCGGGCCAGTGCTAGAACGCGATTTTGCGGCGGAGGCCGGAATCGGCTGGCATGGCAAGAGCACGATGCTGCTCAACCGCCAACTCGGGACGTGGTTTTTTCTCGCGGAGATTTTCACGACGCTCGAGCTTCCATTCGATCGGCCCCAGGTGGCGCGTTGCGGTTCCTGCACTCGTTGCATCGACGCCTGCCCGACCGGTGCGATCACTGCGCCGCACCAACTCGACGCGCGGCGCTGCATTTCCTATCTGACGATTGAACTGAAAGGCAGCATTCCGCTCGAATTCCGTCCGATGATCGGCAATCGCATTTACGGTTGCGACGATTGTCTTGATGCCTGCCCGTGGAATCGCTTCGCGCAGGTGTCGCGCGAGAGCGCTTTCGCGGCGCGCCCCGCGGTAACGCAGATGCGGCTGCGCGATTTCCTTTCCCTGGATGAAGGTCAATTCCGGGAAATGTTTCGCGGTTCGCCGATCAGGCGGGTGAAACGTCGTGGCTTTCTGCGCAACGTCTGCGTCGCGCTTGGCAATGTCGGGACGCGTGAAGATTTAACGGCTCTGGCGAATGCGGCCCGCGACCGCGAACCGCTCATCGCGGAGCACGCAATTTGGGCGATGGAACAAATCGAGCAGTGCGTCTTGTAGGGCGGGCGCTTGCTCGCGAACCGAGCTTTCGCGAGCAGCGCACTTGCTCCGCCTGCCAAAACCCTGGATCGACGGGGTCTATCCCGTCCTCGATGGGCAAGCTAGAAGCGCGGACGTGAGTCCAGGGTTTTGGCAAGCGGGAGCGCTTGCCCTACAATGCGACCGTGTCAAACTGCACGCCTGATGTTTGCAAAGCTCCAAAGAGCAAGGGACTCTGAGCAAAATTCGCTCCCCATGCACCAAGCCGCCACCACACCGACCGTCCGCCGCAAGCGAAAGTCCCGCCGTAAACTCTATATCTGGGGTGGCATCGGCGGGCTGATTCTCCTCCTCATCATCGGCTCCGCGATTTCCAGCAAACGCGAGCAGCCGATCGCCGTCACGACGGAAAAAGCGGCTCGTCGCACCATCATCGAAACGGTCTCGGCCACCGGAAAAGTGCAGCCGGAGACCGAGGTGAAAATTTCTCCGGAAGTGGCGGGCGAGATTATCGAATTGCCGGTCGAGGACGGCAAGATAGTGAAAAAGGGAGACCTGATTATTAAGATCCGCCCCGATTCCTACAAGGCTCTGTTCGAGCAACAACAGGCGGCGATCAGCACCGCCGAGTCGGTCAGCGGGCAACAGCACGCGGCGATGGAAAAGGCCGAACAGGATCTCGCGCAGGCGAAGGATCTTTTCCAAAAGAAGCTGATCTCACAGACCGAAATGCTCGCCGCGCAAACAACCTATGATGCCGCGAAATCGATGTACCAATCCGGCTTGCACAGCATTGAGGGTGCGAAAGCGAGCTCGAGCCAGGCGCGCGATCAGCTTTCGAAGACGACGATTTATTCGCCACTCGACGGCGTGGTCACGGTGCTCAATAGCAAACTCGGCGAGCGGGTGGTCGCGACCGGTCAATTTGCCGGCACCGAAGTGATGCGTGTGGCTGATCTCAACCACATGCAGGCGGTCGTAGACGTGAACGAAAACGACGTCGTCCACGTAAAACTTGGCGACTCCTGCAAAGTCACAATCGATGCCTACGGCGATCGAAAATTTAGCGGCACGGTGGAACAGATCGCTAACACCGGCAAAACTACCGGGGCGGGCACGCAGGAAGAGGTGACCAATTTTGAGGTAAAAATTCGCCTCGACGTCGGCAACTTGCTTCTCCGCCCGGGGCTCAGTTGCACGGCCGATATCCAAACCGACATGGTCAAGAATGTCGTCTCCGTTCCGATCCAGAGCGTGACCATTCGCACTGGCGACAGCAACCTGAGCCCGGAAGAGATTGAAAAGAAAAAGACCGAGTCCGACGCCAAGGAGAAGGCTGACAACAGCGCCGAGGTGGAGAACGAGCGCCTCACCAAACAAACTCAGAAGGAAGAGAAAGAGAAGCTACAAAAGGTCGTATTCTTCAAAGACGGGAGCAAGGCGAAGATGGTGAAAGTCACGACCGGGATTGCGGACGACACCAACGTCGAAATTAAGAGTGGCGTGCAACCGGGCGACGAGGTGATCTCGGGCAGTTACAGCGCGATCAGCCGCAAACTCAAAAACGGCGCGAAACTGACGATGGAAAAGAGTCGAGGAGAAGAAAGTGAGCGTGAATGAATGGTCATGGCGGTGTCCTTCGGCTAACTCACTGATCACTGATCACCCTTCACATTTTGCGACATGAATCCGCAGGCCACTCGCAACCCCGGCCCCCTTGTCATCGATATCGAGAACATCACGAAGGAATACGTGATGGGCGAAGAAATCATCCACGCCCTGCGCGGTGTCACGCTGCAAATCCGGCGCAACGAATACCTCGCCATCATGGGACCGAGCGGCAGCGGCAAGTCGACCCTCATGAACATGCTCGGCTGCCTCGACACGCCCACTTCCGGCCGCTACGAGTTCAACGGCAAAAGTGTCTCGGAGATGGATGGCGACGAGCTTGCCGCGATCCGCAATCGCGAGATCGGTTTCGTCTTTCAAACTTTCAATCTCCTCCCCCGCTCCACCAGCCTGCGCAACGTCGAGTTGCCGTTGATTTATGCCGGAATCGATCCCGAAGAACGCGAGGAGCGAGCCATCGAGGCGATGACCAAAGTGGGATTGGGCGATCGCCTCCTGCATAAACCTAACGAACTCTCGGGCGGCCAGCGCCAGCGGGTCGCGATCGCCCGCGCCCTCGTCAATAATCCATCGATCATTCTGGCCGATGAGCCCACAGGTAATCTTGATTCCAAGACGGGCGAAGAGATCATGGCGTTGTTCGAGAACCTTTATGAGCAGGGCAACACCGTGATTGTGGTTACCCACGAGGCCGACATCGCCCGACATGCGCGGCGTCAGGTGCATCTGCGTGATGGCGTGATCGAAAGCGATGAAAAGGTTACGGCTTTCGCGTCTCTGGCGGAGCGGCCCGTCCCCGTTTAGTCGTTAGATAAAAAGATGAAGCGATTTCTCTCCTGTAGACGTCGCCCTCCGGGCGACGCGGGAGTGAATGTCATTTTGGAAACAACGCCTGCTCTCGCGCTTCGCAGAGCGAAGCGTCTACAAGCCGCAAAGAGATGAAACGCTTTCTTTACGAACTGACCGAAAGTTGGAAAATCGCGGCGGCCCAGATGTCGGCGAACAAGACCCGCTCGATGCTGACCGCGCTCGGCGTCATCATCGGCATCGTCGCGGTTACCCTGATGGGCACCGCGATCAATGGCATCTCGACCGGTTTTGATAAGAGCATGGCGGTCATTGGGGATGATGTCCTCTACGTTTCACAACGGCCCTGGACCCGCATGAACGACTGGTGGAACTATCGCGACCGGAAAAAGATTCGGACCGAATATGCAGAAAAGATCAATCGGACGATCGCGGCGACGCCCAATTCCAATCTCATGATCGCCGTGCCTACCATGAGTCTGTTGCGCGGCGTGAAGGCGGGCGACAATAGCGTCGAAAACGTCTTCATTCTCGGGACCACGGCCGACTACGCCCTGATCTCCACGCTCGATTGCAGCGAAGGCCGCTTCTTTAGCGAATTGGAATCACGCGGCGGCGCGGAAGTCTGCCATTGTCGGCTATGACGTGGCCGACGCGCTTTTCGCGGGGCGCAGCGCTTTGCAGAAGAAGATATTGCTCAACGGCCACCCTTTCTCGGTCGTGGGAACACTTTCGCGCCAGGGCTCGTTTCTCGGGATTTTCAGCCTCGACTCAATCGTGGTCATACCGCTGCCGGCTTTCAAAAAATATTTTAGCGCGAAGAGCGAAGCCGATGTGCGAGTGAAGGTGCGCGACAAGACCCACATGGCGGACGCGCGCGACGAACTGACTGGCATCATGCGCCGGCTGCGTTCTCTGCCTCCCGAGAAAAAAGACGACTTCAACATCAACGAACAGCAGGCCTTCAAGAGCACGCTCGACGGCGTCAAAGCGACCATCGCGATCGCGGGGCTTTTCATTACCGGCTTGTCGCTTTTCGTCGGGGCGATCGGGATCATGAACATCACTTTCGTCAGCGTAAAAGAGCGCACGAAAGAGATCGGAACGCGCAAAGCGCTAGGCGCGCGGCGCCGGACGATTCTTCTCCAATTCCTGATCGAATCGACTGCGCTTTGCCTGGTCGGCGGGCTGATCGGCCTGGCCTTCGCCTACCTGATGTGCTTCGGCATGGCGGCGGCGTTTCCTTCCTTTCCAATCCGTTTTTCATTCGGGTTGGTCATCGCCAGCATGATTGTGTCGGTCATGACCGGGCTGGTTTCGGGAATCGCTCCCGCCTGGACCGCCTCACGGCTCGATCCGGTGACGGCGCTCCGCTACGAGTGAGGTCTGAGCCTAACTGACCAAGTTTTTCACAAACCAGCGTTACAACTCGTCAAGAATTCCTTGAAATTTTCTTGACGTTTATGAGCGAACTTGAAACTATCCGCTCAGCGTCAAGTTCGTTAGGCGTCTCCCACACAGCACCTAACCCCCTTCCCGCCAGGGTTAACGCGAGCGCAGGCTTCGCTCGCAAATATTGTGTGTTAGGTAATGGACATCACTTGTAGGAGTTTGCTCTCGACGAGCGCGGCAAATCGCCGCGCGAGAGCCGGGTTGTACACGTCACCCCATCGCGGAACTTTTCAAATCTTCCGTCCGCTCAATCCTCTTTCCCGACCAAAGTCCCGCGAAACGAAGGCGGCACCGGCAACGATCTCACCTCTAACGACAAACACCTCTAACACTAACAAAGACATCATTGTGCGCAATTGCGCCTAGCGACAGACAAAACCAACCCCATGAAAAACAAACCCCTCAATTGTAACATCTCACTCGGAACGCCGTGCGGTCCCGGAGTCGCTCTAATTGCTCTCATTGTGCTGGCAATGTCGCTGTCACTGCCAGCGTACCACCGTCGACCACTATATCCTTCGACGCTCCGGGCGCGGCCGGCACAAGAACCGGCAAGGGACCGGTGCCTAAAGCCACTATTCGGGCCAAAACCGGATCATCGGCTATACTGTTGATGACAACAAAGTGCAGATAACACGATGGGTTTCACTCGCTTGAATACCACTGGCAGCAGACACGGCCACTGGCGAATTTGCCTTACTTAAAATACAACCGGGTAGCGAAACACCGGCCACAGGTAACAAGCCCAGGGTTACAACAGTAACAGGTAGCATCAACCGCGCCAATGGAAGCTTGTGCGCTGCTCAGCAACACGACTGGGAGACAACAACACAGCTACGGTTTCCGAGCCTCTTTTAAACAACGGCCACCTGCCAACAAGAAGCGCTTTTATAGCGCTTGACCTACACGAGGCGCGGGCAGAGGTGCGAATCGGGCACAATCACCTATTCCATCAATTCGACCGGTAACAATTGCGGGAACCGACGTGGATGCGTCGGGTCTGACTCACACAATTGGCAGCATCCAATAGTCCAATGGGCAACGGTCGACTTGTTCGGAACTCTACAGGACGGCAACAATACGGCTATGGATTCTGAGCTCTTTACAACTCGACTGGCGAACGATAACACTGCCACACGGTGGTGCCGCGCTATTATTCAATTCGACGGGATCCGCCAACACAGCTACTGGTCATAACGCGCTCATTCAACACAACGGGCAGCAATAACACTGCTGCCGGTGACGGTGCGCTCCAAGCGAACACAACGGCCGACGGCAACGTGGCAGACGCGATCAGCATCCAAAGCAGCACGACTCAGGCAACAATACTGCAGTGAGGTTTTGGCGCGTGAATTCCAACCTGCAACGGAGTGCACGGCTTTAATGCAGCTAAAAACCTAACCACTGGCAGCAATAATATCTATATTAGCAACGTTGGCATGGCGGCCGAGTCGAACAAGACCGCATCGGCAGGCAGGGAATACAGACGGCTGCCTTTATCGCTGGCATCAGCGGAGCACCGGTATCGGATGAGTCGGGTGATAATTGATACCAACGGTGCATCTCGGCACGGTTGTCTCTTCGGAGCGTTACAAAGATGCAATCAAACCGATGGACTAAGGCGAGCGAAGCGGTTCCTCGCTTCAGCCGGTCACGTTCCGTTACAAGCACGACCTTGATCCCGAGGGCATCCCGCAATTTGGTCTCGTGGCTGAACAAGTCGAGAAGGTTAACCCGATCTGGTGGCGCGGGACGAGCATGGCAAGCCTACACCGGTCCGTAAAACATGGCATCCTGCTGACTCGAGTAACGTAAAGACCACCGCAATAGAGGAACATGCGTAATGACCAGGTGACATCGAACCTGCGGCCAATAGGATGAAGCTAAAGCCCAGGTAAGCAGCTAGAAAGCAGGAGGCAAATTGATCGACAAAGGCGGTGATTCTGCGTAGAGAAGTGCAGAAGGGAGAACCAGATTGAACTAACTAACCTGCGCCCCGAGTAGTCACGACAATTAGGAAAGCTAAGTTAACCGCAGATCTGCACCGGATGACACGGATAGGTGTTTGAGAATCTAATCCGTTAAATCCGCGCAATCCGTGGTTAAAAAAACGCAGATATCCCGGCGAAGTTTTTCCTGTCAAATGTCCGTCAGAGCGGGCACCGTCCGTTTTCAGGACATGGTCTCCTGCTATTGAGATTCAGGAAGGACGTCCCTCGGTGAGCCGCGGTCGATCACCCGACCCCTTTCGAGCAAAATGATCTCATCGCAAAGCGACGCCAGTTCGCCGGCGTCGTGCGTGACGTAAATTAGAGGGATGCGAAATTCGTCGCGAATGCGCAGGAGAAAGGGAATGAGCCGTCGCTTCAGCCGTGAATCGAGGCTGCTCATCGGCTCATCCAACAAAAGCAGGCGCGGCACCGAAAGAATCGCCCGGGCAAATGCAACTCGCTGTTGTTCGCCTCCTGAGAGTGTTGTCACGTTCCGTTCGAAGAACGGCATGATTTCCATCACTTCGCTTACATGTTCGAGTGTGAATAGCTCGTTCTCGGAGCTCGGCGCTCGATAACCGTAAAGTAGATTCGCGCGCACGCTGAGATGGGGAAAAAGCGCGAGGTCTTGTGGGACATAGCCGATACGGCGGAGGCGCGGCGGAAGATGCAATGATGCGCCGGCATCGGAGAGCATCGTGTCGTCGAGTTGCACGTCACCGGCGCTCGGTCGGCGAAGGCCGGCGATCAAATCGAGGAGAGAAGTTTTTCCTGCGCCGGAGGGGCCAAAAATGCCGACAACCGGGTGGTCAAAGATAGCGTCGATTTCCAAAGTGAAGCTGGCCAGTGGGAGCCGAACACCCTGAAGTCGCAAGCTCACCGCGCACCTTTCCGCCGCTTCGAGATAAGCTGCCCGCCCAAGACAGTGATGAAGACGATGCCAACCGAGACGAACAAAAGCGGCAACGCCGCCGAGTCGTGGCCGAGTTGGATATTTTGATAGATCGCCAATGAAATCGTCATCGTCTGGCGGGGAATCATCCCGGCGACGACAACGGTGGCCCCGAATTCCCCCATCGCCCGCGCGAAAGCGAGGACTGTTCCGGCGACCACACCTGGAAGCGCCAGGGGCAGACTGATCGTGCCGAAGACTCGCCATTCGCCCGCGCCTAACGTCCGCGCGATGTCTTCAAAGCGCGTGTTCACTTCTTGAAAAGCGCTCTGGGCAGTGCGCACCAAAAGCGGAAAGGACATCACGGCTCCGGCAAGAACAACCGCGCGCCAGGTGAAGACAATATCGATCCCGGCACCGCGTTGCAGGATTGAGCCGAGCGGGCCGTGGCGCCCGAACAGCATCAGTAACACAAAGCCGGTGGCGACTGGCGGAACGAACAATGGCAACATTACCACGGTCTCGACTACCGCCTTTCCGGGCCAGTCGCGACGCGCGATCAACCACGCAATGGCGATCCCGAGGGGCAGAATCAGGAGTGTGCTAAGCGCCGAGACCTCGATCGTGAAAAAGACGATCTGCCATGCTTCGGCGGTCATGGCCCTTGTTGCTACTTTGCCACGATGAAGCCGAATTTCTCGAAGAGCGCCCGGGCTGTCGGGCGAGTGAGATACTCCGCGAATTTCTTTGCGCGCTCCGGCTGGCTGGAAGACTTCGTTACCGCAACCGGATAGGAAATCTTCGGTCCTTCAGCGGCTGGAATTTCCACGGCCACCTTCACCTTCTTCGAGATGAGTGCATCCGTCCTGTAAACAATGCCCGCGTCCACGTTACCCGATTCAACCGCAGACAGTGCACCGCGGACGTTTTCCGTCGGCACCACTTTATCCTTCACCCTGTCCCAAAGCTTCAGCTCTAGAAGATATTCGCGCGCATAAATACCAGCCGGCACTGACTGTGGATCTGCCAGGGCCAGCTTTTTATATTCCGGCCTGGCTAAGGTCGACGGCTGATTTCGGCGCGGAGCGTGCCTCGCTGGCCACGACGATAACCAGCAGATTCGAAAGCAAGCTACGCCGCGTCCCCGGCAGGAGCAGGTCTTTCTTCTCCAGCGCATCCATTTTCGCCTCATCGGCCGACAAGAAAAGGTCGGCCGGTGCGCCTTCTTCAATCTGACGCTCGAGCAGGCTGGAGGCGCCGAAGTTAAACTGTAATTTATCGCCACTCTCCTTTTCGTAAGCGACTGCAATCTCCTTCATCACATCGGTGAGACTGGCTGCGGCATACACATTCAACTCTGCGGCCCATCAGTCTGATGCTGAGAAGAACGCAAAAGAGGAAAACGAGAGCTTTGGCTTTCATGGTTGTGTTCAGTTATCAGGACTTGCGCTTAGTTTCGCCTGCGCAGGGAGACGTTTGTCGCTTTTACGAGGACAAAGACTTCGTCGCCGATCTTGAGTTTCATCTCTTCGACTGAGCGAGTAGTAATGACCGACGCAACTTCACCGATGCCCGTCTCGACGATGACTTCACTGAGAACTTTATCGGAAACGATGCTCTTGATCGTGCCGGGTAACTGGTTGCGGATGCTTTGTTCCATAATGCTGAATTAGAGATGACCTGCCGGCGCACACATCAGCAGGAAAGACAACATGCGAGAATAGAAAGCCGGGGCATTTCCGCTTTTTAACGGCCCTCGATATATTTTGTCAAATATATCGCGAGCTTTATTTCAGAAGTTTGGCGAGCTTCAAGCCGTTTGCGCTCGCCGCCCTCGTCGCGGCCCGATCCATTTCCTGGTAAAGCCTGAGAATCTTGGCGCCGAACGAGGTCACCGAGGCGGCGCCGCCACCCGCGCCGCCCCGCGACATTTCGATCATCGGTCGTTCCGGGTCGCGATTGAGTTCTTTCACAAGGGTCCAAGCTCGCATGTAGGACATTCCCATTTCCTTTGCCGCCGCCGAGAGCGAGCCCTTGGCATCAATAGCCTCGAGCAATCGCATCTTACCGGGACCTAACATGCGGTCACCCGAGTAAACGCGAATCCGCATTTTGATTGCCGGGCTTTTTTTCTTGGGCATGAATCTCTTGCGCGCAAAGATTATACGGCAGCCGCAGGCGGTGGAGCAAGCGGTGCCCAGCGTTGCCCTGCGCGTTTGGTCGAGTTCTAGAACGGGCCACTCGACGGCTTCCTCCGCCTGGCGATGAGGTCGCGCCTCTGCGCGGGCCCGCTCCCAGCTCTGACTGGAGCGCGCCGCTCGACGCCATCAAGATTGAGTTTTGTATAGAACCCATCAAGCCATCACATAAACTCACAAAGGTTGTCATCCTGAGCGGAGCGAAGGATCTCTGATTTTATTCCGAAAGCACGCTGTCCCAGGGGGAAATAGTCAGAGATGTTGGAAAGCCCGGCCTCATGCTTCGCATTTCGTTACGGCGCTTCGCTCAACATGACAGTTCTGGAAAGGTTGTGGATTGGTTCTAGTCTAGAGCTTCTAAGTCACGACGTTGCCGGGGTCAGCGCCCCGGCTACAACAGATGCCTTGGAATTTCAGCGCTTGAGCTTCTTCCAGCGTTTGTAATCCCAAATCCATTGCTCGGGATGCCGCAGCACCATGCGTTCGAGCGCAGCGTTGAAGGCGCGAGTGGTTTGGAGAATTGCTTCACCAGCGTCTTCACATTCGACGGGCGGAATTGGATCTTCAAAACGCAAGACATGAGTGCCGTCGGATTCGCGCCAGCTCGTCGCAGGAATGACCGACGCACCGCTGGCCAACGCGATGAGCGCGGGGCTTTTCGAGGTGCCCGCCGGATGACCGAAGAAATCCACCACCACGAAAGCTTTGCGCTGAGGGTTGCGCTGAGGGTGATGATCGAACACGTAAACAACGATCGCCTCATTGGCTAACAGGTCGATGATCGTGTCCAACGAACCTTGCTTGTCGATCGTGCCGAAACCCGCGCGACGGAACCGGCGCGTCACAAGTCGATTCACCCACTCCGGCTTGAGCTGACGACGGACAAAATGGAAGAGCCCCTTGAATTGCGGAAACTGGGCGATGCCGACGATGGTGGAAACTTCCCAGTTGCCGAAATGCCCCGTCAGCAGAATGACCCCTTTCCCCTTTTTGTGCGCCTCGAAGACCGTCTCGGTGTTTTCAAACCGGATGAATCGCTTCTTCTGCTCCGCCGACATAAAAGGCAGTTTCACGATCTCGAAGAAAAAGCGGACGTAGTGTCCGTAAAATGCCTGCGCGATCCGGATGATTTCGGTTTCCGGCAACACTTCTCCGAAAACCCGGCGCAAATTATTCAAGACCACGCCGCGTCGATAGGGAACCAGATGATAAAACCACTTGCCGAACCACGGGACATCGAGCGTCCGCGGCTCGACCGTCGCGACTGCCGAAGCGCTTGTTTCAGTGTGAGTGAGTGAGATTCTGGAGAGTGGCGATCCGGTGACGGTCGAGCACCGCGCGGGCATTGCCGCTCAACTCGATTTCCGGCGCGCCGTAGTTGTTCCGGCGAACTGAAAAGTCGCGTAGTTGCAGCGTGCCGAGCGCGGTTTCCTTCGGGAAAATCTTGCAGCAAGCCTCCTTGGCGGCGAAACGCGCAGCCAGGCTTTCAATCCGCCGCGGTCCGTCGCCCGCATCGGCGAGTTCGGTCGCCGAGAAAAGTTGGGCGAGCTGCTCCGTCGGTGTGTCCGCGAGAAATTTCTCCATCCGCGAAATCTCGATCGTGTCGATTCCGCAACGAGCGGAGGTTGGCGCTTCGGCATGCATCTGGCGAAATCAGCCTAACGTCACTTTCTGCAAGAACGAGTAAACACTTTCGGTTCAGGCGCGGACGAGCAACGCCACATTCATTCCGCCGAATCCGCGGCAGATAACAAGCGCGATGTCGCTCCGCGGCGTCTGCGGCTTCGCGGAAACGGGCAGCGCGTCGAACTGTGGATCAACCATCTTCAACGTCGCGATGCCCGGCGCAATTTTTTCCCGCAACGCGCGCAAGGTGAGCACGAGATCGAGCGCGCCGGAAGCCGCGATGAGATGTCCCACCGCCCATTTGAATCCCGTCACGGGTGGCGGCCGATTATCGAACGCGCGAAGAATCGCGGCGGCCTCGGAGGCGTCCGAAGCGGGCGTTCCGTTGCCGTGCGCCACGATCAGACCCACTTCTTCGGCGGAGATTCCGGCGTCAGCCAGCGCGAGTTGGATCGCGCGGCTCACGCCATCGCCGTCGGGACGGATGTCTACGATCCCGGAAGCTTCCGTCGCGCAACCGGCACCAAGAAATTCTCCCAGTACCGTTGCGCTGCGCGCCTGGGCCGCTTCCATTTTTTCGAGAACAACCGCTGCCGCACCTTCGCCGAAAACCATGCCGCTGCGGTCGCGATCAAATGGGCGCAGCGTGTCCTCGGAAAGCAAACCGAGCTGATAATAATAATGAGACGATTCCGGCTCGAACGGGGTGTCATGACCGGCAACGATCGCGCGGTCGGCTTCATCATTGCGCAGGGCCGCCGCTGCTTCGGCCATCGCGACCACTCCACTGACGCATTGGTTTGTGACGCAGGCATTCGTGCCCTTGAATCCGTAACGAATGCCGACGTGGCAAACGACGTTGTTCGGCAGGATGCCGCAACAGCCACATCGGATTCACCCAGGAGCTGAACTCGCCGCCGAAATGACGCAGGTTGCCTCCCGCCGTGGTCATGGCCGGAAGAAATTCGTAATTGCCCCGATAATTTCCGCCACCAGAACCGGCAAAGATGCCGCTGCGATCGTTAAATTCCTTCTTCGCAGCATCGGCGAGCGTGTCGCGATATGGGATCAGACCGGACTGCTCCACAGCCTGATGCGCGGCGAACAGGCCGAACAGATCCGTTCGCGAAACCATTTTGTGCAACTTCCGGTCTTCCACCAGCGTCCGGTTATCGACGTCGCGGACTTCCGCAGAAAGCCGCACCGGCCAGCGGCTGGCGTCCCACTGCTCGATGGGCGCGATGGCGGATTGTCCGCTAACCACTGCGTTCCAGATCGTGTCCACGTCCAAACCCGCGCCGCAAATGGCGCCCGCACCGGTGATCGCGATTTGGCTGGAATCGGTCACGGTTTCACCTCGTCCGGGTGACGAAACACCAGCGTACTGTTTGAGCCGCCAAACCCGAGCGAGTTGGAAAGCGCCGCGCGAATTTTCATCGGACGCGATTCATCTTTCACGAGATTCACGTCACACTCCGGGTCGGGTGTTTGATGATTTGCGTTGACCGGCGCGATACCATCGCGAATCGCGAGAACGCAAACGCCCGCCTCAACCGCACCCGCACGCCGCGATCAGATGGCCCATGCAACTCTTGGTCGAGCTAACTGCGACGCGGTCTGTGTGCGCGCCCATCACTGCGCGCAACGCCGTGCACTCGCTGCGATCATTCATCTAGCGTGGAAGTGCCGTGCGCATTGAGGTAATCCACTTCCTCCGGCCCAATGCCGGCATCCGCCAGCGCCTGACGCATCGACTGAATCGGTCCGTCGCCGTCTGGCGGAGAATCGGTGATGCGATAACTGCTCAGTGAATTTCCGTCGCCGGCGAGCTCCGCATAAATCTTTGCGCCACGCTTCTCGCGCCGCCTGCCAATCTTCCAGGACGAGAAAGCCCGCGCCTTCGCCGAGCACGAAACCATTGCGCGTAGCGTCGAACGGGCGACTCGCTTTTTCCGGTGTGTCGTTGTCGGTCGAAAGCGCGCCGAGGAGGCAAAAGGAGGCAAGGCCAAGTGGATTGAGCATCGAATCAAAGCCGCCCGCCAACATGAAATCCACCGTCCCGCGGCGCATTACTTTGAGCGCAGTGCCGAGCGCCTGACCGCCCGGACGCGCACGCGGTATGAACGGCGGTGGCGTAGCCGCGCATCCCGAAATGCTGGGTGAGCAAGGCCAGACCTGCATTGGTTTGGGTACGGCAAAAGGAAATCGGATCGGTCGGGAAATCTGGATTGAGAAAACCGTCCGGTTGGAAATCACCATCCGGGTTGGAGCAGTGCCGACGCACGACTTCCAACTCGGGAAAACTCACCGCCATCATGCCCGCGCCGACGCTCAATCCCCAGCGCTCGGCGTTGTCCGGCTGCGGACGAATCCCCGCGTCGCTCAACGCTTCCTCGGCGGCGGCGAGCGCGAACCGATGCGAGCGCGAAGCGAATTTGAGGTGCTTCGTTTTCGCCAACACGGCCGGCAGCTCAAAATTTTTCACCTCGGCCCCGATGCGAACGGGAAAACCGCTCGCGTCGAAATACCGGATCTCGCCGACACCGCTCTTGCCGGCGCGAAGACTGGCCCAGGTGGACGGCGTGTCGTTGCCCACGGGCGTGACCATGCCGAGTCCTGTGATGGCGATGCGACGTTTCGGTTTCATGGCGGAGATGATGGGTGAGATGAGGCCGGGCTTTCAAATGTCTCCGGTCATTTTCCCCCTAAGGCAACGTGCTTCCGAAATAGTCAGAGATTCTTCTCCCGCGGTCCGCGGATCAGAATGACAGGTTTGGGGTGTAGTCCTAACCTTCGTTGCACTTGCGACATTAGTTGGTAGTCGCGGTTTAGCGGCGCGCATTTTTTGAAATTCATGAAGCGCTGGATGTCAGTAACGCCTGCGCCGCGCCCGCCAGTTTTTGGCCGCGCCGGGTTTCGACCGCGATCGTCAGGCTATCACCCTCGCTTTCAATCAGCTTCGCTTCCAGTCTCGAGCAACTCGCCCGGTTCGATGAACGCGCGCAATTTCATCCCGGTGATGCCTTGCAATCGCCACTCGCGACCAGGGTCGGGCACGGGAATCTCCGCGGCCAAAAGAGTCACGAGTTCGAGCTTGGAGCGCATCAACAAAGTACCCGGGAAAACCGGCTTGCGCGGGAAATGGTCACGGAAAAAAGCGCCGCCTCGGTTGGAACCTGCAATTTCGCTCGCAGAACTTTACCCGGCTCGCCACTGACGGCTTCCAAATCCAAATCAGGCACGCCGCCGAAACCACCGGCTTTTGGCGCCCGCGTCGCAGAGCAACGCGTAGTGATCGCGCAACGCTTGCGGATCGTCGAAATCTTCCACGGGCAGCATCGGCCCGACGCAATGATGGAGGCGGAGGACGGGCGAATCGCCGACGCTGGCCGTGCCGCTATAGGCGATCGCGTCTGCGTCCACGCTCTCGATTTCAGCAGCGAGTTCGAGTGTGTCGCCGGGGCGCACCGGCGCGAGCAATTCCACCCGACCGGCAATTCCGGCGACCGGGCGCGACTTGAAATCCACCGCGGGAAGCGCGCACCAGGCGGCGAGCTGTCCGGTCGCCTCGGCCACCAGAGAGCTGGAAAAATCCTGAAGCCCGGCCGGAATTGCGTAAGTGCCGCGGGCGCTGACTCCCGGCTGCACCATGGTCACGCGGTCAACAAAAGTGTAGGCGCGAAATTCGTCGGATGAACTCACGCCGTCGGCGCGGGCAGGGCCGCTCTCTGCTGACGGATGACTACTTTGCAAAATGTCTCGACGGTGAAAAGCCGCGGAATTTCCGCCGATTTCAACGGGGACGTGAAGCGATCCGCCGGAACTTCACTGAGATAATTTTTCAATGCGCGAGGCCCGCTTCGGAAACAACTCCGCCTTTTTCAAACTCGGACTCGGAAAGCGGGCCGCGCGCCTGTTCCAGGATCTTGCCGCGAGGAATTTTCACTTTGAAGGCGCGCTCGAGCCGGAAAACGATGTCGAGGAAATCAATCGACTCGGCGCCGAGATCGTCAATCAGCGAAGACGCGAGTTTGACCTTTCCGACTTTGCACGCAAGCGCGTCGGCCAATATCTCCGCCACTTTGGGGAAGACGGCCATGATTTCATCTTTGGTGATATTTTCGTTGCTCATTAAATCTTATTCCATTTTGAAGCCGCCATCGACGTGCAGCACCTGCCCGGTAATGTAGTCCGCGTAACGCGAACTCAAAAACCAGACGGCGTATGCCACTTCCTCGGGCTGGCCGATCCGGCGCAGCAGAATCCGCGAGTTGATCTGGTCGCCCGCCAGTTCGCGCACCGGGCGCGACATCTCAGTTTCGATGACGCCGGGCGCGACAGCATTCACGGTGATGCCGCGCGGCGCAACTTCCACCGCCAGCGAGCGGGTGAAAGCGTCGATCGCGCCTTTGCTCGCCGCGTAGTTCGTCTGCCCACGTCCGCCTTTTTCGCCGGAGACCGAGCTGAGGTTAACAATTTTCCCGCGCCGCTGCGAGATCATGTAGGGCAGGACGGCGCGCGTCATGTTGAAAGTGCCGTTCACATTCGTCTCGAGCACCACGCGCACGTCGTCGTCCTCCAGCGCGGTGAGCGGGTTGTCGCGAATGACGCCGGCGTTGTTGACGAGCAGATCGATCCGGTTGGTGCGATCAAAAACTTTTTCGGCGAAAGCGGCGCACGCGGCCGAATCGCGAATGTCGATCGGCCGCGGAGGAAATTTTCGCGTCCGGATTTTGCGCCGTTATTTCCTCCGCGGCGGTCGCGTTAGCGCGATAGGTAAAGACCACCTCCATGCCCGCGGCAGCGAGGATTTGAACGATCGCCCGTCCGATTCCACCGCTGCCGCCGGTGACGATCGCCACCTTCTCCGGCCAAGCCGCTGTCATGGAGCGATGGTTGGTTCATCCGGAAATGCAATAACCGCCATCAACCATCAGGGTGTGGCCGGTAATCATGGATGCCTCCGGCAAGCAGAGCAGGTAAACGGCGTCGGCCACTTGCTCGGCGGTGAGGGTCGGTCCGAGCGGCGCGCGACGGGCATACTCGGCGAGCAGTTCCTCGCGATTCGGAAAGAATTGCAGCGCGTCCGTATCGACCACGCCGGCGCTGACAATATTGACCCGGATTTTTTTGCTGTGCCCGAGTTCGAGGGCGAGCCCGCGCGCGAGTGATTCGAGCGCCGCCTTGGACGCGCCGATAAACGAGTAGTTCGGAATTGCGCGCGCTCGCGCCGAGGCTGGAAATTCCAATGAAACAACCGCCGTCACGCATGAGGGGCACGGCGTTTTGGGCGAGCGTGTTCAGGGCGAGCGCGTTGGTCTCCAGGCAGCGCCGCCAATGTTTGAGACTCATTTCGAGCGCGGGACGCAGCACGCCGATGGCGGCGTTGCTAATGACGATGTCCACGCGATCGAATTGCTTGCGAAACTCGGCGAAGGCTTCGGCGACACTGGCAGGATCGCTCACATCCGCCTGGGTAGCGAAAGCGCGGCGTCCCAGTTTGCGCGACGGCGTTGACCACCGTTTCGGCTTCCTCATGGCTATTGTGGTAGGCGATCGCAACATCGCAGCCGGCCGCCGCCAACTTGAGCGCGATGGCGCGGCCGATGCCGCGAGCGCCGCCGGTGACAAAGGCGATTTTTCCTGCAAGGGGTTCGCTCATGAATTCGTGCCTCCGACGCGAGGATTGAAGGCGGCGGACTAATAGCGGCGGCGTGAGCCAAGTTCAAGCCGCAGTGATCGCTCCGCGGCATGCGTTTCGATCCCCGGGATGTTGCAGCCTGCGGAGCCGTCGAATCTGAAACGTGTTAGAATTGGCGGGCCGATTATTTTTTGATTCAAATCCTTTCACTTCCCTGAATTTTCTTCGCTGCGACCGAATCCAATGCAATTCCGTGAGATCCTAACGATGGCCCTCGCCTCCGTCGGAGCGAACAAGCTTCGCTCGGCGCTGACCATGCTCGGGATCACCATCGGTGTCTTCTCGGTCATCTCGGTCATGACCGCGATCGGTGCGATGCAGGCTTCGATCGAAACCGGCCTGACCATTTTCGGCTCGAATATCTTCCAGTTCGCCAAGTACCCGATCAACGTCCGTGCCGGCGGGCGCGGACAGAAAAAATACGAGAACCGCCGCGATATCACCTACCGCGAAGCCCAGCGTTATGCCGAGCTGATGGAGGGCAACGCGCAGGAAGTTTGCATGAAGATTTTCGACGACGGCAAACAGGCCGTTTACAACGGCGTCAAGACGACTCCCAGCCTAACGATCGTCGGAACGAACAAGAGTTTCCTCGCCGCCAACGCCTATACCCTCGCTTATGGCCGCAACCTGAACGATGAAGACGTCGCGCTCAGTCGCCGCGTGCTTTTGATTGGGCGCGCGATCGAACAGCGTCTTTTCCCGCACGAATCCCCGATCGGCCGCGTCATCAAACTCAGCGGCCATACTTTTACAATCGTCGGCGTTCTCGGTGAACGGGGAACGGCCTTTGGCCAAAGTCAGGACGACATCGCGATCATGCCAATCACGCGTTTGATCGAAAACTATGGCTCGGCCAACCGGACGGTGAACATCGCCACCCAGTCTTTCTCTCAACTTGATTACAACCGCACCTTCGATCGCGGGGTCGGCGCCATGCGCATCGCCCGCGGGCTGCGGGCCGAGGAGCCGAACGATTTCGAAATCTACACTAACGACTCGCTCAAGACCGCATTCCTATCCATTGCCGGGGTCATCCGCATCGGCGCTTTCGTCATCAGCACGATCGCCCTTCTCGCGGCTGGGATCGGGATCATGAACATCATGCTCGTGAGTGTGACCGAGCGGACAAAAGAAATCGGGGTGCGCAAATCGATCGGCGCGCGCAATCGCGACATTCTGCGCCAATTCCTGACCGAGGCGGTCTTTATTTCGGAGGCGGGAGGAATCCTGGGCATCGTCCTGGGGGTGATTGGCGGCGACCTCCTCGCGCTCTGGTTAAAGGTGGACCTGATTTTCCCATTTGGCTGGGCGATCGCCGGGCTTTTGGTCTGCTCGGCCATCGGCATCGGCTTCGGGCTTTACCCAGCTTACCGCGCCGCTTCACTCGATCCGATCGAGGCGCTCCGTTACGAATAACGGGGCCGGGCTCGGCCTAACAATCGCCGAGGGCATGCAACTTGCGTTGGCGTTGCTTTGACATGTCCGAACCTTCTCCTATTCTCGGACGCCTTCACCGCTCCTAACCGTGGCTACCAAACCTCCAACTGAGTCTTCCGGTCGCTCCACGGGCGGCATTCTCCTCGTCGAGGAATACAGCGCCCTGCAGGTGGCGATCACGTCGGCTTTGTCCAAATTTGCGCCCCTCCACAAGGTGCGGATCGCGCACGGCTTTGCGGAAGCAGAAGCGGCCGCGGAGCGGATGCGTCCGGATTTGTTTTTGCTCGATCTCGATCCCCCGCCTTCCGGCGAGATCACAATTTTCCAAAGGCTAAAAGCGCGACACCCCGAAGCGCGCATGCTCGTCCTCGCTCCGGGCACATCGCGCGAACTGCGAGCCGAGCGCGGCACCGCAGGCGCGATTCAATTTATCGAAAAACCTTTCGACCTGGACGAATTCGGTGCCGCCGTCCAGGCACTTCTCGGACCGTGGACGCTGCCGCACTCGCTCCATCCCCGCGGCACCCTGCTCGATCTGCATCTCATCGATCTCGTGCAGTTGAAATGCCTCGCCCTGAGCAATGGCGTTCTCCGTCTCGAGACGGACGACGGCCGTTCCGGAGCGATTTATTTTCGTCGAGGCCAGATCTGCCATGCCGTCACTGGCGCGACTGACCGGCGCGGCGGCCTTCGAGGAAATGGCCCGTTGGGCGGACTGGCATTTGAGCGAAACTGATCTGCCCGCCGACCTCTCCCCCACGATCAACATCGCCTGGCCTGACCTGCTTCTCCCAACTGCCCGCCGACTGGCGAAAGAGAGCAAGCAGAAGTCGGTAGCCGCGCGCCATCACCGACGACCGAGCACAATCGAGCAAACCGGTAAGAAGATTCTCATCGTCGACGACACCGAGATGCTCCTCATCTTCGTCGCCGATACCCTCGCCACCTCGGATCCGACGCTGCAGATCATCACCGCTTCGACTGGCGCCGAAGGAATTCGGCTCGCCGCCACAGCACACCCCGATCTGATTCTGCTCGATTACAGCCTGACCGACATGACCGGCGACAAGGTCTGCCAGGCCCTGTTGGAAAATGCGGCAACGGCGCGCATCCCGGTGCTCATGATGTCGGGGCACCTGAGCGAACTCGCCCGGACCGCGCGAAATTATCGAAATGTGGCCGCAGCGCTGGCAAAGCCGTTTCTTTCCGGTGCATTGATCAACGAGGTCGAAAGACTGCTCTCTGCCGGTCCACTGCCGGAGGCCCCGCCGGCGCCAATCCAACCCATGGTCGCGCCCCTTCCGCCAGAGCCGGCGGCCGCGCAGAAGAATCCAGTGCCTTCGTCACCTCTGCTCTCTGCCGGTCGGTCGCCTGGGGCACCGCCAGCGCCAGGCGAGCCCACGGTTGTACCCGTCGCGCCGGAGCCGGAACCTCCGCAGGAGACTCCGGCTGCATCGTCACCTAACAGGGACGCAAATGGCGAACAACCCCTCTGCGCCGCCGTCTCAGGCAGCCGAGGAATCGGCGGCCCCGCCGACCACCGAGTTGGGGGAAGGTACGCTGGTCGAGCAACCGAAAGCCGCCACAACCGTGCCACAGCCGTCACCTCCGTCGACTCCATCCAGCGCATTCGTTAGGCCAACCGAGGTGAGCGTCACGCTGGCGCTCGAAGTGGTATCAATGCAGTTGACGCCGTCGTTTCGAATGGAGGCGGCCACGTTGCAGCCGTGCAATCCGGTTGTGTCGGTGAAAATGGACGAGCGCTCCGATCTCCGTGGCGTGCCGCTCGAGAACGGGTTTCGCCTCGGCACAATCCGACTCTTCGACGACGGCACGATCGATACGATGCGACTTGTCCCAACCCGCCGGCCCCCGCAATTGCCCGTTGCGAAAAGCTCTTTTGCGATCGGAGAACATGAGCCTGGAACGAACCAACTCGCATGAAAATCTGCAGTTCACGGCGCAGAAAACCGAAACGATGAGAGTCCTTCTCACGACGAAATGCGAATTGGTTGCCGTCGAGTTATCCGTCGCTTTCGAGGTCGTCGCAGTCATGCTGAGGGCCCGGGAAAAAACGGTGCTGATCCGTAATGGCCCGGCCAGCGAGGGGGCGCATTTTGCGCTCGAGGGTGTGGAACTCAATCCCTTGGCCGAGCTCTGCGCTTTACTCGTTAGGGCAGCAAATTGACTGCGCGCGGGAACGCCTGGCGAAGTCGAGAAGGATGTCACGCGACGCGTTCGCGCGTGAACCACAGGTAGAGCAAGGCGAGGAGAAGACCGCCATCGAGCATCAGATGCCAGGTCAGGGACAGGTTGCGTCCCCGCGCTGCCAAAGCAGCCGCACGAAACGTCGATCCCCTGCATCCTGGCCCAGGCGGTCGCGCCGATAAAAACGAACATCAACAAAGTCGTAATCGCGACGGCGCCGGCAAAGAGCCGGTGAAAAACGAGCGCGCATCCACAGAGCAATTCCAGCCAGGGCAGATAAAACGCCAGGCGAATTCCGAGCGACCACGGAATCATTTGATAGTTACTGATGTCGCTCGCAAAGTGCAGCGGGTCGCGCACTTTTAAAATGCCGGCATAAATGAAAACGGCGCCAACCAGCACGGCGAGCAAACGCCCCAGAATACGACGCCAATCAAAGCGCGTGGATTGATTCGCAGCGTCGCTCATCGGCCGCTTTTCTCCCATTCCTCCCAGCCGCCTTGCAGGACATAAACATTTTTGAGCGCAACTTCGTGCCGTAATCGCTCCGCGACCTCGTGGCTGAGATTGCAGGTCACACGGCTGCAATACACGACCACCTTGCGCTCGGGAGACCAGGCCGCGAGAACGGCGGGCAGGAGCGTATCCCAGTCGTCTTCAGTTAAGCGCATCGCGCCGGGCACATGCGCTTTGTCAAACTCAGCCTCGGCCCGCGCATCAATCCAAAGCGCCGTCTCGCCCCACTGCTTCGCCTCCGCCACGGTCACGGGCGCGGAATCGGCCGGCGGTTCGTGCCACGACGCCGTGTTCCGATAATAGAGCGCCTGACCGATCGCCGGAAGAAAGGCAATCCCGAGGAGAAACAGGACCTGCCTAACGAGCGAGCGGCCCACGGGCTAGTTCGCCGCTGGCGTGGCCGATGCCGATGCGGTTGGCGCCGGCGTGGTTGCCGTCGACTTGCCCTCCGCCGGCTTGGCCCGGGGGTCGACGCGCACGTTCGCGTAAAACGTTTTTGGCGGTTCTTTTGGAAAATCTGGCTCGACTTTCAAGACCGCGTTGATCGGGCCGGCCGCTTTCTGTCGGCGTGACGGTGATTTTAAAAGTCTTATCGCTTGGGCCAGGCCCGACCTCCGTCTTGATCGACTTGTCGGTCGAGGTGACTTTGAGCTTGGTCACCGGAAACTCCGGGCCCACGGTGACCGTGATCGTTTTCGGCTCGAGCGAGTCGTTGGCCGACCAGAAAAGGAAGGTCGGCGAAATCTCAAGGAGCTTGCGGGATGGTCGCCTTCAGCTTTAATAGGGTCGGCTCCTTCTGGTCGTCTGTCATGACCGTGATCGTTTTCTTCTGCGTGCCAACGCGATTGCCGATGGTGAAGGTGGCGGTGATTTCACCGCTCTCGTTAGGCGCGACCACGTCCTTGGCCAGCGCCGCGGTCGTGCATCCGCAGGAAGCATGGACTGAGGTGATTTTGACCGGCTTGTCGCCGGTATTCTTGTATTTGAAGTGCGCGACGGCTTCCTTGTCCGCCAAGGATGGATGCAAGTCGGCGCTCTTGCTTTCCCAAACGAGGGCGCCATGCGCGGCACCTTGCACGGAGAAAAACAAGCCAATGATTGCGGGCAGGATGTAAACTTTCATAGCGTTGATAAGAGTAGGGTTGATCAGAAAGAGAAACCGAAACCGAGATTTCCGCCAACAGAATCGATGCCGAAGTTCGGCTTCTTGATTTCAGCATTTGAAAGGTGGCGATAAACGCCCTCGAGCATGATCGACCAGCGATCGTTCACCAAAAAACGCGTGCCCACCCCGGCTTGCAGGTTGAACTCCACCGGCAGACTGATCAGCCCACGCGACTCATCCTCCGGGATGTCGGTATAGACACCACCCGCGCCAATTTGAAGATAGGGAACCAGACGTGCGCGCGGCTGGACGAAATTGTAGCGGAACACCAGTGTTGCGCCAGCCAGAACATTACCAGGCCCGGTAACGACCGGGCCGACAAAGACCTCACCGAGCGCCTCAAAGTTGCCACTCATGGGGCCAAGGCTCCAAGGGTCGTTCAACATCACTCCGAGGCGGAGGGAATCCAGAGCGAAATCGATCGACGGCCGCTGGTTTTGGGTCGTATCGAAAAAGAAAAATGCCCCCATCACATTTTCAATTTCTTTCGCGCCAAACGAGAAACGATTTTCGGATGGGGTCGGCGCTGGCTGCATGACCGATGGCTCAGTGCCGGCACGGACGGCGACCGAGCCAAGAAGAATGAGAACGCACGAAAGAAAACGTGTTTTCAAGAGCTGCGCGACAAAACGCGAGGGGCCCTGTCTTGTCAACGGCGCAGGCTCGACCAGCACACGGGCGTTCATTCGCTCCGCGGAGAGATGCATTAATCGAAGCGATTTGCGCTGATTTTTTCGCGGACATAATCAGCCACCGCATCGTGCCAATCGCGCGGCGCGCGTCCGGTCAGCCGCTCGTATTTTTCCGTCGCAAGAACCGTGTAAACCGGCCGGCGCGCGACAAAATTCTTCATCTCCGCGAGCGAGAGCGCGTCGACGGTGGTTGCCCGCATCGGAATGCCGAATCTGTGACAACAATCGAGCGCCCACTGCGCATACTCCTGCCAACTGCACTCTCCGCGGTTTGCGAGATGAAGGATGCCGCTGCGCCCGTCTCGCGGTCAAAAAACGGGCGCAAGAGCTCTGCGATGTCGTAAGTGTAGGTGGGCGTCGAGAATTTGTCGGCCACCGCCGCGACCTTTTCTTCGGTTCGCGCCCTCTTCAAAATGGCATCGACAAAACTTGGGCGGTCCGGGCCGAAAACCCAGGAAACGCGAATGACCAGGGCGTGATCGTTTGCCTCCAGCACTTGGAGTTCCCCGACCCGTTTCGATTCTCCATAAACGCTGATCGCGTTGGCCGGGTCTTCTTCCGTGTAGGGCACGCGTTTTTCTCCATCGAAAACGTAGTCGGTGCTGACATGGATGAAGCGCGCGTGCTTCTCGCGGCAAATTTCGGCGAGGACCCTCGGCGCCTCGGCATTCAATCGCATCGCCTCGACCCGATGATCCTCGCAGTAATCCACATTCGTTAGGGCAGCAGCATTAATGAGCACATCAAAGCGCTCGCCGGAAATTGCAGCGCGCAGATGGTCCAGGTCCGCCAAATCGAGCTGCGCATGGTTGTAGCCCGCCACCTCGCAGGTCGCGGCGAATTCGCGGACGAGCGCCGCTCCCAGCCGCCCGCCGGCTCCCAGCACAACCACTTTCAGCTTGGAATTCACAGGATCATGCACGACGCGCCAACCAATCAGGCAGATGAACCACAGGTGCGCTGCGCAAGCAAGGTCGGACTCTCTATTGCGACGTTTCGTGCATGGCAGGTGCGAGTTGCAGCCGGGCACACCGATTGGTCGTTAGTCTTGACACTTGGCCCGGTAATAGCTGACGTTCCACAACCATGAGAGCGATCTGGAAGGGCAGCATCAATTTCGGTCTGGTCTACATCCCGGTCTCGGTTTATCCGGCGACGAAAGAAGAGAAAATCAGTTTCAGGCAATTACGAAAAACTGACCTGAGCCCGATTCGTTATAAGAAGGTCGCCGAGGCCGATCAGAAGGAGGTCCCGGCCGACCAAATCGTCAAAGGTTTCGAATACGAGAAGGGCAAATGGGTCACGTTGAGCGATGAAGACTTCGAGAAGGTGCAGATCGAATCCACCCACTCTGTTGAGATCACGGATTTCGTTGAGCAGGTCCAGATTAACCCGAAGTTTTTTTACAAACCGTATTTCCTCGAACCACAAAAGGGCGGCGAGAAAGCGTATGCCCTCCTCCATAAGGCGCTGACTGCTTCCGAAAAACTCGGCGTTGCGAAGGTCGCCATCCAAAAACGCGAATACCTCGCCGCGGTTAAGCCGGATGGCTTGTTTTTGATTCTCGAACTTATGCATTTTGCTCATGAAGTCCTCGAGCCCGAGTCACTCCATAGTCGCGTCCGACAAGGCGGTTTCGCCGCAGGAGTTGAAAATGGCGACGGCGCTGATCGACGCCATGACCGCCGATTGGGATCCGACCAAATACAAAGACCAATATCAAAATGCGCTCATGCAGTTGATTGAAGAGAAGGCGCAAAAACGAGTGCCCGCGCCCGCGCCGGCCGCTCCTCGCGTCCAGCCTAACGTCATTGATATGGTCGCCGTTCTCCAGCAGAGCTTGCAGCGGGCCAGCCAGAAAAAGAAGACTTCACCTCGAGCCGGCCGGCCGCCAAAAGAACGACGTCTTCACTCTGGTCAAGCAGAAGCGAAGATCAGTCGCTGCCTAGGAGAAACCTCGTTCCCATCTCGCCCTGCAACGCGGCGCACTGGCGCCCGCGTTGGAGGGACGACCGAAGCCTGCCCGCCGCGGTGGGTGTCGTCCGTGTTTCTAATAAGTGATAACCTGATCACCAAACACGGACGGGACAGAGCCCATCCCTCCAGCTAACGGTGCCCCGGGCGAGGGTGCGTATCCATCGAGCTTCGCATAACCCGCAGAGTAACAGCCCTGTTACCTATCTCCGTTTGCGAAGCGCAAGGGCACAATGCGAAAGGTTGCGCCGCTAACGAAAAACTATCATGCAAACAAATCTCCTAAATTCCTTCCACTATCTCACCCTCGGCGCCGCCGTAACGATGCTATCGTTATCGACTGCCAGACAGACTGCCTTTGCCGCAGACGGCGACCTTGATCCAACCTTCGGCGTTGCCGGTCAGGTCCAAACCGATTTCAATCACAGCACTGACATCGCCAATGCCGTGGCCTTGCAATCCGACGGAAAATTGGTCGTCGTCGGCCAGAGCTACACCAACAACGACTATTCGGGCGAAGACTTTGCTGTCGCGCGCTACAATGCGAACGGAACTTTGGACAATACCTTTGGCGTCAATGGTAAAGTAACGACAGATTTTCCTGGTCTGGCCGCGGTACCTTCGGCGGTGCTTATTCAGCCCGACGGAAAAATCCTGGTCGCGGGCGGCGCCTTTCCTCTCTTTACCTTTCTCGGCGACTTCAAACTGGTCCGTTACAATTCCAATGGAACGCTCGACACCTCCTTTGGCTCTGGCGGCATCGTAACAACGAGCTTTCCGGGCCAAGGAAGCTATGCCTTTGCCGTAGCCCTGCAACCCGATGGCAAGATTATCGCCGCCGGCACTGACTTCGTGGACTTCTCGAGCGACGACAGTTCCAACACTGACTTCGGCCTGGAACGCTATAACTCGGATGGAAGCCCCGACACGACCTTTGGAAACGGCGGCCAGGTCACGACCGATTTTGACGGTTTCAATGACGATGCCTTTTCCATTCTTGTGCAGCCCGACGGCAAACTTGTCGCCGTGGGATCGGCCAAGAACCCGACAACGTATTATGATTTTGCCGCGGTCCGCTATCTGGCCAACGGCACGATCGACACGACCTTCGGCGTTGCGGGAAAAGTCCGGACCGATTTCGGCCACGCGGGGATCGACCAGGCACACTCTGCCGTCCTTCAGCCTGACGGTAAAGATCGTCGCGGCTGGCACAGCTATCTGGAATAACACTTTGTCACAGCCCTTCGCCCTCGCGCGTTATAACTCGAACGGAACATTGGACACGACCTTTGACAACGACGGCAGGCTGTTTATCGACTTCGGCAGCTTTGATCAAACCGCCTACAACGTTCTCCTTCAACCCGATGGCAAGATTGTCGTTGCCGGTTATCCGAATACGGAATCGTCGGACTCCGACTTTCTCCTGGTGCTCGTTGAATACCAACGGCTCACTCGACACGACCTTTGGCGTGGGGGGTAAGGTCAGGACTTCATTCGGCGACCTGAATGGCGGAGCCTACGGCGCGGTTCTTCAGCCTGACGGCAAGATCGTCGCAGCCGGATTCAACGCGACCTTTACAAATGAGTGGTCTCAGTTCGCCCTGGCGCGTTACCTTGGCAGCGAGGCACTCTTTCACTTACCTCAGCCGTATCACGCAAGACACACGGCAGCGCGGGCGCCTTCGACGTTTCTCTGCCGCTCAGCGGTGAGCCGGGCGTCGAATGCCGCAGCAGCAACGGTCGTCACATGCTCGTCTTCACTTTCAGCAGCAATGTAGTGAGCGGGACAGCCGCGATCACGGCGGGCACGGGTAGCCGTTTCCGGGAACCCGATCTTCTCCGGCAACACGATGACAGTTAACCTGGCTGGCGTCATTGATATCCAAAAGATCACGGTCACACTTAGTCACGTGACCAGCAGCACTGCCCAGGTTTTGCCTGACACTTCCGTGAGCGTAAACATGCTAATTGGCGATACCAACGGAGACAAGACGGTCAGCAACCCCGATGTCGCGCAGACCAGAGCCCAGGTCGGCATGGCTGTAACCGCCAGCAATTTCCGCGAAGACGTGAAGGTCAACGGCGGAATTAACACTGCGGACGTGCAGCTGGTGCGATCGGACCTCGGACACAGCCTGCCCTAAGCGTTCGTTCGCATCCGGAAAGCGCTGGCCTTCAATCGCTTCCCAACTGGCAAGAAATTAGCTTCCCTTCGGCACAACCGTTGCCGAAGGGAACTTTTTTGTCCGGATTCCGAAAATGCCAAGGTTTGCATGCGAAGTGGCGTGGGGAGTGGTAAATTGCATCCACGTCTCCCCGAACCTGCGATGAAGCATGTAAGCCCCTGATGAAATTCAAAGCGCTCTTATTTCCTCTACTCGTTCTCTCAACGCACTCGCTCTGCGGCTTTGTCCTGGAGGGACAATCATGGACTCGTGATCGCACGGTCGTAATGCAACTGTCGCTCGGGGGGGCCGAAAGTGTTGATCGACGGATCGGCTTCGTTCAACCAGGTTGCCCAGGACGCTCTCAATATTTGGAATCCCTACCTGGACCATTTGAGTCTGGCGGCCGTCCTCGCTTCCCCTGTCGTCCCCGCTTCCGGTGACGACGAGATGTCTGCGCTCTTCTCTGCCACAGTCTTTGGCGACACCTTCGGCTCCGGAACCCTCGCGGTTACGCTGCTCAATTTTCGCGGCACGGTCTTCGAAGAGAGCGACACTGTTTTTAACACCGCCTTCACCTGGGATTCCTATCGTGGTCCGTTGCTCGGCTCACTCGTCGATTTTCGCCGGGTTGCCATTCATGAATTTGGACACACCCTCGGGCTGGATCATCCCGATGAAGCGGGCCAGCACGTGGTCGCCATCATGAACTCGCACACCAGCGACATCGACACCGTTCAGCCGGACGACATCGCCGGCGTTCAGGCAATCTACAATACCGGTCCCGCCTATCAATCTTCGGTCGCAGCGCCGGTCCTCCAGAATATTTCCACCCGCGGTTTCGTGGGCACGGGAGACAACGTGATGATTGGTGGTTTCATCGTGCAAGGGACAGAACCTGCGACGTTGATCCTGCGCGCGATTGGTTTCTCACTCAGCGCCCAGGGTCTTGCGGGCCCACTCGATGACCCGATGATCACAATTTACGATTCGAATCAACGTCAGGTCGCAACCAACGACGATTGGTTTACGAGCCCGGATGCCGAGACGATCGCCAGCTTTCACCTCGATCCGCCTAATAGCAGGGAGTCCGCGCTCTATCTTACTTTGCAACCCGGCTCCTACACAGCGGTGGTGCAAAGCTATAGCGATGCGCAACAGCCCCCGACCACTGGAGTGGGTTTGTTTGAACTTTACGACCTCCATACCACCGGCGGAAGCGCCGTTAACATTTCCACTCGCGGTCAGGTGCTCGGCGGTGACAACGTCCTCATCGGCGGTTTCATTGTCGGCGGTTCCGTCGCCAAGACCGTCGTGGCACGCGGCATCGGGCCCTCGTTAGGCGGAGCCGGGATCGCAAATCCGTTGGCGGACCCGACAACGGAATTGCGGGACAGCAATGGCCAGCTCGTCCAGTCCAATGACGATTGGCAACAGGGACCCGACGCTACGACCATCAGCGCCGACGGTCTGGCGCCGAGCAATCCGAAAGAGTCCGCGTTGCTCGCCACGCTTGCTCCCGGCGGCTACACCGTCATCGTCAGCGGCGTAAATGCAGCGACGGGTGTGGCGTTGGTCGAAGTTTACGATCTCGGCGCTCCCTAGCGGCCTGCAACGCTTTAAGCGTGAGCGATCAGGAATTTGTAAGCGTGCGCTGTCTCAGCGCACCGGATTAGCCTTCGCATCAAAACAAATCGCCTCTTTTTCTCCGCTGAGACAGCGGACTCTACAATTATTCAAACTGCACCTGGCCCTTAGCCCATCTCCCGGCCGCGCGCGGCGGCGGCTTCCACCGCGAGGCGCAGACCGTCGGCCGTCCCCTGCTTTTCCATCGCCGCGAGACCTGCTGCCGTCGTTCCGCCCGGGGTAATGACCATGCGGCGCAACTCTTCCGGCGAAAGCCCGCTCTCCAAGGCGAGCTGCGCCGCGCCGCGCACAGTCTGCGTCGCCAAGCCTAACGAAATCTCAGGTGGCAACCCGCAGCTCGTCCCTCCATCCGCCAGCGCCTCAATCACGGTGTAGACAAACGCCGGTCCGCTGCCCGCGAGTGCGGTCACGGCATCGATTTGTTCTTCCTTTACCTCCGCGACAAATCCGATGGCGGAAAAAATCTCGCGCGCCCGCGCCAGGTCCTCCGTCTAACGTCCGCATCCCAGGTGCAATCGCTGTCGCCGCCTGACAAACCCCGGCCGGCGTGTTGGTCATCGCCCGCATGAAGCGCGCCTTCGCCTTTCCCTCCATACTCACCACCCGAATCCCCGCCGCGAGCGAGATAACCAGCTTGTTCTCGATCGCATTCGCCATCCCGACCACGACATCCAATACCACGCCCGGCTTCACTCCGATCAGAATCACCTCGGCTTTTTCGGCGATCTCGTCATTTCCGGCCGCGATCGCCACCCCCAACTCATCGTGTAGCGCCGTCCGCGTCGCCTCGAAAGGCTCGCTCACCAGGATCTCCGTGGGAGCGCAAAATTTCGCGCGCACGAGGCCGCGCATGACGGAGCCGGCCAACTTGCCGCCACCGATAAAACCGAGCCGATACCGCAGGTCGCTTGTTTGTAAACTCATGGGATGGGCGGATATTAAGCGATGGTAAGCGTCGGTGTAAATTTCGGTCTCGATCTCGCTGAAGAAATCACCGCTTTGAAGCGCGAGCGCAAGGCCGTCATCCTCGCGCACAATTACCAGGTTCCAGAGATTCAGGATGTCGCGGACTTCGTCGGTGATTCGTTAGGCCTGAGCTTCCAGGCGGCGAAGACCGACGCCGAAGTGATCCTGTTTTGCGGCGTCCACTTCATGGCTGAGACCGCAAAAATTCTCAACCCGGCCAAGAGAGTAATCCTGCCCGACCTCGACGCCGGCTGCTCTCTTTCCGAATCGTGCCCGCCAGACAAGCTCGCGCAATTTCTCGAGCAACACGCCGACAAGAATTATTACGTCATCGCTTACATCAATTGCAGCGCCGGCGTCAAAGCCCTCTCCGATGTCATTTGCACGAGCGGCAACGCCGAGAAAATCGTTCGCGCCGCGCCCGCCGATCGCAACATCCTCTTCGTGCCGGACCAGAACCTCGGTGCCTGGGTCATCGAGCGCACCGGGCGTCCGATGGATTTGTGGCAGGGCAACTGTTACGTCCACATCGAGTTCACCGCGCGCAGCATCGCCGCGATCCACGCCGAGCATCCCGGCGCGCCGGTCGTCGCGCATCCGGAGTGTCCTTACGCCGTCCGATTGCTCGCCGACGAAGTCTGCTCGACGGAGAAGATGGTTACCTATTGTAAAGAATCGCCTGCGAAAGAAATCATCGTCGTGACCGAAGCCGGCATGCTCCACCGGCTGAAGAAAGAAATCCCCGGCAAACTCTTCATCCCGGGCCCGACCGATCGCTGTGCCTGCGCGGAGTGTCGGTTCATGAAAATGAATACCCTCCAAAAAGCGTACGACGCGCTCCTCAACCTCGAGCCTGAGATCATGCTGCCCGAGCCGCTGCGCAAACGAGCCGAAGCCCCCATTCTGCGCATGCTCGAGCTAAGCCGCTAACGCACCTTCCTTCCTGCCGCGGAGGGACGCGCTGCAGCGAGTTGCCTCCGGGGAGCGCACTGCCTGCCCGCCGTGTGCGGGCGCCCTCGCGTGCTGGTTGCGGCGCCTCGCCGCAACGAACTTTCCCTGGTAGAGCCATCTCACGGAATGACGAGATATGTTGAATCACTCGGAATGCCGTTAGTAAAGACGGTCACCAGCGCCGGACCGGAGACAAAGCCTCTGGCGGGCAGCGAGAAGAAACTCGTATCCGACCAGCCGCGCAGCGGATCGACGAGAAGGAAAGTAACCTGGCTGTTATCCAGCCGCCGCAGTTGCACGATTGGGTAGTTAGTCGACGAATCCTGGTAGTTGCCGCCGGAAGCTTGTGAGATACCCTGAAAAAGCGTGCCGGTTAGACTTAGCCTATGACGATTTGTCATGGTCGCCGTAGTAATCCGCGGTTGCCAGGAGCTATCGAAGCCCAAACCAGTATCATAGAGTTCAGTGGAAAGCAGGAGACCATTGTCGTTTTCACCGCCGGCCACTAATACCTGACCATTAAAGAGCAAAGTCGCACTGAGATAACCGCGCGGCTCGCTTAGCGACGCGGCCTCGCTCCAGGTTCCGCTTGCCGGGTCATAGAGTTCCGCAGCGTCAAGGTCGTTGACGCCGAGACCAAAGCCGCCTTCGACGAGCACCTGCCCGTTGGGCAACAATACTGGAGTGAACCCATTTCCAGCTACGAGCAGGCTGCCCGTATCGCTCCAGGTGCCAGTATCCGGATCGTAAAGTTCGCACGTGCTGATTTTTTGACCAGCATAAACGCCACCGATAACAAGCACCTTGCCGTTAGGTAACAAAGTAGCAGTGGAGTAAGAGCGCTTGTTATTCATTGTGCCGGTGTCGCTCCAGTAGCCGGTCATCGGATCGTAAAGCTCCGCGCTGGCCTGAGCTCACCGTCGTAGTCAAAACCACCGGCTACTAACACTTTGCCGTTGGGTAACAAGACAGCCGCATGGTTAGAGCGGGGGACGCGCATCTTACCAGTTTTTGTCCAGATACCGGTCGCGGGGTCATAGAGTTCGGCGGAGTCAAGGTAGCCGTAGGCATATAAAATCCGCCGGCTACTAATACCTTGCCATTGGGCAGCAAAGTAGCGGTAGGATTATCTGAGCGAGGAACCACAAGGTCGCCAGTCGCGCTCCAGCTGCCGGTTGTCGGATCGTACAGCTCTGCCTTTTGCCAGGCGAGATACTCGCCACAGGCTACCAATACTTTCCCGGTTGATAACAATACTGCCAAATGAGAGTAACGACCCGTGACCATGTCACCGGTTTGTGACCAGCGATGGGTCGCCGGATCGTAGAGCATTGCGCTGGTGGTTGACACGCCGTCCTGATCCCGACCACCGACGAGTAACACTCTGCCACTGGGTAGCAAAGTAGCAGTTTGCGAATCTCGCCCTTTCTTAATGTTTCCGGCTTTCTGCCAGCTTCCGCTCGCCGAATCGTAGAGCTGCGCACTCGCAAGCGCACGCGGGATCCGGCCGCCAACGCCACCGGCGACAAGCACCTTGCCGTTCGGCAGCAAGGTAGACGTCTGACCAGTCCGCGCCTGGGAAAGGTTGTCCGTAGTCGTCCACGTTCCTGTCGCGGGGTCGTAGAGCTCCGCGCTGGCGAGAAAGTAAACGGTGTAGTTATACCCGGCGACAACGAGGACCTTGCCGTTTGGCAGCAACGTCGCGCTATGGGTGAGGCGTTGCACGGCAAGACTGCCGGTCTCGGTCCAGGTGCCACTTACGGGGTCGTAGAGTTCCGCACTTCTGAGATCCCCCTCGGAACTCTCGCCGGCTGCCACGAGCACCTTGCCGTTAGGCAATAATGTTGCTGTGTGCCAAAAACGTGAGTGCGCGAGATTGCCGGTGAGCGTCCAAGTACCGGTCGTCGGATCGTAGAGTTCCGAGCTGAAAAGGCTCTGGGCGCTATTCAAACCACCGGCGACAAGCACCTTCCCGTTTGGGAGCAGTGTCGCCGTAGCCATTTCCCGCGCGATCTGGAGGCTGCCCGTGACTGTCCAGGTCCCCGTCGCTGGATCATAGGTTTCTGCCTCCGCAATAGCGCCCTCATCGCCGCCTCCACCAGCGACGAGCACCCTGCCGTCTGGCAGCAAGGTTGCGATGGGTTCTGTGCGTGCCTGCTTCATGCTGCCAGTGAACGCCCACGTGCCAGTGACAGGATCGTAAAGCTCAGCTGAGGCGAGATAGCCGGTACTCGGCGTATCTCCGCCTGTGACGAGCACCTTGCCGTTCGCGAGCAACATGGCCGCGTGATTATAACGCTTCTGGTGCAGCGAGCCGGTCTCTGTCCACGTGCCGGTCGAAGGATTGTAAAGCTCAGCGCTCACCCCAGCTTTGCCAGACCCGCCCTGACCGCCGGCGACCAGCACATTGCCATCGTTCAGCAACGTTGCCGTGTGATTATAACGCCGGTTAGCCATGCTGCCGGTCTCCTCGAATTGGAAGGGCACCGCGGCGCACGGTTGCAGGCTCAGCAGGACTGCGCCTAACGATACCAGGAGTGAGGAAAATGTCTTCATACCGAATTGTAGTTTGATCATTGGGCTTTGGAATGTCTTTGGAATTTAGGATTTGATTCTTGGTTTTTTCCTACTGGGGCACTACGAGATACTTTGAAGCGCTCGGAATTCCGTTGGTGAACACCGTCACCAGCGCCGGACCGGGAACAAATCCCCTTGCCGGCAAAGAGGCAAAGCTTGTGTCCGACCAACCAACCGACGGATCGACAAACAAGAACGTTACCTGGCTGCTGTCGACGCTGCGCAGTTGCAGGATTGGATAGTTAGTCGATGAATCCTGCCAGTTACCTCCGGAAGCTTGTGAGATACCCTGGAAAGTCGAACCTGTAAGTTGGAGCCGGTGATTGCTGCTGGAGCTCACTGTGTCGATCGCAGGCTGCCAAGCCGAGTCGAAACCGAGGCCGAGATCATAAATCTCCGCCGTGGCTGTATCACCGCCGTCAACTACCCCGGAGGCGACCAACACTTGGCCGTTCAGGAGCAACGTCGCGGTGTGATGGTAGCGCCCAACCAAGAGATCCGCACTGCCGGTCCAACTTCCAATTGCTGGGTCGAATAGCTCCGAGGTAACAAGACCGTCAGTAGTAGGACCATGTCCACCTGTCACCAGCACCTTGCCGGCGGGCAGCAACGTCGCGGTCTGAAATGCCCGTGCCTCGAGCATATCGCCGGTGGTCGTCCAGGTACCTGCCACCGGGTCATACAATTCCGCGCTCCCGAGATAAGAAAATGTCGAGTCCCAGCCTCCTGCGACAAGCACTTTGCCGCTGGGCAGCAGAGTAGCCGTGTGCCAAAACCGGCCGGTAACAAGAGTTCCAGTTGATGTCCAGGTGCTCGTCGCCGGATCGAAAAGCTCCGCGCTCGATAACACCCCACCCGCTTGGTTATAGCCGCCCGCAACTAATACTTTGCCGGTGGCTAGCAATGTCGCGGTATGATTCTGGCGCGCTTCATTCATGTTGCCGGCAGCCGTCCAAGACCCAGTGACCGGGTCATATGTTTCGGCCAAAACCTTGTCGGCGCTGGCACCACCGCCGCTCACCAGCACCCGTCCACTGGCCAGCAATGTCGCCTGCTGTGCGACGCGCGCGATTCTCATCTTGCCAGTCCGCTTCCAAGTCCCAGTTGCTGGGTCGTAGAGTTCGGCGCTCGTCCCGCCGCCCTCGCCACCAGCGGCAAGCACTTTACCACTGGTCAACAGAGTTAGCGAATAAGAGTAACGCGGGATAGCAAGGCTACCTGTAGTACCGCAGCTCCCAGTCGCCGGGTCGTAGAGTTCCGCCTCGCTAGAAGTTGACCCATTGTAAATGCCACCTGCCACGAGCACCTTTCCGCTGGGTAACAAGCTCGCCGCGTGATAGGAGCGTGCCTGTGTTTGACTGCCCGTTAACTGCCAAGTGCCACTCGAGAAGTCATAGAGCTCCGCACTCGCCAAATAGGTGTACCCCGGGCCATACCCCGCGACGACAAGTACCTGACCATTAGGCAGCATCGTCATCGTATGATAATCGCGTCCGGTGCTCATGTCACCAGCATCTCCCCAGGTTCCACTTATCGGATCGTAAACTTCCGCGCTGGCTTTCTGGTTACCACTCCCAGCGTCTCCACCCGTTACCAGGACCTTGCCATTGGGAAGCAAGGTAGCCCGATGCGCCCAGCGACTAGAAATCAGATTGCCGGTGAATCTCCATTTACCGGTGTTGGGATTGTAAAGCTCCGCAGTCGCCAGGTAACCAAACCTCGTGCTCGTGCCGGCGGCTACCAGCACCGTGCCATCGGGTAGCAGGGTCGCAGTATGAGACTCGTGTGACCGTTGGAGACTGCCGGTCTTACTCCACACGTTGCTGGCTGGATCATAGACTTCCGCAATGTTGGTCGTTTCACCAGCCACCTGGCCCCCGGCGAGAAGAACCTGGCCATTATTTAGCAGGGTGGCCGTATGATCATGGCGACCAAGGAAGAGGTTGCCGGCATTCGTCCATACGCCCGTGGCCGGATCGTATAGCTCCGCCTGGGGCACCTCGCCGAAGCCATTCGTTCCCCCGGCAACCAGCACCTTGCCATTGGCCAGCAGTGTCGCGGTGTGACTAGCGCGCCCTTTGGTGAGCCTGCCAGTCGAAGACCAAGTGGCGCTCACCGGGTCGTATAGCTCCGCGCTCGGCAGATCGCCCGAACCGCCTACGACAAGGACTTTGCCGTTGGGCAACAACGTTGCGGTGTGACCGGAGCGCGGCCGAATGAGGTTGCTCGTTCTACTCCAGGTCCCGGTCGCGGGATCGTAAAGCTCTGCGCTGTTTAGAGGGCCGAGACTATCCATTCCACCGGCGATCAGGACCTTGCCGCTTTGCAGCAAGGTCGCGCTTTGCGAAACGCGCGCCTGAGTGAGGGCCCCGGTCGATTCAAATCCAGAAGCCGCCGCGGCGCCCGGCCGAATGAGCAGCAGCGCCCCGCCTAACGCACACAGTAATAATTTTTTCATAGATTCGGTCCAGTTTGTGGTGGTTGAGCTTTGTTATTGTGGAACGACGAGATATTTGGCGTCACTTGGAACACCATTGGTAAACACAGTCACGAGCGCTGGCCCGGAAATGAAACCTCGGGCCGGCAACGAACCAAAGTTTGTGTCCGACCAGCCGCGCACGGGATCGACCAGCAGATACGTCACCTGGCTGTTATCAATGTTGCGCAACTGCACGACCGGGTAGCTAGTCGATGAATCCCGCCCGCCGCCGCCATTGGCTTCAGAGATGCCACCGAAACCTGAGCCGGTCAATCGTAGACTATGATTTCCTGAAGCTATCTTAACGCTCTTGATGGCAGGTTGCCATGCGCTACGGAACTCGAGGCCGATATCGTAGAGCTCCGCATCCAAACCGCCAGGATTACCACCAGCCACCAGTACCTTTCCATTTGAGAGCAGGGTTGCGGTATGATTAAGGCGGCCCGTCTCGAGATCATCAGTATCAGACCAGGTACCGCTTGCTGGATCGTACAGTTCTACCTGGTCGAAGAACTCGGCATCAGCGCCACCCGCGATCAACACCTGGCCGTTAGTCAGCAGGGTTGCGGTGTGGCCAAAACGCCCGGTTGAAAGACTACCAGTGATCGCCCAGGTGCCGGTAGCCGGATCATAGAGTTCCGCTGTGTTCAGATAACCCTCGTTCCCGTAGCCGCCAGCGACGAGCACCTTGCCAGTCGGTAACAAAGTAGCAGTATGATTGGCGCGCGCGAAAAAAAGATTGCCAGTGGATGTCCACGTGCCGGTGTTGGGATTGTAAAGTTCCGCCGTCGCCAGATAATCGGTATCCTGCCCTCCGGTCACGAGCACCATGCCACTCGGCAACAAAGTAGCGGTATGACTGATTCGCGCATGGACAAGATCGCCAGTGCCCGACCATAAGCCGCTCGCCGGATCGTAAAACTCAGAGCTTCGCATTTCGTCTTGATCGTCGTGTCCGCCGGCAACAAGTACCTTGCCATTGGCCAACAAGGTGGCCGTGTGCCAATGACGAGCGAAGTTGAGACGACCGGTGTCGACCCAGATGCCAGCAGCAGGATTGTAGAGCTCCGCGCTGGCGAGCACGGAATTCAGATAACCGCCAGCGATTAACACCATCCCGCTCGCCAGCAGCGTTCCCGTGTGACTGCCGCGACCTTCGATAAGATTGCCGGTCGCTGACCAGGTGCCGCTCGCCGGGTTGTAGAGTGTGGCGATGTTATTATAGGGCTCGCCCCCGGCCAGCAAAACCCTGCCGTCGGGAAGCAGATTGGCCGTGTGAACGTAGTGCGCTTCAGGTAGTTGCCCAGTGTAACTCCAACTCCCTTCCATCCAGTCGTAGAGTTCCACGCTGGCCAGATAGTCGTTCTCGCTCACTCCACCGGAGACGAGTACCTTCCCACCAGACAATAAGACTCCTTGATGATAATAGCGCGAGGTGATCAGGCTGCCAGTATCTGTCCAGGTCCCAGTGGCCGGATCATAGGTTTCCGCTTCCCCCACCGGGCTCACGCCATCCGTGCCACCGATCACGACCACTTTTCCGTTAGGCAATAAAGCCGCCGAATGGAGGTAGCGCGGGTGGTGAAGGCTCCTGGCGCGTGACCACGAGTTAGTCGCTGGATCGTAAAGCTGTGCGGTCTCCTGCGCTACTAACACCCTGCCGTCCGGCAACAACGTCGCCGTATGTCCCGCCAGGGGCTGACGAAGTTTGGGAGCAAGGGCCCAAATGCCGCTCACAGGGTCGTATATTTCGACACTGTCGATTGAGACGGCGAAGTAGTCTCCGCCAACGACGAGCACCCGACCATCGCGCAGTAATGTGGCCGTATGATCGTCCCGCGCCTGATTAAGAGAGCCGGTCCCGGACCAGCTACCAATAGCGGGGTCATAAAGTTCCGAACTGGCAAGGTAGACACTGCCAAATCCTCCTGTCACCAACACTTTGCCGGTCTTGAGCAGCGTCGCGCTATGCTTATAGCGATCATCCGCCATGCTCCCGGTAACACTCCATTTGCCACTCACGGGATCGTAGAGCTCGGCGGTAGCGCCTCCTCCGGCAACATCGGTCGAGCCACCGGTGACTAATACTTTTCCGTTAGGCAACAACGTCGCCGTATGCAGAAAGCGGGCGTGATTCATCCGGCCGGTGTTAGTCCACAACCCAGTCGCCGGATCATAAAGTTGACTATTGTTCAGCGGGCCAAAGGTTCTCACATGATGATTCATGCCGACATTTTCGATCGTGTAGTCATACCCACCGGCGACCAGCACCTTGCCATTGTTTAGCAAGGTTTCTGTGTGCCAGATTCGCGTATCGGAAAGGCTGCCGGTTGGCTCAAAATGCGGCGCGGCCAGGCAAAGCTGCGCCAGCGAAAGAACTGCTCCTAGCGAACAAAAGCATTTTATTTTCATATTAGCCTGGTTGGTCAATTGGATGTTTCACTACTGTGGCACAACGAGATACTTTGCGTTGCTTGGGATGCCATTAGTAAACATAGTCGCGAGCGCTGGCCCGGAAATGAAGCCGCGGGCCGGCAAAGAGCCAAAGCTCGTCTCCGACCAGCCGCGCACAGGATCGACTAGCAGATACGTCACCTGGCTATTATCGATATTGCGCAACTGGATCACTGGGTAGCTCGTCGACGAATCCTGCCCGCCGCCGCCGTCTGCCCCGGAAATGCCTTCGAAGCCGGAGCCGGTCAATCGTACACTGTGATTTCCAGAAGTGATCTTCGCGCTCCTAATGACCGGTTGCCATGCGCTACTGAAGCCCAGCCCAACATCGTAGAGTTCGGTGTCCAAGCCGCCGGGATTACCGCCGGCGACCAGCACCTTGCCATCGACGAGTAAGGTTGCGGTGTGAGAAATGCGACCCGTTCCGAGATCGTCGGTATCGGACCAGGTGCCGCTCGCCGGGTCATATAATTCTACCTGGTCGAAGAACTCACCATCAGGGCCGCCTGCTACCAACACCTGGCCGTTAGGCAACAAGGTTGCGGTGTGGTCATAGCGTGCCGTGGAGAGACTACCAGTGATAGTCCAAGCGCCGGTCGCCGTGTCGTAAAGTTCCGCGGTGGCCAGGTAACCTTCGTTGCCGTTACCGCCAGCGACGAGCACCTTCCCAGTCGGTAACAAGGTAGCACTGTGACTGGTCCGCGCGAAGAAGAGATCGCCAGTGGTTGTCCACAGGCCAGTATCCGGGTGGTAGAGTTCCGCCGTGGCCAGAACGTCGGCTCCATCCTGGCCTCCAGCGACGAGCACCATGCCATTCGACAGCAACGTCGCCGAGGGATTCCAGCGCGCATGGACAAGATCGCCAGTGCTTGACCATGAGCCGCTAGCTGGATCGTAAAGCTCCGCGCTCTGCGTAGCGCCCTGGCCGTCGTCTCCTCCAACGACAAGTACTTTTCCGCTCGGTAACAATGTGGCTCGATGCCAGTCGCGAGCGATGTTAAGACTGCCGGTCTTAGCCCAGGTCCCGGTAGTTGGATTGTAGAGCTCTGCGCTACCCAGAACACCATTTAGATAACCCCCCGCGACTAACACCATGCCATTGGCCAGCAAGTTGCTCGTGTGCACATCACGGCCTTCAATAAGATTGCCGGTCGCCGACCACGTGCCGGTCGTTGGGTCATAAAGCGTGGCGGCATTGTAATAGGGTTGCCCACCAGCCACCAGCACCCTGCCGTCGGGAAGCAGATTGGCGGTGTGAGAGTAGTGCATCTCAGGTAGTTGTCCGCTGTAACTCCAGCTCCCATCCTCCCAGTCGTAAAGCTCCGCGCTCGCCAGGTAGCCCTCGTCGCTACGACCGCCTGAAACCAGCACCTTGCCGCCGGGCAACAAGACCGCTCGATGTACCAGTACGCGGCGTGATCATACTGCCAGTATCCCTCCAGGTCCCAGTGGCCGGATCATAGGTTTCCGCTTCTTTAACGTCCAGGTAAGAATCGTTTTCTCCGCCGATTACGACCACCTTTCCGTCGGGCAATAAAGTCGCCGTATGACCGGACCGGAAGTGGTGGAGGCTGCCGGTGCGCGTCCAGGAGTTAGTCGTCGGATCATAGAGTTGGGCGGTTTTCTGGGTATAATGAAAATTATTATAACCAGCTGCCACGAGCACCTTGCCGTCCGGTAACAATGTGGCCGTGTGATACTTCAGCGGTAGACTGAGCACGCGACCGTTCGCCCAGGTGCCGCTCACCGGGTCATAGATTTCGACGCTGTTGATTGAGACCGCATCGTACTCGCCCCCGACAACCAGGACCCGGCCATCATGCAGTAAGGTGGCCGAATGATATCGACGCGCCCGGTGCAACTGCCAGTCGGCGACCAGCTGCCGTTGCCGGATCATAAAGTTCCGAGCTTGCATTGTAAACGCTGCCAAATCCGCCTGTCACCAACACCTTGCCTGTCTTGAGCAGCGTAGCGCTATGCCCTTCGCCACGATAGGTTGCCATGTCGCCAGTAATACTCCAGGTGCCACTGACCGGGTCATAAAGTTCGGTGGTCATGCCTCCGCCGGGAGGATTGGTCGACCCGCCGGTCACCAGAACCTTTCCGTTTGGCAACAACGTCGCGGTGTGCTGATAGCGCCCGTAATTCATCCGGCCAGTGTTCGTCCAGACTCCAGTCGCCGCATCGTAAAGCTGACAATTGTTCACCGGATAACCATCTTATATAACCACCCGCGACTAGCACCTTGCCATTGTTGAGCAATGTTTGGCTTTGCCAGTAGCGCGTGTCCGAGAGACTGCCTGTAGGTTCAAATTGCGGCGCGGCGGTGCAAGGTTGGACGAGAATGAGCGCAACGCCCAACGAATAGAGGGATAGTGTTTTCATAATATTCAGGTTCTAAACTGCAAAGTCCAAATCCCAGAGAAGCGCCAAGCTCCAATCTCCAAAAAGCCGCCGCCCTGCGCGAGCCTTGATGATTGACCGAAATCGAGTCTGCCCGTGCGGGTCCATATTCCCGTGGCTGGATCATGGAGTTCCGCGCTCGCAAGATAACCCTGGGGATTATAGCCGCCCGCGACGAGCACCTTGCCGTTGGACAACAAGGTTGTTGTGTGCCAAAAGCGGGCAGTGTTGAGACTACCGGTCTCTTCAAACTGGAAGGGAGCGGCCGCGCAGGGCAAAACAAGCAGGAGCAATCCACCTAACGAATAAAGAATGGAAGTTTTCATTTTAGTCTTTTTATATCGACTCAGGATTGCGTAACCGGAGGTGCTTCTAGCCGGCATGGCCAGATATTGGGACTCAGTTGCCAATACGAACAAAAAGCTCCGCCGCACGCAGGGTTTGGTCGTTTCCTTCGCCGCCAGCAAAGAGCACGTCACCGTTTAATAGCGAAGTCGCGGTATGCTCTTGTCGGCGGTTGAGCAGGTCAGCGGTTTCTTCCCATCTGCCCGTTGCCGGGTCATACAATTCCGCGACCGAAGTGAGCTTCAAACTGGTGCCTCCGCCTGCGACCAGGACTCTGTTATCAGGCAGTAGATTCGCTGTATGATGAACACGTGCGACGCGCAGGTTGCCGGTGAGTATCCATATGTGTTTTAAAGGGTCATAGAGTTCAGCGGTCCCGGCACCGTCACCTTCACCGGACGCGACCAGGACCTTTCCGCCGGCCAGTAATGTGGCCGTATGCCCGTAGCGTGCGAGGTTCAGACTGCCGGTTCTCCTCCAAGTCCCGCTCGCGGGATCGTAGAGTTCGGCGCCCGTGCCTCCACCAGCCGCGAGAACTCTTCCGTTGGAAAGGAGCGTGGCGGTATGATTTTCCCGCGCAAGGTTCATGCTCCCGGTGAGTGTCCAGCTGCCGGTTGCCGGATCATAAAGCTCCGCGCTCGCCAGAACGATAGGCAATCGCGGATTGATGTAACCTCCCGCGGCCAGGACCTGGCCGTTAGGCAGCAAGGTCGCGCTAAAACTTATGCGGACCGTAGTGAGAGAGCCTGTGGGGTTCCAGCGTCCCGTGGCTGGATCATACAGTTCGGCTGAAGCGATGTATTCATTTTGTGTATTCATTCCGCCCATGATCAGGACTTGCCCGTTCTGAAGAAGAATCGCGGTGTGCTGCTCGCGACCTTCCTGCAGGCTATCCGTTTTGGTCCATCTACCTGTCGCCGGATCGTAGAGCTCGGCGCTCGCGGTGATGCCCGCATCTGCAGCACCACCCACGACCAATACCTGGCCGGTCTGGAGGAGCGTTGCGGTGTGGTTAAAACGCCCGAGTCGAAGATTGGCCGTCGCCTCGAATTGAAACGTGTCTTCCCCTGCACAGGGCAGAGTAACTAGAGACGTAATGCCTAACGATATTATTAATAAGGTCCTCATATTTTGCTTAGGTATAGGTTTTGTCATTGTGGAACTAGCAGATAAACGGCGTCGCTTGGGATGCCATTGGTAAACACAGTCACCAGCGCCGGGCCAGAGACAAAGCCTCATGACTGGCAGCGAACTAAAGCTGGTGTCCGACCAGCCCCGCAGCGGATCGACAAAGAGAAAGGTGACCTGCTCGCTATCGATGCGGCGTAACTGGACGACCGGGTAGTTAGTCGATGAGTCCTGAAAGTTTCCGCCAGACGGCTTGGGAGATGCCTTGGAAGCGCGAGCCGGTCAGCTGAAGCCGATGGCTGACGGTCATGGTCGCGGTGTCGATCTCCGGCTGCCAGTAGTTGCTGAAACTGAGGCCGACATCGTAGAGTTCGGCGCTCCGAGAGCGCCGCCATTCTGGTCGACGCCGCCGACGGCAAGCACCTTGCCGTTGGACAGCAATGTCGCGCTGTGAAAAAGGCGTCCGATGGCAAGGCTACCGGTGGCCATCCAAATTCCACTCGCCGGATCGTAGAGTTCCGCGCTCGTTGAGATTCTGGCCGGTGCACCCCCGGCTACAAGCACTTTACCGTTGGCCAGCAACGTTGCCGTATGAAAATCGCGAGCAGTGCCAAGGCTGCCGGCGGCCGTCCAGGTCCCGCTCGCCGGATCATAAGTTCCGCGCTCGTGAGAACCGCGAGGCCATTCAGACCGCCCGCGACGAGCACCTTGCCGTTGGGCAGCAATGTCGCCGTGAGATCGGAACGTGCCGTGGCCAGGTTATCGGTGATCGTCCACGTGCCGCTGACCGGATCATACAATTCGGTGATCGCGAGAGGCGCCGAGATTGTCCAGACCGCCTGTAACCAGAACCCTGCCGTCAGGTAGTAACGTCGCCGTATGGCCATAACGTGAGTGGTTGAGACTGCCCGTGAGCGTCCAGGTGCCACTGACCGGATCGTAAAGCTCGCAGCGGGTTTGGGTCTCGACGTCAGCCCCGGCGACAAGAACTTTCCCATTTGCCAACAGCGTGGCGGTGTGACTGGAGTGTGCGATGCTCATACTGCCCGTAGCCGTCTAGTTCCGCTCGCCGGGTCGTAGAGCTCAGCGCTGGCAAGAAACGTAGAGTTTCCAGGGTTGTATCCGCCCATCACAAGCACCTTGCCATTGGCAAGCAACGTCGCCTTATGCCAATAGCGGCCAGTGACAAGGTTCCCCGTTAGCGTCCACTTGCCGGTTGCGGATGGTAGAGTTCCACACGCTTGGCAGCGTCGATAGAAAAGCCTCCTGCGACCAGCACGTCGCCGTCGGGCAGCAGAGTTGCGCTATGGAAGACTCGGTATTTTTTTAAGCGGCTGCCCGACGTCCAACTCCCATCCGCCGAGTCGTAAAGCTCGGCGCTGGCGAGAAGATCCGTCTCGCCCTCACCGGCTACGATCAACGTTTTGCCGTTAGGCAGCAATGTCGCGGTATGATTCCACCGGGGATTGATGAGGCTGGCGGTAAATGTCCAAGTGGCGCTCGCCGGGTCATACACTTCCGCGCTCCCGACAATGCCGCTGCCGGCACCCCCTGTGACAAGCACCTTGCCATTGGGCAGTAATGTCGCCGTGTGATATCCACGTGCGTCATTAAGGCTGCCGGTTTCAGCCCAGCTCCCGTTCGCCGGATCGTAGAGCTCGGCATTCGTCAGAGCGCCGACGCCGTCGTTACCAACCCCTCCCGTCACCAACACCTTCCCGTTAGGTAACAGGGTCGCCCTGTGACTGCTGCGGGCGGTGAAAAGCTCGCTCGTGACAGTCCAAGTTCCGCTGATCGGATCGTAAAGCTCGGCCTTCGCGATAGAGCCATCCAGGTAATACCTCCTCCCGCGACCAGCACCTTCCCATTGCCTAGCAGAGTCGCGGTGCGCTGACCGGCCGCGCTCGCAAGGCTGCTGGTTGTCGTCCAGGCGCCGCTGGCCGGATCATAGAGTTCCACGCTGGCGAGATAGCCGATGTCATAGTTAAAGCCCCCGGCAACGAGCACCTTGCCATTTTTCAGCAGCGTCGCCGTATGGGAAGCCCGGGCGGTAATAAGACTTCCGGTCGACGTCCAAGCCCCCGTCACTGGGTCATAGAGTTCAGCGGTTGCGGTGACGTAGATACTGCCGAAGTATCCGCCGACGACCAGCACCTTGCCGTTAGGCAACAACGTGGCCGTGTGCGAATACCGTCGAGTCTTCGAGGCGTTGCGCGTGCCCTCCAAATCCCCGTGGCTGGTTCTTCAAGCCACGCTATCCAGCACCGGTATCCTCCGGCGACCAGCGCCTTGCCGTTCTGAGCGCCGCGGTCGTATGTAATATCGGTTGGCGAATCAGGCTTCCGGTAGACTGAATGTAAAGGCGCGGCTCCGCACGACTGGACAAGAATTAACCCGACGCCTAACGACAGAAGGAACGCGGACAATGTTTTCATGTTGATCTTAGTTTGGTGTTGGTGCTTGGAATTTGGTGTTTGGAAATTTTCTACGGCGGCACAACAACTTGTATGTTCGCCTGGGATACCGTTGGTAAACACCGTTACCAGCGCCGGTCCGGCCACAAAGCCTTTCGGTTGGCAGCGAGCTAAAGGTGGTATCCGACCAACCGCGGAGTGGATCGGCAAAAGGAAAGCTCACCTGGTCGTTACCAATGCGCGCGTAATTGCACGACTGGGTAGTTAGTCGAAGAATCCTGAGTGTTACCGCCGGAAGCTTGCGAAGATGCCCTGGAAGTCGAGCCGGTGAGCTGAAGCCGATGCGCCCGGGCGGTAAAGCTCGCTGAAGGCAATCTTAGGTTGCGCACTTTGTGAAAGCCGAGACCAACATCGTAGAGCTCCGCGCTTGTCAGCGTGGGATCATTGTCGTCAATGCCGCCCACAACAATCAGCTTGCCATTGGCAGCAATGTCGCCGCGTGAACATCGCGGGCGGTCGCCAGATCGCGGGTAGTTGTCCAAGCCCCGCTCGCCGGATCGTAGAGTTCCGCACTGGCGAGGATGGCACCGATGCGAGCGCCACCGGCGACGAGAACCTGACCGTTGGGTAGCAGCGTCATGATGTGGTCAAACGCGCCCGGTGGCGAGGCTGTCCGGTAGGGTCCAGGAGCCGGTGGCCGGATCGTAGAGTTCCGCACTCGCGAGATAGTCGGAGCCAAAACCATTACCCGCGGCGACGAGCACTTTCTTATTAGGCAGCAACGTTGCCGTGTGCTGGTAGCGTGGCACCGGAGAGGCTACCGGTGGTTGTCCAAGTCCCACTCGCCGGATCGTAGAGTTCGGCGCTCGTCGAGTATGTTGCCGTTGTCCAGCCGGCCGCGACAAGCACCTTTCCGTTGGCCAGTAGCGTGGCGGTGTGATAGAACCGCCCGACGCGAAGGCTCCCGGTAACCGACCAGGTGCCAGTGGCCGGATCGTAAAGCTCCGCGCTCGCTTCATCGAAGTGCTCGGATTGGCCCCCTGCCACTAAAACTTTGCCGTTAGGAAGCAACGTCGCGGTGTGCCAAAGCCGGCCCGTCGCAAGGCTACCCGTGGTCGTCCAAGTACCCGTTGCCGGGTTGTAGAGTTCTGCGGTGGCAAGAAAAGTCGTAACCAAGCCTCCTCCGGCAACCAGCACCTTGCCATTAGGCAGCAACGTCGCGGTGTGTCCGAAGCGTTGCCGGCTGAGCGTTTGGGTTCTCATCCAAGTGCCGCTAGTTGGGTTGTAAAGTTCTGCGGTATTGGTGAAGCTACCACCGGCGACGAGTAAGTTACCGTCGGGCAGCAACGTCGCTGTGTGAAGATAGCGCCCGATGTTAAGGTCGCCGGTCTCCGACCACTTTCCATCCGCGGAGTCATAAAGCTCTGCGCTGTCGAGCGCGCCGCCGTCGCCACCAGGGCCATAGCCGCCTGCGACGAGCACCTTGCCATTTGGCAACAGTGTCGCGGTGTGACTCCAACGGCGCTGCGTCACGCCCGTGGCAGTCCAAATACCGGTCGTCGGGTTATAAAGCTCCGCGTTGTCGGTATCCTCACGGTTGCCGGAAACCTCGCGGACAGGAAAGGTACCGTCGACGAGCACCATACCATTTGGCAGCAATGTCGCCCTATGGTTCTCTCGCGGATGGGTTAGGGTGCCAGTGACCGTCCAGGTCCCGCTCACCGGATCGTATACTTCCGCGCTGGCCAGAATGCCGTCGCGCTGGTTAAAGCCGCCGCTCACAAGCACTTTCCCCCCAGGCAGCAGTGTCGCAGCGTGGGAACTCCGCGCTGTCGCGAGTCTGCCCGTTGCCGTCCAGATTCCGGTTATTGGATCGTACACTTCCGCGCCATTGAGATCGGCGCCGGCGTTATATCCGCCAGCGACCAGCACCTTGCCATCAGACAGCAATGTCGCGGTGTGAAAAGCACGAGCAGCGCTGAGACTGCCAGTAAGCGTCCAAGTGCCGCTGGCCGGATCGTAAAGTTCCGCGGTCGCAGTTACACCGGTGCTATCGTAGCCGCCTGCGACCAGCACCTTGTCGTCCGGGAGCAGGGTTGCCGTGTGCAGGTGTCGGCCGTCACTGACTTTGCCAGTGGTTGTCCAGGTTCCGGTAGCCGGATCGTAGAGCTCCGCACCGGCCGACCCCACCAGGAGTACTTTCCCATTTTTCAACAGCGTCGCAGTGTGATCGATCTGTGGGGTGGGGAGGCTACCGGTGGCACTCCAGGTTCCGGTGGCCGGATCGTAGAGCTGTGCGGTCGCATCACCCACGCCGCCCGCCACAAGCACCTTGCCGTTTTGCAGCAATGTGGCCGTGTGCTGGGCGGTTCCGTCGATGAGGTTGCCCGTGTTTTCGAACTGAAACGGCGCAGCCGCGCCAGGTTGCACGAATGATTACCGTCGCAGGCAGCAAGGCGAGCGAAGAGATAATGTCGAAACGAGTTAAGTTTTGATAGTTGGATCACGGTGGTGTTTGCTTTATATGTTTTCATTAGGGTGGCACGACCAGATACTTGGCTTCGCTCGGGATACCGTTGGTAAAGACAGTCACCAGACGCCGGGCCGGAGACAAAACCTCTCGCCGGTAGGGAGCTAAAGGCTGTGTCCGACCAGCCCCGGAGCGGATCGACTAAAAGAAAAGTGACCTGGCTGTTATCGATGCTCCGCAACTGCACTACCGGATAGTTAGTCGAAGAGTCCTGTGTGTTGCTGCCAGAAGCCTGGGAGATGCCTTGGAAACGGGAGCCGGTCAGTTGCAGCCGGTGGCTGGCTGTCATCGTCGCGCGGTTGATTTCAGGCTGCCAGTGCCAGAAAAACCGAGGCCGACATCGTAGACTTCCGCGCTGGCAAGATCACCGTTGTCGCCACGACCGCCCACGACCAGCACCTTGCCATTGGTCAAAAGAGTCGCGGTGTGAAGAAAGCGCTCAGTCCGCAGCCCCCGGGTGAGTGTCCAAGTGCCGCTCGCTGAGTCGTAGAGTTCTGCTTTTCTAAGTGGGCTTCCATGAACCGCGCCCAGGCCACCTTCGACCAGCACCTGGCCATTGGGTAGCAGCGTCGCGCCATCAGCGTTGCCTGGCATTTGAACGCTCCCGCTTTCGGTCCAGGTCTCGCTCGCAGGATCGTAGAGAACCGTGATGCTGCTGCCGACAATGAGCACTTTGCCGGTGGGCAGCAACAGCGCCTTGCCATCTGCGCGCGTGGTAGGAAGATTGCCGGTGAATTCCCAGGTCCCAGTCGCCGGATCGTAGAGTTCCGCGGTATCGAGATCGTCGGGATTATAGCCGCCCGCGACCAGCACCTTCCCGTTCGGCAACAGCGTCGCCGCGGCCCCAGCGCGGGGAGTGTGCATGCTGCCGGTGACTGTCCAAGTCCCGCTCGTCGGATCGTAGAGTTCCGCGCTCTTGAGATAGTTATCGGAAAATCCACCTGCAACGAGCACCTTGCCATCAGGCAGGAGGGTGGCGATGGGATTATGGTTGCGGTAATCATGGAGACTGCCGGTGGCCGTCCACGTGCCGCTCGCTGGATCGTAAAGTTCCGCGACTAAGCCACCATCGTCCCCGCATGCCACAAGAACCTTGCCGTTGGGCAACAATGTCGCCAGGTGGCCATATCGTGCCTGGATGAGATCACCGGTTTTCGTCCAGACCCCGGTTGCTGGGTTGTAGAGTTCCGTGTCGCTGAGAGGCAATCCGCCATTTTGAAACCCGCCCGCGACAAGCACGGAGCCATTGGGCAGCAAAGTTGCGGTGTGGGATTCGCGAAAAAGATCGAGGCTGTCGGTGGTTGTCCAGCCTCCATTCGCTGAATCGTAGAGTTCCGCGCTGGCAAGGGAACCGGCGCCGTCCTGACCAGCGGCAACAAGGACTTTGCCGCTTGCGAGCAACATGGCTGTGTGACCTTCGCGAGCGTGGGTAAGGCTACCCGTGGAGGCCCAGGCGCCGCTCGCCGGATCGTAGAGTTCCGCAGTCGCGAGGTAAGCGGTCCCGAAGTTGTGACCGCCGGCAACCAGCACTTTCCCGTCCGGCAACAATGTCGCCGTGTGGAGAAAACGCGCGCCAACTAGACTGCCTGTTTGCGTCCAAGCGCCGGTCGCCGGATCATAGAGTTCGGCGGTCTCGACGCCGTCGAAACCTTCACCGCCCGCCACCAATACCTTGCCATCGGGCAGCAACGTTGCGCTATGGAATTGCCTGGCAGTGGTAAGATTGCCGGTAGCTGTCCACATTCCCGTTGCTGGATCGTAGATTTCGGCGCTGGCGAGATAGGTGGATGCTCCGTCACCGCCAACTACGAGCACTCTGCCATCGGATAACAGAGTGGCCGTGTGAAACGTGCGTCCTGTGATCATGTCGGCCGTGCGAGTCCATTTCCCGCTTACCGGATCGTATAGTTCGGCGACTCCCAGGTTCGGTCCGTCACTGCCGCCTGCCACAAGCACTTTGCCATTGCGCAGTAACGTCGCCGTGTGAAAGGTGTGGCCGACACTGAGATTCCCAGTGCCTGTCCAAGTCCCGCTCACCGGATCGTAAAGTTCGACGAGCCGCAGGCCAGCGCCGCCCGCGACGAGTACCTTGCCATTAGGTAACAAGGTGGCAGTATGGTTGTATCGCGCGCCCGCAAGACTACTCGTGGCTGTCCAACTACCAGTTGCCGGGTCGTAGAGTTCCACGCTCGCCAGCGCGCCGGAGTTAAAACCGCCTGCGACGAGCACTTTGCCGCTAGCTAACAAAATTGCGGTATGAGAATCGCGGGCGGTAGCAAGGCTGCCGGTCTGCTCAAATTGAAAGGGAGCCGCGATGCAAGGCTTAACAAATGCCAACTCCATGCCAGCCAGGAGAAAGAGTGAAATAAGTCGAAGCGAAACAACGGATTGATGGTTTACGGATTCTGCTTTCATAGTTATATAGATTTCGCGGCTCTTCTTTGCAGTTACTAATGTGAGATATCACGGACCGGCGGCACGACCAGATACTTTGCGGTGCTCGGGATGCCGTTGGTGAAGACGGTCACCAGCGCCGGACCGGAAACAAAGCCTCTCGCCGGCAGTGAGCCAAAGCTGGTGTCCGACCAGCCCCGGAGCGGATCGACCAAGAGGAAAGTGATCTGGCTGTTATCAATGCTCCGCAACTGCACAACCGGATAGTTACTCGAAGAGTCCTGGTAGCTGCCGCCCGACGCTTCGGAGATACCTTGGAAGCGCGCCCCGGTTAGTTGCAGACGATAGCGCTGCGTCATCGTGACCGTGTCGATTAATGGCTGCCAATCATTACTGAAGCCCAAACCCTCGTCATAGACTTCCACGCTGGTCAGAGTGCCAACCGTTCCGTCGAGTACCGCCGGCCACGAGGACTGTGCCGTTTGGCAGCAAGGTGGCAGTGTGGCTATCGCGGGGAGTCGTAAGTCTGCTGCGCACATGCCAGGTTCCACTTGCAGGATCGTAGAGTTCTGTGAATGGCACTTGATCGTAGTGGTCGCCAACCCCGCCGGCGACGAGGACCTGTCCATCGCGCAGCAACGTTGCCGTATGGCCGGCACGGTCGACTTTCAGTTTGCCGGTGGTTGTCCAGGTTCCGCTGGCGGGATCATAAAGCTCGGCGTTTGCCAAAGCATGTTGAAGCTCTCGCCAGCCGGCCGCAACGAGCACTTTGCCGTCAGGCAGCAAGGTCGCGGTCTGACCATAGCGCGGGTATTGCATGCTCCCGGTTAGCGTCCAGGTTTCGGTGAGAGGATCGTAGAGTTCCGCGCTGCGCAAAGCAATCGGGCTGCTAAAACCACCTGTGACGAGCACCCTACCGTCAGGCAGCAAGGTCGCGGTATGAACATGTCGACTAACATTCATGCTGCCGGTAAATCTCCACGTGCCAGTCGCTGGATCGTAGAGCTCCGCGGATGCAAGCTCGAAACCGTTGTAGCCTCCTGTCACCAGTACCCGCCCGTCAGGCAGGAGCGTAGCGGTGTGACCATATTCTCGTCCTTCGTTAAGGCTGCCGGTAAGTGTCCATTTCTCCGTAGTCCGATCGTAGAGCTCCGCGCTAGTTCCTGGACCAAAGTCGTCATACCCGCCAGCGGCAAGCACTTTACCATCGGCCAATAAAGTCGCCGTGTGATCGTGGCGTCCTTTGACGAGGTCGCCGGTCCGGCTCCAGGTTCCAGTTGTTTCATCATAGAGTTCCGAAGTCTGAAGACCGCTCCCTGGATGCAGATAACCTCCGGCGACGAGGACCTTGGCGTTTGGCAACAATGTGGCCGTGTGAAGAAAATGAGCGACAGTCAGACTACCAGTGTTGCTCCAGCTTCCTTGCGCTGAGTCAAAAAGTGCCGCGTCGTTGAAAGTGTTAGGGGAGTAGGAGCCGCCGGCAACGAGCACCTTGCCGTTTGCCAGCAAAGTAGCGCTTTGAGAGAAACGAGCCGTGATTGCAGAGTTAATGGTCGACCACGAGCCACTCGCCGGGTCGTACAGTTCTGCGAAAGCGCCAGCCAACTCGCCGCCTGCCACAAGCACTTGGCCATCCGGCAGCAAACTAGCAGAATGCAAGGATCTCGTTTGACTAAGTCGGCCAGTGAGCGTCCAAGTACCCGTGGCGGGATCGTAAAGCTCGGCCAAATCGCCATCCTGGGCGGCGGAACCACCGGCGACAAGGATCTTGCCGCTCGCTAACAATGTAGCCGTATGGAATTGGCGCGCCACAGTCATGCCTCCGGTGCGCGACCACGTGCCGGTCGAGGGATCGTAGATTTCAGCGGTATTATCAAAATTGAGTCAGGGCTCCACCACCGGCTACCAGTACTTTTCCGTCGGCTAGCAGGGTAGCGGTGTGGTATGCCCGGCCTTCTGTCATACTGCCGGCGAGCGTCCAGGTCCCCGATGTGGGGTCGTAGAGTTCCGCAGAAGAGACAGCTAGGTCATAGGCGTTAATGCCGCCAGTTACCAGCACCTTGCCGTCTTGGAGCAAAGTGGCGGTAGGATTGCTGCGGGCGATCTTGGGGTTACCCGTCGTCCTCGTCCAAGTGCCCTTCACCGGGTCGTAGAGTTCCGCACTTTCAATGACCCTGCCGGCACTGTCGAGGCCGGCCATCACAAGCACCGTTCCATCTCGCAACATCAATGCGGCATGATTAGACCGCGCCCCGATAAGGCTGCCCGTCGCGCTCCAGGCACCAGTGGCCGGGTCGTAGAGCTCGGCGCTCTCCAGTCTTCCGGTAGAGTTCCCTCCACCGGCCACGAGCACCTTGCCATTGGATAGCAAAGTAGCCCTATGACCGGCGCGAGCTGTAATGAGAGACCCAGTATCCTCGAATCGAAAAGGAGCGGCCGCGCAGGGTTTCACGAGCGCCAACACTTGCCGTCAACAAGACGAATAAGCGACCCAGGAGGGACGGGAAAGAGTGTGAGTGTTTAGTTTCATGAGTTTTATTCTGACGGTGGGACGACGAAATACTTCGAAGCGCTTGGAATGCCATTTGTAAAGACAGTCACCAGGGCCGGCCCGGAGACAAAGCTTCTTGCCGGCAAAGAGCTAAAGCTCGTGTCTGACCAGCCCCGGAACGGGTCGACCAAGAGGAAAGTAACCTGCTCGTTGTCGATGGCGCGCAATTGCACGACCGGGTAGTTAGTCGACGAATCCTGGAAGTTACCGCCCGACCCTTGAGAGGTGTCCTGAAAATGTGAGCCGGTGAGCTCAACGCGGTGAGCGGAGGTGGATCTCGCGGCGTCGATGACTGGCTGCAAATCGCTGCTGAAACCTAAGCCGACATCGTAAAGCTCGGCACTGTCGAACGCACTGTTGTTGTCACGACCAGCTGCGACGAGCACCTTACCCCCGGGCAGTAAGGTCGCGGTGTGAGAATGCCGCCCAGTCTTGAGGTCGCCGGTGCTCGTCCAGGTGCCGCTCGCCGGATTGTAAAGTTCCGCACTCGAAAAAGCAAAGCCGTCCGTATCAGCACCGCCTGCGACGAGAACCTCGCCGTCCGGCAATAAAGTTGAGCTGTGCTTCCAGCGCGGCGTGACAAGGCTGCCGGTAGACATCCAGCTACCGCTCGGCGGGTCATAGAGCTCAGAGGTGGCAGGAGAGCAGCCTCGCCGAAACCGAGCGCTACCAGCACTTTGCCGTTGGGCAGCAAGGTTGCCGTATGAAAGTGCGAGCAGCGGCCAGGCTACCGGTCACGGTCCAGGTGCCGCTAGTGGGATCGTAGAGTTCTGCGCTCGCGAGAAGGCCGACGTCGCCATAACCACCCGCGACCAGCACCTTGCCGTCAGACAGCAACGTCGCCGTGTGAAATTTGCGTCCTGCGGCAAGGTTCCCAGTCTCCGTCACCGTTCAGTTATCGGGTCGTAGAGTTCCGCGCTGTCGAGAGCGCCGCTGTCCTTGTTAAAACCACCTGCGACTAATACGCTGCCTCCGGCAGCAATGTTGCCGTTTGCCGGTGGCGCTCTACGGCGAGGCTGCCGGTAGACGTCCAAGTGCCGCTGGCTGGATCGTAGAGTTCCGCGCTGGCAAGGGAGCCGGTCTCATTATAGCCCGCCGCGACGAGCGCCCTTGCCATTGGACAGCAAAGTGGCGGTGTGATTGGCGCGGGCGGTAGCAAGGCTGCCGGTAACACTCCACATGCCAGTAGTAGGGTCGTAGAGTGTTGCGATACTTAGATATACGAATCCTCATTGTAACCCCCAACGACAAGTATCTTGCCGTCCGGCAGGAAGAAGTGGCGGTGTGACCGTAACGCTCCTCTTGGACATCGCCAGTATTTGTCGAATTCCCATTCGCCGCGTCGTAGAGTTCGGCGCTCGAGACCTTTGCTGTTAACTCCAACACCGCCAGTGCGTTGAGCGTTTTGACGTTTGCCAACAGCGTTGCTGAGTGAAAACGACGCGCTGTGACTAAAGCACCGCTAGCCGTCACGTGCCACTTACCGGATCGTACAGTTCCGCGTTACTGACCAGACCGTCGTGGACCAGACCCGCCTGCGAGTAATACCGGCCGTCGGGCAGCAAGGTCGCCGTATGCTCGACCCGCGCATTGACCAGTTTGCCGGTGGCGGTCCAACTACCTGTGACCGGGTCGTAAACTCCGCGCTGTCGAGATAGCTATTGCCGATAAATCCGCCGCCGCACTAGCACTTTACCGGTAGGTAACAATGTCGCCGTATCCTGGAAGCGTGCATCAAGCAGATCCTGAGCTTTACATCCACGTGCCGCTCGCTACGGTAGTAAAGTTCCGCCGCACGGAGCAAACCGTCAGCATTCAACCCGCCTGCGACCAATACCTTGCCATCGGGCAGCAGCGTGGCTGTGCGACCCGTCGCGGCGGTGGCCATGCTGCCGATCAGTGCCCAACTGCCCGCGGCTGGATCATAGAGTTCGCGGCAGTTCCGAGATAACCGCTATTGCCGAGGCCGCCGGCGACGAGCACCTTGCCGTTACTCAGGAGGGTGGCGGTGTGGCCGGCCCGCCCGTCGCGCAGACGGCCCGTGAACTCCAAAGTCCCTTTCACGGGGTCATAAAGTTCCGCGCTGGCGAGCACGTCGTTGGCCTCGCCTTGACCGCCGACGACGAGCACTTTGCCATTGGCAGCAAGGTCGCGGTGTGCGCGTAGCGTTTGTGACGGAGACTGCAGTCGCAGCCCAAGAGCCGGTCGCGGGATCGTAAAGCTCCGCCTTTCTGATCTCCTATGCGGTATCCTGCTGCGACCAATAACTTTCCGTTCTGAAGCAGGGTCGCTGAATCAGAGAAACGTTTGCTGATGAGACTGCCGGTCTGCTCGAATTGAAAGGGCGTACCAGCGCACGGCTGAATAAGCAGTAATCCGGGCACTGACAGAAAGCAGCGGAAATGAAATCCGTCGCGCCAGAATCGCGCCGGCTCGCCAAAGAATCGGCCCCGAGGAGGGCCACAATGTTTTTGTCGTCATAGAATTGGCTTTTCTTATCAGCACAAGCTCCGCGTGCTGGTGCACTTTTTACGGCTCCGGCTGGGAATTTGTCGAGCTTATTCTCGCGGCCAGGACCGCAGCACCCCGGGCTTTTTCCTGTGTCGTCCGATGCTTTCCCAAGAATGCACGGACGGGACCCGCCGCGGCGGGCAGGCTTCGCCCGTCCCTCCAGCGCTCCGGCTATGATGATAGTCGCGACGCCCGCGGCGTGCTCGTCCTCACGGCCGATTCGGATGGAGGTCGTCGCTCTATGCCCCATCTCGTCCAACCACGCAGGATCTCGCGGAATTTCGATTTGTTTTTGGGTCGCGCGCTCCCTAGCTTCTGCGCCAATGCGTCGTCCTTCGCCGTGGCTTATCCTCGTCGTTCTCCTGCTCGGCGCTCTCCTCCTGCGCGAACCTCGCCTGCAAAAAATCGAGGATGTTTTTCTGGGCTGGTTCCTGGATCATTCCGAGGCCGTCCTGCCCCCGGCGCAAGTGACGCTGGTCGAAATCGGGCGCGAGGATTTTCGCAAACTGACACCCGAAGAGAGGCTCAAGCCGTTGCCCAAAGGCGAGGCCGCGCGACGCTCGCTTTCGCCGCTCGAGTACGCGCTTTTTCTCCAGGCCGTCCTGGAATTCCAACCGACCGTGATCGGTATCGAGCCGATTGTGATCTGGCGCGATCGCGACAAGACTCAGGAACAAGTCTTCATCGACCAGGCGATGCACGTGCCCAAGCTGCTGGTCGGGATTGAGCTGGGCGGAAAGGGCAAGCGCGATCTCGCGGTCGAGGACCTGCCCTCTTTTCCCAACGTCACGGGCAACCGCGGCAATCTCGCGCAGTTCACCGGTGTTTACCGGCAACCGGATGACGATATTCGCCTCATCTCGACCCCGGGCTTCACCAATCTCCCGGACGAACGGACCGATCGGGTGCGAGTGCCGATGCTGTTCGAATATCGCGGCGAGATCGTGCCCTCGTTCCCGCTCCAGGCGATCATGCTCTGGCTGCGCGCGATCCCGTCGGACGTGAAAATTGAGCTCGGCTCGAAGATCATTTTGCCTAACGGATGGATCATTCCCATCCACCGCGACGGAACGATCACGATCAATCCGGTCGCGCGCCAAAGCGTGCGTCGCCTCACCCTCAATGAGCTGCTCCTCGCCGCGCAGGAGCACGAGAGTCATCGGACGCCCACGATCAACGTGGACAATCTCAAGGATCACATCGTCCTCCTGCGCATTGCGGACGATCCGTTGCAGCCGCCGAATATTTTCTCGACCGCGATCGCAACGATCCAAAACAACGTCTACATCCGACCGGCGCACCGGGCCGTGCCCTGGCTGATCATTCTGGCGGCAGCTATCTTCAGTTGTTTTCTTTGGATGTTCTCGAAGGCCAATCATTTTTCTCCTCGCGCTCGTTTTCAGCGCCGGTTACACCCTGCTCGTTCTTGGCATGCTTTCCCGGCATCACCTTTGGCTGCCAACCTTTCTCCCGCTCGCGCTGATGTGGTTTCTCGTCGTCGTTAGGCTGGTGACGAGCGGGCCGGCGATGAAACGCGAGATTGCCGCGACAGGGTAAGGCAACGACGCCGCTTCACGACTCCTGCTCGTGCTCATGCTCGTAATCGTAATCGAGCCTGAAGCAGGGTCGGATCGTCGCGCATGAAAGATCGAGCACGAGCACGATTAGGAGCAGGAGCACGAGGGGGAAGTGCTCGGGGGGGGACTTGAACCCCCATGCCTTCGGCATACGCCCCTCAAACGTACGTGTCTGCCATTTCACCACCCGAGCGAGTGCGAGAGAAATTAATCAGGAACGCAGGAAAGCAACGCACGCGAGTCCTACTTTCGTGCTTCCGTTCTCGTCCTCGTCCTCGTCATCGAAATCGCGATCGCCTCACCCGAATCCGAAGAAGTTCCAAGCGAGGGCGTGGAACCTGCATTTAGGGTTCCGGCAATGAAGAAGGGCCGGGACATCGAGCAGCGAGGACGGGCGCAAAAGAGGATTGGATCAAAGTCGATCTCCACATTCATACTCTCGACGATCCCAAGGACCATCTCGATTACACCGCCCATCAGTTGCTCGAGCGAGCGCGCGAGCTCGGGTTTGGCGCCCTCGCCATCACCCTGCACGACAAGGTGTTCGATCGGCCAGAAGTCTTCGCGGACGCCGCGACGATGGGAATTCTACTCCTTCAGGCAGCGGAAATGCGATTGGAAGGCGCCGATGTCGTCCTGCTCAATGTCCAGCCTGATGAAGTTCGAAACCTGCGCACGTTTGCCGATCTGCGCCGGTTGCGGGCAGAACGTGGCGACTCGCTTTTTTGTTTTGCGCCGCACCCGTTCTTTTTCTTGGGCGCTTCCATCGGCCCTCGATTAATAGCTGATATCGACTGCTTCGATGCGATCGAAGTCTGCCATTTTCACAAGGGCTGGTTCGACCTGAACCGTCGCGCGCGCAAAGTCGCGGCCGCCCACGGCCGGCCCCTCCTCGCGACTTCCGATGCGCATCGCCTGCAGGCGTTCGGCGCGCACTACACCAGCATCCCGCGGCCGCGCGAACTGACGGCAGAGGCATTCCTCCAAGCGCTGCGCGAGGGACCGTGCCGCCTAACGAGTCCGCCATCGAGCTGGCGCGATCTCCTCAGCGTTTTCTATTTCGTCTTCATCAAACACCCGTTCCGCAAACGCCTCGGATTGGGCCGACCCGGGCACCGCTGCGCAAGTTGAGGCTGGCCTTGTGTCGCGCGCCGGAGTATGGCAGACCTACCCATTGATTTCTCCATCATGAAAACGCGAATTTGGGGCTGCCTGATCCTGAGCGCGGCGCTGGCTTTTACCGCTTGCCCAACGAATCCGGAAAAACATCCGAAGAAACCCGCCGCCACCAAGCCGCAGGAGGCCGGGCCATTTAATGAGCAAGGCGAGGATGTCGATTTCAAGGCGTTCGTCGGGCGTCTGCGCAAAGCAGTCCAGGCGCACGATGTGAACACGCTCGCCTCGATGATGACGCCGAATTTCGCTTACGTCCTCGGAGCGACCCCGGCAGAGGATCGCCAGGGCGAGGGCGTTTTCCGGTACTGGGACGAGAACGGTCTCTGGGTCGAACTGGCGGGAATTCTTTCGGAAGGTTTTGTCGCGAAAGAAAATTACATGGTGGCGCCGCCGCAATTTGCCGACCCGGCCTCGGATTACACAGGGTATCGCGTCGGAATTCAGCGCGTAAACGGCAGTTGGAAATTTGCCTACTTCGTCAACGGGTGATGGGAGAAGTGACGAGTGATGAGCTGAATTCAAATGTTTAGCGCCGCTTAATCTCGTCACTTGTCACTCGTCACTCGTCACTTTCTTGGTCTTCCCCACCGGCCACCGTTCGTTTTCGTTAGGCAATTGCTCCACTGCGAACCCGGTCAGGCCGCGGAATGTTCGACCGTTTTCCCTAACGACGACCCGATGTTCGCCGGTCACTTTCCGGGCAATCCACTCGTGCCCGGAGTCATTCTGACCGAGGCCCTCGCGCAAACCGCCGGGATTGCCGCCGCCTCCGGTTTTGCGGAAAGCGCGCGCCCGCTATTTTTGCTCTCCGCTATCCGCGGAATGAAGTTTTTCAGCGCCGTGCGGCCCGAATCCGAGATTCGGTTGCGCGCCGAAAAGCTGGCCCAGACTGGCGACCTCTGGCAGTTCAAAGTAACCGCCAGCGTCAGCGGAAAGACGGTCGCCGAAGGACAACTCGTTCTCAGCCTGCGCGCCGGAAAGTTCCTCGACCACGTTGGAATAGCGCCAGCTTGCATTACTCTTAGCCTTGCCAATCCACCAGATGCGCCTGCCCGAATTCGCTCTCATCATTCCCGCCTGTGACGAGGCCGCCTGCATCGGGCCCGTCCTCGACGAATTCCTCCGCGCCGTCGATCCCGAGAAATATGTCATCGCTGTGGGAGTAAATGGTTCCTCCGATGCGACTGCTGAGATCGCCCGGCAACGTCCGGTGCTGGTCGCGGAAACAGAACGACGAGGGCTACGGCCATGGCTGCCAGGCGGCGATCGACCTGACGAAAAATCTTTTCCCATCGATTCGCGCCTACATTTTTTGCGCGGGCGATGGCGCGACCGATCCGCGAGATCTCCGGTCCCTCGACCGCCGCCTACGAACAGGGATACGATCTGGTGCTCGGCACTCGCACGACGCGGCTGCGCAATTGGCGATCGATGACGGTGCGACACGTTTTCGCCAACGCCGCGCTCGGTCTCTGGGCCGGCCTTCTCGGTGGGCGATATTTCAGCGACCTCGGTCCGCTGCGCTTGATCAGCCGACCGTTGTTTGAAAAAATCGCGCCGCAGGAAATGACCTTCGGCTGGACGATTGAAGCGCAGATTGCTGGCGGCCAAACTCGATGCCACGATTTGCGAGGTGCCGGTGTTGGAGCGACGCCGGATCGGCGGTCAGCAAAAAGTCTCCGGCGTGACCTGGCATCGCACTTTCTTGATCGGCTGCCGCATTGTCGCGGCCGGCTTCCGCACCAGATTCCGCACCTGGTATGTTATTCAGTCCGCGCCGGCATCGCGCACGGCCGCTCCTCGCCCGTTCCAACCGTAACCGGCAACGCGAAGCGTGAAGTGGCGGCAGCTCTTGCTGGTTACGCGCTCTTCTGAGCGGTTGCACCACTCCCAGCAAACCGCCATTACCCAAGTTTGCCGTCAGTGAAGCGCCGCGCCCGCTGCCGCAGGTGGACGCCTGGACCGCGAAGCTGCGCCAGACGGACGTTGTCTATTTCGGCCTAACGAAGAAATCAACCGCCGATAGTCAGCCCGCCTGGCAGATCGTCGAGACCCTGCAGGGTAACGGCGCGCGCGTCGCGCTCGGCTGGGCGGAACTTCCCTTCACGCAACAACCGCTTCTCGACCAGTGGCAGCGCCAGGAAATCTCCGCTCCAGAATTAGTTGATCAGCTCGGGGCTCCGGCGCGGCGCGACTGGTTCCGCCGTGGCCTTCGTCCCGATCTCATCCAGCGCGCGCTCGGTTCGCCGCCGGACTTGCTGCGAAAAATCCGCGCCGGCGAAAAACTTCTCAAGGAAGAGCGCGCGCTCTTGCCTAACGATTACCGTGCGCGTCCTGACGCTTTCGATAATTTTTCCGATCGCGTCGCGACCTCGGCCCGCCTCCGACGCTACGACATGGCCCATCTTTATCGCGCTCACCTCGTTGCAGAACAAATGATCGCGGAAAACATCGTCCGCTTCATCGGCGACAGTCCGGGGGTAAAGCTCGTCGTGTTTTTACCGGACGATGCGATAATCAATCCGCGCGAAGTGGCCGATTACGTCGCGCAAAAGACATCGGCGCGGCAAATGATTCTAGATCGCCCGAGCCAGCCGTCCGGCGCACATCCGCAACTATTGGCCAGTCGCTGAAGCAGAAATCGCTTTCTTATAGAGGGCAAAGCCAGACGCGATACGTCCGCATGGCCCCGATAGCGTCCCGATTCGTTAGGCAGAGGGAAAGTCGCCTGGATCAGTGTTACACGCCCTAACATTGGGTCGGGGGACACGAGAAAACTCTTTAGCTGCTCCAAAAGGATCGCCTCCAAATCCCGCGGCATCCGGAATGGAAGAAAAATAAGCCATTCGCCTCATTGCTGAAAGGCGTTATCGATCTGAAGACATTGGACTAAGGTCCAATTGTCGTCGCAGCGTTGGTTAAGCGTTCTTCGTTCACGAAAATTATTCGTTCCGCATTTCTCGCGGTGCTGACTCTTATTTGGGCTGCACCCGCGTTTTCCGAAGGAACCCTCAGCCCGACCGGCGTGACCAACATGCTTCCGACGACGATGTCGGATGATGGCACGATTGTTGTCGGGACAAGGTTTTTCCAAATGCCGAATCCTTACTATGCAGAAGCCTCTGGCGTGTCGGTCATCGGTGACGGCTGCTACAATGGCCTGGCGTCGATCTCTCAAATAAGACTCCAAGATCGCCCTAAACTATGAAGTCTTTGAACAGCCATCCCATCCTTAAGCAGTTTGTCCTCTGGATCGGCAGCATTTGCTTCTGTGCTTTTTGGATTTTGTTCGGATTGCAGTTTCCAGCGCCGCTTTCAGCACAGGCTGACCCGGCCTGCACCCCGTTGCCCACAATCACACCATATCCAACTTGCACTCTTACTCCTAAACCGTGTTGCACTGAAGGGCCATCATGCACTCCGAAAATCTGGCCATCCGTGTCGCCCGGGGAACCTACGATGACCGCACTTCCGTCTCCTTATCAACCCAACGACGGAACCATCTTAGAGTGGCGCGTCTATTCACCGGGCCCCGATTCGGTCGTGACCCCTACCCCCACTCCCGCCATAATTCCGAAGCCAGTGGTGTTGCTGATCCATGGCGGCTCTTGGAACGCCGGCAGCCCGTTTCAGCCGGATGTGGAAACAGTGGCTGAAACAATTGCCGCCACCGGGTTCTATGTTTTCGTCCCTTCCTACCGACTGGCGCCTTGCGGCCGAATCACAGGGCAGCCGGTGCATGAAAAGTCTCTTTCCGATCCATCCGGCCGGCCACCAGAACAAACCGACGATGTCATGTTCGCAGTCCTTGCTGCGCGTCATGATAGCCGCTGCAACGGCAAAGTCGGCATGGTGAGCGTCTCCTCTGGCGGCTTTCTTTCTTCTTACGTGTCTCTCTATCGGGACACAATCAATACGCCGGGGCGGCCTCAGTGGAACCTGACTGGGGACACTGATCGGCCAGACTGTGTGGTCACCTTTTCCTCGCCCTTCGATATTTCGGATCAGATAGCAAGCGACAATCAGAACTATCCATTTTATATCCCAAACGTTCAACAGTACACAGGCACCTGCGATCGTGTATACCAAAGAACCGTGTCCCCGGTTAATTTTTTAGATTTGGATTCGCATCTGTCATTCAAGCCGCTCTTTATGGTGCAGGCCACAGAAGACGATACAAACCCATGGCGCCAAATCTTCGATATGCAATGCGCGTTGATCAACGCCAATGTAGATTCCTCGCAATATGTGGTAACATTCGTCAGCACAGAAACCGGTGAGGACGGTGGTCATGGTTTCGTCCTCTGGCCACAGACGGATCCGAATCATCCAACGCAAACGATCGGTACAACCGTGCTCGAGTGGCTCCATACACAACTCGATTGAGCTTCCGCAATCAACCAGGAGATTACCAATGAGTAAAGGAAGCCTTCTTATGTGTTTCGCATCATTGCTGCAAGCAGCTTGGCGGCGGGCGGTCTGCATAACAATTTCGGTCACAATTGTGGCGGCGCATACAAGTCACGCGGGCAGCGCAACTTGGAATCTGAATCCAACCAGCGGCGACTGGAATACTGCTGCAAATTGGACGCCAGCGATTGTACCGGACCAAGAAACAGACGTTGCGACTTTTGATGTTTCGAACATTACCAGCCTTTCTGTAAGTTACCCGGGTGTCGGTATCGGCCGGATTACCTTCAATCCGGGAGCGAGCGCTTATAACATTGTTGGCATTATTGCGTTTCTTGGCGCCGGGGTTGTTAATAATTCAGGAGTCACACAGAACTTTGATAACTCTGACGGATTTGGCTTCGGTGGGCGGGCTACTGCTGGAGATGGAGTAATATATACAAACAGCGGCGAGACGATTTCGAATACCGCTTTCGCTAACAGTAGCAACGCCGGCAGCGCTACATTCATTAATAAAGGAGACAGCACCGGTCGCTATGCGGCGCTACTTGAGTTCAACGAAAACAGCAGTGCCGCCAACGCCACGATTTTGAACGAGCAAGGTGACACCGGCGGGGGAGGCACATTTTTTGCCGACGACTCAAGCGCCGGGAATAGTGTTATTACTGTCGAACCTGGTGCCACGCTGAAATTCGAGAATAACTCAACTGGTGGCACAGCCACTCTCCTCGCTGATGGCGGGACGATTTTCTTCGAAGGGGGCTCGAATGGCAATTTGGCGAGGGTAGAATTGATTAACGGCGGTCTTCTTGACCTTAGCACACACAATAATGCGGCAGTGATGGCGATCGGTTCGTTGGAGGGTGATAGCACGAGCACAGTGCGCCCCCTTCGGCAGAAGTTTACGGTGGGCGGGAACGGACGAAGCACGACCTTCAGCGGCGTGATTACTCAGAACGGCTCGCTGGTTAAGACCGGAAGCGAACAGCTGACTCTAACGGGAGCCAACACTTACGAAGCCGGCACGACCATAACCGCCGGCACGCTGCTCGCCCAAGCTGGCGCCGGTTCAGCCACCGGCACCGGGCCGGTGATGGTGAACGCCGGCACTCTGGGCGGGATAGGCAGGATCGCAGGCGCAGTCATCGTCGGCGCTGGGAACGGCCAGGGCGCCTATCTCGCGCCTGGAGTAAAGGGGCCGGACGCCCTGGCGATCAGCAAAACACTCACCTTCAGAGCCGATGGCATCTATAAGTGCGAACTAGATCTTAGCCAGGCCAAAGCCGATCAAGTTGCCACCAAAGGCGTAACCATCGAAAGCGGCGCGCAGTTTGTTTTATTGCCAAGGGGTTTCCAAACACTCACTCTAGGTACGGTTTTCACGGTCATCAATAACACCGCTGTCACACCCATCAGCGGCACCTTTGCCAACCTGGCCGACGGTTCTATTATCAGCGCACTCGCCGGGAATAAGCTCCAGGTGAGCTACGAAGGCGGCACCGGCAACGATCTCACGCTCACTGTCGTGCCGTAGTCGTAGCCGGGGGCAGTGGCCCCAGCGGACGTTTCGGCTCTGCCAAAGCAAATGGCTGGGGTCACCGACTCCGACTACAAGGCACAGTCCTTCACTCTCCACCAGAATCGTGGGCATCGTCTTTGCTCTCTAGAGCGCCGGTGCGGACCGATTCCAACGCGCGTCCAGCGCCTTCGCTCGGAAAAGTTGCACGAAACGCATTCGCAACTATTGGCCAGTCGTTGAAGCACGCCCGGATGATACCGCAGGCAAATTCCAAATCCCAATCACCAAGCTTCAAGGAAATCCCAAGGTCCAATATTTAACCAAAGCAGGTCGCGCGATGCCCTCTTTGGGAGTTTGGTCATTGGAAATTCCTTGGGGCTTGGTGATTGGAGTTTGATGCTTTGCTGCGAGCGAAGCGCGAGAGCAGTCATCGCGCCGACTTCGCCGGCGTTTCGAGGTCGTAAATCATCCCCCAGGGACCTTTGGCGACGACCGCCACTTTTCCGCGCCACGGTTGCGGACTTATACCGTAGGCTCCTTTTTCCTCACGTCCCCAAAAGATATAGCGGGTGTGCAACGCTTGCGCTCGCTCGCGCCAGTCAGGCGCGCCGAGCATGAGCGCCTTGAGCTGTTGCTCGATCGGAGCGTAATCGAAGCCTTGCGTCCAGAGGTGCCCGGGATATCCGAGCACGACTTTGCGGCCATTGAGCAGGAGCGGGTGATTGAAAGTGGGAAAAGCGGCAAAGCGCTCCTTGATCGGCAATGGGCGCACCGCGTCGCCGACCGCCGCGACCTCCATGCGGTCTTCGATATCAAACCCGGCCGAACCCGCCATCCCGCCGACCAGACTAACGAACCCCGACGCGAAGAGGAGGAAGCAGACACCGATTCGAATCGGCCAAGGCCAACGGAGGATCAATTCCCACAGAAACGGGAGACAAATGAAATACGCCCAGATGATGAGCTTGGTGTTGTCCCAACCCCACGGCGCCGTTTTCACAAAAAGCGCGAAAACAAAAATTAACACTGCCGGGACGACGAAAGCGAAAGCGCGAAGCGTCACGAGATCTTTCTCCTGGCCTTCACTCGTGCTCCTGCTCGTGATCGTAATCGTGCTCGGGCTAGGAGTTTCTTGATCAGGACGTCGGAGTCGGAAAGCGATTCCGCCACATCCGCCAGCCGATCACGCCAGCGAGCGCGATCATCGCCGGCAAGGTCAGACCGAAGTTCCAAATCCAGAAACCGAGCAGTGCCGGGATTTTGACGAACCAAAATTGGAGTGCGGGAATAGCGAATGCTGGATCGCTTTGCACCCAGCCGGGCGCCCACGCCAGGATCGATTTCGCCTGAAAATGATCGGTGATCATCCAAACGATCCAAGTCGCAGGGACAAAGGCTGCGGCGAGCAGGATCCCGACCTGTTTACGCATCTCCCACGTGCCAATAAGCAACCAGAAAGCCAGCACAATCGAGAGAGCGAGAAAGGTGTGGACATGGAAAAGCGGCATCGAGGCGTAAAGCGACCACTCGACCCACCATGGGAGAAAGCCGCGTCGCGGACCGGGTGTGTCATCGATGGCAGGCGGATAGTATTTCCTTCGCCAGTGCAACAAGAGAAGAAGCCCGGCAGGAATCGCGTAGAGCAGTCCGCGCTGCGTCACGAACATCGCGAGGGGAATGCTCTTCCACGCAATCTTCTCCGCCTGATAATCGGCAAAATGAAACTTCTTGAAGAACTCGTAGCCGGCGAGTCCGCCATTAAAGAGAAAACCTGCGACTCCGAAAGCCCCGCCCCAGCGATAAAAACCGTAGAAGGTAGCGAGCGAACCGAACAATCCCGTCCAGACGAGAATGCGGATCAGGTCGATTTTCTGGAGAAGCAGGAGCGAATTAAAAAAATCAATCCCGGCGGGATAACGCAAGGCCGCTGAAGACGTGAATCGGATTGTCCGGCCAAAGGGGGACGCCGTTGGCAAAATACTTGATGTAGGTGATGTGGAGCGCGAGATCGCCGAGATTGTTAGGCGATTGGATCTTTAAGTGATCGTTATCCACGTAAACGAGCCAGCAGAAATGCGCGGACCGCAAACATGAGGAAGACAATGCTGACCGCCCAAGCCACTGGATTGTAGTTAGGGCGGGGCGCAACGACGACAGGTGTCTCGACCAGTTTCATCCGGCGCCGCGCCCGCTTTGATTTCGGGAGCGGAGGCTGGGATTGCGGCGGCGGCGCGATCACCTTGCGCGGCGCGAAGGGGGCCGTTCCGATCCACGCAAAAACGGCAGCGGTCAACCCGAGGAACAAAGCGAGGCCGGCCAAACCCGGGTCGAGCCCGCCCCCAACAATGCCCAGGAGCAGGCCGGCAATTGTTGCGACATTGACGAAAGTCAGCCCCGCGGAGAAGAATTTCATCTCGCGGCGTAGCCTTCTGAATCGCGCGTGCGTCTCATTCCTGGCGGAGTGTATCCTCTACTCGCACAACAGCCAGCGCGTGGAACCACGTATCTGGGTAGCGCGCGCGTCTCGCGTGCTGGTTCCGGTGTCTCGCCGAAACGAACTTTTTCGCTGCGTCTCATTCCTAGGGGAGACCAAGCTTTGGCTTCACCGGCGTCGGAGCCACTTGTCCAACGAAGTCAGGCTGCTTGCCTGGGAACAACTTACCAAACCTCTTGGCGTTGAAGATAGAGTTTCGAGGTGTCCTGGTAGGGCCGAATCCTCATTGGCTTGGTAAAGTAACTCTCATGCAACTTCTTCTCCACCTCCGCAATTCGATCCTCCTGCACAACAAGGAAATCGGCGTCGAATTTCCCCGGGGAGTTGTTTTTCTCGTAGTAGCCGATATTCGGAAAATCCCCCAGCAGCCAGGGGAACGGATAGGTGCTGGTCCGGATGAAATGACCGATCATGCCATAATTCAGCGGGTTGCTCCGGACCAGCCGCATGACCGGTTTCATCAGCTTATAGATGTCGTTATAAGTCTGCACATAGACATAGGGTTCGCTGTCCGTGCTGCATTGGAAGTAATTCAGATAGATGGCCATCCCCAGCGACATCACCAGCGCCAGACTTGCCGCGCTGCGCTGCACCGTCCGCATCACTCCTTCGCTAATTCGAGCGGATTTCCCGACAAAGAAGCCGAGACCGCCGCCGAGCAAAGCACCGACCAATGCGCCAGCGTATAACACCTGCCCGAACTCGCCCGCAACTCCACTCGTGCTCGTGGCCGCGACCGTGATCCTGTAGGCTTCGCGCAAATAAATTGGCAAGGAGCATGCGGCCCGCACCGCCGCCGGCTGCGCCAGATAACTGGCGGCCGCTCCCAACCCGAAACCGATCAAAGCAAACCCCACCGCATAGAAAGCCGGGCGCGGAATCCTCTTCGCTACCGCCCCAGCCGCAAAAACAAAAAGGAGCGGCCAGACAATGCTGATAATGATCCAAGGCGTCTTGTAATGGATAATGCTGTAAGCGGCGAAAACTCCCACGCCGTAGATGGCGAGATAACGCACGACGAAGTTCCGAAAAAACTGACACGCCAGACAAAGAAACAGCCCGATCAGGACCGGCCATTCATAGCGCAGAGTTAGCTCGAGCCAGTAAGGCCAGGGCTTTTCATGTCCATTGCCGTTTGAACCGGTGTGATACCAGGTTGCAAACGTCAGATAAAGGCCCTTGACCCCCGACCAATTGAGAAAAGTCCCCGAGTAAAAAAAGACAATGAAGAAAATACCGGTGCAGGTCACGATCGCGAGATCGATGTAGTCCCACTGCTGACGGGCACGCTTTAAATCGGGCAGCGGCGAAATTTTGTGCGAAATCCAGAGCACGACCGCCGCGATCAGCGCGCAACCGATGTGGATGATGTAGGTCTCCTTCGTCAGAATCATCCCGGCCGTGCCTATTCCGACACACCAGAGGTAGGGGCGCGTCCCGAAGCGCCAGAGCCCGAGCAAGCCGAGGACAAAGAGCATCGAGAAAAGCAGCAGCCACACTTCATGGATCGAGTAGCGTCCGTAAAAGATGAAAGCCGGCGAAATCGCCATCGCGAGCGCGGCCATCCGGCTGACGCTTTTTCCGACAAACGGCTCGAATTTCAACGTGACGAAAATCGATCCAATGCTGGCCAGCACGACCGGCAGCCGAAGCGCCCAGATGTAGCGTCCAAAGAGCGCCTGCGGAGAGGAACAGAATGTAGAAATGCAACGGACCGTGATAATTGGTCGGGTCGTAACGGTAGAAGCCGGTCCTCATCATCTGATCGACGAACCAGCCGTTGATTCCCTCGTCGAAATGGGGCGGCTTCATGCTCAAAAGGAGGAACCGGAGGAATGCGCCCAGGGCGATGATTCCCCAGAAGGTCCAATCCAACTGGGCGAGTCGCTCCGCGAGCGGCGGCGATGCCGGAATTTCTCCTCGCGCGGTCTCCTCTCCGCTGCTAGGTAGCGCTCCGATGCGCATATTGGTGACAGGCGGCTGTGGGTTCATCGGGAGTAACTTTATTCGTTACATTTTGCAACATTACAAGCCGGCGTACGTCACAAATGTTGACGCCCTCACCTACGCCGGAAATCCCGCCAATCTGGATGGCGTCGTCGAGGAGCATGGCGAGCGCTACGAATTTTTCCAGGCCGACATCGCCAATGGGGACCAGATGGACACCCTGCTGCATGAGGAACAGTTCTATGCCATCGTCAATTTCGCGGCCGAATCGCACGTCGATCGGAGCATCAATTCTCCGCAAAATTTCATCCACACCAATGTCGTCGGCACGAGCGTCCTGCTCGACGCCGCCCGGCGTCACGACGTCCAGCGCTTCATCCAGGTTTCCACCGACGAGGTTTACGGATCGCTCGGCGAAACCGGAAAATTCACCGAGCAATCGCCGCTCGAGCCGAGTTCACCCTACTCCGCCAGCAAAGCCGGCGCCGACCTCCTCGCCCTCGCCTGTCATCACACCTTCGGCCAGGACGTCGTCGTCACCCGTTGCTCCAACAACTACGGCCCCTACCAGTTTCCGGAAAAACTGATCCCGCTCATGATTATCAAGGCGCTTAGCGACCAGCCTCTCCCGGTCTACGGCGACGGAATGAATGTGCGCGACTGGATCCATGTCGAAGACCACTGCGCTGCGAGTCGTCGCCGCGCTCTTCGAGGGCAAGCCGGGCGCCGTTTACAATTTCGGCGGCGACGGCGAGATGGTTAATCTCGAGGTCGTCAGGCTGATTCTCGATCGATTGGGTAAACCGCACAGCCTGATCTCGTTCGTGACCGATCGCCTCGGGCACGATCGCCGTTATGCGATCGACTCTTCTTTCGCGAAAAAGGAATTGGATTGGCACCCGCTCCACACCGCACGCGAAGGGATCGCGACGACCGTCGATTGGTATCTCGAGCATCACAGTTGGTGGGAAAACCTGCTGCAACGCACCGAACGCTTCGAATAGTGCGCGCAATCATATGGCGAACACTCCGTTTGCCGCCTTGGAGGGACGACCTCCGTGTCGTCCAAGCGGGCTCGCCGCCCCGCAATTGTAGGGCGACCGCTCCGGTTGCCTCCTACAGGGACGATCCGCCTCAGGCGGATGTCGTCCGTTTAACGTGGCAAAGCCGAGATCCAGCTACGCGTATGAACCAACCGGGCGCGAGGTGAGCGACGAATCAATCTTTGGATGATCCTGTTCCTCCCGCAACGCTTCCGCTGAAAAACCAAACAAATCCTATGGCAAAAAAATCCAATTCCTCTGCGTCGCAATCCGAATCGAATGAAAACATCGACATCCCGCCGATCTCGAAATCCGCCGCCGGCGCAGCCACGGGCGCAGTGCTCGGCGCGGTCGGCGGTCCTGTAGGAGCGGTCGTAGGCGGCGTGATTGGCGCAGTCGTCGGCAAGCGAGCCGAGAGCGGCAAGCCGATGATGCCCGCGGTCAAGCGCGTCGCGCGACAAGCGGTCCGCGGAGCCAAAGTGGTTGCGAAAACCGCCCGTGTCGCAGCGCCCGCAGCGAAGCGCATCGTGAAGTCAATTCGACCGGGTAAAGCGATTCGTTCCACCGCAAAGAAGTCCGCGGCGAAAAAATCCCGTCCTGCGAAAGCGCGGCGCACTAAGACCAGCTCACGCGTCACCAAGTCAAGAAATCCCAAAGCGAAGGCGAAAAGCCGCTCTTCCGCCCGCAAGACCCGCCGACCGATAATTCGCCGCAAAAAAGCGCGTCGCTAAGGCGGCACGCTCACATTCAGCGTTTCAGTGTTTCAGCTTTTGAGCGAAGCCTGGCCTTCCGCTCCGCGGTGTAGCGCCACCAAGGCTTGGCCGGTGCGCCCTCCATAAACCGCACCGCCGAGATAAAAACATCGATCACACAAGGGTCGTGGCGCTGCCCAGTAACTCGGCAGAGCGACTCGTACATCGCATACGGATCACGCCCGACGAGTTGTGCGGGCGACCGAATGCCCAACAGGCGCAGATCAGCAGCAGTGGCCGGGCCGATATTCGGTAGCTGCGTCAGCTCAATGTAGGTTGCGCGGTCCTTGGCGGCGCGGATCACGCCACCACTCCTGCCGGATCGCACGCGACATGGCAAACACAAACTGCGCCGCGGCGAGGAATGGCAAGCACGGATGGCAGTCCGCGCGGCGCGACCCATTACCCCTGTCGCGCCGCCGACTGACATCGTTCAATTACTTACCGGGCGCCCATCCACTCTTCTGTCGTACCGACCGGGGAGTTAGGTTCCCAAAGCGCGGCACGTTCAGGGTGATAGCGGGAACCGATAGGAACCGAGTAATCGTCCTGATCATACTCGCGCGTCCGTTTTAGCATTTTGCGAAACGCAAGAATTGCCTGCGAAGGCTGATGCTCGGATTCGTAAATACGACCTGCAAAAGCATCAGTCATCTGGTCGGGATAACGTGAGTGCACAAAGGTCGCAAAGGCGAACGGTTGTTCCCAGAACAGGTCGATCATGTCCTCGAGATTATCGGCCCCCTTCTCACAGGCTATCATATGTTCCTGGAATGGGTTTTCCTTGTCTGCCAGCTTGCCGTCCAGGTATTGGCGAATGAGAGGCGCCGCCAGCTCGGCTTCACGCATGGTCACAGTCACGCCGAAGGAAAAGATCGGATCGATGAAGCGATGGGCGTCCCCGAGGCAGATGAAACCTTTGCCGCAGAACCCGCGCACCTGGTAGGAGTAGTTAGGAACGACATGCACCTTCTCCGCGAGGTCAAGCTTCGGGATGCGTCGCTTCAATTCGGGATTGATGGTGTAAATGTCTTTGCGGAAGATATTCCTCGGGCGTTTGCTTTTCCTTAAGGAAGTCAGCTCGCGGAGTTACCAAACCTATGCTGACAGTTTCGCTATCCACCGGGATAAACCAGGCCCAATGGAACTTGTTATGATAAAGAATGAGAGTGTTATCTTTGGCATTCTCGCCCGAAGTTCCGGAGTCACGGATGGCGCCTTTGACGTGAGAGAAAAAGGCCACCTGCTTGTCATAGCTGCCGAGATATTTCGGACCGGTCACTTTTTGGTTGGCCAGGAAAGTTGCCTGACCTGAGCAATCGAGAGTCACTTTTGCCTCGATCTCCTCGGTCGTGCCATCCTGCCAGCGCGCGAGCACCCCGCGCATGCTGCCGTCTTCGTTTTTCAGGGCCTGGACCGCGGTGCCCCGCTTAAGGATGGCGCCGCGTTTGACGGCCTCTTTCTGCATCATCTCGTCGAAGTCGCTCCGACGCACCTGCCATGTGATGTTGTCATAGAGCTCCCAGTTCTCATCACGAGAAGAGACCTTCACATACCAGCTATTGGTGGCGTTGGTCCCATAGACCTTGACCCCATGTTTGATCGGGTACTCGCGTTTTTCCATTTCCTCTTGCAGGCCCAGCCGGCGGAGGACCTGGGCCGACTCGCCGGTCAAAGACTCACCAATGTGGAAGCGTGGAAATTCCTCCTGCTCGATGATGACAGGGGTAATCCCTTGCCGAAGCAGAAACATGGCTGCGGCTGATCCGCCCGGACCGCCACCGATAATCAAGACATCAGTTTTCATTGTTTGTAACGTGAACCTTTCAGATCTGCCTCAGTGAAAGCCGGCGACATTCGCCAGCTCAATTGAAGTCATGACTTAGGCACCCAAGGGCGCGCGCGCCGAGGATCCTCGCGCATTAACAATTAAATCGGTCATGTCTTCTTCTCTTTCGGCAATAGTTTCCCCGTTTGCTGTCTCCCATTTTGAACATCGTCGCCAAATAGTCAAATTAATTTTGACTTATTAGATCGATTTTTTTCTGCTATTCTTCTGGCGTGAAGAAGCACCCGGCCCCATTTGCCCAGCAAAAGCGGGCTCGCTTCGGCAGCCGCCGGACTGAGGTGGTGGACCTTCTGCAGCGCGGTATCCACACGGTCTGGGAAATCGCTCTTCGCCTCGGGCTGACCAGGAACGCGGTCCGCTCGCATCTACTTGCACTGGAACGGGATGGGCTGGTTCATCGGGTAGGTTCAGAGCCGGGGACGAGGCGTCCACATGAAATCTATCAACTCACCCCGCGCGCACAGAAATATCTGGCCCAGGCGTCCAGCGCCACACTCAGCGCGGTAATCACCGCGATGAAAAACGTTCTTCCGGCGAAGACGTTGCCGAAGTTGCTCGCCGCCAGCGGTGAGGTGCTGGCTTCCCGGTTTGGAACGTATCACCGGGAAAAGCCGCTGGCATCGCGCGTGCAAAGCGCGGCGCGCGTCTTGAATTCGATCGGCGGGGCGGCGCAGATTGAGAAACAGGGAGACGGTTTCTGCATTCTTAGCCAGGGATGCCCATTGGCCGGCGTCACCGCAGATCATCCGGAGACTTGTTATATGATCGAAAAATTTCTCGCCGGTCTCACTCACGCACCAGTGCGAGAAAGCTGCCTGCGAGGAATGCACCCGCGCTGCCGTTTCAATGTCGGCGCTGACGGCCAAAACATGGTGACACCAAAAATGAAACGTCGAGGTTCCAAGACCTCTGAATCACGGTAGCGAGGGTTTGCCTGGAACGCGGCGGTGTTGCGCGGCTCAACTGCCTTCCGTCTCTTCTCTTAATCCAGTAAATCCTGTTAATCCTGTCTTCCCTAAGGACCGTTTTCGCCTGAGCCCGTCATTTCGCCAAGATTGTAGGTGGCATAGGCTTTGGGCTCGTGGCCCTTTGCGATAATCTCGTCCACGACGCGGGCAAATTCCTCCGTGTGCCAATGCTTGCGTTCTTTCCACCACTGCTGCGTGCCCGCGTAGGCGAGCAGGTCGCTCATCGTCCGTTCGATCTTGCCCCACGACTCCTGCCCGAGCATCACGTGCTGATGCGCGAAGTACATCGCCTCGAAATAGTTGATGAACCGGTTGAAAAAGGCGCTGAACCTCAATTTCTCCACCGGGCCGAGATTGTCGAACGATCGAAGTCCGCGCAGGAAAATTGTCGAGAACTCGCTCGATTCGTGCAACGCACATGTCAGATCACCCCATTGAGTAGTCAGGACGTTGACCGCTTCCTGCCGGCGCTCCTTGGTTTGTTCTCTTATTTGGACGGCCAGATAAATAAGGGACGGAATTCCAATCAGGACCGCCGCTAACTGCCCGATGGCGGCAAGCATTTCCCAGTTCATGCGGTATCTCCTCTACCCAACGAGTTTAAGAACGGCAATTTAGACCCAACGACGAGGCTGCGCAGATTCATCTTTGGAGTGTAGCTGATGGAATTCTCGCGCCGGCACAGAGCCCGCCCACGCGGACAACATTTCTCCGTTTCAGCTCGCCAAAGAACGAGTGCTTGCCGCTCATGGCTTTGCGGCGCCTGCGGGAGGCGGGAATTGGACTTTCAATTTCTGACAGAATGCTGCGAAGCGCGGGTCATCCTTGTAATTCAGAATGAAGGGCGCAACTAACAATTGCGTTAAACCGGGGTCGTGTTCGGTATAAGCGCGTTCGAGCCATTCAAACATCTTGTCAGGTTCTTTGCGCAGACCGTAAACGACGGCGATCTGGAAAGGCGCGCTCACTGCATCCTCGTCTAGCAACTTTTGCAAAGCAGCGTCGGCCGTTGCGCGATCACTCTGCGCCTGCTGCGCCAGAGCCAGGGCGTAATCCTGCCAGAATCCTTTCGGCTCCAGCTCTGCATCTTGCAGCGCGGCCGCGGCATTCCCACGTAATACATCGATGATTGTAAGATAGGAATGCAGTCGAGCGGCCGCCGGTTGAAGCTCGATCGCCTTGCGCAAAGTAGCCTCGGCTTCGTCGTATCGGCCGGCGCCAATCAGGATGCGGGCGAGATTCAAGTAGCGAGTCACGCCTAACGGATCGAGTGCCAGCGTCTGTCGCATTATGTTCTCCGCCTCCGCCAGCCGACCTCGGGTAGCGAACAGAAAGCTCAGAGCAAATTTGGGTCCGGCGTCGGCCGGGGCCAGTTTCTCCGCCTTGCGGAATTCGGCTTCGGCCGCGGCGAAATCGAGGTCGGGTGTCAGCAATACGAAGCCGAGCGCTTCGTGCCCTGCGGCGAGATCGGGCGCGAGCGACAAGGCAGTCAGCGCTGCGTTCCGCGCCTTGGCGTAGGCTTCGTTGGTTTCAGCGCCACTTAGCCAGGTGGCGGCGAGTTGTCGCCATGCGGCGGATAGCTGCGCATAGGCGAGCGCGTAGCGCGGATCGAGCCGGATGGCTTCGTCGTAAAACTCTATCGCTTTGCGTGTCCCTTCTTCAGTGCTGAGACGGAAGTAGAACGTTCCCTGCTGCAAGGCATTGTAGGCTGCCAGATTGTCGTTAGACGGCGCAGCATCGGATTTCGCCGGTGCGCCCAGAAGCTTAATCTTGAGCTGTTCGGTTACCGCAATGGCAATCTCGCTCTGGACGGCAAAGACATCCTTCAACTCGCGGTCGTAGGTCTCGGACCAAAGCGTGCGCCCATCGGCCGCATTGATCAGTTCGGCGACGATCCGCACGCGGTCGCCCTGTTTGCGCACACTGCCTTCGAGCAAGTTCGTTACGCCGAGTTTTTCGCCGATTGTCCGACTGGCGTCGGATTTGCCTTTGAATAGGAACGACGAGCTGCGGCCGATGATCTTGAGACCGGGAATCTTGGCAAGCACCGCGATCAGTTCCTCCGAAAGGCCATCGGAGAAATATTCATTCGCGGGATCACCGCTGGTGTTGACCAGGGGCAGAACGGCGATCGACCTGGCTGCGTCGCCCGCCTCGGTCGATGCGCGCCGAAGTAAGGCGTGATCGAACACGACATAACCCACTGCACAAAGCAAAAGGAGACCGAGAACATAGTTAAGCCTACGGTCCGTCCCGCGCCGTTCGCGTCGCACCTCGGGCGGTTCGCCCGTCTCGGGAAGATCGCCCGTCCGCACGACGCCCTGAGAGGTGATGTCGAAGAGCCAGGTTAGGACTAGCGTAACTGGGAATCCCGCGATAATCACCAGCACAATGATTCGCTGCGCCAGCGCGGAGACGTTAAAGATCGGAAAGACCTGTGTGACCACCTGCACCACCAGCCAACCGGCCACTACATAGGCAGCGCCGATCTTATAGACATGGCGACGCTGCAATTCGGCAAAGAACGAAGGCTTGTCGCTCATGGCTTTGTTTGCGCCTGTGTCTCAGCCGCTTTCTGCGGTTGCGCTGCGTTCCCCTTCGCCTCGACGGCGGCAACAATTTTCTCGAAGCGCGGATCGCTGCGAAGAGAATCCCAGTAAGGCTGGAGCTTTAAGTCGCCATAAGAGATGCCAACCGGATTCTGCGTCGAGATTCTCAACTGCTCGAGTGCCAGGTCTTTCTCGCCCAACCACGAATAGATAATGGCGAGATTGGTGACAAAAATCGGACCTTCCCAGGAATCCTTCGACAGCGGCAGTAACTCAACGGCCCGATTGCCTTCCGCTATTGCATCAGTCTTTCGACCCAACCCGGCGTCGATCAGACCAAGCATGCTCCAGGCTTGCGCGTAGTCCGGCTGATCCTGGGTAATTTTCGCCTCTATCAGGCGGACCGCGGCGAAGGCACTTTGCGCGCGATTGTTATCACCGAAAGTCCTCGCCACCAGGCCGACAAACCAATCGCGCGGAATTAGAAAGTTTTGCACGTTATCTATGACGCCTTCCTCCGGGACATAGGAGAGCGCCTGCTCGGCTGCGGAGGGATCGCGATCGGCCAAAGCGCAGGCGATAAATACCTCCGCCGCGTTAGCAGTTGATTCCGCTCCCTCGTCGCGGAAAACATTGAGTTGTCGCCGCAAATCCTGCAAGTCGGCTTTCTGAAAGAGAGGGAGTTGAGCCAGTGAGATACGGGCAAAGTAATCCTTTGGCGAAATCTCGAGCGCCTGCTCCAATAACTTTCTTGCCTGGTCGTAGTGGTTCAAACCCTCATGCGTAAAGGCAGCTTCCTCCACCACTTCGAAATTCCGCGGATCCAATTCGACCGCACGATCGAAATGCCGGATTGAATCATCCCAGCGCGCCTGGCGGCGGTCGATCGCGCCAAGTTGCAGGTAAAGCCGCGACGAGTTCGGCAAAGTGCGGCGGGCAATTTCGTGCTCGGCCCGCGCCGTCTCATAGTCACGGAAGCCATGATAGGCGTAGATACCCTTTTGCATATGCACTTCTCCGGCATCAGGCTGGAGCTGTTCGGCCTTTTGCAATGCCGCCCGACCGAGCTCAAGTCGCTCTCGGGTGTGATCGAACCCGTACCAATAAAGGTCGAGCTGCGTTTCGCACATCAAACAATAAGCGAGCAAAAACTTCGGATCGCGTCGCACCGCCTCTTCGAGCAGGCTAATACCTTGCAGCAGATACTGTTTCGCGCCGGCGTCGTTTGCCATGTCATCAAGGGCGCGGGCCCGGACATAGAGATCGTTTGCGACCACGTCGCTCGTGGGCGCTTCTGCAATCGCCGCCTTTTCGCGCGGTGATAACTGTGCCTGTAACTGTTCCGCGATCGTCTCGGCTATCTCGCTTTGAATGGCGAACACATCCGCCAGGTCGCGATCGTAAGTGTGCGCCCAAAGGTGGGCGTCGTTCCGTGCATCAATCAACTGAGCATTGACCCGGATCTTGTTCGCGGCGCGCTGCACACTTCCTTCCAACACATGGGCCACTCCCAGTTGTTGTCCGATCTGGCGCAGGTTGCGCCCGGCCGCGCCTCGATACTGCATCACGCTCGTGCGGCTGATGACTTTAAGGTCCGCTACCTTGGCCAGGTCGGTCAGAATCTCATCCTGCACCCCATCGGCAAAGTAAGCATTCTCTTTGTTGTCGCTCAGATTTTCGAAGGGCAGGACGGCGATACTTTTGGCAGGAATCGCGACCGGGGAATCGTTAGACGTAGCCGCGAGGGACGCCCGCGCCGCCGTCGCCACCAGCGCGGCCTCGCGTCGCGGGTTGAGCACGAATTTGTCGAAGCCAAAGTAAGCAAGCGCGAGAAGCAGGACGACAATGATCATCCGATCCATCCGCCGCGCCGTTTGCGGGGCGATCGATTGCTCGGGTGCGACTTCGGCATCGCGTTTCAACCCTTCCGGCGTTATTTCGAAAACCCAACTGAAAATCAGCGCGGGGATGAAACCAATCGCGAGCACGACGACGACACTGCGGGGCAGCCAGTCAGGGGCGCCGAACATCGGCAGCACGGTCCCGGCCACCTGCACCAGTAACCATGCGGCGACAAGGTATAATCCCGCCATGCGGATGACGTTGCGCCGCTTGAGTTCGGCGAAGAAATTATTCATTGGCAGGTGAACGCGTCGGGACCATTTCCGGGTGTGGGGGAACATTGATCCGGCCAGCGGTTTTTCTTCCAGTAATCGACCATTCCGATGCGTTTGGCGAAAGCCTGAAAGGCTGCGCTTTGGCGGGCCTTGCGCGACCAGGCATCGGGTTGCCAGAGAAAATTGAGATAAGCGTCGGATAGACCAGTAGAGCTATGCTCGAAGGCCGCAAACGAGCGCTCGGGCTCACTCAGCATCATGAGCAAGGTGGGCACATACTGATCGTTAGGGCGGGCTGCGACAACATTCAGGGCCGCGGCGCGCTCAGTTTCGCCCAAGTACATGCCGCGATAGATAGTTTGCAACTGGTCGGATGAGAATTTCGCGCCGATTGACGACATCCCAGTGGCAAAATCCGGCGCGCTTCGGTCGTAGTCGGCCTTCGTTGCCGCGACCGACGAAAGGGTCAGTCCGCCGACGGGAAAACCGAGCGCGATGCCGCGCCTGGCAAACGTGACCGCGGCGGTCGCGTCCTTTACCCGCCAACGCACCACTCCCTTGTAGTACAAGGCCCGCGCGCTGGCCGGGTCACGAATGAGGATATGGTCGAGAAGGGCTTCCGCCTCCCTGCTCCGCCCCATGGCCGCAAGCTGATTTGACGCCCAGTAATTTGCGGTGTCGTCGTCGGGATCCAGCGCCAGAGCGCGCGCCGCCGGCGCTACCATCTCGACATAGCGACGACGCGAGAAAGCGATGTAGCCGAGCGCCGCGTAGGCTTCTGCGTTGTCGGGGTCGAGCGCGAGCGCGCGCTTCGCATCGGATTCCGCGGTCGTTAGGTTTTCAGCCCAGTCGCCCCCGACATATTGTGGCAGGACAGCATGTGCCACCGCCAGCTTGGACCAGGCGCGCGCAAATTTTGGGTCGAGCGTTGTGACCTTTTCCAGTTTTGCGATGGCGCGCGGCAAGTTGTCCCCCACCCTGGCGTTGACCAGCGTTCGCGCTTCGATAAAGAGCGCATAGGCCTCGGCATTATCCGTTGTCTTATCGACTAATCGTTGCTGGCCGTTCTCACCCAGGACGACGTCTAGCTGGTTGGCGATGTCGCGCGCGCAGGACTCCTGCAGGTCAAAGACATCGGCCAGTTTGCCATCGTAAGTGTTAGACCATTCCTGCACGCCATCGGAGGTTTGCAGCAAGGTGGTCGTGATCCGAAGCTGGTCGCCCTGGTTCCGAACCGAGCCTTCGAGAATGTGCGCGACGCCGAGATCGGAACCGATTCTTTTCAGATCTACGTCTTTGCCTTTGTAATGGAATGAAGAGGCGCGTCCGACGACCTTTAGGTTCTTGATTCGCGCGAGCGCGTTGAGAATCTCCTCGGCCATGCCATCGGAAAAAGACTCCTGGTCGTGCCTGGGCGAGAGGTCGGTAAAGGGCAGCACGGCAATGGATTTCGCCGGGATCGGAGTCGCAGCCGATGCACCATCGGCGGGTTTGTTCTCGTCGCGATGGAGAACGAATTGATTCGCGAGCAGCAAGACAACTGCCATGCCCAGGACCGCGATGATCCAGCGATCAAGTTTCTTGCCAGTGTGGCGAGTAATAGACTCGTTAGGCGGGATTTCGCTTTCCAGTTGGAGGCCTTGCGGCGTCCATTCGTAGAACCAGGAGAATAGGATCGCGAAGGGAAACCCGATCGTCGCGGCGACCACCACCCAGCGCACCACCCACTCGGCAATGTGAAAGAAAGGAAACACCTGTGTTGCCACTTGCACGAGCAGCCAGGCGCTCGCGGCGTAAAAGGCGGCCGCGCGCAGAACATTGCGCCGTTTCAACTCGTCGAAGAGGGAAGGCTTGTTATTCACACCGTTGTGCCTGCGGGTCCTGCACTTCCAATGCGCCCTGGACGTGCTGCACCATCGCGACCGCGCCCATCAGGACGAGCGCGGCGATGACTTGATGCGGGCGGAGCGCGGCGTGGAAAAATCCCCAGGTAATGCAGACTGCGGCGAGGGTTTGCATCATTTCAAAATAACCCGCGGTCGAGGCCTTCGTCAGGCGCAATCCCTCGAAGTAAATCAAGAGCGGGATGCCGCCTGAGATGCTGGCGAGGAGAACCAGCGCGCCGATCGCAGTCGTGGAATGGGCCTGCGCTGCCGCTGGCCAGAGCGCTGCACCGTGCATCTTGCCGGCAAATAAGAGGATGAGCGTCATGCAAAACAACCCGACGACAATGCGCAGGCTGGAAGCGAGGCGGAGCGACATGCCGGTCATGACACCACGACCGGCGACAGTGGAAAGTCCCCAAAAGAGCGCGCAGATGAGCGCATAACCAGTTCCCAAATTGAGTCCGGCCTGCGCAAAGGACTGGCCGATTAATTCCGGATGATCGACGGAGAGAAAAATGCCGGCAAGCACAGCGAGGCCGGCGAAGGGGTAGAAACGCGGTGCAAGCCGATCGCCAAAAAGCAAACAAGCGCCGATCGTCGAGATGACCGGCTGGATATTCAGAACGACATTAACCACCGTCGGGTTGCCGTTCTTGAGCGCGAGGGTAAAGAAAACCGTCCCGACCGCCGAGCCCGCGAACCCGGAAAAAAGGAGATAACCCCAAGTGCGAGAATCGATCCTTGGAATCTCCTTCAGCCTAACGATGAGGATCGGCAGAAACATGAGCAGGATGAGGATGTGCTCCCAAAAGACGATCACCCGCGCATCGAAGAGATCGTTCAGCGGAATACGCCAGGCGCTCTCGGTGCCCCAAAGTGCTGCGCCGAGTGCGACCAACCACGGGCCATACCTCACACCGCGCGCTGTCGGGTTTGTCATGCCGAAGGGTGTATCGTCAGCACGACCCTGCGTCAACGATCGGTCGGGCGACATCGAGCGGTGCCCGCACTCCGCCTTGTCATCCCGACGCGCGCAGACGCGGAGGGACCTCTCCTATGGAAGTGACGCGTTGTTATTTTCTGAACCTGCTCCATTGCAACTGCGAGGTCCCTCTCCGCGCTTCGCCGGATCGGGATGACAATGTGCGCGTTCTATCTGACAGCGAGTAACGAATGGCGCAATCTTCCGGGGTTATGAGCGCAGCGGAGACGAAATGGAAAAGTCTGTTGGAGGAAGCGCAGCGCCTCTTGCCGTCGTATCGGGAGCGAACCGCCGGCGTATCCCACGAACCGAAAGGGATCAGGCGCAGCGAGATGTTCTTTTTCTACGCTTCTGTCGCCAGCTTGCAGCCGGCCCGAATCGTGGAATCGGGCCGCGCTCGCGCGCAAAGCACGCTCGTCCTATCGAAGCTCTTCCCGCAAACTGCTATCGTTAGTCTGGAATCGGATGGCACTTCTCCCGATGTTCCCATCGCAGCCGCGAGATTACGCGACTGCGCCAATGTCGAGTGCCTCTTTGGCGATTCGCTGCTGCTCCTGCCGAATGTTGTCGAGCCAGGCGACATCGTCTTAATTGACGGACCGAAAGACTTTCGCGCCCTGAAACTCGCTCTTCGCCTGCTGCGTGGCGGCAGACCGCGCGCCGTTTTCGTGCACGACCTTTGGCTGGGCTCGGCGGCGCGACGCTTTGTCGATCGTCATCTTCCCTCCGCCATCCTGAGCGACGATCCACGGTGGGTTCAAAACTACGCCTCACTTGATTCTTCCAAATCCACGCCCGCAATTTCGCCTAACGATCCTCCGCGGGCCTACGGCGCGACCCTCGGCCGTTTCGAAGCGGACACGGACGACTACCGTTTCCGTCCCTTCCAATGCAGCGCGGCCCAGGGATGGGATCGGCTCCGCGAAACCACCCGCAAGATTCTTCATCGGCCATCAATCGTCCGCCCAAAAGACTTCGAGCCGCTCTCCTGACGCTTTGCGGTTTTTTCGCAACCAGGATTGCGATTGCCAACGGGAATCCCCCGCCCATTTTTTCGTATGTCTTCTTTCGCCCGAAACTCGCGCGTTTTCCGCTGGTTTCGCACGCGCTACGGGCGCCCGACGCCAGCGCAACGCGAAGCATGGCCCCGCCTGGCGCGAGGAGAAAATGTGCTCATCGCCTCGCCCACCGGAACAGGCAAGACGTTCGCCGCCTTTCTTTCCGTGCTCGACGCGCTCGCGCACGAGCACGCCCGCGGAAAATTGGGCGATTTTATCCATTGCGTATATGTCTCCCCGCTGCGGGCGCTCAGTTACGATCTGGAAAAAAATCTGACCGAGCCTTTGCGCGAACTCTTCGGACGGAAGCCACCCATCCGCGTTGAGTTGCGCACCGGCGACACCAGCGCCAATCAGCGGCAACGGCAATTTTCCAAACCGCCGCACATTCTCCTGACCACGCCGGAAAGCCTCTGCGTTCTTCTCAGCCAGGAGAAGTGGCTTGCGCCGCTCAGCGATGTCCGCTGGCTGATCATCGATGAGATCCACGCCCTGGCGGACAACAAGCGCGGGGCGCATCTCGCGCTGAGCGTCGAGCGGCTCGGATGATTTGCAAATCAAGACCCGCTCCGCCGCGATGCAGCGCATCGGCCTTTCCGCGACCGTCGCGCCGCTCGCCGAAGTCTCGCAATTTCTCGTCGGCACCAATGGCCGTTGCGCCATCGTCGATGTTGCCACGGCCAAGAAAATCGATTTGCGCGTCCACACTCCGCTGCGCAAGGACCCGTATCCCGAGGCCGGATTCACCGGCCAGCGGTTGGTGCGTGAACTCGGCAATTTGATTCGGCAGCACCGCACCACCCTCGTCTTTTCCAATACCCGCTCCGGAGCGGAAGCGACCACCTATTGGCTGCGCGAAAAATTTCCGGAACTCGCCGGGGCGATCGAATGTCACCACGCCTCGCTCGAACGCGACGTGCGCCGCGATGTCGAAGATCGATTGAAACGCGGCGAGCTCCGCGCCGTCATCTGTTCGACCAGTCTCGAACTCGGCATCGACATCGGCTCGATCGAACTCGTCGTCATGCTTTCGACCCCAAAAGGGGTAAGCAAGGCGCTGCAACGCGCCGGACGCGCCGGCCATAATATCCATGCGGTCAGTCGGGGAATTCTCATGGCGACCAACGTGAGCGATCTGGTCGAATCGTGCGCCACCGTTCTCCTCGCTCGCGCCCGGCATCTCGACGAAATCCGCGTGCCCTTTGCCCCGCTCGATGTGCTTGCCCAACATCTCGTGAGCATGGGCTGCACGGCACAGTGGACGCGGAAGGAAGCGCTAAAATTGGCGCGGCGCGCCTACTCCTTCCGCGATCTCGAGCCGGAAGAACTCGATAACGTGCTCGATTATCTCGCGGGCGGTGGAAAGTCGTTACGCCAGCAGTACTCCGAGGTCTTCGGCAAAATCGAGCTCGACGACCATGGCTTTCGCACGCGGCCCGGCCGCGTGCAGCGGGAGTTCTTGCAGAACATTGGGGTCATCCCAAACGTCGGGCAGGTCCGGGTGCGCTTGCAGAAACGGTCGCTCGGCAGCGTCGAAGAATTCTTCATGCGCATGATGAAAACCGGCGATGTCTTCGTGATCGCGGGACGTCCGGTCCGGCTCGAAAAGGTGAACCAGATGGAGGCCTGGGTCAGCCGCGCCGATGGTGCGTTACCCACGATCCCGCGCTGGAACGCGAGCAAGTTTCCACTCTCGAATCGCGTCGCGCAGGAAATCGTTTCGTTTCGGCGCGAGTTGCGGACGCAGATCGAGACAATAGAGAAGTGCTTCGGCTTCGCGGCATGAAGTTTTGCCTAACGACGCCGGTGGAAGAACTGGCGCCCTGGGTCGCGCAACGGCTGGATTGCGGAAAAGCGAATGGACGGATCATTGCGAGCATCCATCTTGCGCAACATCAGCTCTCGGAAATTCCGACGGCTGATTGCCTTCTCGTGGAAGAATTTCACGAGACCGATGAAGCGCCGGTTTCAAGAAAATTCCCGTTCCGCAATCCTCGCGCGATCCACTATTTTTTTCACTCGCTCATCGGACGCGCCGCCAACGATGCGCTCGCCCGGGTGGTTACGCTGCGTCTCAGTCATCTGCGCGGCGGAAATGCGCTCGCCACGCCGCACGATTATGGCTTTGTCCTGACCGTTGCTCCGACGCAGCGTTTCGCGGAGGAAGACTTGCGGACATTGTTGCGCGTCGAGGACTTCGAAACCGAGCTCGAGCGTTCACTGGCCCGGTCCGAAATGCTCAAGTACCACTTCCGCAATGCGGCCCAGACCGGACTGATGGTTTACCGCAATTTTTTCGACCAGCACAAATCCGTGCGCAAACTGGCCTGGAGCACCGAGGTGATCTTCAATGTGCTCCAACAATACGAACCCGATCACATCCTGATGCGAGAGGCTCGCCGGGACACACTCCGGATCTTCCTCGACACCGCCGGCGCGCTCGCTTTCCTTCACGCACAATCTTCGAAGCCACTGCGACTACAGCCGGTGGAAAAGGTGCCGCCTCTGTCGTTTGCAATGTATGCCACCAAAATTAAGGAAGCGTTGCTGGTCGAAGATCCATGGGAAGTCCAGGAACGGCTCTTTCATCATTGGTGGAGCGCGATCGAGCAATCCGGACTGAACGTGTCTCGCACTTCGTTAGAGGGTGAAGCTTCGAACGTGGAGGGACGGGCTCTGTCCCGTCCAAGTACATTAAGCCTCCGAAAGAAACACGGACGGGACAGAGCCCGTCCCTCCAGTCGTGATGCGCACGACAAGCTCTAGGCAAAGGATAACCATGCAACCCGCCCGTCTTGAAGTTTTGTCCGGCCTTTGGCTCGATGCGCGCCGCGCAGTCTGGATGGAGCAAGAGCGGGCGCTGCTCGTCGCCGATCTTCACCTCGGCTACGCCTGGGCGCATCGACAACAAGGAAACCTCATGCCGATCGGCAGCGCCGAAGACACTCTCGATCGTTTGCAGACCCTCGCGAGCGAATACGCTCCGCGGCAAATCATCGTGCTGGGCGATATTGTCCATGCCGCTGTCACGGAAGAAGCCGTGCTCGCTGACCTGCGCCGCCTTAGTGGGCTGGGAGTCGCCGTTAGCCTGATCGCGGGCAATCACGACCGCCAGCTCGCGCTGATGCTGCGTCGGGCGGGAGTGGATGCCGTCTTGCGGCGAGAGATCGAGCTGGGCGGAAACCTTCTTCTTCATGGCGATTTTGGCGACGAAACAATGGCCGAGGCTTGTTGCCTCTCGATCGCAGCGCAGGGCGGACGAGTCATCCTTGGCCACGAACATCCCGCCGTCACCCTTTCCGATGGCTTCGCGACCCGGATACACTGCCCTTGCTTCCTTCTAGGCGATGATGTCCTTGTCCTGCCCGCGTTCTCGCGATGGTCGGCGGGCACAAATGTGCGCAACGGAGATTTTCTCTCGCCCTACCTGCGCCGAGCACACCTCACTCAGACGATTGCGATCGTGGCAAACCGGTTGTTGCCGATCCCAATCGGGCGTTGAGCTTCGGAGCGTCTTATGTTCGTTAGGGTATAGTTGTAGCCGGGATCGGTGATCCCGGTCCGTCGCTCGCGGATAAGCTGTGCGCTTGGGAACCGGGATCACCGATCCCGGCTACAACTCCTAGGGATCAAGCTGCGACTTGGCATAACTAATCACCGTCGGCAGGTTGATAACGTCCTTCTGATAAATCTCGACATAGTCCAGCTCGTAGCTTACGGCCGCGTTGATGCATTCGGTTAGAACTCTGACTGGGTTTGCCGGGACGCCGCCGTTGACCCGATAAGTGGGGTCATCGAAACACCAGAAAACCATCTGCGCGCCCACCGCAGGCTGACTATTCCAGAGCAAGTTCCAGATTGAACCATCCGGCCCCGGCGAGGGAGGATTAAAGGTTGCGAGACTGTTAATCTGCGCGATCAATCTCCCGTCCCAAGAGTCGCGCGCGGTCGCGATCGCATTCTCCGCCACGTAATCCGCGGTTGGATCAAGATTGCCAGTGCCTTTGACATGACCGTTTCCGCCGATCGCCAAAGTGACGTATTGATTCGGAAAAGCCTCCATGGTGGCGTCGATGATCTGCCAGCCCGCGTGAAGCATCTTGTCGGTGCTATAGCCAACCGCGAACCAGTTGGTAATGTCAGTATCCGTGTGAGGCACATTCCAATCTTCGCTCGTTGCATTGGCAAAAGAGGCGGTCACAATCGTGACCGCGGGGTTGTTGGTAAAACGTTTTCCCACGGCAGCGATCATCGCCTTCTTCTTAGCGATAAAGGTTGTATCCCAGAAAACAGGGATGGTGGTCGGAACTCCGTCATCATCGAAGGTGAAGAACTTTCCTCCGGCCCGCTGAACGGCTGTCGTGACCCAGTCCGGTCTGCCGGACATGGTACCGATCCGCAGCAGGACCTGTTTGCCGGCCGCTGCCACCCGCGCCACCTCGGAGTCAAGGAAGGTCCAATTGAAGGCGCCCTCCGTTGGCTCGAGATCAAGCCAGGGATATCTGATCGAAACTCCTGCCACATCAGGATTGGCCAGGACTGTGTTACTGCAAGGATTTCCGGTGTTGGAAAGGGAAAAGACACCGCGAGGAACCATGGCAGAGGCATGCGGGGCGACCAAGGTTAGGACCGCGCTCAATAGTGCAACGAGAGCTACCAAATCCCGGACAGCTCTATTCCTCGTTTGCTGAGTGAGATATGGCAGCTTGGTAGCGTTTTGAAGGGGCCAATTTGGCATCCGGTTTTTCTAGACTGATCGGCCTGAAAAGGTCAAGCATTTTGATGCAAATTGCGGCGTTTTTTAGTTACAATCAGAGCGCTTTCTACCGAGCCGCCGATCCAATTTGGCACCAGCACTCGGCGCAATTCGCGTCGGCGACGGACTCGTAGCGTAGCCCGTCATGTGTCCAGAATTTGCAAGATTCACGGACTGGCTCCATTCTTTTCTTGAATCTAAATTTCGATGGAGAACACGAACGAGCTAGAACTGTCGGGTAACGCAACAAGGTCGGTTCGCGTTCGCGCGTTGGAAGTCGGAACTCATTCCATCGGAGCGGTCGCGGCGGGCGCCATCGCCGCTGGCGCGCTGGCGTTCGGCGCGGTGGCAATCGGTTGCCTCGTGATCGGGCGCGCAAAAATCAGGCGGCTCGAAATCGGCGAACTCATTGTCGGTCGTCTCCATGTCACTGATTCGATGGAGACGCCATAATTCGGATAAGGCATTGCCTCAAAGCATGGCGTGCGGTTTTTCTTGAGCCACAACGCAGCGAGGTCGGAACGTAAGATGCGTTTTTACACAATTGTAACAAAGCGTCACCGCAAGACCTGATACAAATTGAGTTATGGGAACGTCTGCTCTTCCCGTAAACGAAGCCGTGCCGCCAGCAAGCCCGCCGCCAGCCCTTGCGCGACTCGGCCGGGAGATTCTCAAGGCGGAAGAAATCGACCTTCGAGAATTCGTTAGTCACAGCACCACGGCAGAGGCGGAGACGAAGACTGAGGAGGTCGCACGCGCCTTTTCCGAGATCAATGTCGAATTCCTGGCTGTCCTCGAAGGCGGGACGCTCGTCGGCATGTGCTCCCGGCACGAGCTCAGCGCTTTGCTCGGCGGGCGTTATGGCTTCTCGCTCTGGGCGCGCGATCCGATCCGCAAGCACTTACGAAAAAACGAAATTCGCATCACGGTCGGCGATGCAATTAGCTCGGTCCTGGCCACTGTTTTCGCGCGCGACCTCGAGCAGTTCTACGACGACGTCATGCTGGTCGATCACGCCGGCAACCTCATCGGCCTGATCGCGACCGAGACACTCTTCAAAGTGCAAAACGCGCTGCTTCGCGGGAACATTCTGGAACTCGAAACAAAGGAGCGCGAGATCCGGGCGAAGAACGAGCAGATGGAAACCGATCTGCGCATGGCGATGGAATTGCAGCAGGCGCTTTTGCCCAAGGAGTACCCGCTCTTTCCGTCACACGCCACTCCCGAGACCGCGCGTCTGCGTTTCGCTCACCTTTATCAACCAGCTAGCCTGGTCGGCGGCGATTTTTTTCATGTCGTGCGCATCTCCGACCAGGAGGCCGGCGTTTTCATCTTCGACGTCATGGGCCACGGTGTCCGCTCGGCCCTTATCACCGCGATGTTGCGCGCCCTCATCGCCGCTGAAGGGGTGAACCTGGCCGATCCGGGATTGCTCATGACACATCTGAATCGCGAGCTGACTGCGATCTTGAAGCAGACGGGGACCGTGCTCTTCGTAACCGCTCTCTATTGCGTGTTTCAATGCGATGAGATGACGATGCGGCACGCGCGGGCCGGCCATCATCCACCCTTGCACGTGCGACGCCACGCGAGCGAGGTGGAATTCGCCAGCACGGCGGACAAGACCGCGGGCCCGGCACTCGGGCTTATCGCCGGCGCGCCCTTCGGGACAACAACCACGCAACTGAGTCCGGGCGATCTCGTGCTTCTTTTCACCGACGGAATCATCGAGGCGGAAAGCGCGACCGGGAGCGAATGGGGCGCGAACGGATTGAAACAAACCGTGCTGGCCAACCTGCCGGCGCCGGGATCGGCCCTCCTTGACCTCCTGCTGGCCAAGGCGAAAACGTTCACTGGCACAAACGAGTTTGTCGATGACGTTTGCCTCGCCGCCGTCGAGTTACTCGCGGAACAGCCGGCTCTTGCCTAACGGGGACGCGCTGTCGATATCAGGCGAGCGCGGCGCGCATCGCGGCGAGCGGTGCCGGGCGATCGAACCAAAGCTCAAAGGCGAGTGCTCCCTGGTGGAGTAGCATCGTTAGGCCATTCGAGCCTCGCGCCCCGGACTCCGCCGCCGCCGCGAGCAGCGGCGTCGGCGTCTGCCTGTAGACGAGGTCATAGATCATCAGATGCGGCGCGATCAGAGCCCGCGACAGCGGCGACGGGTCGGATTGTTTGAGACCGAGCGTGGTCGCGTTGACGACCAGATCGGTTCGGCCGAGTTGAGTGCGCAATTCTCGCTCCTCCCAGCGGACCGCCGCCAGGCGCGCTTCGGGACCAAGCACGCGCGGTCCACGAAAGGAGTCGGCCAGTTCGCGTTCCAACGCCTGGGCCTTGTCGAAGGTGCGATCCACCAGCACGAGACGCTCACAATTCTCGAGGGCACATTGATAAGCGATGGCGCGGCCTGCTCCCCCGCCCGCTCCGAGCAAAAGCACGCGCAGATCCCGCAGGTCGACCGAGAATTCGGCGCGAATGGCATGCTCGAAACCGGGACCGTCGGTATTCCAGCCTAACGATCTGCCATCGCGAAAGACGATCGTGTTGATCGCGCCGATTTTCGCGGCGCGCTCCTCCACCTCATCGACGAAGGAGAGCGCTGCCATCTTGTGCGGCACGGTCAAATTAAGACCGACGAAGCCGAGCTCGGAGAGGACGGGAATGGCCGCCTCCAACTCGTTAGGCGCAATCTGGAAAGGCGCATACTGCATGTCGATGCCGCTCTCCTTGAGCGCGGCATTTTGCATTGCCGGAGAGAGCGAATGTGCGACTGGATCACCCAGAACGCCGAGCCGAATCGCAGGCGAAAGGTTGCGCGTTCTCTTTTCCCAGTCGCGCAGATCGGCGAGTGTGTAGATCGTTTTCATGCGCCGTCGAATCCCAAATGCTGTCGGCACCCGGGATGACAAGCGGGCGCGCCGTGGTTAACGTCGCGCCACCGCATGTCTGAATCGCCAAACGAAGATTCCGCCCCCTCCGATTTCATCCGCGATATCGTCGCAGAAGATGTGCGGAGCGGAAAGTACACGAAAGTTCACACCCGCTTTCCCCCGGAGCCAAACGGATATCTTCACATCGGTCACACCAAGGCAATCTGCCTCAACTTTGGCATCGCCCACGAATTCGGCGGTGTCTGCAACGTGCGGATGGACGACACCAATCCGGAAAAGGAGGAAACCGAATTCGTGGATTCCATTATGGCCGATATCCATTGGCTGATCGATGGGTGGGCCGACCAAAATCTCGGACTCAAGCCGGAAGGAGAAGCGCCGAGCAGAATGGAGATCGACGGCCAGGCAGACTTTGTCCTGCGACCGGCCGAACAGGCGATCAAACCGCTCTCGCCTTTTTTCGCGTCGGATTACTTCGCACCAATTTACGAGTTTGCGCTGCAACTCGTACGCCAGGACAAGGCCTACGTTTGCGACATGTCGCCAGAGCAGATCGACGAATACCGGCGACTCGGAAAGGAAAGCCCGTTTCGCAATCGCACCGTCGCAGAGAATCTCGATCTCCTCGCGCGGATGAAAGCCGGCGAATTCCCGGATGGCGCGCGCACGCTGCGGGCCAAGATCGACATGCAGGCGCCCAACATTTGGCTGCGTGATCCGGTCCTCTATCGCATCCGGCACACCGCCCATCATCACACCGGCGACCAATGGTGCATCTATCCACTTTACGATTTTGCGCATTGCCTGAGCGACTACATCGAAGGAATCACTCACTCGGTCTGCACGCTCGAGTTCGAAGTCCACCGGCCGCTTTACGATTGGCTCCTCGAGTCGCTCGACCTCCCGCGAGTCCTGCCACATCAGTACGAATTCGCGCGCTTGAACCTGACCTACACGGTGATGAGCAAGCGCAAGCTCAAGCAGCTGGTCGACGACGGGGTGGTCAGCGGCTGGGACGACCCGCGCCTGCCAACTATTTCCGGCATGCGACGGCGCGGGGTGACCGCGAGCGTCCTGCGCGATTTTGCCTACCGAATTGGAATCACAAAGTATCCGTCGATGACGGAAGTGGAAACTCTCGAGTATGCGATGCGCGATGAGTTCAACAAAACCGCGTTGCGCCGGCTCGCCGTTTTGCACCCGATCAAGGTCGTGATCACAAATTATCCCGAGGACAGGACGGAGGAACTGGATGCGGTGAATAATCCCGAAGACCCGGGTGCCGGCACACGCAAGGTGCCGTTTGGTCGCGAGATTTTCATCGAGCGGGCGGACTTCATGGAGACGCCGCCGCCGAAATACTTTCGGCTTAGACCGGGCGGCGAAGTCCGTTTGAAATATGCCTACATCATCAAGTGCGACGAAGTGATCAAGGATCCGTCAGGCCAGGTCACCGAATTGCGCTGCACGGCCGATCTCGAAAGCAAATCGGGCGGCGCGACTGCCAATCGCAAAATCAAAGGCACGATCCATTGGGTAAGCGCGGCGCACGCGATCAATGCCGAGGTGCGACTTTACGATCGGCTTTTCACGGTGGCGGAACCGGATGCGGAAGGTGACTTCAAATCGTTCATCAACCCGCATTCACTCGAGGTGGTGACGGCCAGATGTGAGCCGTCGTTAGGCGAAGCGAAACCGGAGTTGCGTTATCAATTCGAGCGGCTGGCGTATTTCGCGCTCGATCCGGATTCCCAGCCCGACAAGCTAGTCTTCAATCGCACGATCACGCTTCGCGATACCTGGGCGAAGGAAGCGAAGAAGAAGTAGTCTGGGGAGCGCGCGAGATGGCTAGAATTGCGCGAGCGCGCGGTCGAGGCGCGCGAGCACTTTCTCTCGACCGAGAATTTCGAGCAGGTGATAAAGACTCGGGCCGGCATTTGAACCCGTGACCGCTAACCGGGTTGGATGGACAAGCGCACCGACCTTTACGCCAAGACTGGTCGCGGTCGCCTTGAGCGCCGCCTCGATCGCTGCCGCATCGAAGCTTTCCATCGTCGCGAATGCTTCGCGCAGCGTTTGCAGGCGTGGCTTGTTTTCGGGAACAAAATGCTTAGCGACACCATCTGGTTGGTAGCTGATCTCGTCCAGAAAATAGAAACCACAGTAGGCGGGCAGTTCGCTGAAAATCCTGAACTTTCCCTGGCAGGTTTCGAGCGCAGACTGGACGTAGTCTGGCGGGAACTTCGTCGTATCAATCCCGGCCTTGGCGAGTGCGGTCCGGGCGAGGGACTGGAAGCCGATCGGCGGGCAGCTCACGCACATATTCACCATTCAACCAGGTGAATTTGGCCCGATCGAACGATGCGTTCTTGCGATGGATTTTCTCCAATTCAAACAACCTAACGACTTCGTCGAGTTCGATCTTTTCGCGATTATCCTTCGGCGACCAGCCGAGGAGGCAGAGATAATTGCGCACCGCTTCGGGCAGAAATCCTTCCTCGATATAAGTGTTGAGGCTCGCGCCGGTGTCGCGTTTGCTCATCTTGGATCCATCCTGATTGAGGATCAGGGGAATGTGCGCGAACCGGGGCGGCTCCGCGCCGAGCGCGCGATAAAGCTCGATGTGCTTGGGCGTGTTCGAGAGATGATCTTCGCCGCGAATGACGTGGCTGATTTTCATTTCCATGTCGTCGACCACGTTGACGAAATGGAAAATCCACGAGCCATCCGGTCGACGCAGGGTCATATCCGGATGCGTTTCCGGATTCGTCAGGTCGAATTCGATCTTGCCGCAGACGACATCGTCGACCACGACATGCTCGCGCGGTGAGCGGAAGCGAATCGCGCCGTTCTCTTCAAAAAGGTGGCCGGCCGCATCCAGTTTCGCGAGGTGCTTTTCGTAGATGGCGTTGCGTTCACTTTGGAAATACGGCCCGAAATCGCCTCCGGCCTGTGGACCTTCGTCCCAGTCGAGCCCGAGCCAGCGCAATCCGTCATAGATTGCCTGCGCGGCCTCGGCGGTGTTGCGCGCCTGGTCGGTGTCCTCGATCCGCAGGACGAATGTGCCGCCGGTGTGACGGGCGAAGAGCCAGTTGAAGAGCGCGGTGCGCGCCCCGCCAATGTGGAGGTAACCGGTGGGCGACGGGGCGAAACGAACACGGACAACGGAACTCATATCCCGGAACTTAAATCAGAAAACTACGAAACCAGAAAGAAGACACGAATTCAGTGACTGATTTCGTGAAGGCGTAAGGCATCTCGTGGATACGGTGAGTTGTAGCGGCGCTCTATGAGCGCCGATGCGTGAAGCGTCTCATTAGTCGTTGCGACCAGCACGCACTCTCTTTCGCTTGTCATCCCGAGTCGCGAAGACGACGAGGGACCTCCCCAAAGATCTGAAGGAAACAACCTCGATCTGTGATGAGCAAAGACCATGGGAGAGGTCCCTCAGCGCGCTCCGCCAGCTTCGGGATGACAAACGAATAGACCGCTGCCAGCCTTTCGCAGGCGCAAGCGCGCTTCACGTTAACCAGATCCCTGAGCGACGTGCTTCTACGAGCCAGCCGACGACGGTCACAGACCGCCGCTACAACAAAAGCATTTTTGAGTTGGCTTCCAATATGAAGCGCTGGCCTTACTCGAACGGCTTGAGGCGGTCTTTCAAGGGCGTGCCGATGTCTTTAACAGCCTGGTTGGCGGCGTCGTTTCCAGCGTTCGTCGCGACAAGAAAAATCATGTCGTGCTTGGGCATGATGCGGATGTCGGCGACCCAGTATCCGTTGCTCCCGGTATGCGTGATGAGCAGGGGCACGCCATCTGGGCCAAGCTTCGCGCCCCAGCCAAGCGCGTAGTTCCCTGTCACCGGCGTGTGCAGCTTGCGATAGGTTTCCGGCTTGAGAAGTTTCCCGTGACCGTGCTCGCCGTCGAGCTGATCCTGGGCAAAAAGCAGCCAATCCTTCAGCGCAATATTGATCGTGCCGGCCGGGCCAAGCGCCGGCGGATTGTCCGCGTCAGCGCGCGCGGGATCGAGCGCAAGAAGCTTGCCCGCTTTTTCGTCGTGGCCCCAGGGTTGATCGACCTTGCCCGGCGTGCCCGGCGTGCCGAAGCCCGCGTTCTTGATGCCGAGTGGCGTGAAGATTTGTTCGCGAATGAGATCTTCCCAAGTCTTACCGGTCCGCGCCTCAGCGATCGCGCCGACGATGATGAAGCCGAGATTGGAATACACGAAATTCGCCGGCTTTGGAGGCTGGAGGCATCGTCAAATACTTGCGCGCGATCGCCTCGCGCTGCGCCTTAACGCCATTCGCCGACTTGATCACGGCCATGAACGGCGGCAGGTCCTTGTCATCGGTCATTGGCGGCAAGCCGGCCGTGTGACTCAAGAGCTGGGTCACCGTCACATTGCGATACGCCGGGTCCATGGCTTCCGCGAAAGCAGGGAAAGAGGCCGCGAGAGTGTCGTCGAAGTGCATCACGCCTTTTTCGACCAGGCGCGCGATCAGCGTGGCCGTGAAGGCCTTGGTGTCGGAGCCAATGTGCCAGCGATCGTTCGTCGTCACCGGTTCGGGATGACCGAGCGCGCGCACGCCCAGCGCCGCTTCGGCGGCGAGCTTGCCGTCAATCTGAATCAGCGCGGCGACGGCGGGGAGGTGATCCTTCTCGCGCGCTGCGGCAAGCGTTTGCTCGAGGAAAGGTTGAAGAGCCTCTTCGGCGCAAGCGAATGAAGGCGCGAGAGCAAGCAATTGCCACCAGAATCGGACGAAGAACAGGACCGACTTTCATCATCTCCCTTCGTCACTCGCGCGCCGTGATTTGCCAAGAACCAAATTTTCCGATTTCGTTGCCCGCCTTTTCATTCCAGGAAAATTTTCCCGGCCCGGCGTCGCGCATGGCGATCGCGGGGTAGATTGATTTTGGCGGGCGCCCCACCGGCCGAGCAATAGTCTGACGTTTTCGATGTCTTCAAACGAGAGATCGACGATGCCCTGCTGCCCGAGCCAGCGGTGAATCGTCCGGCGTTGCAACGCGATCGGCAGCGCCACAACCTTTTTTACGGGCAACTGAGATTGATTCGTTAGGTCAACCGGAAGTTGCGACTCCAGGTAATCTTCCTCCTCGGCAAGAAGGATCGCCGCCCGCCAGATAGTCTTGCGAATATTCCGGCCGAATTGCTTCTCCAGCCACGGAACAATCTTGTGCCGGATACGGTTGCGGCGGGCCTCCAGCTTTTCGTTAGTCGAATCGTCGCGAAACTGGAGCCCGTGCGCTCGAACATAGGAATCGATCTGGGAGCGCCAGACACCAAGGAGTGGACGAACGATCTCAAGCGAACCGAAGTTTGATCTCGGCCGCATCGCGCCGAGTCCGCGGCCACCGGCGCCGCGAAAGAGGTTAAGCAGAAAAGTTTCGACCTGGTCATCGGCATGATGCGCGAGGAAGATCGTTCGGCAGCGACGGCGTCGAGCAACTCGTTGAAAAAAGGCGAGCCGCTCGTGACGCGCCGCAGTTTCGATCGATTGCTTGCGGCGTCCGGCCAAAGTGGCGACCTTCGCAGAGCCAAGCTCGAATTTTAGTCCGTGTTTGGCAGCGAGACGCTCAACGAAGCGCGCGTCCGCTTTTCCAGCTCGCCCCCGCAATCCGTGCTCGAAATGGCAGACGATTAACTTGCGATAGCCCTGCCCGAGCAGCCCGTGCAGAAGAACGACCGAGTCACGCCCGCCCGAAACGCCAACCAGATAACGGCAATCGTTAGGCAAATCGGCCAGACACTCGCTCCGCCATCCGCCGGGTTGGCGCGACTTCATGGCGTGACCGCATTCAAGCCCCGTTCGCCGAGCCAGGGGAGATGTCGCCTGACGACACGCTTGAGGCCGAACGGTTCGATTGCTCTGGCGCGAATGTGCTCGATGGCCGCCTCGACCGAGTCGGTCACGAAAACAAGGCTCAAGTCCGGGAGGCCGATGGTCCCGAGCCGCGCCATTTTTTCCAGGAGACTGGTCAGTTCGCGCCAATAATCCGTCCCCATCACCACAATCGGGAAATTTCGGATCTTGCCCGTTTGGATGAGGGTGAGCGCTTCGAATAATTCGTCCAACGTGCCGGCGCCGCCGGGCATGACTACGAAGGCGTAGGAATACTTAATGAGAAGCGTCTTGCGAACGAAGAAATAGTAAAGGGTCACGGAGCGATCGAGATATTCGTTAGGCGCCTGCTCGGTGGGCAGTTTGATATTGCAGCCAACGGAGCGACCGCCCGCTTCCTTGGCGCCGCGGTTGGCCGCTTCCATGATGCCCGGGCCGCCACCTGTCATGACGGTGAAACCGAGTCGGACGAGGCCCGCCCCCATCTGGCGGGCCATTTCGTAATAGGGGTTGTCGGTTCGGATCCGCGCGGAACCGAAGACTGTGACGCACGGACCGACGAAATGGAGGGCGCGAAAACCGCGCAAGAAATCGGCCATGACGCGGAAAAGGGTGAAGAATTCGTCGAGCCGCGAGTGCGGCCCTTCGAGCATGATTTCGTCGGCTCGCTCGGGAGGCGCGGTGGAAGCCGAGTCCCCAGTGGGCGGAGGGATATTTGCGATCGCAGGGTCAGTCGGCATCGACGGCTAACGCCATCATGCCGGATTGACTCGGCCCTGGCAAGAGAATGTCAGAACCGGCAACCCAGCCCTGCCGCTTGCGCTACGGCGGCACCGACCTTGCTACCTAACAACGTCCGGCGCGGACCAAAGTCAGGCTGGAAGAACAATGCCCTAACCATTCGCACTGCGCGTTCATGAACTTCAAAACCAGGAGAAAGAACACCGGTTTCACCTTGGCCGAACTCATGGTTGTGGTAGCGATCATCGCTCTTCTCGTCAGTCTCGCGGTCCCCGCTTTCCTCCGCGGGCGAAAACGCGGGCAAGCCAGCCGGGTGATCAACGACCTGCGGCAGATCGACAGTGCGGTTGACCAATACGCGCTCGAAAACCACCTCACCGCCGGCGCTCCTATCACCGCCGCCGCCTGGGCCAGTTACTTGAAAAAGGGCACTATTCTTTATAGCACCGGACTCGATGTTTTCGGTAACGCCTATGGCGACCAAACGGTCGATATCGCCCCGAAAGTGCCCGCAGCCACCTGGAACGCGTTGTCTGACGTTGCCGGGACAGATTTCTTCTCTCCCTACGATCATCAATAGAGGAGAAATTGGATTCTCCCAAAGGGGCCGGTTAAAACAACGTGCTTGCGCGCGGAGGCCGCGGTATTCATGGGGATGAATCGTCTCGCGATCTCTGTTTTTCTGTCCCTGCTGACGTGCTCGATTGGTGCGGCTGAACCTGTTTACAAACTCGTCGAAGAAATTCCAATCGGCGGCGAGGGCGGCTGGGATATTCTTACGATCGATGGGGCGGCGCACCGCTTGTACCTGTCGCACTCAACCAAAGTCGTAGTCATCGACATAGACACGAACAAAGTCGTTGGCGAGATCGAAGAGACACCCGGTGTGCACGCGTTCCTTCCGATCCCGGAGGTGCACCGCGGATTTTCGTCAAATGGCAAGGAGAACAAGTCGAGCGTGGTTGATCTCCAGACGCTGAAAACGACGGCGAAAGTTGATACGGGCAACAATCCCGACGCGATAACATACGACGCCAGACATGCCGAAGTTTACGTGTTCAATCACAGCGGCAGCTCAGCCACGGTGATTGACGCGAAGGCGGCGAAGGCGGTCGCAACGATTCAATTGGCCGGTAACCCTGAATTCGGAATCTTCGATCCGTTGGAGGGTAGCATCTACTGCAACATCGAAGACAAGAGCGAGGTGACCGTGATCGATGGAGCGAAGCATCAAGCTGTCGCGCATTGGCCGCTCGCGCCGGGGACAGAGCCGTCAGGCATTGCGCTCGACGCCGCCCATCATCGTTTGTTCTCTACGTGTAACAACAAAACAATGGTGATGCTCGACACGAAAACAGGGAAAGTCCTCTCGACCCTGCCGATAGGGGACCACGTGGACGGTTGCGCCTTTGACGACGCTACGCAGCTCGTTTTCGCTTCCTGCGGTGACGGCACAACGACGATTGCGAAAGTGGGGGCGAACGATCGTCTCACGCTGCTGCAAACGCTAAAGACCGAGCGAGGCGCGCGCACGATTGTCCTCGATCCGAAGACGCACCGCATCTTCTTGCCGACGGCTCAATTCCAGCCGGCGCCCACACCTTCCCCGGGCGCATCGCCAGCGAGACCGACGATCGTTCCCAACACCCTGAAGCTGCTCATTTACGGGCCAACCGAGAATTCAACGCCGTAAATCGTGCGACGTTTTGTTGTAGCCGCAATCTTCGCTGGCGCAGCATCGAGTTTGTTTGCGCAGGGCGGGCCGCCCATGATCACGGACGATCCAGGCACTCCGGGCAACGGCAAATGGGAAATCAATCTGGCGGTCGCGTTTGAACACCGGCCAAATGAAACCTCGATCGATCTGCCGGCGATCGACTTGAACTATGGAGTCGGCGATCACGTTCAACTCACATTGCAAACCGCCCCAGTTCTACTGGCCCGAGCTGGGCACAGCCCTATCGGAGGTCTTGGTGGCACCGAGGCGGCAGTGAAGTGGCATTTCCTGGATGAGGAAACGAGAGGGTTGGATATGTCGGTCTTTCCGCGAGTCATATTCAACGTCGTGCCGTCGTCCGTAGACCGCGGTCTGGCAGAGGATGGCACGCGATTTCAGATTCCGGCACAAATCGCCAAGACGTTCGGTCGATGGCATGCCGACGTGGAGTTCGGTCCTCTGGCCAGCAGTGTCGGCCGGAGCGAATGGCTTTATGGAATTGTCGGCGGATTCGAAGTGGCGAAGACCACCATGCTAATGGCCGAGCTACACGGAACGTCGCGGACGAACTTCACCAGGGATGTGCTGACGGTGAACGCCGGCCTGCGTCAGGAACTTACCGAGCACCGGATCCTCATCATCTCACTCGGCCATGAGATCCACTCGGCCGAGGAGCCACGTGCTTTCGTCGGCTACTTCGGTATGCAGTTCCTTTATTGATCGGCTAGACCCGCCCCGCGAGGACCAGGACTAATACAATCAGGAGGACCAGGCCGAGGCCGCCTGAAGGATAATAACCCCATCCCCTGTTGTAGGGCCAGGCAGGAAAAGCTCCGATCAGAAGCAGGATAAGAATGACTAGTAATATTGTTCCCATAGGTTTTTCCGGTTAGGTGCAGCCGCGCAGTAAAAAAATGATGAAAAGAATCGGCAGCGGAATACCGAGGAGCCAGAGTAGGATGTACCCGGCCGCGCCAGCTTCTTTTATTCGTTCAGTTAGTTTCATAACCAGATATTCGCATCTCGACCTTCAAGGGGTCGTGTCGCGAAAGCAGATACGGTGTTGGCAAGTGAAGATCCGGCATACCTCATGCTTCTGCTCGTGATCGTAATCGTGCTCGAGCCGTGGACATCTCGATCATGAGCACGATTACGAGCAGGAGCACGAGTCCAGGTATTTATGAAGATGACTTGAAGCAGCTTTTTAGCATGCCGTGCAAGCAAGCGACCTTCACTCAGAGGTGGCAATCTAAACATGGATGCGTAAGTTTTTTATTTTAACAAACGCATGAGAAGTCCTCCGCACGATTCAGTTTCGGTGAGCATTTTACTGGTCGAGGATCACACGGACAGTCGCGAGGTCCTTGCCAGTCTCCTGACCCACTGCGGCTATGAGGTCTCGACCGCGTCCAACATGCAGGACGCGTTGGTTTTGCTTAACGACCTGCGTTTCGAAGTCCTGCTCTGCGATATTGGGCTCCCCGACGGAAGCGGGCTCGACCTGGTGACCGAAGCGAGAAAGCGTCAAGCCTGGAAAAAAACCGTCGCCCTGACAGCGCACGCGGAGCAAAGCGAACTTGGAATTAGCGCCGGATTTGACGAATACCTGACGAAGCCATTCGACTTTCATCAGCTGCGCTCGATTTTGGCGGAAACTCATTGAAAGGCGGGCCCGCCGAAGGTGCGAATCTGCCTCCTCCGCGACCTCTGACCTAACGAATTTGCGCTCGCCACCGTCAGCGTGCCGCTGGCCGCAGTGGGGTAAAGCTGACGACGATGATTTCGGCGTGGCGTGGCTCCCAATGACTCAGGTCGACCTGGAAGCGACCGATTTTTTCCCCGCGCGCATGCTTTTCGCGGTGGAGGAGCCGGTAAAGATTTTCGCTTTCGTTGCGGGTGAAAAATGAGCTTTCGAGGAACTCGTTCACCCAATTCATCTCGCGGTCATCAGTGATATAAAAGGTCAGCTGTAAATCCTCGTCGGAGTTTTCCAGGATGATGACGCAGTAATTGTAGATGGTTGCGTTGACCCATTCGCCTTCATAAAAAATGACGCAACGCTTCTGCACTTCCGTCGGCCGGATTTGCATCGTATCGGAGAAGAAGTGGCGGACGTTGGCAAAGGTGAGCGGCAGCGGCGTTGTAGAGTGCCCCTGAGCGCCGCCTGGGGCCGGAGCCATTGCGCCGGCATAGAGCGCGAGTGTTGTCAGGACGAAAAAGAAGCGCTTCATGGCCGGTCCTTCTGTGAGCGGCGGCAACCCTCAACTCGAACTGCGTCCGTCATGGCTCACGCTAAATCTCTGGGTCTGTCTGTCCTCGACGTTTGTTGCGAAAAGCGAGCCGTTTCTTGTTTCGGGTTCGTACCTCGCATGCCAAAAAACGACCGATAAATCGCAAGGCTTGGGCAGCGAACCGCGGAGCGGCCAATAGGCTTGGTAATGCTGGAAGCAAACAACCCGGTGCAGGCCCGCTCCGAACGGCAATCCAGTCGAAGAAATGAAGACGAGACAAAAATCGTCACCCAACCCTCTCGAAGTCCGCGTCGGATCGCAGCCGTTATTCGAAGGAATGGACCCGCAGCACATCAAGATCCTGACGGATTGCGCGATGGCGAAGGATCTTTGCCGCTGGCGAATATCTTTTCCGACAAGGCGATTTCGCCAATCGATTCTATTTAATTGAGCGAGGCGCGTTGCTGCTCGAGGCGCGTGACAGCGAAGGCCGCGCGGTCGCCATCGAAAAAGTCGGCCCGGACAGACTCGTGGGGTGGTCGTGGCTTCTCCCGCCTTATCTCTGGCATTTTGAGGCGCGCGCGATCGAGCCTACCACCACCCTTTTTTTCTATGGCACGATCCTGCGGGATGCTTGCGCGAAGGATCCGTCGTTAGGCTTCGAACTTTTCAAGAGAATGAGCCAGGTGATGGCGGAGCGTTTGGAGGCGGCGTGCGATCGCCTGCTCGCATTCCAATCAGAGCCCGGCAAACAAGAGCCACCCGGATAACCTGAGCCCAGACCGTCCACTTTGCCTAACGAGAATCTGACCTCGCCAACAGCCCTCGGGTTCTGGCGAAATGTATCGAAAATGAAGAGCGGAGAATCACCTCTGACAGTGCCAGTTTCAATCGCGGAGCGCGGGCCAACGGCGGTGCCAGAGCGAGCCGAGAAGGAGAAACCGCGCGAATCCTGGTTTGCCAGAGATTACCGGGGAATGTTCCTGCTCGCCGCTCTTTGCGGCCTGAGCACGCTCGCTGGGTTTTTCCTCCATTCATTCGCGCACTCTCTCGCCACCGCGTTCTTTGTCGTGGCCTACCTGAGTGGCGGTTGGTTCGCGTCGATCGAGCTTGCCGGTGAGCTGCGTCGCGGCGTTTTCGACATCAATCTGCTCATGATCGTCGTGGCCATCGGGGCGGCCTGCGTCGGCGCGTGGGCGGAGGGCGGCACTCTCCTCTTTCTCTTTTCGCTCAGCAACGCCCTCGAACACTTCGCCAATCATCGCACCGAGCAGACGATCAGTTCGCTCCTCAAGTCCGCCCCGGAGACGGCCCGGCGACGCGAGAACGGAGGGTGGATCGAAGTCCCAACGGAGTCGTTAGGCATCGATGATGAGTTACTGGTGAAACCGGGCGATCTGTTTCCGGTCGATGGCGAAGTAATTGAAGGTGCAACCTCGGCCGATGAATCCGCCTTAACGGGTGAAGCGTTGCCGGTTTCGAAGCGCGTCGGCGATCCGGTCAGCGGCGGCACGATGAACCTCGAAGGCCAAGCCGTCATTCGAGTGCGTCGTTTGCCGACCGAGAGCGCGGTGCAACGCATCATTGATCTGATCAACAGCGCGCGCCAGCAGAAAGCGCCCGCGCAGCGTTTCACGGACACGTTTACCCGCTACTACACGGTCGTTGTCCTGGTCGGCAGCGCGCTATTTTTTGCGTGGTTGTTTCTTTGGAAACAAGAACCGCTCGGGCAAGCCATCTATCGAATGATGACGCTGCTCGTCGTCGCGTCGCCCTGCGCACTCGTTCTCTCAATTCCATCCGCCATTCTCGTCGCGATCGCCGCCGGAGCGCGCCACGGCATCCTCTTTCGCGGCGGTGTGGCGGTCGAAAGCCTCGCCTCCGTGAATCATTTTGCGTTTGATAAAACCGGGACGCTGACGACCGGCCAGCTTCAGGTCGGAAGAATCGAAACGCGCGGCGAAATCTCTGCCAACGAAGTTCTCTCGGTTGCTACCGCGGTGGCGCAATATTCCACTCATCCCCTCTCCCGCGCGATTGTGGAGGAGGCCGAACTTCTTCGTGTCGAAAGACTCGAAGCGGACCACGTGACTAATCTCCCAGGGTTCGGCATCGAGGCGATGATTGGTTCCGATATGGTCCTGGTGGGCAGTCGCAAACTGATGGAGGCTGCGCGGCTTCGACGTCACCGGACCGGATGCGACCGGGGCCGAAGCAGAGGTGTGGGTGGCGCGGACGTCGTTGCTGGGCGTGATCTACCTGCGCGATCGACTGCGCGACGCCACCTCGTCAGTCATCGCCACCCTGAAGGACGCGGGCAACTCGGTTGCGCTCATCTCGGGCGATCGGGCGGCAGCGGCCGACGCCGTCGCCCGGGCCGCGGGAATCGAGGAAGTGCATCCCGATCTTACGCCTAACGAAAAGTTGGAATGGATTCATCGCTGGCGGCAGGCCGGAAAAACCGTCGCAATGGTGGGTGACGGAATAAATGACGCGCCCAGCCTGATCGCGGCCGATGTCGGAATCGGGATGGGCGCGCGCGGCTCTGACGCCGCCCTCGCGCAAGCCGACGTCATCCTGATGCACGACCGGATTGAAAATGTTCCAACCGCCTTTCGCCTGAGCCGGCGAGCGCGGCGCATCATTCGGCAAAACCTTTTCGTGTCGTTAGGCACGGTCGTCCTTCTCGTCAGCTTCGCGCTCGCGCAGAAGATAAAACTCTCGCTCGGCGTGGTCGGGCACGAAGGCAGCACAGTGCTTGTCGTCTTAAATGGCCTGCGGTTGCTCCGCCTCAGGCCTGACCGCAATACTTGAAAAGAAGCATTTCAGCCTTCGCACTTTCGCGATAATAAAAGCGGACCGCGCCGTCGCGTCCGACGTAGTCAGTGCGCACGCTGCAACTGGCGCGCCGACTGTGGACTTGATGAATGCCGTGCAGGCTCCGCAGATAGAGCGCGCCCCACGCTTCGACGAAAATGGCGCGACTCGCTTTCGCGGCGAGCAATTCCTCCAACGCGGGCCGTTCCAATTCCCGATACACGATTGGACTGGCACGCTCGAGCTCCGCGTAGTCCAACCCGGCCGCCGAAAAGAGGCCGCTGACTGGTAATTGCGACCAATCTGAAGTCACCACGCCCACTCGCATCCGCGGATCAAATCCATCCGCGGCGTGTTTCAGAGAATAGGTGCTGATCGAAATTCGCAGCGGCCCGAAATCGCCGGCCCGGATTGTGATCCAGAAATGGTCAGCTCTGCCCGGGTCAGGCGTCACTTCCCTCTCGAAGGTGATCAGTTCGCCGGCGCCGAGCACGAATTCTTCCGCACGAAAACCGAACTCGGCTTCCTTCTTCCGCCGAGTCGACGAGTTTCTCACGAACGCGAACGATGGCGCGCGCGTCTTCGAGTGGCGAGAGATTACTTACTCCTAAAAACGACCCGGCCCACGATCAGCGCGAAGCTCGCGATGAAAGAGGCAGCGATCAGAGCAATTAGATAATCCATGATGTCCTCAGTTGGTTTTGACAGGCAACGGGTGCGATGGAATTCCCCGCTTCCGGTCGCACTGACCGCAACAGTTCAGTTTGCCGGAGCAGACATGCTCCCGTTGACCCGAATTGTGGTGGTCGATCCGATGGCCCTCGTGCGCTTCCATTTCAGCAGGTCGAGGTGCTGCGAGCACCTTCTCCAGCGGCACGATCGTTTTTGATTTCATGCCGGAAAACTTATCGAGCCCGTCTGCGAAGCTCTTGCCTTTCCTTGGCATTTGCTGGGCGTTTCTTGCGCCCGCCAACGACAGTCGTGTTGCAGTTTGGGTGGTCCGGAAGGAATAGTCCGCTCATGCAACACGAAATCATAGGAAGCACGATGCCCGTGCTCGAAATTCAGCTCGGACAGGACGAGGAGATCATCGCGGTTTCCGGTGAACTTTCCTGGATGACGAGCACCATCGACCTGACCACGACGACCCAACTGGGCGGGGGTGGCGGATTGCTCGGAACCTTCAAGCGCGTCGTCGGCGGCGGATCCCTCTTCATGACGAGCTATCGCGCGCGTGGCGGCCCCGGGAAAGTAGCCTTCGCGGCCAAGTTGCCCGGCCATATCGTGCCGGTGCAGGTTTCGCCGGGGCAGACCTATCTGATTCATCGCCACGGCTTCCTCTGCGGCACGCCGGGCGTGGAATTAAGCGTCGGGTTTCAACAGTCGTTAGGCGCGGGCATCTTCGGCGGCGAGGGCTTCATCCTGCAAAAACTCGAAGGTCAATGTCAGGCCTTCGTTGAACTCGGAGGCGAGATCGTGACTTATGACCTCGCGCCGGGCGAAACCCTCCGGGTCCATCCCGGTCACGTCGGCATGTTCGAGGCCACAGTGAACTTCGACATCACGCGAATAAAAGGAATCAGCAACATGCTTTTCGGAAGCGACGGAATCTTCCTCGCCGCCTTGACCGGCCCGGGAAAAATTTGGCTCCAGACTTTGACACCGGCCAATCTCGCGCACGCTCTCTCGCCGTATCTGCCGGGAATTAAAGCCGAAGCAGCGGAAGTCGGCGCGGGCGCAGTGATCGGCTCGGTCCTGCGCGGCCTGACAAAGAGCTGACGAATTTCGGCCCCCGCTTATTTCCCGACAATTTTCGGGACCGCAGTGCGGGCCAATTTGGTAAACTCTTCCACGACACCATTCCCGCCGGAACCGATCAGGCGGAGCAGTCCTATTTCGAGAGCGAGATTCTTGCCTCTGAGCCGTATTGCGGTCAGATCGGTGGTGCCATGCAGCGCAACTTTGGGCATGAGCGCGCCAGCGTGGAGCGGAGCGAGTGAGCGGAGGAGCGCCTCGATTGAGTTAATCTCTGCGATCACTCGTGGGCGCACCTGATTTTCGCGACAAAGGGCGTCAGCCATGCGCCGCATCGCGAACGTGTCCGGCAACTGCAGGATTCGCGTCTGGTGCAATTCGGAAAGATCGACGCTCCGTCGCTTTGCCCAAGGATGGCTGGTGTGAACGAGGAGCGCGAATTGATCCCCGTAGAGGCGCTCGTAACGCAGGTTTGGCGAGTGGCGAGTGAGGAATCCGAGTCCGACATCCATTCTACCTTCCTCGAGCGCAGTCTCGATCTCGGCGGACGAAACTTCTTCCATATGCAGGCTGACGGCGGGATGAGTGGCGGCGAACATCCCAAGCAGCCGCGGCATCAAGGCAATACTTAAAATCGGCATGACGCCAATGTGAAGGGTGCCGCGCATCTTTGCCGGTTCGACCGTGAGGTCCTGAAGGAACGCGTCGACCTGCCGCAAGATCGCCCGAGCATGCTCCTGGAAAATCAGGCCGGCGGAGGTGAGCTGAATGCGCTTGCCGCGTCGTTGAAACAGATCGACCCGCAAGGCCGTTTCCAAGTCGCGCAACTGCTGCGAAATGTTGGGCTGAGTAACCCCCAGGCGATCTGCCGCGCGGCTGAAGCTGCCTGCTTCAGCCACGGCGAGAAAATAGCGAAAATGGCGAATCTCGACCAGCTCGTGCGTCATCTTCCGATTCAAGATTAGCCCTGAGACCTGCTGAACTGACAAATGACCCGGCATTCTTGAAAGATCTCCTTTAATAATCTGAGCTTACTGTTCTATCATCTGGGGTTCTAAACTGGAAACTATGACAACTCCAAGAATCGCCCACCTGCTTTTGTGCACGGTTATCATCTTGGCAGGCTGCAAGAAGACGAGCACAACACAAGGTCATCAACTCGAAGCATGTGAAAATCGGCTTTATCGGGCTGACCTGTGAAGCGCCGATTTATACGGCTTACGAGAAAGGGTTTTTCAAGGACGAAGGACTGGAGCCTGAATTAGTGAAGTGCAGTTGGGCGAGTTACAAAGATAACCTTGCTCTCGGCAGCTTCGACATCACCCACCACCTCGTGATGTATTTCCTCAAACCCATCGAACAGGGTTTGGATGTGCGGTTCCTCGGCGGAGTGCATAACGGATGTCTGCGTGTCCAAACCGGCGTGAACAGTCCCATCCATAAGATCCAGGATTTGAAAGGAAAAAGGATCGGAGTTCCGGGAATGGGCACGCCTCCATTCGTCTTTGCCAACCGGGTTCTCGGCACCCACGGCATCGATGCCAGCACTGAGATTACCTGGAAGGTTTTCCCGGCCGGAGAACTGGGCCTGGCGCTGACCAAGGGAGAGGTCGATGCCGTGGCTGACGCCGAGCCGATTGGCACCCTCCTGGTCGCGGACGGGAGGGCGAGAAACATCGAAGGCATGGACGAGGCAACCGACGAACCTTACGCGTCAGAGTATTGCTGCGAAATCATTGCCAATGGCAAATGGATCGACGCCAATCCCGACACCGCGGCCCGAGCCACCCGCGCCATCTTGAAAGGAGCGGTGTGGGTGCAGCAAAACCCGAAGGCTGCGGCGCAGTTGGCGGTGGACAAGAAATACCTCGCTTCCACCGTCGAGCTAAACACTATCGCCATTAGCCGGTTGAAATACATCCCATCGGTCAGTCTCGCTGAGCAAACACTCCACACTGCCGCGAAAGAAATGAGAGAGGCCAAGATGCTTTCTCCCACCACCGATACCGAGGCATTGGCGAAACGCGCCTTCCAGCATCTTGATGGAGTTACGGACGAGTGGATCAAGACCGTTCAGGTGGAAAAAGTCCCCGGTGGTCAGGTCGATCCCGAACGAGGATATCCGGCTCTACGCTGCATTGATTCAAAGCGATGTTCAGGACGCCTGCTGCGCGAGGAAGATGCTTGATCAGCCCGATCAAGCCGCACCCAATCTGTCCGATCCTAACGCACACTGCCTGCCAAAAAATATCGTAGTCGATAAATGAGTAGTGCCTCAGAGGATATGGAGTTGATGCCACCTGTTGTGGCCTCGCGACCCCAGTCGAAAGCGACGGAAAGCGTGCAAACGCCCGCGGTTACTCCTAACGTTATGAAGTCCCGGCCGCAGACTCTGCTAGCCATTCCTGTGGCGGCGGCAATTGGCCTCGCGGTCTACTATTTCGTCCCCAAAAGCGAACTGCCCCTTCCGACGCATTACTATCCGACGCTCCTGCGTCTAATGTGCTGCCTCGGCATCGTCCTGGCGGTCGGCCAGATATTTTCCCTGCCTCTGCGGCGTTGGATGCGCCAGATGTGTCCGATAATCGGCGCGGCAATTTTGACCTCGGCCGTCTGGGAGTTCGTCACCGCGTGCATGGAATGGCTGCCGCTCCCGTATTTTCCGGCCCCCGAGGCGGTCATGGCTGCTCTCGTCAGCGATCGTGTCCTTCTCTTCGATAGCACCTGGCATTCGCTTGCTCTGTTGCTCAGCGGTTATGCGCTCGGAACCATCATTGCCCTGATCACGGGCGTTACGCATCGGCTGGTTCCCGCACGCCCGCTACTGGGGCATGCCCCTGCTGAAAATCGTCGGGCCCATCCCGGCCACGGCGTGGATTCCACTCGCCATGGTTCTCTCGCCTTCCGCCCTCTACTCCGCCGTCGGCCTGGTCGCCCTCGCCGTCTGGTTTCCCGTCACGATGTTGACCGCCTCCGGCATTTCCAATACGCGCGCTTCGTATCTCGACGTGGCGCGCACCCTCGGCGCAGGACAGGCCTATCTTATTTTCCGCGTCGCGATTCCCGCGGCCTTGCCCAACATTTTCATCGGCCTCTTCATGGGCCTCGGCACCTCATTTCTGACCCTCGTGGTCGCGGAAACAGTCGGCGTCAAATCGGGTCTCGGATGGTATGTCAGCTGGGCGCAGGGCTGGGCTGAGTACGGCAAGGTCTATGGGGCTTTGGTGATTATGGCCGCCTTTTTCTCGACCATCATGACCGTGCTCTTCAAGGTGCGCGATCGCGTCCTCGTCTGGCAGAAAGGGGTCATCAAGTGGTAACCTTGGCCGCGGGACACGACGTTTCCGAAGCGGCGTCGATCAGGGTCTGGCACGTTTCGAAGGAATTTGCGTCGACCGACGGCGGCGTGACGCCCGGTGCGCACGCCTTGGACGATATCTCGCTCTCGGTCGCGGCCGGAGAGCTGGTTTCGATTGTCGGCCCCAGCGGCTGCGGAAAGTCCACCCTGCTGCGGCTGATCGCCGGTCTCGCTTGGCCCTACTTCCGGCGAGATCTCGATCGGCGCCGAGCCAATCACCGAACCGAGCGCCGAGCGCGGCCTCGTCTTTCAGGATCCCAATCTTTTCCCGTGGCTCACGGTCCGACGAAATATCGAAGCGGGCCTGGTCGCGCGCGGCGTGCTCCGGGAGAAGCGAGCAGAAGTCGATGAATTCATGCGTCTCGTCGGGCTCGAGGCTTTCGCCAATTCCTTTCCCCACCATCTTTCCGGCGGCATGGCGCAACGCGTTTCCCTGGCGCGCGCGCTCATCAATCATCCCCGGGTGCTTCTGCTCGACGAACCTCTGGGCGCTCTCGATGCCTTCACCCGCATGCGGATGCAGGACGAAGTGCTCCGCCTCTGGCAGGCGCGCGGCACGACCATGCTCTTCGTCACGCACGACATCGACGAGGCGATCTACATGAGCGATCGGATCGTCATCATGACGCAGCGTCCGGGAAAGATTGAGCAGATCATTCCGATCGAATTGGATCGTCCCCGCGACCGCAGCAGCCCGGATTTTCTGCGCCTGCGTGGCGACATCCTCGAGACCCTCCACTTCGCCGGGTCAGCCACTGGCAGGAAATAAGATTTAGTCCGAGGGGCTAGCCGCGAGTTCTCCACGCTTCACTCAGTCTGGTTCTGCTGTTCCTTGGGAAAATCCGGTTGACGCGAACTCAATGCGCTGAGGCTAGCGCACGCTGCAGCGACGGGTTGTAGACGTTTCGCTCTGCGAAACGCGAGCCTGCGGGTGAATCGGATCTGTAGACGGCGACATCTCCTCCACGCGCTTCCGAGCGAAGCGTCTGAACGTGTACATGCCGCGATGGAATCCATGAGGTGAAGTTCCTCGCACCGACGGCTGAGCCGAGCCTCGCGGATGACAGGCTTCTCGCACCGCCTCACGCTAAACAGTACTTTTCTTGGCAAGTAGATCTCATTGGACGCGGCCATACGTCCACTTTACATCTCTGCACCGTTATTAACCGATGCCTCGTCGCTCCAAAGCCCTGCTCGAAAGTGATATCGAAGAGGTCGAACCACGCCCACCGGCGTTAAGTCCGCCGCTCGAGCCGGGCGAGCCAACTGATCTGGAGCTAATGCGCGGCATCCAGGAGGAAGATCCCGACGCCCTTTCGAAGCTTTACGACCGTTACAACGGCATAATCAAGGCGCTCATCCTGCGTGTTGTCCATAACGAGGCTGAGGCGGACGATTTGCTGCAAGAGATCTTCATGGAACTCTGGAACCAGGCGAAGAATTTTTCTGCGCAAAAAGGAAAACCGCTTGGCTGGATGGTGACGCTGGCACGCCGGAGGGCGATTGACGGCCTCCGCAAAAAGCAGGCTTACATGCGCGCGGGTGAACGTCTGCAGAATGAAACCGAGCAGCAGCCTGATGCCTGGGTACACAACTCAACCGAAGAGGAAATTACCTTCTCCGATACCCGGGTTCTGGTCCGGAAAGTGATCAACAGCCTGCCCCCTGCCCAGCGAGAGGCGGTTGACCTTGCATTTTTTCGAGGAATGAGCCAGCGCGAAATCGCCGCAAAAACGAATACACCACTAGGGACCGTCAAGACGCGCTTGGAACTCGGGCTAAAAAAGATCTATGATGGCCTCAAGAATTTAAAAGATGAGCTTTGAAGAGTTCCAGAACCGGGCGCGCCTTTACGTGATCGGTGCGCTGGAAAACGGCGAGAGCCGCGAGTTTGAAGAAGCGCGGGCCAACTTCGGCCAGCAGGCCGAGGACTTCATCACCGAATGTTACCGGCTGCACGAAGCCTTTGCTCTCAGCCTGCGCCCGGCCAAGTCTTCCGACGCCCTGAAGGAGCGCCTCATGAAAATGGTGCGCGAGCGCAAGCAGGGCGGCCCCGCCAAGGCGTAAATTTCTTCAGCGCGATTGCCTTTTAACCGTTAGGCCGGGACGGACCTTCGCAATTCATCTCGCGCAGGATGAATTCCTGCAAGAAGCCATAAAAATTCACCTGGAAAAGACTGAGATCTCGTCGTGATCCAATCGGCGAACGGTAGTGATCGCAAAGTTCCGCCTCGGAAAAGTCATACTTCGCCGCGATCGCAAGCCGAGCCTGGTTAAGCGCGTTCAGCCAGGCGTCAGAGTGTTCCCGTGGGATGCGGAGCTTGCCGTTCGCAAATGGCCTCTCTTTCTCAGCGAGTTGCTCCAGATCAGAAGCAACCGTCTCCGTGGCACTTTGGAAAAGTCGCCGGAGTTCCGGTTCCACGTAAATTTTCCATTCGGCGCAGAACTCTTTTTCGTTAGGCCCAGCCGGGGCGCAATAGAGGCGCTGCTCCGCCGCCGGTACAGCTTCCGGGTTGGCGCTCACCGGGATCTGCCGCAACAGTTCGGCCAGAAAAGGATCAATTTCGGTGATCTCAAGCGTGCCGTTGTTGCGAAAGACCTCCATTTTAATTTGTGCGCTCGATCGTGGCGAGGAGCAGGTAGCCGTGCAACTGCTGGACAAATAGTTCGGCCCGCTCGCGCACGCCGCTCCAAAGAACCGAGCGTCCGTTTCGATGCACCTCGAGCATGTGCTTCTCCGCTTTTTCCTTTGGATAACCAAAGACCCGTTGAAAGACCATCGTAACGTAGGTCATCAAATTCACCGGGTCATTGTGTACCACCACCTGCCACGGCAGGTCGAGCGCTTCCTTTGTCTTAACCTCTTCCGTGAGTTCCGGGCTCTTTATTGCGCTGGTGATTGGCGGGGAAAGTTGCATCGATTTGGGTTAGCAAATGACGGTCTATTGGAATCCATGTGGGCACCCAGACCATAACCTTAAAGCTATCATCAGGACGCTGTTAATTCAACCGCCGACCCTCGCGGCGCGGGCGACAATTTTCTCCTGCACCGAGCCCATCATTCGCCTCCCGGCCGGCGAGTGATCGTCGAATCCGTGCAAATGGAGAAGGCCATGCACCAGATAAAGACGCAGTTCGTGAATGAGCGAGGTGCGGTGGGTTCGCGCCTGCCGTCTCGCGGTTTCCGCGCTGATGAAAATTTCCCCGTGATGGAAAGTGATCACATCCGTAGGGCCGCTTATCCCCATAAAGCGGCGGTGCAGTTCGCTCATTCTGCGATCGGAAATCAAAAGAACCTGAATCTCTTCCAAGCTCGTTAGGCTCGAGCCCCGGCCCCGCTCGTCCAGACATAACCGCAGCGCCCGGCTGGCGAATCGCTCCAGCTCCTCGCGATTCAGTGGGATCTTTCGCTGCCGGTTATGCACCGAAATTTTCGGCGAGGGCGATGTCTTCATTTCCGCGCTCGCGCGATCGAGCGAAACGAGCTGGTGATAGAGCTTTTCCAGCCTCGGTGCCGCAACGCCCAGAGACTCCGCCCGGCGCAACGGTTCGCCCCAGATCGGCTCGATCTCCAGCGGCCGTCCGGCCAGATAGTCGATCAGGGTGGACGGTGTAAAATCGCCCATCTGCTTGGTTCGCTTCATTTCCTCCAGCGCGAGTCGCGGTCGGCAAATCGTGTCCGCAGGCACGCGCGATCGCGATCGTTTCGTCCATCAACTCCAGCGAGAGCCGGCGCAAGTTTTCATCAGCAAGGATTTTCGCGGTGTCGATGCCGCCGGCCACAACCGAAAGACCGTTAAACGGAATGTTCCAGACCAGTTTGCGCCAACGCTCGCGCGCGAGGTCCCCCACCACGCTGCAGACGACTCCGCAGCGCTTGAATTCCCAGGCAATGTCATGGGTGCGCGGTTGCAGATGGCCGAGGTATTCCCCGATCGTGAGGCGACCACCGCCAATATCGCTCGACCACGCCCGGCTGCGGTGCGGTTGAGACAGATGAAACAAATCCCGCCCAGAATCCGTTCGGCCCCGAATTGACCGGCAAGGAATTCTTCATTCCCGAGCCCGTTTTGCAGGGTCAGGATCATGGTCTTTTCGCCTAACAATGGCGCAAGCAGCGGCGGCAGCTCGGGGTTGGAAGTCGTCTTCACCGCCACAATGACGAGATCGCAGGGCCCTATTTCCTGCGTCGACCGATAAACATGCACCTTTGCCACGTGAATATTTTCGGTCTTACTCCGCAGGCGCAATCCTTTCTTGCGCACGGTTTCATAGTCGCTCCGCAAGAGAAAATGCACGTCGCGGCCAAACTGCGCCAGCTTGCCGCCGTGATAGAGCCCGATTGCACCCGCGCCGACGATCGCAATTCTGAATTCGTGGAAGAGAGTGCCCGCGATCGCATCGAGACAAATTAGCCGCCGACGAAGTCGCCGAAACAATTTCGTCATCCTGAGCGCAGCCAGAAGCGATCTCTGACCACTGTTGCGCCCGCCTTCCGCCGACTCCGCAACCCAGAACGCAAATCAGAGATTCTTCGCTCGCGCTCAGAATGACATCGGTACCTATGAGAAGGTCTAGCCCAGCGGCCTCTGTTCCGCCTGGAAGTTTCGCGTGATCAGCCGCGCGCCCTTGTTGAAGGTGAGGTAGGCCCAGGCCCACTGAAAGAGAACCGCGATCCGATTCCGAAATCCGACCAGGTAAAGAACATGAATGAAGAGCCACGCCAGCCAGGCCGGGAAGCCGCTGAAATGCACAATGTTCAAATCAGCCACGGCTTTGTTGCGGCCGATCGTGGCCATGCTGCCTTTGTCCCAATAATAAAAACGCTGCGGCTTTGCCCCCTCGCTCATGTGCAGAATGTTGTTCGCGGCATGCCGGCCTTGTTGAATGGCCACAGGTGAAACCCCGGGCAACGGCTTGCCCGTCTTCGGCGAAGTGAAATTTGCGAGGTCTCCGATGACTTGCACCTCAGGATGCCCGGGAATCGTCAGATCATCCTGCACGATGACGCGGCCGGCGCGGTCGACCGGCACGCCTAACGTTTTCCCGACAAAGGAAGCCGCGTTGCCTGCCGCCCAGATTCTTACCCGGCACGGAATAACGCTCCCGGCTACTTCAAGTCCGTTCTCGGTCAGGTTTTCGGCGTGCACTCCCAGGAAAACTTCCACGCCAAGCGCCCGCAATTGTTTCAGCGCACTCTCCGAAAGGTCCTCGGGGAAGCCAGCGAGAACACGCTTCTCCCCTTCCACCAGAATGACGCGCGCCGTCGAGGGATCAATATGGCGAAAATCCTTCGCCAGCGTTTTGCGCGCGATCTCGGCGATCGCCCCGGCCATTTCCACGCCGGTCGGCCCGCCGCCGATGATGACGAAATTCATCGCCGCCGCCCGCGCCGCCCGATCTTCCGTTTTTTCGGCAAACTCAAACGCCATCAAAATTCGTCGCCGGACCTCGACCGCGTCCTCGAGACTCTTCAAACCGGGAGCGAGCTTTTCCCATTCGTCGTGCCCGAAGTAGGAGTGACGCGCTCCGGTCGCGACGATCAGATAGTCGTAATGGATCTCCCGCTCCGCTGTGCGAACGAGGTGAGCCTGCACGTCGACCGATTGAACCTCCGCGAGCATGACCTCGATATTTTGATATTTTCCAAGAATCCCCCGCACCGGCGCGGCGATATCAGCCGGCGAAAGCGCCGCGGTCGCGACTTGGTAGAGAAGAGGTTGAAAAAGATGGTAATTCGTCCGGTCAATCACCGTGACGGAGACCGGCTCATTGCCCAGATGTTTGGCCGCTTCCAGGCCACCAAATCCCGCGCCAATGATTACGACTCGGGGCGAGCTAGTCTTTGGGGTTTCCATCGTCAAAGGAACGCCGGATCAGGGAAGCGGTAAACAGAAAATCGGTTGTCAGTTACCGGTGAAGTGCTTATCTTCCGCGCCTTATGCCGAAGTCGATCGCGCGCAGCAAAACAAAAAAAGCCGTCTCCAAGCGCTTCAAGATTACCGGGACGGGGAAAGTGCTGCGCTCCCACGCCACCCGCCGCCATCTCATGTCGACCAAGAATGCCAAACGCAAACGGCAATTGGCGAAGTCGGTCGTCGTCCATACCACCGACGTGAAGCGCATCAAAGCGAACCTTCCGTTCGGGTAAGAGGTCCGCGGCGCGCCTTGCGGTTTCCAGGAGTTTTGGGAAAGGCTTGACGTATTCGGCGTTTGGTCCCTAAAAACAGGGCCTTTATGAAATGCGCCGCCTTTCCCCGCCCCGGCAGTCTTCGAATTGTTCTCCTCGTCACCCTCGTTCTCGCGGTCCGTTCTGCCTGCGGTCAAGGCAGCGCGGCGGATCGAGCGCGGCTTCTGCAAAGCCAGTCAACTTTCACCCCGCCCGGCCGAGTCACCGCCAGCGGCGTCGACCAGGACTACGCCGCGGCCAGCCCTAACGACACTGATCTGGGCGAGCAGGCCATCCTGAAACGGGTCGAATCATATCAGCCCTTCACCCTCGAAACGGGCGTGCCGATTTATTACACCTCCAACGTCGCCCTGGTCGACCGCGGTCGAGTCAGCGACACCATCATCGCACCGGTCATCGGCCTCACCTACGCGCCGAAATTCCAAAAAACGCTCTACGGTGAATTCACTTTGCGGCAACAATTTTTCTACTACCAGGATTTCACCAGCTTCAATTTTGCCAGTTTCGATGCCATCGCCGGCCTCGCTTACTATGTCCCGAAGCTGAACAACCTCGCTCTGCGCGCGAACATTGATTTCAATCGGCTGACCGGGACGGATAACTTTGATGATTTTTTCTCGAACGTCTCCCTCAACCTTAACGCCGAAATGCCTTTTCGCATTGGCCGCGCCCAACAGGTTTCGTTGGGCGCGAATGCCAATATCAGCCTCTACGCCACTCCGTCCCCGCCGCAGCGCAATGAGTTCGCCATCTACGTAGGATATACCGTAAACGTTAGTCGCAATTTTTACCTCAGTGCTTCCGGAAACCTCGTCGTTCGACCCTACGACGCCGGCGGACGAACCGACGTCAGCGAAATTCTCGCCTTCAGCGCTAACTATCGCATTCGCGATTGGTTGACGGTGAGCGCGATCACCAGTTTCGTCGCCAACCAGTCGAATCGCAGCGCTTTCGATTACGAAGTCGTTAACGCCGGTGGCGGGATAACTTTCACTTGGAGGTTCTAATTCCCGCTGGCGCCGCGACTGGGCATCCGCGGAACGCGCGCCGACCGCGGCGTTGTTGTAGCCGGGATCGGTGATCCCGGTCGCACGCCGGTGTGGCGACGCTCGCCCCGCCGGGATCGGCGATGGCGGCTCCAACGTAGACTCGATCCACTATTCCAGGCTTGACGTCGGGCCTGCGACTCGTCAGAAAAAGCATGCCCCCATGAAATTTCGCTACTCGTTCTCCGAGCGTCGGGCCGACTGGTCCGACGTCGCAGGCTGCTTTCCTACCCGACCGCCCCTCTCCCAACTGAAAGGTCCCATGAAGATCACAATCGCCACTTCGTTAGGCTGCTTCCTTCAGAGGCAGCGTCTCATCCAGTCTTCGTTAGGCAAGCTTGGACGAAGATATTCCGTCCGCGCCCTTCTCCTGCTCATGTTGCCGATTGCGTCTCTGCCCGCCGCGCAATTGCAGGAGGCGCGCGTCAGCCAGGTCATCCACGATGTCAAACTTCTTCCCCAATCCGCCGCCCCGCGTCCGGCCAAAGTGAGCGATCAAGTGCGCAACGGCACCGCTGTCCGCACCGGTGAGGAATCGCGCACCGAGCTCACCTTCAGCGACCAGACCCTCGCCCGCCTCGGCGCCAACACCATTTTCACTTTCGACCAGGGGACCCGCAATCTCGAGCTGAGCGGCGGGGCGATGCTCTTGCGCGTGCCCAAGAATGCCGGCGGCGCGCAGATTCACACCGCGGCGGTCAGTGCCGCCATCACCGGCACCACCGTGATGCTCGAGTATCATCCCAATGCCTTCATCAAATTCATCGTCCTCGAAGGCACCGGCCGGATCTTTCGCAAAGACCATCTCGGCGAATCGGTCCTCGTCCATGCCGGCCAAATGCTCATTGTTAATCCCAAGGCGACGAATCTACCCGATCCTGTGGATGTGGATTTAAAGCATCTGACTGGAGACTTCGAAACTGATCCTCGATTTCGGTGGACTCGCGAGCAGCGACCTTATCGCGCGGGAGATTGCGCTTCAGTTCGACCAGAAGTCCAGCGGTGACTTGGTCGATACAAACCTCGTCATTTTTGGCAGCGGCACGGCCGTTTCACTGCTCGATCCGACCAATTCCGACATCGTTAAAATCAGGCAAACTCGACTTCGGCTCGACAGCCCACTCCACCACCGACGCCAAATCCTCCGCCAACAACCGGGCCAACCCCGAGCAAGCTAGGAGCTCCGGTCCTCATTGCCTCGTCAACGCCCTATCAAATTGGCAGTGGAACAACCATTCAAACCGATCCTGCCATCACGACCAACGGCGTGACCAACTACGGCACGAATCTATCGCGGCCCGGCGATCGATGGACCGGCCTCCGCCTTTGTTTTTGGATCGACCTCGCCTTTCGACACGGAAAGCGGATTTGACGCTTCAATCGACACTTCCGGCGCCGCCTTCAAATTCACTTCATTGGAGTTGACCGGCAATCCAATAATCTCGACGACCAACGGAGAGATCAATCTTGGGCTCATCGGTGTCAACGGAATTACCTCCGGGCGGCCCTGGAGGAACACTCACGTTTTCCGGAATTAACGGACTGCCTGCTCGCGACTGAAAATGGCTCGATCACTTTGGGATCGGAGATTTCGTTCGCGGGTCTTAACAATCTCACCTTTTACGCGCGCGGCGCTGGTTCGAATCTGACGCTTGGGTGCGCGATTACCACTCTCAAGGAACTGAACCTCTACAGCGAAGGCGCCATGTTTCTGAGTGGCGACATGAGCACAGTAAATTTTCTTTCGTTCAGTGGCGGCGATTTCAATCTGACCGATGGCTCGATCGCTGCGGAGACGATCTCAATTACTTCCAGCGGCGATGTGAACCTCGATCTCATGCGTCCCATTGGTCTTTGATACGACTAGTTCGGCTCTTCAGGCGGCGGGAAGCATTACGATCGGAGACTCGCTGGAAGTGACCCAGGTTAATAATGGCCAAAGCGATGGAACTGGAACGCCCTCTGGTGGCGGGAGGCGATATCACCGCGGGCAACGGCCTTTCGATCGTGAACGATAATTCCGGGGGTGGGTTTCTGGACAATGGCGGCAACATCACCCTGAACACGGGCGGGGATTTGACCATCAACGGCGACGGTGCTCTATCCCTCACCGTCGCGAATAACGACGGTGGAAATATCGGCACAGGTGGAAATATTCTTGTCACCACGGGCGGCGATTTGGTCACGACCACCGGCGGCATGGCGTTTGCGATTCACAATACGACTGGAAACATCGACAACGGCGGTAACATAACGCTGATGGTAGGTGGCAGCCTTTCATCGGCTGAGGCGTTAAGTTTGGTCGTTGAGAACTACGATTTTAGCACCAACCTTGCTGGCCATATCGGCACCGGCGGAAATATCTCTGTCACGACGGGGGGAGGAAACCTTACGGCAGACTCTATTAGTGCCGACGTTAACAATCGTAATGGTGGTACGATCGGACTCGGGCGCGAATCTCACTCTTAATATCGGCGGCGCTCTTACGACGCTGCACAATGGAACAGATGGTGTCCCAAAGTCTGTCGCTCTCTGTTTCGAACACGTACTTGAATTCGCTCGGCTCAACGATTGGTTCGGATACCATTCTGACCTTGCAGGCGGATAGCGCGTCGATTGGTGGGGACTTGGTTGCCACCATCAGCGATCGCGGTGGCACCATCGGCGGTAACGCGCTTCTCAACTTCGTCGTTACGCACGACATAACGATCCTCGGAGATGCGTTCTGGACTATTTTGACCAAAGACGCCCCAGATCTTGGCAGTCCCATAGGTGGAACGATCGATGGAAACGCCACGCTCCAGCTCAGTGCAGCCAACCTCACCGCGGGTTCGGTGTTCGTTAATATTAACAACAGAAACGAGGGAGTGAGCGGGCCCGGTGGAATGATCGATTCCAGCGCCAACCTCACATTCAATCTTTCCGGCAATCTCACTACTCAGACCGATGCGACGTTCTTCATCCTGAACGGATTCGATGCTACGACCGCGGTCGGCGGCAGTGGGGGAACGATCGTCAAGATGGTATTCTCGAATCTAACTGCAAATAATCTTCGCCATCGGCGTTGCATTGGATATTTCGATCGGCGACGACCGGCAATGCAGGCAACGCTGGTGGCACAATCGGTGGCAGCGCGAGCGTTGATGTGCAAACGGCAGCCGATATGACCCAGGTTACCCTGGCAATGGGCATCCAAAATTATAACGCTGGTTCCATCACAGCAGGGACAGACGTGAACCTTACGGTAGGAGGAAATCTCACGGTTACCTGAGACGGCGAGCTCAACCTTTATCTTAATAACTTCAGCGGCGGGTCGATCGGCACTGATGCAAATATTTTTGCTTCCATCGCAGGCAACATGAGTGCCGGTCAGATCGATATCGCCATTCAAAACCAAAGCGGCAGTCTCGGCTCCAATGCCGACGTGACGGCCAATATCTCGGGTGATCTTACCACCACCACCAGTTCCGCAATCTTTGCCATAGATAATTTCGACGCCGGATTCATTGGCGGGGACGCTACGGTTAGCCTGACTGCTGCGAGCATTACCACGGGAGGCTTATTTAGCGCCGGTATTAATAACAACGGTAACGATATCACCGGTGGCACGATCGGTGGAAGCGCGAGCGTTGATGTGCAAACGGTAGCCGATATGACCCAGGATATCCTGGCAATGGGCATCCAGAATTATAACGCTGGTTCCATCACAGCGGGGGCGGACGTGAACCTTACGGTAGGAGGAAATCTTACGGTTACCTCAGACGGCGAGCTCAATCTTTTTCTTAATAATTTCACCGGCGGGTCGATCGGCACTGATGCAAATATTTCTACTTCCATCGCAGGCAACATGAGCGGCGGTCAGATCGATGTTGGCATTCAAAACCAGGGCGGCAGTATCGGCGGCAGTGCTCGCACAATCGTGGATATCACAGGTGATCTTGTCACTACCGCCGGTGGCGCGAACTTTTTCGTTAGTAATTTCGAGGACGGGACAATCGGTGGGGAAGCCACCATCGCGCTCATCCTCGGCGGGACGCTCACCACCGAGGGAGATGCGACCTTCACCATCTCAAATGGCGACGCTGGAGGCACGATCGAGTGGCTGCGTCCGTGAACCTGATCGCGGGAGCACTCTCGATCGGCGGCAATCTGGTGGATGTTATCGGGAATAATGACGGCGGCAGCATTCTCGGCAACACCGCTCTCTTCGTTAGCTCTCTCGGGGATATTACGACTGGTGGTGAAGCAGATTTCATCATCGATAACTCCGCCTTTAGCAGCGCCGGCTTCATTACCGGCGGCGAAAACACCGGGAGCGCGACGATTCAGCTGGACTCCCAGAGTGTCTCCACCGGCGGCGGGCTCTTCACTTTTATATTCAACGATGGCGGGGGTCATATCGGCGCTGACGCGCTAGTCGCTGTTGCAATTTCTGGCGATCTCACAACCGGAAGCGATCTTTTCTTCGACGTCCAAAATTCCGCCGACACGAACGATGACACGACTTTGCCAGGTGGAACGATCGACGGAAATGCTACCGTCGGGGTTACGGCTACCGGCAACATCGTGTCGGGAGGGCTGGGCGAATTTGCCGTCTTGAACAATGACTCTCGCTTCCTCAGCGTGGGCGGAACGATCTCGGGCGATGCCACTGTCAGCCTGACCGCTGAGAGCATTTCGACTACCGGATTTTTCCAACCATTAGTTAATAACACCAACGGCATAATTGGCGGCGGCGCGAGCGTGACAGTGGGAGGTGACAGGCGATATCAGCGTCGGGGCGGAGACATTCTTCGACCTGCTGAATACGAACGGCGCGATCGCTAATGATGCGATCTCGACGGTCACGGCCGCGAATTTTTCCACCGGGAGCACTTTTGGATTCGAAATCCTGAACGACAGCGGAAGCATCGGCGGCAACGCCACTCTTACCGCTGCCCTTTCTGGTGACCTAACGAGTGTAGGAGATGCCTTTGTTGAAATCATCAACTCCGGAGGCACAATCGGCGGCGATGCCCTGATCGACCTGAGCGCGGCCAATCTCACTGCAAACTCTTCCTTATTCGTTCAGATCGACAACACCGAAGGAACAATCGAGGGAAGCGCGACGATCAACTCCAATCTTACCGGGACAGCCACGGTTTCTGGTGATGCGAACTTGAACATTTTCGGCAGCGACGCAGCAACGGGAGGCGCAGCCATTAACATCAATGGTGGAACCTACAACGTCACCGGGACCTTCCTGACCACGATCGACGGAGATGGAGCGATCACCTTCAATAATGCCAGCGTTAACGCCGATGTGCTCAAGGTTGGCGCGCTCGGCACCAATGGTGTCCTCAATATCGGCGGCGGCGGCCTCGCCACCCTTTCGGCTGATACGACTTTGAAACTTTACGCGTCGGGCAGCAACGGTCAGCTTAATTTTGTTTCGGACGTCACGCTTGGCGGCAACAGCGCAAAGATTCTGGCGGCTAACTCGGTCACCATTGTCAACGGTGTTTTGGTGACTATCGGCGGCAGACTTCCAACCGATGTTTACACCGGTTTCACAGGTGACACTCCAAACGCCAACTACACTGGGTTTGGCGGCAATAACTCGACCACCGGGACATTTGGCGGCGCCGGAGCAACCGACCCGCAACCGATCGAGAACGCGCCGCCCTTCGATGATTCTCCTGGCAAGCACGGTGTTGGCGGCACGACGAGCACAAATGGTGGTTCCCTGACTCCGCCCACCACAAATGTGGCGTCGTCTGGCACCATTGGGGGACGCGGCCGCGGCAAGCCGACCGGCCTCGTAATGAATGTCGGTGATAGTGGACAACTGCTCTCCCTGCTCGATGGAGCGGCGCCCGATTCGTCTGGGAGGATCACGATTCCCGCTTCGAAGAGCAGGCCGAATTGGAGGAATCCCGGCCGAACGAATGCTTCTGATCGCTCGAAAACAGATCGTGGCGGAATGAATATCCGGACCGCGTCCTTGTTGCAGCCGAGGCGTCTGCCGTAGTGGATTCCTGGCGCGGCTTACTTTCGGGAGGGAAGCAATTGGCGCAGCCACCGGGCGGCGCCCACCGCGGCGTGGAAGCGACCGCAGCCGATAGCTAATGCCCCGCCCTTCGGCGCCCTACCCAGCGACCCATCGCCTTTCGTCGCAAATTAGGCGCAAATGGCATAGCCGGCCGGGTGTGCAAATAGCCTTTTACAGAACGCGCGAATTTTCTCGCCATCGGCGCTTCCGGCTGCGTAGGATTGGTCCCTTGGCCTCCTTGTGTGGCGCCCATGAAAAGAAAAACCTCCCGCTTCTCGTCTCCTCACCTTCTCCGGAGCATCGATCGAATCTCGTTTTCGTTAGGCGCAATTCTCCCTTGTTCGTTGTTTCCGTTTCTTCTTCTCCTGCTCATCTTCCCACTCGTTCGCCTGCCCGCCGCGCAACTGCAGGAGGCGCGCGTCAGCCAGGTCATCCGCGACGTCAAACTGCTTCCCCAAAACGCCGCCCCGCGTCCGGCCAAAGTGAGCGATCAAGTGCGCAACGGCACCGCTGTGCGCACCGGTGAGGAATCGCGCACCGAGCTCACCTTCAGCGATCAGACCCTCGCCCGCCTCGGCGCCAACACCATTTTCACTTTCGACCAGGGGACCCGCAATCTCGAGCTGAGCGGCGGGGCGATGCTTTTGCGCGTGCCGAAGAATGCGGGCGGCGCCCAGATTCACACTGCTGCCGTCAGTGCCGCCATTACCGGCACTACCGTCATGCTCGAGTATCATCCCAATGCCTACATCAAGTTCATCATCCTCGAAGGCACCGGCCGCATCTTTCGCAAAGATCATGTCGGCGAATCCGTCCTCCTCCATGCGGGCCAGATGCTCATTGTTAATCCCAAGGGCGTCGGATTACCGGACCCTGTGGATGTGGATGTCGATCGATTGATGAAGACCTCGCTCCTCATCCAGGGCTTTTCCCCGCTTCTGAGCACCGACCTTATTGCCCACGAAATTGCCGCACAGACTCAGCAGAAGAATTCTGGCGAACTGATTCAGACCAACCTGGTCATTTACGGCGGCGGCACCGCGGTGAGTCTAACTGAGGCGACTGATGCGATCGATCAGCGAAAAGCCGCGACCGAGTCGAGCGGAATTCCTGGCTCAGAGGAACCGCCTCCTCCAACAGTCACGCCTACTCCAACGATAACTCCAAGCGTGACTCCCACACCGACCATGAGTCCCACTCCTACGGTTACTCCCAGCCCGACTGTGTCTCCGACTCCCATCAAAACCGGCACTCCGATCGTGATTTCCTCTCCTGTTCCCTACGTCATCGATAGCAGCACCGTCATCAGCACCGATCCGACGATCACGACAAATGGCATCACTGATTTCGGTAAACAGTATCGCAGCCCCGAGCTGGATGGTTCGGTGTCGACTTATCTCTTTGGCTCGACCTCCGCGTTCGACACGTTAATCGGATTTGATCAAATAGTGACCAATACGGAAAACGTTCCCGCGGCCGTCTTCAAGTTCCAAGGCCTACTCCTGGCCGGTAACCCGACCATCTCGCTCGTTAACGGCGGCGCCTCCTATCTCGCCTTGGTGAGTGTTGGCGATCTCACTTCCGGCGCGCCCGGCGGCGCACTTACCTTTGATGGCATCAACGGTATGCTTCTCGCGACCCAGGATGGGTCCATCAACCTTGGCCCCGAGATTTCCTTCGAAGGAATTCCGAGGCTCTATTTCTACGCTCGCGGGACCGGCTCTAGCCTCACGTTAGATTCGCCCGTTACTGGCACGACGAACCTGACTCTCGCCTCGGAAGGCGACATCGTCTTTAACAACGCCTTTAGCCTGACAGAGAGCGGAGCGATCGATCAGGGCTTTAACTTTATTGCCATCGCGAATACAAATCTCGTGGCGACCAACGGCCTCACGGTCACGCTCGATAATTCGAACGGGGGCGACACTCTGGATCAACCCTCAAGTATCGGCCTCGAGACGTTTGGGGCTTTGACCGCCAACGGCGATGCGGGGCTAAACCTAACGATCGCCAACAATGGCGGTGGCCACATCGGCGGCGGTGCCTCAATTGACCTTTTCACCGGCGGTACTGTTACCGCCTCCGCCGTTAATTTCCTCATCAATGATCGAGACGCCGGAACCATTGATGGACCAGCCAGCATTCTCTGGAGCGCACAGGCGATCAATGTGACTAACGAACTTACGGGTGTGATCACCACCCGAAACGATGGGTTAGGCGGCGGCACGATCGCGGACGATGCTTCCATCCTTTTCACCGCCGCCAGCGTGTCAACCGGGAGCTTCATCGATCTCGCTTTGAGCGCCAACGCCGGCGGCACACTTTCTACCGCCAGCCTGACCTTCAGTGTTGCTGGCTCGGTCATCGCAAATGGCGGCTATTTTTCCCTGATCCAAAGCACTGGGTTTAGTGTTAATGGCGGACCTTTCGTCCAGGGTGGGACGATTAATGGCAATGCTACCCTCGCCCTTGGTTTTGGAAGTATGACTTCGGGCGACGTTTTTGATGTCGAAATTGATAACTTTGGCGAAGGCACAATTGCCGGCGATGCCTTGCTCAGCGTTGGATCTGGGAGTCTGAATAGCGCAAGTGATATGTTTACCGATATCATCAACACCGCGGTTTTGGTCGGCGACCAAATTGTTCCCGGAGGAAATATCGACGGCAACGCCATGGTCACGATCGCAACTGGCGATCTCGTGAGCTCGGGCGTCGGCGAGTTCGCGGTCCTGAACAACGACGCCAATTTTCTTTCCGAGGGTGGCACGATCGATGGCAGTGCGACGGTCACTTTGGAAGCGATTAACATTACGACCGGCAATTTCTTTCAACCGCTCGTCAACAACACCAATGGAATCATTGGCGGCGACGCCAGCGTATTTGTTTTTGCCACCGGCGACATCAACGTCGGCGAGCAAACCTTCTTCAATATTCTCAACGGCGGCGGGACGATTGGTGGCCAGGCCGTCTCCACCCTGGTGGCGAATAATTTTACGAGCGGCTCGGAGTTCGATTTTCAGATCGTAAACGACAACGGGACCATCGGAGACGGCGCCACGTTGGTCGCTGATGTCGCTGGCAACCTAACTGGCAATAGTGATGCTTTCATCCAGATCACCAATAGTGCTGGCTTAATCGGCAGCGATGCCACGGTCGATCTTACGGCCGGAAATCTGTCAACCGTGGGCAACTTGAATCTGTTCATCAATGACATCAGCGGCGGCTCGATCGGTGGGAGCGCCGCGATCAGCCTGAACGCAAGTAGCGTGGCCGCAAGTTCTCTCTTCGCCTCGATCGAAAGCGGCACTGGGTCTCTTGGCCCGAGCGCATCGATCAACTTGAATGTGAGTGGCACGGTGACGACCACGAGCGACACGACGGTTACAATCGATTTGCCTTTGACTGCCTCGGATCAATCGAAAGGAAAGCAAGGTGACGCGCCGTCGACTGTCGCGGCGATTGATTTCAACGGCGGTACCTATGAAATCGGCGGCACTCTCCTTTCCACGATCAGTGGCGGCGATGGCGGAATCACGCTCGGTGCCGCCTCGATGCATGCCGACATTCTCAAGATCGGCGCTTTCGGAACCAATGGCAGCCTCATCGTCGGCAGCGGCCCCCTTTCAGGTGACACTGAACTGAAGCTTTATGCGAATGGAAGCAACGGCACAGTCACGTTTGTCTCGAACGTTTCCCTTAGCAGCAACAGTAGCGTCATCATAGCCGGTAACACTGTTACAGTTAACAACGGTGTCGTCGTGACAATCGCAGGCGACGATGGAGTCCGCGCCGGGGTTTTCACTAACGTTCCGAACTACTCAGGCTCGGGCGGTAACGGAAGCACCACGGGTTTGTTCGCCGGCAACGGCGCGACTACGGCCCCGCTCGACCAAGCTCCGCCATTCGATGATCCTACGGGTCCGAATCATGGCGATTCGTCGATTATTCCCAAGCCGGTTCCAAACGCCGGCAGTGGCGGCGGCGCACATCGCCGCGGTGTGATTGCCAAGGTAAATGACTCTGATGACCTTCTCGCCCTCGTGGACAAGGTTACGTCCGGTCAACCTGCAACCGCTGGCGGCAGACCCAACGCTTCCACGAAACGAAGCGGTCATGGTCCTACCAAGGCTTCTCCGAAAGGATTTTTTGGGCGCTCCGATGCGGACCGCGATGATCTCCGGGCCAATCGCGGTCTCGATCGGCGTCCTTCGGCACTGCCCTGAATTCACAGCTGCGTTTCGTCAAATTAGGCGCAAGTGCCACAGTTGGTTGAGTCTGTAAATCGCTGGCCACCGAACGCGCGAATTTTCTCGCCATCGGCGCTTCCGGCTGCGTAGGATTGGTGCCTTGGCTCCTCGCGTGGCGCCCGTAAAAAAAACAACCTCCCGCTGCTCGTCTCGTCACCTTCTCCGGAGCGTCGATCGAATCTCGTTTTCGTTAGGCGCAATTCTCCCTTGTTTGTTGCTTCCGATTGTTCTTCTCCTGCTCATCTTGCCGACTCGCGCATCTGCAGGCCGCGCAACTGCAGGAGGCGCGCGTCAGCCAGATCATTCGCGACGTCAAACTTCTTCCCCAGAACGCCGCCCCGCGTCCCGCCAAAGCTCAGCGATGAAGTGCGCAACGGCACCGCTGTCCGCACCGGTGAGGAATCGCGCACCGAACTCACCTTCAGCGACCAGACGCTCGCCCGCCTCGGCGCCAACACCATTTTCACTTTCGACCAGGGGACCCGCAATCTCGAACTGAGCGGCGGGGCGATGCTTTTGCGCGTGCCCAAGAATGCGGGCGGTGCCCAGATTCACACTGCTGCCGTCAGTGCCGCCATTACCGGCACTACCGTCATGCTCGAGTATCATCCCAATGCCTACATCAAGTTCATCATCCTCGAAGGCACCGGCCGGATCTTTCGCAAAGATCATGTCGGCGAATCCGTCCTCTTGCATGCCGGCCAGATGCTCATTGTTAGTCCGAAGGCTGCCAATTTGCCCGACCCGGTGGATGTAGATCTCGAGAGATTGATCAAGACCTCCGCCCTCTTGTCCGGCGATTTCGCGACGATCCCGAGCCTTACTCTTATCGAGCGCGCCATTCAGGTGCAGACCCAGCAAAAAGCAGAGCACGCGCTCCTCGACACCAACCTGGTAATCCTTGGCGGAGGCACCGCGGTAACTTTGACGGAGGCCACCCAGGCGATCGATCAACGGGCCGCGGTGATGCAAACAACCTCGCCGCAGCCGTCCGCGACACCGACTGCTACTGCCGAACCGACGGCGACTCCGACCCCCACCGTCACTGCTACTCCAACGCCAACCGTGACGGCGACTCCGACCCCCACCGTCACTGTTACCCCAACGCCAACCGTGACGGCGACCCCGACCCCCACCGTCACTGCTACTCCGACGCCAACTGTGACGGCGACCCCGACCCCCACCGTCACTGCTACTCCAACGCCAACTGACGGCGACCCCGACCCCCACCGTCACTGCTACTCCAACGCCAACTGTGACGGCGACCCCGACGCCGACCGCGACTCCCGCAACCTCCACTACCTATAACGGCGGGACCGGGAACTGGAGTGACCCGACGAAATGGGATCCTGAGGTGGTGCCAAACAATGGAAACAACGGCGCTGACTACGACGTCACCTTTTCCAGCGGCACGCTCACCCAGGACATCATCGCCGGCGTAACGATCAACCAGCTTTTCATGAGCGGCGGGACCTTGATTCTGGCCAACCCACTCACCCTCAATGTAGGTCTGCATTTCAGCGGGGGCACGATCGAGAACGGAGTTCTCAATATCGCGGGTCTGAGCGATCAATCCGCCACCATGGGCGTGAGTAATACGACCCTGAACAACAGTGGCACTTACGAGCTCACCTTTGATGGCGACGCCTTTAGCGGCAGCGGTTCTGTCTTCAATAACTCGGGCACACTCGTTAAGAGCCGCTGGAGCAGGCACGCTGAATCTCAATATCTTGCTTAATAACACCGGCTCGGTGACGTCAAACAGCGGTATCCTAAGGATTACGGTTTCCGGAAGCAGCGCTGCGACGTTTAGCGCCGGCAGCGCGGCCATCCTTGAATTTGCCACCAGCTACACCTTCACCGATGGCGCAACCTTTTCCGGCGCCGGGACCATTCAGTTCGACGATAACGTCGATGCGCACGTTAGCGGAGCGATCAATAACTCTGGAACCATTTTGCTGCAATCCAGCGGCAATCTGACCCGTCTCTTTCTCGATGGGAATACTTCATTCAGTGGCGGGGGCACGATTGTTCTCTCGAGCGTCCCAGGTAACAGCAACGTCCAAATCGCCGGCAGCTCTATCTTCACCAACGTCGATAACCTGATTGAAGGCCAGGGAAACATTGGCGCGAACGCCGTGCAGTTTGTCAATGAAGCGAATGGTATCTTCAATGCGAACGTTGCCGGCCAGGTTCTAGTCATCGATCCCAACGGGAACGGGTTCAACAACCAGGGGCTGCTGGAAGCGACCGCCGGGGGCATCCTGCAACTAAACGGCAATGCCGGCGGTAGCTTCACTAATTCCGGCACCATCCTGGCCGATGGCGCCGGTTCCGAAGTGCAACTGGCCAACAACGTCGCGGTCGCGGGCGGGACCCTGAGTGCGATCAACGGTGGTCTCGTCCATGCGATTTCCGGACAATCGGTTTTCCTGAGTAACCTCACGATTGCCGGTAGTTACCTGAATGACGATAACGCGGATACGCATGTCAGCGGAACGATGACCAACACCGGCACCATCACTCTTAATTCTCTCGGTAACCTGAGCCGGCTCATCCTTGACGGCGATACCATCCTGAACGGCGGCGGGACGATAACATTGATCAGCACGTCGAACCTGAATGCCCAGATTTCCGGTGGTTCGATTCTGACCAATGTCGATAACTTGATTCAAGGCACCGGTAACATCGGCGCCAACGGTGTCCAGTTTATCAACCAGGTCGGCGGGATTTTCGACGCCAACGTGACCGGGCAGATTCTATTCGTTGATCCCAACGGTAATGGCTTTAGCAACGCCGGAATCCTGGAGGCCACCAACGGCGGCATTCTGCAATTAAGCGGGAATGCCGGCGGAGACTTCACCAACTCCGGCACGATTGTGGCCAATGGCTCAGGGAGCGAAGTCCAGTTCTTGTCCAGCGTTCATATCACCGGCGGCACACTTGAGACGCTGAACGATGGGATCATTCGAACACTGAGCGGCCAGACAGCCTTCCTCGCAGACCTGACAAACACCGGCACTTACGTTGATAATGACAATGCCGATACCCAGGTTCACGGGACGATCACCAATACGGGCACGATGACTTTCAACTCGGCCGGGAACCTGAGCCGTTTATTCCTCAATGGCGATACGACCCTGGCAGGCGGAGGGACCATCACCCTGGTGAGCACATCCAACCTGAATGCTCAGATTTCCGGTGGTTTCACTCTCACCAATGTCGACAATCTGATTCAAGGTAGCGGTAACATAGGCACCAACGGCGTCCAGTTTATCAACCAGGCTGGCGGAGTCTTTGACGCCAACGTCACTGGCCAGGTGCTATTCTTCGACCCGAACGGCAATGGGTTCACTAACCAGGGACTTATCGAAGCCACTAACGGCGGCATCGTTCAACTTTCGGGAAACGCCGGCGGGGCCTTTACAAACACTGGCGCACTTATCCTGGCTGATGGCGCTGGCTCGGAGGTGCAGTTGCTCTCGAACGTTTCGATTGCGGGCGGAACACTCGAGGCGACGAACGGCGGTCTCCTGCACGCCCTTGCCGGGCAGTCCGTGTTTCTGAGTAATCTCACCATTGTCGGCGGTTATCTGAACGACGACAACGCTGATACCCACGTCAGCGGGACGATTACAAACACCGACACCATCACCCTTAGTTCTCTCGGAAATTTGAGCCGCTTTTTCCTCGACGGCGATACATCTTTGGACGGCGGCGGAACACTCATTCTGACCAGCACATCCAACCTTAACGCCCAGATTTCTGGTAGCGGCATTCTGACCAACGTCGATAACCTCATTCAAGGCAGCGGCAACATCGGCGCCAACGGCGTCCAGTTCATCAATCAGATCGGCGGGGTTTTCGACGCCAACGTGACCGGCGCGATTCTTTTCTTTGATCCGAACGGCAACGGCTTCGCTAACCATGGACTAATCGAGGCCACTAACGGCGGCATCGTGCAACTCTCGGGCAACGCGGGCGGAGACTTCACCAACACTGGCGCTACCATCCTGGCCGACGGCACTGGCAGCGAGGTGCAGCTTACTGCCGGCGTTACGGTTACCGGCGGCGCCTTGAACACGACAAACGGCGGCATCTTTCGCACCCTGGGAGGCCAGACGGTGCATCTCGTCGGCCTGACCAACACCGGAACGTTCATCACGGACAACAACGCTGACACCCATATAAGCGGGACGATTGTCAACACCGGCTCGTTTACCTTCAACGCCAATGGCAGCGTGACACGTCTCTTTTTGGATAGTAACAGCACACTCACTGGCGGCGGTGTCATTACCCTGGCGAGCCTCGATTCCGCAAGCAGTGAGGCCCAGATAACCGGGGGTTTTCTCCTGACTAACTTTGATAACATCATCCAGGGACAGGGCAATCTCGGCGCAAACTCGACCCAGTTCCTCAATCAAGCGGGGGGCACGATCGACGCCAACAACAGTGGCAAGACGCTGGTGATAGACCCGAGCGCGGCTGGGTTCGTCAACCAGGGATTGCTCGAAGCGACTAACGGCGCCTTCCTCCAGCTCACGGGCAATGCCGGCGGGGCCTTTGTCAACACTGGGGCGACCATCCTTGCCAGCGGCCTTAACTCCGAAGTGCAACTGACGAACAGCGTCAGTATCACCGGTGGCACGCTCAGCACGATGGACGGCGGCATCTTCCACGTGCTCGACGGGCAGATTATTTTTCTCGCTAACCTGACGAACGCCGGCACTTTCATTAACGGCAACAACGCCGACACACACGTCAGTGGAACGATCACCAACACCGGCTCGATTACCCTGAACGCGGGGGCGAACCTTTCCCGCCTCTTCCTCGACGCCGACACCATCCTGACCGGCAGCGGTACGCTCACTCTCGCCAGCATTGACGCGAATAACAACGCCCAGATTACCGGCGGGTTTCTCCTCACCAACGTCAACAACCTCATTCAGGGGCAAGGCAACCTCGGCGTAAACTCGACCCAGTTCCTTAATCAAGCGGCCGGCATTATCAACGCCAACATCAATGGCCAGGTGCTGGCGATTGACCCGAGCGCCGCCGGTTTCGTCAATCAAGGACTGCTCGAAGCGACCAACGGCGCTATCCTGCAACTCACGGGCAATGCCGGCGGTGCCTTTATCAACACTGGGGCGACCATTCTCGCCGACGGAACGGGTTCTGAGGTGCAGTTAGTCAACAGCGTCAGCCTGACGGGTGGCACCCTGAGCACCAGCGAATGGAGGCGTTTTTCGCGTCCTGGATGGACAAACCGTCTTTCTCGTCGACTTGACCAATAGCTGGCACCTTCATCGCCAACAACAATACAGATACCCATATTAATGGGACGATCGATAATCTTGGCTCTTTCACGCTAAACTCAGGCGCCAACCTGGCCCGCATCGTTTTGGATGCCGACAGCATGTTGACCGGTGGTGGCACGGTTACCCTGGCCAGCACCACGACCGGCAGCAACGCCCAGATCATCGGAACCTTTCTGCTGACCAACGTGGATAACCTGATCCAGGGAGAAGGTAACCTTGGAGCCAATGCCACCCAGTTCATCAACCAGGCCGACGGAACCATCGCCGCCAATGTGAGCGGGCGAACGCTCGTGATCGATCCCAATGGCAATGGCTTCGATAACCAGGGCCTACTTGGAAGCAACCAACGGCGGCATCCTCGTTCTGTCTCGGGTAACGCCGGCGGAGCATTCACCAACAGCGGCACGATCGTGGTCAGCGGCGGCACATTGCAGTTCGACGGCACAGTTACCTCTTCTGGCACGGTCGATGTCGGCAGCGACTCGCTCTCACGTGACCGGCAGCTATACGCAAACGCGGGCACCTTTCGCCTGGCTGGCGGGACCGTGACGTCGGCCACGGCGCTCGAATTTGACGGCGGCCTCGTCGATGCCCGCGGCACGATCAATGCCGCGATTACAAACAGCGCTCTTTTCCAGCCCGCGCTGGGCGGCACCGGTCTTAATGTTACCGGGAATGTCAGTTTGCTCTCTGCATCGCAACTTAGCTTTCAGTTGGGCGGTTTGACTCAAGGGACGGAATACGGCTTCCTCAATGTGAATGGCACCGTCGCACTGGGCGGACAACTGGTGCTCTCCTTTGCGAACGGATTCCAGAACTCTGTAACCGGCAGCGACACCTTCACCCTTCTCGCGTCCAACTTCAATTTCTCGGGCGTCTTCAGCAATATCATTTCGGGCGACCGGCTCGACACCGCGGATGGTTTCGGCTCCTTCGTCGTTACCTATTCCGGCAATAATCTTGTCCTTTCAGACTTTGTCCCAGCGGGTTCTGCGATCGAAGCCATCTGGACCGGCAGCACCGGCAACTGGAGCGACGGGACGAAGTGGAACATCAATCCGAACTTCCCGAACAACGGCCAGCCTGAGGTGGGCGATCTCTACGACGTTACCCTCGACAACGGCGGCACGATCACTCTCAACCTTCCCATCACTATTCAGAAGTTTACCCTCAACTCCGGCACTGTGACCGGCGCGAATTCGCTTACCACGAACGATTTGTTTAGTTGGACCGGCGGAACGCTGAGCGGTGGGATCGTCGTGAACGCCAATGGGGGTCTGAGTCTCAATGGCACCGGTGCGATCACGCTCAACGGAGCCACCCTCAATAATCCTCTGGGTCAGACGGCGACCGACAGCGGCGTCCACACCTTTGTCCTGGCCAATGGCGCGGTCTTTAACAACGAGGGCACCTTCCTGGCCCAGAACAACAATGGTTTGCTCTTTGGTGGTGGCACCGGCACCACCTTTAACAACGACGGCACCTTCACCCGCGACACCGGCACCGGTACCTACACGATTAACGGCGGGATCGCTTTTAATAATTTCGGGACAGTTAATATCGATAGCGGCGTTCTCGCGCTCAATGGCGGCGGAGATGCGACCGGAGGTATCTTCAACATCGGTCTCGGCGCCACTCTGCGTTTCAATGCTGCTTATGGCTTCGGTCTCACCACCACCCTGGCGGGAGCGGGCACGATCGACTTTGTCGCCGGCACCCAGACCATCAGCGGTCCCTACAATGTCACGGGCACAACCAGCGTGAGCGGCGCCACCGTGACCTTCTCTAACTCGGTCACGATCCCGACCCTGAGTTTTACCGGAGGCACGATCAACATTGCCAGCGGCCAGACTTTCGACCTGACTAGTTTGTTTAACTGGACGATTGGCACCCTGGGAGGCGGTGGCACCTTCAATCCTGAAGCCGGTCTGAGTCTCAATGGCACCGGCGCGATCACGCTCAACGGAGCCACCCTCAATAATCCCCTCGGTCAGACTGCGACCGACAGCGGCGTCCACACCTTTGTCCTGGCCAATGGCGCGGTCTTTAACAACGAGGGCACCTTCCTGGCCCAGAACAACAATGGTTTGCTCTTTGGTGGTGGCACCGGCACCACCTTTAACAACGACGGCACCTTCACCCGCGACACCGGCACCGGTACCTACACGATTAACGGCGGGATCGCTTTCAATAATTTCGGGACAGTTAATATCGATAGCGGCGTTCTCGCGCTCAATGGCGGCGGAGATGCGACCGGAGGTATCTTCAACATCGGTCTCGGCGCCACTCTGCGTTTCAATGCTGCTTATGGCTTCGGTCTCACCACCACCCTGGCGGGAGCGGGCACGATCGACTTTGTCGCCGGCACCCAGACCATCAGCGGTCCCTACAATGTCACGGGCACAACCAGCGTGAGCGGCGCCACCGTGACCTTCTCTAACTCGGTCACGATCCCGACCCTGAGTTTTACCGGAGGCACGATCAACATTGCCAGCGGCCAGACTTTCGACCTGACTAGTTTGTTTAACTGGACGATTGGCACCCTGGGAGGCGGTGGCACCTTCAATCCTGAAGCCGGTCTGAGTCTCAATGGCACCGGCGCGATCACGCTCAACGGAGCCACCCTCAATAATCCCCTGGGTCAGACTGCGACCGACAGCGGCGTCCACACCTTTGTTCTGGCCAATGGCGCGGTCTTGAACAACGAGGGCACCTTCCTGGCCCAGAACAACAATGGTTTGCTCTTTGGTGGTGGCACCGGCACCACCTTTAACAACGACGGCACCTTCACCCGCGACACCGGCACCGGTACCTACACGATTAACGGCGGGATCGCTTTTAATAATTTCGGGACAGTTAATATCGATAGCGGCGTTCTCGCGCTCAATGGCGGCGGAGATGCGACCGGAGGTATCTTCAACATCGGTCTCGGCGCCACTCTGCGTTTCAATGCTGCTTATGGCTTCGGTCTCACCACCACCCTGGCGGGAGCGGGCACGATCGACTTTGTCGCCGGCACCCAGACCATCAGCGGTCCCTACAATGTCACGGGCACAACCAGCGTGAGCGGCGCCACCGTGACCTTCTCTAACTGGGTCACGATCCCGACCCTGAGTTTTACCGGAGGCACGATCAACATTGCCAGCGGCCAGACTTTCGACCTGACTAGTTTGTTTAACTGGACGATTGGCACCCTGGGAGGCGGTGGCACCTTCAATCCTGAAGCCGGTCTGAGTCTCAATGGCACCGGCGCGATCACGCTCAACGGAGCCACCCTCAATAATCCCCTCGGTCAGACTGCGACCGACAGCGGCGTCCACACCTTTGTCCTGGCCAATGGCGCGGTCTTTAACAACGAGGGCACCTTCCTGGCCCAGAACAACAATGGTTTGCTCTTTGGCGGTGGCACCGGCACCGCTTTCAATAACAACGGCACCTTCACCCGCAATACCGGCACCGGGACCTATACCTTTGGCGGTGGCATCGCCTTTAACAACTCTGGCACAGTCAATGCGAGCAGCGGCACGCTCGCCTTCAACGGCGGCTACACGCAAACGGACGGCACCCTTGACCTTGATGGTGGGACCGTTTCATCAACCACGGCGCTAAATTTGCAAGGCGGACTCCTTACCGGTGTCGGCAACATCAACGCCGCCATTACCAACAGCGCTCTCATTCAGCCGGGCTTGGGCGTTGGCGGATTGAATGTGACCGGCAACGTCTCCCTGCTTTCGGCCTCTCAATTTAGCTTCCAGCTCGGCGGACTTACCCAAGGCAGTCAATACGGCTTCCTCAATGTCAATGGAACCGTCGCGCTTGGCGGTCAGTTGGTCCTCTCTTTCGCCAACGGATTCCAGAACTCTGTAACCGGCAGCGACACCTTCACCCTTCTCGCGTCCAGCTTCAATTTCTCGGGTGTCTTCAGCAACATCGTTTCGGGTAGTCGACTTGTCACCGCGGATGGCTTCGGCTCCTTCGTGGTTACATATTCCGGCAATAACCTTGTCCTTTCCGACTGGGTCCCAGCGGGTTCTACGATCGAAGCCATCTGGACCGGCAACAGCGGCAACTGGAGCGACGGCACGAAGTGGAGCATCGATCCAAACTTCCCGAACAACGGCCAACCTGATGCGGCGATCTCTACGACGTTACCCTCGACAACGGCGGAACGATCAGCCTCAACCTTCCGATCACGATTCAGAAGTTCACCCTGAGTCGGGGACAGTCACCGGAAGCAGCAGCCTCACGATGAATGATCTCTTCACCTGGAGCGGCGGGACGATGAGTGGCACTGGGGTGACTAACGCCAATGGCGGCCTCCTGATCGATAACGCAGAGGTCTTCCTCGACACGCGCACCCTCAACAATGCCGCCGGCCAGACCGCCACCTTGAGCAACTTCGTGGAAGTGCTTTTCCAAAACGGCGCCATCTTTAACAACAACGGCACCTTGCTCGCCAGCGAACAACGGCTTTGATGGCTTCTTTGACAACGGTGGCGGGGGCACCTTTCAACAACATCGGCACCTTCACCCGCAACACCGGCACCAATACTTTCACCATCGGCAGTGGCATCGTCTTTAATAACTCTGGCACAGTCAACGTGCAGAGCGGCACCCTCTCCTTGCAAGGCGGCGATGGCGGCAGCACCACCGGTGACTTCGCCATTTCCTCGGGCGCAATCCTGCAATTTGACAGCAACTTCAATCTCGCCGCCAGCGCCAGTATTGCCGGCGCCGGCACGGCCCAGTTCTCCTTAGGCACGATCAATATTGCCGGGGCCTACAATGTGACTGGCGCAAGCATCTTTGATGGCGCGACCGTTAACTTCAACGGCACCGTCACCAGCACCGGAGCGCTCAGTATTAGTAGCGGCTCGGTCTTCTTTAACTCCAACGACATCACCGTCCCAACCCTCACTCTGACCGGCGGCACCTTGGGCGGCACGATCGCACAGGTCACCTCCAGCGGCCTCTTCACCTGGAGCGGCGGGACGATGAGTGGCACTGGGGTGACTAACGCCAATGGCGGCCTCCTGATCGATAACGCTGAGGTCTTCCTCGATCACGCGCACCCTCAACAACGCCGCCGGCCAGACCGCCACCTTGAGCAACTTCGTGGAAGTGTCTTTTCCTGAACAACGGCGCCGTCTTTAACAACAACGGCACCTTGCTCGCCCAGCGTCAACAACGGCTTTGATGGCTTCTTCGACAACGGTGGCGGCGGCACTTTCAACAACACCGGCACCCTCACCCGCAACACCGGCACCAACACTTTCACCATCGGCAGTGGCATCGTCTTTAATAACTCTGGCACAGTCAACGTGCAGAGCGGGCACCCTCTCCTTGCAAGGCGGCGATGGCGGCAACACCACCGGGGACTTCGCCATTTCCTCCGGCGCAATCCTGCAATTTGACGAGCAACTTCAATCTCGCCGCCAGCGCCAGTATTGCCGGCGCCGGCACGGCCCAGTTCTACCGCTGGCACGATCAATATCGCCGGGGCCTACAATGTGACTGGCGCAAGCATCTTTGATGGCGCCACCGTTAACTTCAACGGCACCGTCACCAGCACCGGACCGCTGAGTATTAGTAGCGGCTCGGTCTTCTTTAACTCCAACAACATCACCGTCCCAACCCTCACTCTGACCGGAGGCACCTTGGGCGGCACGATCGCACAGGTCACTTCCAGCGGCCTCTTCACCTGGAGCGGCGGGACGATGAGTGGCACTGGAGTGACTAACGCCAATGGCGGCATCCTGATCAATAACGCTACAGGTCTTCCTCGACAGCGCACCCTCAACAATGCCGCCGGCCAGACCGCCACCTTGAGCAACTTCGCTGAAGTGCTTTTCCTCAACGGCGCCGTCTTTAACAACAACGGCACCTTCCTCGCCCAGACTAACAACGGCTTCTCGATGGCTTCTTCGACAACGGCGGCGGGGGCACCTTCAACAACACCGGCACCTTCACCCGCAACACCGGCACCGACCGTCTTCACCATCGGCACCGGCATCGTCTTTAATAACTCTGGCACGGTCAACGTCCAGAGCGGCACCCTCTCCTTGCAAGGCGGCGATGGCGGCAACACCACCGGTGACTTCGCCATTTCCTCTGGTGCGACCCTGCAATTTGCGAGCGACTTCAATCTCGCCGCCAGCGCCACGATCAGCGGCGCCGGCACGGCCGAGTTTAACTCTGGCACGGTCAACCTCCTGAGTAGCTCGGTCTCTAATCTTCTGATCGATGGCGGCACGGCCAATTTCAGCGGGACAACCGCGGCTACGACCATCTCACTTACCGGTGGCACTTTGGCTGGTTCGGGGAGTGTCACTTCCAGCGGCCTCTTTACCTGGAGTGGCGGGACCATGAGCGGCACCGGAGTGACTAACGCCAATGGCGGCCTCCTGATCAATAACGCATAGGTCTTCCTCGACACGCGCACCTTCAACAATGCCGTCGGATCCAGACGCCACTTTGAGCAACTTCGCTGAAGTGTTTTTCCAAAACGGCGCCGTCTTTAACAACAACGGCATCTTCCTCGCCCAAACTAGCAACGGCTTCTCCGATGGCTTCTTCGACAACGGCGGCGGGGGCACCTTCAACAACACCGGCACCTTCACCCGCAACACCGCCGGGACCGTCTTCACCATCGGGCCCGACATCGTCTTCAATAACTCTGGCACTGTCAACGTCCAAAGCGGCACCCTCTCCTTGCAAGGCGGCGATGGTGGCAACACCACGGGGATTTCGCCATTTCCTCTGGTGCGATCCTGCAATTTGCGAGCGACTTCAATCTCGCGGCCAGCGCCACGATCGGCGGCGCCGGCACGGCCGAGTTTAACTCTGGCACGGTCAACCTCCTGAGCAGCTCGGTCTCTAATCTTCTGATCGATGGCGGCACGGCCAATTTCAGCGGGACAACCGCGGCCACGACCATCTCACTTACCGGTGGCACTTTGGCTGGTTCGGGGAGTGTCACTTCCAGCGGCCTCTTTACCTGGAGTGGCGGGACCATGAGCGGCACCGGAGTGACTAACACCAATGGCGGCCTCCTGATCAATAACGCACAGGTCTTCCTCGACACGCGCACCTTCAATAATGCCGTCGGATCAAGCGCCACTTTGAGCAACTTCGCTCAAGTGTTTTTCCAAAACGGCGCCGTCTTCAACAACAACGGCACCCTCCTCGCCCAAACTAGCAACGGCTTCTCCGATGGCTTCTTCGACGGCGGCGGCGGAGGCACCTTCAATAACACCGGCACCTTCACCCGCGACACCGCCGGGACCGTCTTCACCATCGGGCCCAACATCGTCTTCAATAACTCTGGCACTGTGAACGTCCAAAGCGGCACCCTCTCCTTGCAAGGCGGCGATGGTGGCAACACCACGGGGGACTTCGCCATTTCCTCTGGTGCGATCCTGCAATTTGCGAGCGACTTCAATCTCGCGGCCAGCGCCACGATCAGCGGCGCCGGCACGGCTGAGTTTAACTCTGGCACGGTCAACCTCCTGAGCAGCTCGGTCTCTAATCTTCTGATCGATGGCGGCACGGCCAATTTCAGCGGGACAACCGCGGCCACGACCATCTCACTTACCAGTGGCACTTTGGCTGGTTCTGGGAGTGTCACTTCCAGCGGCCTCTTTACCTGGAGTGGCGGGACCATGAGCGGCACCGGAGTGACTAACACCAATGGCGGCCTCCTGATCAATAACGCACAGGTCTTCCTCGACACGCGCACCTTCAATAATGCCGTCGGATCAACCGCCACTTTGAGCAACTTCGCCCAAGTGGATTTCCAAAACGGCGCCGTCTTCAACAACAACGGCATCCTCCTCGCCCAAACTAGCAACGGCTTCTCCGATGGCTTCTTCGACAACGGCGGCGGAGGCACCTTCAATAACACCGGCACCTTCACTCGCGACACCGCCGGGACCGTCTTCACCATCGGGCCCAACATCGTCTTCAATAACTCTGGCACTGTGAACGTCCAAAGCGGCACCCTCTCCTTGCAAGGCGGCGATGGTGGCAACACCACGGGGGACTTCGCCATTTCCTCTGGTGCGATCCTGCAATTTGCGAGCGACTTCAATCTCGCGGCCAGCGCCACGATCAGCGGCGCCGGCACGGCTGAGTTTAACTCTGGCACGGTCAACCTCCTGAGCAGTTCGGTCTCTAATCTTCTGATCGATGGCGGCACGGCCAATTTCAGCGGGACAACCGCGGCTACGACCATCTCACTTACCGGTGGCACTTTGGCTGGTTCGGGGAGTGTCACTTCCAGCGGCCTCTTTACCTGGAGCGGCGGGACCATGAGCGGCACCGGAGTGACTAACACCAATGGCGGCCTCCTGATCAATAACGCACAGGTCTTCCTCGACACGCGTACCTTCAATAATGCCCTCGGGTCAACCGCCACTTTGAGCAATTTCGCTGAAGTGTTTTTCCAAAACGGCGCCGTCTTTAACAACAACGGCACCTTGCTCGCCAGCGCCAACAACGGCTCCGATGGCTTCTTTGATAACGGCGGCGGGGGCACCTTCAACAACACCGGCACCTTCACTCGCGACACCGCCGGAACCGTCTTCACCATCGGGCCCAACATCGTCTTCAATAACTCTGGCACTGTGAACGTCCAAAGCGGTACAGTGGGTTTTGACGGCGGCTATACTCAGACCGCTGGCACTCTTGTTTTGGCGGGCGGCGATGTTGAATCCAGCACCGGACTGCAAATCCAAGGCGGGCTTCTGACGGGAGTCGGGACCATCAATGCCGCGATCACCAACAGCGCCTTGCTTCGCCCCGGACTGGGCGTTGGCGGCCTGGCCGTGAACGGCAATGTTTCGCTACTCACAGCTTCTAATCTTAGCTTCCAGCTCGGCGGCCTCACCCAAGGCAGTGAATACGGCTTCCTTAATGTTAACGGCACCGTTGCGCTCGGCGGTCAATTGGTCCTTTCGTTCGTGCGCAACTTCCAGAATTCGGTGACCAACAGTGACGTTTTCACGGTTTTGAGTGCTACGTCTACCTTCACCGGGGTGTTTAACAACGTAGCTTCCGGCACGCGCCTCCTCACAAGTGATGGCTTCGGTTCATTCGTCGTGACCTACACCGGCAGCAATGTTGTTCTCTCGAATTTCCTTACGAGTGTCTTGTCGCCCCTAAACTTCGTCGGCGCGAATTCGACAACCGGCAACGGCGGAAATGGTGGCGTTCTTAGCCTGACAACCCCATCCATCGCATTCGGCTTCGGCAGCGGCGAGATTCCGGGGGCTTACTTCAGCGGCGGCAACGCTGCGTTCAATTCATCCTTCTTCGGCGGCGATGGTGGGTCTCTCGCGATTACCGCCACCACCGGTGACATCGTGGTCGGCGCCGATCTTGAAGCGTCGTCCGGCGTCAATGGCACCGATGTTATCGCCGGCAAGGGCGGTTCGGTCACCCTAACTGCGAATACCGGCACTGTTACGGTCAACAACCGGATTCAAGTGTCACACAGCATCCCGAACCGAAGGAGCGCGTCGGGCGGAACGATCGCACTCAAGAGCGGGAAAACCTCTGGCGTCGCGATCAACGTCAGCAACACTGGGCAACTGCTCTCGTTGCTCGATGCCGCCGCGCCTGGACCAAACGGAAAGGTTATCATCCAGGCCACCGCGCCGACGGGCAACAGCCAGGTCAATATCAGCGGCAAGTTACAAGCTGACCGCGGAACGGTGGACATTCGTCACTCGGGTAGCAGCGGCCAGGTGAACCTGACGAATGCCGATATTCGGGCCGATACCATCAAAGCCGCCGTGCTCGGAAGCAATGGCGTCCTGCAGATTGGCGGCGGCAGTCTTTCCGCCGATACCACCCTGCAACTCTACGCCACCAATGGGAATGGGCAGGTCGTCTTTGTCGGCAACGTCAGTTTGAACGGCAACTCAACCAAGAGCATCGCCGGTGACAGCGTCACGATCAGAAACGGCGTCCTCGTGACCGTTAACGGACAGAAGGCGTCGGTTTACGTCAACAGCCTGAACAACGTGCCGAAGGCTAATTACACCGGGTTTGGCGGCAACGGTCAGACCACCGGCACTTTCGGTGGCTCCGGTGCGAATCCTCCCCAACCTCTCGGCAACGCGCCGCCGCTCGGCCTTCCCCCCGGAGGCTGATTTCGTCGGTCGACTCGCGCAATTCGTTCCCCCATTGAAACGATTCCAAGCTTGACTTTGCCTCGGCAATACGGCAAGACCGCTGCGATAGCAGCCATGCGCTTTTCGCGTCGGTTTGACCTGCGGCCTGCTCGATCACCAACCGAAACGCTCTGCAAGATGAAAAACAAGGATTTGTCAGGTCGAGCTCCGGATCACTGTCGAGGGTCATTTCTCCTCTCTGGGGCTGGTCTCCGCCAGTCTGCCATACTTAATCTGCTCTTCTTCACCTTCGCGGTCACTTCTCTGGAGGCAACGCAACTCAAGGATGCGCGCGTCAGCCAGGTGATTAAGGACGTTAAGCTCCTGCCCGCGCAGGCTGCGGCCCGCCCCGCCGTGGTAAGCGATGAAGTGCGTGACGGCACCGCGGTCCGCACCGGCGTCGATTCCCGCGCTGAACTGACCTTTACTGACCAAACCATGGCGCGCCTCGGCGCAAACACGATTTTCAGTTTTCGGGAGGGAACACGCAATCTTGAGCTCGGCGGCGGTGCGATGCTCCTGCGCGTTCCGAAAGACGCAGGCGGCGCTCAAATTAATACGGCGGCGGTGACCGCGGCCATTACGGGCACGACCGTGATGCTCGAGTATCACGCCAACGCCTACATCAAGTTCATCGTTCTCGAGGGCACCGGCCGGATGTTCCGCAAGGACCACCCCGGCGAATCGGTTCTCGTTCACGCCGGCCAGATGGCCATCGTGAATCCGAATACGAAAAATCTCGCCGATCCCGTCAACGTGGATTTGAAGCGTCTGATGAAAACCTCAAAGCTGATCAAGGATTTCGTGCGCCTGCCAAGCGAGAACCTGATCACTACCGAGATTAACGCGCAACTGGATCAAAAAACCCAGGGCCAGTTGGTTGATACCAATCTGGTTATCTTCGGCGGAGGAACTGTCGTTTCCATGCTCGATCCGACAAATAACGACGCGATCAGCCAGGCGAGTCAGGGTGAAATGGCGGCACCACAGGAGTCACCCCCGCCCACACCACCGCCGACCCCCACGCCGTCCTCACCACCGCCGACCCCTACGCCGTCCTCACCACCGCCGACCCCCACGCCGTCCTCACCACCGCCGACCCCCACGCCGTCCACACCAACGCCGACACCAACGCCGCCCACACCAACGCCGACACCATCGGTCAGCCCCAGTCCGAGCAAATACGGCACCCCTTCGGTTATCGTTTCTTCCACACCGTACCGAGATCGGTAGCGGAACAGTCATTAACACCGACCCGACCATCACGACCAATGGCAAGGCCGATCTCGGTACGATCTATCGCGATTCTGAAACGGACGGCCCGGCCTCTCTCTGGTTCTTTGGCTCAACCTCCGATTTCGACAATTCGATCGGTTTCGATCAGAATATCTTTATCGGCGATCGGGCTCCCATCGCCGCTTTCAAGTTTTCGGCGCTGAGTTTGATCGGCAATCCCACGATTGTGATCGCAGAAGGAGCCCCGAACAATCTCGCTTTAATCAGCGTCGGCGATATCACCTCCGGGCCCCCTGGCGGGACCCTCACATTTTCAAGCCTTAACTTTCTTTTCCTCGTTACCCAGGACGGATCGATCACACTAACTCCCGACCTCGCCTTTCAAGATATCCCCCAGTTGGGCGTTTACGCGCGAGGGGCGGATTCCAATTTGATTTTCGATTCGTCCGTTTCCGGCACGGAAATCCTTGGGCTTCTTTCCGAAGGGAACATCCAGGTGACAGATTCGCTCACGGTCAGTCAAACAAACGTCGGTGGTCTGACCGAAGGATTGACCATCTCGCTGGTCGCCGGACAAGGAATCACGGTCGGGAATAGTCTTATCCTTTCGACCGACGCGAGTGGAGTCGCGGAAGGCGGCACAATCACGCTCGTTAGCGGCGGAGACATGAGCATCGGCGGATTATTTGGGCTGACCGTGTCCGGCACTTCCGGAACCGTCGGCAACGGCGGCAGCATCTTCGACAGCACCGGAGGCAATCTGACAGCCGGCTCTCTTATTTTCTTGCTTAACTACAACAACAAGACTGTCTCCATCACCAACGGAGCCAATATCGACCTCTCTGTCGGCAGTAACCTAACGACCACGTCGGGTGGCATAAATTTTCTCATCCTGGCACCATTTACCGGCTCGGTTGGGAACGGCGCTAACATTAATCTCTCGGTCGGTGGCGATGTCTCGACCGGGGAGAGAAATATGGGCCTGAGGGTGCTCACCAGCCGCGGGACAGTTTTGGGAACGGGCGCGAATCTCACAACTTCCGTCGGAGGAAGCCTCAGCACGGGCATCCTCACCGCGCAAATCCAGAATAGCCGTTTTGGCCAGATCGGAACCGGCGGCAATAACACCTTTGGCGTCGGGACTGATCTCACCGCCTCGAGCCTGCTCTTCCAACTCGACAACACCGGCAATGGAAATATCGACGAGGGAGGCAACATCAGTTTCACCGCTGGCGGCAGTGTTTCAATCGATCGAAATGCTGACTTCTTTATTCTCAACAGCGGCGGAGGCCACATTGGCACGGGCGGAAATCTCCTGTTAAGCACCGGCGGAGATTTCACCGCGAACTCGCTTAACGTCACGATCGACAATTCCGGTGGCGGCTCGATCGATGAAGGCGGCGTTATCACCTTTAATGCGACGGGTGCGGTTACGACCACCGGAGACACCAACATAACGATAAACAACATTGGCGGAACGAGCACAGGGTCAGCGGTCAATCTCAACGGAGGCAGCTATGATGCGGGCGGGACATTTCAGGCCCGGATCGACGGCTCCGGCGCGATCGCATTCAATAACGCCAGCGTCCATGCCGATGTGCTCAAAGTTGGCGCGCTCAGCCCGACTGGTGTCCTCACTATCGGCGGCGGCACCCTGTCGGCGGACACGTCGTTGAAACTCTATGCGCCGGGCAGCAATGGACAGCTTAATTTTGTCTCGAACGTCACGCTCGATGGCAACAGCGCAAAAATTCTGGCCGCTGGTTCGGTCACAATCTTTGATGATGTGGTGGTCACCATCGGCGGTTCAACTCCGGCCGATGTTTACACCGGCTTCAGCGGCGAAACTCCGAAAGCCAATTATACTGGCTTTGGCGGCAATGGCTCGACCACCGGAACGTTCGCCGGCGCCGGAGCGAACGATCCGCTGCCAATCGAGGATGCGCCACCATTCGACGATCCGGGCGGCTCACTGAAAGCGCCTAACAATAGTTCTACAAGCTCGGTTGGAACCAGGTCGACCAATCCAACGACTAATCCCGGTTTGACACTAAACCATGGCGGTGGAGCAAACGCGGTCTTGCCCCGTTCGAGGCCGCGCGTTGCGACCGTCGGAATCGCCGATTCCAACGAGTTGTTGGAATTGGCGGATAAGGTGACTTCCGGTCGAATAGGGGCAACTCAGAGCGGATCGAAGATGCTGGTCGGCAGGAAGTCGCGCGATCCGGGAACCGATGCATCAGAGAAAGCGCGACATTCGCCCCCGGTTCCAGACGTCGTTTTTAAAGACATGACATCCAATCGCGACGCAGGCCGCGGCCCCGTTTCGCCGCCCTGATTGACGAATTGGGTGGACGCGTTTCCGCCAACAGGGCCCTGCCCTTTTTGTAGCGTGCGCTGTCCCAGCGCACTGACGCACTGAGCTGGCGATCATATCAACACAAATTACTTTTTTCCGCTGAGACAGCCCCGAACGCTTTCGGGCCTACAATAATTCGCTAGTCGCGCAGCTGCTCTTCGAGATAGCCGGATCCGAGTGCGATCCCCGTCGCGAGAAGCGCCGCGGCGGTCGCAATTGGAACGGGATCGAAGGGAGCGGGCGGCAGCCTAACGATCCCCGCTTCACTCGCCACGGCTGGCGCGGCAGCATAGCGTCCATGGCGCGGCGCCCGGAAGCGTTCAGCAAAAATCTTGAGCCGATCCGGCAACCCGCCATCGCACATGGGTCTGCCGTGGCCGCAACCAGCAACATTAGGCCGCAAATCCGCCAGTTTTTGCACGGATCGTCGCGCGGCGTTCCAGTCCATTATGAAAGGTGCGCCGGCGCACGCCAGCGCCTTCTTTCCCCCGATCAATCCCATCCACGAATCCATGTCCATCGTTGCGAAAGCGTCTCCCGCAATGAGCACACGGTCAGAGGCACGAAAGAACGAGACGTGGCCGGGCGAATGCCCCGGAGTCGTAATCCATTCCCAATCCGATAAGCCTGGAAGTTCACTTCCGGGTAGCTCCCGGATGCGGTCGCGCAAATCACGCCGGCGATACGGCGTGAAGCGTGAAAGAAACGCGATCGCACCACCGAGGGTTGGATCTGGCGGCGGAAAATCGGACCGCCCCGTCAGGTAAGGCAACTCCAACCGATGGGCGAAGATCGGCACGTTCCAACGCTCGGCGAGTGCCAAGGCCGAACCGGCATGATCGAAATGACCGTGCGTGAGGTAGATCGCTTCCGGTCGTGAACCCGCTCCAAATCTGGCTTCGCTCGCCCGAAAAATCTGCGCCGCCCAACCGGGCAGACCCGAATCGATCAGAGCCCAGGGACCCCCGGAATGCCCAACGAAATAAGCGTTCACAAAACTGATCGGCTGCCAGCCGACGTCAGGAGCAATTCGTTCGATCGCCTTCATGAAGTGACAGGCAAATTAGAACGAAACGCCACCGTCGTCATCCCCGAGCGGGATTCCCTAATGCGGGAGGGGCCTTTGCGTCCCGATTCTACGTCAGGCGAAAGTGTTGTCCGGCGAATCGGGGCGCAAAGGCCCTCCCACCTTGCGCTTCAGGGAATCGTCAGGGTCTGACCTGGTTTCAAATCGGCCGGCTTGCTAATGATGTCGGAATTGGCGTCGAGGATCTTCTGCCAGCGCGCCGAGCTTTTGTAATACTTGCGCGAAATCGAGGCGAGGGTGTCGCCCGGTTGCACGGTGTGACGACGCTTCCCCGCCTCCGCCGGCTTTTCGTTAGGCAAATTTTTGCCCGGTCGCGGCGGCTGATTTCGCCCCTGCATTTGTCGCCTTCTTCTTCGCCCAATCCTCGCCAATCTGCTTGCGCAAATTGAGGTTCTCGTTGTTCAATCGCACCAGCTCGGAGCGGGGCACCATCGAATCGCCGGTCAGATTCGTCAGCAAGGTCAACTCGTCCCGTTTCATAAAATCCTTCACTTCCTGCGCCCGTTTGCTCGCCGGATCGAGGGCAAGGAAGCGTTTGAAATGATGCAGAGCGTTGAGCGGGTCATTCATCTTGTCGTCGTAAATCAGAGCGAGCTGGTAATGCACGTCGGCCGAGTTCGCGCTGCCGTCGAGCGCCGCTTCGTAGAGGTTGATCGCTTCCGTGTAGTTGCCTTCTCTGGCTTTTGTCTCCGCATCTTTGCTCAGTTGCGTCTGACGCTGCGTAACCATGCGATCGCAACCGGAGAGCCCGCCTAACGAAAGGAGCAACAGCAGCGCGAAAGCACATCTCGTGCTCCTGCTCGTGATCGTGCTCCTAATCGAATCCGAAAGCCATCATTCGAGGACGATTAGGATCACGAGCAGGAGCACGAGCAAGAATGAGAGGCGACAAGTAAGTCTTAATAACGCGGAACATTCGGATCGATTTCTTCGGACCAGGCATCGATACCGCCGGCGACATTGGCAACCTTGGAAAATCCAGCTGAGCGAAGGAATTCCGCGGCCCGCTCGCTTCGCATCCCGCTGTGACAAAAGACGAAGATCTCCCGTGTCCGATCCAATTCACCATGACGCGATCGGTAGTTCGCCTAACGGAATCAAATCCGCTCCTTCGATCCGCGCCATTTCCACTTCGAATGGCTCGCGCACGTCCAGAAGCGTGAAGGGCTGGCCCGAGGCCATCCGCTTTTGCAACTGGTGCACATCCACCTGCCGCACCGCTGCGGTGGGGTCAGGCGCACCATGACAGAACATTTCATAATCGATCGGCTCGGTAATGGTCGGGTGTTCTCCGCAGACCGGACACTCCGGATCGCGCCGCAGATTGAACTCCCGAAATTTCATCTTGAGCGCGTCGAAATGGATGAGTCGACCGATCAGTGATTCGCCGATGCCAAGAATCAACTTCAGCGCCTCCGTGGCCTGAAGCGTGCCGACGATGCCGGGAAGCACTCCAAGCACACCCGCTTCCGCGCAACTTGGGACCGCGCCCGGCGGCGGCGGCTCGGGAAAAAGACAGCGATAGCAGGGTCCGCCGAGATGCGGCGCGAAAACAGTGGTCTGACCGTCAAAGCGAAAGATGGAGCCGTAGACGTTAGGCTTGCGCGCGAAAACCGCGACGTCATTCGAGAGATAACGGGTGGCAAAATTATCCGTCCCATCGACGATCAGGTCGTAATCACGCAGGATCTCCTCGGCATTGCCGCTCTCGAAACGGCAGGCATGCAGCCGCACCACGATGTTGAGGATTCGCTGCCTCCAACCGATCGCGGGCCGACTCCGTTTTTGGTCGCCCAACATCCTTCGTCCCGTGCAGCAGTTGGCGGTGAAGATTGGAAAGGGCGACCCGATCGTCATCCACCACCCCGATCGTGCCGACGCCCGCGGCCGCGAGATAAAGCGCCGCGGGCGAGCCCAGCCCACCTGCGCCGAGACACAAGACCCGCGCCGCTTTCAGCTTTTCCTGCCCGGCCACGCCGATCTCCGGCAGCATGATGTGCCGCGAATAGCGCCGGCGCTCCTCGTCGTTCAACTCCGCCGTAACTTTCTCGTTAGGCGGAGGAGTTGCTATTTTTTCACCAGCTCCCATTTGATCCCCACAATCCGCTGATCCGCAAAACGCTTCAAGGATTTCGGAAATTCCAGGTAAATCACCCCGCGCCGCTCGATGAACCCGACGCATCCAAACTCCGTCCCGCCTTCGCTGCGCTGAATGGTCATGATGCGCATGAGCCGAATTTGCGCCTGGAGATGTCGATCTTTCTTTGGCGCCTGCCAGACCGTGTAAACCTGTGGCTGACCGCACGATCTCAACGACAGCAGCAAAGCGCGCGGTTTTCGTCTTCAGCACTTTCATAGTAGACGCTTACTGCGAAATGCGATGCGGAAAGCGCGAGAAGGCAACATGCCCGTTGTCTTCCAGCCGCATCGGGTGGCGCGCGCGTCTCGCGTGCTGTCCAAGCGTCTCGCCGAACGAACTTTCGGACGCGCTCCGAGGAGATCGTGCGAGACGCAAGACCGTCACCGAGACGGCTGCGCTACCCAGAGCAGCTCTGACTCCGGCACGTCGGCAAAAAAAGTCCGCCAGAGGACCACGGCAAAGGGATCAGACTACCGTTGCTGCATTCCTGCCCTGGCGGGGTTCGTTAGTCCCCAATCCATAGCCCCTGACGGAAGGAGAAGCCTCTCGTGAAGAGGGCTGCTCGCGCAATTGGTTTCTTGCCTGCGTTGACAGGGCGAGCGCTCTCTGGTTCGATGCCGGCGTGAAATCGCTTCTGCTCCTCTGCCTGCTGGCCGCGTTCGTAACCTCCTGCACTACTTTGGCGAATCGCCGCGACCTCTACCAACCGACCGAGGATGCCGGGCCCTATAACTCACTGCACACAAAGAAGACCAGCGTGACCGTAGAAACTTCGGCCCAGCCCGATAATCCGCTCCCATACGCAAAGTAGCAGGCGAGGTGCGGCGCCGCTTCGCTTAACAAGCGCGCGTTTCCTACTTTGTCATCCCGAGCCGCGTAGACGGCGAGGGACCCCACAACTGCAATCCGCGCGCTTTGGTTGCAAGAAAGCTTCCGATTGCAACTGCGAGGTCCCTCTCCGCGCTTCGCCGGATCGGGATGACAAAATAAGAATGCGCCCCTAATGAATCGGCGCAATTCGCCTAACGAATTACAAGCCGAGCAATTCGCGTTGCCACGAAACAAGAAGCGTTTCGCTCCGGCTCGGATCGGCCGCGATTCCCTCCAGGGTGCTGCGCGGCGCAATGAAGGAGGGATCGATGGCCAGTTCCTTCGCATGTTGATCGCGCCGCCGTCGCAGCGCTTCCACCTTCTTGTCGAAGCCGGGCGTGCGCGTGCGGCTGATTCGGGCTGGTCGCTGCGGCCAGGCCGATTCCGGCAACTCGAGCGCGGCCTGCGCCGCAGCCAGAAATCCCTTTCGCCGGCGGTCCGACATGTGCCGGAATTCCGGCGTCCCGCCTTCAGCGAACTGTTTCGCGGCCTCGATCATCGCGCTGTTTTGCAGGACATGGAAAGACGGCCGATCGGCCTGCTGTGCCTCGCGATCACGCCAATGCCAGAGCGCGCGCAGGACCGCGTTCGTGCCGGGGCGGTAATGTCCCGCTGCCCGCGATCCGCCAGGTCTCATCAGGATCGCGCTCCCGCGAAACCAAAGTTTGCTCAAGCGCGCGCTGACACGATTGGCGAAACCATTCCATCCGTCCGAGCGCCTGCATTTGCTCCTCCATTCTCGCGGCGAGGGGAAGAAGAAAGTGCGTGTCGTTTTTCGCGTATTCCTCCATCGCCGGTGGGAGCGGACGGCGCGCCCAATTCGCCTTCTGCGAACCTTTGGCGAGCGTGACGTCGAAATATTGTTGAACGAGCGCGGCGAGACTGAACTCCTGCAAGCCCAGCATCCGCGCCGCGATCACCGTGTCGAAGACATCGCGGACGGCCAGGTTGTAGGTGCGACGGAGCAGCCGCAGATCGAAATCCATTCCCTGGAGCACAATTTCCCGCTCGGCCAGCGCACTGCACAAGGGCTGCAGATCAATCGACGCCAGCGGATCAATGAGATGATCCTGACTATCAAAGGTCAACTGAATCAGACAAAGCTTTTCAAAATAGCAATGCAGGCTGTCGGCCTCGGTATCGACCGCGACGCGTCGAAGCTGTGCAGCCGCGGAAGGAGATCCGCGAGTTGTGCATCAGACGCGATCACCGCAGACCCGCCAGTAAGAGTTCCGCGTTGCTCTTGGTCGCGTGCAGGTTCTTGATCAATAACTCCATCGCTTCGAGCGGAGGCAGGGCCGCCATCGTTTTACGCAACAACTGCACCCGCTCCCATTCCTCGGGGTGATAGAGCAGATCCTCGCGCCGGGTGCCGGATTGGAGGGTGTGAATGGCGGGATAAAGACGCTTCTCAACCAGCGAGCGATCGAGATGCAGCTCCATGTTTCCGGTCCCTTTGAACTCTTCAAAGATCACCTCGTCCATCCGGCTGCCGGTTTCGATCAAGGCCGTCGCAAGAATTGTCAGGCTACCCTTCTCCTCGACATTGCGCGCGCACCCAAAAAAGCGTTTCGGCTTAAGCAGCGCCTTGGCGTCGACACCACCCGACATGGTGCGGCCTTTGCCGCGGATAAGAGAATTATAGCCTCGCGCGAGGCGCGTGATGCTGTCGAGCAAGAGGACGACATCCTTCTTCTGCTCGACCAGTCGCTTGGCCCGCTCACAGACCAGTTCCGCCACCTGCACATGGCGCGTGGGGGGTTCGTCAAAAGTGGAGCTGTAAATCTGGCAATCCACTTCGCGCTCCAAGTCGGTCACCTCCTCCGGGCGCTCATCAACCAGCAGGATGATGAGCACAATTTCGGGATGATTCATTCGGATCGCCTTTGCGATCTGCTTGAGCAAAATCGTTTTCCCGACCCGAGGCGGCGCGACAATCAACCCGCGCTGTCCGCGGCCCAGTGGTGTCAGCAAATCAACCGCGCGCACACAGACGGAATCAGGCGAATTGTTCTCCAACATGATGCGGCCCTCGGGATAGAGCGGGGTCAGATTGTCGAACGCGGTCGGGGCTTGCCATTCGTCGGCCGGCTGGCCCTCAATTGAAAGAAGACGGTCCAGCATCAAGCCTTTCTCGCGCTCGCGCGGGAGACGAATCGTGCCGGCAAGGGCCTGGCCGGGCCGGAGACTGAACTGGCGAATGAGTTGATGGGAAACACCAACGTCTTCCGGAAGCGGGAGAAAATTGAGGCGCGGCGACCGCAGGATGGCGGGCGCCGTCGTTAGGCTGTTCCAGCCACCCGCTCGTTCGAACCTGCTGGCCGCGCGGCACGGACGTGACGGATCAGGTCGACAATCGACTGATGCCGCGTCCGGCCGGGATGAAGTCGGAGATCGAAACGAACAAACAATTCCTGCAAGGCGGCCGGCGTCATGTCCTGGAGCTCGCCAAGATCGAGCGGCTCGGATGGCGGCATTGGCTTTTCGTTAGGCTCGGGCGCCAGATGTGGCGGCAGCGGCGCTGGCCGGCGCAGCTCTCGGTGGGGGCGAGTTGTTCTTCGTCCATTATCTTGAGAGGAGAAGCCCAGCGAGAAGTCTGGCCTGCGCTTCCAGCACAGACACCGGCCCGTTATTCCAGACCAGATGATCGGCCCGGGAAATCTTTTCCGTGAGGGGCATTTGAGAGTGAATCATGTCGAGAGCTGCGGAGGCGGGAGGCGGGTGCGTGCGATCAGGCGTTGCAGCTGGATCTCCTGCGAGCAGGCGACGACCACCACGCGGTCGCATAAAGTTTCACCTTTGGTTTCATAAAGAAGTGGGATATCGGCCAGGAAAAATTCACCGGATTGGCGGCTTTGTTCCGCTTCAGTGGCCCACTGACGGCGGATGCGCGGATGCAGGATTTGCTCGAGCGCGCGCTTCTTTTCTCTGTCGGCAAAGACTATCGCCCGAAGTGCGCCCCGATTCAAATTCCCGTCGGCAGAAAAAATTTCCCCGCCAAATGCCTGCTCGCAGAAGGTCCCGCACTTCCGGGTCATGATCGACGAGCTGCCGCGCCGCCCGGTCGGCGTCGAAAAGCTTCGCGTCCAGCTCCTGGCGGAGACGATTGCTGAAAGTGGATTTGCCGGTGGAAATGCCGCCGGTGATCCCGATAACGGTGCAAGGTTTGGACATCGAGCTGAAAGTTTGCTGGTAGCTGCGACGCCCTCGTCGCAGTAAATCCGCGGCGCCCTCGCCGCGAAGCAGATTCCGCGGGCCAGCCACCCCTTGAGCAATCGCACCAACTGGCGGCGAGGGCGCCGCCGGCACTTCCTGCGACCAGGGCGTCGCAGCTATTTCTTGTAATAAGGCACCTTCGGCAATACGGGCGGCTCGATTTGGCTAACCGTTTCGGTCTCTTCTTCTTCCTCTTGCGAATTGATCGGTTGGCCGGCTGGATTGACCAGGCGCGCGGTAACGAAGATGACAAGGTTGCGCTTGATGTGTTGGTCGACGTTGGTGCGGAAAAGCCGGCCGACAATAGGAATGTCGCCAATGATAGGAGTGCGATCCTCCGTTTTCTGCACATCTTCGCGCATCAGTCCGCCGAGCACCACGGTCTGACCGTCCCAGACGCTCACGCTGGTGGTAACTTTGCGGGAGTTGAAGATCGGCTGGTTGATCACGTTGGGGGTAATAACGGAGGAAGGGGCACTAACCAGGCCAGTCGAACTTAGGAATGAAGTGCTCGGTGCCAAAATCGGGCTGCCATAGTTAATGAAGCCTTCGAATTCCACCACCTGTGGAACGAGATTAAGATCGATCGTCACACCATCCGGACCAACCACCGGCTCAACCTCAAGTGTCACGCCGGTGTTGCGTGTTTCAAACCCTGTCGGAGTAGTCGGAGTGACCGGAACCGATGTAGATCCACTTTGTCCTAGAACCCCGCCGCTACCGCGTACTGCCCACTGAGTCGGGAATCTTCGGAGGATCAAACTGCGTCGGATAGCGAAATTCTCTGACGATCTCAATGACGGCGCGCTGGCCGCTTTTCGTGGTGACCCGCGGCGCCGAGAGAAGATCGACGCCTTTCTTTTGGTTCAGCGCTCTGATGACGACCTGAAATTGCGGGTCGGTAAAGACGCCGCTCAAGCCGAAGATGCCCGGCGCGACCGTGCTGGCGCCCGGGACCCCAAAGAGAAGCGCATCAATCGCGTTGGCCGTGATCGCCAGTTCTCCGCTGCGATTGCCGGCGGTCACTGGAAATTGGCCAACTGGCGCCCCGCCCGGCGGCGCAAAGGGAAAGTTAGGCGATCCAGCGGGAACCCTGGGCCCGTTAGAGTCCCCGTAGTTCCGCCGCTGCCAAACACTCTGTTGGTTGCCGATGTTGAACTGGCCCAACAACCAATCGAATCCAAGCTCCTTGAGATTGTTTTGCGTGATCTCGACGAACTTGGCTTCGATCTCGACCTGCTTCGGTCCCGCCACATTCGCCTGCTCCACGAGCGCGTCGACCAGCTCGAGATTCTCTTCGGTATTACGCACGATCAGCCGGCTGCTCTGCGGGAGGAAGTTTGCGCTCGCTCCCGGCGGAAATGGCACACCCTGATCCTTCAAGAAATCGAGCGCAGTCTGGCGGTTAACCAGTTGCTGACCTCCGGTCGATTCCTGAGTGTCTTTGCCCGTCCCGGCTGCCCCTGCACCAACCTTGGTGGCTGGCCGATCGAGCGGATTCGCTCCGACGTTAACGGAGCTGCTGATGAAGCCGGGCGGCACCCGATATTCTTTTGTAAACAGATCGGCGCTCTGCTCGTTAATCGGGATGACCGAAACGGCGTAAGGCTCCACTTTTACTTTCAAGCCCGCCTGGCTCGCGATGTAGCGGAGCGCTTCGCCTAACGGAATCTGATTGAGCGTGATCGTGATGCGGGCGTCGGAGGGAGCGATCGACGGCGCCGCTGGAATCGGCACAGGAGTCGGTTCGATGCCAGCTTCAGCCGGTGACGCCCCGGGCAATGGTGCGCGCGGCCTCATGGCGGTCGGAGCCGGGGCGGGTGCTTCGGCCCGTCCTAAAGAGGTCGGTCCGCAAAACAATGTCGACCCCGCGTTTACCTTCCGTCGAAGGGTCGTTCGCCGCCGCTTGCTGGCGCAGAAAATCGATCGCTTCCCGAATGCTTGCGTCGCGAAACTCGATCTTGGGAATGATGATGCTGTTGAGTTTGTTCGTGATCCGCGCCGTGCCGCCGGCATCGCGCGCGAAGGCATCGGTAATCGGACCCACGCTCTGCCCGTATTGGCGCACCGGCTCTTCCCAACCTTTTTGCACCTGCCAAAGCTGGCGCGAACGAGTCTCGTTGTAGGCCTCCTCGCCATAATGAGTCTTCGTTAGGTCGATCCGTTCTTCGCCACGGCGCGCGGCGACGTTGTAGGGATCGAGATTCAGGACCTGCTCATATTTCTTGAAGGCGAGATCGTAACGGCCCGACTTGTAATAACCCTCCGCATCGACCAGCAGTTTCTTCACGTCCTCGACTTTCGCGATGAATTTCGGGCCCATCGTCCGGTTGTAATAGCCGGGCTCGGAAAGATGAGCGAGGAGTTCGGCCGCCTCGTGACAGTTCGGATCGTAGCGATCGCTCACGATCTCCCGCACGACCTGCTCGGCTTCGCCATATTTGCCCTCGGCGATGCGCTGCTCGGCCAGTTTCACGCCGCTCTCGCAAAAGCCTTTGATCGCGGCATCGTGCTCATTGGCCGTCGCCAGGGCATCGGGCAAAAAGCTGACCGCGACCCGAAATTCATCGTGGGCCTTGGCAAAATCCTTCGCCTGCAAAGCGACCTGGCCGCGGGCGAGCGCCGCTTGCCCTTGCACAACTCCCGCCTGCCGCCGGGCAGATCTCGTGCTCGGCGATATTCCGCACATTCTGCGCCTTCGTGCGCGCGCCCGAGAAAGGCAACGAGCAAAACAATGAGAAGGAATAAGGACGCGGCGGGATAAGGCATTCATGTGGCAGTGGCCGCGTTGTAGCGGGGCACGGTGGCCCCGGCAAGAAAATAAAGAGGTGGAGAATGACGAATTCCGAATGACTAATGACGAAGGAATTCCAAATGACGAAGTCCGAAGGCGGGAGCGTCCCGGCCGCCGCATTCGTCATTCGTGTTTCGTCATTCCTTCGTCATTCGTCATTCGGAATTCGTCATTTTCCTCATTCGCCGGTCCGATCTCAATCTTCTCGTTCAGGCTTTTGCATGTCGATGATGATGGCTTTATCCGATTGGGCCTCCATCAGCTTGTATTTGATCTCCTCGTGCGGTTTTAGCGAAAATTCCTGGTCTTTCTTAACCGCGAACGTCTGCTCCGCCCCGTTCCAGGTGTAGAGAAAATTTGCGACCGATTCCGGCGAGGTCGCCCGCTTCTCTTTCACGAGCATCACGCTGTCGTGCGTGTCGACCTGTTCGAGGGTCAATTCCGAGACGTCAATCGTCGTCCCGTATTTATCGACGTCATACTTTTCGGTGTAGTTGGTGAGCTTGTATTTCGTCCCGGCGACCAGTTCACCGAGATGGAGAAACTGCGTCGGCATGCGCTGGTCGACGCTGTTGATCGCGTAGGTGTCCGCCGACCGAGGAGGAGAAAATCAGGGGAAACGCCTCCTGCGCGGAGGAGCGCAGTTTGAGCTTAAAGGTGTAGGGCGGATGGGAATTGCTCTCCATCGGATTGGTGTGCCCCTGCCACTCGTCGAGGTTGGTAAAGCCGTCGCCATCCGCGTCCTGGGTGAGGACGTCGGCTTCGGTGATGGGAAGACCGAATTCTTCCAGCCATTCGTTAGGCACAGGCGGATGAAGGAGAGTATTTTGCAGGGTCGCCGGCTGCCCGTCCGCGCCGATAAAATGTTTTTCCGGCACGAAAAGACCAGAGCGCCCGCTCGCTGTCCACTGCGAAGGGGCCTGCAATTGCTGCGTCGCCTCTCCGATCTCGGGCGCTTTCCCGGCCGGGATTTTGTTGTTTCGGCGCCGGCACATTTTGCAGGGTGTTGAATTTTTCGGCGAAACCGGAGGCGCTGAGAAAAATGAAAATCGGAACAAAGAATGAGGAAGGCGGCTGCGGCGATGACCGCGGCGCGATCGTAATTGGCGCGAAGCCAGTCCATGGCCTAACGACCCTCCTTTTCCGGCACGTTGAAGCGCACAATCTCGATCTTGGCCGCAACGTTCAAATGCTCGTTGCCGACAATGAATGTAATCCCCGGCTCCGACACCTTGCCCTTCGCGCCCGCGGCTTCGGGCGGGGCGGGCGCTGCGCTCGGGGCGGCCGGCTCGCCCCGCTTCGGTCCTTTATCGGCCTGATTTTTCACCTGCCAGAGTGCGGATGATGTAAAACTGTTCCTTCGCGCTCGCGACCTGATTGAACACTTTCCGAGCCGCCGCCGGACTGCCGGTAAAGACGAGATTAACGGAAGTCGAGTCGACGATCTTGGCATTTTCATCTGGGGCTTTAGGGGCGGCGCCGCCGCGGCTTCCGGCAGGCGAAGGGGTGGGCGTCGCTCCAGCTTTTTCTTCCGGCAGCGCGCTCCGCGTCAGGTTGTTGAGCGCATCGACATGGGCCTCGACGAGCGTGTTGACCAGCCATTCGATCGCCTTCAATTGACGCCCGAGGCGGGGCGCGGCCACGCTGTTCGGCAGCGAGGTGGCGTATTCATCGAACCCGAGATTGAAATTTTCCGGCAACTGCACCTTGCTCGCCTGGGCCCGTTCGCTCACCGCGATGACCGATTGCCGCAGTTGCGCCTGAAATTCGTTAGGCTGGAGCGGCGGCTTCGGGAACATCCGCGTTTTCAGCTCGTCTTCCAGCGCCTGGAGCGAAGTGCGATAGCTATCGGCCTGCGCTTTTGTCTTGCCCAGGTTCTCCTCGTTCGGAAAGGGAGCGCTCGCCCGCAGCCGATTCAGTTCGTTGATGGTCGCATCGAGTCGCTCCTGTTGCTCGTCGGCAGCGCCCTTTTCATGAAGCAGAAAATAGACACTCAAGAGCGTGGCAAAGACCAGCGCGGCGAGGAAAGTGCCGAGAAATCGATTTTGTTGAAACCAGTTCATCGCAGGGCGAAAGGCTGCCGCAACTTCAGTCGCAGCTCGTAGGGATAAGCCCACTCCGTGTTCGTCGGCGTGCTCGGTTTGATCACTTCCGATTGCTTGTTCGGATCGACCTCGAAGACGGTTGAGCCGAGAAGATTGCGGAAATAATCGACCACGATTTCCTGCTGCTTCGGGATTGGAGAGATAGAGTCCGCGCACGAAAACGCCGTCGATCATCGGCAGACATTCGGAGCGCCGGTTTGGAAGCGGGCCTGCCCGCGCGAGCGGCGGAAGGCGCGACGGCAACGGTGTGGTTGCCTCGGCCGAACCGGATCTCCGACGACGTGCCCGCCGGAGGTCGGCGCAAGTTCTGTGATCCAGATATTTTCCTTTGGCAGACGCGCATTCAGGTCATCGATGATCCGAAGCCAGGCGCCGCGATCGTTGATCGCGCTGAGCAAGGGCGAAGCGGCCGCGTCGAGCAGCGCGGTTTCCTTGCTAAGTTGCGCGATCTTGATTCTCGATCCCGCGCATGCGATCGACCTCGACTTGGAGAGTAGTCGGCGACGTGCGCTTCGACCTGCGCCACGCGCAGGAAATAAAATGCCCAGCCCAGCAGCCCGAGCACGAAACAAGCGCCGGCCAGAGCGAAGAACGGGCGGCGCTGCGCGAGCCGATGCCGTCGGACCACATTCGCCGGGCGCAAATTCAACTCCATCGGACAGGTGATGGTGCTGCGCAGCGCGAGTCCGACCATTTCTCCCAGCATGTGCGCGGAATGCGCGACCTCGTCGATCACGACCGATGAGGCGACCTCGACATTCCGCAACGGATTAAAGAACTCGATCGGCCACTGCAGTTTCTCGTGGAAAAACTCGCGCATGTAAGGCGTGCTGACGGTGCCGCCACAGAGAAAAGCCCGTTGCGGCGGGCTGCCCTGCTGTTGGGTGCGATAGAAACTGATCGAACGGGCTACCTCCGCGTGCAGCCGCGTCATCGTGTTGCGCACCAGCTTTGAGACTCGCGCGACCTCCGGATCGGTCGCTTCCGCGTAAGCGCCGCCCAGACTAACGAACCCGTCCTGCTTCTTGCGCAGCTCCGCGGCCGCGAAAGGCTCGTTGAATTCCTTCGCGATCGCCGAGGTAATCGAGCTGCCGCCGATCGGAATGCTGCGGCTGAAGACTTTTCCCGGCTCGACGAAAAGCAGATTGGTCGTGCGCGCGCCGATGTCGATGACTAACGAACAACCGGTCAGCTCGCTGTAGTTGTAACGAAAGGTGTTGTAGAGCGCCATCGTCGCCACATCCACCAGCGTGGTCTGGAAACCGGTGCTCTCGACCGCGGCGTTCATTCCCTCGAGCAGGTCGGCCTTGATCGCGACGAGGACGACTTCGATTTTCTCCGCGGAATCCGACCCGACGAGTTGATAATCCCAGACCACTTCCTCGATCGGGAAGGGCACGTTCTGTTGCGCCTCGAAGGTGATGATGCGCTCGATTTTATCCTGCTCGACGGCCGGCAACTTCACAAACCGCGCAAAGACCGATTGCCCCGAGACCGCGTAATTGAGCGGGCCGCCTTTGATCCCGAGCTCGCGCATCATCGCGCTTAACTCCGCAGCTAATTTGCCGGTTTCGATCCGTCTCGGCGGATGGGTCGGCCAAAATTTCGCGCAAACGATAGCCGGTCAGGACCAGCCCGCCGTGCGGCTGCGGTTCGAAAGCCGCCAGGCCGATCGTCTGCGAGCCAAGATTGAGGCTAACGATGCGAGGAGCAGCTGGCATTCAGGTCAAAATTCCAGAATCCAAATCCCAAATCCCAGGCAAATTCCAAGCTCCAAATTTCAAAGACGCGGCGGATCCAACGTCTCGCTGCTCTTTTGGTCATTGACGATTGGAGATTGTTTGGAGCCTGGGCTTGGGATTTGGAGTTTCGCGGTTGCCTTCAGCGGCTCTTAATCTGCTCGTAACGCCCCCAGAAAAGAGGCGCAAAAGGCGTCTCGTTTTTATTTAAGACGAAACCGGTCAGGGCCGGAAGCGAGGCAAACCATTGCGGCCGCGCCCGCACCAGGCTGATTTCGTCTTTTACTTCCCCCTTTTGCAGGACCTGCACAGCAATATTCTCGACCGAAGTCGTGGTCGGCGGACGATTGCCCAGGAGGTAGGTCAGGACGTGCGGCGGCACATACATGCAGGAATAAAGTTCTCGTCCCGCGAGCACATTGACATGCGTCACCTCGCCGGTCAGAATCTTCCCGCCAATGAGGATGTAGTATTTGAAAGTAATTTCATCGGTGAATTCCGGAACGGCCGCAAACTGCACCTCCACCTTGAGCCAGCGATCGTGTGATTCGCGAACATTTTCTGCGCCCGTGTAGGCGTATTGCGGCGGCGCGAGCAGGTCGCGACTAATCTTCGTGAGCTGAATATCGCTCCCGCGGTTTTGCGCGAAAACAGAACCGGCGAGGGCAAAAAGGAGAGTCGTTAGGGCAAATTTTCAATGCATAGAGTTCGCATTTGAGACGAAGCCGTCCAAGAAAGCGAGCAGTTTGAAAGCGCCCGCGAAACGGAGACACACGCGTCATCGCGAGCCGGCGAAGCGCGGCGAGGAACTTCGCAGATGCAACAGCCCCTTCTACGGCACTACCGTGAGCGTCAAGTCGTTGCCGTCGCCACCTTCGTAGTTGGCCTGAAAAGTATTGCTGCCGACCGTAACGGTCCCGCCATCGGCGATGTTACTGAAGGTGCCCGCGATCGGCGTCGCTGCCCGGTTATCAATTACTGTAAACAACGTGCCAATTGGGAGCGTGCCCGAGTCGATCGGGCCAAAGAATAACTCCGCGCCGCTGCCAATGGTCACGCCGCGCACGATAAGATAATCCGCCGTCAGGTTACTGCTCTTATATCCGAAGTGAAGAGTGCCGTCGGCTCGGAACGTGACCTTCCTCTGAATGGTAAGAGTCGCCGGAATACCGTTGGTTATTCCAGGCGTCAGGTATGCTTCGGGCGCGCTGCCATCTCCCACTGTCACGTTGCCGGCAATATTACCCGTCCCACCAAGTTTACCGGCATTAATCTGGACCGCGCCGCTCCCAGTGCCGGAGCCGCTCCTGCTCGTGACAAAGAGTGTCCCGGCATTAATGGTGGTGCCGCCGTTATAGGTGTTCGCGCTAGAGAGCGTTAACTTGCCGTTGCCGATCTTTGTCAGCGACCCGCCGCTAAAACCGGCGCCGTTCAGAATCTTGCCAGAGAAGGTAACGCTCAAGCTGTTGCTGCCTACGGTCAGATTGTTCGCTCCGAGGTAAACGAAACCGCTTCCTTCAAGCGAGCCAATTGTCACCCCCGGAGGGTTGTGATCGACGATAGACAGACTGGCGTTATCAAACATTTGGATCCGCGCCGTGCCGCCAGTCGCGTCCCCACTAAAGCCGATCAGTCCTCCGTTCGCTCCGCTGAGCGCGCCGTTCGCAATTAACGTTGCGGCGTCGGCGGTCGAGAAATCAAAAAACTGAGTGCTGCCGCCGAGGGCGCTGCCCGTGCCACCGTTGTTGATAATAGTGGCATCACTCGCAGCTAGAGTTGCCTGAGAAAAACACGATGCCGGCACTGCTTCCGTCGGAGACGGTGCTGGCATTGTTCGTGAGGACTGCGCTCCCAGCGGACGAATCATCTTCGAATAGGACGGCGCTGGGGTTGGTGTTGGGAATGGCCCCGGGGTTGTTGATGAAGTTGGTCAAACTTCCGGCCGTAGCGCTGTTCAAAAAAGTTATTCTGCTACCGACTAAGAGACCAATTTCCGACAAATAGACATCATTGACGAAGCTCTGGCTGATGCCTGAATTATTCGTGATCCCGACGCCGCTGATGTCCAAATTCCGCGGCCTTATCGTGAAAACGCTCGCGCCTGCGTTGAAGATAATGCCGTTCACCTCTGTCAAGTCCGTGGAGGAGAGGTTCGTTTGATTTGAAGTGGCGAAAGTTGCCGTGTCGGCCGGCCCATTCGGGACGGTGGCGGGTGTCCAATTTGCCGCCGTATCCCAGTCCCCGCTGATCGGGTTCAAGTTCCACGTCGCGCTGCCGGCGTCGCTGGACACGATGCTCAACCGCAAAACCAGCATGAGCAAAAGCCCGGCGGCGATTCTCGTTTGGATAAATCGCGCAAGCGGGCGCGGTTGAGATAGCGATGGATAGTTGGACATGGGTTGCCTTTCCTTATTCGGCGACACTCCGCCTTGAGTTGCCCTTCGTTGTACCTGGAGAGCCCGGCGAATTACAAGGCAAAACCGACCCTTACTCAGGGCGCAGCGCGTGTGATTGGAGGCTCGAACTCCGTTAGAGTCTTCGAGGCCTCACTCATCAGGCTCTCTTATCGCTGTTCGGCCCGCTCGAGCCATTGCCGGAAATAATCGATCGTCCGGGTAATGCCTTCGTCGAATTCCACCTTCGGCTCCCAACCGAGAATCTTTTTCGCGCGCGAAATATCGGGCTGACGCACCTTCGGGTCGTCCACCGGGAGCGGTTTGTAGGTGATGGTGGATTTGGTCCCGGTGATGCGAATGATCTCCTCGGCGAATTGTTTGATCGTCATCTCGCGCGGATTGCCGATGTTGACCGGTTCGTGGAAATCTGACTGGGAGAGGCGGAAGATGCCATCGATCAAGTCCGAGACGTAACAAAATGAGCGGGTCTGCGTGCCGTCGCCAAAGATCGTGAGCGGCAGATCGCTCAAAGCTTGACCGATGAACGCCGGCACCACCCGCCCATCGCGCAGCCGCATGCGCGGACCGTAGGTATTAAAAATTCGGACGATCTTGGTGTCGATGCCGTGATAGCGATGGTAGGCCATCGTCATCGCCTCCGCGAAACGCTTCGCTTCGTCGTAAACGCCGCGCGGCCCGATCGGATTCACGTTGCCCCAATAATCTTCCTTCTGCGGATGAACGAGCGGATCGCCGTAACACTCGGAAGTTGAGGCGAGGAGAAAGGTGGCCTTTTTGGCCTTCGCCAGGCCGAGCGTGTTGTGCGTCCCGAGCGCGCCGACCTTCAAAGTCGGGATGGGCAATTCAAGATAATCAATCGGGCTGGCCGGCGATGCGAAATGAAAAACGTAATCGATCTCCTCCGGGAGGAATAGATACTGCGTCACATCCTGCTTGATGAAGCGGTAGTTCTGGTTCCCCGCAAGGTGCTCGATGTTCGTGAGGTGGCCCGTGATCAGGTTGTCGATCGCGATCACCCGATGACCCTCCGCCAGCAGGCGGTCGGTCAAATGCGAACCAAGGAACCCGGCGCCGCCCGTGACAACGGTGACAGGCTGATTGCTCGAACGCGCGGCCATGGCGCGTTTATCTAGCGGCGCAACGCCGGATTGGCGAGGAAGATTTTATCTCTCGCCCAATGCCGCCAATGGATTTCGATCCTTTTGGCTAATGGCCCCCGGCCGCGTCAGTCCTATTTGACCGCGGGAGACTTCGATTCGAGCAGCTTCGCGATCGCCCCCAGGGTGGCGAAGTTATCCGCCAGAAGTTCGTCATCTTCGACCCGGATTCCCAGGTCGCTTTCCAAAAACGAAACGAGGCGAATGAGCCCGAGCGAGTCGATGTGAAGCGGTTCGTTCGGGTCGGTAATGGGAGGCAGAGGCGCGCGGGCCTCATCCAGATATTCCTTTCAATTTTGGCGGTACTTCCATTTTCTATAGGTCAGTTCAGGTTAAAAAAAATCAAATCACGACTCCGTGCCAGCAAGTTCCAAACCCCGGCCGCGTCCGATCCACTCCTCGGTCCCTTCGACCGGTGAATCCGGCGCCCAGAGCGGGGCGCGCTCCGGATGATAGCGCGAGCCGATCGGAATCGAATAGTCATCCGCATTGTATTCGCGCGTGCGCTTGAGCAGTTTGCGAAACGCCATGATCGAGGGCGACGGCTGATGCTCGGATTCGTAGATGCGACCCGCAAAAGCATCGGTCATCTGCTCGGTGTAGCGCGAATGCACGAAGGTCGCGAAAGCAAACGGCTGCTCCCAGAAGAGATCAATCATGTCTTCGAGGTTATCGATTCCCTTTTCAAAAGCCATCTGGAGCTCTTCGAAGGGATTCTCTTTGTCGTCGAGTTTACCCTCGAGATATTGCCGAACGATCGGCGCGGCAAACTCCCCTTCCCGCATCGTCACCGTGACTCCGAAGGAAAAAATCGGATCGATGAAACGGTGTGAATCCCCCAGGCAGATGAATCCCTTTCCGCAGAATCCTCGCACCTGGAAGGAGTAGTTTGGAATGACGTGCACTTTCTCGGCGAGGTCGAGTTTCGGAACACGTCGCCCGATCTCGGGATTGATGTTGTAAACCTCGCTGCGGAAGTACTCCTCCGGCGTTTGCTTTTTCTCGAGGAATTTCGCCCGCGGCGTCACCATTCCCAGACTGACAATGTCCTTGTCGATCGGGATGAACCAGGCCCAGTGGAACTTCTTATCATAAAAGATAAGCGTGTTGTCCTTGGCCTCGACGCCCGACGTGCCGCTGCCACGAACTGCTCCGCGGACATGGGTAAAGAAAGCAACCTGCTTGTCGTAACTGCCCATGTATTTCGGGCCCGTGACTTTTTGATTGGCGAGAAAGGTTGACTGACCGGAACAATCCAGCACAACCCGGGTCGCAATATCTTCCTCTTTCCCATCGGGATGGCGGACGCGAAGCCCAACCAGCGCTCCCTTTTCATCCTTGAGCGCTTTAGTCGCCGTGCCGCGCATGAGTTTGGCCCCACGCGCAACGGCTTCGTCCAGCATCATCTTGTCAAACTCGCTCCGGCGCACCTGCCAGGTCGTGCTGTCGTTCAAATTCCAATCGGCATCGCGCGAGGAAACCTTCACATACCAGGTGGTGGTGGCGTTGGTCCCGTAGACGCGCACGCCATGTTTCACGGGATTCTCCATCGCGTTCATTTTTTCTTCCAACCCGAGCCGGCGGAGCACTTGCGCGGCTTCGCCGGTGAGAGATTCGCCAATATGGAAGCGCGGAAACTCATCCTGTTCGAGGATGACAGGTGTAATTCCTTCCCTGAGCAGGAACATGGCTGCGGCCGCGCCACCAGGGCCACCGCCGAGAACGAGGACATCAATTTTCATAATTTTGAGTGATTTTCTTGGTTTTAAGAGGCTTGCGCGCTCTTGGGCACAGCGTGATTGTTACGGGTACCTGAGCAATACCCGCACCGAAGCGCGTTTCAATCCGTTTGCTGTCCCATGAATCCTAACGCCGAGGGAATCACAAAATCGGGGCATTGGCAAGCAAATTGATATTTTTGTCATGTTTCCTTAACATTTCCGCCGCTTCTCTTTCGACGGATGCTTTCTCCGCAGAATTCCCATCTGCTGGATTCAGGGCCCGCTGGGAGACGCGATCTCCAATCGAACCCGGAGATTCAGCCGTAACCAAGCGGACGTCTGACGGCTACGACAGTGCCCCGTAGGGGGTCGCCAAGGGGGCGGGACAATTGGCGGCATCGACTTTTTCGCCGAAACCTGTTTTGTCTTAGTTGGAGGAGGGCGGATGAAGAAGATAAATAGCAACGAAATCGCGGAGGATCCCTGGGCTTCGCCAAAAGGAAAATTCGTCGGAGCGGGGAAGGAACTCTCGGAGGCGCTCGGCTGGGATCCGAAATCGCCCGACGCGAAGGCGCGCCATCCTTTCGCGGTCGAAATCCTGCGCATCCCACCCGGGCAGACTCCCTACCCTTTCCATTCGCATGCCGCACAGTGGGAGTTTTATCACGTAATCTCAGGTAAAGGAGTGGTCCGTGACGACTCCGGTAAGGCGCAGATTCTCGCGGGTGATGCTTTTATTTTTGCGCCGGGAGAGCCCCACCAACTCATCAATAACACCTCGGAAGACCTCGTTATTTACGTGGTGGCCGATAATCCGGTCGGTGAGTCCTGTTATTATCCTGACAGCGACAAATGGCTGGTGCGTTCGCCTGAACGACGACTTTTGCGCGGCGAATCATTGGATTATTTCGATGGCGAAGAATAACTCTCGCCCAGCCAGCTTGGTCATTCGAGCGGATCGCTAGCGCATTTGACGCGGAAGAAATTTGCCCGTAGCCATTGGGGTAACCGGGCGCTTTTTTCTAAAGAACTCGTGGATAGACCTTGTCCCCCGTAGCCCGCTCTGGTAAAACTGAAGAATGCGTCTTTTTCTAGGCCTTGTTTGCACCGTTTTCGCGCTCGCCGGCGTCATTCGGGCCGATCCAGTCGCGAGCACTTACGTCGGCCCGCCAGGCACTTTTGACGAGGTCCCGACCAATTACACCGTTCCCGAGAACTGGTTGCCTGCCGAAGTGCCCAATAATGTCCCAGGGCACCGTCTATCTGGTTGACGATTCCGGAGGACGTCTTCGTCGATATTCCCATCACTATCAACGCGTTGACGACTCGATCTGGGAGGGTCGCTGACCGTAAAGGACACGCCGACAGCGGCCGGCAGTTTCATTACCGCGGCCAGTTTGACGCAATTCGGGCTCCCTGACGATTCACAATTCCACGTTTCAATCGGTCGGAATCTTCACCAATTTCGACTCGGGCACTGGGCACGCTCTCCGGGGGCACTTTTGTCGTGGAGGGTTTTGACCTCTCGGCGTCGGCGCCTCGCTCCTCGGTCTTTCAATTCCCGAACGCGAACATCATCACCAATCAAAGCAGCCTTACCCTGACAAATCATGCCATGATCGTGGACCAGCTTGGCCGCGACGGCTTGCGCAATTTCGCTTCAAACCTTAACCCTGGCAATTTCGTCGTTGGATCCGGTTTTAACTTTGTCGCTCCCGGCACGTTCACCAACAGCGGGACCGTCACCGTGCAGGCCGCGATCCCCGACGTAAACGGCTTTCCCATTGATGCTGGATCCTTTACCGTTCCCACTGGCCGCCAATATTCTCAGACCGGCGGCACGACCACGATTGATGGAACTCTCACGGCTGACCTGACTGATATCCAGGGCGGCACTTTGTCACTCGGTGGAACGATCACATGGCGTTGTCACCCTGGAGGGCGCGACTCTGGCGCCCAACCGGGCAATCCACCGCCTTGATTACCGGAGATCTTACCCTTGACGCCAGTTCCACTCTGCAATTCTCCATTCCTACCGTTTCCACAATTGTCGATGGTCAATTCACCAGCCAGGAGTACGACCATTTGACGGCTAATGGTGAGGTCACCCTCGGTAACAGCAGTCTCGCGATCCAGGTCGCGCCCGACTTTCCGATCTCCAGCCATGCCACCTTCACCATCCTCGACAGCACGGCGATGGTCGGCGGAAAATTTGGCAACGTCACGAGTGGTGCTCGCCTGACGACAGTAGACGGACTTGGTTCTTTCGTCGTTAGTCTGAGCGATCAGGCCCTCCAACTCAACAGCTTCGAGACGGTGCCGCCGGCCGCCCAGTTCGCCAACCTCTCCACCCGGGGCGAAGTGCTGACGGGGGACGAGGTCTTGATCGGCGGATTTATTGTCGTGGGCACGGAGAGCAAGGACGTTCTTTTGCGCGCGCTTGGACCGTCGCTTGGCAGCCAGGACGTCCCGAACCCGTTATCCGACCCGGTTCTGGAATTACACGATTCCACCGGCGCCACGATCGGTTTCAATAATGACTGGAAGGATACACAGAAGAGCGCGATCGAGGGCACCGGCATACCACCAACTAATGATTTGGAGTCAGCTCTCGTGACGTCGCTGGAACCCGGCGCCTATACGGTCGTTATCCGGGGAAATGGCGGCGTGACTGGCACAGCTTTGGTTGAGGCCTACGATCTTTCGCCTAACGTCGACACAACCCTGTCGAATCTCAGCACCCGTGGTTTCGTGGATGCGGCCAACCCGCTGATCGGCGGTTTTATCGCCGGTGGGAACGAGACCGAGACCGGTAACGCCACCGTCGCGTTGCGCGGGCTCGGTCCGGAACTGGCCGGCATCGCCAATCCATTGGCCGATCCAGTTCTGGAATTGCGCGATGCGAACGGATTACTCATCTTGAGCAACGACGATTACATTGCGGGGAGTGATTCGGTAATTACCATTGAGGGCCTTGAACCGAAGAACCCGCTCGAGGCGGTAATCCGGGCGAACCTCGCCCCAGGAAACTACACCGCCCTGGTTATGGCTAAGGGCACTGATAGCGGAGTCGCTCTCGTCGAACTCTACGACCTCTTTCATTAAGGACGTTGCAGTCCCAAGCCACATTTTCAGGGTCACTCATAGTTTCGCCGTCTCAAACTGGCGCACCGGACTTTCCCGGTTAACCTTGCCCGATGCGTACAAAGTTCATCCTCATTCTTTGCCTCGTTCTTTTCGGTGCTCTTGCTGGAATGCTCCTGCTCGCGCGTCACGACACGGCTAAACGTGTTGACGTCGCGTTTCAGAAATACGAGCCCGTTACTGTGTCGTTCAGTCGCTTGCGCGGCGATGCGCACCATTTTGTTTCGGTCTATTGGCGTCTTAAGTTCGCCGGAAAGAAGCCGCCACTGCGAGATGCATTCGCCTACTGGTCTTTGCGACCCTTCCGCCACGTCACGGTCGTGACGAAGTAGGGTTGGGCCATAGGCTGGCCGCCTGACTGGCAGCAGCCCGAAAAGCGGGCTAAAGAAGCGTTAGGCAATTTCAATGGCTTACGCTTCCTTTTCCCAATTCCTCGCTGCGCTGGATAAGGCCGGCGAACTAGAGCGGGTTACGACTCCGGTCGAGACCGATCTCGTGATTGCGGAATGGGCCGACCGCGAAATGAAATCGCCGGGTGGCGGCAAGGCTCTCCTTTTCGAGCAGCCGCTGATCGACGGCCAGGTCTCCAAATTTCCCGTCGCGATCAACACCATGGGTTCGGAAAAGCGGATGGCCCTGGCGCTGCAGGTTGAAAATATCGCCGACCTCGCGCAGGAAATTTCCCTCATTCTGAAGGCGAAGCCGCCGACTGATTTGCGCGAAGGGTGGGTTTTGCTCAAGCAGGGCGTGAACCTGCTGCACGCACGGCCGAAGCACGTCAGGAGCGCGCCTTGCCAGGAAGTGGTGCACCGCTTCGATGACTCTCCATCCACAACTCTCAATCCGCCTCAGGCGGATCAACTTTCCCTCCACGATCTCCCTATCCTGAAGTGCTGGCCGAAGGATGGCGGGCGTTTCATTACCTTCCCGAATGTCCACACCCGCGATCCGGAAACCGGGGCGCGCAATCTCGGCATGTATCGAATGCAGGTTTACGACGGCCGCACCACCGGAATGCACTGGCAGGTGCACAAGGTGGGAGCACGGCACGGCAAGCTTTATTACGAACGTAATGAACGGATGCCGGTCACCGTCAGTATTGGAGGCGATCCAGCCTACACCTTCGCTGCGACTGCGCCGCTGCCCGATGGGCTCGACGAAATTCTCTTCGCCGGATTCCTGCGCAAGAAATCGGTCGAACTGGTCAAATGCCTAACGAATGACTTGGAAGTGCCGGCCGATGTCGACTTCGTGCTCGAAGGTTACGTGCAGCCGGGCGAGATGCGGCCGGAAGGACCATTCGGCGATCACACCGGGTTCTACACGGCAGTTGAGGACTATCCGGTCTTTCATCTCACCGCCATCACCCATCGGCGCGAGGCCGTTTATCCGACCACCATCGTGGGCGTTCCGCCGATGGAGGATTTCTATCTCGGCTCGGCCAGTGTGCGGATTTTTCTGCCGGTCTTCAAAATGAATTTCCCCGAGATTGTCGACATGGCGTTGCCGGCGGAAGGCGTTTTTCACAACCTCGTCTTCGTCAGCATTCGCAAACAGTATCCCTATCAGGCCTTCAAGGTGATGCACGGGCTCTGGGGAATGGGGCAGATGATGTTCAGCAAATATATCGTGGTGGTGGATGAGGATTGCGACGTCCAGAACACGAGCGAAGTCCTCTTCCGGATGTGCGCCAACACCGATCCGCAACGCGACAGCACGATCATCACCAATCCGAGCGATTCGCTCGATCACGCCCCGAGCATCCAGAACGTCGGTTCGCACATGGGGCTCGACGCCACCCGCAAACTCCCCGGCGAAGGCTATACCCGGGGCTGGCCGGAATTAGTCCGGATGGACGAAGCGACCCGCAAGCGAGTCGACGGGCTGCGAGCGAAGTTGTAGCGGCGGTCTGCGACCGTCGTCAGCCTTACAGACGCCGCTCAACGGCCGAGTCGGCGGCAGCCTGACTGCCTTGTTAGTGCACGCGTTACTCGTCAGGGCTTGCGGAAAATTCCGCCCGTCGAAGGATCGCGCACCAGCGCGCCCTCGGGGACGCCGCGGACATCGATGACGTTGTGATCGCCATACGGGCTGTAGACATATCCCGGACGTTCCAGTCCGTTCCGCGTATGGATAACCACCCGGAGGCGCGTGATAATATCGGGCCTGATCGTCCGCCACCGCCGCCCCAATCAGCGCACCGGCCAAAGCCCCCGCGCCAGCACCAATCGCTGCGCCACGTCCGTTACCGGCGGCGCACCACCGATGAGCGCACCGGCGACTGCGCCGGTGACGGCGCCGAAACCCGCTCCCTGGCCGGCGGGCGTTTCACACGAGGTGAGGCCCATGGTTAAAAGAACGGCGGCTGAGACCGCTGGGATAAAATACTTTTTCATCATGATTTAGAATCGAACTTTAATCCTCCGACGGATGTTGCAAGCGGCTATTCAAAAAAGCCTGAGCAACTGCCGGGCGGCGTGGCCGAGCTTGGCTAACTTCCCCAAACTGTAATCGCGCTCGAAAACCCGGAACCGATCCCGCTCCATCTGCCGAAGCAGGGCGTGATAAATCGCCGCCATGATCTCGGCGCTGACCATCGCGCGCCGGTCCTCGTTCGGCAGGACCGCGGCCGCTTTTTGAAAATATGCCTCCGCACGATCCGCCTCGAACTGCATCAGCCTAACGAACCGCTCGTCGTAGACCCGCGCGGCCAGGTCTGTCTCGGAATAATTGAAAGCGGCCAGGTCTTCCCGCGGCAGGTAGATCCGCCCGTTCTCGAGGTCTTTGCGGACATCGCGCAGGATGTTGGTCACTTGCAAGAGCGAGGCCGAGTTCGATCGCATACTCTTTGCAGGCTGGATTTCGATAACCAAAAATTTCGATACTGACGAGTCCGACCGCACTCGCAACCCGATAACAATACTCGCGCAACGCCGCGAAGGTGTCGTAGCGCGTGATCGTCAAATCCATCTCCACGCCGTCGATGATTTCCTCCAGCATCGCCGGGGTAATGGCGTACTTGTCGATCAAACCTCGGACCTCCGGAGCAAGCGCCGGTTCATCCGTCACCGGACCACTAAGCGCTTTGCGCCAGGACCGCAGCCGCCTCGCCTTTTCCTCGGGCGGCAGCTCCGGCGAATCGGCGATATCGTCGATCAACCGGCAAAAGGCGTAGAAGATAGTGATGTCGCGGCGGCGTTCCTTGCCTAACGAAACAAAAGCGAAGGCCAGATTCGACTTGCTGGCGCGGGTGATTTCGGCGGCGCTCGCTGGTTCGGTCTGCACGAGCGCTAATAACGAATCCAGGTTTCGCGGTCGACCCGGCCAATCTCGCACTGGCGAAAGAGACAGACCCAGCTCGCCAGCAGCCAGCCGCTGACAATCGCCCGGGCCGAAATGTAAAAAAGTTTCCAAGCGATCAAGGCAAGCGGTCGCTCCGTCGCGGCGGCGCGAACGATTGTGTCGGCGAGGGCGAGGAACCAATAATGGAGACCGCAAATCAGGAGAAACCAGCCGAAGCGCAAGGCGTGGCGCTTCAAGAATTGCCCATGCGACTGAAAGGCCTCGCGCAAAGTTTCGTTATGCAGGACGAGCGAGATCTGCATCGTGGCAAAACAGAAGATGAGCGCGGCAATTGCGCAACGCGCCACGGGCAAATAATCGAGCACACCCGGCACATCCCGGAAATATGCGATCAAGAGCGGGAGACGCAGTAACAGAGTGCTGACCAGCAGGGTGAGGCCAAGCCATTTCAAGACGAAGCTAAACCGGCGCATCGCAAATCTCAGCAATGCGCCTTCCCTAAAGTGCAGACCCTTGATCCAGGCGAGGCAGACCGTGATGAGATATACCTGAACGTAAACTGCGCAGAGATATTCAAAAACAAACGCAACCGTATCCACCGTGGCCGAGGTCTGGAGGAGATGCGCTCGGGAAAACAAATGAGCGCGATCAATCTGCTGCCAATAAATCAGCGGCTTGAGCAGGGAAGCCAACGCGCTCACCAGGACGCCGAGATAGATCAACCATCCGGCGCGGCCGAACTGCTTGCGGAGCGCGCGCACGAGGCTGCGATGCAATCCGCGCCAGTTAATGATCAGGAGCATGGCCGCGAGAACCGAAAGCGGATAGGTGGTGGCAACGGCATCGAAGATTCCGGCCACCGATTCGACTGTGTGAAGTAAACTCTCGCGCCAGACCTGGGAAAAAAGCGGCCAGTGCCAGGAACTCCAGAAAGCGAACTGCTCGAGCCGCAAATCAGCCGTCGGCTGCAACGGGGTGAGGATGGTGAACTGAAACGCGGAGTAGGCCAGCGCGAGCAAGGCGAAGATGAGCCAGAGGCGTTTGAAGCGAGAGCTGCAACGAAACCCGTCGCGCAAGGCGATGCGCACCGGGTTGGTCCGCATCACCAACACGTAACCAACGAGCACTCCGAGCAGTGGATAAAGAGCGGGCGCGATCGAAGTAGGTCAACAGTGGAGGGCCGGAATATCCCACCACCCCACTAGATCCCATCCAAAAACTTGTCATTCTGAACCGAAGTGAAGAATCTCTGACTATTTCGGAAACACGCTGCCCCAGGGGAAAATAGTCAGAGGTGTTTCACTTCGTTCAACATGACAGTTCTCGAAAAATGTCCTGGATAGGCTCTGGTCTATCACTCCGGCGGTTTGCCTAACGAATAAAGCCCCAGTGCGGAACGAATGGCCAGTAAACAAAGAGACCGCGACCAACCAGGTTCTCTTCCGGCACCGGTCCCCAGTAGCGGCTGTCGTAGCTATTGTAGCTGTTGTCGCCCATTGCAAAATAGCTATGGGCTGGGATGACAAAACTCCGCTCCGGAGTCGCCAGAAAAGCCTGTCCCGGTGCATAACCCCGGTAAGGGGGTTGCGCCGCCATCACCCGTTGCATGCCGAAGCTCTGGGCCAACTCGCCGTTAACATAGAGTTTCGGAGAATCAATCCGCAGCTCATCGCCCGGCGTTCCGGTCAGACGCTTGATGTAGAAAGGCGCGCCCGCCTCGGGATCCTCCCGAATGCCAAGAATATGATTGGTGCGAAAAACAAAAACGTTGCCGCGGTGGGGATGAACAAAATTGTAGCTGAATTTGTCGACAAAAACCTGATCGCCCGTGTCGACGGCGCCGCGCGCGATGACCTGGCCGCGATGGTAAGTATTACCGGGATAGACCTGGAAATCCTGCCGTAGAATCTCCGGCGGCGCATAAACCGTAAAGGACTCGTGATCGCATTCGATCCGCGAGAGAGTAAAGAAAAAGAGAAATTTTTTCGAAGACACATTCTCGACCGTGTTTTCCTGTCCGGAAACGACGTTGATGTAGTTACGGCCGCGGACGACAAATTCGAACGATCTGCTGAAGAAAGTTAGGCGCCGGAGCGGCGGTGGGATGGCCGATGATACCGTTGAGCGTCGGCTGCATTGAGCCCGTCGGAATTTTGAAGGGTTGGATAAAATAGGAGCGAATGCCGATTGCGACCACGATCGCAACCAGGATCACTTCCACGTTCTCGCGCCAGTCGGCGTGCCGATGAGGTGGCGTGTGCGTGGTCAAAAGCGCGTCGAGTTTCTCTGATTCCTCGTGGGTAGCTCGCTGGTCGCGTGCTTTGATCCCCGCGCTTACCCGTTCGATCTGGCTGCGCAGCTCCGCGATCGTGGCTTCGGGCAAAAGATCGCGCCGGTACCGAATCAACTTCTCCGCATGGCGAATGAGGAGGTGGCTGTGCTGGATGTAACGCGGCTGGAACATGCGGCGAAACGCTAGCCGAGGAATGAGGTTTGCAAAATTGTTCCTCTAAAATTTCGAGGCATGCCCGCGCGGCTCTTTCTCCGCACGACAGCAATCAACGGAGGCGCGGCGATGCCCCGCAGATATCGCCAGCCAGACGGGCACTAAAGGTCGCTGCCCCAGCCGAATTCAGATGCAAAGGATCCTCAAAGCCTTCGTCGGTCACCCAATCAGATGCATCGATGAGTTGGCCCTGATTGCCGGCAATCAGGTGTCGCACGTCCTCACGGTAGACTTGCCAATTCTCGGTCGCATAAAACCTCTGGCGATGAAGAGACGGGACGGGCATTTCGACGAGGTAGAATTTGAGATGATTTGCGCTACAGGATCGAACGATCTCGCGAAGCGGGCGATTTAGCGGCTGTCGTTTTGCAACCGCCGATCTGAGCCGGGCTTCGAACGTCTGGGAATCGCTCGGTTCGAAGGCGGTGAAATCTTTGGCTCGGCCAAAGCGGTTTGCCATTTCCGCCGGCAGACCAAAACGGTTACAACGCCGTCGAATTCTTTCGATCTTGACCCAAATTGCGTTTCGCTCGCGGACCATCGGGAGATACGCTATCAGGCGCACGGACCACAATTTTTCGCCTTCGTCGGACGCGAGCAACGTCGAGGCGCGAGCGGGAAACAAATAAGCCAGAGCACGATTTCCCCCTAGTTGATGCCATCCGGCAGGCACGGGATCAGTCGTCCGACTGTCGAAGAAACCGTAAATGACGGTATCGGCGGAATGCGCGTAGGGCAGCAGGTATTCCAGAATGAGACAGTGCTCGGACGCATAGGTGGCACCGAGTGCCCCGTTCAACGCAGGCGACGCGTAACTGCACGCTCGAGAAAATGCGGCGGGATCGGCGTCCGCGGCCATTTGAGAATCGCCGAGAAAAATTGTTCGAGCGAGAGGGGCGTTATCCTTGATACGTCGCAGCAACTGCTGAGCCGGAAGATTTGGCGCGAAATAGTCGACCAGGAAATTGAAGGCGATCACCACCAGCGAGGCCGTCAAAGTCGCCGCAATAAAATGCCCTGGTCGCAACTCCCGCACGTTCCTAAAAATCGATGTAAATGAACTTGGACGCCTGGCCGCAGCAAAGAACGATCAAACAAATCAAGACGCCCCACCAAATTCCCCAGCAAGGGGAGGTCAGTGGAAGAGGAAAACGATTTGGAGGTTCGTCTATCGCTCCTCCGAGGTATTCGAGCAGCGTTTTCATGGGATCACATTCAACCGCAAACGAGTCGCCGGAAAAAGAAAAAGCTGGTCGGCAAGTCCATGCAAAAAAAGGCCCAGCCGAAATTTACCAGGACAAAAGTCAGGCCCCAGCTCAGGCCGAGGGAGAGACGCGTCGGATTTTCGGATGGCAGACGCACCGTTCTCCAAATGCGATAACCAACGAGCAAAGCACCGTGCCAAAGACCCCAGAAAACAAAATTTAGCCCCGCGCCATGCCAAAGACCGCTGACTAACATTGTCAGCAGGATGTTAAGATAAACACGACCTTGGGCGGCGCGGCTGCCGCCCAGCGGGATGAAAATGTAATCAATGAGCCAGCGATAAAGCGACATGTGCCAATGGCTCCAAAACTCGGAGATGTTTATTCGCAAGTAGGGCCAGTCAAAATTCTCCGGCACGCGAATCCCAAAAAGCCGAGCGGAGCCGATCGCGATATCAGAGTAGGCGGAAAAATCCACGTAGATTTTGAAACCGTATGCAAGCAGCCAGAACGGCAGAATCCGGCGGTCCGCCAGCGCGATGGAATCGTGATTCAAATTCACGGTGAAAGCCGAAAGAGAATCCGCGATGGCAAACTTCTTCACCAGACCCGCCAGAATGCGCGTCACTCCGCGGTGCCAATCCAGGGGCCATTGCGTGCTCGGATTCCAAAATTTCGGCTGGAAATCCTGATAGCGCTTGATCGGTCCGGCGACCATCGTCGGAAAAAACAGAATGAAGGTTAGGTAATCGGCAAAAGTGCTGGTCGGCGCGGTGCCTTTGTAGCGGTCCGCGGCATAGTGGATGAACTCGAAGGTGAAAAACGAAATGCCGATGGGAAGAAAGGCGCCCTTCCAAAAGACGGCGTGCGCGGGTGAGAAGTGAAAGACAATCCCGGCGAAAAAGTTCCAATACTTGAAGATGAAGAGCAGTCCTATGGCCTGCAAAATCCCGACGATGCACCAACGCGACCCCGGTCGGTAAAGCCGGCTGAAACAGGCCTCCCAAAATAAAATCAGGAGACAGGCAGCGCCTGGCCAGCCACCGAGTTCGGTAACCGAAAAATAAATGAAAAATGCCGCGCCAAAAGATACGCAAATCCACGGCCGCGCCCGCGGCCCAGCCAAACGAAAGGCAACCGCTGAAGGCAGGAGAAAAGCAAGGTAATAGGCGAAGGTATCAAAAATCACGAAGAGGAGATATTGGCCGACGACGAGCGATCGTAATTTCGATCCTTTCCTTGATGCTCAGGGTGACAGCACAATGACGAAGCGGGTTCGGCCGCGCTATCCTTTTACTGCGACTTCAAGACTTCGATGAAGGCTTCCTGCGGGATGTTGATTTTCCCGATGCTCTTCATCCGCTTTTTCCCTTCCTTTTGCTTCTCGAGCAGCTTGCGCTTCCGCGTGATATCGCCGCCGTAGCACTTTGCGGTGACATTTTTCCGCAAGGCCGAGATCGTCTCCCGCGCCACGATTTTTCCGCCGATGGCCGCCTGAATCGCGACCTGGTAAAGCTGGCTCGGAATGACTTCCTTCAATTTGGAAGCGAGTTGCCGTCCGCGCGGCTCCGCCCGGTCGCGATGGACAATGGTCGAGAACGCATCCACCGGCTCGCCGTTCACGAGCAAGTCGAGCTTGACCAGTTTCGATGCGCGATAACCGGCATGCTCGTAATCCATCGAAGCGTAGCCGCGGCTGATGCTTTTGATCTTGTCGTTAAAATCAACCAGGATCTCGTTGAGAGGCAGCTCGCAGTGCAGCATGACACGGCGGGTGTCGAGTGACTCGGTGTGATCCATCGTCCCGCGTTTCTCGAGAATGAGCTGGAGGATGTCGCCGATGGATTCGTTAGGGCAGAGAATGTAAGCGCGGACGATCGGTTCCCGGATCTCTTCGATCAGGCTCGGGTCAGGCAGATGGGCCGGGTTATCGACCAGGACGATTTCGCCGCGCGTGGTCAGGACCTCGTAGACGACGCTCGGGGAAGTCGCGATGATATCCATGTCGTACTCGCGCCGAAGCCGCTCCTGAATGATCTCCATGTGGAGCAACCCGAGAAAGCCGCAGCGATATCCGAAACCCAGCGCGACCGAGCTTTCCGGTTGATAGATGAAGGCCGAGTCGTTCATGCGCAGCTTGCCGATGGCGGTTTTCAAGTGCTCGAAGTCGGCGGTGTTGATCGGATAGATTCCACTGAAGACCATCGGATGAATCTCCTGGAAACCGGGCAGCGGCTTGGTCGCGGAATGACGGTGGTCGGTCATGGTATCGCCGATCTTCAGCTCGGAAGTCGTCTTGATATTCGCAATCACATAACCGACGTCCCCGGCCTCGAGCTTCGGCTGCGCGAACATCTTCGGGGTGAAGACACCCACTTCCTTCACCTCGTAGCGCGTGTCGGTGCTCATCACTTTGATTTGCTGATCCGCCCGCACGCTTCCGGAAAAAACGCGCACGTACGCCACCACGCCGCGGTAGATGTCGAAGACCGAGTCAAAGACGAGCGCGCGCAAGACGTCGTCTTCCGGTTGCGGCGGCGGTGGAATACGATGCACGACTGCTTCCAGAATTTCCTCGATTCCGATTCCCATCTTCGCGCTGCAATCGATCGCTTCCTCCGCGGGAATGGCGAGAATTTCCTCGAGCTGTCGATGGACCGAAGGCAGATCGGCGTTCGGCAAATCGATCTTGTTGATCACCGGCACGATCGTCAGGCCCTGCTTGTGCGCGAGATGGACATTGGCGACCGTCTGCGCTTCGACTCCCTGGGCGGCGTCGACAATGAGGAGCGCTCCTTCGCAAGCCGCGAGACTGCGCGAGACCTCGTAGGCAAAATCGACATGGCCCGGGGTATCGAGCAGGTTCAACCGATACTCCTGCCCGTCGTTCGCTGTGTAACGCATCGCGACCGGATGCGCCTTGATCGTGATTCCACGCTCGCGCTCCAAGTCCATCGAATCCAAGAGCTGATCCTGCTTCTCGCGGTCGTGGATCGTGCCGGTGCGTTCGAGCAGGCGATCCGACAACGTCGTTTTGCCATGATCGATATGCGCGATGATGCAGAAATTGCGGGTTAGCTCGATCGACATGAAGGGGGCACACTATGCGGGTGTGCCATGGGATGGTCAACGGGATGGGGCCGCGCTCTTGGTTGTCATCCCGATCCGCCGAAGGACGGAGAGGGACCTCGCAACTCGCAATCGGCGCTTTCTCTTCGCCAGGACGCGAGCGTTGCAAGTGCGAGGTCCCTCGCCGCGCTGCGCCGGCTCGGGATGACAAGTATTGTGAGGAGCGGAATCCTACGACAGCGCGGCCATCGCTCCTACGACAACGCCACGATCGCCGCTTGATAAGCCGCGACCGTTTCATCCGCAGCGGCCACCGTGACATTCAGATCCCGCAACAGCCCATTTTCCAAACCGTAAATCCAGCCATGGATCGCGAGTTCCTGCCCGCGCTCCCAAGCGTCGAGCACGATCGTCGTCTGGCAAACGTTCGCGACCTGCTCGATGACGTTGAGTTCACAGAGCCGGTTTGCAGAACCAGTCCCCGCCGCCGCCACAACCTTCTCGTGTTTCTGCCGCACGTCCTGAACATGACGGAGCCAGTTATCGCTCAGACCAAGCCGGTCGCGCCGTAGCGCGGCATCAACGCCGCTGCATCCGTAGTGACCGCAAACAATGATGTGGCCCACCTTCAGCAGGTCGACCGCGAACTGCATGACGGACAAACAGTTCAGATCGGTATGGACGACAATGTTGGCAACGTTCCGGTGCACGAACAACTCTCCCGGTTGGAGCCCGACGATTTGATTTGCCGGCACCCGGCTGTCGGCGCAGCCGATCCACAAGTAACTGGGCGATTGCTGGCCTGAAAGGTTGCGGAAGAAATCGGGCTCGTTCTCCCGGATGCGAGTTGCCCAGGCTCGATTATTCTCAAAAAGAAGATTCAGCGATCGCATAATTGAAGCCCTCGGTAGATCTGCGGGAACAAATCAGGGGCGTTCAGAGGAAGCGAGCAGAAATCGCGAGGAAAGGAAATTTCAAAGATGACGAGCGAAACGCTAGCCCGCTTCAATCTCCGTCGACGGGATCGATCAACTCGGCGCCGTGCGGGTACCATCACCTCTTGGACGGTTGTTGCTGGAGGTAGTGCAGGATCGTCTGATTATATTCACTCGCGTAAGCGCGTGCGCGAAGAATGAAGCTGAAATTCTGGGATTGCGTCGCGAAAAGTCGGAAACGCTGTTTCACCAATTTTGTGCCGTAAATCTCGACGAAATGCCCAAAGTGCTCCATCCCGGGGACATCCTTGCCGTGGCGATCGACGTTGATGAACCGATAATCGCGCTTCTTGATCGCCGCGAATGCGTCCTCGCGCGGGTGAGCGAATTCCGGATAGAGCGGATCAACCCCCAAAAGGGAATCCTGGGCGCCTGCGAGCGGAGCCGGCGCCAAACCGATCAGGAAAATCAGGAGCGCGGATTGGAGTCGATTCATTGCGGAAAATAAACATATCGTCCCGGAGCGGCCACGGCCAGCGCAACTGCTGTTGTTGTAGCCGGGATCGTTGATCCCGGTTTTTTCACACGTCATTCCAGCAGGCCGGGATCACCGATCCCGGCTACAACAGTTACATAAGCACGCCAAAAGAGGCGCGCCGCTATTCCGACGCGCCTCCTGCGAAATTTCAGTCTGTAATTTTCGTTTTACTTTTCGTAACGCTTGGCGACTTCGGCCCAGTTCACTGTATTCCACCATGCTTTGAGATAATCGGGCCGGCGGTTCTGGTAGTGCAGGTAGTAGGCGTGTTCCCAGACGTCGACACCGAGCACAGGCTTGTTGCCGTCCATCAGCGGGCTGTCCTGGTTTGCGGTCGAGATGATCTCCAGCTTGCCGCTCTTGTTCTTGATCAACCAAGCCCAACCGCTGCCGAAGCGTTTTACCCCGGCATCGGCCAATTTTTCCTTGAAGGCGTCGAAGCTGCCAAAGGTGGATTTGATGTCGTCGGCCAGTTTGCCGGTCGGTTCACCGCCGCCGTTCGGGCCCATGATTTGCCAGAAGAACGAATGGTTGGCGTGCCCGCCACCGTTGTTGCGCACCGCGGTGCGAATGTCTTCCGGGACAGCATTGAGGTTGGCGATGAGGTCTTCGATTGATTTCGCGGCCAGCTCGGGCTTGCCCTCAAGCGCCTTGTTCAGATTGGTGATATAAGCCTGGTGATGCTTGTCGTGATGGATCTCCATCGTCTTTGCATCGATGTGCGGCTCAAGAGCGTCGTTGGCGTAGGGTAGTTTTGGTAATTCGTATGCCATAGTTGAAAACTGTGGGGCCGCTTTTGTCGGATGAACAGTTATTTTTTCCCCGAGTCACTGGGCATTTTCCTCAACTATTGGTGAGGGAGGAAAATTCGTGGCCGCATTAGATAATTTTGCGCATCAACTCGCGCTTGTCGCCGCGGGTTAGGTTTTGCCGAGTCCATCAGGTCACTTGCACAGCCCCGCCGAAGAGGTTACTTCCCACCAGTTTCGACATGGACAAAATCTCCGCCCGCCGGCTGGCGAACCTGCTTCTCCCACTTGCTTTCCTGCTTGGCGGTTCCGGCGGTTGCCAAAAGAAAAGCGAGGTCGCTGACCCCATTTCGGCCGCTGTCACTCCTGCGCAGGTCACGGCCGAATCCGCCCTGCCGTCTTCGACAGGGTCCACTCCACCGTCAACAAAGACGCCTGTGCCTATCACCGGTTCAGTTACGCCGGCTCTCGTGAGCCAGGAGGGCGATTCAATTACGCACTACCTCCATTACCCGACGGACCCGGAGGTAGCGAAAACCGACGGCGCGGTACAGTTCTACTGCGAGGTCGCCGAAGACGGATCCGTCGAAGCGACCCATGCCCTGGTTGGCAACAACGATGCCTTCAAGGCCGCCGTGCAAAAGGCGCTCGACTGGGGACGCTTCACCGCGGCGACGGTGAATGGCAAGCCGGTTCGAGTTTACCTCGGCGGAACGGTCCTTTTTCTCCACCAGAACGGGGAAGAAGTGATTGTGGTCTCGCTTGCCACGCACGATCGCGAACGCGTCGGCAAACTGGAAAACTACATCCAACCACAACTGATTGGCGGGATCCGCTATCCGATGGAGGAGGCAATTAGCGGACTGAAGCAGGGTATCCTCGTCGCTGGCAAGGCAGAGGTCGTGGTCAACGTCGATGCGAAGGGCGCGATTACCGGCACATCACCGATCTCAGAAAGTCCGAAAGGGAGCGGCCTTGGAGTTTTGCTCGATGGGGTGCTCAAGAAAGCACAGTTCACTTCCGCCTACGAAAACGGAACGCCTGCCACCGGCGGGATCAACGTGGTCGCAGATTTCGGGCAGTTTTAGCGCGGTGCCACGACTCGCGTTGTAGCGTGCGCTGTCCCAGCGCAATACCCCGACTTCCGCTGAGCAGCCTTCGCCAAGGCTCCGGCTCGCCGAGGACAGCGGACGCTACAGCTCCTGCTTGGTCGTTTTCGACGGATGTTCTGTTTGACCGTCGTCATCCGCCATTTTCTTGAAGTGAAGTTGGCCGACGCGGCGCCCATCTGTTTGCGAAACGGTTACGAGATAGTCCTCAATCGGTACCTGCTCACCAATCTTTGGGAGGTGGCCGAGCAGATGCGTCACGTAACCACCCACTGTGCTGACGTCGGCGTTCTCCAACTCCAAACCGGCGAAATCCCGTAATTCGTACAACCCGAGACCTCCGGCGACAGTGAATTCGTGGTCGTTGATCTTGCGAAACTCCGCCTTCTCGGTGTCGAACTCGTCCTGGATGTCGCCGACCAGTTCCTCGAGCACATTCTCCATTGTCACCATCCCGACGGTGCCGCCGTACTCATCAACCACGATTGCAAGATGCGCGTGCCTAACGAGAAAAAAGTTGAGAAGTTTCTCAAGCGACATCATTTCCGGGACGGGGATTAACTCGCGCTTGATTTTCATCAAGTCCGGCTGCGGATCGCGCATCATCGGCACCAACTCCTTGATGTGAATCAAACCCATCGCGTTATCGAGATGGCCGCGGCAGAGGGGAAAACGGGTGTGGCGCGACTCAAGCGCTTTCTTGACGTTTTCATCGAAGCTCTCCTCAATATCGAGATAGACCACATCACCCCGGGGCGTCATGATATCGCGCACCACCCGGCTGCGCATGTCGAGCGCGTTGACCAGGATATCGCGCCCGATTGACGAAACCTCATCGGATTCCTCGCTCTGATCGAGAATAACCCGCAACTCTTCCTCGCTATGTGCCAGCTCCAGGCCCCCGACGCGCTGCAATCCGAGGAGCCTGACGAGCAAAAGGTCGGCTGACCTGTGCAGCACCCAGATGGCGGGGCGAAAGAGAAGATAGAAACCCTCCAGGGGCCTGACGACTCGAAGAGCGAGCGGAAGGGGATCGGAAATCGCCAGGTATTTCGGTGCCAATTCACCAAAGATGATGTGCAGGAAGGTGATGCCGAAGAATGCGAGAGTGACGGAAATGGTGATGACGAGAGCCGGCGAATGAAGACCCATCAGCGCGAAAAACGGCTGCAGCATGCTCGCGAGAAATTGTTCTCCGGCCCAACCCAGCCCGAGACTCGCCAGGGTAACCCCGAGCTGGGTCGCGGAGAGATAGGCGTCGAGATGGGACCGCACATGTTTGGTCGCGCTCGCCCGCCGATCGCCCTCTTCGATGAGCGAATCCAACTGGCTGTCGCGCACCTTGACGAGCGCAAACTCGGCGGCCACGAAAAAACCGTTCAGCACCACCAGCGCGAAGATCGTCGCCAGCTTACCCAACAAGATTATGGGCGAATCCCACTGTTCGGCGACAGCCTCCGCCACCGGGGCGAATGCAAGAAAATGAAAAATAAAGCTCATCGGGCGGGTGCGAACCGTCGCACCCCGCGGGGCCCGGCGTGGGCCAAATCTACCAGCTCGACTTCGTCACACCGGGAATGAGGCCGGCGGAAGCGAGCTCGCGAAAGGTCAGGCGGGAAATTTTGAAACGACGAATGAAGGCGCGACGGCGCCCGGTCACCTGGCAGCGATTGATTACCCGGGTCGGGCTGGCGTCACGGGGTAGCTGCGAGAGGCCGATGTAATCTTTTTTCGCCTTGAGCTCAGCACGGAGGGCGGCGTATTTCGCCACCGTCTTGCGCTTGCGTTCATTGCGATTGATCCACGAAGTCTTCGCCATAAGGAACGCGGAAGTTAGCGGGAAAACCCATTTACGCAACCGATTTTGTGCCGGAGCCGGGACGGCGACGCCCAAACAGCCTCCTTTATCAACCAACAATCTCTAGGCCAAAGGGTTATGCATGCAGTCTCGCTAAGAGGGGAACAATTGTTGCCTATTCCTTCGTTGACGCTCCCCGAGAGCCGCCGGAAATAGAAGGATGATGGAAGATCGCATGCGGAAGATCGAGGCGCGGATCCAACAGGCTCCCGGTCTGCCCGAGCCCGAGCGGGAGAAGCTCCTGCAACTGGTCGCAACCCTGCGCGAAGAGGTCGATTCCCTCGCCCGGAGCCACGAGGAGGACGCCCGCAGCATTGCGCACTTCCTTGATGCCTCGACTCATGAGGCCAGCCGGACGGAGAAACAGCCCAAGCTGCTTGAGGCCGCCCGGGATGGATTGACCGCTTCGGTTGAGAATTTCGAAAAATCGCATCCGAAACTCTTTGAGACGGTCAGCCAGGCGGCAGTTGTTCTCGCCAACATGGGGCTCTGAACAACCGCCGACCGTGAGATACATGGTAGTAGAGACGTTCGCGCCCGGCTGCAAACCGGCGGTTTACCAACGCTTTCACTAACAGGGCAGAATGCTGCCCGATGGTCTCACTTACATCGACAGCTGGCTGGAGAAAGACGGCGATCGCTGTTACCAACTCATGGAGACCGATTCCCCAGGGCTCTTCGCCGAGTGGATCAACCATTGGAAGGACCTTGTCTCTTTCGAGGTGATCGAGCTTGAGTCCCCGCCTTCCAGCCCCGCAGCAAATGGGTAAGAGGAAACCGACTCCACTCCGAGCGCCCGAAGTATGTCCAGTCTGTGGCGAGGATGTTCCGAGGAATTCGTTGGCCTGCCCCGAGTGTGGCGCGGATCATAACTCCGGTTGGCGAGAAGAGGCCGGGACTTACGACGCGGCGGGCTTGCCTGACGAGGATTTCAACTATGATGAGTTCGTTAGGCAAGAATTCGGAACGGGGGCCAAGCCGGCAACTGATCAATCTGGTTTGGTGGGTGACGGCGATTGTGCTGATCGTCGTGTCCATCGCGGCTTATCTCTATGCCGCGCGGTTGATTCGATAAGGGTCGCAAACGGGCGGGCTGCTCGGCGGTTCTTGATCTGGGGAGCGCATGCCTGCCCGCCATCCGGTCGGTAGGGCGAGACTCAGTCGAGCCTGGCGTGACGCGCCCTCTAGCTCGACTGAGTCTCGCTCCACCAAGGGACGCGGGCAGTCAGTGAGCTCCCCAGAAAGAACATCCCATCTCGCGACGAACTGCGTAGGTTGTCGGGATGTTTCCGCTGCAAACCCATTCGCTGCCACCAACCGCCGACGCTTTGCGCGCGGCGCTCGAGGAAAGTCTGCGCAGCATGGTTACGCCGGCGCGACCAATGGTGACCGTGGAGGACAATAATTATCCGGAGCTGGCGGCAATCCGCGTGACGCTCGATAACGCGGACGCGGGTGATCGGCCGCCGCGGCCAGCGCGACCGGTTGGCGCGATCGAACCGGGATTGCGGGTTGAGAGTTTCGAGATCAGCGGCCGGCCGATCCTGCTTCAACGACGCTCAGATCGAATTATCCTGCACAGCGCGCGAGGTGCGGATCGGTCAAGGTCGCGACGAAAAGGGCAAAATCCTGTTGCTCTTGCAGGATGCGGCCGAGGGCCGCGTGGAGGTGGCGGTTCCGCTGACCGATCTCGAGGCGCTTGTTTTGGCAGGGGCGAAGGCGGAAGCGGCCAAACAAGGCGTTAATGTCGAGAGCGTGCGGATCGAGCTGCATTCTCGCTCCGAGCGCGCGCTCGACGTCGTGGTGCATGTCGTCGCGAAGAAGCTTTTCATCAACGCCGCTGTGCAAATCAGCGGAAGCGTGGCGATCGACGAGCAATTGAATGCCCGGCTCTCAGGGCTTGAATGCACGGGAGAAGGCACTTTCGGGACCCTCGCCTGTGGATTCATTGCGCCGCACCTGGCGCGATTTAACGGGCGGGATTTTTCGCTCATGGCGCTGCCCTTGGGCGAAGTGAAACTGCGAGACGTGCGAATCGCGGCCGGGCGCGAGTTGCGAGTGACAGCGCAGTTTGGCAGCGCGGCATGACTGGAGGGACGATCCGCCTCAGGCGGATGTCGTCCGCGGTTCGTTCTGAAGAAAAGAACCGGGGACGGGACAGAGCCCGTCCCTCCACGATACGGCGGCGGTCGTTGCGCGGGCTGCGCCGAATCGATAGCCTGCACGGAATTCGCAGCATGGAAACGAGAACTGATTCGAGAACACGAGACGGTGATCTTTGCGATCTTACTGGCCCTGGCGCTGGCTCGATTGGTTCTGCATTGCGCGACGAACTGGCAGTATGGATTTCATCGCGACGAACTGGGCGTGCTCGATGACGCGCGTTACCTCGACTGGGGCTACGTCTCGTATCCGCCATTTACACCCTTTGTTGCGCGCGTCTCACTGATTCTATTCGGGCCGTCACTCGTCGGGCTGCGCTTTTTCACCGCGCTCGCCCAAAGCATCGCGATGGTCTTCGCCGGCCTGATGACAAAGGAACTCGGCGGAAGCCGCTGGGCACAAGTGCTGGCGGCGCTGGCAACCGCGACTTCGCCGGTTTCGATCTCGATGGGAACAATGTTCCAATACGTCTCCTTCGATTTTCTTTGGTGGGTGATGGCGGCGTATTTCTTCATTCGCCTGCTGCGCGAAGACAATCCGCGCTGGTGGCTCGCGATCGGCGCGGTCCTGGGGCTCGGGATGATGACGAAATACACGATGATCTTTTGCATCGCGGGCCTCGTCGTTGGAGTCGTGTTCACGCCGGCACGGCGCTACTTGAAGAGTCGTTGGCTTTGGATGGGCGCGGCGCTCTCGATTGTCATCTTCCTGCCTAATCTGATCTGGCAACTGCAGCACAATTTCATTTCCCTCGCCTTTCTCAACCACATTCACGCGCGCGACGTTCGGATCGGCCGGACCGATGGTTTTTTGGCCGGGCAGCTGACGGATTGCACGAATCTCTTCACGCTGCCCTTGTGGGTGGCGGGCCTTTATTTCTACTTCTTCTCGCCAGCCGACCCGGTGGGGCGAGACTCCGTCGAGCTGGGGAGGAGCGACGAGTTGCCAGGTCAACATCCTCGCTCAGGCTCGACGGAGTCTCGCCCTACCATGGGCCCAGACCGCCGCTATCGCGCGATTGGATGGATGTTCGTGGTCCCGCTGGTTTTGTTCTTTTTTGCGCGGGGACGGTCCTACTACATGGCGGCGGCTTACCCGATGCTCTTCGCCGCGGGATCGATCGTCTGGGAAAATTGGCTCGCGCGATTGAGCACAACCGCAGCGCTCGTTGGCCGGGCGGCAACCTGGATCGCTTTGGGCGCGGGCGCGACTCTGGGCGCGGCCCTCACGCTGCCCCTCGCGCCGATCAACTCACCGCTTTGGCGCCTAACGAGCAAGACGCACGACAATTTTACGGAGCAAATCGGCTGGCCGGAACTCGCGCAAACTATCGCTGCCATCTATGAAAAACTGCCGGAGACCGAAAAACCGCGCGCCGCGATACTCGCCGGTAATTATGGGGAAGCAGGCGGGATCAATCTTTACGGGCGTGCCTATCATCTGCCGGAAGTGATCTGCGGCACGAACACCTATTGGTGGCGGGGCTATGGAACGCCGCCACCGGAGGTCGTGATTCTGGTGGGATTTTCCCGCGCGGGGGCGGAGGAGTTCGCCGGTCAGGTCGAGCTGGCAGGGCACATCACGAATCGCTTCGGGGTGCGGAATGAGGAGACGAAAGATCACCCCGATATCTTTGTTTGCCGCCGATTGAAGAAATCGTGGCCGGAATTTTGGAAGGACTTTCAGCGTTTTGGCTAGAAGCCAAGCAAATCCAAGAAATTTGTCATCCTGAGCGGAGCGAAGGATCTCTGATTATGTTGCCAGTTCGGAGTACGGCCGAAGCAGAAAAATCAGAGATTCTTCGCTGCGCTCAGAATGACATCCCTATTTATGCGATGGCTTTGTCTTCCAGGCCTTTCATCCCAAGCGCTGCCAAGGGATGACGAAAAATAATGCGGCTTCGCCAGAGCAGATTGAGTTTAATGGACGATTAATGAAGGCGAGCGATTTCGATACGCCGCCTAACGATATGCTGATCAAGATTGGATTCGACATCGAGTTTGAGCTGCGCGGCCCGACACCGATGGTGTTGATGCTCTTTGTCCATCCCTCGCGCGAGGGCGACTTGCGCGCCCCGCAGGAACTAAGGGTGGAACCGGCGTTGCCCGTCTCGCATTATACCGATCTCTTCGGCAACCATTGCGCGCGCCTCCTCGCCCCACCGGGAACAATCCGCCTCGGGCTCGAGACATTGATCGAGGACAGCGGCCAGCCTGATCCACAATCGCCGGACGCTATCCAGCATAAGATCGAGAATTTGCCTAACGAAACGCTTGTTTATCTCATGCCGAGCCGTTACTGCGAAGTGGACAAACTGTCCGACATTGCCTGGAAACTCTTTGGCAATACACCGCCGGGCTGGCCGCTGGTGCAGGCAATCTGCGACTGGGTTCACGATCACATCACCTTCGGTTATCATTTTGCCGATCCGACCAAATCGGCCTACGACGTTTACACCAGCGGTCAGGGAGTCTGCCGCGATTTCAGTCATCTCGCGCTGACTTTTTGCCGGTGCCTCAACATCCCGGCGCGTTACGTGACGGGCTACATGGGAGACATCGGCGTGCCCTTGGTGTTGCCGATGGATTTCAGCGGCTGGTTCGAAGTTTACCTGGGCGATCGCTGGCACACTTTCGACGCCCGCCACAACGTCCCGCGGATCGGGCGCATCGTCATGGCAGTCGGGCGCGACGCCGCGGATGTTGCGCTCACGACGAATTTCGGGAGCGCCAATTTGAAGAAGTTTTTCATCATTAGCGACGAAGTCCCGGCCGTTCCTGCCTGATCACTTTATCTGTCATCCCACTTTATCTGTCATCCCGAGCCGCGCAGACGGCGAGGGACCTCCCAAGAGGTCGTGGGTACACTTAATCAAATTTGCGTGATCGAGACCATCGGTGAGATCCCTCGGCGCGCTGCGCCTGCCTCGGGATGACAAATGCTAAGATGGCCGTCCACCTATTGTTTGCTGAGCCGACGAAAGAGAAGAAACCCGAGGAAAATAAAGAGCACGTTGGGAAACCAAACGAGCAGCTCGGGGTGGATTTTCGCGTTCGCCCGCATCGTGTCGGCGATGATAATGAAGAGAAAATAGAAGATGGCCACGATCAGGCCGACCGCGAAGCCGACCGAGGTCTCGCGTCGATGGGTGGTAATGCCTAACGGCACTCCAATGAGGGCAAACGCCATGCAGGAAAAAGGAAACGAAAAGCGTTTGTTGAGCTCAGTGCGGGTCGCGCTGCGCTCTTTTCGCGGTCCCGACTTGAGTTGTTCGAGAAGCTGCGAAAGGGAAAGGGCGGAACGGCTCGGTCGTTTCTTCTCTTTGTCGTAGAGTTCCTCCAGGCTGATCGGCAGGGTCCCTTCCGCGAGACTGATACCGTCGCGGATCTTGTGCAGATTGTAGGGATCCTTGTCATCGCGCTCCTGGTAACGGGCACTGTAGAGATGGAGAAGAAGACGTTTGTTAGGCAAATCCGTCTCCAGCAATCCAGTCCGCGCGTATGTCACCCGCACCGGAAGCGAATGTTCGTCCATCTGGAAGACGATGATGTTCTCGAGTTTGTTCCCTTCCTTCTTGCCGACATAGATCTTGCGGCCGGGAAATTGATCGATCACCTGATCGCCGCCAAAGAGCGCGATCGGATTCTGCGTTGCCAGGTCGAAGATGCTGCTGCGCAGTTTCTCCTGCGCCGCGGGGGCGACATCAACGTTCAGCCACAAACAAATCACCGTGCTGAAATAACCGCAAGGACGGCAAGGGGCAGGCAAACACGGGTGACACTGACGCCATTCGCGCGCAGGGCGATGAGTTCGTTATCGGCCGAGAGCCGTCCGAAAACGAGCAGAATGGCGGTGAGCAAACCCCACGGGATGGTGAAGATGAGCGAGAAAGGCAGGACGTAGGCGATGAAAGTAATGAGAAACTCGATCGGGACGTCGTGATTGACGAGCAGCGGAAGGAGCTTGCGGAAAATGTTGCCGACGACGAGGACGAGGCTCAGGACCGCGATCGCGAAGAGCACGTTAACGATCAGCTCGCGGCCGACAAAACGGTCGATCAGTCTCATGGCAGGCAAATCCTTCGGAGCATTACTTGTCTTTCCTTCGGCTGCATCGGGTTGTCCACTATTCGGTGTGACCGAGCAGATCGGCAACCGCTGAACCGGCGCATTGGCTGCCCATCAAGGTGAAGATGAATCAAGAAGCTCGCCTTCCGGAGCGCGGCGATTTGGTGATGAGGGTCAACACCGACACGGCCACGGCCGATCAGTGGCAACCGTTCCCTGAATTGTAGGGCGGGCGCTCCGCCTGCCATCGTGGCCAACACCTGACGCGCGGCAACCGATGCGGTTGCCCTACAATCCCAGCATCACGCCAATTGTAGGGCGGGCTGCCTGCTCGCGAAGGCTTTCGGAGCTCCGCCTGCCATTGTGGCAAAAGAAAAGCAAGGCTTGACCTAAAGATGCAAAATTCCTAGCAAGAAGGACCAAGCCGGAAAACTATCCATGAAACCTAAACATCTCTTCGCTCACATTGTCACATCCTCGGTCGCATTGTTTCTTATGGCGACCCTGGGTCAGGCGGCATCGTTCACGATCGAAGTGATCACTACTTTCGATTATCCCGGCACGGGAAATCTGACCCGCCCGCAGAAGATTAATGACATGGGCGATATCGCCGGGGAATTCATCGATGCCAGCGCTGTGCAGCGCGGCTTCGTTCGGCTCCGCAATGGCAGCTTCAGCCCGCCTATTGTTGAGCCTAACCAGGATTCCCTAACCGACGTCAGAGCGATTAACAATTCTCGCCTCGTTGCTGGATATTATATTGCGCTTAATCTAGCTCACGGCTTTTTTCTGTCGGGTAACACCTACACGGAATTCGACATTCCAAGTGCGCTTAACACTTACATCAATGCCTTAAACAATGCGGGCGATTTTGCCGGCACGGCTGATTTCACGACGGGCAACCAGGCCTTCCTAAGCGTCGCGGGAAACGTAACCTTTTTCACCGTTCCCGGAGCCGTCACGGCTGCTGTTTATGGGCTCAACAATCTTAACCAATGCGCCGGTGGTTATTTTGACAGCGCCTCGGTCAGCCATGGCTTTTTTCGCGACGCTGCCGGCACGTTGACCTTCCCGATCGATCCTCCCGGCGCCACCCAAACCTTTATCTTCGGAAATAATGATCGCGGTTGGATGGTGGGCAGATACGTCGACGGCGCAGGCGCGACGCATGGCCTTTTCTTTACATCGCCAACCAGATTCGTCGTCTACGATTATCCCGGCGCAACTTTCACGTCGCTCAACGGGGTCAACCGTCTGGGACTGATCTGTGGACGCTATATCGATAACTCCGGGATCGAGCACGGAATCCTGGCGCGCGTAAAGCGCGTGCCGTAGAAATAATTCCGCCGCCAGCGTCCCGCTTTCGCCGCATTGTCCGCGTCAGCGACACGCAGCCTGGCAAGGTTGACTGGAAAAGCTCTGATCCTGTCCTGTAACCTTTTTCCGGGTAAATCCGAAAATTACGGAATTGACGAACGCGGTTGCGGCCGTGTAAACCCAACAGGAACCAAAAAGAGATCAAATGAATAACAATAATCATAGCGAATTTGATCCCCCAAAAACAGAAGCGTCAGCTGCATTTTCCAACAGCGAAGGCTCCAGCCGCCGTAAGTTCTTGGGACAGATCGGGGCGGCCCTCGCCGGTGGCGCGGTCTTCGGCAAAGCCGCGCTGGCCTCTGCTCAATCCTCTAATCCCGCGATCGGCGACGGCATCGCGTCGGATCCCAACGCCATCGATCCGCGGGTGATGCAGGCCTTCACGATCCGCAAGGGAGCCGCGAATGCGGAAGCCCACATCGCAGTTCCACCGCACACAACCAACGGCGATGAGCAGCGCTATCTGGATAAGTCCGGCACTTACACGAAGGGCCTTCTCCAGGACGGGATCGGCCTGGTGAACCTGAATGCCTACGACACTTTCAAGACCGCGTTGGCTCGCGGCACTTTTGAAGATTTTGAGAACATTATCACCGGCGGTCCACGCACCCAAAACGGTCCGATGGGCTCCTACGCATTTACCTTGGAAGGGAGCGATGCCGTGCAGTTCGGCAATGGTCCATCTCCAAAAAATCAAATTCAACAGGTGGTGGTTCCGCCTGCCCCCCCGCTCGCCAGCGAAGCTTACGGCACGGAACTGGTAGAAATGTATTGGGCGTCGCTCATGCGCGATGTCGCATTCACCGATTACGCTTTAAATGCGACGGCCAATTTGGCGGCAGCGGAGCTTTCGAGCATGCCGACCTACGCCGGTCCAAGAGACCAGCAGGGCAACGTCACGCCGGACCTGTTGTTCCGCGGGGGCTTCCCGGGCGAAACTCTCGGACCTTATGTCTCGCAGTGCTTGCTCATCCCAACATCCTTCGGCGCGCAGCCGCTCACACAGCAGTTGACCACTTACGCGGCCCACGTCGACTACATGACCGACGAGACGACATTCCAACAAGTCCAGAACGGCATCGACACCGGCCAGGAAGTTCAGATCGATTCCCTCCTCCGCTATCTCCATGATGGCCGAGGGCTTGGCGCATATACGCGCGTGGATGTGCTTTTTCAGGCCTATTTTGTCGCGTTCATGGTGCTCAACACTGTCGGCACACCGCGCAACCCGGGTAATCCCTATGTGAACTCGACCAAGCAGAATGGCTTCGGCACGTTCGGCGGACCGGATTTCGCAGCCACGCTCACTGCCGTCGCTCGCCCCGCGCTTAACAACGTGTGGTATCAAAAATGGCTGCTGCATCTCCGACACCGGCCCGAGTCGGGCGGCGCGATCGTCCGGCAAATGTTGACCGGCAAAGGCAACACGCTGATGGGCCACGTTAACGCCAATGTTCTTAACTCTCAGGCGGTGCAAAGTAGCTTCGACAAATTCGCAGACTTCTTTCTTTGCATGGCGTTTCCCGAAGGTTCGCCGACTCATCCGGCCTATCCGACCGGTCATGGAACGGTCGCCGGCGCCTGCATCACGGTCCTGAAGTTTTTCTTCGACGGGGATTTCGTAATTCCAAATCCGGTGGTGTCGAGCAGCGACGGGCTTTCCCTCGTTCCCTACACGGGTGGCGATGCCGGACAACTCACCGTCAATGGCGAACTGAACAAGCTCGCGCACAACATCTCCTTCGGTCACGGGATCCACTCCGGCATCCATTGGCGCAGCGATACCGACTCCTCCATCCAACTCGGCGAGGCAGTCGCGATCAGCGTTCTGCAGGATAGAGCGCGGACCTACCGAGAACGGTTCACGGTTAACCTGACCAAGATCGACGGAACGATCGCGACGATTTCCAATCAGTAATCGGAGGGACGTCGCTTCTGCACGTCCACGATCCGAAGAACTGCCGCCCATTATTGATGTGGACGTGCGGAAGCACGTCCCTCCGGGGAACCGCGCCTGAGCCGCGGGGGTTTGCTTCTGTCGCAAGCTCGCTACCTTGATCGCGGAATGCCGGACGACATCTATGACGTAGCCATCATCGGTGGCGGCCCCGCCGGGAGCACCGCGGCGACGCTGCTCGCGCGCGCCGGCCGGCGGGTAGTCGTTTTCGAGCGGGAAAAATTTCCGCGTTTTCACATCGGCGAATCGCTCTTGCCGGTCAGCATGAAGACTTTTGCCCGTCTCGGTGTGCTCGAGAAATTTGAGCAGGCAGGGTTCCTACCGAAATTCGGCGGCGAAATCGCGAGCGCCTGCGCCGATGAAAGCGTGAAATTTTATTTCAAAGATGGTTTCCGCTCGCAGACGGAGTTTACCTACCAGGTCACCCGCGCACAATTCGACCAATTGCTGCTCAATCACGCCGCGGAAAACGGCGCGGAAGTGCGCGAAGAAACCGCCGTCAAAGGGATCGAATTCTTCCCTGATGGCGTGGAACTCCAGGTCGCGGGCAAAGCGACCGGGCGGGACAGAATCAAAGCACGTCTACGTGATCGATGCCAGCGGACGCCATTCCGTTCTCGGCACTCATTTCAATCTGAAGGAAGCCTATTCGCATCTCCAAAAAGTGTCCGTCTATGCACATTACGAAGGGGTGGCGTTCGATGAAGGCCGCGATGGTTCGCTCACGCTCTCGTTGCGCAGTCGCGACAGCTGGTTCTGGCACATTCCTCTGTCGCGGGAGCGATCAAGCATTGGCGTGGTGCTCGACACGGCGCTTTTCAAGCAGGCGAAAAAATCGCCCGAAGAATTTCTCGAGGACGCGATTGCCGAACAACCCTTTCTCGCCCAGCGCATGACGCAGGCCCGTCGCGTGACGCCGGTTTACGCGAGCGCTGATTTTTCCTATCGGCAGAGCCGACTCACCGGTGAGCGCTGGATGCTCGCAGGTGACGCCGCTGGTTTCATCGATCCGGTTTTCAGCAGCGGTGTTTTCCTCGCGCTCCTCGCCGGCGAAAAATGTGCCGACACTCTCGATATCGTGCTCGACCACCCACGAAAGGCAGCGCGACTTTTCGCGAAATACGAGCGCCTGCTCCGCCGCGCCATGAACGGTTACCTGCGTTTCGTGGACGCCTGGTATTCGAAGGAATTCATCGAAGTGTTTCTGTATCCGCAGGACGTCCTCCAGATTCCGCCCGCGGTTAACGCCGTCCTCGGCGGCAATATCAGCGGCAGCTTCGCGATTCGCTGGCGGATGTCGGCTTTCTATTTCATCGTTTGGTTGCAACGCTACCTGCCGCTTTGCCCGCGCCGCACGCTCGTTGCGCCTCAATCCACGCGAGAGCCGGCGCTACGCTCCGCGGCCTAACGACGGATGGATCCTCGCGAGACCCAATGTGGGAGACGCTTTTGGGCGGCGCCCCGCCCCGCCCTTGGAACGCCAAGGTCCCTCCCATATTTTTTTCTTTTCCTCGCCTTTCTTTGCCTGACGAGCTGCGAGACACTGCGCCACCGGTTCACCCAGCCGGAGCCGGATTGGCAGTCCCGCATCGGCCAACTCCAATACCGCGGACCGAAGACATCGCTCATCGGCGAAGTGTTGGTCCGTTACTCGACCGGGGGCGACTTCGAGCTGACGTTCAGTAAAGGTCCCGGTGTCACGCTTTTGGTTGTGCAGCAGGACGACAATTTTGTCCGGGTCAGTGGTCCCCTCGCCCGCGGCTCCTGGTCGGGACCGCCTAATCAGGCGCCAGTCCACTTGCGCGGTTGGACTTCGCTGCGCGAGCTGCTGCTGCACTCGAAATCCGAGACATTAGTGCGCCAGACAGTCGGGCCGGAGAGTTTTGTTTTTGCGCTTCTGACCCACGCGGTCACTGATGTCGTACTCGCATTTCATTGCCCGACTCGTCACCCGGCACCGCGGTCTTGTCTGGCTCGCGGTCGTGCTCGTGGCGTTGCTCAGCCTCTACATTCTTATCACCCGGCTGACGCTCGACACCGAAGTGCTCAACTTGCTCCCGGCGAAGTTTGAATCAGTCCAGGGTCTTAAAGTTTACAACAACGATTTTGCCCAGACCCGTGAGTTGACGTTCGCGCTCGCCTGCCAGCCTAACGACGTCGACAACCTGGAGGAATTTGCCCCGACCTTCGCCGAGCGCCTGCGCGAGCAACCCTGGAGCATGCGCGTCCTGGCCGGCTCACCGATGGAGTCTCCCGATGCGGTGGCTGACCTCCAGGGCATCGCCATTCCGCTCCTTCTCAATCTCGATCCGCACGCGTTTGCCGACACCGTCGCCATTCTGCAACCGGAAAAACTCGAGGCGCGCCTGAGCCGGTTGCACCAGGAAATCGAGGCCGGCTCGCCCCGACCGGAGTTCGAGCTCCAGCTCGATCCGTTAGGCGTAGTCACGCCCGCTTTGAAACCATTCGCCGGCAATTCCGCTCTGGAACAGAACCAGCCGCTCACCTCCCCCGATCGCACCATGCGCGTTTTTCTCGTGGTCACGAATCAACCAACGATTGGGGCGTTTGATTGCCAGGCTCTGATGAAAAAAGTGAACGCCTTCCGCGCCCGGGCGAGCGAAGGCTGGGAGGGCGCAGGCCCACTCGAGGTGCTCGTCACCGGTCGCTCCGCTTACGTGGCGGAGATTTCTCTGAGCATGCGACACGACATCATCGTCACGCTCTTCGGTTCCATCTTTCTCGTCGGCGGGGTCTTCTACATCGGCTTCCGGCGCTGGCTTCCGCTTCGTCGGAATGGGGTTCTCGCTTCTCCTTTGCTGCCTCGTCGCGCTCGCCGCCGGCCTCCTCATTTTCGGCGAGCTCAACATGGTGACGATCGGGATGTGCGCCATCCTCATCGGGCTCGGAGTCGACTTTGCGATCCTCATTTTCGGCCGCTACCAGCAGGCGCGAAACGAAGGCCGCGCCCACGCCCCAGCCATCGAGGAAGCAATCGCGAAACTGGGCCGCGCCGTTTTCTTCGGCGCTCTCACGACCGCGGTCGGTTTCATGGCCCTTCTTCTCGCCAACTCCGGCGGCTTCACCCAGCTCGGCGTTCTGATCGCGATCGGCATCCTCGTCGCCGGACTTTTCATGACGAGCGTCTTCTTTCTCTTCACCCGCGAACACTCCCTTCCCCCGCGGCGCGACTGGATCCTCGATATCGTTAGGCGATATGTCCGCCGGACGCTGGCCACGCCGGGCCTGATCCTCTGGATCGCGCTCCCGATTCTGCTCGTTCTTTTCGCCCTCGCGCTTCTCCCGCAACTGCCCCTCATCTTCGACGCCAGCACCCGGTCGATGGAGCCGAAATCGAGTGCCGCGGGACATGCCCTCGGCGAGATCATGGCGAAAATGCCGATCCGCTGGGAGCCAGTCCTCGGGATGGTGCGCGCGCCTAACGAAGAGGAGTTGCACGAGGACTGGCAGAAGATCGAGGCGCACTGGCGCGAGTTGGAGCGGACCCGGAAAATCAAATACTTCAGCACGCCGGCCGCGCTCGCTCTTTCCCCGAACGCTGATGGAGGCAAATCGGCGCCGCCTTGGCTCGATCGATTTCGCCGCCGCGCGCCGGGCGCTGGAAGAGGCGATCGCCAGTGAAGGTTTCAGCCGCGAATCGTTCGCCGCCGGATTCAAGCTTCTCGATCAGTTGGAAGCCGTCGGCAACGGCAGAATAGCGATCCCGGATTGGCGCAAAGCACTCCCCCCCTCCTCGAGCTGGTGGTTTCTGGTTAATCGCTATTTCGCCGCTGATCCGCTCCTCACGGTTGGCTTCGTGACCACGAACCAGCCGGTCGAAAGGCACGAGCAAAAAGAAATGCTGATGCGCGAACTGCCGGTCCCTGGCGTGCCCATGATCCTCTCCGGTTGGAGCTTCACCCTGACCGATCTGATCCCATGGTCGCATCGGCAGTTGATCCTGATCAGCACGCTGATGGCGTTCTTCGACGCCTCGCTTCTCGCCGTGCTTTATCGGGACTGGCGGCTCTGGTTGATTCAGATCATCACCCTCGTCCTCGCCATCGGGGCGATGATCGCGACCATGAAACTCGGGCACATTCCTCTCAATCTCCTCAATGTCCTCGCCTTTCGTCTCGTCCTCGCCATCGGAGTCGATTACGGCATCTATGTCCTGCTCGTCTGGCAAAGAGCGCGGGAGGTCGAGCACGACGTGGCGGGCGTGTTGAAGCCGGTCGCACTCGCCGGTTTGACGGCGATCGCCGGGTTCGGTTCGTTAGGCTTCGCCAATAACCCGACCTTGAGCGGTCTCGGCGTCGCGTGCGCAATTGGGCTGGCCTGGAGCCTTTTTGCCACCATCTTCTTTACCCTGCCCGCAGCAGCCCTCGCGGAACCGATGTCTATTGAGACCCGCAAACATCTCGCTGGAACATGACCTCAAAAATTGCTTTTCTCTCGCTCTTCCTTCTCGCGACTGCCGCCGCCCAGACCCAGCCGCTCGCCCCTGCTGAGGTCAAGTCGTTGCTCGATCGTATTCGGGCAAAGCGCGCCGACGCGCCTCAGGTCCAGGCTGATTTCGAGGAGGAAAAAACCGTTCACCTCATGAACAAGCCGATCAACAGCTCGGGCAAAGTCTGGTTTGCAAAACCGAACAAATTCCGCCGCGAAGTGAAAGGCAACTCGCCCAGCGTCACCGTGAGCGACGGGCAACAGCTTTGGATCTACTATTCGAAATTCCAATCCGCGGAACATTATTCGTTAGGGAAACATTCTCCGCTCGACGCCGGGATCGCCGCTCTGACCGCCGCCCTCAATCTCGAGAACGTCGAGAACAACTATCACATCACGGGGAACAAACTGGATTCCGGCTACCAACTCCAGCTCGTTCCGCGCAACCCGTCGCTCAAGCGTCTCCTCCAGACTTTCACCATCCAGATGAATACGGACCTGGAGGTGCAGCGAACCGAAATGGTGCAGCCGAACGGTGACCACATCGTCACCCTTTATCGCAACGAATCGCGGGCTCCGATTGATCGTTCCACTTTTGAATTTACCCCGCCTGCCGGGACCAACGTCACGACTCCGCTGGGGCGATATGTCGGTCAATTGTCAGTTGTTTCTTACTCGCGCGACTGGCACTGGACTCGACGATATTTTTCCGCTCGAAAATTCGAAAGCGCTTTGCCTTTCACGCGTCCATCGCCTAAAAGGTTTGCAAACTTATGAACGACTATCTTGATCGCCTCGACGAACAAATTGCCGCCCGCCATCTCCTGACCCACCCGTTCTATCTTGCCTGGACGCGCGGTGAACTAAGCCGGGAAACGCTGGCCGATTACGCCTGCCAATATTATCAGCACGTCGCCGCTTTCCCGACTTATCTCTCAGCCCTGCACGCGCGTTGCGAAGACCAGCCGACCCGTCGCCAGATTCTCGCCAACCTGATCGACGAAGAAGCGGGCGACCCGAATCACCCGCAGCTCTGGAGAAATTTCGCGGCCGCGCTCGGTGTTTCGCCTAACGACCTCGACGAGATGCAAGCCTGGCCGGAAACGGCAGCATTGATCGAGACCTTCCGTTCCGTCTGCCGTGAGGGCGAGCTGGCCGAAGGGTTGGCCGCGCTTTACGCCTACGAAAGCCAGATCCCGGCCGTCTCGGAATCGAAGATCGACGGACTCAAGAAACACTACGGATTCACGGACCCGGAGAGCTATCGCTATTTCACGGTTCACATCGAGGCCGATCGCGAACACGCTGCGGCGGAGCGCGCGCTTCTCGCGCAGAGAGTCACGCCCGCCAACTCCGCCAGCAGCGACCGAGGCGGCCGATAAGCGTTCTGAACGCGCTCTGGGAATTGCTCTCCGGCGTTTGCCGCCGCCACGCGATCGCTTGTTAGGCTGGACTCGTCTTTCTCGAGCAGGCCGAGCTCGTTCTCACAAATACCGATGTCATGCTGCGGCGCAGCGAAGAATCTCTGACTGTTTCCGGCTCACGAAGCGCTGCGTCACTGCAAACATGCTGAGATCCATTCGCTCCGCTCAGGATGACAGCCTTTTTGGACTGCGCTGAGATGGCTGATAGCTTCTAGAGAGCTTTCTCAAAACAAACCGAGAGCGGGTCGTCGCGATGGCGACCGAAGGGTTCGATCCGCTGATAGCCGGAAGTTTCGTACAAACGAATCGCGTTCGGCTGCCGGAGGCCAGTCTCGAGCCGTATCGTCGTGAAGCCGCATTCCCGGGCCAGTCTTTCCAGCTCCGCCAGAATGGCGCGGGAAATTCCGCGCCGGCGCAGGCGCGGTTCGACGTACATGCGCCTGATTTCCGCGACGTTGCTTTCGTCATCCGAAATGGGATGAAAGGCGCCGCAGCCCACCGCTTCGCCCTCCCACCAGGCGACGACGAAGGCCGTCCGCGCCCCGACGATATCGTCAGGCGTAAATGGCGGACCGTTCACCTCCGGATAAAGTGCCCCCAGTTCCTCCCAGAGTTGCCGGACCAGACGCGCAGTTTCCGGGGCGGAAAGTTCGGCTCGCCTAACGACACAGACTGGCGTGGTCAAGGCTTCGCTTTCGGTCGCAGATACAGCGTGATGCTATTGAGATCGATAATCGCGCCATGCAGACCGAGATATTCCGCGCCGAGCAGTCCGGACGCGCGCGATTTTTCGTCCTTCCCGAGCAACTCTGGATCGAGGTCGCTGATCGTGACGCTGGCATTTCTAATCATGAAATCGCCGACTTTGAATTCCGGGAACTGACTCACCTGAATCGGTCGCGCCTTCGTCCCAAAGCCATGCGCATACACACCTGAATTGTAGCCGCCAATGCGTGCCGTCCGCGCAAATTGTTGATCAAGCGTGGTGAGGAAAGCGCCAGTATCGACAATCAGGTGACAGGGCGTGCCATTGACCGTCGCGGGCACTCGGAGATGGCCTGCGACAATTTCGAGGTCGATCGGCGTGTAACCTTGACTGGTCAAGAGGGAACGGATTCCAGGAGAAACTTCTTTGGCGGGCCCGCCGGGGTGGACCAGAAGAAGGTGATTGGCCAGATCGAGGACTGCGCCGTAACGAGCCATTTCTCGCAGGCCAAACAATCCATCAGACATGCCATAAGTCCGGTAGAGTCCACCGCTCCCCGGATCGGAAATCACCGCCGCCTTCACATTCAGCAGCGTGCAATTCCCCATCGCAAGTTTTGGAATGGTGGTCATGCCGACGTTCTCAGTGCCCTTGCCAAAAACGCCGTGCACAGCGATGCCGGTGTTTTTGGAAGCGAGGCCAAACTTGCTCAGGTTCGACGTATAAATGATCGAAGTAGGCGCGCCCGTATCGATCGTGAGATCGCCTGCTTTGCCATTGGCAATGACGGGCAGCCGATAAGTGTTCTGAAATTGGACGAACTGCGCGCCGGCATAACCATGCGCGACGAGATATTGATCGAGCGCGCTGAGTGCGACGGCGCCGTGCGCCACCGACGACAGGGCTGCGGCAGCGAGAATGAAAATAATCGTTAGTCTCCGCATCCCGCCATGGAAATAATCGGCGCGCGCGGCGTGGTCAACCCTTCGGAGGGACGTGCTCGCCGCCGTTCCACTATGCCCAGCAACAAGGTGGACGTGCGGAAAGCACGTCCCTCCGGATACACTTCCATTGCAGTTCAAGCTCGCCTTCATCAGCTGGAAGTGGTCTTGTTCTCGTTAGGCCATTCCATTTCATAAAATGAATATTCGCCAGGCAACCCTTGCTGACCTCGACAAATTGGTTCCCCTTTTCGACGGTTATCGGCAATTCTACGGGCAACCGTCGAACCCCGCTCTTGCTCGCTCCTTTTTATCCGAGCGCCTTGCTCGCTCTCAGTCCGTCATTTTTCTCGCCTTCGATGCCGAGCAGCGCGCGATCGGTTTCACCCAATTATTCCCCAGCTTTTCGTCCATCTCCGCGGCACGGCTCTTCATCCTTAACGATCTTTTCGTTTCTCCAGACGCCCGCCGGAGCGGCGCTGGTGCGGCACTGTTGCGCGCCGCCGCCGACTTTGGCCGTGCTAACAACGCCGTCGAACTTGAACTGAGCACGGCCATAACCAACAAGGGCGCGCAGGCACTTTACGAGAGGGAAGGCTGGCAACGGGATCAGGATTTTTATGTTTACAGGCTTCCACTCCGATCACCGTGAGCAGGCTTTGGAGCTGATTATTGTAGAGTCCGCTGTCTCAGCGGAGAAAAAGGGCGACGCGCTGGACTGATATCAGCCCGGTGCGCTGAGACAGCGCACGCTACAACGTGAATCTTTTCACTGCACCAGCGACGGCATGAGGCGCGGCTTTAACTTCTCTTTCCCGCACACTATGCTCGCGCGATGAAGCAGCACCATTTCCTGCGCGGGGCGCGCGTTTATCTTTCCGGGCCGATGGATTTTGTCGCCTCGCGCGCCGACGAAAAGAAGCTCGGCTGGCGCAACCGGATCGGCGATTTCCTGCGCGCGCACGGGGCGATTGTGTTCGATCCCTGGTTCAAGCCCGGCGTGCGCGGCGCGCAGCAATACGGCCTCGAGGACATCAACACGATCGACGTGCGGGAGAAGTGGACCTTCGAGCAGGGCCAGGCCGGCGACGAAAAACGTTCGCAGTGCGCGGAGAAGTTCTGGGAAACCCTCCACATCGATCTGCGCATGGTCGACACGAGCGATTTCACGATCGCCTACGTGCCGACAAATATTTACAGCGTCGGCACGGTGCACGAGATCGTGCTCTCGCGCCTGCAATGGAAGCCGGTGCTTTTCGTTAGTCCGCCGGTCACCTTCCCCGCCCTCGATCTCTTGCGCGCGCATCTCGAGGAGCGCAAAGACACGCACGCGCTCCAACTTCTGGACAGGCTGAGCTCGGATGTGCCGATCAAGCCGAATCCGCGCGCCATCCCGAGCCTTTGGTACATGCCGCTGGTCGGGAGCGGTAATTTTTTCGACGGGTTTGGATTCGCCGCTTACCAGGAAAAATTCAACTGGGCGGAGATCCCGATGGACGAGCGAGAGAAGGATCAACCGCCGCAGAATCCGCTTCTGCCTTTCCTGGAGCGGCTGACCCACGAACTGCCGCAGCGCTGGGACAACCGCCTCAAGAAATATGTGCCTAACGACGATTGGCTCCTTTGGGAATTGGACGCGCCGAAGTTGTAGCCGGGATCGGTGATCCCGGCGGTCTCGATTGCGGCGATTGCGTCCGGCCGGGATCACCCGCCTCAGGCGGGCTACAATATGCGCTACGATGTTATCGTGATCGGCGGCGGCGGCGCCGGCTTGATGTGCGCGTTGACCGCCGGGCGGCGCGGACGGCGGGTGGCGCTGCTCGAACACAATGCGCGTGTCGGGTTGAAGATCGCGATTTCCGGCGGCGGCCGTTGCAATTTCACCAACCTCTTCGCCGCGCCCGAGAATTTTCTCTCGGGCAATCCGCGCTTCTGCGCCTCAGCTCTCGCGCGCTACACGCCGCAGGATTTCATTGCGCTGGTCGAGAAACATCGGATCCCGTTTCACGAGAAGAAACTGGGACAGCTCTTCTGCGATTTCAGCTCGCGCCAGATCATCGAGATGCTGCTCGCGGAGTGCGCGATCGCGGAGGTGGAGGTGCGCTGCGGTTGCCGGGTCGAGTCGGTCGAAAAGCCGGAGCGCTTTTTGTTAGGCACGAATCGCGGACCGCTGGAGTGCGATTCGCTCGTCATCGCGACCGGCGGATTGTCCTTCGCCAAACTGGGCGCTTCTGATTTCGGCTACCGGGTTGCGGCACAATTCGGGCTCAAGTTGACCACGACGCGGCCCGGTCTCGTTCCCCTCACCTTCGGCGACGAGGAGCGGGCTGCTTTCGCGCCGTTGAGCGGCGTGTCGTTGCCGGTCATCGCGCGCGCGAACGGCGCCTCGTTCGCCGAGGCGATGTTGATCACTCATCGCGGACTGAGCGGCCCGGCCATCCTGCAGATTTCTTCTTACTGGCGGGAAGGCGAGAGCGCGACGCTTGATCTCTTGCCGCAACATCCCGGTGCGACTGGCTCCTCGGGCAGCGCGATTCAAAAATGACTGCCCTCGATTTGCTCGAACGCGAGTGGCCGGCGCGTTTCGCTGCGACCTGGTGTGCTCGGTACGCGCCCCAAAAACCGCTCCAACAAACGCGCACCGCGGATTTGGAGCAATTCGCACGGCTCGTCCACCATTGGCCAATTCGGCCTGACGGCACCGAGGGTTATCCGAAGGCCGAGGTAACCGTCGGCGGTGTCGACACGAGCGAGTTGTCATCCAAAACGATGGAAGCGCGGCGCGTGCCGGGACTCTATTTCATCGGCGAAGTGGTCGACGTGACTGGCTGGCTGGGCGGCTACAATTTCCAGTGGGCCTGGGCCAGCGGCCACGCCGCCGGCGAAGTGGCCTAACGAGTTGGAGCAACCGCTCCGCACGTTGTCATCCCGATCCGGCGCCCTTTTGTCATCCCGATCCGCCTTTCCCCCTTGTCATCCCGATCCGGCGCAGCGCGGAGAGGGACCCCGCATCTGGAAGCCGCACTCTCTCTTCAAAGGAAAGCCTCCATTGCTATTGGGAGGTCCCTCTCCGTCCTTCGGCGGATCGGGATGACAAACGGGGACGCCGCATCGAGATAGCAAGGTCAATTGCGCGCGAGAGGTTGTCAGCGCGCCTGCGCCATCGCATCATCAGGAGCGCAACGATGAAGACTTGGATCGGCACCTCGGGTTTCCAATATGCGGAATGGAAGGGCAGCTTTTACCCGGAGGATTTGCCCGCGGCCAAAATGCTTCCCTATTTCGCGGAGCGCCTCGCCACCACCGAGATCAACTACACCTTTCATCGCATCCCCTCCCCGAAGACGATCGAGAACTGGCTGGCCCAGACGCCGGAGAATTTTCGCTTCGCGCTCAAGGCGCCGCAGAAAATCACCCACTTCGCCAGGCTGCGCGATTGCCAGGACACGCTGGCTTACTTCTGCCGCGTCATCGCGGCACTCGGCGAGCGGCTCGGTCCGGTCTTGTTTCAACTCCCGCCAAATTTCAAAAAGGATGCAGACGTGCTCGGCTCGTTTCTGCGCGAGCTGCCGGCCATTCGCGCGGCCTTTGAATTCCGTCACGAATCCTGGCTCGATGAGGAAATTTTCGCTCTTCTCCGGGAACGCAATGTCGCTCTTTGCCTCGCCGATACCGAAAAAATGGCGGCCCCGACTGTCGCCACCGCCGATTATGGTTATCTGCGTTTGCGGCGGGAAGATTACACGAGCGATGACGTCGCTCGCTGGGCTGAGTTCGTTAGGGGAAAAGATGCGAATTGGCAGAACGCATTCATTTACTTCAAACACGAGGAAGCCGGCATCGGCCCGAAGCTGGCCGCGCAGATGATGGCATTGATTGGTTAGCAGGGACGACCGCCTGGCCTTGTAATCCGGAACCGGCGGAGCGCGGCGAAGGATTTCACAACTGATGGCGCCGCGTTCTCGTAACGAGAAAACGCCGAGTGCAATTGCGAGGTCCCTCGCCGTCTACGCGGCTCGGTGATGACAAAAGTTGTGTGCTGCGAGTGATCTTGAAGCGCGCTTGGCTTTGCGATGTATTGATCAGATGAGTGCTCGCTCTAGCGTCTTCATCACAGGTGGCACTGGCTATATCGGATCGCGCTTGATTCCCGCTCTCCTCGCGCGAGGGCACCGGGTGAAAGCGCTCGTCCGACAGCAATCCCAGGGCAAACTGCCGCCCGGCGCAGGGCGGCTGAATGGCGATCCGTTGCGGATGGATTCCTATACCAAGGAAATCTCGCCGAGCGACACTTTTGTCCATCTCATCGGGACGCCGCATCCGAGCCCGGCCAAGGCCAAACAGTTTCAGGAAATCGACCTCGTTTCTGTGCAGGTGGCGACGAAAGCAGCCCGCGACGCTGGGGTGCGACATTTTGTTTACCTGAGCGTGGCGCATCCGGCGCCGGCGATGAAAGCGTTTATCGCCGTGCGCGAACAGGGCGAAGCGATGATTCGTGCGAGCGGCATCCCTGCGACCTTTGTCCGGCCCTGGTACGTGCTTGGCCCCGGGCATTGGTGGCCCTATGCGATCGTGCCGGTCTATTGGATTCTGGAACGAATCCCGCAGCACAAAAGAATCAGCGCAACGTCTGGGATTGATCACCATCAGCCAGATGGTCAATGCATTGGTTTGGGCGGTGGAAAATCCGCCGCCGGAAATTCGGATCATGGACGTGCCGCAGATCCGGCAATTGTGGCGCAGCTCCGCAACTAATTCGTTGGGCAGGCGCGCAGGGTTGAGTCTCCGCGAGCAGGCGCACCCCCCCGCGCTTCGCAGAGCGAAGCGTCTACAGTGTTTTCAAATATTCGATCAACTCCTGCTTTTCGTTAGGCGAAAGATTGGTCCCGTAATCGTGCCCGGAATTTGAATTGCCGGGCGTCGTGGTATCGAAGACGTAGCCGCCCTCGTCCGTGAAGCCCATCACGTCCGGGTCGAACCGCTGCGAGCCGCGGTGAAATGTCTTCGCTCGCTCGTTAGGCGAAGTCAGCAATTCCGTCATGCTACGGACCGATCCGTTGTGCAGGTAAGGCGAGCGCGCCCAGACGCCGCCCAGACTGGCGGCGAAATATTTTCCGGTGCTGCGCACCCCGGGTTCTTTCGGAGGAGAATAACCTTTCAGCTCTAATGCGGCGAGGAAGTGGTTAAAGCCATCGGCCTGTTTTTGGTTGAAAAGATTGGCGCGCAACGGATCGGTCCCGACTTCGGCGACCGAATGAAGGCGTTGATCGTTCTCCGGGCCGGTATGGCAACTGGCGCAGCGGGCGTCAAATTGTGCCGCCCCGCGCCGGGCAATTGCCCGGTCGATCGCAAATGGATAGCGCGGCGGACGAATCTTCTCCGTAAGATCGGTCTGCCTCTTCACTTCGGCAAAATTGAGGTCGGCGTGATGCCCATGCAGCGGCGCGCCCAGGCCGAGCGAAGCGAGCAGATTGCGCGCGATGGGCGATCGGGTATTGCCGTCCCAGTGCACCCAGCTGCGACGATCGACATTCCAAACCAGTCCGAATTTGATCGGCGCGTAGGGCTGCGGCGAATTCAAGAGCGCAGCCGAGAGCAACCCGAAAGCGTCGTTCCGGCCCGGACCTGAGGCGGGGGGCGGCTTCTCCGGCGGTTGATCCGGCACATGCAAGACGGCGCGAATATTGTGAAAAAGCTGCAACATCGCATGCGCGCGCGACGCGAGATCGGTCTCCGCGTCAAAGGGCGGCTGGAGATCTGCACTCGCGATCGTATGCAATTCACCCGACGCGATGTCTTTCGCGCCTAACGGATCGTCCTTCATCGCCGCAACAATTTTCCG
>CAVYVJ010000047.1:0-529052 GCA_963771865.1 uncultured Verrucomicrobiae bacterium
GCCGCTTGGGAAATCGTTAGGCAATCCAGGCTCCATCCAATTCCGGCGGCCTCAAGGCGGCGGAGCCGATTATCGCCACGACCGCGAACAGAAGATGGCTGCGCATGATGCGGATTTTCGTAACCCTTTGGTTTTGTTGTTCCTCTGTCGATTGGACCTTGGTCGTACCGGCCTAAGCTTCGACGGCCTCGGAAAATAGATCGAGCACAGTGCAGCAATGGCCGGCTCGCATGAGACGCCGGACCATGTTGGCACCCATCCGACCAGGGCCAACCATTCCAACTTGTATCGTTGAGTTCGTTTTCACGTCACGCGGTCGATCGCGGTGGTTGTCTTATCGCGAATGCTTGTTCCCCTTTCGAGGTAGAGACTCATGTCACCTCCCGCGAGGAAATGATCGACGACGTCAGCTATCGTCGTAAAACGGCTTATACCACCGAGTTTGCCGTCTACTCCTTCCTTGCGTAATCGATCGCGCACCGAGGAACGCGGTTCGACGGCTTGGAATCGGATTCCTTTGGCGGTGAGTTCACTCGCGATGGCGGCAAGCGTGTGTGTGCTTTGCAGATCTACGTATGGCGCCGCGGAAAGGTCGAGAACGACCAGTCGCGGCTGTACTGGCTCGGCATAGATTTTGTTCAGGATGATGTCGCGAACGTGGTCGATGTTGAAATAAACGAGACCCGATTCCGGCCGGAAAATCCGCACGTTCGGAATCAGTTCATTGCCGGGATGCCGTTCGCGATCCGAAAATCGACGGGTGCCGGGAATACGACCTAGCAAGCCGACATGCGGCCGGGACGCGGCATGCACCAATTGCACCAGGGAGATCGCAGCACCGATCATTACCCCGCGGAGCAGGCCGAAAGTGAGCACGCCAATGAAAGCCGCTACCGCCACCACAAATTCGTGACGATCACTCCGCCAGAGTCGCTGCAAAGTCGAAAGATTGAAAAGGCTCGCCACCGCGACTAACACGACCGCAGCGAGGACTGGCTGAGGTAATGCGCTTAAGAGATGTGAGAAAAATAGCACGACCACGAGAATGAAAGCGGTTGCGAAAACGGTGGAGAGTGGAGTGCGCGCCCCGGCCTCTTCGTTGACCAGCGATTGTGATGTGCCGCCGCCCACCGGGAAACCACCGCCTAGTCCCGCGATCAGATTCGATGCCGCGAGCGCCAGATTTTCCTGATTCGCGTCAAACTGTCCGCCATGTTTAGCGACGAACATTCGACCAATCGCGGCTGTCTCAACTGCACTGAGAAGAAAACAGGCGAAGGCGAGTGCAAGGAGTTGGTTCAGGTCGCTCCAATAAACCAAGGGCAGTTTGAGCGGCGGAATTCCTTCTGGGATGGCGCCAATCAATTTCACACCGCGTGCCTCGAGTGACAACACCGATGCGGTGACAATGCCTCCGATGACAACGAAAAGCGCCACGGGCTTGTGCCTGAGAAAAATCTTTCCCAGAATGAGCAGCCCGAGCGCGATTCCTCCGACCAGAAGTGACGTCGCATTCGTCTCGCTGAGATGCTTCAAGAAGAAACCGGCGTTCTCCCAAAAACTTCCATGCGCGCCATGAAAGCCGAAAAGTTTTGGCAACTGTGTGCTGGCGAGGAAAAGCGCTACGCCGCACTTGAAACCGGTCAGAACACTCTCCGAGATGAAATGAACCAGCACGCCGGCTTTAACGAGCCAGGCAATGAAAGCGATTGCGGCAACGAGTAAGGCCGTGCCGGCAGCAAGCGCGCCGAAGCGCAGTATGTTTCCGCCCGTAATTTCCCCTAACGATGATCCGATGACTAGTGAAATTGCAGAAGTAACTGAGACGACTGTTTGTCGGGAGCTGCAAAAGATCCAGAAGACGAGACCGCCGAACAAGCAGGCATAAAGACCGGCTTGCGGCGGCAGATTGGCCAAAGATGCATCGCCCAATGCCGCCGGAAGTAAATAGGCAGCGAGGGTAATGCCGGCGATCAGATCCGGGCGCAACCACTCACGCTTGTAACTTCGCAACCAGCGAACAGCCGGAAGTGCGCTTTCCCACCAGGTATTGTCGCTTGGGATCATAATTTGGCCTGACGCAAGATCGACTGTCAGCTATTTCTTGAGCAGCTTGTTTTTCGCTGCCGCTAGTTCCTTCAATTTGTCCGGGCCAACTTTAGGATACGCCAGGTCGAGATCGGCAAGGGCGTCGATCACAGCCGCGCCAACGATAGTGCGCGTGAACCACTTATTGTCCGCCGGCACCACATACCACGGCGCCTGTTTCGTCGCGGTCTCGCGGATCATCTCCTCGTAGGCTTCCATGTAATCGTCCCAGTAATCACGCTCCGCCGCGTCGTTTGAAGAAAACTTCCAATTTTTCAACGGATCGTCGATTCGCTCGAGAAACCGGCGTTGCTGCTCTTTCTTGGAAACGTGAAGGAAGAATTTCCGCACGATGACGCCGTTCCGGCTTAAGTATTGTTCGAAATTGCGAATGTCTTCGAAACGCTCAGACCAGATTTGCTTGCCGACTAATTGTGCCGGTAGCTTTTCCTTCGCCAGAAATTCCGGATGCACGCGGACGGCCAGCACTTCTTCGTAGTAGCTGCGATTGAAAATTCCGATGTGCCCGCGATTGGGCAGGCATTTCATGCAGCGCCAGAGGTAATCATGATCCAGGTCTTCGGCCGACGGCGATTTAAATGAAAATACCTGGCAGCCCTGTGGATTTACGCCCGACATTACGTGCTTGATGGCGCCGTCCTTGCCGGCCGCGTCCATCGCTTGAAAGATCAACAGCACCGCCCATTTGTCCTGGGCGTAAAGTTTGTCTTGCAGCTCGACCAATGCCGCAACGCCAATCGTCTGCGCTTCCTTGGCTCTGGGCTTGTCTTCGTCCTTACTAAATTCAAGTGTGTCGTTCGGATCGACATCTTTGAGGCGAAACTCTTTACCTTTGCTGACTCGGAACGGTTCGGCCAGCCGACGCGATATTTTGATGATCTCTTTTGTTTTCATATTTTCCGTGGACTCAGAACTTGAAGTTGACTGAAAACACGAAACCGGCGGTGAGCGGTCCCGCCAGGACCATGATTAGGCCGAAAAGGATTTCGCCTAACTGACTGGCCAGATCGACGTATTTGGGCACGAAAGTGTCATAGAGTTGGTCCATCTCTTTCTCACCGTTTCGGGCGGCGATATTTCAGGAATCATGCAAACACGATCCGCTGTGCACGGACATCTTTGGGACGACTCTGTCTTTCGCCTCGGCATAACCGGCGAGCATGGCCTGAAGGCGCGGTCTATCGCTGTGTAAGGGCCAAGCCGCGGCCAAGTTCCAGTCGTAGAATTCGAATCACTTCGCGCTTGAGCTCGGGATTTTCGCAGACGCTATGTCCGCTGCGCACCACGAGCTCGCTTGCGGCGCCGTCGAGATGCGCGCTGGCATACGGAACGACGCCGTCGCTGCTCGTTTCGATCGGACCGGGGTTGTGTTGTCCGATGATGCTGTGAAACGGCACCTCGATTGGGAGATCGGCCATCGCTTGCAGCACCGGATCGCGTGGCGACAGCGTGTGCACCGAGGAGAAATTCATCTCACGATGGAATGCTTTCGCTGTCGGGGTCGCGGCGTCAGGGTTCGCCAATGCCACGTTCACAATATCGGATTGCAGATCCGATGGTAAACGGATGAGCGAGGCAGCGAGATGACCGACCCAACTCTCGGCCAGTTTACTGCCGCGGTGTGGAGTTGCTGCGAAGATCGCGGCAACGACCCGCGGGTTGCGGTGGAAATGCAATCCATCGGCTAAGCGGCGAATGATTGCCTTGTCGCCTTTCAAGCGCTGCGGCGGCACCACGAACAATGCGTTCCACAACTTTTCGCCGCTCGAGCTAACCAGTGTGTGCGCGATCAGACCACCCATGCTGTGACCGAGAACAACGATGTGTCTGGTGGCGAAGTCGTGATCGTGCGGATCGACCGCTTGGACGGTCTTCTCCAGCTGCTCTCGCAGCTCGAGGGCGTTGAACAAGACCGGCGTGCCCGTGGCGTATAAGAATGTCCAGACCTGAAAGTCCTTGCTCACCTCGGGATCGAGGCGCATTGCCTTCATTAGATCGACAAACGCGAACGGCGTCGATTGTAACCCCGGTATCACTAGAACCGTTATCTTGTTCGGGTTGTACGGCTCGGTCAGGAAAATTCGCGGTCCCTCTGGCATCGCGTCCGGGTGGAGCATATTCCGAAAGCCGGCGCGTGCGACGTGTTGCCCGCGACGCGCCATTGCTGTAAGTGGCGCGACATTGTCGATTTTGAGTGGATAGGTCGACCCATTCAGCTCGATCGCGTTCTTCTCCGTCAATAGGGAAAGGTGCGGCTTGCCTTCGATAGGCCGATAGATCGCGGTCGCGGGAATGACGAGACCATCGCGCGGGTAAAGCGGCGCATTGCTGGTGTCGTAATCGAGTAACATCGGAACACCGACGCGCCCCGATTCGTTAGGTATTGGCGATCGAGACACGATATGGTAGGCCGCGAGCGGCAGCCGCGTCTTCTGCTGATCAATCTTTACGCCAACCGAGTCGAACTGGCTGCGCAAGTTGTCGGGCCTTGCGCCGTCTAGCTGCTCTGCGATCGACTCGACAGCGTTGTTTAGACCGACACGTGATCGGCGTCCAGATTCCGATAGGCCGCATCGCGTGTGCGATCTCCTGCTGATTGAGCCGATTGGACGATGTCGATCTTAGCGAGGCGCAGCCGCCTACGAACACCAGGATGAGAAACGCAGCGGTCGTGTTCGCCAATCGCGACCCGGACTTCGGTTCGGCAGTTCGCGGAGTTGCGGTCATTTGTTTGCCTTGGGTGCGGTGCGTATGGGCGTGGCGGAGGCCGGGGTCATTTCTAATGCGTTGCGGCTGGCTAAAGGATCGCGCTGTGGTCTGCGGGTTCTTTATTGATTGATGCATAATGGAAGTGGGTGACTCGATTGATCAGACCGCTACTGCGGCCGGAGCTTGCGTCGAGGCGTCGGTCGGAGTGGTCCGTTCTCCGTCTTGCCGGATTTTGAACCAGGTGATGTAGAGCGACGGCAGCGAGATCAGCGTCAGCACGGTGGCCACCGCGAGCCCGCCCATGATGGCGTAGGCCATGGGGCCCCAGAAGACGGTCGGCGCGATCGGCGCCATGCCCAGGATCATCGCCTGCGCGGTCAGGGTGATCGGACGGAAGCGCACCAGGGAGGCTTCGACCACGGCATCCCAACCCCCGCGTCCCGCTGCCTTCTCGACTTCGATCTGGTCAACCATGATGACCGAGTTTCGGACGATCATGCCGATCAGCGCGACGGTGCCCAGCATCGCGACGAACCCCATCGGGCTTTGCGTGACCAACAGCGCAAGGACGACACCAATCACGCCCAAGGGGGCGACGCTGCAGACCAGGAACAGGCGGCTGAAACTCTGCATCTGGAACATCAGGACCGTAATCATCAGCACGACCACGATCGGGAAGACCGCGAGGACGGAGCCCTGTCCCTTCGCGCTTTCCTCGACGCTGCCGCCCTCGACGATCTTGTAGCCGACCGGCAGTTGCTGCTTCAGCTCGGAGACTTTTTCAGCGAGGCCCGCCACGGCGGTCGCCGGCAGCACGCCATCCCTGGGCTCGGCCTGGACCGTCAGGGTGGGCAGCCGGTCACGGCGCCAGATCAGCGGCAAATCCTGTTCGTACTCGACCTTGGCCAACTCGCTCAATGGCACCGACCGTCCGTTCGAAAGCGGGATCTTTCAGGGTCCGGATCGTCTCCAGCGACATGCGTTCATCCGCCTGGGCTCGCACTACCACGTCGATGAGGTAGATGCTGTCGCGCACCTGGGTCGCGGTGATGCCCGAGACGGCGGCGTTAATCATCTGGGCGACGGCTCGCCGAGCTGAGCCCCAATTGCCTCGCCTCATCCTGGTTGACGCGGATCCGGAGTTTACGGATCGGATCCATCCAGTTGAAGGACACTCTTTTGATGTCGGGGCTCGCCCCCACGATCCCGGCCAGCTTGTCGGCAAGTTCACGCACCTGATGCGGATCGGTGCCGCTGAGCCGGTACTGGACCGGCCAGCCCACCGGGGGGCCGAGCTCGAGCGGGAAAACGCGCCCGACTGCCTCGGGGAACTTTTCCTGCAGCGCGGCCTCAAGGCGTTTCTTGACTTGTTCCCGCACCTTCAGGCTCTTGGTGAGAATGATCGTTTGGGCGAAGAAATCGTTTTGGAGCTGCACGTCGAGCGGCAGGTAGAATCGAATCGCCCCGCGCCCCACGTAGGAACTCCAGTGGACGATATCGGGGTCGGCACGGAGGATTTCGTCGAGCTTTTGCGAGGCCGTATCCGTGGCGTAAATCGAGGCGTCATGCCTCAGGCGCAGATCGAGCACGAGCTCCGGCCGGTCCGACGCGGGAAAGAACTGGCTGGGCACAAACCGCGCCAGCCACAGCGACACGCCGAAAATCGCGATCGTCACCGCCAGCGTCACTTTAGCGTGACGCATGGTGAAGAGCAGCAGGCGCCGATAAACACTGAGGACGCGCCCGCCACCCTCGTGGTGGCCCTTGCCTTCGCCTCTCCTGCTTGGGGGGCTTTAGGAGCATCGTCCCGATAAGCGGCGTGAAGAGCGCGGCGACGACCCAGGAGGTGAGGACGGCGATCACCACGACCGCGAAGAGCGTGAAGGTGTATTCGCCAGCCGAACTCTTGGCGAACCCGACCGGCACGAAGCCGAGCGCGATCACCAGGGTGCCGGTGAGCCTCGGATAAGCGGTGGAGGCATAGGCAAAGATCCCCGCTTTGATCGTGTCCCAGCCATGTTCGACCTTCGAGACCATGGCCTCGATGGTGATCATCGCGTCATCGACGAGCAGACCCAGCGCGATGATCAGCGCCCCCAGCGAGATGCGCTGCAAGTCGATCCCGAAGATCTGCATGACGATGAACACGATGGCCAGCACCAGCGGGATCGAGGTCGCCACGACCAGGCCCGCCCGCAGGCCCAGATTCAGGAAGCTGATGACGAGAACGATCGCGATGGCCTCCCAAAGCGCCTTCATGAATTCGTTAACCGCTTCTTCCACCACCTTCGGCTGATTGGAGACCAGGAAAGTCTCGATGCCGACGGGCAAGTCCGCTTTGAGCTCCTCCATCACGTGATCCAGATTTTTTTCCAAAGCGAGGATGTCGCCGCCGGTGCGCATCGAGAGCGCCACGCCGATGGCGTCCTTGCCGTTGACGCGGAACTTCGGCTGCGGCGGGTCGGCGTAGCCGCGCGTGATCGTCGCGATGTCGCCGAGGCGCAGCATCTTGCCGCCGAAAGAGAAATTGACCTGCTGCAAGTCCTTTTCGGATTCAAACCGTCCGGTCACATCCATGAGCACGGCCTCGTTCTTCGTCTGGATCACGCCGGAGGGAACCACGGCGTTCTGGGTCACGAGCGCCTGGACCAGCTCCATGCGGTCCATGCCGAGTTCGGCCAGGCGGTGCGTGGAGAACTCGACATAGATCCGCTCGTCCTGGGTGCCCAGGAATTCGGCTTTGGAGACATCTTTCACTCGCAGCAGGCGCGAGCGCGCCTCTTCCGCGTAATCGCGCAATTCCCGGTGACTGAAACCATCCGCCGTGAAGCCATAGATGATCCCGTAGGTGTCGCCGAATTCGTCGTTAAAAAACGGCCCCACGATTCCTTGCGGGAGCGTCTGCTTGATATCGCCGACCTTCTTGCGGACCTGATACCAGAGGTCCGGCACATCCTTCTTCGGAGTGGACTCGAGCAGATAGACAAAGACGGTGGACGTCCCGGCGACGGTATAGCTCTTTAAATAGTACAGATTGGGCGTGTCTTGCAGCTTCTTCTCGATGCGATCGGTCACCTGCTGCATGGTCTCGTCCTGGGTCGCGCCCGGCCAGAGCGTCACGACCACCATCGTTTTGACCGTGAATTCGGGGTCTTCATTGCGCCCCAGGTGCAGGTAGGCCGAGACCCCGGCCACGAGGCATACGAACATGAAGTAGATGGAGAGCGCCTTGTGGCGGATCGCCAATTCGGTCAGATTGAAGCCCTTCATTATTGGCCTTCCAACAGTTTCACGGGTTGACCTTCATGGAGCTCCTGGACCCCGGCTGTGACAACTCTTTCGCCGGATTCCAGCCCGTCCGTCACGATGACAGAGTCCGGCGCATGGCGCGCAATGGCGATTTCCCGCCGATGCACGCGCTGATCCTTTGCATCGACCACCCAGACCGCGGGCTTGTCCTCGATCATCGTCAGCGCTGAAGAAGGGATCTCGATCAACGACTCGGCCTTCAATTTCAGACGCCCGAGGATCGTCGCCCCCAGAAACATTCCCGCGGGCGGATCGGCGAGTTCGACTTTGACCTGATAGTTGCGTGTGACCGGATCGGCCTGCGGCGATATTTCGCGGACCTTGCCGTCCACCTTGATCTCTGGATTGTCCGCGAGCCAGACCTCACCTTGCGCACCCAACGACAGGCCGTCGCGAATGGCCTGGGCGGGCACGTCGAAAACGGCATCGCGCCCGGTTTGCTGCGCCACCTGCAGGACCATCTTGCCCGCCGGCACGACCTCGCCCACCTCGGCCCCTTTCTCCGTGATCACGCCGGCGGCATCGGATTTGAGTTCCGTGTAGCTCAACTGTTCTTCGGCGGATTTCAGTTTGGCTTCCGTCGCATCCAACTGCGCTTTCGTCGTCTTCAGTTGGCGCAAGGCGACTATCGTATTCATTGGGGGATATCACCCGCTCGTGTAAGCAACTTCTTCTGACGTCTTTCAAATAGCTTCCGATTGGTCAAGAGCGGCTCGTGCCGCGGCAACGTCGGCCTGCGCGGAGTTCCGGGAGTTTCGTTCGACTTCGGCATCCAGCAGCGCCACCGTCTGCCCGGCTTGGACCATGTCGCCGACGCCCACTTTTCTTTGGATGATCCTCCCGCCAATCCGGAAGGCGAGATCGACCTCGTTGCGCGCGCGCAGATGGCCGGACACGACCTTTGGGTCTCCGACCTGACGTTTTTCAACAACGACCGAGCGGACCGGGCGCACCACCGGCGGCGGCTCCTCTTTCTTTGTGCATGCGCCCAGTGTCATGACCGCCAAGGCCATCGGGATGGCAAGGCGTCCGAGGCCCCAAATTGGTATCGGTTTCATAAGCTACTTCTTTGTGGATTTAGGATTCTGCGTTTCGCCGAAAGAATGACCCAGGTGCGGGATTCCCTTCTCGCCCGAAGCAGCCAGTGTAATAGCTTCCTTGATGTGGCGTTTGCCCGTCTCGTCCAGTGGCCCCATCCCGCTGCCGGGCAGGATCCAGAGACCAAAGTCTTCGTCACGGCAGTAAACGACGACGACGTTTTCCTCCGGCACTGCATGATAAAAGCTCGCCTGCGGACGCTCCTCGATCAGGCGCAGCAGCTTGTCCCGCCAGGGATCATCGACAAACTCATCCTGATGCTCCTTCGCGAGCTTCCTTAGCTCGTCGATGCTGATGCTTCGCAAAGACTCTAGGACGTGTTTTCGCCGCTCTTCCTGGAGTCGTTTCAATATCCACGAACTCATCGAATGGCATAACGGTTAGCTCCTTTCACGATTCGTTAGGCATTCAGGCAGCTTGGCTTCGCATCCCGAGGGAGACGCGCGAGGACCAGACGCAGCTTGCGTTGCTCAAGGCCGAAAAATGTTTGTGGTCCGCTCTGCCATTGCGCGATGAGTCCTGGCGCTCTGGACGGCGCGAGTTCTGATCTGGTCGGATAAGTCGCGGCGATCTGTTCAATTGTTGTGTTCATATTTTTATTTCCTCTGTCTGGGAAAGTGTCGCGCCGGGCATTGTCTTTGTGAAAGACTATGTTCCTAGCCTCAGCATATCCCGCAGGCATGCTCGAGCTCCTGCTTCGCAGATTTGCACCGATCGGGTTAAAGCTGGTATCGGGTGAGTTAACGGGCATATCTGGCACCTGCGTTGCGCTCCGTTGCAAAGAGCTGGGTGAACGAAGTCTGAACTCGGCTAACAATGCGCCCGAAGCGGCGCATTTGATAACGGAATAAGCCTAATGACTGGTCGCCGATCAGCTCCTGGCGCAGCTGCGCCGGCGTCATGCCCATGAGCTCGCAGACATTCACGAACGAAAATGGCCACGTCCAATCGTCGGAGATAACCCATCGATAAGCATCGAGATAGAGTTCGCGCTCGACCTCGCTCGTGGCGCCGGAGAAACGTCGCAAATCATCCTTCGCCTGTTTGAGAATACTGGCGGCCATTTCCCGGTGGCTTGTCTTGGATAGGTAGAAATCTGTCGTATTCATGTTATTACCTGACACCTCTATTTCCCGACTTTGGAGGACAACATTTCAGGAAAATGACTTTTTCTGCGCCCTGCCCTTGTTCGCAGCTGACGCGCGCACACGAAAGCCCAGTAAAGAGCAGCGCCCGCAAGAGGCAGCCCAGGCGTGCGGACAACCGTGATCCAGCACACTTGGGTAGTCTGCGCTACGACTTAATACCGAACCGGCGGCGGATCCTTCAGGAGTGCTTCGAAGCGAGGGTCGCTGCGCAACCGGTCCCAATAAGGTGAGAACCGAAGCTCGGCCGGGGTGATTCCGCCTGGGACTTCAAGCAGATGCGGAAGAGCGGCAATTGCTGCATCGACCTCACCCAATTGCGCCAGAACTCTTGCCCGATAAGTTTCGACGATCGGTTTGATTACGGCGTTGTTCTCGTTGTCGGCCACGCCTTGCCTCGCCTGCTCGAGCGCATTCGATTTGTCCCCAATGCCGGCATAGGCAAGCGCGAGGAACGATCGCGCTGCAAGCAGCGGCGGGGTGGGAAGAACACCCCCAGGCGCTAGTTCCTGGATAACACGCTCGAAGGTGGCATGGGCGTCCTCATTTCGTCCGGCCCATAGCTGACAATAACCCTGAAGCACAAGAGCAAAAATGTCTTGGACGTTAAGCGATTGTCCGGGACTCGGAGAGCTTGTGGCCTTTCGAGCCCAGAAGATCGCCTCGTCGAAGTTACGCTCCAACACCGCCTGATCCACGCGACGGATCAGGACCGTCTTCTCGGTAGAGTTCGGAATACGCGCCAGCTCTTTGGCGGCTTCATGCTAACCGGCCTTCTTGTTGATATGCCTCAACCTTTAGAGCGATAGCGAACTCATCGTCAGGCGAAATTTCCAACGCTCGATTGAGTGCTGCTTCTGCCTCCGCCCATCGCCCTAACGCCGAGAATATGTCGGTCGCAACTTCGGTCCAAAGCCGGCTATTGCGTGGGTCAAGCTCGGTTGCTTTGGTGAGATGAGCCTCCGCGTCTCTCCAACGACCAAGGCGGCGCTCCGCATGAGCCATGTATTCATAAATGCGAGCGCTGTTCGGCAAATGCTTTTCGCCTTCATAATAGGCCTCCAGTGCCGCAGTGGGATCGTCCAGGACCCGCGAGCGATAAGTCCCCTGGGCCAACCATGTTTCGCCCAGTTCTGGCGCGAGCCTCATCGCGCGATCTGCCGCCTCTTTTACCGCCGCCGCGGAATTGACGTTTGGATCGACTCCATGGTAGTAAAGAAAGCCCCGAACGACGCACAGTCGCGCCCACGCCAGGGCAAAATTCGGATCAAGCCGGACGGCTTCCGCATAAGCTGTGGCAGCCTCCTCATTGGATAAACCACCGGATTGGCTGTGCTCTATGCCAACGCCACGCAGATAAGCATTGTAAGCAGCCGTGTTTGCTGTCGGTGGCGTTATGCTGACCCTTTGTACAAGCTTCGCATCGAGTTGTTGTGCGATCGCATTGGCTACTTCGGTTTCAACGGCAAAGACATCATCAAGTTTGCGATCGTAAGAGTTCGCCCAAAGGTGAGCGTTGCTGCGTGTATCGATCAGCTGCACATTCACGCGTACCTTGTCGGCTGACCTTTGCAGAGATCCTTCCAAGACTCTCCCAACACTAAGTTGGCGTCCAACAGTTCTTAGATCGACAGGTTTACTTTGGTAGGCTTCCGTAGACGTGCGCGCGATCACCTTCAGGTCACTGAGACTTGCCAGCTTGGTCAGAATTTCATCCTGAATACCGATTGTGAAAAACCGATCTTCGACATTCGAGCTAAGATTTTCGAAAGGCAGGACCGCGATCGCCCGGTCCAGCTCTGAAGCGGAGACGGTGCGTTCATAGAGGAAGTTGGCTAGGAAGAGGAGCACGAATGCAACCGCGAGTCCTGCTGAACCAAAGAGGAGACGTTTTCGCCGCCGGCGCGCAGCAGGCTCAAACCGGAGGCAGCACCGGTGAATCTTTGTCAGTAGCACGCGCGCGGTTTGCGGTCGCTTCGCCGGGTCGAGAGCTAACATTGACTTCAACAACGTGACGCATTCGAGAGGCACGCGTGCACTCCTCAGCTGCTTGAGCGGAAGAGGCTCTGCTTGCCTGGCCCGAATTTCCTCAATTGAGCGGCCGGCAAAAGGCATTTGCGCGGTAAGGAGGTACCAGAAGGTTATTCCTAGCGAGTAGATATCTGAACGTGTGTCGATCTGCTGCTGGCCAACTTCATCAAATTGCTCCGGACTCGCGAAGGCGGGAGTTCCAATGAAGCCCGCTTGCGTCTGATAAACCGTCCCCGCTTGTGCGACAACTTTCGCGATGCCGTAATCGATTATCTTGACCAACAGCTGATCGCCTGCGTGCGACTCGATCATTAAGTTCGACGGCTTCAGGTCACGGTGAATGACTCCGCATTCCTCTCCAGCGGCCAAACCGCGGGCTGTTTGCTCTACTACTTCAAGAGCGAAGCTTAAAGGAAGCGGACCCTCGCGTTGCACTCGCGCTTCGAGCGTTTCGCCATGGACAAGCTCCATCGCATAAAAGCATTCCCCATCCTGCTCACCGTAATGAATAACTCGGGCAATATTCGGATGCTGAATCTGCGCGGCGGCGCGTGCTTCACGCAGAAATCGGGCACGAGCAGTGGGATCTTCCGCCAACTTTCGACCGATGACTTTAAGAGCGACCGTTGAATTAAGAACGGCGTCGCGCGCACGATATGTGACTGCCATTGCGCCAGAGCCGAGAATGACCGGGTAGCCGTCGGCATTTACTTCGACTTCGAAATGAGCGTAACGCAACGGACCGAGTCTGGTTTGATTGCCCCCGCTTCGCCGTTCGGCTTCGTGATCCTCGGCCAGAAAGCCAAAGCTAACCAGGCAACGAACACATTCCCCATTCGGACCGGGATGTGTAATCGACTTGCCGCAGGTTGCACAAACTCCTGCGCCAATCCCCGGTTGAGGATCTACGAGACTCATGCCGTCAGGATGCGGTAAACGTAATGCAGCTCGTCATCGATCTCCGTCGGGTCGGAAACCGTGCTCGCCACTTCGGCGCGCAAGGCGTGTCGATACGTTTGCCGCAATCGTGAAAGCCAGACGCGGAAATTTTCAACTGATGTGCCCAGTCGCTTTGCCACCTCCTGCTGATTTGGCGGCGTCGCTGTACCACCGGCCACGAACGGCCTTAGCTCATCCACCCATTCACGTTTGCCTTCGGCAGCAAATCGGTCGCGTACATTCTTCCACGCGCGCGTCACGATACTGGAGGCCCACGCCACGTCATAAGAGTTCACGTCGCTCAAATGAGACGTGGCCAGCATCGAAGCTTCAGCTTGAGGCAGTAGTTCATCGAACGGGACGAACTGCTGCGCTCCGCCGCGTTTGATTGCATGCATTCTCTCGCGCTGCTTCAGCAGAAAATTTTGCAAGGAACCGAGCAAAAACGTGCGCAGCCGGCCCTTCTCTTGATCGACTCGGCTCAACGTGTTGTGCTCAAATAGATGCTCGAAAAAGCCCTGGACGAGATCTTGCGCATCAGCCGGCGAATAGCCGCGGCGACGGACGAATGTATAGAGTGGTGGCCAGTAAGCTTCGCAAAAAGCGGCGAGCGCTTTCGGCTCAGTTTCTTGCGAGTCGGCCTTCCCTGCCTGCAACACGACGGTCCAGTGCGTCGTCTGGAAGGGCGCACCTCCTCCTTGCAAAGTTCCCGGGACTGGTTTCGTAGAAAGTTCAATATCCGCGGTGAGGCTGGTTTTTGCGAGACAAAACGGAACTCGGGATAGACCATGTTCTTGCTTCAGCATATCTCCCAGGTATACCGTCGCGCCGTGGAACTGCGGCATTTGCGCTATTTCGTAGCCGTGGCTGAGATGGAAAATGTCTCGCGTGCCGCGACCGAGAAGCTGCATGTCGCCCAGCCGTCATTGAGCCGGCAGATCCGCGATCTCGAGGATGAGGTGGGTGTGCCGCTACTCGAACGCACCGCCAAATCGGTTCGCTTGACCGACGCAGGCCGCGCGTTTCTTGATGACGCTCGCGCGATTCTAAAGCAGACCGACGACGCGGTGCTAAGAGCGCGCGCGATCGCTGGAAAGCGCGACACCGAACTGCACGTCGGGGATTGGCCGCTCGCGACCGCGCGGGTTATGCCCGGGCTTCTCCGCGCTTACCAACAGACGATGCCGAACGTGAAGGTGAAGCTGCACGACTGGCCAGTTGAAAAGAATCTGGCTGGCGTGCGCGATGGTCGGCTGCAACTTGCGATCGTAGTTCCTCCGCTCAAGGCCAACGCGCTCGCTGAGCTCCGGTTTCAAGAATTGACGACTATGCGCATTTGTCTCGCCGTGTCCTCCGGTCATCCGTTCGCGGGGCGGAAGTCGGTTTCGTTAGCCGACGCGGCGCTCGAACCGTTCATCGGACTGATGCAGGAGGAGTATCCTCGTTACCAAGAATACCTCGCCGCGATTTTCGCGAAAGTGGATAAGAAACCGCGCGTCGTGGAGGAGCACGACGGCTGGGCCGGGGTTTTTTCGGCGGTTGACGCCGGCACCGGAGTTGCCATCGCTTCAGACGTGCTCAGTTATCCCTTTGGCGATCGAGTAAAACTTCTGCGTCTCACCCCTGAGCCGAAGCGCGCCGCGATTGGAATCATTACGCGAAAAGGAAGACTTAGCCCGGTCGCGGAGATGTTTTGCCAATGCGCGAAACAAGCATTCGGCGGTCGTTAGATCCAGGGCAATAGCCGAATTGCTAAAGGGCTGAGCGTATCGATTTCAGTTCGGCGCGACATGCTTCCGCGAATGGCCTGAGCGGATCAGTCGTGGCCCCGTCGCGAACCAATGTCCGCATTTGTTCGAGCGAAAGGTTTGGCGAGAAGTACTGTTCCGCGATGGCCGCCAGGGCTCGCTCGGCTTCGCAGAGAACTGCGTCTGATGCACAAAGCCTGATGCGATTGAGGAGCGCGTAGATGGGCAACAAGGTCTCGGATTTTTCAAGCGTGTTTTCAAAGGCATCAACCAAACGTGTTGAGCATTGGCTAATAAACTCGCCATAGATAGTTTCGCGCTTGCTGGTTTCGGCGCCGATTAATTCACGCTTGCTCTGCGTCCTTTGTGTGACCCAGGTGGTCGCAACTGTGGCGGAGCCGCCGACGAGTGATCCAAGCACGGCGGCCATCGCGGTGATGATCTCGTTAGTCATAGATTACAGAGTAGTGTCCCCTTTGTGCGAAACAGTAGTCAACGGCATTGTTTGTAGGAGCGAGCTCTGCGGCGTCGGTCTTCCTCCGCGTGCACGAATCCGCGCGATCTGATCGGTCAGGGCTTTGATGTCGCGCAGCGTGACTATTTGCTCGATCTCTTTTCCGAAGAAGAGATCAAGCGTCCAATCCGTCATGACGCGTAGCTTCTTCGCCAGTCGAGGGAGCTTCATTAAGTATACCGTCCGCCACATCCACCAGGCGATAAATCCCGGAGAACTTGAATCCAAACATCATCGCGACACCCGTATGCCGACCAATACTGGCGAGTTGTCCGAGAGTCGTAAAAACGAATGGCTTCAGCGGACGCCCCGCAATCGCGGCTTCGATGTTTTTCGCCGCCCTTATCGCCTCTCGCAAACCGTGCTGAGCGGTGGGCGGAAAAAATTTTCCGGTTTCGTAACCATCCGGAACAGCTGCGCAATCGCCAGCGGCCCATAATCCGCTGACTCCAGGGACGGCGAGATATTCGTTCACCACAAGACGTCCGCGCTCTTTCTTACAGGTTAGCGATTCAATTACCGTATTTGGTTTAACACCAGCCGTCCAAATGAGAGTCGCAGCGGGAATGGACGTGCCGTCACTCAGTTTAACGATCGAACCATCGTAGCCGGCGACAAGTGCGCCTTTGATGATTTCTACATTTCGTTCAGACAATTTCTGCTCGGTGTAGTGACCCAACTCCTCGCCTAGTTCAGGCAAGAGAAACTTCCCCGGATGAACCACCACCACTCGAATCGTCTCTTCGCGCAACGCGGGATAAAACTTTACCGTCTCGCGTACGAAGTCATTAATCGCGCCGGTAGTTTCAACGCCGGCGAATCCGCCGCCAGCGGTAACAAACGTAAGCAGCTCTCTGCGCGTGGCCTCGTCCTTTTCCAGGGAAGCTTCTTCAAGCAGTGCCACCATTCGATTGCGCAGGAGGGCGGCGTCGGAAAGACTTTTCATCGTTACCGCCCAATCCCGGATGCCAGCGTTGTCGAAGAAGTTCGTTTCCGAACCGATCGCCAGAAGAAGATGATCGAACTCGAACTCAAGCTCCGTATCCCGGACGCCAGCGACACAGCCGATTTTTTTCGCCGACAAGTCGATGCTGTTCACTTCCGCCGCGACAACGTTAACGTGACGAAGGATGCGCCGGAGCGGATTGACGATGTCGCTCGGTGAAAGATCACCGGCGGCGACTTCATGCAGCATCGGCGTGAAGAGAATAAAATTTTCGCGGCTGATTAGCGTCACTTCGATGTCCGGCCTGCGCGCCAAACTCTTGTCCAGATGATTGGCGGCATAGAGACCGGCAAAGCCGCCCCCAGCGATAACTATTTTCGTCTTCTTCATTGTATGTCATGCGTCGTGCCAACGCGGGAAGGATGTTGGAATTCGTATTGAAAGTGATAAATGTTGCCTTGCTTCAGCCCACGAGGGCCCGTTGGCCGCAATTGGTTGAGCAGCTTCGCAAATCGTGCGTCGTACGAATCACATGTCGGAGAATCGCCATTGGGCAGAATCCACTCCGGGTGCTGCGCCCGCAAAGCATCGTGAATTTCTCGTTGAAGTTGCGCGTAGACAGACACTGCAGAGGTCATAAGGCATTGTTCCCTTTCACGCTCGCCAGACGTTTTCGCGTTGGTTGAATGGATTGAAGACGCGATTCCACCCTGGCTCGAAGTTAAAGACCCACATGCTAAGGACGAGCATGGGGTCATGGCGATGCCGTCGCGGTTGAAAAAACTTCCGCCAGTTCCGTCGCTTGTTCGTGTTGCGTTCGGTACGATTGGTTAGGTTCATTTTTTGGAGTGAGTTAGGGTTTAGCGAGCGAAGATGAGAAGGTTGATGAACCCGAACAAGCCTCCCAAAACGGGGCTCGTGAAGGCAAACCAGGTCGAGAAATCGCATTTATGTTTCACAATTGTATTTAACGATTTCATTGTTTGTCATTTCATTGATTCGTTTAATTTCCTAAGCTTCTCTGGGGCTGGTGAGGTGGATCGACATAGCCGCCGAAGAGGCAGATAACGAGCGTGCAGGAGATTAGGATCGAAATCATGGCTGAACGTCCCTTACCCGCAGAACGATCTTCCCGCGGCTATGACCGCTTTGACTGAGTTCATGGGCGCGGCGCGCTTCTGAAAGCGGAAGGATCCGGTCGAGCACGATCTTGAGATTGCCCGAGTCGATCAGCGCGGCAATTTCGGCTAGTTCATTGCCATTCGGTTGACTCCAGACGAATGCACCGCGAACGCCGAACTCCCTGGCTTTCTCGGCATCCGGCGGTTGAACAACCGAAGCGAGCAGCCCGCTTTTCTTCAAAACCTTCCATGAGCGCTCCTGTGTATCGCCGCCGATCGTATCCAATACCACGTCGACGTTTTCGGCGACCTGTTCGAAGCGTTGAGTCCTGTAATCGATTGGCTGATCGACGCCGATCTCTTGCAACAGCTGCTGATTTTTCGTCGACGAAGTAGCGATAACGTATGCGCCTTTCCACCTTGCTAGTTGCACAGCGAAATGACCAACACCGCCGCTGCCACCATGGATTAGCACGCGTTGTCCACGCTTCAGCTCTGCGACGTCGAACAATGCCTGCCAGGCGGTTAGGCCGGCCAAAGGCACAGCTGCCGCCTGGACGTGATGCACCGATTTTGGTTTCAGTGCGACTTCGGATTCGCGCACGACGGTGTATTCGGCATAAGTGCCATTGCGTGACGCATCTGGTTTGCTGAAGACTTCGTCACCTTTTTTGAATCGTCCGGCAGTTGCCGGATTCCCACCGACTTCTTCAATCACACCGGAGAGATCCCAGCCAAGTATTAGCGGGAATTTGTGCTGAACAAGTTGCTGGAGGTGACCCTCCCGAACCTTCCAGTCGACCGGGTTGACGCCGGTTGCATGGACTCGAATTAAAACTTCACCAGGTGCCGGTTTTGGGCGCGTTGCGTCTTCATACTGCAACACTTCCGGTCCGCCATAATTGTGAATTCGGACTGCTTTCATCAGCTCCATTTCCCTGGGCCCCAGCCGACTTGCCAGACTGCCGGTATGTCTGGCAACTGCTTCGATCGTTCCGTGCATAGCTCCTCCTAACCGGCCGCACTCGCGGTTGTCACGGAGAGCGGCGGCGCCAAGACCAGGCGCAACTTTCGAGCTGCGTGCCCGGAAAGTGTTTCCGGTCCGCGTTGCCATTCAGCAATGAGTCTCCGCGCAAACACGGCAGGTCTCGGTCGCGACACGATGTGATGCGCAATAGTGCCGCTCACGTTATCGGGCCTGTTACATAATGTTTTCATGAACAGACTATCGGACCCTCCAAGTCGCTTCGGGAAAGACTATGTTTCTTGCCTCAGTATGCCCAACAGGCATACTGCACCTCGGCGGAAGGGATGCGAGGTGAACGGCGCAAACCGTCGGTTTACGCGCGCGTTTCCGCGGCGTGCTTGCCCAGTTTCTTCAAGAGCCGCATCAACGTCAGCCGCTCTGTTTCCGAGAGAACGCTGCTCGCTTTTTCCATTGCGGCAGCGTGGGCGCTGAAACCGCGCGTGATTAACGCGCGTCCTCTCGGCGTCAGTTCTACCTGCCGCACCCGGCGATCTTTTGCATCGTCTCTGCGCGCGACCAGTCCTTTTCTTACCAGTCGATCAACCGCCACACTGATCGAGCCAGGCGTCAGCCAAACTTTCGGACCGACGGTGTTCACGGGGAGCGGACCTTTGTGCAGAAGCGCCTCGAGAACGCGGAAATCCGAATCGCCCAAGCCCGTCTCCCGGATGCTCTCTGCCGCGTGCGGCATCATGGCCTGAAAGGCCTTCAAGACGATGAGCCAGAGATGAATGCCGCTGCTGTCCTGCTTTTCTTTGCTTGCTTTGCGCTTCATTGAAAATTGTCTCTTGACAGAAAGTATATTGATATCAATATAATTGTTATCGAACTAAATCCTAACATGAAAATAACTACTGTCATCTCGCGTTTCCTGCTCGGCCTCACCTTCCTGATCTTCGGCCTGAACGGATTCCTCCACTTCATTCCCATGCCCCCGCCATCCGGAATCGCCGGCCAGTTCCTGGGCGCGCTCTTCGTTTCCAACTATCTGGTTGTCGTGTTTCTGCTCCAGATCGTGCCGGCGGTTCTGCTTTTGAGCAATCGTTACGTCCCGCTCGCCCTCACCTTGCTCGCGCCCATCATTGTCAACATTCTGCTCTTCCACGCTCTGATGGCTCCAAGCGGACTCGGTCTTGCGCTCTTCGTCACCGTGCTGTGGATCGTCGTTTTCGCCAGCGTCCGGTCAGCGTTTAGCGGGCTCCTGCAGCAACGTGTCCCGGCGACCGCTCTTCACTGACGCGTTTCAACTGAGAGGAAGAAATTATGCAAAAAATCGCCATCATCCTTGGAAGCACCCGGCCCGGCCGCAACGGCGAAGCCGTGGCCAAGTGGGTTTACGAAATCGCGCAAAAGCGCACCGACGCCGCCTTCGAGCTAGTCGACATTGCTGACTTCAACCTGCCGCTGCTCGATGAACCGGTGCCGCCATCAATCGGGCAATACAGTAAGCCGCATACCAAGGCCTGGGCGGCGAAGATCGCGTCGTTCGACAGCTTTGTCTTCGTCACACCCGAGTACAACCACGGAATCTCCGGCGCGCTCAAGAACGCGATCGACTTCCTGTTCGCGGAGTGGAACAACAAAGCCGCCGGCTTCGTTGGCTACGGCGGTGCCGGCGGAGTGCGCGCCGTTGAGCATCTGCGTCTGGTCATGGCGGAAGTGCAAGTCGCCACGGTACGCAACCAGGTCATGCTCTCCATGTTCACCGACTTCGAAAACTTCAGCGTCTTCAAGCCGGGTCCAACAAAGGAACAGTCGGTTAACGACATGCTGGATCAGCTCATCGCCTGGGGCGGTGCACTCATGACGCTGCGGGAGAAAGCGGCCTAAATGCAGATCGGCGTCGACAGTTTCGTAGCCGCAACGCTCGACCCATCGGGCCGGGCGATAGATCCGGAGCGGCATCTCAGCGAGTTGCTGGAAGCAATCACGCTCGCCGACGAAGTGGGCCTCGATGTCTTCGGCATCGGCGAACATCACCGGCCTGAGTTCCTCGATTCCGCGCCGACGATGCTGCTAGCTGCGGCCGCGGCTCGAACGCTGCGCATTCGCCTGACCAGTGCTGTGACGGTGCTGAGCGCCGCCGACCCGGTGCGCGTTTTTCAGGAATTCGCCACGCTCGATCTGCTCTCGAACGGACGCGCGGAGATCGTCGCCGGTCGCGGATCGTTCATCGAAGCTTTTCCCCTCTTCGGCCTCGAGCTGGAGGACTATGATTCTCTCTTCGCCGAGAAGCTCGACCTGCTTCTCAAGATTCGCGAGGAGACGCAGGTTCACTGGTCCGGTCAGCACCGGCCTGCGCTCACCGGCCAGGGAGTTTATCCGCGCCCGATTCAAAACCCGCTGCCCATCTGGCTCGGCGTCGGCGGCACGCCCAGCTCCTTCACTCGCGCCGGCACCCTCGGCTTGCCGCTCATGGTCGCGATCATCGGCGGCGAACCGCATCGATTTCGCCCGCTGATCGAACGCTATTACGAAGCCGGTCAGCGCGCCGGAAATTCTCCTGATCAACTCAAGGTTGGCATCCATTCGTTAGGCTACGTCGCCGAAAATGCGACTGCGGCAGCGAACGAATTCTTTCCCGGTTACGCGCGAAGCTTCAATCAGATCGGCCGGGAACGGGGTTGGCCGCCAGTGACGCGCGCCCATTACGACGCGCTCCTTGGACCGACAGGTGCCTTAATCGTTGGCGATCCGGAAACCGTGGCAGAAAAGATCCTGCGCCTCAACGAATCGTTAGGCGGCATCTCCCGCCTCACTTTCCAGATGAGCGTCGCATCCTTACCGCACGCGAAAATGCTGCGTGCCATCGAACTGCTCGGGACGCGCGTTGCTCCTCTCGTGCGAGGCGCGCTGGCGGAAGAGCCGGCAAAGGCACTCGTTGCGGCAGATTAACTGCGAGTTTTGACATTGAACGCCCTTGAGCCGGAGCCCGGCCTATGGCAGACGTGATGGCATGACCGCGCCGGCTGCGTCTCCGCTCGTCGAAAGTTCGGGCGAGCAACAGGTCAGGTCCGCTGAATCGAAGGACGCCGTTCCAGTCAGACTGAAGGTTAACGGCAAGCAGTACGACGTGCGCATCGATCCGCGGACGACTCTGCTCGATTGCTTGCGCGAACATCTGCATTTGACCGGATCGAAAAAGGGATGCGATCACGGGCAGTGCGGAGCCTGCACCGTCCACGTCAACGGCCGGCGGGTGAACTCGTGCCTTTGCTTCGCCGCCATGCAGGAAGGCGCGGAGATCACGACGATCGAAGGTATCGGTGAGCCGGAAAATTTGCACGCCATGCAGGCGGCCTTTGTTGCTCATGATGCTTATCAGTGCGGTTACTGCACATCGGGACAGATCATGTCCGCGGTAGCGTTGTTAAAAGAACCGTGCGGCGCCGGACGACGCGGATGTGAAAGAATGCATGAGCGGCAACATCTGCCGTTGTGGCGCGTATCCAAACATTGTGGCCGCGATTCAGGATGTGCGGCAAAACAAGGAGAGATCGTCTTGAAAGCGTTCGAGCTCTCGCGCGTCAACGACAACGGGCAAGCGATCGCTGCCGGAGCGAAATCCAAAACGGCGCAACAAGGCGCGGACATTCGCTTCATCGCGGGTGGCACGACGCTGATCGATTTGATGAAGTTGAATGTCGAGACGCCGCAGAGACTCGTCGACGTGACTCACCTTCCGCTGGACAAGATCGACCCTCTCCCGGATGGCGGTTTGTCGATTGGCGCGATGGTCCGCAACTCGGATCTGGCCCACCATCCGACAGTTCAAAAAAATTACCGCGTTCTTTCCGAAGCGATTTTGAGCGGCGCGACCGTGCAGCTCCGGAACATGGCAACGACGGGCGGCAATTTGTTGCAACGAACGCGCTGCATGTATTTCCGGGACACCGCGATGGCCTGCAACAAACGCGAGCCGGGGTCCGGTTGCGCCGCGATCACTGGACTCAATCGCGGTCTGGCAATTCTTGGGACGAGCGACCATTGCATCGCGACCAATCCGTCCGACATGAACGTGGCGCTGGCTGCGCTCGAAGCGACGATCCACATCAGCAGCCCGAAAGGCGAACGGAGCGTTCCGATCGGAGATTTTCATTTGCTTCCTGGAAACACGCCCGACCGTGAAACAGTCTTGGAACCGGGCGATCTGATTACACACGTGACTTTGCCGGCGCCGGCGCCGGGCAGTCGCTCGCTCTATATTAAATTGCGCGATCGCGCTTCGTATGAATTCGCGCTCGCCTCGGCGGCGGTTGTGGTGACGGCGTCGGGTGGAAAAATAACACGGGCGCGCGTCGCGCTTGGCGGAGTTGGGACCAAGCCGTGGCGGTCGCCGGAAGCTGAAGCGGAATTGACGGACGCTTCGGCCAGTGAGGAGGTATTTCGTAAGGCAGCGGACGCGGCGTTGCGAAATGCGAAACCGCAAAGTCAAAACGGCTTCAAAGTGGAACTGGCCAAACGCTGTCTGGTCTACGCGCTCAAACTTGCGACCCAGCCGGCCTAACGAACAATCAACATGCCACCACAAGCCACGAGGACTTCGCCAATCGGTCAGAAAACACCGCGGATTGATGGCCCGCTCAAAGTTAGCGGCAAGGCAATGTATGCGAGCGATTTTCATTTTGCGGGTCTGCTCCATGCCGTGCCGGTCGAGGCGACGATCGCCAGCGGCAAAATCGACAAGCTCGACACCAGCCAGGCTGAGAAATATGCCGGGCGTGCGCGCGATTTTTCATCGGGAAAATATTGGAAAAATCTTCCGCTCGACGCAGGGACCCGGCTTTGAAGGCATCATCGATGAACGGCGCCCGCCGTTTGAGGATGATGTCATTCGTTATTACGGCCAATACATCGCGCTGGCCGTCGCCGACACCTTCGAACAGGCGAAGGCTGCCGCGGACGTCGTCCACGCGACCTACATCAGGGACAACTATAACGTCGATCCTGATTTAAAGCCGGACGAAGAACCCGACGTCGTTGAGACATCGTTTGCACCGACGAAGCGGCTCCAAAGTGAGCGCGGCGATCCGGACAAAGCTTTCGCCGACGCAGCGGTGAAGCTCGATCAGACTTACATCACGCCGACGGAGACCCACAACCCAATCGAGCTGCAGGCGACCACGGCAATATGGCGGGGCGACAAGTTGGCCATCTACGAGGAGTCGCAGGGCATCTTCAATATGCAGGGCGTGCTCGCGCAGATGTTTGGATTGCCGAAAGAAAATGTGCGGGTTGTCACGAGATTTGTCGGCTCCGGTTTCGGGAGCAAACTTTGGCCCTGGGCCCATTGTTCACTCGCCGTGGCAGCGTCGCGTCAGCTGCAAAAACCGGTCAAGCTTGTTCTCAGTCGCAGGATGATGTTCCACTCGGCGGGACATCGACCGCGCACAAAGCAGCGGGTTCGTCTCGGGGCGACAACTGATGGAAAGCTCGTCTCGCTCCAGCACGATTACGTGAATCACCAGGCGATGCTTGATGGCTACCATGAAGACTGCGGGGAAGCGACAGCGTTCCACTACAGCGTGCCGAATCTTCGTGTCCACTTCGGCCGCGCCCGCCGCAATGTGGGTTCGCCCACCGCCATGCGCGGGCCGGGCGCGGTGCCGGGACTTTACGCAACAGAGGCGGCCCTGAATGAGTTGGCCGATCAACTCAAGATCGATCCGGTCAAATTGCGCATGCTGAACGAACCAAAAATCGACGAGTCGTTAGGCATACCATTTTCATCGCGTCATTATCTGGAATGTCTCGAGCTCGGTTCGGAAAAATTTGGCTGGTCCAGGCGCACGCCGGAAATCGGCTCGATGAAACGCGACGAATTCATTCTCGGCTGGGGCATGGCCGGCGCAGCCTGGGTCGCGGCGCGATTTCCGGCTGAAGCAAGCGTCCAGCTGCGCGATGACGGCAGTGCGCGCGTAGCCTCCGGGACGCAGGACATCGGCACCGGCACCTACACGATTCTCGCACAACTGGTCTCCGAAAAGACCGGGGTGTCGCTGGACAAAGTCGAAGTCGTGCTCGGCGATACATCGTTGCCGCCGGGCCCGATCTCAGGTGGATCGATGGTCACCGGTTCGATGGTGCCGGCCGTGTTTGCCGCTGCAGATCAGGCGATCGCATCGTTGTTAACGATCGCGACGAAAACGCCCGGATCCCCTTTTGAGAAACGTTCGTCCAAAGACCTGTCGTTCGGCGACGGGAAAGTTTTTGTCACGCGCCGACGGACCTGGCAAAGGCGTTCCCTTCGCTGAAGTGTTGCGTCGCGCCAACATCCGGCTCGTTACCGGCAACGGTAAATCCGAATCGACTTTCGGTAATCCAGAACCGAAATTCTCGACCCATTCGTTTGGCTGCCATTTCGTCGAAGTGACATGGCAGGCGGAGATCGCGCGGCTGCGCGTGAACCGCGTTGTTTCAGTGATCGACGCCGGGCGCATCATCAATCCTCTGGCCGGACGCAACCAGATCGAAGGCGCGGTCGTGATGGGAATCGGAATGGCTCTGTTAGAGGAAACTTCCTACGACCCGCAAAACGGCGCGCCGATGAATTCGAACCTGGCCGATTACATGATGGCGGTGAATGCCGATGTGCCGCCAATCGATGTGCACTTCCTCGATTACCCTGATAAGGAGATCAACGAACTTGGCGCTCGCGGTATCGGCGAAATTGGCCTGGCCGGCATTGCCGCCGCGATCACAGCCGCGGTGCACCATGCGACGGGCATCCACGTGCGAGAGCTTCCCGTAACGATCGACAAATTGCTGGCGACAGCGTGAACAAAGTTCACCTGCTCGTTCGATTCTGAAAAGTTCTAACGGGACCTATTCTGGCGATTTGGTCGGCGGTTCTTCTGGTTGGTTCCCTGCCGGTTTTCCGCCGGCGAATTGCCGCTCGATAACATAGAATGTTACCGGAATTAGAAAAATCGCGATTCCCGAAGCGGCGATCATTCCGCCGATCACCGTCGAACCGAGAATGCGGCGAGCGACCGCGCCTGAGCCACTGGCGAACCACAACGGCAGCATCCCGAAGATGAATGCAAAGGAAGTCATCAGGATCGGACGCAAGCGCAAACGTGCGCCTTCCAGCGTCGCGTCGAGCAGCGGTTTCCCTTTTTCGTATTCCTCCTTCGCGAATTCGACAATGAGGATCGCGTTTTTCGCGGCCAGGCCGATGAGCATGATCAATCCGATCTGGGCGTAGATGTTGTTTTCCATTCCGCGCAGCCAAAGGGTCGCGAACGCGCCGAGGACCGCGACCGGCGTGCCGAGCAGAACGCTGAACGGCAGCGACCAGCTTTCATAAAGCGCGGCGAGAATGAGGAAAACGAAAATGAGCGACATTCCGAACACAAGGGTGGGCGAGACACCTTGCTGCGCTTTCTTTTCCTGATAGGAAATGCCGAGATAATCGTAGCCCATCTCGTTAGGCATGGTTTGCCGGAACGTTTCCTCGAGTGCCTTCATCGCTTGGGCCGAGCTGTAACCGGGCGCGGCCGAGCCGTTGATCTGGGCCGAACGATACTCGTTGTAACGCAACGTGAATTCCGGTCCCGATACCTGCTGGATGCTCGAAATGGCATCGAGCGGCACCGGATCGCCATTGGCGTTGCGGACAAAGAACTGGCCGACGTTTTTTGCGTCGGTCCGGTAATCGCCTTCCGCCTCGATGTAGACCTGCCAGGTCCGGCCGAAGCGGTTGAAGTAGTTCACGAAAAATCCGCCCATGAACGTTTGCAGCGTCTGATAAACCTGTCCGAGATCGATTCCCTGTTTGATGACCTTGTCGTGATCCACGTCGACGAAGACCTGCGGGACATTGGGCAGAAATGTGGGAATGAGGGTGCCGAGCTCCGGCCGTTTACGCGCCGCGTCGACAAACGTCTTCACATTTTGAGCGAGAAAGGCGACGTCTTTGCCCGCGCGGTCTTCCAAGATGAACTGGAACCCACCGGAAGTGCCCACGCCCGGAATCGCCGGCGGCGGAAAGGCGAAGGCGAGGCCTTCGGTAACACCGGCGAGCTGTTTGTTAATGTTCGCCTTGATCGCGGCGTATTGTTCTTCCGGCTTGGTCCGCTCACTCCAGGGCTTGAACGTGACAAAGAAGAACGCGCTATAAGTATTTTGCACGAGACTGAGCAAGCTGAATCCGACGACGCTGGTGGTGTACTTAACGCCCGGAATTTTGCTGAGAATGTTTTCGATCTTGTGCGCCGCCTGGTCGGTGCGTTCGAGCGACGATGCGTCGGGCAATTGCAGCGCGAGATAAACGTAGCCTTGATCTTCTTCCGGCAGGAATCCACTCGGCAAACGCGATCCAAACAGTCCCGCACCTACTGCGAGCACGGCGAGCAAGGCGAAGCTGAGCGCGGCTTTTCGAATGGCCACGCGCGACCAATTTACATAGCCATGCGTCGCGCTGCCGAAGACGCGATTGAATCGATCGTAAAACCAACCGAGCGGGCCGCGCGTTTTCTTTCGCGGGCGGAGCAACAACGACGAAAGCGCCGGACTGAGCGAGAGCGCGTTAAATGCGGAGAAGATTACCGAGATAGCGATCGTGAGGGCGAACTGTTGATACAATCGGCCGGTGATTCCGGGAAGGAACGCCGTCGGGATGAAGACGGCCGAGAGCACAAGCGCAATGCCAATGACTGGAGCGGAAACTTCGCGCATCGCCTGCAGCGTTGCCTCGCGCGGAGCCATTCCTTCTTCGATATGTCGTTCGACCGCTTCAACCACTACGATCGCGTCGTCCACCACCAGGCCAATCGCGAGCACGAGACCAAAAAGTGAGAGCGTATTGATCGAAAAACCGAACAACGGGAACAGGACAAAAACTCCGACTAACGACACCGGCACGGCGCAGAGCGGAATCAATGTCGCGCGCCATCCTTGCAGGAAGATGAAGACAACCAGGACGACGAGCGCGAGCGCTTCAAACAACGTCTTCAAAATTTCGCGCATGCCTTCGGTGACGGAAAGCGTTTGATCGAGCGAGACCGCGAAATCCATGTCCGCGGGGAAACGTTGCTTCGCTTCGGCCATGAGTTGCCGCACACCTTCCGCGGCTTTGACCGCGTTCGTGCCCGGCAGCTGGTAACAGGCGAGGATCGCCGCAGGCTGGCCGTTCAGCCGGCCCTTCAGGTTGTAGGTTTGCGCTCCGAGATCGATCCGCGCGATGTCTTTCACCCGCACAAACGATCCGTCGGAATTGGCGCGCACTACGATATTCCCGAAATCCTCCGGTTTTTGGAGCCGTCCCCGCGCGCGCACCGTGTAAGTGAATTTCTGTCCGCTCGGAATCGGCTCGCTCCCGACCTGCCCGGCCGGATTTACCGTGTTCTGCTTTTGCACTGCGGTGATGATGTCGGGCACGGTGATGCCGAGCTTCGCCAGCTGGTCTGGTTTCACCCACAACCGCATCGCGTATTGACCGGCGCCGAACACCTGAACATTCCCAATTCCCGGAACGCGCGTCAGTTGATCGTAGAGATTGATGTAGCCGTAGTTAGCGAGAAAAATTCCGTCGTAGCTTCCTTTCGGCGAATACAACGCGATCAACATCAGCGGCGCCGTGGTCGACTTTTTAACGGTCACGCCATAGTTGTTCACGTCCGCGGGCAATTGCGATTGTGCTTGCGCGACGCGCAGCTGCGTCAGCACGTGATCAATGTTCGGATCGGTCGCGACGTCGAAATCCACGATCAATCGGATGTCGCCACTGTTGGCGTTGATCGAATACATGTAGTTCATCTTGTCGACGCCGCTCATCTGCTGCTCGATTGGTGCCGCGACCGATTGCTCGATCGTGAGCGCATCCGCGCCGGTGTAGTGCGTCTGCACTTGAATCTCCGGCGGCGCGATCTGCGGATATTGCGCGATGGGCAACGTGAGAATGCAAACGCCGCCGATGAGCGTCATCAAAACGGCAATGACGATCGCGACGATGGGGCGCCTGACGAAGAACTCTGACATTGTCAGCGCCCCGCTGGTGGATCCGATTTCGAAACCAGAGCGTCGGCGGGCGGAGTCCAGTCTTTCACTGTGACTTGCGCGCCGTCACGAGCTTTTTGAAGTCCTTGGACAACTACTTTGTCACCCGGCTTGAGACCATCCGTCACTTCCCACATCGCGCCAATGCGCTCGCCCATCTTAACTGGCCGAATGCTGACTTTATTGTCCTGGTCGACGACGGCGACTTGATAGTTACCCTGTAACTCACTCAGGGCTTCCTGTGGAATGACCATCGCGCCTTTCTTCATGTCCGCCACAAAACGCACTTTCCCGAACTGTCCGGGCCGAAGAATACCTCCCGGATTTGGGAAAGTTACCTCATAGCGAATCGAGCCGGTCTTTGGATCGAGGTTCCGATCGAGCGCATACCAGCTTCCCTTACGCGGATAGACACTGCCGTTACTAAGGATTAAGTCGAATTGAAGTCCTTTGACGTAGTTCGCGCGTTCGGCGGGATCAGGGTGGCGCGAAACAAAATCGGTGAACGGTCCTTCGCCGGCGGTCACGATGGCTTTGATCGGATCAACCTGCGACACGGTCGTGAGGGTGCCGGTGCTTGGACCGACCAGATCGCCCACTTGCGCAGTGGCAATCGCTGCCACGCCGTCGATGGGAGACTTGATCTTGGTGTAGCCGAGATTTAGCTCGGCCTGGTTCACGGCCGCTTCGTCGGCTTCGACGTTCGCTCTGCCTGCCTGGGCAGAAGCGAGGGCCGTATCGCGCTCCTGATCGCTGATTACTTTTTTGTTGAACAAGTCCAAAGCGCGTTTTTCATCCGCGTCTGATTTCATTTGGTTGGCTTTGTCCTTGGCCTTTGTGCCGTTGGCCTGTGCCAATGCGGCCTCGAATGGACGCGGGTCGATCTGAAAAAGGAGGTCGCCCTTCTTAACCGCGCTCCCCTCCTGGTAATCGCGCGAAACGAGGTAGCCTTGCACCTGCGCGTTGATATTGGCGTTGATGAAACCATCCAGCGTCGCGACGCGTTCGAGCACCCGCGGCACGTCACGCGGCGTCGCTGTTGTCACAAGAACTTCGGGCGCGGTCGGCGCCGTTTGCGCCGGCTTGCGCGAACAACCGGCAACAACCAACCCAACCGTCAAAGCCCAAAGAAATGCGGACCGTTTCATAATGCCGTTATCGCGGTTTACTTAGAATTCGACAAGTTCAGGCAACAAATAGAGCGCACGATGCTCGGTCCTCCTTCGCGCAACCCGTGTTGCCCTTGTTTTCCCTGATCTTTTGATGTTGACACGCTGGCAAGATTCGGCGCAAAACTACTTGAAAGCAAAGGTCTGAATCCCGGGGAGAGCGCTTCTCCCGACAGCGCCTTTCCCTCGTTCAGACGCGGCAGTGACATAATCAACCGGTCGGGAGAACAGAACGGTTTGTTTATGAAAACAAGAACTTCACTCACGACAAATTCGATGAACCGCTCGCCTTTGCGATGCGGCTTATTTCTCATTGCGCTCGTCCTGATCGCGCAGGCGGGGATCCCTGCCGAGGGCGGGACGCCCGGCGTGCGCAGGCCCATCGGGATGTCGGCGCAGGGGACGATCTGGCAAGCGCCCAACGAGGCGGGGCAAGCTCGAATCGGGCGGCGGCTCGACGCCCATGGCCATCCCTGTCAGCACGGTCGACACCGACCTCTACACGGGATACGAAAATGCCATCTACGCGACCGACGACAACACAGTCTTCGTCGCATACAAGCGTTTCCTGTCCGACCCCACGGTCTCCGGCTACATCCCCGCCGAGCTTCGGGTAGCCGAAGAGTACCGACGCCGGTCAGACTTGGACCATAACCGTGGTCGATGCGGACGCCATAGAGGAAGGCGACACCATCAACAACAGCGTCTCCATCGACGGCGATCATCGCTCGACGGTCTACGTCCCGTACTACGTCCGGGCCAGTGGGCTGTTCGTCGACATGAAGCTGAAGGTGGCAAAGAGCACCGACGGGGGTTCGACTTGGACCACGCAAACGGTGGCGGACGGCTACGCCGGCGATTACAACTCGATCCGCGTCTTCAGTGCGAAGGCCGCCGTGATCAGCGCCCACGCCAATGGATCGGAGGAGGGCATCCACGCCTTTATCACGAAGGACCGGGGGACCACGTGGAGCGACACCCTGGTGGCCGGTGGCCTCGGAAATGGCTTTTACACGTCGGTGGGAGCGGCGGATCCCAACTCGATCTGGGTCAGCTATTATAACTCTCTTTACCCAGACCACACCGACATGAACGCGGGAAAGCGATCCGCGAACGGCTCGTGGAAGACCGTCGTGGTGGACGGCACGTCCGGGGATCCGGACCTTACGGGGCTGGGCAGTTCGATCACAGTGAACCCGGGCCGGACAGTTCACCGCCTACGAGGCGGACACCACGTCGGGGGCTTTCGTCAGGGTGGCTAGCACGACGAACGGCACCCAGTGGAACGTGGTCTCGGTCCAGCAGGACGCCACCATCGGCTGGAACACCGCGATCCATGAGTTCAACGGGAAGCTCTACGTGAGTTACTGGCGCGTCCCGATTGGCAGCAAGGGCCTGGCAATGTTCGCCGTGAGCGGCGACAACGGAGCCACCTGGACGCCGCTCACTATCTCAGATCCGCGTTCTGTGACGCCCTACATCGACAGCACAGCGCCTTCGAACTTCATGCAGTTCGAGAGCTATCAGACGGTGGATCCTTCGACCTTCGATCAGCCCATCCTCCGGGTGGCGCGCATCGGCGGCTGAGGGGAGCGAGGACGCAACTTCAGCCCACTGGCGCGTGAGTGTAGGGACTGAGGGAAGGAATCGCGGTCAGCTCTATGAAGGCTAGTCTTATCTCAGCAATTGCTGCAATTCTGATTTGCAACAGCCTCAATTGCGCAAACCCTTTCCTACGAGCTTATCACCAGCGGGCTTGACGCGGTGAGTTTCGAGATCGGCCTTACAGAGTTAGAAGCAGGCGATGTTAACGGTGATGGCAAGATTGATATTGTGACGATTGGCGATCATGGCAGCCCTAGAGTGAACGCAACCGAAGCGGGTATTATGGTGTGGAAAAACAATGGGGACGGCACAAACTGGTCGCTGGTGAAGCAGGGCGATTTTGGTTATGGCGGTGTCGCGCTGGGTGACGTCAACAACGATGGCGTTATGGATATCGGCTACGCGATGCACCACAACTATGGCAGCACTGATTTTGGCGACCAACTGATAGAAACAGCATTGGGCAACGGTTCCGGGTCGTCCTGGCTGCCCTATGATGACGGACTGGCAACACAGTGGAGAAACATACGGCATGTTCGGGATTGATTTCGCCGACATTAATAACGATGGCTTGCTTGATCTCGCTTCCAACTCATTTGGCTGCTGCAATGGCTTTCACGTTTACAAAAACAACGGCGACGGATCGTGGACGCAGACCTTTGCCAAGAATGGCGGCAACTCGAATCAGTGGTGCAAATTCGGTGACTTCAATCGCGATGGAAATACCGACCTGATTGTTGCCTTGGAGGGCAATCAGCTTTGGAGCAACGATGGCACCGGCAAGTTTACTCCGATGCAAAACGGCCTCCTCCTGGGATACAACATTGACCTGGATGTTGCCGATGTGAATAACGACGGCGCGGCGGATATTGCGATAGCAAGCGGCGACGCGCAGATCTATTTCTTCGATACTGCGACAAGCACATGGCAAAGCATTTCAACCGGCTTGCCAACCAGAGGCGTGCTGGGAATCAGGCTGGCCGATATGGATATGGATGGCAAAAGCGATGTTGTGCTCTGGAGTTCGAGAAATATTTCCATCTATAAGGCCGACCCAGGCTTTCAATGGTCGCAGCTTGCTACTTTTACAACCTCGGAAACGGCTCTTTCGGGAATGACGATTGCAGATTTTGATCACGATGGCTTCAACGATATTGCCTATCTCGCGAGCACCAACAGCGGCGATAACAAGCTGCGCGTGTATTTGCACGTGCCCGACAATCCCACCCTCAAAATTCTTCCGATCTTTCCCAAAGGCGGCGAGCATTTCATCGGCGGCTCGGCGCAGTTTTTGCGCTGGCTAAGCAGCGTGCCCGTGGCGGATTCAGCGGTTATTACGATTCAGTTCTCTGCCAATGGTCCGAACGGTCCATGGACGAATGTTGTTAAGAATTCGCCTAACTCGAATCTGTATCAGTGGACCGTGCCTAAGATAGATTCCTCAAACTGTTACCTCCGATACAAAATCAAAACATCCACTGCTTCAAAAACGATCGCGACTCGTCTTTCTTTCTCCATCAGCACCATTTCCAATTGACCCGGAATTGAGGCGCGGTGGGGCTCGCGGAGGAGATTCAACAAGAGCAGGAAAGGAGTCGATCCGGTGGTCTCGTTGTGAGCGGTCGCACCCGGCCTAGGACAGTCTACTCGCTGGGGTCGGTCGGCTTGGATCGTTTTCTTTTGAACAAGCGTTCGGCGAAATAACCAGCCATTGCGATGACTCAAAGCAAGAGCAACGGTCCGACATGAAAACAATGAATAAGCCTGCCACCTCCACCACGCTGCCCGGAGGCACTTTTCAGCTCGCTGATGATCTGGTCCTGACTCGCGTCGGCTACGGCGCCATGCAACTCGCCGGTCCACACGTCTTTGGACCGCCCGCAGATCACGATGGCGCGATCACGGTCCTTCGCGAGGTCGTTAGGCTGGGCATCAATCATATCGACACGAGCGACTTCTATGGTCCGCATGTGACCAATCAACTAATCAAAGAGGCGCTCCATCCTTATCCGGAGCAGTTGCGGATCGTCACCAAGGTCGGCGCGCGACGCGATGAGAAAGGAAACTGGCTCCAAGCGCTTGCACCCAACGAGCTTCGCGACGCCGTTCATGATAACCTGCGTAATCTCGGCGTCGATGCGCTCGATGTTGTTAATCTGCGGGTTGGTGGTCTCAACGCGCCGGAGTCAGGCTCGATCGCCGAGCCTTTCAGCGTTCTGGCCAAAATGCAGCAGGAAGGTTTGATCAAGTACCTTGGCGTCAGCACCGTTAGCGCCGAGCAAATCGCCGAGGCGCAATCCATCGCCCCGGTTGTCTGCGTCCAAAACTTTTACAACATCGCCAATCGCCAGGACGATTCGCTGATCGACTGGCTGGCTGAACAGGGGGTGGCCTATGTGCCGTACTTTCCGCTGGGAGGTTTTACGCCGTTGCAATCGGACACGCTCTCGAGCGTTGCGGCACGCCTGGGTTCGAGTCCAATGGCGGTAGCGTTGGCGTGGCTCCTACAACGCTCTCCTAACATTCTCCTCATTCCGGGCACATCATCGGTCAAACATTTGAGGGAGAATGTGGAAGGCGCGGGTCTGCAATTACCGGACGACGCAATCGCCGAGCTGGACTCTATCGCCGGCTGAGCCGGGCCCCCTTTCAGCCCTTATTTCGCGTTCACTCAAACTTTCGCCGCTGCCCGCTTGCGCTTTCGATAAGCTGCGACTTTGAACTTGTTCCCACAAATGTTCATGCTGCACCAGCGACGCGAACCCTTTTTGCTCGTGTCCAAAAAGTGGGCGATACACGCTTCACATTTGCGAAGGCGAACCGGCGACACGTCCGATAACAGTTCGGCGACGGTAATCGCAATGGGAGCCCAAACGTCGTTCGGCTTCTCTAGCTCGAAAGCGGTTTCGAGCCCCAGTTTTTCGCCTTTCCGTTGCAATGAGATTACGCCGGGATGCTCCTTCAAGAGCGCGTTGACCTCGGCAATGAATGCGTTGCTCGCCGAAAAACCTGCTTCTTGACGGACGACCACGGCGCGCAAGCGTTCTCGAAACTTAAGGAGCTCTCGCAGAAACACCGCCGCTTGAGTCGTGTCCCTCCATTTTCCGGCCAGAACCTTGCCCTTTGCTCGCGTCAACAAACCTGACGCCACGAGCCATCGAACCAGAGCGTCCACATCGGGCAGGAGTTCTTTCGGGCCATCTGCCAGGACAAGTCTCGTGTTCAGGAAGTCTAACGCGCGCTGGTTGCCGACAAAAAGGAATCCATCAATCCATTCCTGGGAAGCTGGCGACGTGACCGGCATAAAGAATCTCCTACCTTGATAATCGCAAAAATAAAGGCAACACTGGTATTGACATTGTTTATCGGTGTCTTATATCCCGGAATGAGTCAACCCAAAACGGTTATTATTACGGGAGCGTCGCAAGGCATCGGCGCAGGAGTCGTGCGAGCGTTTCTGGCCCGCGGCTACAATGTTGTCGGGACAGCACGCAAGGCGACGGAATCGAAGGAGCTTCCACCTTCGGAGCATCTCGCTCTGATCGATGGCGACATAGGTCAATTCGCAACCGCGCAAAAAATTGCAGAACTCGCGGTCAGGAAGTTCGGCTCAATCGATGCCGTGGTCGCGAACGCCGGCATTTTTCTGGTCAAGCCTTTCACCGAGTATACGCCGGAAGACTTTGATGCGCTCGTCGCGACGAATCTCGCGGGCTTCATTCACGTCACGCAACTTGCGGTCAAACAAATGCAAGCACAGAAGACCGGCGGCAGTATCGTCAGCATCACGGCAGCGCTCGCTGATAACCCGATCGCCGGCGTTACTGCATCGGTTGCCATGATTACAAAGGGCGGACTCGAAACCGTTACCCGGCATCTTGCGATGGAATACGCGAAACAACACATTCGATTTAACGCCGTCGCTCCCGGAACTGTCGATACGCCGCTTCACGCTAGCGCTTCGAAAGACTCACTACGAAGCCAGGCGCCGATGGGAACCGTCTCAACCGTCGAAGACATCGCCAGCGCGGTTGTTTATCTGACGGAAGCTCGTCAAATCACAGGGGAGGTGCTGCACGTGGACGGCGGTGCGCACATAGGAAAATGGTAACGCGCGAAAACGATTCACCGGCCACCGCCGAGCGGAGGTTGAAGGAACTGGGGATCAAACTCCCGACCCCACCTGAGCCCTTCGGCACTTATGCAGAAGCGGTCCAAACCGGCAATCTTCTTTTCCTTACCGGTATGCTTCCCACGGCGGGCCGCGAGGCGAAATTTGTTGGACGAGTCGGCGCCGAACTCGACGTAAAAGCGGGTCGCGAGGCCGCTCACCTCGCGGCACTCAATGCGCTCGCCGTCGCGCAGGACCACCTCGGGTCGCTAGACAAAATCACGCGGATTGTCCGTCTCGGAGTAATGGTAGCTACGTGCGGCGATGTCCGCGATCAGCCGAAAATCGCCGATGCTGCATCGGATTTATTCCAAAACGTTTTCGGAAAGGACAAAAATCCCTGCCGTTCAGTGTATGGCGTCGCAAGCCTCCCGCTGGGCACACCGGTGGAACTGGAAATCATTTTCGAGGTGGCGCAGTGAACCAGGTATCTCATATAGCTTTGATGGTTTCGGCGGTGCTCGCATCACTTCAATCGTCAGGCCAGGGAAAGGAACTCCCAATGGAACATCCGACTTTTTATCGAACCACACAGATTGATGGGCTCTCCATCTTTTACCGGGAAGCGGGCCCGAAAGGCGCGCCGACAATTCTCCTCCTGCACGGACTTCCCTCTTCATCGCGAATGTTCGAGCCGCTCTTCGCCCGGCTTTCCGATCGATATCACCTGATCGCGCCGGATTATCCGGGATTCGGACACAGCGACTGGCCGGACCCGAAAAAATTCGCCTACACCTTCGATCACATCGCCGAGATCATGAATCACTTCACCGAAGCGCTCGGACTCTCGCGTTACACACTTTACATGCAGGATTACGGCGGCCCGGTTGGTTTTCGAATGGCGCTGGCCCATCCGGAACGCATCGAAGCGCTCATTGTTCAGGACGCGGTTGCGCACAATGAAGGCCTGGGCGCGAATTGGAAAACGCGGCGAGCGTTTTGGGCCGAGCGCGAGCCTAACGAAAGCGCGCTTCGCACCAATTTGCTTTCGCTGGCCACAACGCGGACCCGCCATGTCGGGAACGATCCCAACGTGGAACGTTATGATCCGGATTTGTGGACGGACGAGTTTTACTTTTTGAATCAGCCTGGCCAGGCCGATATTCAAAGCGATCTTTTCTATGATTATCGAACAAACGTCGACGCCTACCCGAAATGGCAGGCATGGATGCGAGAGAAGCAACCGCGTCTCTTGGTAATCTGGGGCAGGCACGATCTCTCGTTCGATCTCGGCGAGCCGGAACGATACCGAAAGGATGTGCCGAAGGCCGAAGTCCACGTCCTCGACGCCGGTCATTTCGCCTTGGACACAGCTGCGGATCAGATCGCGCAGCTCGTGCAGGGCTTCCTGAAGTAGCAGACGGCGTCGTCCGTTCTGCTGCGAACTCTTGACTGATGCGCGAATACATCGGCCGTTTGAAACCTTTTATGGCAAATGCCTGAAGCCCCAGGCTATTGCCGACCCGATTTTTGACCATCGCGGGAGTAACGGATTCTCGTTTGACACTCTTTTGACATCTCCAGCTGCCGTTACGTCCACCCAAAAAAGCGGAACTGATCGCAGGAATCGGGTGAAATAACTTGTCGTAAGTAAAATGTGCGACTGGCGCTCTATGCAATCATCTTCGCATTATGCTGTCGTTGAACTTGTTATGCTGTAACCATTTTGTTACACCACTCCGCTTGACGTCTTGTTTTTCGTCCGTAGAATGCCGAACAAGGGCTCATACTCCAGCCTGACACGAAGGCGATTTGGAAGTCGGGGGCTCTTATGGTCCGGTCAAATTTGGCATTGCATTTACCTGCTTTTAGCGCCATTGATTATGATTATTATGGTATATCTGAAATTTTCACGTTGCGCCATTGGATTCTTCAAAATCCCAACCTCGTTTCTTGCGCTCTTGGGCGCTGCCTCGCTCCTCCTCATGCCGCAAAAGGCCTGCTCGCAAGTTCCGCAGGGGGTTTTTTCCATAGCAAACAACGGGCTCTTGCCTCAAGACGAGGTCTTGGCAAATCCCGACGTGACCGGTGTCACTATCCGACAGGGCTGGTCGGATATCGAGCCTACCGAGGGCGTTTACAATTGGTCGTACCTCGACGATGCCGTTGCAACCGTAGCCGCGTCGGGAAAGACGGTCTTATTACGAATAGGCACCCAGGCCGGCAAGCCGGACTGGGTCACCACGGCCATTAAAAGGGCACATGGGAAATTCTTCACATGGGATAATAACGGTGTTCAAACTACCATCCCGGTTTATTGGGATCCCACCTTTGTCGCCAAGAAGACAGCCATGATCGCTGCGCTGGGAGCGCACTTTACTAATAACCCCGCCATCTCAATCGTTGTCGCAAGTTTTGCTAACGCCACCAGCGAAGATTGGAACGTCCCCCACACACCCACCGACGTAACTAATTGGCGAGCCGTCGGCTACACCACCCAGAACATGCTCGATACCGGCAAAACAATTATAGATGCCACCATGGCCGCCTTTCCAAATCAGCTCGTCACTCTCGCGATCGGCGGCAACGGTCATATAGGTTTCGGCCGCGATCTGGATCCAACCGCGACTTATGTGGCAGAAAACGCCATCGCCACGGCGCGAGCCTCCTGGCCGGGACGATTGATCGCGCAGTGCAACGGGTTCTCGACTTTTGGTGCTGACGCACCCGGACCTGACTTAAGCGTCTGGAATCTGCTCTTTAACAGCCAACCCGATATCGGCGGCCAAATGATCTTTCAGTGTGTAAATGACCCGACTTACAGGGTTAACAACGGAATTCCAATTAATCCCGGCCGCGCCCTTACTCTTTCAATCAACAAGGCGGTCGCATATGGAGTCAATTACATGGAGATTTACCAGATTGATGTAGTGAACTTGCCTGCAGTAATCGCCTACGCGCACGACGTCCTCGTCCAGTGACGAGGCTTCAATTCACACGAGCAGCATCCTCGCCTTGCCTGTGGTAAGGAGTAAATCACGGCGGACCTTCATCGCCGCTTGGGAAGCCCTCGATAACGCCGAGGCCGCGAGTTTCCTGGCTCCCAGATTACCAGAGTCCTCAGGATAAGTATTCGAGCAATCGGTAAAGCCTAAAGTCATCGAAACATCGACGGCTTGTTCCCATTTCACGGCCGAGCGGTCAAACCGATACTATCAAAATCAGTGTGGTCTCACGGTCAGGGTCGCGTTGTCGCTGGTGACGCTTCCTGCGGGATTACTAACGGTGACGGCGAACAGGGCACCATTGTCGGACATCGTAGTAGGTGGCGTGATGTAGGTCGCCTTAGTCGCCCCCTCTAGGTTCGTCCCATTCTTCGTCCACTGGTAGCTCAAGGGCGCAGCGCCTGTCGCGGTCACGTGGAATTTGGCAGCCTGTCCAACACTGACAGTCCTGTCGGCAGGCTGACCAGTAATCATTGGCGGGCCAGGTGTCGGTGTCGGAGTCGAGGTAGGGGTAGGTGTGGGAGTTGGGGTCGGTGTGGGTGTGGGTGTGGGCGTTCCACCTGGGACGGTATAAGAAATCACCACATGCCCGGATTGATCCGCCGTCTGGAGGACCAGTCGATCCGGATCCTGCAGGATTGTCACTAACCCAAAACCACGGCAGGTATCGTCATCGTAATATCCCTCGCTCCAGGTTCCTGTGCCACCGGTAGGACAGGAATCGATGCCATTGGGCTGAGACACGCACATTTCTGGAAATCCAGACTGAACGCCGCTGTCGATCGCTCCCAGATGGAGATCGCCGGAAATGAAAACGATCCCCTGTATGTTGTTCGTGTTGATAAAGTCCTTCAGCGCAAACCACTCCGTCTGATAACCACCCCAGGCATCGGGAATTTTCGTAGTCGGATTAGTGATCACGGAAGAAAACACAATCTTCCAACGGGCCGTCGATGCCAGGAGGCTATTCTTCCAGCCATTGCAGTTGTCCGGTTGCGCCCAGTGCGTCCCCATCAAGCATGCTTTTAGCGGCGTTGTCCCTGTCAGTTTCGGGATCCCGCTGGCTGCGGCAGTCGAGCACAAAACACTCAGCTTGAGCGTAGCTGAATTTCTGCCAGATGCCCGGCGTGACCGACGGCAGCGGATAACTAGGCATGTACTCCTGATACACCTGCTGGTTCAGGTTCCAATTGGGATAAGTCCTGTCGAGATTATTAAGGCCAGAATCATGGTCATCCCATTGGTGAATGATCGCTGTCTTGCGCAGGATCAGATTGACGAAGTCCCCCATGAACGGCGTATTCCGATTATAGAGGTCCTTGTACATCTGCCTCTTTTTGTCGAGGGTTTGCGGATTCCGGTGGTCAAAATCTCCGCCAATGAATGCGAACACCGGGTTCTGGGCTGCCGCACTCGCGAAGGTCTGCACCGTCTCCCTAAGGTTCTTTACAGCCTCAAAATCAGTCAGGACGATGAAATTGAAGTCTCTTGAAGTTCCACTTGGAGGAAACGTCGTGAACGAAGGATAGGGCGGGGAAAGCCGTGGAGTTCCGTTGACGACCAAATTCAGATAATAAGTTGTCTCCGCCGTCAGGTTGGCGAGCGGAATGATCCTGGTAAAATCGCTTGTCGAATCGGTCGACAAGGTGTCCGACACCTGATAGGTGGCAAGATTTGGATCGGTGCCATACTCGAGCGCGACACTGGTTGCCTGGTCGGTTCGAACAAACACGTTCGCCTGAGAGGCTGTGACGCCACCTACGACCGGCCCGTGCGATAGCACCTGTCCCAAGGCGAAGCCAGCTGCCACGACCTGCGTAACGACAGAAATGCTAGTGGTGTTCCAAAAATATTTCATAAGCGACGGTTTTCTCGACACCAAACAGTGGAGAAGTTTTTGCTTTCTCTACCCCTCGCACCTACGCCGACAAGCAGCAAGACGCGTTTCCGATCATGCACGATAGGCGCTCAATCAGAAGTAAGCCAACGAAAGTCTTGCCGAGGCCGACGCCATCGCAAAGGAGGGCCTCGCGATGCTGGAGGAAAATCTTAGTGACCAAAGTGTGGAAAGGAGATCTAAAGCTTGCACGATGAGTAGGTTCGGTGTCTCGCTCCTTTATGATCGCAGGTGCATCACGCTGCGCTTTGTACCGATTGCATCGTTAATCCAGGCCAAGGCGCGCGCCACTGGACCTTCTCAATTTAATAGCATGCTTCGCAGCGACCCAAGAAAATCGCTCCTACGGAGCCCCTGCGGCTCGTTCTTGGCCCGGAAAGACCCGCACCTGCCGGCGTTTGGTCAGAAACGTCAGGACCCATTGCAGCATGACGAAGAATCGGTTCGCGAACCCGATCAGGAAATAGATGTGCACGACCGCCCAGTGAGGATCCCGCCACCATGTCGAAGCGGTTTTACCCGCGGCCGCCGCAGCTGCTTCATCCCGGCGAAGACGTGACCGACGACCCCGTCGGCGCGACCCATTGGGTGGTGAAAAATGGCATTCGCTTCAGCGCCAACACGACGCTGGCCACGACAACAGCGTGCACGCTCACCGCGAATCTGAAGATTGACGATGCGCGCTCTCGGAAACTCTAGGATCCCTACTACCTTGGCAAGACGTGCGGCCCTCCTACTGCTTCGGTCCCTTCACAGGCCCGACGCCCACTTTGACGAAGTCGGCCGGCGCGGCGCCGCCGTGCGATTCGCAGTAGGCCTTGGCTGTCGCGGCCTGCGCGTTTACGGATGCGATCGAGGCCTTACTTTGGTCATGCGCAACGACCACCGTCGAGCAGCAGTGGGCCGTGTTGCCGGACGTGTCGGTAGCCGTCGTCACGCTCAGATACACGCGACCGTCCAGTCCCCCGTTGCGTTCAGCGCGAAGGCGGAGCGAATTCGGGGCGATGTCTTTCGCGTCGGGCGAGAAGTTCCCGTCGCCAGTGGGGGCCTCGTCGCCTTCATCGCTAAAGACCTCGACGCCAGTTGTGATCGCCTCGGGACAATTATCCGTGGCGGTCACGTTCAAGCCCACGTTGATCAAGTTGTGATTGGCGGGCCAGAGGGATGTTGTGGCTACGGAGCAGTTGACCTGCGGCGGCTCGTTGTCGTTCACCGTTACATTGAACGAACAGGAGTCCGTCTGGCCGATGTTGTCGGTCGCGGTGCACGTGACGGCGGTCGTTCCTTTTGGAAAGGCCGAGCCCGACGGGTGGTCGCAACTGATGTCGACGACCTCACAGTCATCGGTGGCCGTCGGGGCGAACGTTACCACCGCAGAGCACAGGCCGGGATCCGTGTTGGTGACAATGTCGGCGGGACACGTGATCTCGGGCGGGCTGTCCGCGTTGGGCAACACGTCCAGCTCACCGATCATGCCCAGGGCCCCGTGGCTCAGGATATGGCAATGGAACAGCCAGCGTCCCACCGCCCCACCGCACTCTGAATCAGTGCATGGCGCCAGCACCGGGCCCGGAGGAAAGGATGGCGAAAGATCGCAGGTCTTCGGACGATCATCCAGACGAACGCGGAACACGTAGGATTGCATGCCTTGAACATCGATCGTATCCAGGAACTCGTCGTAATCCCAATCGTAGAGGGTCGTCCCGCTATTGTCGGTCATTCGCACCGGCTGCATCGAGAAACCGTGCAGGTGATAGGGATGAGCGGCATTGGATTCATTCCGCACGGTCAACTCGAGCACGTCCCCGATATGAGCAGCGCGAGCGGTTGGAGGGAAGGGTACGACGAGCCAGTCGCCGTTGCCGGCATTGGAGTCGAGCATGGCGGCCCATTGATCAATCGCAGGGTTGTGGTCCACGAACGTTCCCGGACCAGTTGGTGTCGCGGTGGTAAACCGCATGGTCTCATCGCTGCTGCCGCCGTTAGGCGCAGGATCAATCAACGGCGTGATGACCTGGCCGGTTTTGATGTCCTCGACGTCTTCCGCCGTGCCTGCCAGGATGGGATCGCCGGCCGCGGGCGGCGTATCGGACGAGGTGCCGCTGATCTGGAAAAAGGCAATCGGATAATTCGCCGGCAAGCCGCTGCTGATCTGGTAGGAACCGGAGGTCGGGTTGCCGACCAATTGAATGATGTCTCCCTCGTTGCCGGATGGAACGACGATGACATCGTCGCGCTCTCCAGGGCCGACCAGAATTTCGCCGACATCGTATGTCGTGACCCAGGTCCCCTTGGTGCCTCCCTCAAGTATCACGTTGTCCAGAAGGCCACCCTGCCCACCTATGCGGTAGAGTTTGTTGTCGCCGCTGTTTAGGAGCTTGAGTCTGAAATGCCGGGAGATGCTCTCACTCAAAAGCCGCAGCCTGACTCTCTGCCCGGAAGGGACCACGAACTTCGGGGTATTCGCAACGGCGTCGGGTTTTTGTCCGTTTACCAGAACGATGCTGCCGGGCACGGTAGCGGTATTGCAGGCGGCCATGTCTCCGCCCGGATCGCCGATGTCGTGGAGATGGCAAAGCTCGATCAGTTCATTGAGCTTCTTGGTGGTCGCCGGCATTCCGAAGGCCTTTCCGACAACGCCGGACGCGTCGAAATCAATGTCGCTCATGGCGAGAGTATGGGTATTGGCGTCGTCGGGAAGCGTTGTGCCCTTGAGGCTGGCCTCGATGTTGTTTTCGATAATGATCACCCCGTACATGCCGCCGAAGAGTGTGTTGCCCGGCAACATGTGCGGGTGAAACCAGAAGGTGCCCGGACGGAAGGTCTCAAACTGATAGGTGTAGCTTTGGCCCGGAAGCACTGCGTCTTGGGAGATCGGAGTGCCATCGCTGTCGTTATCCAGTTCGAGGCCGTGCCAGTGGATACTGGCGCTTTCGGTGGAAAGCTGGTTCACGAAATGGCAAATCACCTTCTCGCCGACCTTCAGATTCATCGTCAGGATCGGGATGCCGGCGCTGGCCGGCGGCACGGCCCCCATTTCGTCTTTATAGACAAGGGCATGCACCGTCGACCCGTCGATGGTGACGTCTCTTTCGATCGCGGTGATAAAACACTCGAAAATGTTCGGATCCGGATTCACATCCACTGTCTGGACGAGGTCGGCTTTGGCCGATGGAGCTAGAGCTGCGGCGATGAGAATCGCCAGCATTTCGATTATTTTTTGCGCTGGTCGTTTCATGGGTGGCTTTCTGTGTTGCTTGCTTCCTTAAAAGTTCGGGCTTCTTTCAACGCGTTGATCAAAGCGTCCACCGCGGAAGGTTCCTTATAGCTGAGCCGAAACATTTTGGCGCGGATGACGCCGCTCTGGTCGAGGATGAAAGTCGCGTGGCGGGAAACGCCACTAAACTTTGGCGGCGCATTCGGGGAGCGGATGTCGTAGGCATCGATGGTCTTGCTGTCTGCGTCCGAAAGCAGCGGAAAGGTGATTTTGCTCCGCTTCGCGAAGTTCCGCAGTTTCTCCACCGGATCGTAACTGATCGCGACCACCTGACCGCCGACCGCTTCGATCTCATTGAGATGCCGCTCTAGCTGCACCATCTGCAGTTTGCAGTAGACGCACCAGTCCGCCGATCGATGAAATACCACAGCCACCGGGCCTTTCTTGAGCAGGGACGCGAGCGACACTTGCTTGCCATCCTGCGCCGTCAGCGAGAAGTCAGGCGCGACACGACCGACCGGCAGTCCGGCGTCTTCGGGAGGCTCAATTTCCGCTGCACAAACTCCTCCCGAGAGCAGCACCGCTGCCAGCGCAACTGCCACATGAGTCAGCTCTCTCATAGGACTACGCCTCGGTGTGATGACATTAAGCGGCAATCTCGCTGCGCTTGGGAAGCTTTATTTTACATTTTTTTCGAGACCTCCCAGATGCCGCTCGCCTCCTTAGGACTTCAGGTTTTTGGATTGACCTGCTCGGGCTTGCGTCGGTAAGAATAAACCCATGAACTCCCTGCCACGTCGAATCACTATCCTCGCGGTCACTCTGGTTGCGACGATCATCAGATTACCTGCCTTGCCTGCGAGAGCCGAAGAAGCTCCCGATTCTGCCACAATTGAAACCTTCCCCCTTCCTGTGGGATTTCTCCCATTGGATCTTGCCTTCGATGGCGCCAACATCTGGACCAATAATTTCTTCGGAAACAGCGTCGCAAAAGTTCGGGCAAGCGATGGTGTCATCCTCGCTACCTACTATGCGGGATACGAACCCCGCTGTCTTGCCTTCGACGGCGCCAGTATCTGGGTGGGGAATGAAATCGGTGACCTGACAAAGCTGCGCGCGAGCGATGGCACGGTCGAGGCAACCATTGACTTGGGGACTTCTCCGCTTGGACATCTCCTTTTCGATGGCCAAAATATTTGGGTAAGCAACTGGGGCGGCAGTGCGATCTTCAAATTGCAGCCGAGCGACGGCAAGATCCTCGGGGCCTACGCTGTGGGCCAGAGCCCTTACGGACTCGCCTTTGACGGTACCAACATCTGGGTGGCAAACAGCGGCGACGGTACGGTGTCGAAAGTACGGGGGAGCGATGGGCGGCTGCTCTTCACCGTTCCTGCTGGCTCCACTCCATGGGGCATTGTCTACGATGGTCGAAGTATTTGGGTGTCCGACTCAGATAGCCACATCCTCAACCATCTTAGACTTAGCGACGGCGCTATCGTCGGCACCGCGCCAGCCGGAGGAAACCCACAGGAGCCTGCTTTTGACGGGACCCATATCTGGGTTGGTAATTGGGGTGACAGCAGGGTCTTTAAACTAAAAGCGAGGGATGGCAGATTCCAAGGGAGCGTGTCGGCAGGGGGCGGTCCCCTGGGTGTCCTTTTTGATGGCACGAGTGTCTGGATCGCCTACTATGCGAGTAGGTACGCTCGGCAAGATTACTCCGGCACAATAACGTGGCCTAGCTTGGATCGGTCGGACACCCTCCTCCACGGCGAAGTCGTGTGCGCCTGACGCCGGGTGAATTTCTTGCCACCCGGAATTTTGGTAAGCCAGATTTAGTGAAAGGGCTCACCGGAGCAACTGCTCGGGGAAATTGCGCGTGCTGTTCACGTTGCAGAATGCGCCGCTGACGCCATCGCAACGTCCTGCCCGGCTTCGTCGGATCCCAGCCTTTCGGATTCGGCAGGACCGCCGCCAGCATGGCCGACTGCTCCCGCGTCAGACCGCGCGCGCTGACGCCGAAATAATGCTGCGAGGCTGCTTCGACCCCGTAGATCCCGCGTCCCATCTCGATCACGTTCGCATACAGCTCCAGGATGCGCCGCTTCGGCAGCAGCATCTCCATCCAGATCGTGTAATACGATTCCAGTCCTTTCCTGATCCAGGATCGGCCCTGCCAGAGAAAGATCGACCGCGCGCATTGGTTCGTGATCGTGGACGCTCCCCGGACGGGTTTCCCTTTCCGCTTCGCTTCTTTCACCGCGAGTTCCATCTCCTTCCAGTCAAACCCCTCGTGCTGAAAGAACCGCTGATCTTCCGAGATCCAAAGGTGCTTCAGAAACATCTCCGGAATCTGCGACAACGGGATCCAGTGGTAGCGGAGGGGAACCTTTGGCGCGCTCGACGACACTTGCTCGATCCACATCGGCAACGTCCGCGGAGGATTGACGAACCGCACCACCGCCACCTGCATCGCCGGGATGAGGAGCAAAGCCACGAGCAGAACCAGAATCCATTTTTTTCTTCGACCGCGTGGGGCGGAGCGCGCCGCAAACATACCAATGCGTACCCTGGAGGACCGCGTGAGGCGAAGCCTTTTACGCGGTTACGCGGATTCGAGTTGCGCGAGTGCAGCGAATCCTTCATCGTCATGACGCTTGCCGCTGCCCCATGATTTTTCTTCGCGTAATTCCCTGTCCCGAAGTTCGGATTGATCTCGCAGCGATTTATCAATATCACGAATCGCAAAATGATGGACCTGAATGACGCCCGTATTCGTGAGGCTCTGTTGCGTAAGCTGGCGCGACAGAAAGCGCGTCCGCGGGCAGTCCTCGAGGAAGTGCATGTTCATAATGGCAGTGCGATCGCCGATATCGTCACTTTGCATTCGGAGGCGCATTGCTATGAGATTAAGGGTGCGACCGACCGCATCGAACGAATTGCCGTGCAGGGCACCTACTACAATGCGGCGTTTCGGCGGATCACGCTGGTCACTACCGAGTGCAAGCTTCAACGCGCGCTGAAGCTGGTGCCTCCATTCTGGGGCATCATGGTGGCGATCCAGGACGGGGACACGGTCCGATTTCGCCACTTCCGGCCGCGCAGCTTAATCCCCACTTTGAAAGACAGTCGGCGGCAATGACCCTCTGGAAGAGCGAGATGCTTGAGTTGTGCCGGAGGCGGGCGCGGAGCGGAAGCCGCGGAGGTTGCTGGCGCAGTTGATCGCCGAGACGCGACATGATCTGGAACTCAGCATGAGCATTTGCGATCTGCTACTCGGTCGCCGCCAGCGGGCTCAGAAGCTTTGCGCCGAGCACCATGTAGGTGATGTGGGCGACGACGGAGGGCTTCACCACCGTGCCATTGGTGGCGTTGTTGCCGATGCCTTGGCTCTTCTCGTAGAAATAGTCCTCGCCGGTTGAATATCCCGGGACGGAAGAAGCTTTGTTCGCACAGGTTCGATGTCAGGCCAACATACTGCTCGTAGCCGCCTGATTCCATGGGGATGCCTCGGCTTACGTAGTAGGAGTCTTCGAAAGGGTAGATCAGCCGTGGGCGTCATCACTTTCTGCAAGAGTTCTAGGGTCGAAATCCGCGTCGGAGTAGAACGGGCTCACGGTCGCGTAGTCGCCGGCGACCAACTCAATCGTCGGACAGATTCGCGCGCTCTTAGCGATAATCGCGAGTTCGCGCCGCGCAATAATCTCGGTGCTGTCCACATCGATGACATCCCCGATTGAAGCCGGGAATGCGATGAGCCGGTTACTATCACGCGGCGGACCTTGTCGTAGACGTCGCAGAACTTCCTCGCGAAAGTTGCGATCTGCTGCGCGGTCTTCCAAGACATCGATGCCGGTGCACACACGGCAATCGAGGATCAGGTCGATTGCCTCGAACTCTGTTGAACACATTTGCCAAATCATAGTCGATCTGGTCCTCGTTGCTGTCGAAATCCTCGAAGTCGCTTTGTTCGGCTCGGAAGGCGACGATGGCGGAGGAGATCTCACCGCTGCTCTTCAGGCTTGCCACCGCCGCGTTATGGCTTATCCGGTCGAGGGCTACGACGGGGATGACTTGCAGCTCGTTAAGCGCCTTGAGCATGTAGGCATATTGGTGCTCGCCCTTCACACTGAGCTTTTGGCCGATGTCGAGGTCATCGAAATAGAACTCCGCATCGGTGCCCCAGTGCTTTTTCAGGCTCGTCGCGATGCTGCGAGTGGTGTCGGCGTAGGTCTCCGCGTCGTAGTCCGGCTTCTTGCGCGGGAAATCGAAAAACGGGCAGATGGCCTGCTTTACCTCGGGAGCCAATTCGCCCATCGCGGTGAGTTCGCCGCGCTTCGCCTTGAGGAATGGAACGTAGCGGATCATGGCTGAAAGATGATCGCGCGTACGTCGTGCTCGTTGATGATCGAGCTGTAGCGCTTGTAGTTCCCGGATTCCTTCCGGAGGAGACCTGCGATCAAGCTTGGGTGCACGCCCTGCTCGGCGGCGTAGGCATGCACCGCCCGGTCAGTCGGGTCGTATTTAGGCTCGCAGTTGCGCCATGACTCGCGGTCGACGATCGAATCCTTCGCGAGGCGATTGGCGGCCTTCTCGGCCCGGTCCTTCTCCTCGGCTTCGACATTGAAGAACACTGGTTCCTTGAGCTGGTCGTTGTGGAGGACGAGGTGCGCGAGCTCGTGCAAGAGCGTGAACCAAAAGTAGTCGAGGCGCGGGAAACGTAGGCTCATCGCGATGACTGGGTGGCCGGTGCTGAGGTGGAAGACAGCGCCGTCGGCGCTCATTCCGGGGAGCGCGTAGACGTAGACGAGAATGATGCCGAACTCGGCTAGGATTGAGGGCAGTTGCCGCACGACCTGCGGGTCGACGCTCAACAGCGCGAGTTTCCGTAGGTGTTCCTTGGTCAGGCCGGCGAAGGTCGGACGCTCCTCGGCGAGGAAGACGTATTCGGCTTCGGCTTGAGCCCGAGCCTGCCAGATCGATAGAAGGTTGTCGTCGGCCTTGGCGGACTTGCGGAAGAGCGTGGGCTGTTTTGAAAGCGGGAGATCGAAGAAAATCGTCTCGAGTGGCGAGTCGTCGTCCGCGAGTCTTCAACCAGCGGCGCGCGACCAGCTCATTCCGCGAAAGGCTGGCGATAAAAGCTTGGAATTCGCGATAGCGCTCGAACAGCTCATGCGCACTGAGTTTCGGGGTCAGCGTCGTGTGCGTGAAATCCGCCCAGCCTTGGTCGTGGTTGCTCATGTCAGTTGGCCTCCATCAGTTCGGTAGCGAGATCCTGCGGGAGCTCGAAGTACGCGAGCGACTCCGCGTCTTCCTTGCCGTCCACCTTCACCATCTTGAGCTTCTTGTAGATGACCTCGGCTTTCGGTAGCGAATGCAGGCAAAAACCTGGGCGAAGCTTCAGGTTCTTCACGGCGAAACGCTGTGCGGCGCGAAGGATGATCTTGCCCAATCCGTGAAACTCGCGCGGACGCAGGTCGCATGTGGCGGTTCCAAGGCGCCACCGCGACGAACTTTACGTAGAAGATATCGCCAGGCTCCAACACGCTCGCTTCCGGGTGGTAGATCAGGCAAGCGGCCTGCGGTTTGCCGTCGGCGTAGAGATGGAACCACTCGTATTCGTCGGTGCTGTAGTCGACCGCCTTTTGGAACCAGTTCCAGTGAGAGTCTTCGGTAGAAATCGAGGCAAGAATCTCGTCCTGCTTTCCTTCGTCGGGCTCTGCTTGCTGGATCTGCTTGAGAAGGTCGAGCCAGCCTGTTTCCAGAGGACGTCGCATTCGAGAGAAGACTTCAGGTCCCAGCCGTGGATAATTTTGTAAGAGACCTTCTTCTCGCTGACGTGGGTGAGCTCGCCCTCGCTCGATCTCCTGCAAGGTTCCGATTCTTTTTGCCGGTTTGCTCATCGTTGAAGCGAAAGGTGTCGGGCGGAACCGGTCACTTGGTATTGCTGACGCGGCGAAGTTTGGCTGCGAGTTCCTCCGGGGTGAGGTCGCCGGATTGGACTTGGTCCACCAAGGCACGCACCGCGGCACCGAGGCTGGGGCTGCCTTCGGCTAAACGTTTCAAGTCGGCGAGAGCTGAGCGATGGTCGTGCTTTTTCAGGTCATCGGCGGAGGCGCGCAGCTTTTGAGCGATCAGGGCCAAGGTCTCGTTCGTCGGGAAGCGGCGACCCAGCTCCACGTCGGAGAGGAAAGGTGCGGAAATCTTGGCGGCTTTCGCGACCTCGCGAAGAGAGAACCCGGCGCGTTCGCGCAGTTCGCGGAGTCGCTGTCCCATGGTGGCGGCTAGATCTCTTTCATGTAAGCTAACGTTAGCTTACATTACAGATGCGTCAAGCCCAATCTTCAGGACGGGTCCACGCTAGCTCGTCGTGAATCGCAGCGGAACCGCCGCCGTTCTCCAACGCGTAAAAGGCACTCCGCGCAGTCAGCGTTTCTTAAAAGGAAAAGGATAAAAGGACCTAACCTATTTCTTTAGCTTCGCCTTCTTCACCGCGGACTTCCTGGCGCCCTTCTTTGCGCTGCTCTTTAAAAGCCCGGTCGAAGGCTCGCCGTGGTGAGCCGCTCCTTCACCCGCGTTACGGCCCTTGCCTTGGAGACTGTTGCGATACTGGAATCTGACCGAAGTCTTCCGGCGGGCTCAGATGTCGCCGGTAATTTTCACCACCTGGCTTTGCTCGTTGGAAATCCAGATGTTCTTTCCGTCGAAATAGATCGCGTGCGGATAAGTGCCGACCCGCGGGTGGTCGGCTGGCGTTCCATCGTTCAGCAGTAAACTGCTGGCGTGACTTTGGCCCGGGACATCGTTGGTTACCCAGATTTTCGTAGGAGTAATCGCGATTGCTGTCGGCGTCGCGCCGGCCCGGAACGTGCCGAGGATCGAGCCGTCGCTGGCTGAGAGTTCGCTCACCGATCCGCATCATAATGCGAGACCCAGATGTGGCCGTTCTCGTACCCGATCCCCGAGGTAAACGCACCGGTATCATAGCTCGCGAGGATCGAGCCGTCGCTGGCCGCAATCTCGGTCACATTATTCGTGTACCCATTGGTGACCCAGATGTTGGTGCCATCGAAGGTGATATGCGAGGGCGAGTTGCCAGCGGGAAAGGTGCCCAACTTGACCCCATCGGTCGCCCGGAGCTTGGTCACGGTATTCCCCAAGATGTTCGTGGCCCAGATATTGGCCCCGTCGAACACCATCGGAATAGGAGAGATGCCGGCATCATAGTAGCCGAGAATTCGCCCGTCACTGGCGCGCACCTTCGCCAGACCACTATAGAAGGAGCTTACCCACATGTTCGACCCGTCGAACACAATGTAGTAGGCACTGGAGGAACTGGTAAACACCGAGTAGGTGGCCAGCACCGTGCCATCGTTCTCTTTTAATTTCAGGACAGAGCCACTGGAAGAATCCACCACCCAGAGGTAGGTCCCGTCCGAGGCCATCCCGAGCGGAAAGGGGACGCTTATTCGATGGACGTGCACCTGAATGGAAGGCGGCTCCGCGGCGTAAAGATTCAACGCCAGTAAACTCATCGGGACGGTCAGGAACAGGAGCACTCCGCACCATGCCCTGGGGCGAAGGGAGAATATTTGTGGGATTGTCACAATAAGATTTTACCGGGAGTGCGTCAGCCGGGTCAAGTTCTTTCCGCGCGGGCGGTTTTGCCGCGAGGAACTTCAAAGGACGAGTATCCAGTCGATGGCGAGCGCGTCTGGCGAAGCCTGGACTTTTCGCTGAAGGCAGTCGCCAGTTCAGCCGGGCCGCGTGGCGTAGCTCCTCGCTCGCGAAAGCATTCGGAGTTACGCGGGTTTCGCCTTGTATCTCGCTCGCTCCCGCGATGCTCGACCGCTACCTCGCGGCTTAACCGGCCATGTCGCTCATCCCCTTCGCTCATTCTTCGCCGCGGACTTCCTGGCGCCCTTCTTGGCGCTGCTGCCCCGCTCGCGAACCCTCCTTGCTCGCGAAGAATTTCGGAGTTCGGAGTTTCCCTTGCCCTAAAGCGCCCTCACCGCCTCGTAATTGGCCTACTGCGATCGCGATAACGCTTTGAGGATTAGATCGATTTGAGGTAGAGATATTCCCGACTGCGGGGAATGGACTTTAGAGGATGTCGACTAAAAGCCGGCTCTCTTTTCCTCCGAGGTAACATCAAAGCTTGCAGGAACCCGCAGCTCTCCTTGTTCAAAGTAGAACTCGATGCCCGATTGAACCTGCAAATTAAGAAACTGATGTGCGCCCGAGACGTGAAACTGTCCTCCCAGTTTTTGCCCCTTCTTTAGTCGCTGACTCGCGGTGTTCTTCCGGCCCTGAAATACGGCACGAACGCCTCGACTTAGCTCATCATCCTGGAAGTGGCCGTCTGGAATCTTCACGGAAATAATCTGATCGAAATCGGGTGGTTTAACAATCGAATGAGCGAGAAAAAGGTCCGTACCTTTGCCGAAAAGGAAATATGTAAGCTCTTTCGATTTGTCGTCCGTGGGCTCGAATTTTTGGGCATGTATAACCTGCTTGACAGTCACCACGATATTTTTGAGACCGTCAATCGGCTTGCCACCTCGCTCAAAATGACCGCGATAGACGGTCGCACCAAAGGAACTCAGTTCCGGCTTTTGAGCGCTGGGCGTAAACAATTTCGTAAGAACAAACTCGTCCGTTGGATGCAACGTGTACATCTTCGTTTCAGGGTGGCTCTTGCGATCTTCGGTGTACAGCTCCGTCACGTCCTTTCCGCTCGATGAGAAGCGCGCCTCCAGAATCACCTGATACCGGTGTGGAGATGTATAGTCACTTTTCCCTTTATTGAGACCGTCGAACATCGGGAGATGAGAGAGAAAGACGGCCTCGGTCCCGACCACCAGCATATTGTGAGTGTTCGGGGAGTCTTCCGACGTCGCGCCCCGGCCCTCCTGAATGACTGCCATTGAGGCAACCAGGATTATCAGTATCAACGGGAGGACCGGCAGTTCCCATTCGCACGATGTCATGCTCATGTTTGGTCCAACTGGTCTTCGGAATTTGCTATTGGGCAGTACACCAGTGCTCTCATAGCACCATCTGCCATTCAACATTTTGTTCGCGGTAGGATTCATAGATTTGTTCTCGATTTCGCGTTCAGGCGTGATCAGGCCTTGAAGAATATAGTGAATGCGCAGTTTGTCACGATGTCATCTCCGCAGAATTTTTCCTAGGTTCCGGATTTGAAACTCGCTCGCTGCCCGCGCTCACTGGCTGCTACCTCGCAGCTTACCTTCTATTTCGCTCATCCCATTCGCTCCATTTCTTAGATATTCACGATGCAGGCGTAGTTCGAGGTGCGAGTCGGGTCACTTCTTTGGTTTCGCCTTCTTCGCCGCGGACTTCTTGGCGCCGCTTCTTTGCGCTGCTCTTGCCCCGGAGCGCCCTCGCCGCCGGTAATTGGCCATGTGCTCCTCGACGGACACGCGCGCAACGGTGCGGCCGACCACGTCGAGAGCCAGGTCCTCCAACTTCTTGAAGCGGACGCAACCTTTACCCATGTCGAGCTTCTTGCCGCTCTTCTGGTATGCGCTGGTGAACCAGGTGGAGAGAGTGGGATGACCGTAGAAGCACAGGAAATGCAGCACCATGCCCGACTTCTGCGATCCGAGCGCAACAAATGGCAGCGGCACTTTGGGATTCTCGCCATAGCCCGCCGGATACATGGAGAGCGGGACTTACCAGCCGATCATCCCGAACTGCATGCCCTCCTCATATCCGTCCGGCAGGTTCTCATTGATCACCTTGCGCACGGCACTGAGCGCGGCGCGGCGATCCGCGGGGAGTGCGGCGAGGTATTGGGCGACGGTGGAAGCTGTCATGTGGGCGATGATAATCGCTGAACTGTGCGGCGGACAAGCCTCCCCTGCACCGCGCCTGGCATTGCGGAAGTAGCGGCTGGACGGCCCGCTTACTACAATTCAGAGCCCGATTCATCTGAGCCAACCCCGCCGCCGGAGTGGAGAGACTGAACCGTTGTCGCAGCCGCCCGATCATTTGTCGGAAAAGACTTCCTCGATTGGGATTTTGAAGAGTCGGGCGATCTTGAAGGCCAGCGGTAAACTGGGATCGTATTTCCCGGTCTCAAGCGCGTTGATGGTCTGACGAGAGACGCGGAGTTTATCGGCGAGATCGTTTTGCGACCATTCCCGCGTGGCGCGAAGTTCGCGCAGCTGATTTCTCACCGGTAGCGAAAGGTCGAGATGGAAACGCCGATGCTCCAAAGGATGAACATGGTCATGTAAACTCCGCCGATGCCAAGACTCTGCGGATAATTCACCACCCGTATACCCTCCGCCGTAAATATGTTCATTGCCGTCATCACGACGAGCGTCCCGACCAAGGCAAGACCGAGCGCTTCGATTTGAATCCGACGCTGCAGCTCATCCATCTGCCAGAACGATTTGAGCAAAGTGCGCAGATAGAGGATGCCCGGCAGCAGCGGGGCCAGCGTGATGGCGACGCGTGCCCCCGCCGACCAGTCCGCATGATGTTTCAACAGCCAGAGCGAGATGAGGTAAATAAGGGTTGCCGCCGCCAGCCAGAGAATCCCGGCAATCGTGCGATTACACGTCGTAAAGCGGGCGCGGCTTTGTTCCGGATCCGAGTTTGTTGTCGCGATATTCATGAGAGCCATGGTAAAGCATGCTTTACATATGTCAAGCAAACTTTACACAAAAAATTCGCCAGGGAAGAGTCGATCTGGACCAACCGGTGCAGGGGACGCCCGGCGTCGAGTTCATTCAGCTCCTTGTCTTTCGGGACGCGCCCAGCTCCAATATTTTGACAGTCTCCCAAAGCGTCCACGCCGCCCGGTAATTGGCCATGTGCTCCTCCGCGGAGACGCGCGCCACTCCGAACGATTTCGCGAGCGGGCGGTGCGCCCGACCACGTCGAGTGCCGGGTCCTCCAACGATTTGAGACGGACGCAACCTTGGAAGCCCGGCCGTTTGCTCCGCAAATTTGAAAGCCCGGTTTCTTCCCGCGACTACGCTACGGGTTACGGACCCATGTCGAGCTTTTTGCCACTCTTCCTTGTATTTGTTCGTGAACCAGGTTGAGAGAGTGGGATGACCGGGGAGAAATTAGAAGGCAGAATTTCGAAAGTGGCAACGGGGGACCGCAGAAAGAGCCGCAGCTATTGATGGTTAAGGAGCAAAGAATTTGGGGATCAGGGATCCACCCGGACCGGCATTTTTGATATACGTGAATCACGTATATCAAGGAAGCGCGACTCAGTGGTTTCCCGATTGCGGCAGTGGACGTACGTGACTCACGTATGTCATGATTTTAGGCGAGATTGATCGCGTCGGATGTTTGCAGAATCCCCCGCACCGCGCTGCAAACAAACGCGCAACGCACATCTCACTCCTCGGATCCCGTTCATTGCGATGGCAAAGTGATTTGCGAACTTGCATACCCCCGCCGCCCATTTATGCGACCGAGGGAGAGTCAGGTGGGATTCTGTCTAAGATTCTAGCTTTTCCGCCCTTCACTTTCGGGGCGCGAACGAATAGTTGGCGAGCTGGAAGGTAACGTAGGCTGTTGCCTTGGAGGCAATCGCCAGCACCGCCGGATCGTTATTAGAAAGGTCATCGCACCAGAGGAAAGGCCGGTCCACGCAGCCGCCATCGAAGCTGGGTATGTTACCTTCGTAGTTGCCAGGATAGCCTCCCCAGAGAGCTACCTCCGCTGCTCCCTTGCAGCAGTCCTGTCGCGTCAGAATGCCGGTATCGGGGATGCCAATCAAAGCGAATGAATTGGAGTCGGTGCCAGTATTTCCGAATGGGCAAGACTGCGATGGCACACCGACAGAACTAAAATAATCCGCGAAGAATTGGTTACCTATTTGGGAGTCCGGGACCACGTTGGGCGGGAATTGGTTAACGTTATAACCAAACCTCGGATCGGCCACCTCGTAGTCATAGTTAGGAGTAGCAGTGACATCCGCGTCGATATCGAAGGCGATGAGATCCCGCTCTTCCTGAGTCAGATGAGTTGTGTAGTAGGCGGACCCCAATAAACCGAGTTCTTCCCCGCCAAACCAGATGTAGCGCAACTGATTAAGGGTGGTCGTTCCCGACATCTGCAGGGCGATTTCCAAAATGGTTGTAGACCCGGAGGCGTTATCAAGCATTCCGGGCCCATAGATGGAATCCAGGTGTGCGTCCACCACCACGACATGATTGGGATCGCCATACGGAGAGTCAGCAATCACGTTGTAGTCCACTCCAGCCTTTGTCTGCATGCTGATCTTGAGATGCGCAGCGGGAGACTCACCCGCGGCGATCCGCCCGAGGAGGTCGGCCGCCAGCGCGGGAGAGGCGACAGCGACAACCGGCACCTTTGCCTGGCGATGCAGACGGGGGCGTTGCATCCTGCTGCCCTCAATCGCGCGGTCCTCCTCGCCGCGGGCCTCAGGTTGGAACTGTGGGTCGTAGAAGATGACAGCGGATGCGCCGGCGTGTTCCGCATTCGCAACCTGCGCGTCGTAGGCGCACTCGCCACGCTGCAAGATGGCGATATCTCCACGGCGGAAATTCGCAAACTCTTCGGCAGAGCAACCGGTTCCAGAGCCGGTCACTGGCCGTACATGGGCAGTGACGTCTGCGCCACCGGATAGCCTTGCCATCACCCAATCTTTCTCCACAGGATAATTTCGGCCGGCCAAACTAAGCGCGGGGACGCCAACAAGCTGAGGCGCGCGCCAGGCATAACTTTGGATAGTCACCGTATAGCCGGCCCGCCTCATCAGGTTCGCGACGTAGTTCGCCGACGCCCTGTAGCCGGAAGTGCCGGTATCGCGATTGCCGTGTCCGTCGGTGCCGGGATGTTGGTCTGCGATTGTCTGGAAGTGCGTCAGGTGCTGCCAGAGGGCGCCCTGCTGGATGGCCGCCACCAGCTTTTCCGGTGTTTCTCGAACGGGCGCCCGAAGGTCGTTAGGCGCAACTTCGTCATTCGTCGCGACTGAAGCAGGCGGGTTCGCACCTTGCGAAACGGCGCTTTCGCCAGTGATGACTACGACGGCAAGGGCAAGAACCCTGCCCAAAACAACACAGTTAAAAAAGCGATTACGTTTCATTAAGACTGACGTTACCGTTTTGGTTGCAGCAAGACAAGTTGCGTTTCCCGAGCACACCCAGGATTGCGGCGCGCCCTACTGTGATAAGGACGCGACCAGGAGTGGATCGGGGTCGCGTGCAAAACGCCTGGCTAAGGCGCCGCAGAATTCAAAATTTCGCGAATTTCGAATCCAATGCCGGATCATTCATATCGCAACGCGATCATTGGATCGACCTCCATGGCGCGACGCGCTGGGATGTAGCTGGCGACTAACCCCGTCCCGCCCAGGAGGACCAAAACAAGACCGTGGATGGACAAATCGTGTGTGCTCACACCGTAGAGCAGACTTCCCATCCAGTGCGTCAGTCCAAAAGCACAGCACAGTCCAATCCCGAGACCAATGCCGATGACACACATGCTTTGGCGCAAAATCATCTGCACGACATCGGCGCGTTGCGCACCGAGCGCCATCCGGATACCGATTTCGCGCGTGCGTTGGGCGACGCTATAGGCAATGACACCATAGATCCCGATCCCCGCCAGAATCATTGCCACGCCCGCGAAGCTGCCGAGCAAAACCATGTTGAAACGTGGCTGCGCGAGCGTGCCGCCGATCAGGTTTGCCAATGGAAAAAATTCGGGCACAAAAACGTCGCGATCCATTTCTTCTATGACGCGCCGAAAGGCGGAATTAAGACTGGAGACATTTGTCAGTGAAGTGCGCACAACGAGGTGAATCACCCGTGTTGGATCCTGCGAGAGAGGGGTGCAAAACTCAGGTTTCGGTGCGACGGCAAGCGACTCACGCCGCGAATCGCCGATCACGCCGACGATTTCCATTGTGATTGGGGCAGCGCCCGGAACATCGCGACGGATACTCTGTCCGATCGGATTTTCGTTTGGGAAAAACTTTTTCGCAAAGGTGTCGTTTACGATTACCGCCGGCACTGAATTCTCGGTATCGCGTCGATCGAAAACACGACCCGCCAGCAAAGGAATACGCATGGCACGAAAGTAATCGCCCGTAACAATAATATGCGAGGCGTCCGCGTGATTACCCTGACCGGGATCAGGCCGGCCCGCGATCGAGAAAGTATCGTAGCTATCGCTCCCCGAAAATGGCAGGGGCGAGGCGCCGCCAACAACATCCAGGCCGGGTAATCCGGTGAGTTTGGGAATGAGACGAGCGAAAAATTCTCTTTGTCGATCGGCCTCGGAATACTTCGCACCAGGCAAGACGAAATCCGCAGTCATCACTTGCGTCGGGTCGAAACCTGGATTGGTCGCGCGCAAATTTCCGAAGCTTTTGATGAGTAAACCGGCTCCGGCGAGAAGGAGAAGTGACAAGGCCACTTGCGAAACGACGAGAGTGCCTCGCAGACGCTGGGATTCTCGACTGGCTCCGCCGCGATTTCCTTCCTGGAGCGAAGCATTCAAATTCGGACGCGTCACCTGCAAGGCGGGCACGAGTGAAAAAATCAATGTGCTAAAAATCGCCGAGCCAAGAGTGAACAAGACAACAACGCCGTTGATGCGCACCTCGTCGAGGCGCGCCACATCCTGGGGACCGAACATGCGCAACAAATCGATGCTCCACCAGGCAAGCAACAAACCGCCGACGGCACCGAGGAGCGCGAGCAGAAAACCTTCAGCCAATAGTTGCCTGATGACCCGGGTCCGGCTCGCTCCCAGCGCAATACGAACCGCGATTTCGCGCCGCCGAGCTGTGGCCCGCGCCAGCAGCAGATTCGCGACATTTGCGCAGGCGATGAGCAAGACGAAAAAGACGGCTGACATTACAACGAGCAGAGCGGGTCGCACGTTGCCGGTCAGATCCTCAAGGTATCTCACCACCGTCGCACTACGGTCGCTATTTGTGTCGGGATACTGCTTTTCAAGATGCGCTGCGATCGCGGCAACTTCCGCACGCGCCTGTGGCACGCTTACGCCCGGTTGCAGCCGACCTATCACTCGAAACAAATGCGCGCCCCGGCTTTGCCATGCGGTCGGAGTCGATGGGTGCAAAGGGGTGAGGTATTCGCTCTTCGCATCGATTGGGAAACGAAAGCCCCGCGGCATCACGCCGATGACTGTGTACGGCCGCAAAGCCAATCGAACCTGTTGGCCGATGATTTTCGGATTGCCGTTGAAGTAACGTTGCCACGCTTCAAATGTGAAGACGACGACGCGCGCATCGGAATTGTCATCAGCGCGGGTATAGGCGCGGCCAAGAATTGGCGTGACATGAAGCACTGGGAAAATATCCGAAGTTGCCGCGACGCCACGCAGTTCGCGGACTTCTCCGCTGCCATACAAGGCGGTGGCAGCCTGGGTGTAGGCCGCCAGGGCCGAGAACGACTTCGACTGTTGCCGGAAATCTTCATAATCGGGGAAAGAAAGCGTTTCTCGGCCGGCGCCCTTGTCCGGCGTGCTCCAGAGCATCGTTAATTCGTCAGGCTGCGAGAACGGCAGCGGTTGCAAGAGCACGGTGTCGATGACACTGAATATCGCGCTGTTCGCACCGATCCCGAGGGCGAGCGTAGCAATCGCGATCGTACTGAAGCCCGGAGATTTGATCAGTAACCGAAAGGCGTGCCGTAGATCAGTCAACATAATGGTGTATTGGAAGTACCTAAAAATCCCCCGGACATTGCAAGGGCCGTGCCAGCAAAACTGAGAAGTCTTAACGAATTGATTCTGTCGTGCTTATCGATTGATGTCTTCTCGAGCAAAGACTGAAAACTACCCACCTATGGAATTACCTCGTCCCGCTTTCGGGATGAAAGATTTGCCCAGTGCGAGATGCAATTTGTTCGCCCAGATAACTCGCCTCGCCTAACGAGGCCGGAAAAGACAGCGCGCGACGCGGCCTAACGAATTAGTGTCAGGAATACATTCTGTGATACAAGAATCACGGAGTCTACGGGGCTCGAACCCGCAACCTCCGCCGTGACAGGGCGGCGCTCTAACCAATTGAGCTAAGACTCCTCGAAAAAGGGAACCAACCGTAGGACGCACCTCCGCCCGCCGCAATCGGATTTTTCCGCCCGAACCAAACAGCCCCACAGGAGCGGCGTAACAATTCGGAAAAGAAAAATTGTGAATGCAATGAGGCCCAAGGCTGTCTCAACAACCGATGAAAGGAAGGGCCCGCATTATCGCCCCGATTGCGGCCTGAATCCTGCATGCGTATCATTTTGAAAAGGTCAGCACGAGGGAAAACAGGGAAATGAGCGACGAACGGAAAGAAAATTCGACACCATACGGCTCGCCTCACGACGAGGAGCAGATCAGCCTGCTCGAGGCTTTTGATCGCGCCGTCGCCTCCTTCCCGATGGATAATTTCGCCCGCGAACGGCTCCTCGCGCTCCGGGGCGAGATCGCCGCCCAGGAGGAAATGGTGGGCGACGCCCGCGAGATGATCGAGAAGCTCGAGCAGGTCATCAAAAAGGTCACCTCGCCCGCCAACCGGATTGGAACGTTTCTCGGCAGCCCGGCGCGCGACACCGCGCAAATCGTGGTCGGCGGGGCGGATTATTATTGCAACGTCGATCCACGGATTAGCCTCGCCAAATTGCAAAAAGGGACGCGCGTCCTCGTCAACGAAGCCTACGTCATCGTGGGCGATCTCGGTTTCGAAACCGCCGGGCCGGTGACCAAAATCGCCGAAGTCCTCGGCACGGATCGCTTGCGCGTCGGAGCTGAGCACGGCACGCAGTCGTTGGTTTTGCAACGCTCGGCCCAGCTCGAAAAAACCGTTCTGAAGGCGGGTGACGACGTGCGGGTCGATGCGAACTATCGCGTCGCCCTTGAGCTCCTCCCCAGCCCGCAATCGCGCGACCATTACCTCGACGACGTCCCGGAATTGCCCTGGGAAAAAGTCGGCGGCCAGCAGGAAGCGCTTCAGGCGATTCGCGACGCGATCGAGTTGCCTCTCTTGTACGAGGAATTGTTCGACAAATTCCAGCATGCCACCCCGAAAGGTTTCCTCCTTTACGGCCCGCCCGGCTGCGGCAAAACGCTGATCGGCAAAGCGACCGCCTACAACCTGACGAAACAGCTTCGCGGCAAGTCGGGCGCCGACATGCGCGAATATTTCATGCACATCAAAGGTCCCGAGATCCTCAACATGTGGGTCGGCGAATCGGAACGGATGGTGCGGGAAATCTTTGCCACCGCGCGCGAAAAACGCCGCGAAGGTTATATGCCGTTCCTTTTCATCGACGAAGCGGAAAGCATTCTCGGCACCCGCCGCGCCTCGCGTTACTCGAGCATTCTCTCCACCCTCGTGCCGATGTTTTGCACGGAGATGGATGGGATCGATTCGCTCAATGAAGTGGTCATCATCCTCGCTTCGAACCGGGCGGATTTGATCGACCCCGCCATCCTCCGGCCGGGCCGGATTGATCGCAAAATCAAGGTGAACCGGCCGGACAAAGAAGGCGCCCGCGAAATTTATCGCATCTATCTGACCGACGATCTCCCCTACGACGCCGCGCTCCTGAAAGGCGTGGAATCGAAATCGGCCGCGATTGACGCGCTCATCGGGCGGCTGCTCGAAACGCAGTTTGCCAGGCGGGAAGAGAATCGGCTGCTCGAGGTAACGTTGCGGAGCGGTCGCAAGGAAGCGCTTTTCCGCAGCGACGTGATCAGCGGCGCGATCATCGCTTCCGTAGTCGAGCGCGCCAAAGGAATGGCGATCAAGCGCTCGATCGCGAGCGGCCAGGACGAAGGTATCAGCGAAGCCGATCTTCAAGTCGCCTTCAACGCCGAGTATTTGGAAAACGAAATCCTGCCCGCGACTGACGTGACCGAGGATTGGTTGAAGTTGATTGATTACGATCCGGACAATGTGGTCAAGATCACGCCGGTGCGCGCGGGGGGCCGCACGCCATCAGCTCCTCCTAGCGGCGTGATTTAGAGTTTTCCGCTTCGGGAGGATGTCCCGCGAGTCCTTGGGGCAGGTCGGCGCAGGCCTTCCGTGATCAGAAACACGGACGTGACAGAGCACGTCCCTCCAGCTCGCAAGAGGCTGGGGCTTGCATTACGCGTTGTTTTTAGATCGGATCTGCAACGCTGTGAAGACTTCGCTCCGCGTCTGCGCATTTTTCATTGGGATTAACGTTATCGGGCTGACTGAAGCCTCGACCGCGCTTTCTGCCACGGAGCAGGAGTTTTCGCCGGCGGCGAGCCAGCCCATTCTCCCGCCACTCGCACCGTGGAATGGAAAAAGCCGCGAACTGATCGCTCCGAAGAATGACCCATGGATCACTCCCGCGGAGAAAACGGATTTTCGCCTCACTCCGTCCTTCGATGAAACGACTGCCTGGTTGCGCAAGCTCGTGGCCGCCGCGCCGCAACTCAAAATGATTTCGCTCGGGAAATCTCCCGAGGGCCGCGACATCTGGATGATCGTCGCGGCGAGCGAAAAGGAATCCACTCCGGAGGCGCTGCGGAAAAATGGCAAACCAATCATTCTCGCGCAGGCCGGAATTCATCCCGGCGAGATCGACGGCAAAGACGCCGGCCTGATGCTCTTGCGCGACATGACGGTGCGCGGCACGAAACGCGATCTGCTCGAGCAGGCGAATTTTCTTTTTGTCCCAATCTTTAATGTGGATGGCCACGAACGCGCCTCGAAATTCGGACGGGTCAACCAACGCGGTCCTGAGGTAACGGGCTGGCGGACCACTTCAAAAAATCTCAATTTGAATCGCGATTACGCGAAGGCGGACACGCCGGAAATGGAGGCGATGATTCGTGCGCTCAATCAGTGGCAACCGGATCTCTACCTCGATCTTCATGTCACCGACGGGGCAGATTACCAGTACGACATCACGTTCGGTTTTAACGGCGCGGGCGGTCATTCCCCCGCGATTGGCGGGTGGCTTGAAAAAACCTTCACCCCCGCAGTGACTAAAGATCTCGCGGCGATGGGTCACATTCCCGGCTCAACCGACACCGCGAACTGGATCGATCCAACTGATTTGTCGAAAGGGATTCGGGGCTGGCTTTCCGATCCGCGCTTTTCAACCGGCTATGGCGACGTTCGTCATCTGCCGACCGTGTTGCTCGAAAATCATTCCCTGAAATCGTACGAGCAACGGGTGCTCGGAACCTACGTCTTCCTCGAAAGCACCCTCCGGACCGCAGCGAAGAACGGCGCGGCGCTGCGACAGGCGATTGCGACAGATCGAGCCGCGAGCGCCGCCACGATCCCGCTGGCGTGGACCCTCGATCCGAAGACACCCGGCGAAACGATTGATTACAAGGCGATCGAATCACGCACTGTTCCCTCTGCGATTTCGGGCGGGTTACGGATCGAGTTCACCGGAAAGCCGATCACGTTAAAGATCCCCTATCGTCACGCCAATCATGTCAGCGCCTCAGTGACCCGGCCGAAAGCGTATTGGATTCCGCCGGCCTGGAGTGATGTCGTGCAACGGCTTGAGCTGCACGGAATCCAGTTGGAGCGAATTGTCGAAGCCCGTGATCTAAAGGTAACGATGTACCGTCTGGAAGAGGCGAGACTGCAAGGTGCGAATCCAGGGGAAGAAGCGCAACCGTTCGAGGGTCATGTGCAAATGACCGCCAAGCCCATCGGCGATTCAACAAACCGAACATTTTCCCGCGGGCTCGATCCGGGTGCCGATGAACCAGCCGTTAGGCGAGCTGGCCGCGGTCCTGCTCGAACCTTCATCACCAGATTCATTTTTTCAGTGGGGATTCTTCGATCAGGTCCTGGAGCCGACGGAATATATCGAGGGTTACATTCTGGAGCCGATGGCGGAGAAGATGCTCGCGAGCGATCCGAAGCTTGCGGCAGAATTTCGCGACAAACTGCAGACCGACGAAGCGTTCCGCGCCTCGCCGAAAGATCGGCTGCGCTGGTTTTACGAGCGAACACCCTTTGTCGACCAGCGTTGGAAAATTTATCCCGTCGCACGGGAAGAGTGAATCTTTGCCGACCGTCCACTCCATGTTGTCATCCCGATCCGCCGCAGGACGGAGAGGGACCCCACGAGCCATTCGAGGGCGGCGCTGCGGGAAGAACGTCCAACATTGCTTGTGAGGTCCTTCGCCGTCTTCGCGACTCAGGATGACAAGCAAGGAGCGGCGCCGATTTTCTCTCGCGCGGCTCCTCATTTGCGTGGATAGAAATTCCCTGATGAAGACTATTTCGCTTTTTCTCACGGCTGGGCTGACGTCGATCAGCGCGATGACTCTGGCCCAGAACACGAAACAACCGGATCAGGCGAAGCTCACGCAGATGATCGCCCGCTTTACGCCGACCGAGATCAAGGCCGACGTCTCGAAACTTTCGCCGGGCGACCGAAAGGTCCTCGCGAAGCTGGTTGAAGCGTCGCAAATCATCAACGGAATTTTTCTGCGCCAGGCCTGGGCGGGTAATCCAACAATGCTGCTCGATCTCGCGAGCGACCAGAGCGCCGAAGGTCGAGCACGCCTCCATTATTTCATCATCAACAAGTGCCCCTGGTCGCGGCTCGATCACAATGAGCCATTCATTTTGGGCGCGCCCCCGAAACCAGAGAGCGCCAACTTTTACCCGGCGGACGCGACCAAGGCCGAAATCGAAGCTTGGATTAAATCTTTGCCTGCCGCCGAGCAGGAGAGCGCTAAAGGTTTTTTCACCGTCATTCACCGTCAGGCTGATCGAAAATTCACCCTTGTTCCCTACAACATCGAATACGAAGGCGAATTGACCCGCGCCGCCGCCCTTTTGCGCGAGGCCGCCGAAGCCGCGACTGAGCCGACTCTCAAGCGCTTCCTCACCACCCGCGCCGCGGCTTTCCTGAGCAACGATTACTACGAGAGCGACGTCGCCTGGATGGAACTCACCGGCGCAATCGAACCGACCATCGGACCCTACGAGGTTTATGAGGACGAATGGTTTAACTACAAAGCAGCTTTCGAGTCGTACATCACCGTCCAGGACGAGGAGGAATCGGCCAAGCTGCAGAAATTCTCCGGGCAGTTGCAGGACATCGAGGACCATCTCCCGATCGACCCAAAGTATCGCAATCCGAAGATCGGCGCCCTTTCCCCGATCGTGGTGGTGAACGAAATCTATTGCGCGGGCGACGCCAGCCATGGGGTGCAGACCGCGGCCTTCAATTTGCCTAACGACGAAAGGGTGACACGTGAGAAAGGCTCAAAGCGGGTCATGCTCAAGAACGTGCAGGACGCGAAGTTCGCCAAGACCCTCGTTCCGATCGCCAAGGTGGTGCTCTCGCCTAACGATCAAAAGATAATTGCCTTCAATGCTTTCTTTACCCATACCGTCGTGCACGAATTGATGCACGGCCTCGGACCGCACGACATCAGCCAGGGCTCGACCAGGACGACGGTGCGCGAAGCGCTCAAGGAGACCTTCAGCGCACTCGAAGAGGCGAAAGCCGATATCTCCGGTCTTTTCGCTATTCAATACATGATCGACAAGGGCGTGTTGCCAAAGTCACTCGAGCGCCCACTCTACACCACCTATCTCGCGTCATGTTTCCGGAGCATCCGGTTCGGAACGAGTGAGGCCCATGGGCTCGGGACGGCGGTCCAGTTCAATTATTTGCGCGATCACGATGGATTTATCGCCAACCCGAATGGCACCTTTGCCGTCAACATGGAGAAGATCAAAGGAGCGATTGAAGGGCTGACCCACGAGATCATGACCTTGCAGGCTGAAGGCAACTACGACAAAGCCAAAGAGCTGACCGCTCAACTTGGAGTCGTTAGGCCGGAAATGCAGCAGGCGCTCGACAAATTGAAGGGCGTCCCTGTCGATATCGAGCCGAAGTTCACCATCGCCGAGCAACTCGTGCGCGAGAATCCCTGACTGCAGGTCTGGAGGGACGGGCTCTGTCCCGTCCGCGGGGTTTTGCTGCACCGGATGCGACCTTGCCATCGTTCGCCACAGCGATCCACCCGGAGGGTTGGCGGTTGGATTTTGTAGAGTCGCGTGTCGCTAGGGATTACTGCTGCTACGACTGATTTTTGTCACCGTGGCACTCCCTCCATCCGCTGTCCAGATAGCCGTTCCGTCGAAAATGATGTCGGTGGGGTTCGCTCCCACAGGATAGGTCTTTAGAAGACCGCCCTTTGATTTCCGGAATCGGGCCACCACCTGACCGTCGACATCCGGGACCCAGATATTCGTTCCATCATTCGCCAAGGCGAAAGATCTTATTCCGACAGGAAACGTGCCCACCACTTTACCGTTATCCGCTCGTAACTTGGTTACACTTCTACCCATGTAGTTTCCCACCCAGACATAAGTGCCATTTGCAACAACGGCGTAAGGATGGTCGCCGACTCTGAAGACGCCGAGCGACACGCCGTCGCTCGCGCGGAGCTTAGTCACTGAGTTATCACCTTGGTTTGCAACCCAGATATTAGAGTCATGTAGGCTTCCAGGACAGCACCCGAAGGTGCCATCCTGGAAGTATAATTACTTACGAACTCAAAAATAACATCGTTGCCCATTTTCCTGCAATCTTTAAAGGACTTGGGTCCAAACCGAGTGTGATTCATATGGCGCTCGATGTCGAGCTCCTCGGCGCAGTGCTCGTGGTGCGAGTGGCCGGGGGCCGGCCCATCCATTGCGGCAAGTGCAGCTCGCCGCACCATGGTTGAGCTTGCCGGGAGTTGATCCAACGCAAACACCGGGTTGTCCTGGTGGAGGAGGCGTGCGGATTTGGCTACGCGTTCCATCGGCAACTGCGCCAGATCGGAGTGGAGGCTCATGTGGTGGCGACCGAAATGCTCAACCGCAAACGCAAAACCAACCGGCGTGATGCCGCCAAGCTGCTCGACCAGCTCTACGATTTCGATGTCAATGGGCACAACGGGCCTTGCGACCGATCCGGGTCCCCACGCTAAAGGAGCAAAAGAGCCGCCGTCTGTGCCGGATGCGCTCTCAGATGATTAAAGTGCGCAGTATCATGGAAGGACAAGGCCGCGGACTGATGTTCGATTTCGATTTTCACGACGTGCCTCAAGGTTGGTGGGGACCACGCAAATGGCCAAAGCTGAGAGCGAAACTTCTGGAGCATGATCCATGGCTGATTGGAATGCTCGAGCACCACCAACGTTTGCTCATCGCCCAGCAAAGGCGAATTGCTGAACTGGAGCGGGAGATTGCCAGGAGAGTAAGTACGACGCGAACAAAGTGGCCAAGGGCTTGGGACAAACCACCTTTGATTCTCTGCAACGCGAAGCGATCGACTGGAAGCGCTTCGGCAATCGAAAACAGATTGGCAGTTACATCGGATGTTGTCCGAGCGAATTCAGTACCGGAGGAAACCAAAGGCTGGGCAGCATTGATCGAATGGGTAACCGCCGCATGCGCACCTTGTTAGTGGAAGCAGTCTGGCGCTTGCAGAAATGGAACCCGGCCTGGCGCGGTTTTAAGAAGTTTCCACATGTTTTCGGGCGCAAGGCCACGGCCCGCGGAGCTACCGAAAGAAAGCTGTCGTAGCTTGTGCGCGTCTGCTCGCGATTGATCTGTGGCGACTGCAAACCGGACGCGCCACTCTCAAGGATCTCGGCCTCAAGCCGGCTCAAGCCCAATGAACGCCGACTATTGCATTGATCGCATGAAAGGATTAGCTTAGCGAAACTCACCAATGAACACTTTGGACAGTTGGGCGATTGATCGAAGTTATGGAGCTGGCCGACCTTTAGGGTCTGGCCGCCCTGTTAGAATGGTCGTCGTCCTGTCCTCCCTCTTGATACGCGTCGCATGAGACACATTGCACTGCCCATACCGGGCATGTGCGGATAGGAGCTTGTCTCGCATCCTGCCAAGGAATAAGCCGAAACTTAAAATCGAGGGAGGAGCTGATCCAAAGACAACTAACTCTCAACCCATGACCTAAATCTCTTCATCCCACAACGCTGTCCCGCGAATCACACTTGACCCTCATAGGAGCTCCATCGAAGGCAAGCGAGCTAGGACCGGCTCCAACCGGAATGGTTGCTTCCAGCATCCCGTCGCTCGCGCGCAGCTTTGTTACTGTAGAATCAACAAAGTTGGTTACCCAGATGCTGTCCCCATCAAAGGCGATTCCCGATGGAAAGCTGCCTGCATCGAAGGTGCCGAGGAGCGCGCCATCGCTCGCCCGGAGTTTCGTTACTGTGTCCGTCAAGCTGGTTCGTCACCCAGACATTTGCGCCGTCAAAAACTTCATCCACCGGTCCTCTGCCGATGGCGAATGTACCCAGGAGCGCACCGTCGCTTGCGCGCAATTTATTCACGATTGAATCGGAAAGGCATGCCACCCAAATGTTTAACCCATCAGAAGTGAGAGCGACCGGTTGTAAACCTGTGGGAAAGGTCTCGATCACGTCCGTGGGCTGCGCGATAGCGCGACCGGCCAGAAAGTTGCTCACGGCCAGCAAGAGGATAAATGTCAGGATGCGGCCTATGAGTGTGCCTGGGAAAGAACTATCTCGTGATTTGAGATCGTATTCGTGGGATTTCATAATTCTATTTCTGTATCGCCGGATCGCTCCTCCTCCGTCAAGATCAAAGGAGCGATCGAAGGAGCTGACCCACGAGATCATGACCCTGCAGGCTGAAGGCAACTACGACAAAGCCAAAGAGCTAACCGCTCAACTTGGAGTCGTTAGGCCGGAAATGCAGCAGGCGCTCGACAAATTAAAGAGCGTCCCGGTCGATATCGAGCCGAAGTTCACCACCGCCGAGCAGCTCGTGCGCGAGAATCCCTGACCGCAGGTCTGGAGGGACGGGCTCCGTCCCGTCTCCATTTCGTCTCCGAAACGGGAATGCGAGGGCCTTGGCTAACTCGCCGGAATAAAAGCGTCCCTCACGACCCTTACCGGTGTGAAAATCAAAGAAGAGCGATCCTTATCTGTGCCCTGCTCCTTTCCCTCGGCGCGATCGGCGCCGCCCGCGGGCAAAGCCCTTTTCCCGCGACGGAAGAAAAAGCAATCTTCGCAGGCGGGTGTTTCTGGTGCATGCAGCCGCCGTTCGACCACGTCCCGGGCGTGAAGTCTACCCTGGTCGGTTACACCGGCGGCACCGAAGCCAACCCGACTTACGCTCAGGTCTCAGCGGGCGAGACCGGTCACCGCGAAGCGATCGAAGTCACCTTCGATCCCGCCAAGGTCACTTATACGACAGCTCCTCACTGTTTTCTGGCAGAACATCAATCCCATCCAGCGCGACGGCCAGTTCCACGATTTCGGCGACCAATACACCAGCGCGATTTTTTACAGTAACGAAGCGCAACGCCAGGCGGCCGAAGCGTCGAAGGACGCGCTTGCGCGCTCCGGCAAATTCCAGAAGCCGATCGCGACCGTGATTCTACCGGCAGGACAGTTCTGGCCCGCGGAAGAATATCACCAAAAATATTACCTCAAGAACCCGATGGCCTATGGAATGTATCACTTCACCTCCGGTCGCGGTTCCTTCAAACAACGCTTCTGGGGTCCGGATCGTTGACGCGCGCCGAGAAGGGTAAATAGCCAGACCAGCATCCCAACGCTGGTGAAGACGTCGCAGGTTGATTCCGCGGATCAATCCTGCGTCAGACCCGCAAGGCATTGCAGCAGGTAAGGCAGGAGCTGCTTCTTCCGCGAGACCACGCCGGCAAGCTCCCAGATGTTTGGGCCGTGCGCGGGAAAATCGATCCGGTGCAAAAACTCGGGCGCTCCGCAACAGAGCAGAACCGAACTCTGGGTGTTGATGTCGGTCACGAGGAGAGCGCCAAAAAAAAGCCCGGCACTTACGGACGTGCTGGTCCAATGCGGCGAGGAGCGAATCCTGTTTTTCGGCGAAGTGTGAGAAGCTCAATTCCTCGATCTGCGAAACGGTAAAGCGGATTCCGTCTTCCTTGTATTCTTTGCAGTCCGCCGTGATGACTTGCTCCGGAGTCAGGGTCAGCAAGGGCGAGCCGACCGAGAAAATCTCTTCCGCAAACTGTGACGGATTGACCTCCGCGATTTTCGCCAACTGCTCCAGGACGAGACGGTCGGTCGCGGTCGCGGTCGGTGAGTGGAGATTGAGCGTGTCGGAGAGCAAGCCGGCCATGAGGAGCCCGGCGAGCGCGCGCGGCACCGGCACTCCGGCCTGCTGATAACAGAGCGCGACAATCGTGCTCGTTGAGCCGACGGGATTGTTCCAGAAAAGTATCGGCGAATCAGTCGCAACTCCGCCGATCCGATGGTGATCGAGAATCTCCACGATCCGGACTTTGTCGGCGCCTTTCACTGCCTGCGAAAGTTCGTTGTGATCGACCAGGATCAATTGCCGCTCAGCCCTCTTGAAGAGATTGCTCTTGGCCAGGATCCCGACGAGCACTCCGGCGTCATCGAGAATCGGAAAGACAAACGCGGCCGAGCGCGCGGCCTTCTCCCGCACATGCTCGAGCAGAGTGTCCGGGGTGAAAGTCAGATGTTCCGGTTCCAGCATCCGCCCGACCCGGACTGCGCCACGCGCCAGATCCGCGCTAATCGCCGTATCATGAGGCGACCTAACGAGAATAACACCGTTGGCGCGCGCCGCGTCGCTGACCGCCGCCGTCACCGGCAGGTCGCCGGTTACGACAATCGCGCAAACCTTCGCCTTGATCGCCAGCATTTGAATGTCATCGCGGTCGCCAACGAAGATCAGGAGCCGTTCGGGGCGCTGCTGCCGCAGGCGCTCGGCAAAAGTATCCGCGCTCATCGCTCCGATCACGAGCACATATTCCCTGGTCTCGTCAGACAGCTCGCCTGTCACCACCTCGCCGCCGAAAGTGGCAACGATGCTGGAGAGCGGCGCAGTGATCAGTCGCGCCGTCTCCGCTTCCTCCCGCGGCGGGAAAAGATGATGGCTGATCTTGAAACCGGAGAGCAAACCGAGGAAGCGCCGTTCTCCATCGACCACCGGCAGGCCGCGCAGCCTCCGTTTTTCGAGCAGATGAATTGCATCATAAAGAGTCGACTCGGCCGGCACGCAAATCACATCGCGTTCCATCACATCGCTCACGCGATCGGAGAGATCGCTGATGAAAACTGGCGGCTCGACCCCAAATTTGTGGAGGACGAAATCGATCCGTTCGTTCGTATTCCCGGCCCGGGCCGCGATCACATTGGGGGTTCCCGTCACGCGCTTGAGATGAGCGTAAGCGAGCGCTGAACAAATCGAATCCATATCAGGATTCTTGTGGCCGATGACGATGGTCTGCATGGATGAGAAATGAATCCGGAGTAGCGAAGTCCCAAACGGTTCGCCGCGCGAGGCGGAAAAACCGGCCATCTGATAAACCCGATCGCGGCAAGAATAAAGACAGACCCGCAGACTACACTCTAAACTTTTCCGAATTCGTCGGGAGAGACTGCTTTAAGAAACACGGACGTGACGGAGCACGTCCCTCCAAACCGCGACGGCTGCTTGACGGATTGTAGGGCGCATCCCATTCTGCGGCCGACGGGGGCGATGAGGCGGGCAGGCACCGATCGATTCTTTAATTCATCGCTACTCGAGATTAGATCGTGGACAAAGCCAGCTTTTCCGTAAAGAAACTGCTGCTCAACGCGGCGGTTGTCCTGATAGGAGTATGTCTCGCCCTGCTCTTGTTAACCCGCCATGCCTATTGGGGACCGGAAGGCCCGGTGGGAGGTTGGCTTCTTCTCCTGCCTTACCTGTTCGTGGCAGCAGCAGTAACTGCGACACTCGTTGTTCTGGGAACCTTTTCATGGGTTCCCGGAGGTCGTTCGACATGCTTTTTCATTTGGATTGGACTTCTGATTTCCTTCGCGGTCTCGGGCTTCTATGCGATGGACGATGAAGGAACGAAGTATGGACAGTTCGCAGCCTTGTCAGGCTGGATCTTGCTCGCCGGTTGTTTCGTGGCCGTGAATGCCGCCCCTTCAATCACCGCCAAGGACGGCGATTGCACTAACTCTAGGTCTGGGCGGAGTGGCGGGATGGCTCCAAGTGGTTTTCTGGCTGAGTGAATGTTCGAGTCAACAGGCACAATACGAGCAGAGTCGGATCGCGCATGAGCAAGAGGTTCAAAACAGTCGGGAGGCGGAGTTTCGAGCCTTGGGCAAAGAAGCGCCACTCTGGAAATATTTCGGTTTCATGTACATCTCGAACGAAGAACTTCGCAAAGAGTGCCACGAAATCATGGCTGCGCGCGCGGATCGGGATGCGAGCCTGATCGAATACCTGGGCAACGAAATCCTCGCGAGCGACGCGACCAGATACATCGCCGAGTTTCATCCCGGACCAGGACCGACGCTGGCTGCGGCTTTCGCCCAAAGGTCCGATCTGGTCCTCTCGCAGATTTCGGAAGTTAATTCCGGCTCCGATCAAATCAGCGAGCGCTCTTACTCCGACATCAAGGACATCATTGGCGCTGCAACCCGAATTCAGAAAGGCGGCGGAGAACTTACCCAGCAATTGGCGCGATGGCGAAGCTATCTCAAGGGTTTCAAGAATACAGCTGAACTAGTGGCAGAGATCGATCAGACGCTGCCTCAACCAAAGAGGCGCTGACGGGACCACCGACTCTCCTTCATAAGAAAAATCAATCTGGAAGCCAGGAAACCACGAAGGGAATTTCTGGTTCTTATTTTTCCTGGGTTCCTGGTTTCCAGATTCGCTCATTCCGCACAGCGGAATTCAGCCCCTGCTACCTTTCCGCTTCCCGAGGGCAGTGGCGACGAGTAGGCTCCGCGCCGTGAAGAAAACCAATCTCGTCATCACCCTCGCCCTGCTCGTTGTCGGCACAGAATCGGCGATCGCCCAAGCCAGGCCGCAACAGACGCCCGACGTCTCAAACAAGGCGCTGATCACCAAGGCGACGCCGAATCTGACTTCGGCCAGCTCGGCCGAAGCCGCCGCCCTGCACAAGCTGGCGGATGAATTCTATGCCTGGCGAAACCAGGAATTCCCGGTCCGAAGCAGCGAGGCCGGCCTGCATACCTGGGACGATCGGCTGACGGATTATTCGCCGGGCAAAATCGCGCAGCGCGTCGAGCACATTCACGCAGTGCTTGCGCAGGTAAACGCGATGCAGACGGCGAACTGGCCGAAAGACGAGCGGATCGACTGGCTGCTCTTCCGCTCGCAACTGGAAAGTTTTGCTTTTGACGATCGGGTTTGGCATTCGACCAGCCGCGATCCGCAGACCTACGTGGGCGAATGCAGCAACGCGATTTTTTCATTGCTGAAAAAGGATTACGACACGCCGCAAAATCGCGTCCGGTCCGCCACCGCCCGGTTGCGCGCGATGCCCGCAATGCTGGCGCAAGGGGAGAAGAATCTGCAAAAGCCGGTCAAGCTTTTCGCGCAACTCGCGATTGCGTCGGCCCGCGCGATCGACCCGCTTTTAAACGAGCAGCTTGATGACCCTGGCGAAGGATCTTGCGCCTAACGAGCGTGATGAGCTGACAAAAGCGCGCGATGCGGCGCTGACCGCGATCCACGATTTCGCAACCCATCTCGAGAAGAATCTCCCGCAGATGGTGGCCTTCGCGCCGATGGGCGAGAAGAATTACAACGATTACCTGAAGCGCGTGCTTCTGTTGCCACTCGACGCCGCGGAAGTGGATATGATCGGGCGCGTCGAGCTGGCGCATTACCGCGCGCTCGAGGCCTGGCTGCCCGATCCCTCCCTGGCTGATCCCGACCCGTCGCGGAGCAAAGAGATTCCGCCAGATCAAGCGTCGTTCCTGAAAGCTTACGAAAGCCGCGAAACCGGCATGATTCAGTTCTTGAAAGAGCGCCGGCTGATAACGCTGCCGGATTATCTCGGGAAGTTCGAGATTCGCCAACTCCCGGAAGCATTCAAACCGACCAGCCCGGGTGGGTTCATGAATCCGCCCGGCGTTTATGACAAGGATCCAACCGGATTTTATTTTATCCCGACGTATGACCCAGCATCGAAAAATTTCTATATCCGCGCCGCGATCGAAGACCCACGACCGATCCTTGGGCACGAAGGGATCCCCGGCCATTTTCTTCAGCTTTCGATTGCGAATCATCTGAAGGACGAGATTCGTCGGCAACACGGTGACAACCTCTTCGTCGAAGGATGGGCGCTCTACGGTGAGGAAATGCTGATGCGAAACGGTCTCTACCCGCTCAACTCGGCTTCACAGGGACAAATCTTGCGACTGGCGCGTTACCGCTCGGCCCGCATCGGGGTGGACGTAAATTTGCACACCGGCAAATGGACCTTCGAGGAAGCGGTCAAATATTTCATGGAATCCGGCGGACTCGATCGCGAGGCAGCGGAAGGGGAAGCGGCGGGGGCGGCCTCAAGTCCAACGCAAAAGATCAGCTACATCATCGGAAAATGGCAGATCATGCAATTGTTAGGCCGTTACCGCGACAAGATGGGGGCGAACTTTCGCCTCGGCCAATTTCACGACGAGCTGATCGGAAACGGCAGCCTGCCGCTCTCCGTCGTCGAATGGATCATGCTCGATGATCCGTCGGATGTGGAGAAGGCATCGTTGTAGCCGGGATCGGTGATCCCGGCAGGACAAAAGCCATCGCAGCTCCTGGCGGCTGCCGGGATCACCGATCCCGGCTACAACTGCGGGTTGCAGATTTTTGATGACTCAACCCTTCTGCGGTGTCGGTGTGGCATCTGGCGGTAAAGTCCGGCGTGGCCGCGCCGTCGGGGTCGGCGTCGGCGTCGAGTTCGCTGCGTTCCTCTTATATTCGAGGCGGGCTTTGCGATTCTTCGCGTCCTCGTTGTTTGGATCCATGCTCAACACTTTCTCGCAATCCGCGATCCCATTGTCGAAGTCGCCCTTCAACTCGTAGACGTAACTGCGATCGAGATAACCTTCCTTGTCGTTCGGCTTATCCTTGATGATCTGGCTGAAGTCAGCGATCGCCTTGTCATACTCCTTCATATTCCAGAAGGCAAAGGCGCGCCGGTCCAGGACCGCATCATCATTCGCCTTCTCTTTCAAGACGACGTCGTAATCTTCGACCGCCTTCTTGTAATCCTTCATTTGCAGGTAAGCGAAGGCGCGAAAGCGGAAGGCAGCGATACTGTCAGGCTTCAGCTTGATCGCCTTGTCGAGATCTTCGATCGCCTTGTCGTTTTTCTGCTGGGTGGTGTAGATCACACCGCGGTTGACATAACCAGCGGAATTGTTGGGTTCGGCCTCGATCGCATCGCTAAAGGCCTTAATCGCTTCATCCATTTTCCCGGCGCCTTTGTAGGCCAACCCGAGGTTGTTGTAATTGTTGGCCTCCTTCGGGTCGGCCTTGATCGCCTTTTGGAAAAGACCGATCGCTTTGTCCCATTCCTTTCTTCTTCGCCGCCTCGATGCCTTCCTTGCCGAATTGGTAGGCGTCGGATTTCGCATCCCCCCATGCGATCGCAGGCAAGAGCAGGGCAAGGGAAAGCGCGGTCAGATGGCGGTAGAAAATTTTCATAGCGTGGCGTTTCTAAATTATACGGACAGGGGGGCACTTTGGCCGTAACAGCTTTTCCCCGCAAGTGGAAGCTGGCATTCACGATTGCGAATTATGCCGCAGGCGACTCCGCTGGCGCACCTGGTTCATCGATCCGCCTGATACGAAGCGCCCGGCCGGTCGTCTCGTCCACCTCGACGAGCACGCCGCGCAGCCGCGTTTCGCCTTGCGCGATCGGAAATGGCGCGGGCAGATTGGAGACGAAACGTCCGACAATCGTTTCAATATCCCGGCCGAGAATCGAATGCACCGGGCCGCACATTCCAGCATCGCAGATGAAGGCCGTTCCTTTCTCAAAAATTTGTTCATCAGCGGTTTGAACATGGGTGTGAGTCCCGAGAACGGCCGAGACGCGACCATCGAGGTAACGTCCGATCGCGACCTTTTCGCTGGTGGTCTCGCCATGCGCGTCGACCACGATGACAGGCGTTTCGGCGCGCATCTCCTTCACCGCGGCATCGAGCATTGGAAAAGGATTTTCCAGAATTGGCTGCATGAACGTGCGCGCCTGAACGTTGATCACCCCGACTTTTCCTTTGGCCGTCTCGAGCACGACCGTTCCCGCGCCGGGCGCACCCGGCGGATAATTCAGCGGGCGCAGCAAACGTGGCTCCGTCTCAATAAATGGCACGATCTCCTTGCGGTCCCAGACATGGTCGCCAGTCGTGATCACGGAAACGCCGGCGCGCAATAGATCAATCGTGATTTTCGGCGTAATGCCTCGTCCGGCGGCAGCGTTCTCACCATTCACGATGATGAAATCAATTGCATACTCCCGCTTCAAGTCCGGCAGGCGCGCGATGACCGCGCTGCGCCCCGGCTCGCCCACAACGTCGCCGAGGAAAAGAATCGTGAGCATCCGCGGATCATCGTATTTAAACTGAAAAATCCCAAACTGATGTTTCGCTCTCCTGTCACGTGGGGCCTTGTCCTCGTCCTTTTCCTCGGCGTCCCACCGCGCCCACGCCGTCGACGAGGAATCGCCTAACCAATTCGCGGAGAACTTGAGCGCGCTCGGCTCGCAAGCCGGATTGGAGCGAACTCCAGAAGTATCAGGCCACCATCACGCACGACGAATTCGTGCACCTGCTCAATGACGTTTACTGCCCCCAGGGATATGACCCGGACCTGATCCAGATCGAGCCGGAGGCGGCGACGGATATTGACCCAGACCGGAACGCAAGATCGCTTCATCTTGCACTTTGCGAAAAGCGACGCGGACCGACTGCCGTTGACCGCACTCGTGGAGCGCGCCAGCCGCTTTGCCGATCTCGTCCGATGGTTCAGGTCCACTCGCCGGGTTACACATCGCTCTCGATCCCGGGCATCTCGGCGGAACATGGGCGCAAATGGAGGAGCGCTGGTTCAAGATTGGCGACTTCCCGCCTGTGCAGGAAGGTGACATGACGCTGCGGGTGGCGCATCTGCTCGCGCCGCGGCTCGAGTCGTTAGGCGCAAAAGTCTCGCTGCTGCGCGAGACGACGGAACCGATCACGCCCTACCGTCCGTCGGATTTCGAAGAAATCGCCCGGCAACTCCTCGAGTGCAATGGAATCACCGACCCGCGCGAGAATTTCGATGGCCCGGCTGATCCGGAGAAAGAACACACCATCGCCTGGCAACGCGAGCAGCTCTTTTATCGAAACAGCGAAATCCGGCGGCGGGCCAGCCTCGTGAATTATCGGCTGCAACCGGATCTCGTGCTTTGCCTCCATTTCAACGCGGAGCCGTGGGGAGATCCCAACCATCCGACCCTCGTGACCAAGAATCATCTGCATCTGCTCGTCAATGGGTCGTATCTGCCCTCGGAGCTGGAACTCGATGATCAACGATTCGAGATGTTGCAGAAATTGTTGAGCCGCGCCTTTCCTGAAGAACTGGCGCTGGCCGAAACGATCGCGCACACGATGGCGAAGAAAACCGGCTTGCCGCCTTATCAATACACGACCGCGAACGCCACCCGGGTTGGCGCAAGCGGATACGTTTATGCACGAAACTTGTTGGCGACCCGACTCTACCGTTGCCCGACCGTGTATCTGGAACCGTATGTGATGAACAGCCGGGCCGTCTTCGTGCGCGTGAAGGCTGGCGATTATGAAGGGGAAAAATTAGTCGCGGGAAAAAAGAAACCGAGCATTTATCGCGAATATGCGGACAGCGTCGTCGAGGGCGTGCTCGCTTATTTCAAACAAAGCCGGCCGTTGTAGACGTTTCGCTCTGCGAAACGCGGGTGTGGGGATGGTTGGCAGCCCGGCCCTCGCGTTTCGCAGAGCGAAACGTCTACAACGCGGCGACAGCCGCGTGCAGGTCTTCCATCGTGACGTTGTCCGCCACGCTGGCGCGGCCGATGGCGTGGGCGACGACGAAACGGACCCGGCCATTTTCAAATTTCTTGTCGCGCGGGAGCGCGGCGAGAATTTTCTCGCGTGGAAAATCAGGCGGCAACTTGACCGGGAGATGATGCGCCTGCAAGGCGGCCTGGATTCGCGCCGCCTCGCCTAACGATAAGCCGGCCCGCCGCACCGAGACCTGCGCAGCCGCCACGATCCCGAGGCTGATCGCTTCGCCATGCAGCATGTTCCCGTAACCGGCGGCGTATTCGATCGCATGCCCGATCGTGTGACCGAAATTCAAGAGCGACCGCAGATCATTGTGCTCGCGTTCGTCCTCGGCCACGATCGCAGCTTTGATCGCGATGTTTCGTTCGATGAACGCTTCGGGATGGTCGCGATTGACCGCCGCCAGCGAATCGAACAAGCCGGCGTCGCGAATGATTCCATGCTTAATCGCCTCGGCGAATCCTTCGTGCCAGATCCGCTCCGGCAACGAGCGCAGCGTGTCGGTATCGGCGACGACAAGCGCGGGATGATGAAAACAGCCGATCAAATTCTTACCTGCGCTCGAGTTCACGCCGGTCTTCCCGCCAATGCAGCTATCGATCTGCGCGAGGAGGGTCGTCGGGATGGAAACATAAGGGATACCGCGGAGATAGATCGCCGCGACAAAACCTGCCAGGTCCCCGACAACTCCGCCGCCTAACGACACCAAAAACGAAGAGCGATCCAGCCCGATCGCGCTCAGCTTTTCGCAAAGGGCCGCAGCCTGTGCCATCGACTTCGTTTCTTCGCCCGCTGGGACGGTAAGCAGTTCGGCCTCAAAGCCCGACTGGCGCAAGCTTTCGAGCACTATTTCTCCGAAAAGCGGCGCGACATGTTCGTCCGCCAGGATTGCGCAGCGTTGGCCGCTGCAACTTTTGCCTAACAAGCGAGCCGACGTCTTCGAGCAGCCCGGAGCCGATCAGCACCTCGTAGAGATGCGGGCCGGCGCGAACTTCAACCGTCCTCACGGCAGCCCGGAGCTTTCCAGCGATAGTTGGCGTCGTCTCCCGCGTTAGCGCTCGGTGTCCGTTTTGAAAGCGGTCCACGTCATACTGTCCGCGTGCAAATCGCCGAAGAGTGCGTTGATCCGCGCCCGACGATTTTGCGTCCCGCCAGCATTGCCGTGCCACCTGGAGAACTCGCATCCTTGAAAACGGTGACGCTCGTGGCCGCGGTGCCGGTGAAAGCGACCGTGTTCCTCGACTCTGAGCCGGCGCAAAGACAATGAAAGCGGAAGGCCTCGCAATCTTATCGGTCGAAATGCCGACGACGCTGTTGCCATTGATGCCATAGCTCACCGGCGTAGTCGCATCGCCAGTTTCTGAGGCAGTTCGCTTATCGAAGGGTGACTGAAAAATCTTCCAAGCTGGCAAATATTTCGGATGTCAACTTCGACATCCAGATACTGCCTGTGCAGGAAAACAGAATGCTGTCGTTGATCATTCAGATAAGTCTGGGTCGCGATCCCGATCTGGCGAAGGTTGTTCAAGTCCTGGGTGATTCGCGCTTTTTCCTGCACGCTGCTGAAGACCGGCAACGCGATTCCGACGAGGATCGCGATGATCGTGATGACGACAAGCAATTCGATCAGAGTGAAAGCGCCTAACGATTTTTTCATGCGGAGTTTTTCAGTGAGCGCATCGTATCACTCCGCTTTCGGTTTGCCTAAGCCAAATCGGCGGGCAGACGAGGCTTGTGCATCGTTGCTGGATTTGTGTTAATAAAGAATATGCCTGATCCAGTAGATCCCGCTGCCCCACCTCCCCCGCCCGTGCCTGGCGCCGAGGGAACGGCGCGTCCCGCTTCCACCGACCTGCCATCGAATGTCGCGGCGGCGCTGGCCTGTTTTCCGCTCGTCGGCGGCATCATCTTTTACCTCCTGGAGAAGCGCGACGGATTTGTCCGCTTCTACGCCATGCAATCGATCATCTTTGGCGCGGCCTGGCTCCTTTTCGGGATCGCGTGGCGAATCGTCTACAGCATTTTGGCGAGCATTCCGGCAATCGGCTGGGTTTTTGCCGTCCTCCTCTGGCTCATCTGGGCGGCGGTCAATGTCATCTTTCTCGTCGTCCTCATCATCGCGATCATGAAGGCCTTCAGCGGCGTGCGCTGGGACATTCCATGGGTCGGACCAACCGCCCGCAAGCAGGTGGACGGAACGTTGTAGACGCGTCCCTCTGGGACGCGAGGCGCTCGATCCTCTGGTCCGCTGAGTCGCTTGCTTCCCAGCGGACGCCAACACCCGCGCTTCGCGGAGCGAAGCGTCTACAGCGCCGACAGCCGGAATGATTGCTTCAGCTGCGTGCGAGAAGCTTGACCACGATCTGGTTCAAGATCAGTGCGTGATCGAGCTGGGTCGTGACGAGTTTCAGGTTCGCCGCCAAACAAGCGTCGAGGCCATCAATTAGTTGTTCTTCTTCGAAGCGATGCGCCTGCGTTGCCGCGATCCCGAGAGCGAATCCATTGATGGAGCCGTCTTTCTTGCGCGGAAGATGTGCTGTCGCGGCGTTGGGGAGACGGTTCAAAGTCGAAATAAAAGAGAAAGGCGCGCTCGGTCGCGGCAGTCCGTGCCGACGCATCAGATCCTTGGCCAGGAGTAGATTTCGGACCGTCGGAATGACCGCAACGAGCAATATCCCAATGGCCGATTCTCCCTGGTCGAGGAGTCGCCTGACGAGAGCGAGAGCGCGCTCAAGGTGGCGTCGGGCGAGCGCGTTACCCAGCTCGAAGATGACACCGCCGCGCGAGAGCGGCACCAGAGTGCGAACGTCGTCCAGCGTGACCTGACGTTCCTTTGCGCCAAGAAAAAGATCGAGCTTTTCCAGCTCGCTCTGGATCGTGCGGGTGTCGCCGCCGGTTAGAAGAACGAAGAGATCAAGCGCTTCGTCCTCAAAGTGCAATCCGCGCTTTTTGCCTAACGACAGAACAAGATCGGTGGCTCCTTCTTCCCAGCCGCCGCGGCTGGTGTCGAGTTTATCGAATACCTGGAGTTCAGCGTGTTTCGCGAGGGATTTGTAGAACGATCGCCGTTTATCCACTTCTGTTGCGCTGAGGAGAAATTTCACCTCTCCCGCTCCGAGATCGCCCGCCAACGCCGCACTCAGTTGTTCGAGCGCGTCGGTTACCGCGGCCGCGGTGCCCAGTTTGGTGTCTCCCAAAAAATTGGCGTTTTTCAGCCAAACGAGTTTGCCGCCGCCGAAAAAGGGCAGTGTTTGCAACGCCTCAACCGTCGAGCGAATGCGCCCCGCCGCCTGGTCTGCATTATCCGCACAGCCGTCAATGGTCTCGACGCCGAAATCGCCCGCATCGGCGGGCGCGAGCTCGATCGCAAGCTCGCTCGCGGCGGTTTTCACCGCGCTCTCATCGGAGCCGACCACGGCGTAAATTTGGGCGGTCTTGCGAAGTGTTTTCGTCTTCATCAGCGAATGAAACGACTGAAGCGTTTCTCGAATTCTGCCATGTCGGAGAACTCGTTGCCGTAAATTTCGAGCAAGGCGGCTCGCTGCTGCTTGTCCGTCGAGGACGCGATCCACAAATTTCGGGAAAAGGTCCCGCGGATACTTGTTGAAAAGGTAACGAACAAATTTGGCGCTCGTTTCGTAAAGACGTGCGACCTCGGCGGGTTCTGTCGGATAACGTGCGGTCGCGGTTAGCTCGGCAACGGTCATGTCCGCCATTCGAAGTTTGTGCTGATTCGACAACGGCGACCGCCAATGGCGCGCTGCGACACTCGCGTCGCCCATGTACTCCGCGAAACCTTCGCTTAGCCAGACCGGCCAGCGCCGATTTCCATAGAATCGAGCGACAATCGCGTGCGTTGTCTCATGGGCGAGCGTGTGGGAATCGAATCCCCCCTGCACCTGAATGTCGAGAAAAAGCTCGTCGCCGGAGGCGAAACTATGGACCCAGGACGGCGCTTGTGTTTCCCCGAGAAATCGTTGCCACTCCTTCTCGTTCTGGAAAACGTAGACGTGTGATTTGCGCGAATATTGTTCCGGCGTCGCGCCTAACGTTTGCGCGACGTACCAAAGATCAAACTCGATTTCCCGCGCGATTTGGAGGGCGTCGCTCAGACTGCGGTAGTGGATGATAAAATTTTCCGTCTCGCCGTGGCGCCATTGTTCTGGACGAAGGGCCAGCGCTTTTCCACCGGCAGGGCTGATTGCGCGGTCGGCAAGTTGCTCCCAGCGTTCCTGGCGAAGGGGGACATCATAGGGGGGCGGAGTGGAGCGCGTCGGCGGTTGCGATGGGCCCGGGGTATTGGCAGGGTTTCGGCTTGGAAAAGGCCAGGCGGGCGACGGTGCTTGCGCGCGGAGTGGAATGACGAAACTCAGCGCGCTGGTCACAACGACCGCGACAATCGAGGCAAGGCGAGCGCTAGGGCGCGAGCCCGGAAGCAACCGCATCTTTCGATGCGTAGGGGTAAAATTCCTTGTCCAGCGCGTCGACATCGGCGAATCGCCCAGCGTAATTGCGCGAGAGCGCGGTGTCGAACGATTCACCCCGCGCCGTCGCCTCGAGGAAAGCGCGAAAGCCGGCCGGATTGGTGGCAACAAGAAATCTCACCAACCGCTCGGACTCGACATAGAAGGTGTCGATTTGTTCGCGCTCCGGGTAATCCACCAGCGTGGTCAGTTGCGAGAGCGACATGAGCTTCTCGCTGGCGATCGATTCTGAACGGGGCCGGGCATTGTAGTTGCGGGCGCGTTGATAGCTGGCGTGGGTCACGCGCGAAACATATTCGGCAAAGCCTTCCTCCAGCCAAAGCGGCAGCGGGTGGCCGTAAACGCGGAACAGAACCAAATGCGCGATCTCGTGGCCAAGCGAATTATTGGCAAACCGGTAGGCGGGATCGCGGACAATGAAAAGGCTGCCGCGCGAGTGAATCCCGCCGGTCCACGGTTCCAAACGCGCCTGAGCCTGGAACATCTTCCAGTCCTGCGCGTTCTCGAAAATGTAAATGTGCGATTTGGCGTAGCCGCCTGGCATCGTTTCCAAACCGAGTTCCTGCGCGATCACACGAAAGTGGAATTCGGCCTCCACAGAGATCGGCGTGGCCACGTAGCTGTGGATAAAGTGATAAATGAAGTGCTCGGTTTCGCCGTGTTTCCAGTCTTGCGGGCGGATGGCCAGTGCGTGAGCGCCAAGCGGGTTACGGTCGGGCTGACTCAGCGCGGAAAAATTTACTTCTGGCAGGGAGTCGAGCCCCGCTGCAGGCACCTCCTGCGCGCTCGACGAAAGGCTGATGCCGGCCGAGACGGTACACACCGCGTAAACGAGGAGTTTGGGATGCAACGGTGTCCCAGATTTAGCTGCTTTTGTGCCAGCTACGGGACCCGTTTCTCTTGGGGGCGGGCTACTGAACCACCTTCAGACCTGTCGGCGCGGAGGGAGGCGTCGCGGACGGCGTTGGTGTGGGAGTCGGTGAATTGACGAAGAGATTGTTAGCGTAGGTAATCTCGCCAGGAACATTCACGACATCCAGCTGATAGATTTCCAGGTACTTCATTCCATAAGAGGCGGCAAAGTTGATCGAGTTGTGCAGAATGGTCCCTGGATCGCCCGGGACGCCATTGTTCACGCGGTAGGTGGGATCGTTGACGCACCAATAGAGCATCTGTCCTCCGACATCGGGCTGACTATTCCACAACAGATTAAAAACCGAAGCGTCCGGCCCCGGAGCCGGACTTCCGTAGGTGTCTACAGAGTTGAGTTGGGCGATGAACCGGCCAGGCCATGAGGTACGGGCGGTTAGGATCAAATTACGGGCCAGGTATGTAGCGTCAGGATCGAGATTGAGGGGGCCGGGAACATGACCGTTGCCCCCGATCGCCATGGTGACATACGCATTGGGAAACGCCGTCATGGTCGCATCGATGATTTGCTTGCCTGCATCGAGCATTTTCTCCGTGGTCCAGCCGAGCGAAAGCCACTCGGCCACCATGTCGGACGTGTGCGGCACATTCCAATCCTCGCTGGTGGCATTGGCAAGGCTCGCCGAGACGATGCTGATCGCGGGGTTATTGCCAAAGTGAGCGCCCAGGGCTGCAATCATCGCCTTTTTCTTCGCCAGGTAGGTTGGATCCCAAAAGACCGGGATTGAAGTATTTACGCCGTTATCATTGAACGTGAAAAATTGCCCTCCGGCGTTGGTCACGGCATCTGTCACCCATTGTGGTCTTCCCACCATGGTGACGATTCTCAAGAGGACCGTTTTGCCAGCCGCGGCGGCTGACGCCACCTCCGAATCGAGAAACGTCCAGTTGTATACGCCTTCGGTCGGCTCCAGACTAAGCCAGCCGTATCGAATGCTTATGCCTGCGACGTCAGGATTAGCCAAAACGGCGCCGTTGGCCGGATTTCCGTCGCTTGGGTTCAAAGAAAAGACTCCACGAGGAACGGCGGCCTGAAGTCGGCTCGACGAGCCCGACACAAACGCAACAGCCAGTGCTATTAACAGAAACCAGCGTCGCCTAAAAATTGTTATTCTGTCTATCAGATTTACCATAATTACCAGACTTTAAAGCTTTCTTCATGCCAAGGCGGAAGCTTTTTGCACGGCCCAGCCGCAATGGATCTGACTCAAAACTGGGACTCGTGGAATGGCAATTGGCGAACTAAAGGATTGACATTTTGCGCATTTTTCGCTTTCAATAGCGCCAAATAGCCCCGCCCCTCAGGAGGCGTCATTTAACATTTCGAGGCGCAATCATTATGAACATTTTTTATGCAGGGCTGGCGTGAGCCATCTCTCAGATTGCCGCTGCTGGTCGCAGCGAGTTGCTTCGTCGTTATCGCGTCGACCGCGCCGGCTCAGCAGTTCACCGAAGTCACTTCAGCTGTCAGTTTGATCAATGAGGCTAAGAAATCGTGGGGCAATCCAATCTGGGGCGACATAAACAACGATGGCTTGCTCGACCTCATCGTGCCATGCCACGGACTAAACGCGTCTCATGGGCCTTTCGTCTATCTGAACAGTGGCGGCATTTCGTTCACGGACATCCGCACAACGTGCGGTATTCAGATGGCTCCCGAACTGGACAGCACGGATTGGCACGGTTTCGCCTTCGGTGATTACGATGGGGACGGGAATCTCGATCTCTATATTGCCGAGGGCGCCAAGCACGGGCTTGAGACAAAACGCGACCTCCTCTTTCGGGGCATGGGTGATGGCACCTTTCAATATGTCAGTGACGTCGCTGGAATTGAGACTTCCACCAATCGAGGCCGCGCCGCTTTTTGGCTTGATTATGACAATGACGGCAAACTGGATCTGTTCGTAAAGAATTACGAGGGCGCGAATCGCCTCTACAAGAACAACGGCAATGGCACCCTGACACTGGTCGTCAACGCTGCGGGGTTAGCCGACGCCACGCTCGGGCAAGATGATGGAAGCCTCTTTTCGTTCGCCGATTACGACAACGATGGTCACATGGATGTCGCCTTCTGCGGCGATACCACCATAGACATTTTTGTACAAGTACCAGGGCGACGGCACGTTTGTCGATGTAAGCGCCGCAGCACATTTCAAACATCTCACCAATGGCAAAGGTCTGGCCTGGGGAGATTACGACAACGATGGGTTTCTCGACCTTTACGTTCCCAGGGGACAAGCGGGCGCTCACGGGACTATTGGAGGGACGCTCTACCGCAATAATGGAGATGGTACGTTTACAGATGCAACGGCAGCGGCCGGTGTTGCCAGTACCTCAAACAACTGGTCGGCGGTTTGGGGAGATTACGACAACGATGGATTTCTCGACTTGTTTGTTACCTGTGCGGGCGCCTCGGCCCTGGGGCCTGGGAATGCCAACCTTCTCTACCACAACAACGGGAACGGAACCTTTACCAACGTGGCCGCCGCGCAGGGTGTGGCACTGCAGGATAACACCACCTTACACAAAACCGCGGCATGGGGAGATTATGACAACGACGGATTTCTTGATCTGATCATAAAGGACGGACTCGGTGATGAAGACAGCAACGGTCCAAGTGCAATTGGGTATCACCGGCTCTTTAGGAACAACGGGAACAGCAACCATTTTATCAAAGTAAACCTCACGGGTGTGCAATCGAATCTTCACGGGATCGGCGCGCGTGTTACCGTGACTTACACTGGAGGAATGAGCTTCCGTGAGAATAACTGGAGGTGGGGGCGGCGAGTATGCTTCGCAGGGCAGCGAACCATTGCATTTCGGAATTGGAACGGCCTCGGCAGCCACCATCGTGGTCAACTGGCCAAGCGGAGTGGTCGATACCCTCCCTTCCGTTGCCGCCAATTCGACTTTGACGGTGGTGGAAGGGTCCGGATCTCCGACGCCGACTCCAACCCCAACACCAACGCCAACACCGACCCCGACACCAACTCCAACCCCGACACCAACTCCGACACCAACTCCAACCCCGACACCAACACCGACACCAACTCCAACCCCGACACCAACACCGACACCGACCCGACACCAACTCCAACCCCGACACCAACTCCAACCCCGACACCGACACCGACACCGACACCAACACCGACACCGACACCAACACCGACACCGACACCGACACCGACTCCAACACCAACACCAACACCGACACCGACACCGACACCAACACCGACACCGACTCCGACACCGACACCGACGCCAACACCGACTCCGACTCCAACGCCAACACCGACGCCAACACCAACGCCGACACCGACACCGACACCAACCCGACACCAACACCAACACCGACACCAACACCGACACCGACACCGACTCCAACGCCAACACCAACGCCGACACCAACACCGACACCGACTCCGACACCAACACCAACACCCACTCCGACTCCCACACCGACTCCGACTCCCACTCCGACGCCAACTCCGGGGCCTCCCAGCATTACCCAACAGCCCGCCGATCGGACCGTCAGAGTTGGACAGACTGCCAAATTCAACGTGATCGCGACCGGCGCGGTGCCCCTGCGCTACCAGTGGACGAAGAATGGGACGACCATCGATGGGGCGACCAAAGCGACCTACATCACGCCGCCTACCACGACGCTGGACAATGGTGCTCTCTTCGCCGTTACCGTGACTAATCGCCGCGGCAGCGTCACGAGCGATAATGCCACGCTGACCGTCATGTCAGCGCCTCCAACTCCAACTCCAACTCCAACTCCGACTCCAGACCCCGACGCCAACCCCGACTCCATCCATCGCCGACGCCGACTCCGACTCCATCGCCGAGACGGATATAATGAGCGCACAATCAATAGGTCAGAAATTAAAGGATAGGCTTTTTACCTTCTGGGGTTGTCCCGAACTATGAGACTTTTCTCCGCCTGGGCATTTTTCCAAACACTGCGACTGAGACCGACACTCTCCAGAGTCAGAAGTGCTTTTTGTGAAGAAGTGTTTCTCTCTTCGTTGTTTGCCGTCTGCACTCGTTCCACGCCCGCCTTCGGGCAAATGGCGCCTCTCGATTTGGCACAAGAGATTCACTCTTTAAAGGACGCCCTCATGCGTTTACCGAAGTGCCTTTATACAGCCGCGGCTATCATCTTGCTCGCAGCGCCGGCTATCGCCGTCGCCCAAAGTGCCAACGCTATCTTTGAAACAAATTATCGCACCGATTCGGTAGCGGCTTTTTCCTTGACCGGATCCGATCTGGGCGTGTTCGCCATGCCATCTAAGCCTACCGGTCTGGTCTTTGATAAGGCGGGGAATTTATACGTATCGAGCGATGACCCTGCTGCCTACGCAATCGAGAAGATCGCGCCCGACGGCTCCGTCTCTGTGTTCGCCACGAGCGGCTTAAACGGTCCGCACGCCCTCGTCTTTGACAGCGCCGGCAATCTCTATGTCGCAAACGCAGTCGGTAATACGATCGAAAAGTTCACGCCGGATGGCGTGGCTACCGAATTTGCCAACGAGGATGATGGGCTGGCAACCCCGCTTGATCTGGTCTTCGATGCCTCGGGCAACCTCTATTCATCAAACGCTCACGGCGGACCGGCGCACGGCGGTTCGATAATAAGGTTCACGCCGGATGGCGTTGGGTCGGTCTTCGCCGATTCCGGCTTTAATCTCGCATACGGACTCGCCTTGGACAGTGCCGGCAACCTTTATGTGTCAAACTATGTCAGCAGCACGATCGAAAAGTTTTCCCCCGATGGGACCGATCTAGGTCTTTTCGCTAGTAGCGGAGTAAACCTTCCCCATGGTATGATCTTCGATAGTGCGGGTAACCTTTATGTAGCCAATAATGGCAATAGCACGATCGAAAAGTTCTCCTCCGCTGGTGCCGACCTGGGTGTGTTTGCTGCCACTGGACTTGGGCCGCACTTCCTGGCGCTTGGAGCGGCCATCCCAAGCGAGCAGCACTTTGAGATTGAGGCACTGAGCCGGCCAACATCGTCGGCACCCTACAGGCTTAAACGTGATTCGCACGCGAGCGGGGGCGTTTTCGGCCTCCTCCAGGCTACCGTGCCAGGCGACTTTGTTACCTACAACATACCCGTTGCCGTTGCCGGAACCTATGACGTCAAGGTCGGGATCCAAGCCCGAAACGATAAAGGTATTTTCCAGCTTTCCATTGCAGGATTAAACGTGGGCGGTCCCCAGGATGAATACTCTCCTGCGATTAGCTATCAGGTCCGCGACCTCGGGACCGTTACCATCGACGGGGGTGGGAACGTCGCGTTCCAATTCGTCGTCACCGGTCGCAATCAGAGGAGTCATGCGGATACGTTGGCGTTTGATTATATCGACCTGAATCGCGTTCCATGACCGTCAACATATTCTCCTACCTTCTGATAGTTGTCGCGGCCGGGACCGCTGTTCCCCTGGCATCCGTGGCCGAACAGTTCCAAGAGGTAACGACGGGAGCCTGCTTAGTTTGGCAGGCAAATTCGTCCGGGGCAAACCCACTCTGGGTCGACATCAATAACGATGGGGTGCTCGATCTGATCGTGCCGACACATAGCCCGCAACCGTATGTCTATCTGGGTAATGCCGACGGCACATTCACTGATATCCGCGCAACGTGTGGGATTGGCCACTCTGATCTCGATAGCCGTGATTGGCGCGGTTTCGCCCTGGGGGATTACAACGGCGACGGGAACATCGATCTCTACGTGACTGAAAGTGCCGTGGCCAACGCACCGAAACGCGATTTGCTTTTTAAGGGCCATGGTGATGGAACTTTTGAAAACGTGAGCGAAGCGGCAGGGATCGAGACCTCGGCTGTGCTCGGTCAATCCTCCTTTTGGTTTGATTATGACAACGATGGTCGGCTCGATCTTTTTGTAAAAAACTATGCTAGCGCGAACCGTCTATACAGGAACAACGGTGACGGCACCTTTTCACAAGTAAACGGTACGGCCCAACTCGCTGATGCCACCCTCGGAGGGTACCACGGCACACTTTGTTCGTTCGCTGACTACGATAACGATGGCTTAATGGATGTTGTCTTTTCCGGGGAAAGAAATGTCTTATACCGAAACCTTGCCGGCACATTTTCGGACGCCACAAGCGCAGCCGGCTTGGTGACTAATCGCAACAGCACTGGCGTAGCCTGGGGCGACTATAATAACGATGGCCTGCTCGATCTCTATGTAGCTAGAGGAACGATAGGACCCGGACCCTTGGGAGATACACTCTATCGCAACAATGGGGATGGCACTTTTACAGACGTCACAACAGCCGCCGGTGTTGCCAGTGCCTCAAACAACTGGTCTGCGGTTTGGGGAGATTACGACAACGATGGATTTCTCGACTTGTTTGTTACCTGCGCGGGCGCCTCGACGCTCGGCACCGGGAATGCTAACCTTCTCTACCACAACAACGGGAACGGAACCTTTAGCAACGTGGCCGCCGCCGAGGGTGTGGCCCTGCAGGATAACACCTCGTTGCACAAGGGCGCGGCGTGGGGAGATTATGACAACGATGGATTTCTTGATCTGATCATAAAGGACGGGATTGGTGACGCAACGGGCGGCGATCCGGGTGCAATTGGATTTCACCGGCTCTTTAGGAACAACGGGAATAGCAACCATTTTATCAAAGTGAACCTCACCGGCGTGCAATCGAATCTTCACGGGATCGGCGCGCGGGTTACCGTGACCTACACTGGAGGAATGAGCTTCCGCGAGAATAACGGAGGTGGGGGCGGCGAGTATGCTTCGCAGGGAAGCGAACCATTGCATTTCGGAATTGGAACGGCCACGGAGGCAACCATCGTGGTCAACTGGCCAAGCGGAGTCGTCGATACCCTCTCTTCCGTTGCCGCCAATTCGACTTTGACGGTGGTGGAAGGGTCCGGATCTCCCACTCCCACTCCGACGCCAACTCCAGCGCCTCCCCATATTACCAATCAGCCCGTCGACCGGACTGTCAGAGTTGGGCAGGCAGCCAGGTTCACAGTGACCGCGACAGGCGCTGCGCCCTTGAGCTACCAGTGGGCGAAGAATGCGACACCCATAGAGGGTGCGACTAAGGCGACCTACATCACGCCGCCCACCACGATGCTGGACACTAGTGCTCTCTTCGCCGTCAGAGTGAGTAATTCCGTTGGCAGCGTCACGAGCAATAATGCCACGCTGACCGTCAAACCAAAGCGTATTTCAACGCTAACCCCGAATTCGACACCATGAATGCGCTTTTGGCCACGTTTGGCTCGACGGCTCGCCAGGGAAATGGAATAGCGGCAAACATTCCGGATCCCATCCCTGCAACATGTAAACGATTGGAGCGCCGCGCACGATATCTTTTTGCCCTATTGGCGATTGCGCTCACTTGTGTCTCCTCGGTTTTTGGGCAAGCGCTGCCTCCGAATATCGTTGTCATCCTGGCGGACGATTTGGGTTATGGCGACGTTGGTTTTAATGGGTGCCCGGACATTCCAACGCCAAACATCGATTCTTTAGCCGCCAACGGTGTGCTCTGTAACAATGGATACGCTACTCACCCATTCTGCAGCCCTTCCCGGGCCGGCTTACTTACCGGCCGTTACCAACAGCGGTTTGGGTTCGAAAACAATCCGGGTGATGAGGCCTCCAATCCACGTCTCGGGGTCTCCGCGAATGAATTACTGCTCCCGCAATTGCTAAAGCCGGCTGGCTATTTCAGTGAAGCAATCGGTAAATGGCATCTTGGCACCGCTAGCGCGCTTCATCCCCTGGCCCGGGGTTTTGACAGTTTCTTCGGTTTCCTAGAAGGCGAGTCACGTTATTTCAACGCTCACCTTCTGCGGGACGAGACGCCTTTCGTTGAAACTGAGTATCTAACAGATGCTTTTTCGCAGGAGGCAGAGACTTTTATTAATAGCCATGCGACACAGCCCTTTTTCCTCTACTTAGCTTACAATGCGGTCCATACACCCTATGCCGCTACTCAAGAGTATTTGGACCGGGTCGCATACATTACAGACCCTGACCGCCGAGTCTACGCTGCAATGGTCGTTGCCATGGACGATGGAGTCGGCGGCGTGCTGGCGGCGCTTCAGGCGAACAATCTAATAGAGAATACCCTTATCTTTTTTCTGAGTGACAACGGCGGTGTATCCCAGCCCTTCGTGCGAAATTATCCGTTGCGTGGCTATAAATTGGACACATTGGAAGGTGGCATCCGAGTGCCTTTCGCTGTCCAGTGGACTGGACACTTACCAGTTAACGCCATTTACGAACAGCCCGTCTCAGCTTTAGACATTGTTGCCACCGCCGCCGGCGCCGCCGGGGTCGCCTTGCCGACAGACCGTACCTATGATGGCCTAAACCTTATTCCATACCTCTCTGGCCAACAAACCGCCCCGGAAAGAACTTTGTTCTGGCGTTGGTTCGGCCTTGGGCAAACAGGTCCGCCCGGCTCAATAGACACAATCTACGCCGTGCGCCAGGGGGACCTGAAGCTTGTAACCGAGAGGGCGGCTTCAGGCCTGCCTCCAGCGCTCTATAACTTAACTAGCGATATCGGCGAGACGATTAATCTGGCACCTACACAACCAAATGATGTAGAGACTTTAAAGAATGCGTATGACCAATGGAATACCACCATCATTCCTCCAATTTGGCAAATGTCGACCCAATTTCCGTCCTCGCTCGTGATGGCCGGGGACTGGAACAATTATAACAAGGACGATAATGCGGCTCCCTGGCGGCTAACCAGGGTCACAGCGCCTGGAGTGGATGGGACACCAGATGGATTCAATTGGTTTAAGAGCACGGTGCATGCGGCGGTGACGGGCGGAGACACCGTCCCTGGAATACATTCCTTCGCGCTTGTGGCGCTCGGGAGCTATGCGAACCAATGGGGAGGCGTCACAATCAAAATTGATGGCCGTACCTCGCTTCCTTATTATTCGGGCACCTCGTTGGGTCCGACAAATACCATCTCCTTGGAAGATGGTTTCTACTATTCGTTCCGGATTCTGGATCCGCTGCAACTGCTGGGAACAAATCTGAATCTTTCGGTCATGAAGACCTCTGCCCCTCCCGTTACAGTGCGTCGGAGCGGACAAATACCAACAACGCCGACTTCCAACGATCCAATCCGGGTCAACATCGTCACGAATAAACTAAAGTCCGTGGAGGAGCGGCTCTACCTGCGCTGGTCTACGGATACATTCATTACGTCGCACATGCTCCAAGCAAGTGGTTCCGGCGTAAATTACTCGGCAACGATACCTCCACAGCCCGGGGCAACGCAGCTTCAATATTGCATCACCACATCGACGGCTGATCTTAGGCGGTATTTTACCTCAGGTGACATTGACTCTCTGGTTTTAGCTACCAGCGGCGTCTACACTGTCGCGGTAAGCACACCCACACCCACACCCACACCCACACCCACACCCACACCCACACCCACACCCACACCCACTCCCACTCCCACACCCACTCCCACTCCCACCCCACCCACTCCCACTCACACCCACTCCCCACTCCCACTCCAACAGCGACGCCAACACCAACTCCGGTGCCTCCCACTATTACCCAACAGCCCGCCGATCGGACTGTCAGAGTCGGGCAGGCTGCCAAGTTCAACGTGACAGCGACAGGCACTGCGCCCTTGAGCTACCAGTGGACGAAGAATGGGACGACGATAGATGGTGCGACCAAGGCGACCTACATCACGCCGCCTACCACGACGCTGGATAATGGTGCTCTCTTCGCCGTCACCGTGACTAATCGCCTCGGCAGCGTTACGAGCGATAATGCCACGCTGACCGTTCAGTAGCGGCTGCCCATGGCTGCGTGGGAATCGTGGCGTGCTGAGAAGATTTTGTTCCGCTCTCCGCAGAGCCAGGCGCTGTCAAGGCGCAGCTCCCCGAGCGGGTTCCAAATCTGACGCGTCGGCGTTCCTGTCGGGCGGCAACGCTTTAAGCTCTCTCCACGACCAAAAACCCGACCGGGAAGCAAAATGATAAAACAGCTTTTCGACGTAAGGGCCTGAAATGGCGGGAGCCTCGTTGCCCCATGCCTGACGGATGTAGGTCAAGATTTGTGCCGTATAAGCCGGCGGCAGAACAGTTCGCCAGGCGGGCATAACCCCGCCGGAAGGCGCGGCGCCGGCGTCGCGGCTGCTCTTTACCCCATCTAGCACCAAGGCGGTCAGACGATTCGGTGCACCGGTTACCCACGCTGAACCAACTAAGGACGGATATTTCCCGGAGATCCCGCGTCCGCTCTCAAGGTGGCAAGATGCACATTGTTCCAGATAGAGCTGGCGCCCTGAGGTCGGCAGAGGCTTAACAACTCCCGTTTTCTGCGATTCCCAATCGTCACTGCCATCCGGGGGAAGAGCGAGAAAGTGGCGCAGATCCTCCGCTATGCGCTGGCTGTCACGCAGGTCGCTATTTCCATAAAAAGCGATGCATTTACCCGAAGGCCCGATGAGATAAATCGCGCCCGAGTGAGCGAGCGTGTAGTTCAGTGCGCTGGTCTTCGGTTCGGATTCCGCTTCATAGACCACGCCGTAAGCATTCGCCGTCGCCTCAATTTGATCGGATTTTCCCGTGAGTCCGATAAAGCGCTTTTCGAAAAATGGGACATAGTTCTTTAGTATCTTCGACGTATCCCGTTTCGGATCGATCGTGATAAAGAGCACCTGGACCCGTGCCTGCTCCTCGGGAGAAAGGAGACCGTAAATGCTTGCCAAATTTGCCAGTGTCGTTGGACAGATGTTCGGGCAATTGGTAAAGCCGAAGTCAATTAGGACGAGTTTGCCCCGCAGGCTGCTTAAAGCAAAGGGCTTTCCGTCCGGGTCGATGAGTGTGAAATCATAGCCTGTTTTCGGATCGCGAACTCTGTGCGCGCGATACTGGTAATTGTCGGTCGCCAAGCGGGTGTTATTGCGATCGTGAGGACGGTCGCGATGAGAATTCGAGCGAGCCTGGGTCTCACGGTCTAGTTTATCGCGTCGCCAGCAGCAGAAACTCTCGTTAGGACTTCCCGCACAGCAACGACACCGGTCGACCTAACGCCATAAATGAAACGGCACCAGTGCTGCCGGGATGAGAGCAAGCAACCGAAGCGAAAAAGATTGATCACACCTCGCGGAATAGTCGTCAAAATTCAAGTGAGTTCGCGCAAAATGCGTTCCTCATACTTCCTGCGGTTGCCCACGAGCCTATTGGAGCAACACCATGGAGGCCACGGAAGGAACGCCACCGCCAGTCACGATGAAGAGCATGTACCAACCTGGAGGTGCCTGGGTGGAATCGCCCGGCGAGGTTGTTTGCAGCGCCCCAGTTTGCTTCTGGAAGGCGAGATCGACATAGCGTTGGTCGAAGTTCTCGTCGTGCGTGGTTGCACCTAACTTGATCAGTGCTACTCGAGCAATGCTAGATGCATTGGGAGTCACGATGGAGAATGACTGGTTATAGGCTAGGGTTTGGGGCGCTTGGCTGATTACCGGCTGCGTCCCTTTGAAGAGGTAGGGCGGGGAGTAAATTTGCGCGTAAGTCTCCAGTGGTAAGAGTGGATCACCGCCCGCCGACCAGACCCGCCCATCGGGGAGAAGCAACGCCGTGGAATGATGCGCCTTGGCCGCTTGGGCTGAGGCCAGCACTGTCCAGGTTTTACTCGTCGGATTAAAAAGTTCGGCAGGTCTTACCGGTGCCGTCCCAAGTCCCTGACGGCACCCCCCCACTACCAAAACTGTGCCGTCAGGTAGTAACACGGCGTTGCCATGGCCCCTGGGAAAATGCATCGATGCAGTGTATTGCCAGCTGGGAGTCGGCATTGAGAAGTCAATGATTTCGGCTGTATTGCTGGCGTAAGAGCTTTGCACTTTGCTTAGCCCCCCCCGACCGCCATGACTTGATTCAAGCCCGGCAATAGCACAGTCATTCCAATGTATCTTGCTCCGAAGTTCATATTCCCGACGGAGCTCCAGGTATTAGTGTTCAAATCCAGAAGATCAGTTTCCTGATATTGTCCGGCCATGAACATCTGGCCCGTGGGGAGGATAACCGTTCTGGCGTATACTTCGACCGATTTATCGGCCGTTTGAGGAAGCGTGGTGAACGCATTCGTGGCCGGGTCATACCGTTCTACCTGGATAGATTCGGTAGTGCCATCCGCCAGGCCACCGACGGCCAGGATCGTGCCATCGGAAGATTCAATAACATCGGGATACCATCGCGCGTAACTCATTTCCGGGCCAGGGCTCCACGTTTCTGTGGCTACGTCGAAGAAGTCTGTCTCTGGTACTGCAGATTTGGCGCCGATGCCAGCATGGAACTTCGACCCGCCGATCACCATGAGGCGCCCATCAGCAAGATGGATTTCTCCCGCGCAAAAAATGTCGCGGTCATAAGGCACGCTGACATCGGTCAATGTGCCGCTCGGGTCCCACAACACTGCGCGGCTGCCACCCGTGGGACCGTCCGTGGATTGCCAGGAAAGGACCTTGCCGTTCTGCAAAAGCGCGGAATGGATGGCGGTGATTCCGATATCGAAAGGCGTGCCCCACACTCCTTTTTTCGCAGGATCAACGGAGGCTGGGATGTCTTTTGCGAAAGCAGTTTGATCCGATATGATGACACTGAGGGCCAAAAGGGCCCCCACAGTAAGGTTTCTGATGTTTCATGATGATATTGTTAGGCAATACAAAAAATGCCGTTAACGGCGTTTACGGTAATCACTATTTTTCGCTGTTTTAGCCTGTTGTCGTCAAGAAAAAAATGCGCCGCCGTAGGGTTGAGCACGTCGTCGTGCAGCGCATCAAGACTACCGGAACCAAGAACGCCACCATTCAACCGAGGGATGTCGGCGTCCAGTCGGTATGGATCCGCCAGAAAAACTGGGGCGACCAGACGCACCGGATCACTCCGAGGATCAATGAAATTAACCGCAACTAACAGCTGATCGTAAAGAAAGTGCCTGCCGGAGAAGGGCCGCGGCTTTGCACGCTGAACCCTGTCTTAAGACAGCGGAAGCGAGGGGGATAACCTCATCGAGAAAGCTGTCCCCGAGTACAGAGTGCTGCGCCTGACACCGCAACCCGAGCCCAGGCTCCTCACCAATTCACGGTCAACTCGTCTCTTTTGATCGCGGTCACCCGCAAACCGGTGCGGCGTTTTCCGCGCTTGGCGAGGCCGCGAAATCGCATCAACTGGAACGAAAAACATTGACAATCGCCGCGGAATTTGGCATCCAATTAGTCCACATAACTCCCCGGCGTTTGAATCAAGCGCCGTCTTAACACTCGCGTCATTATTATTCACTTCTCATGAAAACCCTACCTGGACGAAATCGCACACTCCCATTGTTAGCCGCAGCAGTTTGCCCCCTTCTGCTTGGGTCGACGGTGTCAGCTCAAACATTTACCGATGTCTCGTCGACAGTCGGTTTAATCAGTGAGGCCAAGAAAACCTGGGGCAACCCAATTTGGGGCGATATCAACAACGACGGCTATCTCGATCTGATCGTGCCCTGCCATGGATTATTGCTATCGCACGGACCATTCGTCTATTTAAATAACGGCGGCGCCAGCTTTTCCGACATCCGCACGACTTGTAATATTGGGAGAAACAATCCCGATAGCTCTGATTGGCATGGCTTTTCGTTTGGGGATTACGACGGCGATGGCAACCTCGATCTTTATATTGCGGAGGGGGCGAAAGGGGGAACGCAGACAAAAAGCGATGAGCTTTTCCGCGGTTTGGGCGATGGCACATTTGAATACGCCAGTCGGCTGGCGAAAATTCAGATCACGCAAAATCGCGGTCGCTGCGGCTACTGGTTTGATTACGATAACGATGGCAAGCTCGATCTGTTCGTTAAGAACTATTCTGGCGTCAACGCTCTCTACAAAAACAATGGCGATGGAACTTTCACCGATGTCGCTGCGGCAGCGGGGGTCGCCGATATTGTGGCCGGCAGAGACCTTGGAAGCATCGTCGCCTTTGCAGATTACGATAATGACGGGTTCATGGATTTTGCAGTTACTGGGGACGGCGACGCGGAGTCGTTATTCAGAAATCAAGGCGACGGCACGTTTGTTGAGGTCACCGCCGCGGCCGGTTTGAACCCGCGCCCTAACGGAAAAGGTCTCGCCTGGGGCGACTACGATAACGATGGTTTTCCCGACCTGTATATCGCCAGAGGGGCGGAGAACGGTAAGGGAGATATGGGGGATACGCTCTATCGGAACAACGGCGATGGCACCTTCACGGATGTAACTGCAGCGGCTGGACTCACCGAGACGGGAAATACTTGGGCCCCGGTTTGGGGCGATTACGACAATGACGGTTTTCTTGATCTGTTTGTCACGAAAGCTGGCAATCTGAAACCGGGGAATGGAAACAACAATTACCTTTACCACAACAATGGCAACGGAACGTTTACAAACGTCGCCGCGGCGGCAGGTGTAGAGCTGCAGGATAATACTTCGTTGCACAGAGGTGCCGCATGGGCGGATTATGACAACGATGGATTTCTCGACCTCATCATTAAGGACGGGATCGGCTCCGAAGGAGATAACGGAACAGGTGCGTTCGGGCTCCACCGACTCTTCAGGAACAACGGCAATCGCAACCATTTTATCAAAGTAAAACTTTCCGGCGTCCAATCGAACCGCCAGGGCATCGGCTCCAGTGTTACGGTTACGTATACAGGAGGGATGAGCTTTCGCCAGAATGACGGAGGTGGGGGCGGTAATTATGCCTCGCAGAGTAATGAGCCGCTGCATTTCGGAATCGGACGGGCCGGGAAGGCAACAGTGCTAGTGAAGTGGCCGAGCGGGATAATTAACACTGTGCCAAATGTTGCCGCCAATACGACGCTCACGGTAGTCGAGGGCACAGATTCAACGCCCACTCCCACGCCGACTCCCACCGCAACCCCCACGCCAACTCCGGCGCGTCCCCAAATTACCGAACAACCGAGGAACCGGACGGTCAGAGTGGGTCAAACAGCGCAATTCAATGTCGCCGCCACCGGTGATCCCCCGCTATCGTATCAGTGGAGAGAAAATGGCACTGACATACCTGGAGCGACATCGGATTCTTATGTTACGCCGCCTACGACTCTCGATGATGATGGCGAGGTCTTCTCGGTTGTTGTAAGCAACGACGCCGGGAGTGTGACAAGTAGGGACGCCAGACTGGCGGTCACTCAGGCGGACATACCTGCTGGGGAAGGCCCGCCGCGATAGGCGATTTCGCTCTTGGTATGTGTGCCTATGCAAACACCCGCCGGCCGTAATGCGGCGCGCCCAGGCCAACTTTACACTAGTGGCCGACGTGATGAGCGCCTGATCGATGGGTAATGAAAGCATCAGCGTCTCCACTCTTTAGTGCCGAGAAAGCCATCGCTTGTGAAATATTTTTGGAACGTCGCTAGCATTTCTGTCGTTGCGCAGATCGTGGCAGCTGGTTTCGCAGCGGGGCAGGTGCTATCGCATGGGCCGGTTGTCGGTGGCGTCACAGCCTCTCAGGCGAACGTGTTTGTTCGCACCGACCAGGCAACCAGCGTCGCGCTCGAGTATGGCACGGATCCAAATCTCGCTACCTATCAGGTGTCGGACACTTTAACGACCGATTCGACAAGCGATTTTACCGGAATCGTTCCGCTCGCCAACCTGACGGCAGAGACAACTTATTATATGAACGTGGTTGTCAACGGGTTGCCACAGCTTACTTCGCCGCCCTATCCCTCCTTCACGACGTTTGCTCCGAGTGGAACTTCGAGAAGCTTCAACTTCATTGTCCTGACTGACTTTGAGACTGTAAAGAACCTTAGGGAGCCGGTGCAGACCTTCGCGAGCGCGGCAGCCGAGAACCCGGTGTTCACATTCATTGGCGGAGATTTTGACCACAGGAATCCGCAAACTCTTGACAAAAAGAGGCAGATGTTCAAGGACCTCTATAATCCGAATACGCCTTTTATAGGGGACTTTGTTAACCTATTTCTGCGCAAAATGGCGATCATCCACCAATGGGACGATCATGATTCCGGATTGAATAACCTCGATAGGACCTATCCCGACTGGAACCTGACTCGACAGGCTTTTCAGGAGTATATGCCTGCTTATACCCTTCCGACAGTCGCCCTGGGTTGTTGGCAGAAATTCAGTTATGCCCAGGTTGATGGCTTTGTGCTCGATAATCGCAGCCAGCGCGACCGAGAGACCAACCCGGACGGCCCGAACAAAAGCATGCTCGATGGCAACCACCTCGGCGCCGCCGGAGAGTTACAATGGTTAAAGGATGGTCTGCTGGCTTCGACCGCGCGCTGGAAGATTATCTTTACATCGGTAGTTACAAATCCTACGACCAAGTATCCCGATGGCTGGGCTGGCTATCAATGGGAATGGAACGGTCTCAAGGACTATATCCACACCAACAACATTCAAGGCGTTGTCTTTATTTCCGGCGATCTCCATGAGGGCGCTATCGACAACGGCAACGCTTCTGGCTTTCCCGAGATGTGCGTTTCCCAGGCAAATGGCATCGACAACTGTCCAACTGGCCCGGCCGGGGTCTGGAGCGAAGGCTACTATTTCGATCCTACCTGCAAAGGCTTTGGGTTGGTGACAGTCCTGCAGGATCCGGATCGACTAGTCCTCCAGGGGATGGATCAATTGGGGAATTTGGTGGTTTCTTATACCGTCTCGGATGGAACTCCAACCCCGACTCCGACCCCAACTCCAACTCCAACTCCGACTCCAACTCCAACTCCAACTCCAACTCCAACTCCAACTCCAACTCCGACCCCAACTCCGACTCCCGACTCCGACTCCAACCCCGACTCCAACTCCGACTCCAACCCCGACTCCAACTCCAACTCCAACCCCGACTCCGACTCCAACCCCAACTCCAACCCCAACTCCAACTCCGACTCCGACTCCGACTCCGACTCCAACTCCGACTCCGACTCCGACTCCGACTCCAACCCCGACTCCGACTCCGACTCCGACCCCGACTCCAACTCCAACTCCGACTCCGACTCCGACTCCAACTCCGACTCCGACTCCAACCCCGACTCCGACTCCGACTCCAACCCCAACTCCAACTCCAACACTTACTCCCACTCCAACTCCAACAGCGACGCCAACTCCAACTCCGGTGCCTCCCAGTATTACCCAACAGCCCGCTAATCGGACTGTCAGAGTTGGGCAGACTGCCAAGTTCAACGTGACCGCGACAGGGGCTTTGCCCTTGCGCTACCAATGGACAAAGAATGGGACGACCATAAACGGGGCGATTAAGGCGACCTACGTCACGCCGCCTACTACGACACTGGACAATGGTGCCCTCTTTGCCGTCACCGTGACTAATCGCGGTGGCAGCGTCACGAGCGATAATGCAACGCTGACCGTTAAACCAGCGCCTCCAACCCCAACCCCAACCCCGACTCCGACTCCGACTCCAACCCCAACCCCAACCCCAACCCCAACCCCAACTCCAACCCCGACTCCGACCCCTTCGCCACGACACATCTAGTGTTCGTTGATTTTCAGTTGCCCGTGAGGCGAGGGCAAAATAAAAGGCTCAACCAAATCAGCAAAAATGGATGAGCCTTTCAAGTGTTGAGACGACACTCGTCGTCTCGGTAGTTTGTTCGTTGAGTCTGCGGCCATGGCCGAAGGATTTCAAGAGCTTGGAGAACAAATTGTGTGAGACGGTGCAAGCCAACGTAAGGAGTTGCGTCCAGGCAGTGAGAGCGTTTCAAGAGCACTGGTTGCCGAGCACAAGAAGGAATAGCGCAGTGCAGTGGCGCGCGATCAATCAGATCACACCCTTTGGCTTATCTGCGTCACCCAGTTCGGGTGGTGCGGCGGCGGCGTGACGGACGTTATCATTCTTTGAGCAGAGTGCTCCTCGCGCCTGGAAGGGTTTGCTTTTCGATTCCTGGAAAACCGAGTCGAGTAGCCTGGTGGCGGCGCTGCGGCGTAAATACCGTCCCGCGGCAACGGAGGTGGGCGCTGGGGCGCTGGCTTCGCACAGTGGTGAGTGCTTGGTTGATCTGGCGCTCTCGTGCAATGCCACGGCGCCAAACTTCTGTGCGCAGTTTCCATCGGCCATGGTGGCCGGATCAGGTCGTGGTGACGTAAGTCGATTCGACCAACCTTAAGCGACAGCAAAGACGGGTCGCATCGGGGAGCGGTGAGCCATTTCCCGATGCATCTTGGGACTGCAGTACACCGGACGCAAACGGTGTTATGTGCGGCGTCGTTGACGGGCTCTCACCTTGGAAGCGAAACGCTCGATTCTCAAGCGCGCAGAGTCTGTCGTCGATGTTTTGATGACTTTCGGCTTTACCCGATGGCTCGAATACTTGTCCGACGACACTGGTAATCTGGAGCCAAGGAGCCGCTGCAGCGGCGTTATCGGGGGCGCACAAAAGCGGGATGAACCTCCGACGCGGTTTACCCCTTACCACAGGCAAGGCGATGATGCTGCTCGTGTGAATCGAAGCCCCGTCACTGGACGAGGACGTCGTGCGCGTAGGCGATTACTAGAGGCAAGTTCACTACATCAATCTGGTAAATCTCCATGTAATTGACTCCATATGCGACCGCCTTGTTGATCGAACGAGTAAGGGCGATGGCGGGAGCAATTGGAATTCCGTTGTTAACCCTGTAAGTCGGGTCATTTACACACTGAAAAATCATTTGGCCGCCGATATCGGGTTGGCTGTTGAAGAGCAGATTCCAGACGCTGTCGGCAGGGCCAGGTGCGCTTTCACCCCAAGTCGAAAACCCGTTGCACTGCGCGATCATTCGTCCCGGCCAGGAGGCTCGCGCCGTCGCGATGGCGTTTTCCGCCACATAAGTCGCCGTCGGGTCCAGATCGCGGCCGAAACCTACATGACCGTTGCCGCCGATCGCAAGAGTGACGAGCTGATTTGGAAAGGCGGCCATGGTGGCGTCTATAATTGTTTGGCCGGTATCGAGCATGTTCTGGGTGGTGTAGCCGACGGCTAGCCAATTAGTTACGTCGGTAGATGTGTGGGGGACGTTCCAATCTTCGCTGGTGGCGTTAGCAAAACTTGCGACAACGATTGAGAGGGCGGGGTTATTAGTAAGATGCGCTCCCAGCGCAGTGATCATGGCCGTTTTCTTGGCTACTAAGGTGGGATCCCAAAAAACCGGGATGGTAGTTTGAACGCCGTAATTATTCCATGTGAAGAATTTCCCATGTGCCCTTTTAATGGCGGTGGTCACCCAGGCTGGCCTGCCGGACTGGGTGCCTATTCGTAACAAGACCGTCTTTCCCGACGCAGCTACGGTTGCAAGGGCATCGTCGAGATACGACCAATTGTAAACGCCCTCGGTAGGCTCGAGAGCCGACCAGCTCTGCCGGATAGTGACACCGGTCACGTCAGGATTTGCCAAGACTTCGTCTTGAGGCATGAGCCCGTCGTTTGCTATGGAAAAAACCCCTTGTGGGACTTGCGAACATGCCTTTCCTGGCGTCAGGAGGAGCGAGGTAGCGCCCAAGAGCGCAAGCAACGAGGCTGGCATTTTAAAGAATCCGGAAGTACGATGTATTATATGCCATATATACTATAATAACCATAATAAAGGGCTGTTAAAACCGAGCAAATGCGGTGCCAAGGTTGACCAGACCTAAAAAGAGTCCCCACCTACGAACCGCCTTCTCTAGGCTGTATTCTTAGGCTGTATTAAGAGGAGCCTTTCTTCGACATTCTACGTGCAAAAAACAACAAGTCAACCGGGCGTCGCAACAAAAAAGTTACAGTGTAAACAGTTCATCGAGAACTTAATGCGAGAATAATTGCTCCCGGCGCTCGGCGCCCATTTTGCGTACGGTAAGAAGTCATTTTGCAGGAACAATTGCCATTATGTCCACCCCAAAATCGCGGGCTGATCGCAAGACGATCAATGCGTCGGGACAGACTGGCACGGGATTCCATCACGATTGCGAGTTCTTGTCCAGATCCGGAACCGGTTTTCTGCAAATCAGACGAAATACGCCCCGCTGGAGTCCGTCTTGAGATTACTGACCCTCGGTCACGGTAATCTCTTGATCTGCTGAGACGCTGCTTAAAGTCTGGCTTACGCCGCTGGGCCACTTGACCGTAATCTGATCAACCACTGTCGTCTGCCCCAATCCAAAATGGATCGGTCCGGCCCCCTGGGAAAGGTAATGGTTCATGGCTCCATTTGCTTCCCGGTATTGCAACGTCTCACCAATCTGGATAGTGACCTTGGCGCCCAAGCCTTGCCGATTGCTCGTTGTCCCCACCAGTTTGATCTTTAGCCAGTGGTTGCCGTTCGTTCCATTATGAAACAAAAATTGCGGACCCATTATGAAGTCAGTGTTATCCTCTCCGTTGGTGACGAATAGATCCAGAAACCCGTCATTATCATAGTCTCCCCACGCAGCTCCCCGCCCACGGCTCACCACCAAGTCAGCAACCCCTACGCTGCTCGCCACATCGGTAAAGGTCCCATCCTGATTATTTCGGTAAAGCTGATTTGCCCCTTTCCCCACAGGATCACTCCCGGAATTGACTACATACAGGTCGAGGTAACCGTCGTTATTAAAGTCTCCCCAAGCCGCCGCGCGGTTGTTGCTAATGCTCCCTAAGCCAGCCTGGTCGGTTACATCCGTAAACGTTCCGTTTCCGTTATTCTTATACAAGCTTTGCTTAAGAGCCCCGTTATCCGTACCTCTCGAAATAAACAGATCAAGGAACCCGTCATTATTATAGTCGCCCCAGGCTATGGACCGGCCTTGGGTGAGACGGAGAATACCAGCCTGACGAGACACGTTTGTAAATGTTCCGTTCCCATTATTCTTTAAGAGGATATCTTTAGAGGCCAGGCTGAACTGAGCGCACGTGCAGAAAATATCCGGGAACCCATCGTTATTGTAATCGGCAAAGGCACATTCGATATACTGAAGGTGGGCAAGACCAGCCTGCGCCGTTACATCGGTGAAGGTTGCGTCTCCGTTGTTTTTTAAAAGAACCAAATCGGTTCGCAGGTTCCCGAGCAAAAGGTCATTGTATCCATCATTGTTATAGTCGCCCCAGGCTACGCTTCTACCTCGCCCAAACGTGTTCGTAACACCAGCTGCGACAGAAATATTTGTGAATTGTCCGCCGCCCAGGTCTTGATACAATTCGTCCTTCTTTTGGCCTAAGGATCCGCCAAGCCGCGCTCCCTTTGTAATTGACAAATCCAGGTCGCCGTCATTGTCAAAGTCAACCCAGGCCGATCCATGCTTGTCTCCCTTCGCCGCAATCCCGGAGGTTGAAAAAATATTCGTAAATGTTCCATTCCCGTTGTTCTGGTACAAATAGGGCGGCGCGTAAAAATGGTTATCAACGAAAAGATCGATATCCCCATCGTTATCAAAGTCGCCCCAGATAACATTTCCGAAAGGATATCCCGTCGTATTCAGTCCTGCCGAGATCGTGGCGTCAGTGAAGGTTGGATCATCCGAAGGCCGATTGGGAGTAATTGAGTGGCTACTTGCCAGATTAAGCTTCCAAGCGGAGGCATCCGGGAAGACACCGCTGTGAGCTGAAAGCGGAAGCAGCAGAGTGGCGACGAGGGAAAGAAAAATTGTGGCATTTGCGGAAGCGGAAAGGGAGTTGGGTTGCAGCTCTGGTAATTTCATTCGGGTGATTTCCTTGGGCATTGATCGTTCAAGAATTTAAGGGCCCCGAGTTTCCTAAAACGCGAGCGAATGGTCAAGCTTTAATCGGCCAAGGTTTCGACTACTCGACATTGTTCCGATCGAATGGCAGCCAACCAATCCGGCCGAATCTGTCATTTGTGGATCAACTGCCGTCCAGAAGCTGCGCAGTGGTTTTGCGGCGTCTAAACCGTGCTGTATTTGGGCCCCATTGTTAACCGTGTCAGGCGAGCAAGATCGCTTTTAAGTTCAGTTGTCGAGCTACCCGGCCGGGAGCAGATCGCTTGTCTTCCAGACTGACCTGGCGGCAGCATCAAGAGCAGGAAATCATCAACACAACGGCGCCGCCTTTAAACGCGGAGGAATCGACGCTCGCAGAGGTCCTACACGCTCAACCCCTAACTGGCATTGGCGGCAGCTGTGTTGTCGAACGGCGGCGGCCATTTAACGCGGTCTGTTGTCCTCGTCTCGAGTAATGGCCGCGTCTACGCCAAGATAGTTGAAAATGAAGCCCCTAACTGTGCCTTGATTGCAGGCTTCAGTTGCGGCGTCCCTAAAGTCGTTAGTCTATGGCTTAATAACCTCTGCGGTGCCGCTTACCTCGGGCCGGCTCACCCCGCCCGCGAGCAGGATTCTGCCGTCGTTCAAGAGCGTCGCAGTGTGATTTTGCCGGGCCACCGCCATGGTACCGAACGAGCTAAACAGGCCCGTTGCCGGATTGTAAATTTCTACCGAATCCAGCGCCTGTGCGATACCACCAAAGATACCAGTGGAAACTGTGGCTCCGCCAAAAATTAGGACCTGTCCTTGCAGCGAACCCCACGCGGGATTCGACAAAAAAACCGCCGTGTGCCGATAACGCTCTTGGATTAGTTCTCCACTCATCGTGAAAGATTGAGTAAGAGGTTGATAACGGTCGGCGTGGTTTGGAAGAGTCAGTCCACCGGATTCAAGGACCGTCCCGTCGGGAAGAAACGTTGATTCGTGCTCGGTCCGGCCTACGTTCATATCCTGCGTGAAAGTAAAGGTTCCGGTAGCCGGATCATAAAGTTCACACGTCGGCGTGCCGGAATTTGGCTGCTGATCGTTCGAGAGAGAAGCTCCTCCGGAAACGAGGACCTTGCCATCCGAAAGGAGCGAGGCGCGATGGCGTTTTCTCTGGAGGTTTAGGTCTCCGGTCGCCGTAAAGGTTTCAGTTGTGGGGTTAAAAAGCTCGGCGTGGATGGTTGGTGTACCGCCATGCCGACCCGCGGCCATTAGGACCCTCCCGTCATTGAGAAGGGTGGCGGTAAAGAGCGAACGCCGCACCTTCATTGGAGCAATCGTGTGAAACAGTTGCGTTGCCGGGTCATAAATTTCTGCCGATCTGGTATCACGATCCTCAGTTTTACCACCGGCGACCAAGACTCTGTTGTCCTGAAGCAGCGTTGCAGTATGACTCTTCCGCGCTTCCGCGAGGGATCCGACAGCCGCGAACGTATTGGTCGATGGATTAAAAACCTCGGCGGTGTTCAGGGCGGATGCATCGGTACTTCCTGCGGCCATTAAAACTGTCCCATCCGCCAGGAGCGTGTCAGTATGCTGATTTCTTCCGCTGACCATGTTCCCGACCAAGGAAAATGCGTGAGTCACAGGATCGACGACCTCGGCGGACTGCAGGGTCGTACTACCAGCTACACCGCCAGAGACGAAGACCGTCCCATCGGGCATGAGCTGTGGCGGTGTGGCCCGATCGATTTTCCTGCATCGTATCGTGAACGGACCAAGTCTGGGTGCTGGGATCGTAGGTTTCGTTGGTAAAGAGAAACCCGCTTTCGAGAGTGGTGCCCCCGATAGCCAAAACCCGGCCATTCGGAAGCAGAACCGACCGATGGTTGGACCGGTGAAAGAGCATCGGGGCCGTAGCGACAAATGTCTGTGACACGGGATCGTAGATATCCACCTCATCGTGCGGACTCGTCCCGGAATAACCACCGGTAATGAGCACCCTTCCGTCAGCCATCAGCGTCATGGCGTGGTTGGCACGCGGAATGACCATTGTGTGAGATAGAGTGGTGAACGTCTGGGTCGCGGGATTGTAGATTTCTGCCGAGGTCACGGCTAATTTGCCAACATACCCACCGGTGATGAGAACCGTGCCATCCGAAAGCAGTAGAGAGGCATGGCTTTGGCGGTTGGTCGTTGTCCCTGTCGTGGGTGTATAGGTTTGGGCCACGGGATCATAGAGGTCGGCACTCTTCCCTCCCACGAGAAGAACTCGCCCGTCGGGGAGTAGAGTAGCCGTATGCTTGCTTCGTGGGATGGACATCGCCTTTGCAATGGCCGTAAACAAACCTGTAGCGGGATCGTAAAGTTCCGAGGATTTGAGCAACTGACCGTTGCTTAGTTCACCGCCGGTGAGCAGGACCTTACCATCCGCCAGCGTAGTTGACGTGTGATTCGACCGCACCCCGGTCATCGTCCCGGTCACTATCAGTTTCCGAGGATTCTGCCCGTTGGGGTCATAGAGCAACGCAGAGTCCAACGTTGCGCTTTCGTTAACGCCGCCGGTGATCAAAACCCGGCCGTCGTTCATCAAGGAGGCAGCGTGGTTAGCCCGCTCGGGCGACAAAACAATTGGCCGGGCGACAGCTTTTGTGTTGAGTGAACCAAAAGCAAGGAGACACAAACAGATTAGCGCATTTTTCATATTTACTGCGGAGGAGTGAAAGCCCAAAGAATCCCTGTTAGCCAGCGCGCACCATAGCGTTTCGGCTTGAATAATTAATCTAAATCATCCCGGCCTGGACGTCAATAGGCGTGACTGAAGATCGTCCACCTTAGAGCGAAATCTCCCTGAAAATGCCAGGCTCAACAGTACAAACTATAAGCGCCTCCAACTCTGCGCGTCCGCCGGAGAACGTCCGTCGAGAAAAATGGCACCGGGACAGTTGAACCTGGCGCGACGCAATTGAAGCTCGCGGCGCCATGACGGGCTTGCCGCGGTGATCATGGCACTATTTTGCCAATCGAGCCTGCTCTCGTCTTTTCTGGAACGGCCCGAGGACTGCTTCGCTTCACGCCGCACTGGACATGCGAGCGTTTTCCCCTAGGGTGCACACCTCCGCTTCCGCCTGACGGGTCGCGGACCAAGTCGCTCCGGCGACTGTTGCTTCCCCTCGAAGCAAAACAACGACAGTAAACAATCAGCACAATTACACCTTTGAATAATCCAACAAAAACCAGCCATCTCGTCCCTCCTCACGGTGGCGAACTCATTAACCTTATCCTCAACCGTGACGCTGCCGTTGCGACCAAAGCTGAATCCCGCGATTTCCCATCCTGGGATCTCACCCCTCGCCAGGTCTGCGATCTCGAAATGCTCCTGAACGGCGGCTTCTCGCCTCTGACCGGCTTCATGAACAAGGCCGACTACGAGAGCGTTTGCAGCGAGATGAAATTGACCAGCGGCCTTCTCTGGCCCATGCCAATTACGCTCGACGTCACCGAAGCCTTTGCCAAGACCCTTAAATCCGGCAGCAGCAAGATCGCCCTGCGTGATGCCGAAGGGGTCATGATCGCTATTCTCCATGTCGAGGACGTCTGGCAACCCGATCGCCAGGCGGAAGGCAAAGCGGTCTTCAAAAGCACCAGCGTCGCCCACCCCGGCGTTGCTTACCTGATGAATCGAAGCAACCCCTGGTACGTCGGTGGCCGCCTCGAAGGTCTCCAACTTCCGAGCCATTACGACTTCAAGAATCTCCGCCTCACTCCGTCCGAATTGCGCGCTGACTTCGCCAATCTGGGCTGGCGGCGCATCGTCGCCTTCCAGACTCGCAATCCGATGCACCGCGCGCACGTCGAGCTCACTTTCCGCGCCGCGAAGCAAGTCGAAGCCAGCCTCCTCATCCACCCCGTCGTCGGCATGACCAGGCCCGGCGACGTTGATTATTTTACCCGCGTGCGGTGCTACCAGCTCCTCGTCGGCAAGTATCCGGCCGGGACCGCGAAGCTCTCCTTGGTCCCCTTCGCCATGCGCATGGGCGGCCCGCGCGAAGCTGTCTGGCACGCGCTCATTAGGAAAAACTACGGCTGCAGTCACCTCATCGTCGGCCGCGACCACGCCGGCCCGGGTAAAGACACCGATGGCAAGCCATTCTACGGACCTTATGAAGCGCAGGAGCTCTTCGCCAAACACCAGGACGAGATTGGCGTCACCCAGGTACCGTTTCAGATGATGGTTTACCTCGAAGACAAGGATAAATATTTCCCGGATAACGAGATCCCGAAAGATGCGCGGGTTCTCAATCTCTCCGGCACCGAGCTCCGCTCTCGGCTCAACGAAGGTCGCGACATCCCGAGTTGGTTTACTTATCCCGAAGTCGCCCTCGAACTGCGCCGGAGCTTCCCACCGCGCGCAAAACAAGGCTTCACCGTCTTCTTCAGCGGATTTTCCGGCAGCGGCAAATCAACCATCGCAAATGTCCTCATGACCAAATTCCTGGAAGTCGGCGGCCGACCGGTCACAATGCTCGACGGCGACCTCGTCCGGAAGCATCTCTCCTCGGAGCTTGGGTTCTCCAAAGAACATCGGGACATTAACATTCGCCGCATCGGCTACGTTGCCTCCGAGATTACGAAGAACGGCGGTATTGCCATTTGCGCCCCGATCGCGCCCTACGATGCCACCCGCAAGGATGTGCGCGCCCTGATCGAGCCCGTTGGCGGTTTCATCCTCGTCCATCTCTCCACCTCTGTCGACGTGTGTGAACGCCGCGATCGCAAAGGACTTTATGCCAAAGCGCGCGCCGGCATCCTGAAAGAGTTTACCGGCATCTCGGATCCTTACGAAGAACCGACCGACGCCGAGCTGCACATCAACACCGCCGAGCTTAGCCCCGAAGAAGCGGCCCAAGAAATCATCCTGCACCTGGAGCGCGAAGGCTTTATCGGAATGAATCGTGGCAGCGCCTAGGAACGGCATCCAGGCGCTCTAAGAGTCCGCGTCGCAAGCCGGTTGGAACAGTCTGTGCAATTAGCCTGACATCACCGACGGATGCCGGGGACGGCGTGGTACGCTCAGTCTTGCAGAATTGAGCGCTCTGCCGCTCAACCAACCGCCAACCCTCAGGTCGGGAAGGTCAAAATCGGGTAAGTGCTTGAGCTAGATATCAGTTGCTCGTCAAATTATACATTTCGACAAGCGCTACCCCCTCGGAAGCGCCCGCACCAGAAACCAGTGCCGTGTAATTGCCCGGAGCTAAAGTAGAAATAATCGCGGACTCCTTGTCGTTTGACGGCGGGATGCCCGGTGTCGATAATCTGCTGCTCCTGGTCCGACCGCCAGTCGTCATTCTCGGCGATAAGAGAGCCTTGGCTGTCGCGCAGTTCCAGAAATGGGTCGGAGAGTGCTCCCGAGACGCCATAGGCTGTCAGCGACGGTCCAAGGGCGCGAACGAGGACTTGGGTCGATTGCGTTCCGCCAATGATAAACCCGCCAATCATCGATCCCTGGTCGCCGTTGCCTACCCGGCCTCGTGTGGAGAGGTTGCTGACTCGTGAATCGGCAGGATCAACATCGTAAAGCTCGAACAAGGCCACCCCGGTAGAGCCATTTGACCCCTGAAGTACCGCCGTGTAATTGCCAGGGCGCAATGTGGTCGCGATGAGAGACTCAGACGGATTCTTAGGAATCAGCCCGTTCTTTGTCACATAGTCAGGAAGAGGGAGACTCCAGTTGTCGTTCTGTTCCACCAGTGCACCCGTAGAGTCATATAATGCCAGACTCGGGTCGTCCAGAAGATCCGTCACGCCGCTCACCGCCAGGGATGGTCCGAGTCCACGTAGAACGACGGACTTAGCTACGTTGCCGGTAATGATAAATCCTCCAATCATAACGCTGTCGCCGCCAAGAACGTCCGTCCGCGTAGACACATTCATCAAGTCTTTCGTCGGTAGAGTGCCGGTCGTGGGCGGCCCTGCTTTCAACCAATTAATGATTGTGGTCGCGACCGTGGGATGCCCCGGGATGCCATCAAAGGGGAAGTACCAATACTCAAAAGCATGAGAGTGAACCGTAACCGGAACGATCGATCCCCTGAATGTATTAGCTACCGGCACATCCGAGGTTGATTCGGTATATCCAGCAAGGAGCAATTTGGGGATCAGCCCGTTGGTTCCAACTTCCAATGGCCCTATGCTGCCGTCCGTGTTGTAGCTATTGATACTGAAACCGGTTGAAGTCGGGATGCCAAGTGAATCCTTGTCGGAGCAAAGAATAAACATCGGAGGCATGCCCGAATGGAGATACGTGACCGGGGAAGCAGCCTGCGCCGTTGCCAAATCCGTTCCAGAAGGCGCAAATGGAAACGAATTGGCTATATTCAAATAGTTGGCAATCGCCTCGCTCGGACAGGTTTCGGTGTCGTTGCAGACGAGTGGCCACAAATTTGAGTCGAATAGGTTGGATACGCCGCAAGACAAGATCGCCACCAAATCCGGCATGTCATCGCCCGCAGTGCCGGTTGCCGCCATGAACGCCGTGTGCGAGCCGCCAGCAGATCCACCGACGCAATAAACAAGACCGTTGCATCTAGGATCTGCGCGCGCGGTGCGGATCGCCAACTGGACGTCATCGGTCTGTTCAGGGTAGTGGCCGTCGTCCACCGGATTTACATCATTTTGACCCGGAACTGGGTGCGTCGGGGAGTCCATATTGTCGTGAGGAGGGGCCAATCGATACTCGACAGCCAAGCCGAGGAATCCCGCATTACCCAGATCTTCGGCGACATATAGCGGGCCGGCGTCTCCAGCTTTGTATCCGCCCGGATGAAGAACAATAACAGCCGGATGTCTTAGTCCATCCGCTGGGACATAGGCCGTCCAATAGAGATCGACTCCGGTTGAGGTAGTTCCGTACTTTTCATAGCTTGAAGTTGTAGGCATTGGCAAACGACGCCTGGCGGAGACAAACAGACAGTCCGGCAGCCAGCGTAAGAAGCGTGATGGCCTTGCGGCTTCGATCGACCCAAGATTTCTCGTTGCAAGCCCGGGTCGGTTGGAAGAGCGCACCGACGGAGGCTCCAAGGGACGACGGCGCGTCCAATTTCAATCAGCGACATCATAATTATCGCAGCAATCGGTATGCCCCTGCCCCGAGTGCGGGGCAAGCTTTAAATGCTTGAATTTCTGGGGGAAAGCGGATCTTGCGGAGTCGTCTGCCATTTCGCACACGCTGCCGTCGCTTGACCAAAGACCGTCCGGAGAAAAACCGCCGCACACAACCATCAGAGACACCGCGGGGGTCGCCGCGATTACGTCTGCAATGAAAAAATAAGAATGCGAAAATGTCATGAAAATGAATCCATCCAAAAAAACAGCGATGCCGTTCATCTGGTACCGTGAGATCATTAGACAGCGATACCGTCCTAATGCTCAGCTGATTCTACACGCATTTCTAATCAAGCCAAATCTTCGTGCACCAAATCGATTGTCCGTCATCGATTTTATCGCGCGGAACCGGTTTACCAGATGGCACTGAATGGTTTAGGACGACTGCTCTTCTCCACTAAACCCGCGAGCGGCGGCGCCCGGAACCGCGCGTGTATTTCACCGGTTTGCGCTTCGGTTCAATCTTCGCCAGGCCAGTGCCGCTTTTTACTTCCATGATCTGGTCGCGCAAGAGGGCGGCACGCTCGAATTCAAGGTTGGCAGAGGCCTGTTGCATCTCGTCTTCCAGTTCGCGCAGGAGTTCAGTCAGATTGAAGTCGCCACCGCTTTCCTGGATGACGGAGGCCGCGATTTCGCGCCCGCGCAGGATCGTGTGCAGGCTTTCCTGCACGGCGCGCCGGACAGTTTGCGGAGTGATGCCGTGTTTTTCGTTGTACTCCATCTGCTTGCTGCGACGGTAATCCGAGATCGACATCAGGGCCTGCATGCTCTGCGTGACGCTGTCGGCGAAAAGAACGACTTCGCCGTTGATGTGACGCGCGGCGCGTCCCGCCGTCTGAATGAGCGAGGTCTGGCTGCGTAAGAAGCCTTCCTTGTCAGCGTCGAGGATGCAGACCAACGAGACTTCGGGCAGGTCAAGACCTTCCCGGAGGAGATTGATGCCGACAAGAATGTCGAATTCGGCCGCCCGCAACCCCCGCAGGATTTCCACCCGTTCAATCGTATCAATGTCGCTGTGCAGGTAGCGCACTTTCAAGCCGACATCCCGCAAGTAGTCGGAAAGATCCTCCGCCGTGCGCTTCGTCAGAGTTGTGACGAGAACGCGTTCCTGACGCTCCACTCGCTCCCGGCACAGCTCGATCGTATCGTCGATCTGATTTTTCAGTGGTTTGAGCGTGACTTTCGGGTCGAGCAATCCGGTCGGGCGAATGATTTGCTCGACAACAAGCGGCATGCCGGGAGTGCGAACATCGAATTCTTCGGGCGGCTGGTCGGTGCGGGAGATTGGAGGGATGGGCGCTGTCCCGTCCGTCTTTGGAAACTTGGACGACACGGAGGTCGTCCCTCCAGCTACAACGAACGGCACAAGTTCCTCTTCGCCGATGCGCTCACGTTTGTGGGGGAAATAGCCGCGGTTGCCAACGACGCTATTCTTGATTTCAAACTCGGCCGGGGTTGCACTCACGTAAATGAGCTGATTCGCGTTGGCCATGAATTCGGGGAAGTTCAGCGGCCGATTGTCGAGCGCGCTGGGAAGGCGGAAGCCGTATTCGACCAGGACCGTTTTGCGTGACCTGTCGCCCTCGTACATGCCGCCGATCTGGGGAATGGTGGCGTGCGATTCATCAATCACGAGCAGAAAATCCTTCGGGAAAAAATCGATCAAGGTGAACGGTTTTGAGCCGGGCGGACGACCGGACAGATGCCGCGAATAGTTTTCGATCCCGTTGCAAAATCCCATCTCCTGCAACATCTCGAGGTCGTATTCCGTGCGCATTTTTAGCCTTTGCGCCTCGAGCAATTTCCCGACCGATTCAAGTTGGATGATGCGCTCGTCGAGCTCGGTGCGGATCGAGGTGAGCGCACGGTTCAACTTATCCGCGGGCGTGACGAATTGTTTGGCCGGAAAAAATGTTATTACGCCTAACGACTCGTGAGCGTGGCCGGTGAGAGGATCGAAACGCGTGATGGCGTCCAGCTCGTCGCCGAAAAACTCCAGCCGGACAGCTTCTTCATCCGCGGTTGCGGGATAGACCTCGACGACATCGCCGCGCACCCGGAATTTTCCGCGCACGAAATTCACATCGTTGCGCTCGTAAAGCATGTCGACCAACCGGCCGAGGACAGCTTCGCGCGAGATTTGCTGACCGCGCTTCACGGTCAAAAGCATGCGCAGGTAATCTTCCGGCGAGGTGACGCCATAGATGCAGGAGACACTTGCCACCACGATGGTATCCCGCCGGGTCAGGAGCGAACTCGCGGCCGAAAGTCGAAGCCGCTCGATCTCTTCGTTGATCGACGAGTCCTTCTCGATGTAGGTGTCGGAACGGGGAATGTAGGCTTCCGGCTGGTAATAATCGAAATAGCTGACGAAATATTCGACCGCGTTCTGCGGGAAGAATTGCTTGAATTCGGAGTAGAGCTGCGCGGCCAGCGTCTTGTTGTGGGAGATGATGAGGGCCGGCCGGTCGAGCTGGCGGATGACGTTGGCGATGGTGAAAGTCTTCCCGGATCCAGTGACGCCGAGCAGAGTCTGATGGCGATTGCCCGCCTCGACCGATTTGAGGAGTTTGGCGATCGCCTGGGCCTGGTCGCCGCGCGGGCGATAGCTGGACTCGAGCTGATAGAGCATGTCGCACCAATATGCGCCATGCCGGGAGGCGGCACAACGTAGCCTGCGGTGCGCGACCTGCTGTCAGAATTGGACTACTTTCCTGCTGCCAATTCAACGCCATGAAACTCAAGCTCTCCCTGCAGATTTTCTGCGGGCTCCTCGCTCTCGCCTCATTCGCCTCGGCTGACACTTTTTTTGTGGCCAATTTCGGCGTCAACACGATCACAAAATATGATGCAAATGGGAACGGCTCTCCCTTCACGAGCGAATTCGTGAATGGCCCCTACGGCGTCGCGATCGACTCGAGCGGCAACCTTTACGTCAGCACAAACAGCAACGTGATCAGAAAATTTGCGCCGGATGGGACTGATCTCGGCGTTTTCGCAAGCACGGGGGTGAACAACGCGATGGGGCTGGCGTTCGACCGAAGCGGCAACCTTTACGCAGCCAACTACGGCTTGAATACGGTGGAACAATTCGCCCCGGACGGGACCGACATGGGCGCATTCGTCGCGTTTATCATCGGCCCGACCGGGCTTGCTTTCGACCCGTCAGGCAACCTGTGCGTCGCCGTTTCCGGCAATACCATCGCCCGCTTCACCCCTAATGGAATCCCGTTGAGCAGCTTTTCCAGCCTTGACCTGAATAATCCCGCGGGTCTCGCTTTTGATTCGTTAGGCAATCTCTATGTGGCCAATAGCGCCGGGAACTCGATCACGATTTTCTCCCCCGCGGGCGTTGATCTCGGTTCGATCACTTCCGCCAATCTAAGCGGTCCGATCGGACTCGCTTTTGACACCGACGACAACCTTTACGTGGTCAACAGTCTCAGCGCGACGATCGAAAAGTTGGCCCCTGATGGCACCGATTCGATCTTCGCTTTGACCGGATTCAGTCCCGCCTTCATCGCCGTGCAACGCACGCCGACACTCGTTAACATCTCGACCCGCTTGAATGTGTTGACCGACGAGAACGTCCTCGACGGCGGCTTTATTCTCCTTGGGTCCGGAACAAAGACGCTCCTGATTCGCGGTCTTGGACCGTCGCTCGCGGGCTCGGACGTGACCGGCGTGTTGGCGGATCCGATCCTCGAGCTGCATAACAGCGGGACCGACACCATCATCGCCTCCAACGACAACTGGAAGAATAACCAGCGCACCGAAATCGAGGCGACCGGCATTCCGCCCACCGACGACAACGAAGCCGCGCTTATCGTCACGCTCCAAGCTGGCGCTTACAGCGTGATCGAACGCGGGAAGGGCGATACTACCGGCATAGGGCTGGTGGAACTTTATGACCTTGGTTCCGGCTTTGGACCGGAATTGGCAAATATCAGCACGCGCGGCTTCGTCGACACCGGGGATAACGTCATGATCGCAGGGTTCATCGTCGCCAGCAGCACGGGCGGGAGCGGCAATGTGATTGTGCGCGCGATTGGCCCATCGTTAGCCGGCGGCGATGTCGCAAACCCGCTGCTCGATCCGACCCTGGAACTACATGACAGCAACGGCACTCTTCTCGCCGCCAACGACAACTGGAAGAGCGATCAGCAAGCCGAGATCGAAGCGACCGGCGTTCCGCCAACAAATGATGCCGAGTCCGCCATCGTCATGACGCTCTCGCCGGGCGCCTACACCGCAATCGAAAGCGGCAAAAATGACACAACCGGGGTCGGTTTGGTGGAAGTTTACAATTTGCATTGACGGTAGACGCCGTACCCTCTGGGAGGTAACTGTCATCCCGATTCGGCACAGCACGGAGAGGGATCCCACAATTACAAGTGACGCCTTCTCCCGACCAGAACGTGCAGATTGCAATTGCGAGCTCCCTCGCCGTCTACGCGACTCGGGATGACAGGTGTGAGATAAAGCGTCAACAAGCAGGAGATGACGCCGGAGATAGCGGCGAGCGCGGTCTCCAAGTCGTCGCGTAGATCGTCCACGCCCCCGACGCCAACCGATAGCCTAACGAGCGACTCGGTAATGCCGAACTCAATCCGTTGCTCTTCTGGAATCTTTCCACACTCGACAGGCACTTTCGCAAAATGAAGCGTCTGCAACTTGTCTGCGCTTCGTCGTGACGTAAATTTCCGCAGATTGAAAAAGATCTCTTCCTTCTTCGGCATCGGCCTGGCATGGACGATTATCCTTTTTTCTGCCCAAATGACGCCGGCGGCGACCGTTCCGGGCATCTCAATGCCCGCCCCCGATCGGAGCAATTGGCCCGTTTCCCTGCAGAGCGTTCCACTTGATCGCCTTTCTTCTGGTGCGCTGATGCTGCTCGACCACAACGGCGATCTCGTCAGGACTCCCGCGCCCGCCCCACCCCAAATGCAGGCCGCAACCGCGGTCACACTCGATCTGCGCGTTGCGCCGAATCTGCGTTTGGGTGACGATCCTGCGCCGCTGCCGCCAAACATGCGGGCGCAGGCCGAGCCTCATATTGCGCGCTCGCCGATCGATCCCGAGTTCTTGACGGCGGTTTTCCAGGAGGGCCGCTTCGCGGTTGACGGCGGCGCGGTCGATTGCGGTTACTCAGTGACACACGATGGCGGCTTGAGCTGGACCCGGGCTTTGATTCCCAACCTGACGACCGTCACCGGCGGTCCCTATTTTCGTGATACCGATCCGGTGGCTGGCATTGATCTCGATGGAAATATTTTCCTCTGCACCGAGGGCGCAACGGACGTCAATTTCATCCAAGGCGATATTCTGGTGAGCCGATCCACTGATGGTGGGACAACTTTTCCTGCCCCTGCGGTTGTCTTTCACCCGACGAGTCCCGCGGATTTTCCCGACAAGCCATGGATGGCGGTCAACACCTTCGCTGACACCGCAACTGTCGGGAGAATTTTGGTCACTTGGACTGAATTTGGCAGTACCGAGTTCTCGCCGATCCTGCGCGCCTACAGCAACGATCACGGCGTGACCTGGAGCACGGCTGTGCCAATTCACCCTACCAACACTAAGGCGCAGGGTTCACAACCGATGTTTCTGCCCGATGGACGGGTCGTGATTATCTATTGGAATTTTGCCGGGAGCGGGTTCGGCGGAGGCGATGCGGCGGTCACGCCGGAAGAAATCGACATGGTCTTGTCGAACGACGGCGGCGTCACCTTCGGCGCGCCGACTCTAATCACGACCGTGACTCGATACGACCAGCCGAGCATCCGCACCGGAGTTTTCCTTCCTTCCGCAACAACCGACCGAATGACCGGCGCGATCTACCTCATCTATCAGGCACTCGACGCCGCCGGACATCCTCGAATTTTGTTCGCCAAATCAACCAACACTGGTGCAACCTGGTCGACCCCGATCGCGATCACCGACAACCCGAATACCGGCGTCTTCAACGCCGCGGTATCGGCTTCGCCTGATGGACAGACCCTGACCGCTTCCTTTTACGATCAGCGCGACAGTCTCGGCAGTACCCTCCTCTGCAATCTCTACCTCGCGCAGTCGTTTGACGGCGGCGCGACCTGGCAGCCAAACATTCGCCTGACAAGTGAGACAACCAACGCGAGCCTCGCGCCGCTGACCGATTCCGGCTACATGTTGGGCGATTATCTCGGGATCGCCCCGACCACGGAAGTTAACGTGCCGGCCGTCCCGGTCTGGGTGGATACGCGGACCGGAAACCCCGATCCCTTTATCACCCGGGTGGGTATTGCGCCAGAGGTCGATTTCACCAGCTTTCAAGCCTCACGCCTGTCGCTCGCGCAAATCAACGACCCACAGCTGGGCGGCGCCGACGGTGACGCGGACGGCGACGGCGCGACCAACCTCTCGGAATTTTTTTCCGCGACCGAGCCTAACGATCCGGCGTCGGTTGTGCACACCTCGCGACAGTTGAATATCTCGACGCGCGAAACGGTTGGGACGGGAGAAGATGTGCTCATCGGCGGATTTATCATTAATGGCACCACGCCGAAGAAAGTGATCCTGCGCGCGCTCGGGCCCTCCCTCGCGGCTTCTGGCCTGCCCGATGTTTTGCAGGATCCGATTCTCGAGCTCCATGACGGTTCGGGCGCGACTATTTTCACGAACGACAACTGGCGCGACACACAGGAGGCCGAGATCATTGCCACTACCATTCCGCCTGACGACGATCGGGAGGCGGCGATTGTGGCTACACTCGATCCGGGACCCTACTCCGCCATCGTGCAGGGAAAAGACAACACCACTGGCACTGCCCTGGTTGAAGCTTACGATCTCGATCCCGTGCCGGATTCGCGCTTCGGCAATATCAGCACGCGTGGCCTGGTCGGGACGGGCAGCGCCGCGCTAATAGGCGGCTTGATCGTTTCTTCCGAGGAATCAGGGCAGGCAAACGTCATTGTCCGCGCACTCGGACCATCGTTAGGCAGTTCGAATGTGACCGGTGTTCTCCAGGATCCGACCCTTGAACTGCGGGACAGCAACGGTGCGCTCGTCGCTCTGAACGACAACTGGCGTGACACGCAGGAGGGGTTCATCACTTCAGCAGGGCTCGCGCCGGGCGATGATCGCGAGGCGGCGATTTTCGCGACGTTGCCGGCCGGCCCGTACACCGCTGTCGTGCAAGGTCAAAACGCCACCACGGGTGTGGGGTTGGTGGAGGCTTATAACATCCCGTAAGGGAGGGGGCTCAATTGTCATTCCGAGCCGCCAAGACGGAGAGGGATGACAAAGTTTTTTTGCGCCACCCGACGTCCACGCCCGACAAATCACGTCTTGCGTCCTCGACCTCTTCGGAAGACAACGCCATGGTCTGAAATGATCAAAAAGTTGTTTCCGTCTTCGTTAGGCGCATGATCGAACGCGCCTTCGTCCTCGGCGCCGGGCTGGGGCTGCGGCTCCGTCCACTGACCGAGCATCTGCCCAAGCCGCTCGTACCGATTTTCGGAAAACCACTCATCACCTTCGCCTTGGATCATCTCGCGGCTGCGGGTGTGCAATCCTTCGTGATCAACACGCATCACCTCCCTGGCCATTTCGAAACATTTTTCACAGATCACGCCTATGGCCGGTTTCCCGTTAGGCTGGTACACGAGCCGGTGCTTTTGGAAACCGGAGGGGGAATCAAGAACGCGGAACCGTGGCTCGGGACGAAGCCATTTCTGGTTTACAGCGGCGACGTGCTAACTGACCTCGCACTCGAGCCGTTGATCGATGAACATGTTCGCCGCGGCAACGATGTTACTCTCGCCGTCCGAGAAACCGGGCTGGCGAGCAACGTCGCTTTTCGCGAGGGCCGCGTTCTCGATATCGGGAACCGCTACGGCCACGCTGGAAATTGCGATTACGCCAACATTTCCATTTGGAGTCCAGCAATCTTCGAGCGAATTCCGTCGGGAAAGAAAATCTCCTTTATCCCTATCCTGGCCGAATGGATTGGCGCGGGCGGGAAAATCGGAGGCGTCCTGCTCCAGGATGGACGCTGGTTCAATCTCGGTTCCAAGACGGAATATCTCGCCGTCCATCGGACGATCGAGAATGAGCATTGGCGCCCGGCTTACCTGCGGGAAGCGGCCTGGCCAGCGCGGATTGCGGCCGACGCGATCGTCGATCCCACCGCACAACTACGAGGCTGCTCGTCGATCGGAGCCGGCAGCCGTGTAGGGGCTGGCTCGATCATTGAGGATTCGATTCTATGGGCCGGTGCACAAATTGCTTCTCGCTCCCACTTGAAACGCTGTATTATCCGCACCCACGGCTGGGCAGAAGGGACCTTGGCTGACGCCGTGATCTAAGCGCTGAAAGAAAAATGAATCGGAAATGCAGAGGATGTAGACGCTTCGCTCTGCGAAGCGCGGGGGAATACGTCGTTCTCCGATTATCCCAGCAGAGGGGCGCGCCGCGCTTCGCAGAGCGAAGCGTCTACATTCGCATTTGAGCGTGAACATGATTCTTTCCGACACGCTTCTTGAGCAGACGCTCATTCGTTTCCCGCGCTTCGAGGAGGCAACGGTCGAGATTGCTCCGATCGAGAAGGGCGGTTCCGACCGAAAGTTTTATCGCATCCAATTCTCACGCGAGCAGTCGGTCATACTCGTCAAATACTCTCGGGAGAAGGCCGAGAATCGGCGCTACGTCGAGATCGCGGAGTTCCTCGCCGCCCAAGATGTCCGCGTCCCAAAGATCTATTTCCACGATCCGGCGGAAACTCTCATCTGGATTGAAGATTTGGGCGAGCGCGATCTCTGGAGTTACCGCGACGAGAGCTGGCGCGTGCGGCGCGGCTTCTATGAGTCCGCTCTCGAGGAGATCGCGAAGCTCCACCGTGTTTCTGAGGCCGATTCCGTCGGCATTCGACGCGACCTGCCCGCACAATTTGACGCTGCGCTTTATTTTTGGGAGCAGCATTACTTTTTCGAGCATTGTCTTGGCCGCCATTTTGGCGTTGCCCCGGAAGAACTCCAAAAGTTGGCGAAACTTCCGGCCCTTTCCAAAATCGCGGCGCGGTTGGCCGGTTTCCCGCGCGTCCTGGTGCATCGCGATTTCCAGTCGCAAAATATTATTCTGCGCGATGACCGGGCATACCTGATTGATTTCCAAGGGATGCGCCCGGGGCTGGCGGAATACGATCTCGCTTCGCTCCTGCACGATCCCTATGTCCAGCTGACAGAGGCTGAGCGCGCCGGTTTGCTTGAGTTTTACTGCGCGACCGCTGGGGTAAACGATTCTGCTTTTGCCGAAAAATTCAGACTTTGCGCCATGCAACGGCTAATGCAGGCGCTCGGCGCTTACGCTTTTCTTGGATTGGTAAAGAAGAACCGCATTTTTCTCGATTATATCCCCGCAGCCCTTGATTCTTTAGGGGCGGTCCTGCGCGAAATCGATGACGTCGAGCCGCTCCGCGAGCTACTCCATCACCTGCGCCGTTAGCCCACGAATGGATTTGTCCGACGTTCGGCCCCGATCGTCGTCGGCGGGCCGTGGCCGGGCAGGACGGTGACGTTGTCGCCGAGTGGATAAAGCTTTTCGCGGATGCCAGCGAAGAGCAGGTCGCCGTCGCCGCCCGGCAGGTCCCAGCGGCCGACCCCTCCGGCGAAGAGGACGTCGCCGCCGATGAGCAGTTCGTTTTCGCGGGAGAAGAAACAAAGGCTGCCCGGACAATGCCCTGGCACTTCGAGCACTTCGAAATTCATCCCGAGAAATTCTCGCGACGGCGTTGCCTCAATCAACAGATCGGGGTGGACCGGCTCGACCTCGAGTTGGTAGCCGTAGTCGCGAAAGAAGTCGCCATCCGAGATCATCGGCGCGCCCTCGGGATGAATCCCGATGGGGCAATTGAAGCGGCGTTTGATCCTCGCTACGTCCTGAATGTGGTCGATATGGCCGTGGGTCAGAAGAAGCAGCTTGAGATCGATGCCCTCTCTGATGAGCCAGGCGCAAGCACCATCCGGCGCATCGAACAGGATCCAACCTTCGGGAGCTTTTAGCGCATAGGCGTTTGTCTCGAAGACTCCTCCGGTAAAGCTGCGGAATTCAATCATGCGCTCTGTGGCTCGTGCTCCTGCTCGTAATCGTAATCGTGCTCGAACTCCAATTTCTCCAACAAAACTCCGATTACGAGCAGGAGTGACACGAGAAAGGGAACGAAAATTGCGGTCCAAACGGTGTCTGCCACCCGAATCTAAATTTGAATCTTCGTCAGGGAGCGTTGTCTCACCCTTTACTTTAGGATTGGTCGGACGGGACGCATCTTGCTTTCAAATCGTTTTCTGCGAGCTTTTTTTTCCCAATTTATGAATATTTTCTCTCGTCGGTCTGTCGCGATGCTGCCGGGTTTGCTCGTCATCGCACTGGCCGCGCAACCTCTTTTCGCCAAATCGGATTCCGAACAGATCGGGCTATCGGTTGGCCGTCTTCTCGAAGAAGGCCATTACACCCATCACCCGCTCAACGACGAGATTTCGCGCAAATTGCTGACTGGTTACATCGAGCTTCTCGATTACAGCCACCTCTTCTTCACCCAGAAGGATATCGACTCTTTCACCGCAAAATACGGCACGTCGCTCGATGACGATGTCCTGCTCGGGAACCTCAAGCCGGCCCATGAAATTTTCGCCGTTTTCCAGAAACGGGTCGAGGACCGGGTGGCGAAAATCAAGGATCTGGTCAAGCAACCGACGGATTTCAAGACGGATGAGACTGTCCTCGTGAGCCGGCAAAAAGCTCCTTGGCCAAAAGACGACGCCGAGGCCGACACACTTTGGAAGAAGCGCATTGCAAACGAGTTGCTCCAGGAGAAACTGACCGAGCATCCGATCGAACCCGGACCGAAACTGGTGGAGCGGCGCTACGACCGCATGCTGCGCAATGTCCACGAGGAGGACGACGAAGAGCAGGTCAAACTCTTCCTCGACGCGCTCGCCCAATCCTACGATCCGCACTCCGAATACCTGAGCGCTTCCGACCTGAAGAACTTCAGCATCAACATGGGTCTTTCCCTCGTCGGGATCGGCGCCATGCTGCGAAGTGAGGACGGCTACGCCAAGATCGAGAGCCTTGTCCCCGGCGGCCCGGCGCAAACCAGTGGCCGATTGAAAGTCGGTGACCGAATCAGCGCAGTGGCCCAGGGATCGAAGGATTTTGTGGATGTGCGCGACATGCGACTCGACAAGGTGGTCGAACAAATTCGCGGGAAGAAGGGCACAAAGGTTCGCCTGCTGGTGATTCCGGTGAGCGCGGCCGATGCCGCGCAGCCCAAAACAATCGAGCTGGTGCGCGATGAGATTAAGCTCAAGGATCAGGAAGCGCGAGCCGACATCATCATCGAGAAGAACCGCGACGGCGAACCGGTGAAGCTAGGCTGGATCACCCTCCCCTCGTTTTACGCCGATATGGATTCGCACAAGAAGAGCACCACGAAAGACGTCGTAGCTCTTCTCAAACGGCTGAAGCGGGAGAAAATCGGCGGTCTCGTGATCGATCTGCGCCGGAACGGCGGCGGCTCTCTCGAGGAAGCCATCTCTCTGACCGGTCTCTTTTTCAAATCCGGTCCGGTCGTGCAAACAAAAGGCGCCAATGAACGCGTCGTCATCTCGACAGATCCCGATCCGGACATCGCCTACGATGGCCCGCTCGTCGTTTTGACAAGCCGGCAAAGCGCGTCGGCCAGCGAGATTTTTGCCGCGGCGCTGCAGGACTACGGTCGCGCCGTGATCGTGGGCGACAAGTGCACTTTCGGCAAAGGGACGGTGCAGACCATCCTTGAAATTGGCCGCTTCACATCGCTCCTCGGGACTCGTTCGCAAGACGACGGCGCGCTTAAATTGACCATTCAAAAATTCTACCGCGTCGCCGGCGGCTCGACCCAGTTGCACGGAGTTACCTCTGATATTGTCATCCCGACGCTGACCGATCTTCCGGAATTCGGCGAGGGCGCCCTCAAGAACGCGCTGCCTTATGACGAAGTTCCACCGGCCAAATTCGCTCAAATGGTCGGACTCCCATCCTCTCTTCATCGACGAACTGAAGGTCCGTTCGGCCGCGCGCATAGCAGCGGATCCGGAATTTCGTTACGTCACTGAAGACATGGAACGGCTGCGCAAAAAACTTGATGACAACCGCGTCTCGCTGAACGAAGACGTCCGCCGCCACGAAGTTGAGGAACAAAAGACGCGTAAGGACGCGCGCTCGAAAGAGCGGCTGGCTCGTAACCAGGTTGAGCCGAGCATTTACCGCCTCACCCTTGAGACGATCGATAACCCAAATCTCGAGTTGATCATGTATCCCGGGAAGATCGCGGAGGCGAAACGAAAAGGCGGCGCCAAGGTCGCGCCGGAAGTCGCGGACAACGCGGACGACGATCCGGACGTCGATGCCGACCCGACGGATACAGACGACAAGACTCCGGCGATCGATCCGGAACGTGACGAAACGTTGAACATCCTTAACGACCTCGTGCAGTTGACCCGCGGTCCTAAAACCGCCAGCACGAATCGCTAATTCGCAACGGAAACCGGACAAATCCTTCGACTTACGCGCGGCCACTTTGATATAGTGGCCGGCAATGGGTCGGCTCGTTAGGCGAAAAGGCATGGTGGTGGTGGCGATTTTTTTCGCCGCCCTCGTTCTGCCGGCCCGCTCCGAGGATGCGCCAGCCGCTGGCCAATCCGACCTCGCCACGGCCTATAGTCAGGCGATGGCGGAATTCCAGGCGGGCAATTTCGCCAAGGCCGCGACCGAACTGGAAGCGCTGGTCGCCCGCGTTGAGGTGACTCCGCAGGTCGAGCCAATTTTTTACACGATCGGGTCTGCTTACTTTAATGCCGGCGACTATCCCAAAGCGATCACCGCCTTCAAAAACTATCAGGCAAAATTTCCCAAAGGCGCCCATACCGGAGGCGTCGCTTTCGGAATCGCGCAATCGAATCTCCTGAGCAAGAACTTTAAGGAAGCCGCGGCCCAGATGGCCGCGCTAGAAAACGACCCGCAATTAGCTGAGCAGGCGCTCATTTTTGAGGCCGAAGCATTTAAATCCTCGGGCAAGAATGACGACGCCATTCGCGCCCTTGAGAAATTAACCGGCAAAGGAATCCACACCGCTGATGAAATGCGGGGCGCGATCAGCCTGGCTCAGCTCTACGCGCAAAAGGGGGACGGCAGCAAGGCCCTCCGCACCCTGGAATCCATCCACCAGAATATCAGCCTGGTTGATAATATCCTTGAGCTAAATGCGCTCACCATCGAGTCTCGGCGACAAGTTCTACGAAAAACAGCAATTCAAGGAAGCGCTCGCCTGTTATCGCTTCGCCTATCCGCGCGAGCAGATCATCAAGCTGCAGAACAACCGGATCGCTTCGATGCAGCACCGGATCGAGCAAAACCTCGCCGCCGTCCGGGCTAATCCGGCTGAGATCATGCAACCTCGCGCCCGCCAATAATCAACTTAAGGATTCAATCGCCAGTGCTCAGAAACTGCTCGCGGAATTTGAAAAACTCCCCTCCATTACTCCCGCGATTTATTTGCGTCTCGGCCGCTGTTTCTCCGAACTGGATCAGAAATGGGAGGCTGTCGTCGTCAATCAGGAAATCCTCGATCGCTTCAAGGAGGGGCCCGAACGGGAACCGGCCCTCTTCGGAGTGATCGTCGCGCTCGCTGACGTTAACCAACCGCAGCGAGCCGAAGAACGGTGCGAGCAATATCTGCGCGAGTTTAAGAACGGGCCGAATGCCGCGACTGTCGGCTACTTGTTAGGCGCAGTCGCCTTGCAGGCCGGGGACCCAAAAGCCGCGGAGACTTATTTCGGTCGGATCCTCGAGACCCAGCCCAAGAGCAATTTCCGCGAGCAGATTCGTTATTTGCTGGGCAACGCCAAATTCATGGCCGGCAACTACGACGAGGCGGTCAGGGAGTACAAGAAATATCTGAGCGAGTTTCCGAAGGGCGGAAACGCCGAGGATGTCGGCTACCGCATCACCCTCTGCGCGCTTTTCGCGGGCAAATATCAGGACGCGATGAACCAGCTTCAGAATTACGTCGCGAAACACCCAAGTGCTACCTTCCTGCCCGACGCCAAATACCGGCTCGCCGTCTGCAAATACGCCGCTTCGCTCTATGACGAAGTGATCGCCGACTGCCAGGCGTGGGAAAAACAATTCCCGAGCAATCCGCAACTCGGCGAAGTGCTCGCGCTCCTCGGCGACGCCTACGCTGCGAGCGACCGCGAAGCCGCCGCCATCCCCGTTTACATCCGCTCTTATCAGACCGCGACGACCGACGAAGTAATGAACTATTCCCTTTTCGCTGCGAGCAAGCTCCTGCAAAAACAGAGCGCCTGGGACAAAGTTGGCGAACTCTTCAGCGGCTTCGTTAAAGACAAACCGGACAATCCGACCGTTGTCTCCGCGCTTTATTGGATCGGTAAAGCGAAAGCGCACGAGGGCAAGATTGACGAGGCGAAGCAACTCGCGGCCGACACGATCAAGAAATATATCAGCGACCCGAGCCGCGATGCGGTCGAACAATTGATCACGCAGTTGGCGCAACTTTGCGTCAGGAAAAAGCCTGCTGTCGCCGTGAACGTTGAACCCGGCTCCGCGGTCGAAGTTTCTCCCCAGCCGGGGTCACCGCCCCCGGCTACAACTGAGGATGATCCGGGTGTTGAGCTCGATCGCCTGCTCTCCGCTCCGGCCAATGAAGAGTCCGCGACCGCCAAAGCGCGTATTCTTTTCGCCAAGGCCGAGCTCGCCCGCTTGCGCAAACAACCAGCGGAGGAGGAAAAAAATATCGCCCAGATTGCGAGCGACTTTAAGCCCGAAGACTTGAGTCCGCTCCTTCTCGGCGCGACGGGTGATTATCTTTTGGGTAAAGGAAAGTTCGATCCGGCAGCGGCCTTTTATCAGCGTTTGCTCGACGATTTCCCGAAAAGCCAGATGGTGGACTTCGCCTACAATGGATTGGGCGAAATTGCCTACCAAAAGAAGGATTATCCGAAAGCGCTGCGCTATTTCACCGACGGCACGGAGAAGATCGCAGCCGTCCAAAAACTGAAGGACATTACCCTTGGTCGTGCCAAAACGCTCTTTGCGCTCGGCAAGCTGGATGAAGCGCAGAAGGGCTTCGAGCAGGTGGCGTCGGTCCGGGAATGGCGCGGCGAAGCGACCGCTTTCAGTGTTTATTCGTTAGGCCAGATAGCCGCCAAGCGTGGCAAGTGGGCGGAAGCGAACGCTTACTTCCAACGCGTCTATGTCGGCTATCAAAAGTTCCTGCCCTGGGTGGCCAAAGCCTATATCGCGAGCGGCGAGAGTTTTGAAAAACTCGGCAAGACACAGGAGGCGACGAATACTTATCGCGAATTACTGCGCAACCAAAAGCTCGCCGATTTCGCGGAAGCCGCCGAGGCGCGGAAACGACTGGAAGCCCTCGGGCAGGGATCATGACGACCAACTTTCTCTCACGCTCCAGCTTGTCATCCCGAGCCGCCGCAGGACGGCGAGGGACCTCGCAAGCGTCGAGTGGTGTTGCTAGCGAGAGCGCGCGTCGAAGGTTATTCGGGCGGTCCCTTCTCCTGTTTCTCTTCATTACCTCGTCGCTCCACGCCCAAAACATTCTCCTCAAGTCCGGCCAAACGATTGAGACCAAAGGCGTGCGCCGTTCCGGCGATATGGTGATGGGCAAAGTCCAGGTCGGCGCGAGCAGCGGTGAAGTCGGTTACCAGGCATCCACCATTGCCAAAATCGATTTCCCGCAGCCGCCACAATTGAAAACGACGGAGGCCTTCCTCGGCCAGGAAGACTGGAAGAATGCGCTCGCCGAGATCCGCCCGGTCGTTAAGTATTACGAAGCCTTTCGCGATCTGCCGGGTAACTGGTGGGCGCAAGCCGCGCTTCTCGAAGTCTCGGCTCTCGGCGGGATGCAACTCGACAAGGAAGCCGAAACACTCGGCGACGAGATTCGCAAGAACTCAACCGACCCGGAAACGGCTCGCGCCGCCCAATTGCAGCTCGTCCCTCGTCCTGGTGCGGAACGGACAATTTTGAAAAAGCGTTGCAGCTTTGCGATGCCGCGATCAAGGAAAGCACGAAGCCCGAGGTCCTCGCCGAAGCCTGGGTGCGCAAGGGCGACACTTTTCTCGCGCAAAGACAGTGGGACGGCGCCGTCCTCGCTTATCTGCACGTGCCGGTCTTCTTCGAGACCGAAAAACGTTGGATGCCGCCTGCCCTCCTTGGCAGTGCCCGCGCCTTCCGCGGTTTAGAAGACTTGGAACGAGCGAAGAAATCACTTAATGACTTGACCGCTGAATACCCAAAATCGGCGCAGGCGGAGATTGCCCGGGCTGAATTGCAGAAGTTGCCAAAATGAGAAACACGAACAGACAGCTAAGTTGCCTAACGAAATTGAAGAGTCTCTCCCGCCTGCTCGCTCGTCGCGATCACCGGTGCGTTTCTGCTCCTCTCCACGCCTGGTTTCTCCCAGGCAGCCTCGCCCGCCGCGCCTCCCGCCGGCGTGCAATCGAAAACGCTCTGGGAACAGATCAAGGAAGGCGGCTGGGTCATGTTTCCGATTGCGCTTTGCTCAATCGCAACCCTTTACCTGATCGGCGATGGCATCCTGCGAACGAGTCGGAAAAAAGCGGCGCCACCAGAGCAGGAGGAAGCTCTCAAGACGCTTTTTCGGCAAGGCGATTATGTCGGCGCGCACAACTATTGCAAAACCAACCCCTCACCGCTGACGAACGTCCTGCGGACCGGGATCGGCCTTCTCGGCGAAGGCAAGCAGGTCGCGGAAGAGGGAATGACGGGCGCATTGGCGAAGGAGAATTCGCAGATGCAAACCTACATCAGCTACCTCTCCGTTATTGGCGTCTGCACCCCGATGATCGGTTTGTTAGGCACGGTCACCGGCATGATCAAGGCTTTCGCCAAACTCGGCTCGAGCGGGATCGGCGATCCTTCGGGGCTTTCCGCCGCCATCGGCGAAGTGTTGGTCGCGACCGCGAGCGGTCTCATCATCGCCATCCCGGCCTTCGGCGCTTTTTATTTTCTGCGCAACCGCGCGACCGACTCCCTCCATCACATCCAGGATATCGTGAACAGCCTCTTCCGGAAGATGCCGTATGAGTCTCTCGCCGGTGTTCACCTCGGTGATGACGAACTTTTCGCCGCCACGCCCAACTGGCTCGCACCCGACGCCCCGCCGGAACGGACTCCGACTGGGCAGTTGGCCTAACGACTAACGAATTATGGCTGGAGGAGGTGGCGGCAGCGAATCGGGCGAACCTGAATTTCAGGTCGCGCCGATGATCGACGTCCTCCTGACGATTCTCGTTTTCTTTATGACGATCACTTCCGCGCAGGTGCTGAAAGTCGATAAGACGATTCAGTTGCCGATCGCGAAAGATGCGCAAAAAAAAGACAACACCCGCGCCGAGGCGATCCTGAACGTACGCTGGAAACTCCCCGCCAAAAAAGCGCTCTTTGTTTTCGACGACCGCACCTATGAGAACGCCGCTGAAATGGTCGGACCGCTCAAAACGGCTCGAATCACCGGTGAGAAAAAAGTCACAGCGGGAGCAAATCCAACCTTTCGCGCTGTCATCCGGGGCGATCGCGAAGTGCCCGCAATTTTCGTCTCCCAGGCGATGAACGCCTGCGCCGAAGCGGGCATCACCGACATCTCATTCTCGGCCGTGAATAAGGAGTGAGGGAAATGACGAATTCCAAATGAAGAATGACGAATCAATGTCCAAAATCCGAATGACGAAACGCTTCAATTCGAACTTCGTTATTGGTCATTCCTTCGTCATTCGTCATTCGTCATTCGTCATTTAAGAAGCATGCGCCTCGAACTCAATCCGAACGAAGGCCATCTCGGTTTTCAGATCGCGCCGATGATCGACGTCGTCTTTGTCATCATGCTTTTCTTCATGGTCATGGCCGGCGCGGTCAAAGTGGAAAACGAGTTGAACACGCAATTGCCTGGCACGGCGGAGACCTCGAATTCGACGGATTTTGTTGATGAACAGATCATCACGATTTCCGATACCGGCGAGATTTCGCTTAACGATGAGCCGTTCGACTCGGCCACGAGCAAGGACCTGCCGCAACTCAAGGGGACGTTGATGCGCTTGAAGCAAAATGCCGACGCCGCCAAGACGCCCGCGGTGGTCACGATCGTGAGCGATACGCAGGCGAAATACAGCCGCACGATCGACGTCCTCGACGCCCTCGCTGTCGCCAAGATCGACAACGTCACCTTCACGGTGAGCGAGGAAGAGTGAGACTCGCAGCGGGGTCAACCCCCGGCTCGACAGAGTCTCGCCCTACCGGCGGATCGTTTTTGGTGGGGCGAGACTCTGTCGAGCCGGGGAACGCGCGTGTCAGCAAGCCACGGCTGTTCGTCAGGCGTCGGGCAAATACTGCCTGCGCCGCGTCGCGATCTCCCTGCACCGTAATCATATAGGCGTGGTCCTTTTCCGCCCAGCTCGCGGTCGTCCATTCGCCTTCTGTGGAGAAGACTGGTTTCTCGCCCGGTTTCAACTTTGGCAGCGCCGCTCGATCCACGACAAAGAGATGCGCGAGCCGGTTTCCGTCCCGATGAAAACAAATCAGCGTCACATCGTGGCCCCGGAATGAAAGGATGCGGCAGCCCACCGGCTCGAGCGACGCCAGGGCCGGCGGAACTTCCGCTGAAATCTTTTTCTTTTGCGCGAGCCAGTTTTGGATCTTCCCGAGATCCTGGCTTTCCATGTCGAGCGGCGGCGGCCGCTGAATGAAGCTGACCATCTCGCGCGAATAATCGGGCAGTGCGCCCGCTGCTGGAGTCTGGTTCCGCCACAAGCCAACGACCTGCGCGAGAAGAAAAAGAAGCGCGGCAATCGCCGCCAATCCAATTGTCCAACGCGCTGCCCAGGACTTGGTTGGAGTTCCGTCGTTCGCGAGGATGCGCGTCTTCAATCCGAACGGCGCTGGCATCTTTTCGAGATGCCCTGCAATAGCCTGGTCGAACGCCTGCTCCTCTGCAAACCAACGGCCCAGCTCCGAGTTGCGCACGGTTTCCTGCAGCGCCTCGGCAAAGTGCGGATCGTTCTGATCCTGCCCACCTGGCCGATAGGCCTGGAGAATCAAACGCGCCTCTTGCTCATGCATTTGTGCGTCCTCCCGATTCGTCTTTCCTTAGCCCGGTGCTCTCCGTCAATGCCTTGCGCAACTGCTCTTTGCCGCGCGAGATGCGGGACATGACTGTCCCGATCGGTATCTCGAGCGTTTCCGCAATTTCTTTGTAGGAATGCTGTTGCAGATAAAAAAGGGTGAGCGGGGCGCGGTAAATCTCCTCCAGAGCAAGAAGCGCGCGCTGCACGATCTCTCCGTCGAGTTGGTTCACGACCGAGGCCGGGACGGCCTGCGCGCTGATCGCTTCCGCTGTGCTCTCCGCATCGACAAAACGGTCCTGCTGCCGCTTGCGCCCGAGAAATTCCCGGTAAAGCGACGTGAACAACCAGGTCTTCACCTTCGATGCGTCGCGCAGCTGATGCCCCTTCGAGGCCCAGAGAAAGAAAGTCTGTTGCGTCAGATCGGCCGCATCCGATTCCTTGCGGCTGAGCGAGAGCGCGAAGCGATAAAGTGGCATGTAATATTCTTCCACGAGTTTCTCGAAGTCGAGGGTCGCCACGTCGCGACCGTAATTCGACGCGGCTGGAGCCGCCAAGAAAATCGCGCAGATGAAGTGGCATCCTCCCTTCTTCGATTAGTGCGAGGAAAGGTAAGCGAGTGTTATTCCCGACGATTTGACCCGGACGCTGCCATTGTAGACGCCTCCCTCTGGGAGGCGCGGGTGTGAGCGCTGCTACCCCGAGCGAAGCTTTTCCGCCGCGCTTCGCAGAGCGAAGCGTCTACAGTCAGAGCGCTCAGTTCACCCACTTGCCGCCGACCGAGGAAAGCGCGGGCAGCTCGCCGGTCGAGAAATCGGTCTTGCCGATCGCGCCCCACATTCGGGTGCCGGTCGCGTCACGCCAAAGCTTGCTCATGCTTTCGCCGGTGTGGCAGCCCCAGCTTTTCACATAAGCGTCGCGCGCAAAATCGCGGCGATTGATCTTCTTCAGCTCCGACTCGTGCATCCACGCCTTCGAGGCGCTGTCCACGACGTTGCTGTAGTCGAAGAGAAAACAGGCTTTGTTCGAGTGTCCGAAATATTCGAACCCGGAAATTTTCAGCTGATCACGATCTTGTCCGCTGTTGAGGTAATTGATGACGTCGCCGCTGTGAGCGAAGTAGACGAGGTTGAGGTGAAACTTGTCGCGCACACTGTTGATGTTGGCGATCAGGTCCTGATTCTCCTGCTTGCCGCGATCGACGTAGCCGGGCTTATAAACCAACCAGGTAATCATGGCGTCGGGCCCGAGTTGAGCGCGTAATTGCTCTGTCCGCACCCGCGCCGAATGGACGAAATTCGCCCACCAATGATCGTGCGCGATCGGCCCCTTGTATTGCTCCCAAATATGAAGCGACGGTCCGCCTACTACGACAATATATTCGCGCTGCGGCTGCGCCTGGGCCCCAGACCCTGCGAAAAAACAAAGAAACAAGAAAAGGGCGATCTGTTGTCTCATAATTCTTGGAAGGACCGGTACCTATGCGCGGGATGGAAGCGGGCGCAAGCCGTCGGGATGCAGTTTTGGCACTGGCAGATCCATCAACGACCGCCCGAAACTAGAGCGGCGCATCGCACTCGCCGCGCACAAGGTCAGCCAGACTCTGACGTTCCCGAATCAAGCTGAACGTGTCTCCACGGACGAGCACCTCCGCTGGCAGGGGCCGGGAGTTGTAATTCGACGCCATCACGAAGCCATAGGCGCCAGCGCTCATGATCGCGACGAGATCGCCTTCCGCGAGCGGAGGCATCGCGCGGTCCTGCGCAAAGAAATCCCCGCTTTCGCAGACGGGTCCAACAACATCAATCGTTTCGTGCGCCGCATTCTCCGGCGCCCGGGCCGGCACAATTTCGTGGTAACTTTGATAAAGCGCCGGACGAATCAGGTCGTTCATTCCGGCGTCAACAATCGCAAATTTTTTCTGGCCGGTTTGCTTGATGTAGCGGACGCGCGTCAGGAGAACGCCCGCATTGCCAACCAGAAATCGGCCGGGCTCGAGCAGGATTCGCACGCCGAGTCCGCGCAACGCCGGCACAATGGCGGCGGCGTAATCTTCGATCGTGAGCGCTTCTGTCTCGCCACGCCTCCACCAATCACCGCTTCCACTGGCGAGCGACGACTCGTAAACGATTCCCAGCCCGCCGCCGATGCTGAAGAATTCGATTCCGTAGGCTTTCTTCAGCTCGAGGACCAGCGGCGTGATCTTGGCGATGGCTTCCGCGAATGGCGCGGCCTCTGTGATCTGCGAGCCGATGTGCATCTGCACGCCGCGAATCGCGATGTGCGGCAGGCCCGCAGCCGTTTCGTAAACCGCGCGCACCCGATCAAGGGCGATGCCAAACTTATTCTCGCTCCGTCCGGTCGTGATGTAGTGGTGCGAACCGGATTCGACATCGGGGTTGACCCGCAATGCGATCGGCGCGCGCACGCCCTTACTCGCGGCGATGCGCTCGGTGTAGGCAAGTTCCGCCTCGCTTTCGAGATTGAAGCAATACACGCCTTGCTCGAGCGCGTATTCGATTTCTTCGCGCGATTTTCCGACGCCGGCAAACGTGCACCGACCCGGTTCACCATCCGCCGCGAGGACACGAAACAATTCACCGCCCGAAACAATGTCGAATCCGGCGCCTGTTTTGGCGAGGAGCCGCAGCACCGCGCGGTTCGAGTTCGCCTTGACCGCATAACAAATCTGGTGATCGAGCTCGCCGAGCGCGGCGTCGAGGCGGCGATAGTGATCTTCGATCGTGCCGGCGCTGTAAACATAAACCGGCGTCCCGGCCTTGGCGGCCACCTCTTCGAGATCCACTCCTTCGCAATGGAGACGTTGATCGCGGTAATGAAACGAATGCACGCCGTAACCTTCAACCCGCAATCCTTCGCGTCCAAGGGTCACCTCCGAAGAGGGATTTCACCTGGTCAGGCCGCTCTCCGGCGGCGGAAGAGCAATCCGCCCACAGAAATAAGGACGAGCAACGCTCCGAAGGTGCAGACAATCGCCGCCCCTGAGGGAAGATCCCATTGATAGGAGAGAAATAATCCGGCGATCCCACCGAGCAGCGCGATCAACCAGCCGATGAGAAGACGCGTGCCTAACGATTTCGCGAGATTGATTCCGCAAACCGCAGGCACAATCAAATAACTGAAAACGAGCAGCACGCCCGCGATCCGGACGAAACTTGTCACGACCAGGCCAAAGAGCGCGTAAAACAAAAAATCCCACCAACGCACCCGCAGGCCGCGTTCATAAGCGGCGTCGCGATCGAAGGAGACGAGCAGAAACGAGCGGCGCAGACTGAAGTGCACGAGCCCGACGAAAACGAACAGTCCGAAGCATTTCCAAACGTCGAGCGGACTGACGAGCAGGATATTGCCGACGAGCATGTTCTTGATCTCCTCGTCTCCCTCGGCCGCCCGGCTGAGGAGCAGGACCGCGGCGGCGGCGGCCACCACATAGCTGATGCCGATAACCGCTTCCTGCGGAATCTCGCTGGCACGTTTGCCGGTGACGGAAAAAAGCGCGGCGCCCAGAAGCGTGAAACCGAGCGCGATGGCAAAGGCGGGCCAGCCCTCCAAATTCAAATGGAGGAGGACCGCGACGCAAATGCCTAACGAAGCCATCTGCGCCATCGCGATGTCGATGAAGATGATTCCCCGCCTAACGACATGGAGTCCGAGATAGACGAGCAGCCACGGCAACAACACGCAGGCCACGATGGGCCAAAACATCACGTCCCACATGGCTACTTTAAGGACGCCGCCAGGTTGTTCACGAGGGCGTCAATCAGCTTGATGTAGGTGTCCGTGTCTGGCAGGGCGCCCGGGAATTGCGCGAAATCCACCACCTTCGCGCCGGTCGATTCCGCAACCTTTTCCGCGATTTTCCGATTGTGATACGGCTCGACGATGATCGCCTTGATTTTCTGCGCCTTGATCTGCGCGATCACTTCGGCAAGATGCGATGGCGAAGGCGGAATGCCGGGCTTCGGTTCGAGAAAGACGTCGATATTGAAACCGAAGCGGTGGGCGAAATAAGGCCACGAATCGTGATAGGCCACAAGGCTCTGGCCGTGATAGGGCAGCAGTTTTGCACCCCATTCCTGGAGCTTGGCGTTCACCGTTGCCTCAAATTTCTTTTCGTTCGCCCCATAATCTGCCGCGTGGGCCGAATCGACGGCAGCGAGGGCGTTCGCGATGTGCTGCGCGACGGCTTTCGCAATAATCGGGTCGACCATGAAGTGCGGATTGCCCATGGCGTGGACGTCGCCCGCCGCGCGGGACAACTCCGCCGGCACTTCCATTAACCGGATTCCTTGCGAAGCCTGCACCCGGCCCGGTTGTCCGACCTCGATTTTTGGGTTGCGCGCATTTTGCAGGAGCGGCGGGAGCCAGCCGACCTCGAGTTCCGCGCCGCCGTCGATCAGCACATCGGCCTGCCGCAGTTTGACGACGAAACTGGGCCGCGCATCGACGAAATGCGGGTCCTCGGTCGGCTTGGCCAGGACGGTGACGTCGACATTGTCGCCGCCGATCTCGCGCGCGAGGGAAGCGTAATCGGGCAAAGTCGCGACGACGTTGACTTTGGCTTGGGCGGCCAGAGCTGTCGTTAGGCAAAGGCAGACCGCAATTAGAGTTTTCGTTAGGCTATATGTTTTCATAATTTGGGAAATTCGGCCGCTTCATGCTTGTCATCCCGAGCCGCCGCAGGACGGCGAGGGACCTCGCAAGCCGTGCTCGGACGCGTGCCGTCCGCGGCGCGCGTTCGGCGTAGGCTTGCGAGGTCCCTCGCCGTCTACGCGGCTCGGGATGACAACGTGAGAGGATTAGCGCATCTTCAAAATTTGTGCGCGCCGTGCGAACCGAGGATGAATTCGAACTGGAGGAAAACGGCATCGGCCTGGCGGTCCGAGAGAAAATCGTTCTCCTCCAGAAAATCGTGGTTGTACTGCAGACGAATCTTGGAAAACTCCGTCGGGTACCAGGTGATATCGCCGGAAATGCGAGAGCGACTTTGGCGATCGTCATCGTCCGTGAAGGCCGAATCCTGCATATGCAGATAATCGCCGCGCACGCCGGCGGTCCATCCCTTCTTAAATCCCCAGATGACCTGCGAATACATGCCCCAATCGTGAAAGGTTTCCGCGACCGGGAACGATTGATCGACGCCGCGCCCGGCCTCAAAACGGCGATACATTGCTTCGGTCTGCCATTTCACGAATGGGAACCCGCCCTCCGCGCGCGGCGACTTCCATTTGTAAAGAAGATCGGCCCCGTAGATTTGGGTGCGCGAATTGGCGCCGGTTTCGTTCGATCCAAACGCGCCCGAGACGCCAGCGAGAATTGTCTGCGTCGGGCTGAGGTCGACCGAGTTTTCCCAGCGCGGAATATAGACAAAATCCTGCAAGCCGCGCGCTTCGCGGTCGGTCGTTAGGCGACCGTAGAAAATGCCATCGTCGCCCGGATTGCGAAAGGAATAGCCGGTATTGCCGCGTCCGTTCTGCATTCCGAAGAGAAACTGCGAGTACCAGGAAACCGGCACCGTCCAGGAGACTTGCGCGCCGACGCCACGCAGTCCGTCGGACCCGAGGAAGCGCCCATGGACGAGCGGATCGTCCGCAAAATCCCAGGTGTGCGGGTGGGTTGGATTGATCCGGCCGAAAGCGGCGAAAAACTGTCCGCCTTTGACCTGCAGACCCCACGGCAAATTGGTCGTCTGCATGAAGGCCTCCTCGAGCTCGACTTCGGTCTCGTTATCGTTATCAAGCTTCAAAACGATGTTGGCGAAGCCTTCGAAATAAGGATCGACCGCGCCGTCGAGCGCCAGTTCTGAATTGCGCGCGTTGAAGCCGCGCTGCTGCGGATCATGATCGCCAACCTCGAGATGATCCAAATTGCGATCGCTCGAATAGGCCAGGGAAACGACCGTGTCGAACGAGATGTTCATGTAGGTCTTGCCGCCGCCGGCGATGGTGATCGGCGCGGTCAGGGAGCTGCCCACACCGGTCGACGAAATCGTTTCGGCCGAGGTGGTGACCGAGGCGTCGGTCGTTGCGAATGGCTGACCCGCCGCAGGCGGTGCGGGCACGCCTGCCGGAGAGGGCGCGGCTGTTTGCGGAGCAGATGCGACGACCGATTCATCGGTTGTCGGGAAAAGCGGCGCTGCGGCAGCGGTGGCGACACGGTGGCGCTGGGCGTGGCAGTGGGGGCGCTGCTTTCGTTTCCTGCCAGCGTGGCCGGCTCCGGATTCATTTTCGCGAGCGTCTCCTGCTGCGTCTTTTACCTGCTGCTGCAACGCTTTCACCGTCTCGGTCAGCGCCTGGACTTGCTGGCGCAACACTTCGACCTCGTTAGGCGAAGCCGTCGGCGACGGCTCCTGCGCAAGGAGCGCCGTTTGCGTGCAGAGCGCCGCAGTCACAAAAAATAGTTTTTTCACTTCTCTCTCTCATGGGAATGGATCCGGCGATTCTGCCGGCTCACTTTCTATCAAACAGAGACGTCCGGCCCGAGTTGGATTCCAGCGTCAAACGGAACGCGCGAACGACGCTGCCCGCGCCAAGCGCGCGGTTAAACCCAATCGTTAGGCGAAGACGGGCGGCGCGTGCTCGAGAAGAGCGAAGAAATGCGCGGAAGCAAGAGGCTGGCTGGGAGCAACAGGCAACGTTTCGAGGAGCGGTGCCGTCTCCGGTTCCGACAAAAACCGGCGGGGCGGAAACCGACTCGCAATGCCCGGAAGCGAAAATCGTAACGACGCAAAGGTGGGTGGCCGCGGCATCCGGATGCAGCCGCTCATGCAGCGCGGGCGAGGAGCTCAGCAAAGTCGCGAGCACGACGGCCAAAGCGAGAATCGCGGAAAGACAGCAATGGCCGAACGAATAGAATCGCTCGTTTCGACAGGCTGTCATTGCGAGGGGAGCTTTCCGCATTGTCTCGTCAATGGCAAGCGCTGATCGTTGGGCGGGCAGCGATGCCGCCGCCGCGTCACTTCAGATCGGTCGATACGATCGGGATGATCTGTGAGTGGTCCAGATATTGGACAGTGACGTTTGAACCCTCACGTTTGACGACAAGTAACTTTGTTCCCCGCGGGATGACAGTCTCGCCGTAGGGGATTTTTATTTTTACCTCCTTCGTCAGCGTGGCGAATTGCTGGACCGGCGCGATCGGTAAGCCGGCGGCACTTGTTGCGGAGGGCTCCGCCGGCGGGGAAGGCGTTGGTGAATTCCCCTGTGGGGACGCAGCGGGCACGTCGTCGAGCACTTCGATTTTCACAACCGGGTGTATCTCCCAGGCAGTCGATCGCCAGGGTTGATGGAATTTGTTCGCGCCGATCGATCGAATGGTTACGCCAACGTCAGCCAACCCGTTGTGCTCGTCGTCCCAAAGGAGATATCCCGTGGCGCGAATTTTCCGCGCCGCGTGCCCAGTCGGCTCGTAGTTTAGAAAATCCGGGGCGCGGACAAAAGCAGCCAGCTCCTGTATGCGGATGTGATCGCGGTAGATGGCATTTTGTGTCCGGGGAGTAATCTCACAAATGATGGGCGTGGGATCGCCCACCTCGGGAGGGTGATCGCTCGGCTTGGCGAAAACTTCCAGATGCCAATCGTGGAAATCGATGCTCCCACAGTTGGTGGATTCGGGTGGACCGGCGTAGGCGAGCACCAGGTATCCAGTCAGCGAGACGAGTTGCTTTTCGCGGCCGTCGAGTTCCGCTTTTTGGGGTGGGGACAAATCCTTCCGCCGTTTGCGTCTGGTCCCGGCGTCGAAGGTGGCTACCTCCGCCAAAAAACTCGTCGTATCCAACGCATTTACGTTCGTCGTCGTGAGATCGAGTCCGGAGCGATTCTTCAAGCGGTTGCGCTCGATGGCATCGGGAGTCCGTGCCGATCCTTCGAGATGATTGAGGCAATTCCAGCCGGTCAAATCAAACTCCTTGAGCTCGCGGTCCTCGGAAATCTTGGGCGGTTGCGCGGAAGCCTCAAAGGCAAGAAGGGTCAACGCGAGAAGGGAATGCGAAGAAACTCTGGCTAGCGTTGATTGCATCCCAGGTCGGCTCTATCGCGCTTCGCTGGCCCGGCAGTATTGTTGCCAGGACTGCCAGGCGTGTTCCCAATTTTCCTTTGCGGCCCAGGCTTCGGCTTCCAAGAAATGGAAGTAAGCAGGAGCGCCAGGACGCGCGGTAAAGTGACGTGCGGTCGCGAGCGCATCATCCGTCTGGCCGGCGGCCATTTGCTCGCGGTAGAGTGCATAGCCGCCGGCAATGTCGCCGGGGTTGGCGTAGAGCTTCTTCTCCAGTTCCGGAATGGCCGTGTCCACCGTTTCGCTTGGAAGGACCGGCGGCACCACAAAACGCCTAACGATTTGCCAGGCTTCCGCGAATTCGCTCCGGTTGGCATGGTAGCGTGCTATCTCTCGCCAGGCGAATTTGAGCCACTCGGGATGCGCTGCGACGGCCTGGTTTAGATTATCGAGCTGATCGCGACGGGCCCAAAGCATGAAAAATCGCTCCGTTTGGCCGGGGGTAAATTGCGAAAGATTTGGATCGCGGCGGAAGAGTTCGTGGAGCGCTTCCGTGAACTGGGCCTCGTTGGCGTCTTCCAGATATTTCAGCATCAAATCCGGCCGGCCAACCGCGCACTCGCGGAGTGACTCATATACGGTAGCGTCCCGCTCCTTCGCTTCGGCCAGCATCTTGATGTAAATCCCGGACTCCGTCGCACCGCGCCGCTGCAAGGCCTCGCGCCAGGCCGTGATCGCGAGAGTCGGTTGCCAGCCCAGCCAGACTTTTCCTTCCTCAAATGGCAGCTCGGAGGAACTCGGCTCGAGAAAGCGCGCGCGCCGGAAATCCTCGACCGCACGGATTGGGAGATCTCGCCTGCCGATGCGCGCGAAGGCGCGGAGGAAATAGAGTTGCCAATCGAGCGGTGCCCATTCCAAGCCGTGTTCCGTGAGGGCGATCGCTTCGTCGAAGCGATGGCCGCGATTAGCCTGGGTGGCGCCCCTTTTGGCATTCTCCACTCCGACATAACCCGGGAGAGGGAGGGCATTCCGCCAGCCGAAAAACCAGGCAGCACACACGACTGCGAGGAGTATTCCGACACAGCGAAAAAGAACCGGGGGCCATCGGCGCGGCCCACCCGGTCCAGGACAAAATTGGGCGAGCCCGAAGAGCAAGGTCCCGGAGAGAAAGGTCCCAAGACGGTGACCGGAGACATCGACACAACCATGGAGCGCGAAAAGAAACGCGCCGACGAGAGCGGTATAACGCAACCGCTGATTGGTCCCTTCGCGCAAAGGAAAGACCCGCCAGACAAAAACGGCCAGAGACCCCAGGAGGAGCGCAACTGCCGGCCACCCCATCTCCGCCCAAACCCACAGCCAATCGCTTTCCGGATGAAGCGAGCGGGAAACGCGCTGGGAAGATTCGCGAAAAAGCGCGAAAACGCTTTCAAAATTCCCGAGCCCGATGCCGCACCACGGCGATGCCTTGATCATGGTCCAGGCATCGCGAAAGATGAGCCAGCGATAATCTGAATCGACTGCTCCTTCAGTTCCGAGACGCAGATGAAAACGCTCGATCGTTTCGCCGCCGAAAACGAGCAGTGTCGCCAGGAGCATGAGGAAGAGGGAAACCGCGACTGCAATCCCCGGGCCACTCCATTTGCGAAAGGCGAGCCGGACGAGCCAGGCCGTGCTGCCGATGACGAGGATGAGAATTCCAGCCCGCGAGAAATCGAGAATGAGCGCTGCGATCAGAATTCCGTAGCCAGCCAACCAGAGGAGCCAACGTTTGTGGCCGCGCCGGAAATCATCCTGCATGCAACCGAGCGCGAGCACGGTTGAGATGCCGAACAAGTCCCCCGTTTGATTGCGATTTGGAAAAGGCCCAAAACCGAGAGGGCTGTGCCAAAAAGGGAGGGCGCGTTGCGTTAGAAAAAGGAAAATTGAGAGGCCGGCGAGTGCCATCATGCCGGCGGCAAAGAGGCGGGCGGCGAGCCGGACATCGCGGAGATGGAGATCGAGCGTAGTGACATAATAAATCCAGGCGAGGCCAGCCATGAGCACGAGCAGGCAGTCAAACGACAACCAGGGCTGCGGGCTGACGGTGGCCGGAAGTTGCACCCCCAGATCATTCGCCAAGGCGAGGCGCCAGTGCGGGAGAAAGAACCAGCGCGCCGGCAGAAAGGCGACGGCAGCGAGCGCCAGGAAGAGCACGGCGATCGTGTTGAGAACCGGCCCAAGTGAAAAGCGCGGCGGTGCGGCCAAAAGGAGCAAGGCGAAGATTCCGAGAGCGATCGCTTCGCTCCAACGTTGGGTCGCGCCACCGAGAAATGAGGCCATAACTGTCAGGAGCGGCAGGGCAATCGCCACCCAGGTGGCCGTGGTGGCGTTTGATTTCCCGGGAGGCGAAGGATTTCGTGATTGCATCAAGGTGTTGTTTGCGGTGGAATGGATTCGCTGAGCAAGCGGTGCGCCCTGCATTGAAGCGAATCAGTGTCTATCTTGTCAGCCGACAAGTCGATGTTCGAGCCTCTCCCAACGCAAGTTTGATTTTTCGTCGATAGCCATGATGACCCAGCGCAGGCAAGGATTGTATCGCGTCTTCCTCCTTTGCCAGATCCTGCTCGTAGCCGCGCTCTTCTGGTTTGGCGTCTGGGTTTTAGTAACCTTTTACTCGCCCGGCGCAGAGCTCACCTGGCGGCGCTACAGCATTTACTGCGCGATGCTCGTCATTGGACTGCTGGGAGAATCGCTTAACCGGGAAGGCTCAAAAAGATATTTTCTGCAGGCCGAACTTCTCCGTCAGCATCGCCTCGCTCTCCGTCAAACCTTTGCCAGTACCCGGGGTGCTCGTTTTTTATCTCGTCGCGACCAAGGACTCGTTTATCTCGCGACTTTTCTTCTTCAACTTTCTCCCCTGGCTCTACATCGCACTCCTTTTCTCCCACCATTTCCTGCCCGAATTTCTCGCGCGCGGAATGTTTCGCCGCGAAGAGAAAACCCTCCTCGTCGGATCAACGGCGAAAGCGGCCCGGTTGCGCCGTTGGCTGCGGCGCAAAGCCGAAATGGGCCTCCGCACAGTCGGCATCATCTGCGACGAGCCGATCACTTCGGCCGCAGAAAAGATTCCAGTTCTGGGCGGTCTGGATCGTTTCCGCAGCGCGGTCCAGGAATACGGCGTCACCCAGGTGATCCTGCTCGAGTTCCCGCAATTCACCGACGAGAGCCGCGACCTGATCGCGACCTGCGACCAGCTTGGGGTGCGGCTTTTGATTGTGAGCGATCTGGAGGAAAAATTGCGCCATCCGGTAACCTACTTCGACGACGACGGCTTTCGCTTTATTGGCCTGCGTGAGGAGCCGTTGGAGAATCCGTTCAATCGCGGCATCAAGCGGACAATCGATTTCGTTTTCGCCGTCCCGGTGATGCTGCTTATTTTTCCGCCGCTCGCCGCGATCGTCTGGCTGGCGCAGCGGTGGCAATCGCCCGGGCCGCTCTTTCACAAGCAAGTTCGGGCGGGCGTGCAAAACCGGCGCTTCGCCATCTGGAAATTCCGCACCATGCACCCGGAGAACGCCGATCTCGCACGCCAGGCGACAACCGAAGACGATCGTGTTTATCCGTTAGGCAAATGGTTTCGCAAACTCAGCATCGATGAGATTCCACAGTTCTGGAATGTGCTGCGCGGGGACATGAGCGTGGTCGGCCCACGGCCGCATTTGCTCGAGCATAACGAGCAGTTCTCTCAGCTGATGGCGAACTATCAGGTCCGAACTTTGGTCAAGCCGGGGATCACCGGGCTTGCCCAGGTGCGCGGTTTCCGCGGCGAAGCGCAGACCAGGGAAGACATCAAAAATCGCGTCGCCTGCGACATCGAGTACCTGGAGAACTGGAACCTGACCCTCGAATGCGGGATCATCGCTCGAACCGTCGCGCAACTGATCGTCCCGCCGCCGTCGGCTTATTGAGCGTTTGCTCGTTAGAGCAGCGAGCAGGCCACGGGCTGGCATCTAAGATTGTCATCCCGAACCGCGTAGACGGTGAGGGACCTCCCTCTTGCAATTTTCGTTTTCTCTCGGGAGGACGTCGCCATTGCAGTTGCGAGGTCCCTCTCCGTCCTTCGGCGGTTCGGGATGACAATCCGTGCAACTGTCGACGCAGTCCCACTGTCGCAGCCTAACGACCGAGCCGCGTAGCCAGCTTTTTGTGCTCGTCGAGCAACTCTTCCGGCACATTGGGCTGGAGTGATTTGAAAAATTCCTCCTGCCCGGCCAGCTCTTGCGCCCATTCGTCCGGTTTCACTGCCAGCAACTCGCGCATCATCTCCGGCGAAACACTTTCCAACTCGTCCAGATCGAGATCCTCTGCGCGCGGCGTGTCTCCCGATCGGGCTCTCGACCGCTCCGCCCCGTCCTTCGCATCGGTCAATGATCCACTTCAGGACCCGCATGTTGTCGCCAAAGCCGGGCCAAAGAAATTTGCCGGCCGAATCTTTCCGAAACCAGTTCACGTGAAAGATCAAAGGCGGGTTCGTTAGGCGAGGACCAGTCTCGAGCCAGTGCCGGAAATAGTCGCCTATGTTGTAACCACAAAAGGGGAGCATCGCCATCGGATCGCGCCGCACCTGGCCCACCGCTCCGGTCGCAGCGGCCGTCGTTTCAGAGGCCATGACCGACCCAAGGTAGACTCCGTGGTTCCAGCTCGTCGCCTGGAAAACAAGCGGCATCGTGTTACTCCGCCGGCCGCCAAAAATAATCGCGCTGATCGGGACGCCTCCTCCGCTGTCCACTTCCGGATCGAGCACCGGATTGTTGCGCATCGGGACGGCGAACCGGCTGTTGGGATGCGCGGCTTTTCCCTCGGATGCCGGGGTCCACGGATTTCCCCGCCAGTCGGTCGCCGCGCTCGGCGGCGGACCGTCTTTTCCTTCCCACCAGACATCGCCATCACTCGTTAGGGCGACGTTCGTGAAAAGTGTGTCGCGCTCGATCGCGCGCATCGCGTTCGAGTTCGATTTGTAACTCGTGCCCGGGACGACCCCGAAATATCCATTCTCCGGATTGACCGCATAGAGCCGGCCGTCCTGGCCGACCTGCATCCAGGCAATGTCGTCGCCAATTGTGCTGATCTTCCAGCCGGCAAAATGAGGCGGCGGAATGAGCATGGCAAAATTGGTCTTCCCGCACGCGCTCGGGAAAGCAGCCGCAACGTAGTGTTTTTTTCCCTCGGGCGATTCGACCCCGAGAATAAGCATATGCTCGGCGAGCCAGCCCTGCTTTTTCGCGAGGTAAGAGGCGATACGGAGCGCGAGACATTTCTTGCTCAAGAGCACATTGCCGCCGTAGCCGGAGCCGACGGAAATGATGGTGTTGTCCTGCGGAAAATGACAAATCAACCGACGCTCCGGGTTGACGTCGAGAAGCGAATGCACCCCGCGATTGAATTCCGCATCCTTGCTTTGACCGAGCCGGGTCGCGGCTTGCGCGCCCATCCGCGTCATGATCCGCATACTCAAGACGACATAGATTGAGTCGGTAATTTCAAAACCGACTTTGGCCAGGGGCGAATCCGGTGGGCCCATGATGTAGGGCACGACGAACATCGTGCGTCCCTGCATCGCGCCCGCCAGCATGCCATTGAGCTTGCGGTAGGTCGCCCCCGGTTCCGCCCAGTTATTGGTCGGGCCGGCTTCTTCCTGCGTCGGCGTGCAGATGAGGGTGAATTGCTCGACGCGCGCGACGTCGTTCGGATTGGAACGGTGCAAATAACAGCCGGGATTTTTCTCCTGGTTGAGCTTGATCAGCACTCCCTGCCGGCAGGCCTCGCCGAGCAGGTACTCGTTCTCCGCCTCGGACCCGTCGCACCAGAAAATATTTTGGGGCTGGGTCAGCGTCGCGACTTCGCGCACCCAATCGAGCACCGCCTGTTGGGCCGGCTTGTTTTCACCAAAGCCGCTCGGCGGCGAGATGGCAGGAGCAATGTTTTCCATAAGCGAAATTGGCGCGGCAACGGCGCAGGCGAAGTTCCACTTTTGAACGCTTCAGCCGGGAGGCCAAGGAAAATCTCCATCCGCCATTGACGGCAAACTCGTAGAAAGGAAGCAGGCTTGCGCTCCCGCAAGCTGCGCCGTTAACTGTGAGTATGTTTGGCGTCACACCGTCGGATAATTACGAGCCGGTGACCTGGATGGGACGCTATCCCATTCATGTCACGACCCTCCTCGTGATCATGCATGTCGCATCCATGATCCTGGGGTGTTTTCTGATCGCTTTCGGTGGAGGAACATTCCTCAACCTGCTCGCCTTCGACAGCGCGCAGGTGATTTCAAATTTACATTTTTGGCAAATCGCGACCTACGCTTTTGTCCATTCGCCTTCGAACATCATCTGGTTCGCGATCGAGATGTATATGCTCTTTGTCTTCGGGCGCGAAGTGGAACGCTTCCTCGGTCGGCGCGCGTTTATTGCGCTCTATCTCCTGCTCCTCATCGTGCCGACAATGCTCCTCGCCATCTGGGGACTCTGGCAGCGCACCGGCTTGGACGGCTCCGCCACCATCCACTTCGGCATCTTCGTCGCTTTTGCCGCGATCTATCCGAACGTCGAACTCTTTCTTCGGGTGATGGCGAAGTGGGTCGCGTTGATTTTTGTCGCCGCCTATTCGCTGCAACTCCTCGCCTATCACCGCTGGTCCGAGCTGGCCGTGCTCTGGATCAGCGTGGGACTCGCCTATGGTTTTGTGCAAATGCGCGGCGCCGGACCCGAGCTCGGCTGGCTGACCGATTGGACCACGCAATGGCGCTCGAAACGGGCGCTCCGCGTCGTTCCATCGCCCGAAGCGCGCCGCTCAGTCGAGCCGGAAAATATCTACGAATCGATCGACCCGCTGCTCGAGAAGATTTCGAAGTCCGGTATCGGGAGTTTGACCGCGAGCGAACGCCGCGCGCTCGATCGGGCTCGCGCCCGGCTCATCAACAAATCCGAGTGAGCGGTTCGTTGCGGCTCGCCTCACGAATCAGCTCCGCGCGGGCGTAGCTGGAGGGCGACGCTCTGTCGTCGCCGAGTGTCAGGCATCCGTCCGATACAAGAAACACGGCGATGACGGAGCATCGCCCTCCATGTCGGTCGTCATCGACGATTCCGCGCCTAACGAATCAGGTCGCGCCGCGCAGCCGGTCGAAGAATTCAGCCGGCGTTGCCGCCTCAAGCAGCGCTTCTCGCGTTCCCTCGTGCCGCAGTGTCCGCGCCAGGGCGCCCACGCAGACAAGGTAATCGTTCACCATCTGTTGGGGCACGGCGATGACGAAAATCAGATGAACCAATCTTTCCGAGCCGGCGAAGCTCACGCCTTTTCTGCTCCGTCCAATCCCGAGCACGATCTGATCGACGAGATCGGTCCGCGCATGCGGATAAGCCACCCCACCATCGGCGACCGTCGAGCTTTTCACTTCGCGTTCCATCACCGCCTCGAAAAACTCCTTCGCCTCCGCGCACTTCGCCGCTCTCTTCGAGCAGTTGGACAATTTCCCAAATCGCCTCGGCCGCCGTGCTGCCATGCAGTTCGGGAACGAAATGTTTCGGGTCGAGCAGGCCGTCAAGCAAGGGAGAGCTCATGAGGCGATGAATTGATAGATTGACGCGCCCCACCTCGAAGTCGAATCATTCGCGACGCGTGGCGACCGAAAATCACCAACCGACTGACGAAGAGTTACACATCGCTCACAGCACCAGCCTCTATGACCAGGGCTACGTCAATGCGATGTCGCATTTCTACCGGGGCGAGCTCGGCCGCATCATGGTCTGGCGCACCCGGCTCGACACCACCACGAACTGGGCAGTGACGAGCAGCACCGCCATCATCACGATCGCTTTTTCCAACGCCGGCGTCCCCCACCTCATTTTCTTTTTCAACCTCGCGATCGTCTGGATCATGCTCTGGATCGAAGCGCGCCGTTACCGGTTTTACGACGCTTTTCGCGCGCGGGTGCGCATGCTCGAGGCGCATTTCCTTGTTCCAATGGTCATGGAAAATCGACACCTCCTGCAGGGCGAATGGAAAAAACTGGTCTGCGAAGATTTGATCCTGCCTTCGTTCAAGATCGGCAAGCTCGAAGCGGTCGGGCGACGGTTGAAACGCAACTACGTTTTCATCTTCATCCTCATCATGATCGCGTGGGTCATGAAAATTTACCTGCACGCGACCGAGCCGATCGACTCCGTCGGAGCGTTCTATCGCGCCTTGCGCGTCGGGCACATCCCCTCCTGGCTGGTCGCGATCATTTTCGGCGGCACGCTTATCACCGTCATCGGGATTTCGGTCTACGTTGGCCGTAAGACTTCCGGAGAAATTTCCGAGTTCGGAAGCCACCGTTCGCTCTGGCGGATCTGAAGCGGTTGCTCGTTGCTGGCGGATGGTTGATGGAGAGAACGTGGAGACCACTACGACTAATCGTCCGTCCGTCAGTTCGAGTTTCGAGCGGCTTTGCGAGATCATGCGCCGGCTCCGCGCGCCGGATGGTTGTCCCTGGGATCGCGAACAAACGCACGCCAGCCTCGTTCCCGGCTTGCTCGAGGAAGCTTACGAAGTCGCGGACGCGATCCGAACGAGCGACGATGCGAATCTGCGCGAAGAACTCGGCGATTTGCTTTTGCAAGTGGTGATCCACGCCCAAATCGCGAGTGAAGATGGCCGCTTCACGATTGAAGACGTGGCGCGAGAGATTGGTGACAAACTTGTCCGCCGACACCCGCATGTTTTTGGAGAAAGCGAGGCGCGCGATACTGGCGCAGTCCTCAAGCAATGGGACGCGATCAAGCGCTCGGAAAAAAATTCGGAAGACGCCGGTTATTTCGCTGGCCTAACGAGAGCCTTGCCGGCCCTGCTCCTGGCGCAAAAAGCCCAGACCAAGGCAGCCCGGGTCGGATTCGACTGGAGCGAACTCAAGGATGTGGTCGCGAAGGTGGACGAGGAACTGAACGAAGCGAAGGAAGCGATTGCCTCCGGTGACGAGCAGGCGATCGCCGATGAGATGGGCGATCTTCTTTTCGCGGTCGTGAATCTGGTGCGCAAGAACAGGCTCGAGGCCGAAACAGTGCTGGCGGCGGCGACGGAAAAATTCATCACCCGCTTTCATGCCATGGAGGAGGAAATGAAAGCGAGTGGCCGGAAACTGGGCGAAGTCGACCTCGCGGCAATGGATGAGATTTGGAATCGCGTGAAAGCGACGCCCCGCGATCTGTAGACGCCGCCCTCTGGGCGACGCGGGGGAAAACTTGGGATCTCAAGCTTCAGCTTTCGGCATTTCATTCTCCCACGTTTCGCAGAGCGAAACGTCTACATGTGACAAGCGACACCGGCTCCGCTAGAATCGCGGCCTAACGATGGAAACCGAATACAAAGTCCGGCTCGAGATTTTTGAAGGCCCGCTTGATCTGCTCCTCTACCTGATCAAGCGCGACGAGCTCGATATTTACGACATTTCGCTCGAACGGATTACCAAGCAATACCTCGAATATCTTCAGGCCTTCAAGGAGCTGAATATCGAGGTCGCGGGCGAGTTTGTCGTCATGGCGGCGAACCTGATTTACCTGAAAAGCCGCAGCCTTCTCCCGGCCGACCAGCAACCGCCCGAGGAGGATGTCGAGGAGGACGATCCGCGCTGGGACCTGATCCGGCAGCTCATTGAATACAAGAAGTTCAAGGAAGCAGCCGGACAATTGCAGGCGCGCGCCCTCGAACAGGAGCGAATTTTCGCGCGCAGCGGCAACGGCACCGTCCCGGAGATGGCGCCGCTGCCGCTGGGCGAGGTGGGTATTTTTCAACTGATCAACGCCTTTCAAAACGTCCTTAAGCGGCTCGATGCGAAAGAAGATTTGCGCGAAATCTTCGGCGAAAATTTTACGGTCTCGGACAAGATCGATCAAATTTTGCAGACTCTTGCCGGGGGAGTGTCGGTGCGGTTTTCCGACTTGTTCGTGCGGATGGCTTCGCGGGTGGAAATTGTCGTCACCTTCCTTGCCTTGCTCGAATTGATCCGATTGAAACAGGTGCGGGCGATCCAGCCTGACGAATTTGCGGAGATCGAGATCGCGCCCGTCACAATCTGATGGGGCGCCTCCTGATTGCCGGTTGCGGCTACGTCGGTGTCGCGACGGCCGATTTGTTTCACGCCGCCGGTTGGGAAGTGGAAGGGTGGACGCACTCGGCGGAGTCGGCGGCAAAACTGGCGGACAAGCCCTACACGGTGCGCGCAGTCGACATCACGTCGGCCGATGCGGTGAAGGCAGCGGCGAGCAGCTTCGATGCGGTGATCCACTGCGCCAGCTCCGGCGGTGGCGGGGCGGAAAGTTATCGGCGCGTCTATTTGGAAGGGGCGCAAAATCTCCTCGCCGTCTTGCGGCCGCCGACATTTCTCTACACCAGCAGCACGTCGGTTTACGCCCAGACCGGCGGCGAATGGGTCGACGAAGAGAGCGCAGCCGAGCCCACGCATGAAACCGGCCGCATCCTGCGCGAAACTGAGGAATTCGTTAGGCAAAAGGGCGGCCTGATCGCCCGTCTCGCCGGAATCTACGGCCCGGGCCGCTCCGCACTCCTGCGCAAGTTCCTTTCCGGTGAAGCGCGAATAGAGGCTGGCGGGGAGCGTTATCTCAATCAAGCTCATCGCGACGACATCGCCGCCGCGCTTTTTCTCCTCGTCAGTTTGCCTAACGAACAACGGCCCGCATCTCCCATTTTCAACGTGGTGGACGACCAGCCAATCACGGAACGCGCCTGTTACGAGTGGCTGGCGGCGAGACTCGGTCGACCCGTCCCGCCGATATCACCGTCGCGCGGACTGGCAAGCGCGGCTTGAGCAACAAGCGGGTCCGCAATGCAAAGTTGCGCGGCCTCGGCTGGGTGCCGCAATTCCCGACCTTTGAAAGCGGAATGGAAAACTCCGTCCTGCCTCCGAAGCATCGTGACCCAGGCGCCTTTCCGGCGGGCGCCGACTAACATTCTTCAAACGAAATCGCGCTCAATTCCCAAGCGCATGGGTCTACCCGTGACCGATCAGCTCGAGCGCCATACTCGCCGCCGCCGTCCGGCATTCCACCCCGAGCTTCGCGTAGACGTGCTCTAAGTGCTTGTTAATCGTGCCAAGGCATGCCCCGAGAATGATTGCGATCGCCGCGTTCGCCTTTCCCTGGGCCAGCCAGCGCAGCACCTCGGCTTCCCGATTGGTTTGGCCAGCGGCCACCCGGCGTAAGTGTCGGTTCGATCGAAGGAACCGGCCTCATCTCGCTTGGCGCTAACAACCTCACCGTTGGCAGCAATAATCTGGACGTACTCTTTTCCGGTGTAATCGACGATGGCGGTCTCGGCGGGTCAGTGACCAAAATCGGGCTCTGGCACGCTTGTGCTCACACAACCGAGTACTATGGCGGCGGCACGGTGGTTGATAGCGGGACGCTTCTGATTAAAAATGCGCCTCGTTCCGCAACTGGGAGCGGCGTCGTGCAGATCAATGCACTCAAAAAACACCATCAGAACCATCAGTCTAATCGGCACACTCGTTCTCGCTGCTACGACGGCGCGAGCGGTTGATCCACCGCCAGACGGAGGCTATCCCAACCAAAACACGGCTGAGGGTGAGGATGCGCTTTTCACTCTGACAACGGGCGTCAGAAACACAACAATTGGTTTCAATGCACTCTATAGGAACGCAACAGGTTCCGACAATACGGCCAGCGGTAATCAAGCTCTCTTTGCCAACAGTAGGGGCGGCGGCAACACGGCCACCGGTTCCAATGCGCTCCTTAGTAACACGACCGGAGGATTCAACACGGCTAACGGTTTCGACGCGCTTGAATTCAACACCACCGGCCTCGGCAACACGGCCTGCGGTGTTGAGGCGCTTACCTACAACACCACTGGCAACCTCAACACGGCAACTGGTTATCTCACGCTCCCCGGCAACACGGGCAACAACAACACGGCCGATGGTTGTTCGGCGCTCACAAACAACGGCACCGGTAACAACAATACCGCGATTGGTAACGGCGCGCTCGCCTACAACACGGCTGGCGACAGTAACATCGCCTTGGGAGACTCGGCCGGGAAAAATGTCACAACCGGGAACTTCAATATTGACATCGGCAACCACGGTGTCGCCGCCGACACTCAAACCATCCGGATCGGTAAGACCCAGAGGGCCGCTTTCATCGCCGGGGTTAGTGGCGCAACCGTGCCGGGTGGCATCCCGGTCATCGTTGATTCCACCGGTCATCTAGGGACAGTGACCTCGTCGGCTCGTTACAAGCAAGCGATTAAACCTATGGATAAGGCGAGCGAAGCGATCCTCGCGCTGCAGCCCGTCACCTTCCATTACAAGAAGGAGCTTGATCCTGCGGGCATCCCGCAATTCGGCCTCGTGGCCGAGCAAGTCGAGAAGGTTAATCCTGATTTAGTTGTGCGCGACGACGAAGGAAAGGCCTACACGGTGCGCTACGAAGCGGTGAATGCGATGCTGCTGAACGAGTTCCTCAAGGAACATTGCAAGGTGCAAACGTTGGAAACAACCGTCGCCCGGGTAGAGGAGGATTTCCGGGCAAGGTCCGAAAAGCAAGAAGGCCAGATAGAATCACTTAAGGCAGCTCTTAAAGAACAAGCTGCAACAATCCAAAAGGTGAGTGGATCAACTCGAAACGAACAAATCTTCGCTGCGTGTTGTAATCAATGGCGACCACGTGAGTGCGAGTTTCTGCCTCAGTCTCAAACAGTGTAACGAGCCCGAGCAAGATAAAATGTATTCTAGCATTCTCCGGCCGCATTTTGAGCTTGCACTTTATAGACGCCTTCACGTAAAACCACAATCGAATCGATCCTGTGCCCTTGGCGAAAGACGCCCCTATGAACATTGATTTGACCACACCTCGCGCGCGCGGTCTTGCGCGCGTCATCCCGTTCGTCCAATTCGCGGTGCTGCCAGTCTTGTTGTTTTTGCTGGGCGTCCCTACCCTCTCACGCCGGCAGTGCGACCTGGAACCTGAACCCAACGAGCGGCGACTGGAACACTGCGGCCAATTGGACTCCGGAAACAATTCCGAATGGCGTCTCTGACATCGCAACGTTCGATGTTTCGAGCGTTGCGAATGTGACTGTGTCGGCACAAACGGCAGTGAATGGAATCCTGTTTGATCCGGCCGCGAGCGCGTTTACGACGACGGTTGATTCAGGCGAGGTTTTGTCCATCACCGGAATTGGGGTCTCAAACAGTTCTCAAGTGACGCAAAATTTTGTCACGGGTCCGGGAAAGGTTCCAGGCGGAGCGATGATCCAATTGAGCGGCCCCGCGACAGCCGGGGATGGCGTCGTTTACACGAACAATGGAAGTGTGGCACAGGGATTTACTGGCGGCAGTGTGATAAAGTTCTCCGGCTTCGCGACTGCAGAAACCGCTGTTCTTGATAACAAAGGCGGTCCTGCAAAGGGAAAGGGCGGGGGCGTTATTCTGTTTGAAGATGAGTCGACTGCGGCCAATGCCTCTTTTGTTAACGAACAAGGTGCAGCTTCCGGCGCTGCGGGCGGTCAAATCCAGTTTTATAGCAGTTCCAGCGCCGGGGCGGCCACCTTCACCTTGCAGGGCAGTTCCCTGCCCTTGGTCAGTGGAGGATACGCCGCTGGCACGATATTCTTCAATGACTCTTCTTCGGCAAACGACGCGAGCTTTTTCCTGGAAGGCGGCCAGGTAAACCGGGCTCCCGGCGCGGAGATTCAATTCTACGGTAGCTCGCATGCGGGAAACGCCTTCTTCACCGTCGGCCCGGGCGCAGTTGCCGGGAGTTCCGCCGCCTCTTTAACCTTCGCGTACAACGCCACCCCAGAAAATGCCACCATCATGCTGTTGGCCGGTGCGAACGGCGCTGCCGGAGGCAATCTGTATCTTGAGAGTTCGGCGCCAACCGCGACCACACGAGTGGAAGTGTTTGGCAACGCAACGGTCAACTGTACCACTGCTACGACGGTAGGCTCCATAGAGGGTGATGGGTACGTATTTGCAAGTAAGCTCATTGTCGGCACGAACAATCTCGATGCAGTGTTTTCGGGCGTCGTTTTGGCTGACTCACTTATCAAAACCGGCGCGGGCACAATGTCATTGTACCAATGCCGAAAATGATGTCACGAAACTCGTCGTGGCCGCGGGGACCCTCCTAATTAACAGCGAATTTGGATCCGGCTCGAGTGGGCAAACGATTGAGGTTGAGTCGGAGGCAGATTAGTCGGCAGGGGATTGATCCTTTGCCAGACACAGATAGGAACGTGGTCACGGCCGCGGAGCTAATCTCTCTCCTGGTAATCCCGGCGGGCTCGGAACTTTGACTTTCAGAGGAGCCACTTAAGCTGGGCGTCTGACGGGGTCTATTCGTTTGATCTCAATAGCCTGAGCGCAAAAAGCGACAGAATCCTTGCAAATGGGGTAGTTATCAACTGCTGGAGCGACCTTTCTTGCGAGGGATCGTGGCGCGATTGCCTCTTCCGCCAGGAACCAGCCTACTTGCAATAAACAATACCTCTGAAACTGCGATTACGGGCACCTTTGCCAATCTCCCTGATGGTTCGACTACTGACTGTTGGGAGCAATACCTATCTGATGAGCTACGAAGGCGGCGATGGAAATGATCTCACCTTGACCGTGCAGTGAGGCTGCAGTGCGCCCGCCGGCCCGATGCGCGATCGGGTTTCTGCGAAATCAGCCAATCGGCACTCCCCGATCCGGAGCAGAGGTTGACTGTTCGTCTTTGCACGCCCACCAAACGCTGGCGAGCACCGAAGCGGCGGTGAGAAGAAATGCGGAGATGGAAAGCATGGCGGGTTTTTGAAGACTCTTTAGCAAAGGGAATGCCGCGGAGGTCTCACGAGGGAGAGTCGGTTGGCTCGCGTTGCTGGTGTGTCGTAATACGACACAACTGTGTCGCGAAATAAGACAAGCTGAGCGAGCGGCCGGGATCATCGATCCCGGTTACAATTAGCCTAACGTCGGCTCGATCAACCCAAAATCGCCACTCTTGCGCCGGTAGAGAACGTTGACGCGCGAATTTCGCGCATTCATGAAAACAAGAAACTGGCGGGTCGACATCTCCAGTTGCAGGACGGCTTCATCGACGAACATGGGCTTGACCGGGTAACGCTCCGTTCGCACGACGGTGTGTTCGTGATGTTCGTCCTCTTCCACCGGCTCGGGATGCAAAATTTGCTCTTCAATGTGCCGGATATCCTCTTTCCGCGGGCGATGCCGGCGGAGCAGGCGCGTCTTATACTTGCGCATCTGGCGCGCGATCTTGTCGAGGACGGCGTCGATCGCGGCGTAGAGATCGCTCGTTTCCTCGCGTGCTTCGATCGTGATGTGGTTCGAGCAAATGAGCACGACTTCGGCCCAATGCCGGTATTTTTCCACGCCGAGGATGACATGGGCTTCGATGATTTTTGGATAATCGAGGTGCAGCCCTTCAATCTTGCGGGTGGCGTATTCATTGATCGCGTCGGTGATCGCGAGATGGCGGCCGGTTACCTTGACGGTCGGGTTGGCGTTAGCGGTTTGCATAAGGCTCCTTTGGTTTACATGTGAAAGCGTTCGCCGAGATAAAGCTGGCGGCTGATCGGGTCGTTGATCAGAAAATCCTTCGTCCCTTCGCTGACGACGCGGCCTTCATCGATCAGATAGGCGCGATCGACGATCGAGAGTGTTTCACGCACGTTGTGATCGGTGATGAGAATGGCGAGGCCCGATTTGCGCAGGTTGACGACGAGTTGTTGCACATCGTAGACGGCGATGGGATCGACGCCGCTGAAAGGCTCGTCGAGCATGAGCAACTTCGGTTTGGTGACGAGAGAACGCGCGATGGTGAGGCGGCGTTTTTCGCCGCCGCTCAGGGTGAGCGCGGTGTTTTTCGCGATCCGGTCGATGCCGAACTGATGCAGCAATTCGTCACAGCGGTGGCGGCGCTCCTTTTTGCTTAAGGACTGGGTCTCGAGAATGGCCATGATGTTTTGCTCGACCGTCATCTTGCGAAAGATCGACTCCTCCTGCGGGAGGTAACCCATCCCCAGCCGGGCGCGCTTGTACATCGGGTAGTTGGTTACGTCGGTGCCCGAGAAAATGACCCGGCCGCTGTTTGGCCTAACGAGGCCGACGATCATGTAAAAGCTGGTCGTTTTGCCCGCGCCATTCTTGCCGAGCAAGCCGACAATTTCGCCCTGGCCGACCTCCAGTTTGACCCCGTTCACGACGGCGCGACCCCCGTAGATCTTGACCAGGTCTTCCGTGACGAGGACCTCGGCGTGTTCGTCAGGCGGGGAGACCGGTCGGGCAGCCGGGTCGGCGGCAGGCGCAGGTAGCGTGGAGCTCATCAAGGATTCTTCGCTGGCGAGTCAGCGGCGGTTGGAGAAGGAGAAGGCGACGGACGACGGTTGCCCGGGTTTATTATTCGTAGCGTCCTGCCGGATTTCAGTCCGGCTCGGGCCGTGCGTCGAGAGATGGCCGTTTTGGTTGAGGACCATGACCGTGTCCGGGCTCGTCGCGATGTGGGAATCAAGATTCATTTGCACGCGCGGACTCCCAGTTAGCTCCACGTTGCCATCAGATGAAGTGTAAACCGCCTTGTCAGAAAGTCCGACTGTTTTCGAGGGTGGCCCGCCTTTCGGATCGGGTTTGTCGCGAACGACCCCGACGTTGCCTTCCGCGATCGCTTTCTCCAAGCCTTCGCCTTCCTCCTTATGGATGAAAACGGTCAGCTTGTCGGATTGCAGGTTGAAACGCGGATCGAAAACGCGGACGTGTCCGGTGAAAATGCCCAACCGCTTTTCGGTTTCGAACGATGCTTCATCCGAAAAAATTTGGGTGACGATAGGCTGACCGTTGTTATCGCTCTTGGCGGCGAACCCAGGGGGAAGCTGTGGCTTTGCCTTCGAGCCAGGTGTCGGGGTGGCGGCGGCATCCTTTGCCGTGATCCGCGTGATGGTTGCGATGGCAAAAAAGCAGACTCCGGCAAGAATCCGTTTCATGGTTTCGTGGTGCCGCCGGAAAGCTCTTTCTGGTTATAAATCGTCATATGGACATTGCCGGTGAGCGTTCCAAAGCGGGTCGCGGTATTGAACTGCACCGAATCGCCTACGATCTCGAAGTCCGCGCGCTTGATCTTGGTTTTATTCTTGGAATCGATCACGCGGGTTTCGAGATTGAGCACCGCATCCTCCATCACCACGTTAAAATCCGGTTTCTGTTGCGCGTCGAAGCTAACTATTTTCAAATCTTTAAACTTCACATGGTTCTCATCGATCCGAGCGGCCGTCGCGGCTTCAAAACGGCCGAGCAGGTTCCCTTGGATATCGTAATTGGGAAGGACTAACCCTTTCGCTTCGTGGCCGACTGTCAGCGGAATATTCTTCAAGCCGAGATCTTCCTTGGATGACTCCGGCGTCGGCGTCGGAACGCCTTTGCGATGTTTACGATCCCCGGCGAAGGCCAGGCAGCTGCCGACAATCAAAAAAATAAAACTCAGGCGTGCCCCGCGGAAAAGGCGGGACCCGCTACGAAACGGCAGCATGAATAGTTTTTAACATGCGCAAGTGCTTCGGCAAATCCTTTAGCGGAACTTGATTCGGTCCATCAGAGAGAGCGCGAGCCGGATTTTCATGCACTTCCATGAAAATTCCGTCACACCCGGCCGCGAGCGCCGCCCGGGCGAGGACGGGGGCGAGGGCAGCGTCGCCCGAGGTGGCGTCGCCCGCGCCGCCGGGACGCTGCACGGAATGGGTCGCATCGAAAATCACGTGATACCCGGCAGCGCGCAGCCAGGCGAGTGACCGCATATCGGCCACAAGATTGTTGTAGCCGAAAGTGGAGCCGCGCTCCGTGAAGAAAAATTTCTTCGCGCCAAATGCGTCAAGTTTCTCGGCGATGTTACGGACATCCCACGGTGCGAGGAACTGGCCTTTTTTCACGTTCACGACCCGGCCGGTCTCAGCCGCGGCACGGATGAGATCTGTTTGCCGGCAGAGGAAGGCTGGAATTTGCAGGACATCGATCAATTCGCCGGCGATCAGCGCTTCGTTAGGCGAATGGACATCGGTCGTGACCGGCATCCCGATTTCGCGTCCGATCTCCGCGAGCAATTCACACCCTTCGCGCACCCCAATCCCGCGATACGATCGCACGGAAGTGCGGTTCGCCTTGTCGTAGGAAGCTTTGAAGATGAAGGGCAGATTCTGTGTTGCACAAATTTTCGCAATCTTCTGCGCCATCCGGCGCGCGAACGCAGCTGACTCGATCACGCAGGGGCCAAGAATAAAGGCGGGCCTTTTCCCGCCCAGGGTGACTCGCCCGATCGTTAGGGGTTTTAGCTTCACAAGTGCTCCCAGTGTCGCGAATAATTTTTCGCAAGTCCAAGATGAAAGCGAAGCCTGAATCGCCCGGTAAAATTCTGATGACCTCGCAAGATTCTGCTCGACTGCGGCTTGCTCTTGCACGATCCCCTTTTTCTTCCTGACAAATGAAACGCAATCCCGATTTAATTGGCCTGCCGTCTGTTCTTTCCGCCGAGGAAGCCGCCGCGCAGTTTGACGTCCTGCAACAGAAGCTGGTTCCGCTCTGGCGCTCGATCGAATGCTTCAACCAGGATGAGCAAACGATTGTCGTCGTGCCCTCGATTTCACTCGAGATGGCGGTGTCCGGTTTCGAGGTCCAGGGATATGAAGAGCGCTTTCTTTTCCTCCTCCTCCTTCTGGCTCAGCCGCGAGCGCAGCTGGTCTACGTCACTTCCCAGGCAATTCATCCGAGCGTCGTGGAATACTATCTCGGCCTGCTCCCCGGCGTCATCCGGAGCCACGCGATGCGGCGCCTGACGTTGCTCTCGCCCTATGATGATTCGGCGCGCCCCCTCAGCCTTAAGCTCCTTGAACGACCACGTCTGCTTGAGCGCATCGACGGGGCCATAAAGGACAAGGATCGCGCTCACCTCGTGTGCTATAACACCACCTTCCTGGAGCGAAATCTCGCTCTGTGCCTTGGCATTCCACTCTACGGAGCCGACCCGCGTCATTTCTCGTTTGGAACCAAGACCGGGTGCCGGCAGCTTTTTGCCCGGGCGGGAATCAATTATCCGCTCGGATTCGAAAACCTGAACAGCATCGACGAGGTCAGCGCCGCCCTCACTCGCATGCAGGCGCAGCGACCATCGATGACACAGGCCGTAGTGAAATTGAACGAAGGCGTATCCGGAGAAGGTAACGCCATGGTCGATCTATCAAATCTCGGGCCGAGCGAGGCGATCGGCGAACGTGTGCGCGCGATGCGTTTTGAGAAAGAAACAATCAGGTTCGACGATTACGCCGAAAAATTTCGAAACTACGGCGGCGTGGTGGAGGAGCGTGTAGGAATCGGAGCGGCGGAGGTGCGCAGCCCAAGTGTGCAACTGCGGGTCACTCCGCTGGGGGACGTGGAACTACTCTCGACCCACGATCAAATGCTGGGTGGCCCGAGCGGGCAAAGCTACCTCGGCTGCATTTTCCCAGCCGACCCGGGCTATGCGAGCGCCATCACGCGGGACGCGGCCAAGGTGGGCGAACTGTTACGCGACGCCGGAGTGATCGGTCGCTTCGCGCTCGATTTTGTCGTCACCCGCGCGAGCGAAGGCGCGGCCTGGGAGACCTATGCGATCGAAATCAACCTGCGCAAAGGCGGCACGACCCATCCATTTCTCACCCTGCAATTTCTGACCGGCGGCTCCTACGACGCGGCCAGCGCAACCTTCACCGCGCCTAACGGAAAGAAAAAATTCCTCGTCGCGAGCGATCATCTCGAGTCGCCGCTTTATCGGGGTTACACACCGGACGATCTGTTCGATCTCGTCGTCCGTCGCGGGTTGCATTTTGGCCAGACCCAGCAAACCGGGGTCGTTTTTCACATGCTCAGCGCCCTCGGCAGCAGGGGCCGTCTCGGGCTGACGGCAGTCGGCAATTCACCCGAGGAAGCGCGCCAAATTTTCGATCACGCCGAAAGCGTCCTGGATGAGGAAGCGCGCTTCGACGAGCTCTCGCTGCCGTAATCCGTTAGGCGGTTTCGGAGGAAACCGGCTCGAGCAATTCCACGTCGGCGGGAACTTCGTCGAGCGGTGCCGGCTCGATCGCGACGATCGCATAACGACCGGTGTCCTCCTCGGCATTGATCTCCACGACTTCACCGAGGCGATGGCCTAACAATGACTGGGCAATCGCGGCTTGGTAGGAAATAATCGAGCGCTCCGGATCGCCATCCCATGCCCCGAGGATGGTGTAGGTTTCTTCCTTGTTCGTGCTCGTTTCCCGCAAGGTGACAATCGTGCCAATCGAGACCTGCGAAATGTCGGGGCTTTCGAAGGCGGTGCCGCGGGAACGGTGAAGGTCGCGCTCCAGCTCCGATTTGCGCCGCATCAGGACTGCCTGCATCTCCTTGGCGGCTTTGAATTCGAAATTCTCGCGCAAGTCGCCGTAGGAGCGGGCGAGGCCGATCTCCCGGCTGTTCTCCGGGATCTTCTTGTTGACCAGTTCCTCGAGTTCCGCCTTTCGTTTTTGCAAACTGCTCCAGGAGACGATCAACACTGCGCTCTTTTCCTCAACCTGTTCGCCGGTGATGAGACTTTGCAGATCGGGATAAAGCTTGATGATGCGGGCCAGGAGCGAGCGTTTGGTCAACTCGTCAAAAACCGGGCTGAGCATGAGACGTCGCATCGCGTCCCGCGCCAGACCGGGTTCGGCGCCGGCGAAGATATCGGGGATCAAAGAGCGATCCGAAAGGAGAAGATCGCGCAAGCGCGTGCTGCGACTATTGCTCTCGTTATGCTGATCGCGCTCGCAAGCGGAGAGAATGGCGCTGAGCAGCTCTGGATTGATCAAATCCGGCCAGGCCGCGCGATTCTTGCAGAGCCAGAAAAGCATCTCACTAGTGGCGGAATGTTCGCGCAAGCTGCGATCCAGGGCAGTGCGAAGCTCCGCTTCCTTGCCCGCTTCGGCGAAAACCTTGGGAATCGCGGCCACGAGCCGCGCGTTGTTGCCTTGCATGAGTTGCAGGGCGCGGGCAACCCAACGCTCGCCGAGCGCAGCGGGCAAAGCGTGCAGGGCGCGCCGTTCTTTCGCCGAAGGGAGCTTAAGCAGAATGGCCGCGAGGCGCGGTTCCTCCTCGACAATTAAGCGCTCGAGGGTGAGATCCGGTTGCGACGGCCGCAGTTTCGGAAGGGCCTGCACAAGATCATCGCGTCCAATGACGAGTTCGAATGCCAGCGCCGGGTTGAGTCGCTGGTTGCGGCGCGCAGTTTCCTCGATCGCGTCGATCAACGGCTGCAATTGTTTTTCCGGGTCGTCGAATTCCGAATGCAGTTTAATGATCTGGTCGAGCGCGGCCGCCTGTTCCTTGGGCTGGCGAGCCTGGTTGAAGAAGGCGATTAGTTCGTCCGCACGCGAGACCGGCACCGCACGCAACTCGACCGGGTCGTTCTTCTTCGTCGGGATAAGAAAGTGGCGTTCCTTTTTCAACAGCTTCTTGGTCGATTCCCACCAGCGCTTGAATTCCGGCTCGCTGAAAACGTCGCCTAACAACCAACCGCTGATCTGCGCCTGGGTCGCCTTGCCCGCCCAGACTCTCGAGAATGTTCCGCATGGCCGCGACGGGATTCTCCTTGAGCTGGTTCTTGAGCGCGATCAGGTCGCTGGCTTTTTGCGCGAGGAAATGTCCCGCCGGAATCGGCGTCAGATTTTCCGCGGCGTAATGCAACTGCATCGGGTGCGCCTTCTTCTTCTCGAAATCGATCAGGATCTGGTTAAGGAGCAGGTTCCACTCAGCGACGCGACCGAAGCCCCAGCTTTTGTGGAGACAGAAGGTGCCGGGCTTGAGCTGGTCGAGTTGGCCCGCATCTGCGTTTGTTAGTTTCCCGGCTTCCACCAACTTTTGCAGGTCTGCGTCCATAAAAAGAGACAAGTATGATGCACGAGCCGTCGCGCCTGCGCAAACCAGCGCCGCCTGTTGTTTCCCGTTGCCCCATTCCATCAGCCGTGGAACCCTAGCGCCCCGTGCCGGTCAACATTTGGTTTTGGGTCGCTTTTCACCTCGGGGTTTTGGCCGCGCTGGCGGTTGATCTCTTCAGCTTCCGAAAGCCGCACGCCATTACTTTGCGCAGCGCGGTCTGGCGCAGTCTTATCTGGATCGCGCTCTCGCTCGGCTTCAACGCCATCGTCTGGCGCTGGCAGGGACCCGATCAAGGAATCGATTTTTTTACCGGTTACCTCATCGAGTATTCGTTGAGCGTCGATAACATTTTCGTTTTCGTCCTCATCTTCGCCTACTTCCGCGTGCCGCCGCAGTACGAGCATCGGGTCCTCATTTGGGGAATTCTCGGCGCGATCCTGATGCGCGGCGATCATGATCTGGCTCGGCGTCACGCTGGTCGCGCGCTTCCACTTCGTTCTCTATCTCTTTGGCGCATTTCTCTTCATCACCGGCCTGCGCATGTTCACCGGGAAGGACCAGAATCTCGACCTTGATAACAATTTCGTCCTGAAGGTCACGCGCCGCCTGGTGCCAGTGACGAACGATTATCACGGCCCCAAATTCATCGCCCTTGTCGCCGGCCGGCGCATGCTCACCCCGCTGGCCCTCGTCCTCCTCGTGATCGACGTGATGGATTTGATCTTCGCTGTCGACTCGATTCCCGCGGTCCTCGCGATCACGCAGGACACTTTCATCATTTACACGTCAAACATCTGCGCCATTCTCGGCCTGCGTTCGCTCTATTTCCTGCTCGCGAACCTGGTCACGCGCTTCGTTTACCTTCGCTTTGGGCTGGCCTTTATCCTCTGCTTTGTCGGCATGAAAATGATCGTTGCAAAGTTGATCCATATTCCGAACTGGCTATCCCTTCTCATCATCGGCACGACTCTTCTCGTGACAATTGTTGCCTCGATCCATGCCACAAAAGACCACGCTCCGCGGCCGCCTCGATAAAGAGGTGTTGCAATTGCGCGCGCAAACCGATTTACTCGTATTGTCTATGCGTCGACTGTTGATTGCTTTGCTCTTCGCCGGCTTGGCCACCACTGCCCTGGCCGATATTCAGGATCCTCCTCCAATGATTACGGCCCGACCCGAAAACTCGGCCGCGGCCTTTCCAATATGATTTTTGGCTGGTCGGAGATTCCGGTGACGATCGGCCGGATTAACAGCGATGAAGGGAATGCCGCCGCTGCCGGCTATGGTGTGATCAAAGGAACCGGCCGCGCTTTTGCCCGCTTCGGGGCTGGCTTCTACGAAGCGTTGCTCTGGCCGATTCCGGTCCACAAAGATACCTATTACCCGCGCTTGCGGAGCGACATTCCGTGGATTCATCGCGGCTACAGCGAATTCCCGCCCGAGCTGGGCAACGAATCGAAATATCCCTACACTCGCGACTACTGAGCGACTCGTTAGGCAAAGAGCGGATTCCTTCTGATGGCGCTCCGCCGGGATGATCTGGCGGCGCGAATCGAGCCGCTCTTCGCGGAGAATTTTTCCCAATTCGGTGAACTGGGAGCAGCCGTTTCGATCTGGCAAAACGGCGCGCCAGTGTTGGAGTTGCACGGCGGCTACCGCGAGGCGCAGCGCAAGATCCCCTGGACCGATGACACGCTCGTTCTCGTCTGGTCGGCGACAAAAGGGCTGGGCAGCGCCTGTCTCCTGCACGTTCTCCAGAAACACGGAATCGGTCTGGAGCGGCGGGTCGCGGAATTCTGGCCAGCCTTTGCCGAAGGCGGAAAAGGCGACATCACCCTCGCGCAATTGCTCTCGCACCAGGCCGGTCTGGTCGCCTTCGATGAGTCCGGTCGATGTGCTCGATTACGCCGCGGTCGTTAGGGCGTTGGAAAAGCAGCGACCGCTCTGGCCCCCGGGGACGGCGCATGGCTATCATGCGCGCACTTTCGGTTTTCTGCTCGACGAACTCGTCAGGCGAATCGACTCGCGTTCGATCGCGGAATATTGGCGCGACGGTTTTTGCCGAACCACTCGGTCTCGACATCTGGATCGGCTTGCCTGCGGAGCAGAACTATCGCGTTGCGACAATCTACCCGGCGAGGACTTCGGGCTCCGCATCTCCGGATCCGTTCTTTCGCGCGCTTTCCCAACCCGGGACGATTCAACGAAAAGCTTTTACCTCGCCCACTGGGCTCCACGCGGTCAGTGCGATGAACACGCCGGAAAATCGAGCCCGCGCCTTCGTCTCGTTTGGCGGGATCGGCAGTGCCACGTCGCTCGCAAAATTCTATGCCATGCTGGCCAACGGCGGCTCGACTCGCTGGTCGAAACGTTTTTTCTCGCGCCGACCATCGAACAAATGACCAACACCCTTGTCTCCGGGATTGGATCGAGTCTTCGAAATTCCGACGGCATTTTCGGCCGGCTTCATGAAGGATCCGCCGGACACACCAGCCGGCGCATCTTCGGTCCTCGCGCCATTGGCTTTCGGCCATCCCGGCGCAGGCGGCAGTCACGCCTTTGCTGATCCGGAAAATAATCTCGCCTTCGCCTACGTGATGAATCAGATGGAACAGAAACTTCTCCCTAACGAGAAGTCTCTGCGCCTGATCGACGCGCTCTATCAGGAACTGGCTGGAAGCCAGCTGATGTGACGCACGCCTTCTCCCTTTGGCCTGCTAAAGCTTCAACCCAAACAGGGCAGCGACTCTCGCCACGAATGGCCGCAGGTCCTTCGGACACTGGGACCGCCATTGGGCAAGGTGCTGCGCCAAAGACTGGTCCGGATTGGCGGACGCGATGTTCAGATATGGCAGGGTTTCCCAGCCACCCGGTTCGCTTTCAAAAATTGGCAGAAGCTGATTCGCTATGACTGTATTCCGGTCGCGGCTGACTCCCTTCTGCCGCAAAGCAGGTTCATTCTGGCGGAACCAAACTGAAAATGACATAGGAGGGGCGAAATGATGTTTCACCTGCTGCTGGCGCCACTGCTCGATATAGGATTGGAACCAAACAGCATAACTCCTCCAGGAAGGATAAGGAGGTGCAGTTTGCCATGACCGACTCATCGCTCGCAAGGTGAACAACGAAGCTGTTTCGCACAGACTCTCTTCCAGCCAAAGATTAGCTTGTCGTCCTTCCGACCTTGGCGATTGACGGTTATTGCTGTAGTTCGCCAGAACATGGCAGACTTCGTGCGCAAATTGGAAACTATATTGCGCCCAGTGAGTTCCTTGAGTTGCCAGCCCGATGCCAATTCGGCCGTCTGGAAGGCGTTCAAAATCGGTTTGAGGATGGTCGCTGCGATGATAGACATCGATACCAGGGAGTTGCGTGTGCGGGCAATGCCGCGAAAGTTCGCCCGCCGCAGAGCGCAGCACAGCAGTGATGTCGGCCGGACTGGCCTTTCCAAACCCACCCGGCTGCACATGGATATCAAGCGACGCCCCAGCCAGGGTCGCAGGCGGATTAGCTCCTGGAAGGCCGCCAAGTGTAACGAACCAAACAAGGCCATGGATAACCACCCGGCTTAGCCTCGCGACGGTTATATCCCCCTCGCAAAACATAGGCTCACCTAAATGGCGGTGCCCCTGGCCTCGCTCAGAAGTTTACCCGAATACCAGCCGAGATATTGTGTGATGTGTAGCTAGTCCGACCGAGTTCGCCATCATAGTAAGCGTAGGCTGCGATCCGGTCATTCCATTGCAGAGCAGCGCCGGCGCCGATGAGCAAACTATCGCGTCCTATGGCGGGGCCATGGACGGTGAAACTGCTGCCGGCGCCGCTGGCAAAGTGGGAAACAAGCGAATAATCGGTGTCGCCAAATTCGTGCTGCCAGGAGGCGCGCAACTCGGGTTTCAAGAGGACGTTCCCTATCTTCCACTCGTAAGATGTCTTAAAGCCAATTGCGGTGCTGATCGCCTCTGCGCTCTGATCATTGAAAGTCAGAGGCGCAAGCGAGCCGCTCTCGGTAAACTCACTAATGTTAACGTAGGTATACTGGAAATGCGCAATGGGTCCGATGATCAGGCTGCCTTTCCTCCAGTCATAGCCAGTACTTAGAAGAGCAGTCACATCGCCACCGTCGGTACTTCCGCGGGCCTCACCCAAAAGGCCCGTGCGGCGTGTGTCGTAGTCGCCAAAGCCTCCGTTCACCGCCGCGTCAACATAGAAGCCGCCGCTGAAGGCAGTCGCGTAAAGGCCGACCTTTCCCCCATCTACATCGATGCGGCCATTGTCCGCCACCTCCGCGTCGGTATGCGCGTAACCGCCGGTTAGTCCGATCGCAAGGTGCGATCCGATGCGATAGTCGACTCCGAAGGTCAGTCCTCCCGTGGACAGATCATAGCCCGGTGCGTTGCTGTTACCGTCAACATTCGTGAACTCGCCGAGCCCGGTGATGAACACCCCCCAAGGGTTATCAGGCGTCGGCTGGAAAACAGATTCACCGCCCTTGCCCTCCGGCCCAGTCGGTCCCGCAAAGCCTCCACCCCAGCCAGAGTGACTACCTTTAATGCCAAAACCCGCTGCGCTGAAACCGTTGCTGCCCGCCACGAATGTCATCCATGCGTCTCTCGAGATTGGCGGTCTGAACACCCGCGAGAGAGACGTTAATGTTAAAAACCGAAACCAATTCATCGGGGGATATCAGCTCCAAATCGCGGCAGAGCGCATCAAATGACTCGGAGTTGAGAAAGTCGATCAGCCCCGCCGCCCGCGGATCGCCCACGGCACTGTCGAGTGCAGCGCCGACCGCGATATGGTTCGGACTGAAGCAAAAGGCGCTCGCGAAATCCGCGAACGAACCCTGCACCTGTTCCAACACGACGCTATTCGAAAAATAATCGATTTGGGTTTGGGCAAACGTGCCTAAAACAAAGAAGTCGTTTTCGATGGGGTTGAAGGTCCCTGCCACTCCGCCATTCGCGATGAGGAGCGTGAGCGAATCGCCGATCCGGAACTGAAAGTTATTCAAACGGATGACTTGCAGCGTGCCAGCGAGCGTCGCCGTGCCATTCACCATCAGCAGGTCGTGATCGCTGGCGCCAAGCCCTCCGACTTCCATCCGCAAAGTGCCGCCGCTTGTCTGGGTGTAGTTGATTCCGACGGTGAGCGTGCCTGGGGAATGGCCAGGACTGACGATTCCACCATTCACGAGATTGCCGCCGATAAGGCCTTCTCCACCGAGAAGTCCACCGGAATTAACCAACGTTTGCATACTTGCAACCGACCCATCGACAAACAAGCTCCCACCGTTCACCGTCGTCGCGCCGGTGTAGGTGTTCGCACCGGATAGAGTCTGTGTCCCGGTGCCCACTTTGCTCAGGCCACCCGTGCCGTTGATGATTCCAGAAAAGTCTGTGCTCGTGTTGTCATTGCCAGTAGTCAGCGTTGCCGTCCCCAGTGTCACGCTGCCCCCACCAGCCACCGAGCCGATGGATTGAGCAAAGTTGTTCAGATCAAACGTTGCCCCGGTAACCACATTCAGTGCGCTCTGCGCTGGAAGGGTGTTCGCCGCCCCAGCCATTAAAGTTCCACTGTTCACCGTCGTCGCGCCGGTGTAGGTGTTCGCACCAGATAGAGTCTGTGTCCCGGTGCCCACTATGCTCAGGCCACCCGTGCCGCTGATGATTCCGGAAAAGTCTGTGCTCGTGTTGTCATTGCCAGTAGTCAGCGTTGCCGTCCCCAGTGTCACGCCGCCCCCACCAGCCACTGAGCCGATGGATTGAGCAAAGTTGTTCAGATCAAACGTTGCCCCGGTAACCACATTCAGTGCGCTTTGCGCTGGAAGGGTGTTCGCCGCCCCAGCCATTAAAGTTCCACCGTTCACCGTCGTCGCGCCGGTGTAGGTGTTTGCACCGGATAGAGTCTGGGTCCCGGTGCCCACTTTGCTCAGACCACCCGTGCCGCTGATGATTCCGGAAAAGTCTGTGCTCGTGTTGTCATTGCCAGTAGTCAGCGTTGCTGTCCCCAGTGTCACGCTGCCCCCACCAGCCAGCGAGCCGATGGATTGAGCAAAGTTGTTCAGATCAAACGTTGCCCCGGTAACCACATTCAGTGCGCTTTGCGCTGGAAGGGTGTTCGCCGCCCCAGCCATTAAAGTTCCACCGTTCACCGTCGTCGCGCCCGTGTAGGTGTTGCACCCGGACAGGGTCAACGTCCCGGTGTCGGTTTTTGTCAGGGAGCCGGCTCCAGTGATCACCCCTCCATAACTCAAGACATTGGCGCCAGTGACACCGATCGTTCCGCCATCGGTCAGCAAGGTGATACCACGATTGGCATTGAGGGTGAAGCTGGCGGTTGCTTGCAGCGTGCCACCATTAAAAGTGAGCTGATCTGGCCGTCGGCGAGGGGCTCGGCGCGGTGCCCAGGTTCTGATCACTCGAGATGCTCAAGATTCCGGCATTGATCGTAGTGCTACCCAAATAGGTGTTCGCACCGCTCAAGACCAACGTACCTGGACCATCTTTGATAATTCCACCCGCACCGTCGAGCGTCGCAGTGATCGTGGTAATACCGGTGTCGGTCGTGATAGTGGGCGAACCAATCAAGTTCAGACTTCCCTCTGCTCCGAGGTCGATTTGATATCCGCCAGTCATGAATTCCAGACCGGTAAAGAAAATCGGCTGGGTCACAGTGACAGTTCCGGCAGTGCCCGCGAAAACCGCCTCGCCGTTCTGCCAGGAGGAATTGGTGTGCGCCAGCAGCGTCGGTCCAGTTAGTCCCAAAATTATCCCAGTTACCCATCCCTCCGTCGATCCTCCCATTGCCCTCGAAATCGGATCCGTCCCAGAACTGCACTGCGGGCGCGCTTGGACCTGCCAGCACGAGCAGGTCTACTTCGTTGGGCACGCCGGTGACAATGATAAAATTGGACGCGACAAAGCCGGACGGAACCGTGCCGATGTCGAGCGTGTTGTCAGTCAGCGCGCCGCCGAAGTCGAAGAGCCGGTAACCGCCCGGGCCAAAACCGGTAAGCGCAGTCGTGTTCAAGATGCCGTCCAGAGTGAGATCGCCGCTTACGCTGATTAGATCGTTGACACCCGAGCCGATCACGCCCGGCGTGCCCAGCTCGTAGTTGAGCAGCGACGCGTTGCTGAGCGAGATCGAACCCACGGTCAGCGTGCCAACGGTATCGCCCGGCGCTAGGATGCCGCCGTCGGCGATCGCCACCGCGCCCGCCGCCGTCCCGTGCCGCCGAGTGTCCCGCCAGAGTTCACCGTCACAGCACTGGCGAGGTCAAGCGAGCCGTCCACCAGAAGCGTGCCCGCGTTGATGGTTGTGGTCCCCGTATAGGTATTTCCGCCGGACAGCGTCCATGTGCCAGTGCCCGATTTTGTGAGCGAAGTGGAGAATTCGCCCAGTGAGGACGGGAGGGGGTCAGCGATTGTACCAGCGATTTCGCCAGCGCCGGCGGGGGCGGAACCTTGTAGCGTCAGTATCGGTGAAAAATCAGAGGATGCTTCGACGCCATTAGTGAACTTCAGAAGACCGGTGCCCGACTGGTCGATCGTGCCGTTACCGTTTAAAAGGGAGATAATTCGGTCAGTGGTTTCACCCGTGCCAGTGTAAAGGAGTGTCCCAGCCGAAAATTCAATGGTACCATTCACTACCGTCTTCGGCGCGCCAAGGTTGCTGCTCGCTGTGCCGCCTGAAACACTGTTCAAGGAGCTCACGCTTAAGATACCACCCAGAATGAATGTCTGGCCGTCATAGGTGTTTGGACCGGATAGTGTCTGCGTTCCGCTGCCCACTTTGATCACCGAACCGATGCCGCTGATCGTCCCCGAGAAATCTGTGCTCGTGTTGTCATTGCCCGTTGTCAGCTCTGTATCCCCGCTGTCAGCAAGCTCCAGGATGACGTTGCCATTGCCGGCCAGCGATCCGATGGATTGAGAGAAAATCAGGTCAAAGGTTGCTCCGGCTGCCACGGTTACTGCCGTTTGCAACGAGAACTGGTTGGGATTGTCAGCCTCCAAGGTCCCGCCGTTCACGGTTGTTGCCCCCGTGTAGGTCTGCGTTCCGAACAACGTCAGTGTCCCGGTGCCCACTTTCGTTAAGCCACCCGTGCCACTGATCGTTCCCGAAAAGATCGTGCTCGTATTGTCATTGCCGGTAGTCAGCGTTGCCGATCCCAAGGTAATGGTACCACCATTGAGCAACGAGCCGACGGACTGATCAAAGTTATTCAAGTCAAAGGTGCCAGCTACGCTAAGGGCAGTTTGTGATGGCAGTGTGTTGACTGCCCCGGCCTTTAAAGTCCCCATACTCACTGTTGTCGCGCCGGTATAGGTGTTCAATCCGGAAAGCACGAGTGTCCCTGCGGCATCTAATGTGAGCCCCCCCACCCCGCCAAACGGCGCACTGATCGTCGCGGTCATTCCGGAATCGACTGTGATGGGAGTCGCGGCACTTAGCTGCACGCTGTTTCCTGCCATCGCGGTGATTTCATAGCCGTTAACAGTGAATTGCATACCGGTAATGGTAGGGATTACGTTTACGAGTGTCACGGTTCCGCCGGTAACGGAAAAAATCGCATTCAGGCCTTGCCATGGGCCATTGGCTCGACCGTTCACATCGGTCCAGTTGGTGGTCGCTAAGTCCCAGGTGCCTGAGCCCCCATTAATCCCATTACCCCCTGTCGTATCGGTTCCATCCCAGAACGGCGTCGAGATCTGACTTTGCGCCACCTCGTCAAGCCCCAGAAAGGCCATAATAACGGCGACAAGAGCGAACCTAGCTGTCAAAACGGTTCGGCTGGCATTTTGGCTTTGGATTGTTTTCATGATTCGTGTCCTTGCTAGTTCTTGATGGTGGAGAGGAGATGCCAACAGGCATGTGGCATCGGACGGCTGGCGAAAGGGGTGTCAGGGAGAACGGAGACAGCTGGAACTGCAGCCGAACCACGCCTTCGAGGAATTCTGAGGCGTGAGGAGACCAAACCGCATGCAACAGCAGGCATTTCAAACTATGCAAACGCCGCAGAGCCGGGGTCGTCAATCATAAATTAAAGTTCTTTTTTGAGGATGTTGCCGTGCTCGGCGAAAAACGCCTAAAAACTCGTCCGGCTCCCTGCTTTATTCGCGACTTCGGTCTAAAAAAGCGCAGGCCCCAACAAGTCGACGCGATTGAGCTCCTTCGTCGGAAACCGGCGCGCCAGAAGCGATTGAAAAGTCTGAGCTGCCTGTTACTGTTTTTAAATGCCCAGCGACCCAGTTCCGGATGATCGTTTGGCCGGGCAAACAATTCAGGTCCCTCAATTTGCGATTGGGCAGCAGGTCTTTCGCCGGTACGTTTTGATGAAGATCCTTGGTCGCGGCGGGATGGGCGTAGTCTGGCTCGCGCGGGACATGCAACTTGAGACGTTGACGGCCCTCAAGGTCCTTCCGGAGACCTTGTATCACGATCACGCGGCTCTCGACGCCCTGAAACGTGAGACAAAAGTCGGTCTGAACCTGGCCCACCCTAACATCGTTCGCATTTACGATTTTCAACGGGACGATTATGCGGCCGCCATTTCAATGGAGTATGTCGACGGACCCACCTTGTCCGATTTGCGGATCACCCGGCCGCATCAAGTGTTTTCCGCCGCAGACTTGCTCCGTTACCTCGAGCCTTTGTGCGACGCCCTTAACTACGCGCATAACCGCGAAAAGGTGATTCATCGGGATTTGAAACCGCGGAACCTCATGCTGACCAGCAAGGCCGAACTTAAGATCACTGACTTTGGCATTTCGCGAAGCATTACCGAATCGGTGACTATGTTAACAGGCCAACTGGGTTCGGCCGGGAGTCCTCCTTATATTAGCCCGCAGCAATGGGACGGGGACCGGCCAACCGCGCTTGATGACATTTATTCGGTAGGCGCAACACTGTATGAACTCCTCAGCAGCAAGCCGCCCCTTATTGGAGTCGTTGAGTGGGAACAGGTGCATCACAAGATACCACCGCCAATCTGGAAGCGACGGCTTGATCTTGATATCAAAGAAGCCGAGCCGGTCCCGGCGCTATGGGAGGAAGTCATTGCCGCATGCCTGGCAAAGGATCCAAAAGATCGGCCTCAAACAATTCGCGAACTTCAAGCCCGGCTCACCGGTCGTCCTTTGCCCAACAAACCTGTATCTGAAGCGCCGAGTCCGGCGCCGCTTGAGACAAGTGCCCTTGCGGTCAACCTTGATACGGATACGCGCATTGAGGTCCCCTTAGACGAGCAAACTTTGCCCTCGGATGCCTTTGAGGCGGTAACTGTTACGAGCGTCCGTGCTCGCAGGCCCCGCGCGGAACCGAAGAAGACCCACCTCTGGGTTTGGTTATCGGGTGCTACTGCGCTCTTGCTGCTTGCGACCATTGCATTTTTCTTCTTAAGGCCGGCTCCTTCTCAATCAAGACGTCCTAGTTCGGGGGATCTGATGATCGAGACAGAACCGAGCGGTGCTATGGTCGCTCTCGATCAAGGCCCGCCGACGAAAGCGCCGCACACCTTTGAAAAGGTCAAATTTGGTTCGCATCACCTGAGCATTACGCTGGAGGGATATTTGCCGGCCGAGAAGGACGTGAGTTTTGAGGGCGCGACTCTTCCGAAATTTGTTTTGCAACCCAAACCCGCTCCAGCGGAGGAATTCGGAAGGCTATCCGTTCGCAGTGATCCCTCTGGAGCGATCATTCGCCTGGATGGAGCACTGCCAGAGGAATCGCCGGGTACCTTTACCAAGGTTAGGTTGGGAAAGCATAAGGTGACTGCGTTGTTGGAGGGATACGAACCGAAAGAACAGGACTTGATTGTAGAGTCAGGGACAGCTGAGGTCGTTTTGAGCCTCGAACCCACCAAACAAGCTCAAACCGCGACTCCGATTCCGAAGCCAGTCGCAACTCCGGCTCCGACTCCAAAGTCGGTCGAGTCCTCCACCACCGACCCCACCGCCCACTCCGGCCCGACCCAATCAAGAACCTGATCGAAGAGGTTAAAGGGTATGAGAGGGCTCAGGACTGGTCCATGCACCACCGAGCCTCTCTGGCTCTGGTCCAACGATTGACGACCGCCGGGGAGCCAATTTCTACTGAGCACCAAGAAGCCTTGCAGCTAGTCATGGAGGGACTGCGCAACAAAGGACTTGGCCTAAAGAGCGACGAGTTTCGCGCCTATGAAGACAATATCAGGTCCGCGGCCCGCCTCGATATTATGCCCGCAATTCTGATTCTGGCGGACAATTTGAGACTTAAGGATGCCCCCGAAGCATTCGATTGGTATTATTATGCGGCCGAAGCCAGACACAACACTGAGGCGGCGATGAACCTTGCCTGGCTTTATTTTGGCGGCAAGTGCGGCCAACATCCCGACAAAGAAACAGCTTTCAAATGGTTTAAGAGAGCGTTTGAGTCCGGAAGCACTGCGGCCGGCACAGTTGTCGCGAACTGCTACCTGCGCGGTGACGGGACGCCCAAGGATGAGGACGCAGCCATTCGCATTCTTTCACCCTTGGCGGATGGCGGTGAGGCTCGGGCAATGACCCTCCTCGGTCAGTGCTATTATAACGGCACCGGGCACCTGACCAACTTGCCTCAGGAGGAAAGGGATCGAAAAGCGAAAGCCTACTTCGAAAAGGCGATCCTCGGAGGTGACTGGGCGGCCTGCGGCCATTTGGGTGTAATGTACGAAACTGGACGAGGAGCTTCCAAGGACTGGAAAGCGGCCGTAAAGCTTTATCTAAAGGGTGTGGATCACCAGAATCCAGTCTGCATGTATTACTACGCCCTCGCCTTGGAGAACCATCGGGCCGAGATCGTGAAAATCTTTGGCCGCGAGGACAAGGCCGAAACCTACTACAAGAAAGCAGCCGCAGCCTCGGTCACGCAGGCCGTCCAATGGTGCGTAGAACACAACATAAAATATGATTAGGACGGGCCGAGAATAAGTGTCTTTTCGCGTCAAGGGACTGCGCCGACATATTCCGCCTGGAGATTGTCGTAGCTCGCGAGCGTTCCGACCGGGGGCGTCTTCTCAAGCTCATAAACATTCTTGCCCACCAGGGTTTCTCTTGGGATATCCCAGATCATGAGCACTTCTTCAGCTTTGGGAGATGTTTCCTTGCTCCGAACGGTAGGAACGGCCAGATAGTGAATCTTCTTTTTCTTGAGCTCGTCCTTTTTCGCAGGCGCCAGGTGCGCGTAGTAAGCCCTGGCATTTTTTTCGGCGGTACGCCGCTGGGCCTCAGTGGCCTCTCGCCGGATGAACATGGTCTGCGTCTCGATGATTCGGCTTGTGGTGTGCTCGCCCCAGGCAAACGTTAACGCGACCTCCGGGGAATTCGCGCCAAGCCTGGGCAAACCGTCCGACTGCCGGTCGATCTCCTCCGCGCGAGCCCGCACGGTTGAGCTGTGACAGGCGATAAACGCCACACACGCGCCAATCTTGAGTATTACGTTCTTCGTAAAGAGAATTTCCTTGGATTGCTTCTTGGGATGACGCCGTCAGGAATTTTCTGCGCTTAGATTGTAGAGTGAAAGCATGACGGTGCAAAATCAAACTGCGGTAAACAGTTTTTGCGCTTTGGGACGAGATTCCCAATATTTAATTCGTGACGCCGCTGGGAGGCGGTCTCTTTCTGGAAAAGAAGGGAGCGCGTCAATTCTTTTGGCCTAACGATTGCGGCGACCGCCCCTTCTCTCCGAGCCGGGCGACGACTGTACCGATGTGATAGCGATGGCAAAGGAGGCACTGGTCGCCGACCACTTGTGGCCGGTGACATTGAATGCAAAGCGTCTTCGAGAGGGGGTTGAAGTTGCTCTGGAACTGGGTTGGATCCCGCCATGCGAGCATCCTGGTTTCGCCCGTAAAATATTTCGCGTACTCGGATTTCGGATTGAGCGAGTGGCAAGTCTCACATCCGGTGTTACCGAAGAGACTAAAGTGGGTGGTGTGGCTGAAAGTCGTGAAGGGCCGATGCTCGGGTTGAAATTGCGCGGGCTGCCAATTGATCACACTCGCAGGACCGCTTTCCTCGACGGTATGACACTTCATGCAAACTCCCGGCGTTTGCGGATCGGCGATTTGACGAAAAACATCGTTCGTTTCCGGCGCTGCAGATTTTCCCTCGAGGCGCGCGGTCCCGGTCAGCCAGGCGGCGAGAAATGGATCGGCGTGGCCAGAGGGTCGATAATAAAGACTCAAACTATCCGGCGGCCGATACCATCCGCCGGCGGCAACCCACTCATCCGCTGATTTTGGCGCCGCCGATGCTGCGGCCGCCGGGGTGGCAGCTGCTTCGGCAGCCGGTTGTTCAGCGGCCAATGCCGAGAGGTCATCGTCGCCGCTACTCTTAGACGGCGCCGGGGTCGACGCGGAGGACGCATCCTCCCCGCCCAAAATGTCATCGCCGCCCGCCGCCGGCTTTTCGTTAGGGGTGGGCTTGGGCGGGGGGGCTTTGCTCACTTTGGCCAAAGGCGGCTTGATTCCTTTCTGATAATTCGGAACATCGGTCAGGAGATGCGGCATCCATTCCGCCTGCGCGGCCAGGAGCGCCGCGGCTGGCACCTCGAGTCCGGCGGGAGCAATATCCCCCTTCACCTGCTCGAGCAAATACGACTGGCCTTGCGTGACGAGATTGAAAAGCAAGGTCTTCACGCCCCAAGCGACTTGTTCCGCGGCGGCAAGTTGCTCGGGATTCGCTTGCCTGAGATCGAGCAAATCAAGACCCCCCAATTTTTGCAGCGCATCGTGGGTTGCCGGTTGGCGGTTAAGGAGCAGCTGCATGAAGGGCGTCATTTTCGCGTCTGCGAATTTCGGCCATTCGCCAATGCTGATGCCTTTCGCCGCCAGCGTTTCCACGTCGATCCCAGGCACAGTGAAAAACGCAACACCCTTAACACTCATCCCTTCCCCTTGGATTTGCGCGTTGTGACAAGCGGCACACGTGAGGTTGAAATTCTTGACCTGCATGAAACGACCACCCGGTCCCGGCACATGGCAATCCTGGCAAGTTCCCGGCGCCTTCTCTTTCATGGTAGCGAAGTGAGCCTGCAGGTGGCTGGCGTGGTCGAAAAAGATCCGCGTCCGCCCGCGATAGGGATAATGGACGAAGTCGGGGTGCCCATTCTGGAAGCTGGCGAACTGAACGGCGTGGCAGGTTTGGCATTGGGCGTTGGTAAGATGTTTCAGGTCGAAATCGCGGCCGTGATGTTCCTGATGACAGGTCATGCAGGTGAGCTCGCCGGAACGCATCTCGGTGGAGTTAAGTGCATGGCTGACGCGAAGGAAGAGCGGGTTGCCGGTGTCGTTAGGCAGTTTTTTTTGAATGGAAGCGAGGTCGTCTCTGGCGACGCCGTGCGGATTGAAAGGGTTGTCGCCGAGGGCGTGGCATTTCAAGCAGAGCGCGCTGTCTGCCCGCCCGCGCTGCTGGAACGAGGTGAGGGACGGAGCGGCGGGACCGGCGAGGCTGTGGCAGTCGCTGCATTTCGCCGCAGAGGTGGCATGAGACTTGGTCAATTCACCCGGGTCGACCCAGTGGAAAAAAAAGTGTGCACCGAGCAGGACGATCAACGCACCAGCAGTTAAGACAAAGGACGACCAGACGAACACTCCTCGAAGACTGCGATGCGAGCGCACCGGCTGACAGGGTGGAATCGGGTGCGCGCATTGGCCGTTAGGCAGAGGACCATCGGCACAGTTGCCTCCGTCCGCATCGCGCCGCATGCAGAACCAGCGATCGCCTTTTTTCGCGGGCAGACATTCGGCGGTGTGCCGGCATTTCCCGCGCTCATCCGGGCCTAACGGACAAGCATGGCCTTGCGCTGCGCGGCCGCAAATCCATCCCTGGTTTGGCCGCTCGTAGCGATTCTCTTTAAACCTGAGTGGATCGAGCGGCTTTTGCATTTCACCATCTGACGGCGTAGAGCGTCGCAATGACGCCGTGGGCAAGGCCAAGCAAAATCAAGCTGTAGGTAAAGGGAATGTGCACGAAAAGCCAAAGTTTAAGCAAACGTTGGCAGGAGTACTGAAGATCGAGATTCTGTTTGGTTTCGATCCAGTCCCGAATTTCGTTTGCGATCGCTTTTTCGCGGTCATCCAGGTAGCGGCTCAAGGCGCTTATTTCTCCCATCAAAGGGTGCATGCCGGGTTCCGCACCCGCCAGGGCTGAAAACGCGCTCGGGACCCTCGTGAAAAAGCGCCGGAGGCTTTCAACATAGAAATTTCCAAGGGTCGAGGACTCAGTTTCAGATTCGGCCCGACGGATCAAGTCTTCGACGTGGCCTTGGATATGCCGACGAAAAGCGGGCATGCGCTCATAGAGCAACGCTTCACCGGCGCGGGCCATGCGCGGCGGCAACGCGCGACTAATAAAAAGACCAAAGATTCCGCTCAAAATGACGACACAAAAAATGAAAGCGAGGGTGACTTCGAAAGGGCCGCGGGGAATTCGAAAATGAATGTGGAGAAGGAAAACAAAAAGAGAAAACCAACCAGCATAGAGATGAATTTGGAGCCAGGTGGCGGCCTTAACGAGCGGCAAGAAGGGCAGTTTCTTTCGTCCGTTGAAGAGCGTGAGTGCGAGGACGAGAAAGAAGAGTAATAGCCCGGTGCAGATCGAGTCGGGCTGGAGCGCCACCTGCAACAAGCGCCAGGCAAAATAAGTGATGAACGACAGGACGACCAGTCCGACGATAAATCCGATCCGCCGCGCCAGAAGCGAACTCACCGATTGAGCCACCTTGAAAGTTTATCGAATTCGCGCATCTCAGCGCGGAACAAGGCGTCGTGAGGGCAGGCGCGAGCGCAGGCTGGGCCGCCCAGCTGATCGATGCAAAGATCACACTTGGTAGCTTTCAGAATTTGTGTCTGCGTTTTCTCGTCGACGATAAAGGTTCCGGCGTGATCGCGGATCGCGACCATCTGAATGTTGTCGTAGGGGCAACTGTTGGCACAGGTCGCGCAGCCGATACAAGTAAGGTCGTTGATGACAACCTGGCCTTCGAGCGATTCGCGATGAATCGCACCGGTCGGACAACCGATCATGCAGACCGGATCGACGCAATGCATGCAGGCGTTGGCCACCATGATGCCGTCAAGCGTGCGGCCATGACGAATGAATCTCGGATTATTATCGTGGGTCGCGGCGCAGGCGCGCACGCAATCATCGCAACGGGTGCAACGATCGAGATCGATTAACATCGTCGCTCGCCCGTTGACGTAGCGCTCTTCCACCAGGAATTCGATCATGTCGGGCCCCAGGGTGGTTTCGGCTTCTTCTTCAACGTCCACCTTGCCCGCGACACTAATACGCTCGGACATTGCGGCGATTTGGCTTTCGGTGAAATGCGGGGCGACGAATTGTTCAACGATCGGCGTCGGAATGATGAGGATATCGACGTAACCGATCGCCCGCAGCGAAAACTGAAGACTGAGGGGAGTTTCCCGCTTGCTGTTACAAAGCAATTCCTCCAGCCCGAAGACCTCGCCTTTGCCGAGATAGCGAAAGGTGCGTTCGCCATGGTTATACTTGCGGCTCAATCGGGCAAACCCGCTCCGGATCAAGATGAGGCCATTGGCATAGTCGCCCTCGCGCGCAATGATGGGTTCCTTCTCCAGACGTTCCTGCGCGGAAGATGCCTGGCGGACCGAGCGATAGGCGGCGTTCCACTCGAAGTTACCGTAACTCTCGAAACGCGTGTGATCGGCGACGGTCTTTAGTTCATCGTCGGTGAGATTGCCAAGTAGCGGCGTTTCCCTGAGGTGCGAGTGGAGGCTGCGATCGCGGTACAGCTGATCGATTTTCTCCTTCCACGCCGGCGCATATTGGCGAAGCTCGCGGAGCCCTTGCCAGCGAATCTCCATCAATTCCGCCTTCCCCTCCGCCACCACCGTAGCGGTGCGCGGGGTGCGACCGAGCGCCGCAATCTCCCCGAACAATTCACCTGCGGCCAGCTGCGCCGTGCGGTTTTTCTCAAGCACCCGCGGAACGTCCTGGAGAAAGATGCGTACTTCGCCGCCAGTGGACTCGCGCGCTCGTACGGCAGATGCATCCGCGCTGGTCGTCTTCTCGCCGAAATGATCGCGCACTTCCGGATATGCCGGCCGAGTCCAAAGTTGCGCCAAAGAACCAACGAAACTCTTCTTTTGTGGCTTCCGCCGGCCGAGCATTTCGGAAGGCAGAGAATCGAGCAGGAGGACGCGGACCGAGCCTTTCAGAATAAAGAAAGCAGAATTTCCGTAGTCCCCTTCCCTCACAATGATGTCGCCATCCTCGAATTTTTGAATCCGCGCGTCGTTCAACAAGACGCCTTGCAACGGGATAGTTGGCGGGAAGCGGCTCTCGTCGATGGTTGAAAAAGGCGGGACCTGGAGGAGTCGGCGAACGTCCTCCTGAGTCATCGAGATGCCGAAGGGCACATCCCAACGCTGAGGCCGCGAATCATGTTTCACGGCAGGCGCCGGCCGGAGCCTTCGGGGTAGACGGCAGTTCGGGAGGCGCAACTGGCGCGGCTTGCGGAGCTTGTTCGAAGACGATGACGTTGTCGGCGATCCGGATGCTGGCGCCGCTTTCCAGCGTCACCGGGGCGACGACGCGGCTGTCATTTAAGTAAGTACCGTTGCGGCTGCCGAGATCGATGAGTTGATAGTGATGACCATCAACGCTGCGGATGAAGGCGTGCTGACGCGAAGCGTTGGGACTTGCGCTCAGGCAAACGACGTTGTCCTTGGACCGGCCAATCGTGGTGGTGTCGCCGATTTCCAGTTCGTATGGCTTGGCGGAACCGGCGGTGATGCGGAGCTTGGCGGGCATGGCGAGAAGATCTCGCCGAAATATTTGGGCAAAGAAGGTCCGGCGACAAGAATACTTTTGCGCGGGCGGAATCGAGAGGACGCTTCCGGGCTAGCGTGTCCCGGCACAAGCAATATTCATTGGCATCCCATCCATTCGAAAATTGCCCGTCACGTCGCGTCTCGAGAAGGCAAAATTTTTCTCGAAAAGTTTGTGATTTTGCATTGACCTCGATGAGCAAAAAACGTTCAACCTTGAAAAGTCGATATGTGCACTAGTAGTCAACCCCGCGAAAGCCCGAGGCTTTCGCCTAACGAACTTCCACTTCGATGAGACAAATTATTCCCGTCAGATTCGTTCTTCTGCCCGCGATCGTGATTGTCGCGACGACTTCTTTCGCGGCCGAGCCGCTGCCTTCGAGCGCCGAGGCAACTCAGCCGGAATCGCAGGATCTTTTCGACCTTGCAAAACCGTTGGAGGTTGGTCGAAGTTCATTCCTCGAGCGTCTCCCGAATTTTGTCGACCTCGGCTCCTTTGCCCTGATTTCGGGGGGCTATTCTCCGACGATTGATCCGCGCGCCCGCATTGTTCCCAGCAACGATAGAATTTTCAAGCCAGATCCTTTTTATCCCCGGCCCTACAACGCCGAGGAACAGATTTATGTCTACGGTGGTAAACATGCTGATCCCACCGCCCGCCCGTTGATCGAGGCCGGGCGCGAATTATATCAATACGGGCCGTTCCAGCCCGGGATCAACGTGGTCGGGAAAAAAAACCTCGTCTTCCCTCAGTTCCTCGTCTTTGGCGATTTCCGCACGGCGCTCGCCTACAACGACAATGGCGCAATTGATAAGGGCGTCCTGGCCACAAAACTCAATCTCGACGTCGACATTCGATTTACTGCCACGGAACGAATTCACGCTTTCTTCACTCCGCTGGACCATGACGGCCAGGTTACTCGTTGGGAATTCGCCGGCAGTGATCCTCAGAAGTCCCGGTTCATTCTCAATCCCGAGCCGGGGGCTCTGTTTTTTGAAGGCGACCTCGCAAAAATCGCCGCCGGTTTCACTGATCACGACAACAAATACGATATCCCTTTTACCTTCGGCTTGATTCCTTTGATCACCCAAAATGGAGTTTGGCTCCAGGATGCTTTCAATGGTTTCGCCTTCACGATCCCGGCACGAAACAGCCCCCACCTCGATATCTCGAACATGGATCTGACCTTCTTTGCCGCATTTGACAAGGTCACGACCGCCGCGATTCCCAACGATCACAGTGCCGACGTTTTTGGCATTGCCGGATTTGTCGAAGCGAATCGGGGCTACTGGGAGTTTGGCTACGGCTACGTCCTGGGCCGAAAAGACTTTGACGACCTGAGTTATCATAATATTTCGGTCGCTTTCACCCGCCGATATTTCGACACCATTTCCAACTCCGTCAGGGTGATCTTTAACGTCGGGCAGGAGCCTGATAAAGGTCACCGGAGGACAGCCGATGGCGCATTGATCCTTCTTGAGAATTCTCTCATCTCTCCGCTGCCGCTCACCTTGGTGCCCTATCTCAATCTTTTTGCGGGCTTTAATAAACCGCAATCGCTTGCCCGAGCCGGCGCAGCCGGTGGTATTCTAGTGAATTCGGGCCTGGTCTTCGAGACGGACAATATGACGAACTTTCCGAAGCTGGACGACACCGGCCATAACACCTACGGCGGTGCGCTCGGGCTGGAATATTTGTTCAACCTGGAGCAACAGATAGTGTTCGAAGTAGGCGGCTTTAACGTCTTCGGCGACCAAAAGGATCGCACCGCCAAAGGCGCCCAGGTTGCCTTTGGCGCACGTTATCAGCGTGCCTTGAACAATGCCTGGATCTTCCGCTCAGACTTTATTGTGGGAGCGCGCCAGCACCAAGACGACATTTGCGGATTGCGAGTGGAATTGCGCCGAAAATTCTAAGGCAGCATCCGTCCCTGCCTCCGCGCAAAACAGCGCCTCAAGCGTCGAGGACCAGATCGCTCTTCGGCGTTCCGATGCAGGTTAGCTTGGTTCCAGGATTGGTCTGGAAATCAGACTTATCGAGATAGGCTACTTCACCAGAAAATACCGCGACCTGACACGTGCCGCAGCTCCCAGCCCGGCAACCGGATGGAATGCTGATGCCGTTTGCTTCCGCCAGCTCGAGAATATTAGTGGAAGCGCCAGTCCAATTCACCACCTTGCCCGACTTCTTGAACTGAATGGCGTAGCTGGGTTGGCTGGCCGCGTCGGAAGCCTGAGCAGGTGCGACCTTTTTAACGCTCGACGGACCGAAGGTCTCAAAGTGGATTTTGTCGTCCGGTACGCCCCAATCCTTCAAGCCTTCAGTGATGCTCTGCATGAACGCGCCGGGTCCGCAGAGGTAGAAGTCGTAATTGTTTGATGGAAGCACTTGCCGGAAGAGGTCGGCCGAGACACGGCCCTCATGGTGATACTCGCTTCCGAGCTTACTGTCGGGATCGGGCTTACTATAACAAATGTTCATGCGGACATTCGGATGGTCGCGGGCGATGGCCTCCAGTTCTTCTCTCATCGCGTGTTCTACCCGATTGCGCACGCCATAGAAAAACCAGATCTCGCGCGTCGAACCCCGCGCGCAGAGGGTATCGAGCATGCTGAAGACCGGGGTCACGCCAATGCCTCCGCCGATCAACACCACGCTCTCTTTCCCTCCTGGGTCCAGATAAAACTGCCCGGCGGGGGCTTTGACGTCGAGAATGTCTCCCTCCTTCACATCAGCGTGGAAGTGCGAAGAAACGACTCCAGGAGGAGCCTCGTCGCCGGCCGCGGCGATACGTTTGATGGTTACCCGATAACCTTCGCGGCGGGGGCCCGCGGAGAGACTGTAACATCGCACAGCCGGCCTCGCCAAACCCGCAATCTCCAGTTGGAAAGTGAGATACTGTCCCGGGAGGAATTCAGGAAGCGGTTTTTGATCGTGCGGCGTGAGATGGAAGGAGCACACATCCTTCGCTTCCATGACCTTCTTGCTGACCAAAAACTTGCGGTATCCATTCCAGGGCAAGGCGGATTCCGAGCGTTTGCGCCGCAGATCTCGCATCATCTCGAGCTCGTTTTGCAAGAGCTCGAGATCGATTTGGTTTCTCCGGCTCTCTCCGCGCGCTCGGAGGACATTCTGCAAAGTGACCAAGCCGACCTGGCCGAGCGCACCGACAACAAAGATGACGCCGACCGCTTCCCAAATCATAGCGGATGTTGTTTGTTTAGGACAGAATCGAAATTCCGAAGCCACCGCCATCGGCTCCTCTAAGCTCACCGGACTTCGAATTCGACGGTGTAAGGATGAATATCGATCATCCACTCATTCATCGCGCGATCCATCTCCTCCGTCGCTTTCACAAAATCCATGAAATAGATCGGCTCCGCCCGGCTGCGAAGACGAATGGCAAGCCGATATTTGCCCGGCTCTGTTATTAATGAACCAGGCACCTTGTAAACAGCATCGCGGCTGGAAAGAGGCGGCAAGCTGCGGCCTTCCATGCGGATGAACGGGGGATGATTCAACACGCTCGTTGGCACCCCAGAAGGCCGAATGAAACGGAATCTGATCGATATCGAAGTTAACCGGCAAATACATCTCGCGATCAGTCCCCTTCACGTTCGTGGTCAAAAACTTCGTTTGCAGATTCACCAATTGGCGATCGTCGGGAATCTTGCCCGTCCGCACATCGCGAGAATGCAGGTCAGCCATATCACCGTGACTGTCGGTGTAACCAGATTCCCAGACGTTCTTTCCGTGTGGATTAATAAGGGCGACGTTTACCCAGATCTCCGGCTGCGCGCCGAGCGACCCCGAAGGCATATTGTGCCCGGGATTCACGTTCGTTATCTTATAGGTGAATTTCAGCGCCTTCCCCACCCCCGGGTTCCCGCTAAAAAACGGTCCGTCAAGGTGTGAGCCATTTTCCATCACCTTCTGACGCAATTCCCGCTTCTGTTCGAGCATTTTAAGATTCTCGTTGATGATTTCCCGCGCGGCAAAACGGTCATCGGGGCTTTCCCAGACCTCGGGAAATTTATGTTTGCTCCCGGCGATTTTACTTTCGAATTCCTCCGTCCCCCAACCGGCGCGATAATCAAATTTTAGCCAGCTCTCGAGCGCGAACTGAGTGGCCTTTGGATTATGCGGAAAGATGCCCGGGTGCGCGGTGGGATAGCCCGGTCCATAAAAGGCATGGTTGGCGTGTTTGCGACCGGGATTGACTGGCACACCTCCGACGACCGCGGCGGTCCCCGTGGCGTATCCCTTTGCCATCCCCGGCACTTTGCCCATGTGGCATTCCTGGCATTGAGTACCCTGTGAGACGGAAGGGGCGGAACGATACTGTTCCCATACCACTTCCAGCTTGATGCCAGGATGCACCGCTACCTGGTGACACGACACGCAAAACTCCGATCTCGTAATGGGCGCCCACTCAACTCCTTTCTTGTGAATACTGACCCCGGGGCCAGGCTCGTTGTCATTGGTTTTGACGTGATACGTGTCCTTGTTCGCGATCACGTTGGCCACACCTTGCCCACTCCGAGAGCCGAAGACGGGTTTATAAATGTCGCCTGGTTCGATGCGGCGATCACCGTTCACTTTGGTGTACTCCTCTTTCACACGATGACAGGTAATACAGGTCACGCCTTCGCGGGAAACTGAAGCGCGTTTCCACAACGGGTCTTCGCGCTTCTCGCTCATGGTTGTGCCCACAGCGCCATGACATCGCATGCAAAAATAACCCACCGTGCCCTGGGAAAGATCAGTCAGTCTTTGCTCGAATTTGTGAAACACCGGCGAGATCGAAGCATAGGCGTGATTGGATGAACGCCATTCGTCGTAAATCTGTTGATGGCAGGCGGCGCACTCGCTCGCACTCGGGTAATTATTTTTCGCAAACAATTCGCGGTGTGGATCGAGTTCCACCCGAGGCGGCTTCTTCGGCGGCGGCAACTCGGGTAGCTTCTCTTCCGCGCCAGGCAACGTCTGGGGCTCAACCGAGAGGAGATCCTCCGCCGGATTTTCGCTCGGAGATTGTCCGGGTGAGGGCTCGGTCAGGAGCTCATCTTCGGAGGATTTCCCGGGAGACGGCGAGGGAGCGGCCAACAAATCATCCTCTGAAGATTGCGCGGGTGCTGCTGGCGCGGCCGATGCTGCAGCCGCGGGCGAAGGGCCGCCTAGAAGATCGTCATCTGCTTTGCTCGCGGCCGGTGAAACCGCAGGAGACGGGCTTTGCGCAATAACTCGCAACGAACCCAACTGCCAGACACAAATCCCCACGGCCAGGCAAAGGCACCACCGGCGCGCCGAGGGCATCGTTCGTCGAGAGACTGAGGCAATTAAGTCTTCACGGCCAGCAGAAATAAGGGGTGTTTTCATATTGCGCACGCCTTCCGAGCCCGGCGATCGTTAGTGGCGATCCACATTTTCTAAATCGCTTCCGCCGGAGAGATCAATCAGTTTTTTTGAACTTTTTAAATTATTTTCGGACGGCGAAAGAAATTGCTTGCGCGATAACCTAAAAATAATGCAGATGAACCAAGAGAAAATTCAATTCAGCGGAGAAAAATTATGCGCTCAACCCTGCGATTAATGTCTGCCGTCGGTTTGGTTCTACTCGCCACTTTTCCAAGTGGCAAACTCATCGCCGCAATTGATCCGGCAAAGGTGCTTGGTCCGGAGGCGTGCGGAAACTGCCACAAATCCGAGTTCAGTGCGTGGCAGCAAACGCACCATTTCAAAACGTTCGAAGATTTGCACCGCCGGCCGAGCGCCATGGCGATCAGTGAAAAAATGGGTGTCAAACGGATCAAGAGCGAAGGCGCGTGCGTCGCTTGTCACTATACTTCCCAGGGGGCGACCGAAGCGAGTCTTAAACCGATTGCCGGTATCTCCTGCGAACTTTGCCATGGCGCTGGCAAAGATTGGGTCCAGCTCCATAACAAAAAAGGGAACCTCGCGAAGGCGGAAGAGCTTGGCTTCATTTCGCCAGGCAATGTCTATAAGCTGGCTGAGAATTGTTTCCAATGTCACACCATTCCGAATGAAAAATTGGTCAACACAAGCGGACATGCCGCCAGCAGCCCGATCGAATTAGTCTCCTGGTCGCAAGGCGAGGTCCGCCATCATTTCCTGAACGGGACCAAGAACCAGGCCAACACGCAGGACCGGTTGCGCGTTCTTTACGTCGTGGGGCGTATCGTCGATCTCGAATACAGTTTTCGTGGTCTTGCCAAAGCCACCGCCAAAGCGCCCTACGGAGTCTCGATGGCGAAGCGGGTCGTCGCAGCCAAGGCCAATCTGAAAAAACTCTCCGAAGTCGTGCCCAACCCGGACATTCAGCAAATTCTTACAATCGCCGACGGGGTGGCATTAAAACTCAACAACGAAGCGGCCATCATGGAGGCAGCGGAGAAGATTTCGACCACCGGAAAAAAAATCGCCGGCGATCTTAAAGGCTCGGATCTGGCCGCCGTTGATCCGTTAATTCCGCCTGCAAGTCAGTATAAGGGGCCGGTCGCTAATCCGTGACAATCGTTAGGGCCACTCTGAACAGAACCTCTGTCTAGCCTAACGACGGACGAGCGAAATTGCCTCGCTCCGCGAGATCACGCAGAGAGCGGGGTCGGCCTGATTGAGGCCGATTGCGCCTTAGTAGTCTTTGCCCGGGCTCGCTTGGCGGAATGGCGTGGCAAATCGGGGAAGCCCGTGCCCGAATTAGACCGCTCTAAATCATTCGGGGGACGCCACGCACCATCGCGTTTCGTCCCCCGCGATATCGGCTCAAACCAGATGCTGATCAGGGACAGCGGAGAGTGCTGAAGCTCACCGAATCGGTGCCTTTCACTTGGTTGCCCTTCATCACGGCAACCGTGGCGGTGACTCGCACTTCATCGGGATAGAGGTGCGTGACCGTGGGATCGGCACTTGGCTGGGTATCGAAAACGCCATCGTTATCAAAATCCCACTTGAAGGTAGCCCCTGATTTGGGTGGGCTCAGCGTCGCGGTCAATGTGACGTTGACACCATTTCCTCCGGCGCATTGCTGGTCCATGACATCGGCGGTGAGGATAACTCGCAACGGTTGAGTGAGAGCACTCGGAGCTGCCAGACCAACCAGGATGAGGCCCAGGACTGCGGTCCCGATGACTTTGATTCGTTTGTTGTTCATGATTTCTCTTTCTGTTTGTTGTTTCTGTGTTGATTGCGCGTGGAGCGCGTTTCGTTACGCCATTAGTCGCGCTCTCGAGTCAGCGTCAGCAAACCAACATTGGTTACGCACCTGTAACCTTCGCCGAATTTCTTCCCACGTTTGAATCGCACTCGTTAGGCCGGGCGATGCAGGAATGAGGCGCCTCGTCGTTGCGACTCCATCCAGAATTAATCGAGGATTCCGATATACTCAGGGAAATCAAACTCATCCCCTAAAATCGTAAATCCTCCCCGAAGGGTTCTTCGATTACCGGCGCGCCATGAAAACGTCTGATTCGCCGTCAGATTCCAGCGCAAGGAGTCGCTATTCGGAATGGCCGGGCTTCAATTCCCCGGATCGTAAAGTTCCGCGCTGGCGAGATAACCCAAGCCGCCGGCGACGAGCACATTGCCCGTCGGGAGTAACGTCGCGGTGTATAGGGCCCGGGCATCATTCATGTCGCCTGTGCGCTCGAAGGTGCCTGTCGCAGGATCGTAGAGTTCGGCGCTCGCGAGAGTATCGCCGCTGCCGCCCTCACCGTAGCCGCCCGCAGCGAGCACCGTGCCATCGGGCAGCAACGTCGCCGTATGCGAGAAGCGCACACCGGTCATGCTACCGGTAGCCGTCCAGGTCCCCCTCACCGGATTATAAAGTTCCGCGCTCGCGAGAGGACCATTGGATTCGTTGTAACCACCCGTAACGAGCACCTGCCCGTTAGGCAGCAACGTGGCGGTGTGCTCTGAGCGACGGCTAATGAGGCTGCCGGTGTAGGTCCACCTTCCCGTCGCCGGATCGTAAAGCTCCGCGCTTGAGATGTAGCCATGGTTAAGTTTGAAGCCACCTGCCACGAGCACCTTTCCGTTAGGCAGCAAGGTCGCGGTGAACAAGCCGCGCGGCTGCTTCATGCTCCCGGTCACGGTCCAGGTGCCAGTGACCGAATCGTAGAGCTCCGCGTTCGCAGTCTGAACAAGATCAAAACCGTACCCGCCGGCGACGAGCACTTTCCCGTTGCCCAGCAACGTCGCCGTGTGCCCCGAATGCAAGGTGTTGAGGTGGCCCGTTTGCGACCAGGTTCCGCTCGGCGGATCGAACAACTCAGCGGCCCGATAATTGTTTCCAAAGAAGCCGCCTGCGACGAGGACTTTCCCATTTGGCAGCAGGGTCGCAGTATGAAAGTAGATTCCCTTTGGGAGACCGACGATCTTGCTCCATGTTGCCCTCACCGGGTTATAACGTTCGGCGCTGGACAGACTGCTGCCGTCGGCATAGCCGCCGATGACGAGGACGTCGCCGTTGGGCATGAGCGTGGCGGTCTGCTGATCGCGCCCCTGGACCATACTGCCGGTCTCCTCCCATTGCCCGGGAGCACCCGTGCAAGGCTGATTAAGCAGTAGTGCCGCGGTGAAGAAAAGCAGGGAGGAGTGAAGGGTTTTCATAGTGTTCCTTTGAGTTGGTGGGGAAGAGGGTCGGGTGCTGGATGGGAGACGCCCAGCCGAACTTCGCACGATATTCAGACTTTCAGGCTTATTTGCCGCCGTCAAGAACAAGCTGACATTGTGGTTCGGCACCCAACCCCTCACGTCCGCTGCGATCTAATCCGTTCCCGTAAGAAAAGTCGTAAGGTAGCAATCCTTTTCTACCCGTAGGCTGTCGAAAACACCTGATTCGCCCTCAGCGCCCCGCCGGGCTCCTTCCTGCACGTTCTGCGTACCGCGCGCGAGTCGTCGTCACATGCGCGCCACTTGCGTTCTACGTGGCACATTATCGCGTGGAACAGTTCCGCTGGCCCAAAAACATGCGCGCTTTTTGATTTGCGATTTCTAATGGCAAAAAATTTGCGAGCGATCATTTCGATTGCTGCATCGGCACCTCCGCATCCGCGGGGCTCCCCCCGCCCCCGGGGGCCGCCCAGGCCGGTTAGAAACGAAAAAATGGCTAAGCATAGGTTGTCCTTACTTCGCAATGCGGATGTAAACACCTGAGTATAAGGCGCGTGCCTGGAGGGATTCGAACCCCCAACCTTCTGATCCGAAGTCAGAAGCTCTATCCGGTTGAGCTACAGGCACCGGGCAATAGGACAAAACCCCGGGAACCTTCTGCGCGCCACTTAAAACGACGCGGAAAGCATTGTGATCACATGCCGGGGATCTCCGGACCGAAAGTCCGAAGAACGGCAATGCATGACGGGACGCGCGCGCACCCAGGGCGCGCGGCCGAGCAAGCGCGCTAGACGAAAATCAGATCTTCCAAGCGTTGTTAGGCCAGGAGGAGATCAACGCCATCCAGCGCAGCGATGATCTCGCACCCAGCCAGTAATTTTTCCAAAGGCTTCGCACCCTTGCAGTTCCTCTTTCTCCGCGAAGCGCTCCCAAAAAGAGGGTGGTTTCGGCAGAGTTGCCTTCGAGAGAAAAATTGGAATACAATTTCATGCCCTCCTTTTAGCAGCGGATGTGCCAACACCGCCCTGCAGATTCGAATAATCCTGGCCGACGGAAATTGTCGGCAGCGCTCAAGAGATGGGGTGGCCAACGGGACTCGAACCCGCAACAGCCAGAACCACAATCTGGGGCTCTACCATTGAGCTATGGCCACCGTCGCGCGGGGACTCTAATTTTTCCCCGCTTATTTGCAAAGGCAAAGCATCGACGAGCCGCGTTGGAGCGTTGCAACCACGGAGAGGGTCGGTTATCATCCGCGGTCTTGGCGATGAACAAAATCGGGCTGCTTCTCCTCCCCGTCTTCGCGTTTCTCGCGCCGTCGTTTTCTACCTTGGCGCAGGAGGTGGATCCGTCGGAGGTCTTCCTTAAAGCCTACATGACCGCCCAGCAGGGTGAGAAACTCGAGCGCGAAAATCAGTTCAAGCCTGCCCTTTCCAAATTCCGGTTCGCCGGCTCAATGCTCGAAGAGCTGAAGAAAAACCACGGCGATTGGCAGCCCGCGATCGTCGATTACCGCGGCCGCAAGATTAGCGAGGCCATCCTGCGGGTCCAAAGCAAGATCGACACGCAAAAGGACCTCGCCGCGACGGCCGTTCCGACCGAGTCCGAGACGGAGCCCGGGCTTCCGTCCAACGTTGCGCCTGTAGAACCGAGCGTGGAACTCGGAACCCAGGCGCGTCCCTCCAAATCGGCCGACCTCGAGAAGGCGATCGAAAATGCCACGAAGGAGCTGCGCGCGCGCGTCGATTCCTTGGAGACAGAATTGCAGAAGTCGCAAAAGGAGATCTCCACCGCGCAAAAAGAGAAATCCGAGATCTCCGGCAAGTTACAGGAAACCAATGCTGAACTCGAACACGCCAAGGGGGAACTGGCGAGAACCTCCAAGGCCGAGCAGGAAGTCCGCGACCAGCTCGCTGCGGCGCAAGAATCACTCCAGGTGATTCAATCGAGCGGCGCGGGCGACCAGAAAGCCGCCGCCGCGCTGCAGGGTGAAATCGCGCAATTAAAAAAGGCGCTCGAGATCGCCGAGGCGGGCCGCAGCGCAGCGGAAAAACAGAGCCAGGAAGCCAATTCAAAACTGCTCGAAACCCAGAAGCAGGTGGCGAGCGTCAACCAGGAACGCGACGCCATGCAGCGCGAGCGCGACGACGCTCTGCGCAAGTTGAAAGCCGCCGGTGAAGCGCAGGCGCGTGTCGACGTGCTGGTGGCGGAGAACAGCGACTTGCAAAAGAAACTGGCGGCGGCGGAAAACACCGTGCGGGAGATCGAGCGCCGACCGCCCGAAAAAGGCGCAGGAGCTGCAAGACGTAAAACAGGAGCTTGAAAAACTTCGCGACCAGCTCGTGGCCAGTCAAAAGGCGAACAAGGATTCGGAAAAAATGATTGCCGATTTGCGCGCGCAGTTGGACGAAGCGAGCGGCGCACTGGCAACCGCGAAACTGACTGGGGCGAACCCCGAGGAGAGCGCGCGGCTGGTGAAGGAAAATCAGATGCTGCGCGCGATCGTCATCCGGGAACGCCAGGAAGAGGCGCGCCGCGAACAGGCCAAAAAACTGATGCTGGCGGAGTTTGATAAATTGAAGATCAAGTCCGACGTGCTCGACCAGCAGATCCATCTTCTGGCGGAGCCAATCACGAAGTTGAGCGCGGAAGAGCTGGCGCTGTTGAAAGCCCCGGTGGTCGCGATTTCCGACTCGGTTCCTGGGACGATCAAAGCCAGCCTGACGATGGCGAAACCGCCGAATCCGATCACGATCAGCAATGCGCCGAATCCATCAGGGGATTCCCCGCCTAACGAAAAGGCCTCCCTTGATTCGGTGGCAAAGGGTGAGAACAACACGATCGGCCCGGAAGTTGGGACGACGTTCAAACCGGGAGTGCCCGCAGATCTTCTGCCCATGGCCCGCGAAGCAAAAGCCAATTTCGACCAGGGAAAATTCAAGCAGGCGGAAAAGCAATATCAGGACATCCTGGCGAAGAGCCCGAACAACGTTTACTCCCTCTCGAATCTGGGAGTGGTCCTCTTCCGCAACGGCAAACTCAAGGCGGCCGAACTTACGCTCAAGAAAGCAATCGCCCTCGCGCCGACGGATGAATTTACTCACACCACTCTCGGGATCGTTTATTACCAGCAAAGCAAGTTTGACGACGCGCTTTCCGAGTTGACCAAGTCGCTCGCGATCAATCCGAAAAGTGCGACGGCGCACAATTACCTCGGAATCACCGCAAGCCAGAAGGGTTGGCAGGAAGCGGCTGAGAAAGAAATGCTCGAGGCGATTGCCGAAAATCCCGAATACGCCGACGCGCATTTCAATCTTGCCGTGGTCTATTCGACTTCGCAGCCGCCGGCGAAGGAATTGGCGCGGCGCCATTATACCAAAGCCCTCGCTCTCGGCGCCGAGCCTGATCCGACGCTGGACAAACTTTTGCGTTAGCCGACGTCCGCCGGATGCCAGTGCGAATTGAGCGAAGCACGGTGAGCGACTTTTCCAAACCCGCTCCGCCAATTTGGAGATAAATGGATTTCAAGCCCGCTCGGGACCACAGAGGAATCTTTCTGACCGCGGAATGGCGTCATCTCGTGATGCTCAATTACCCAATCGAACGGACCTTGATCGAACCCTTGGTTCCACCAGGCCTCGAGCTCGATGAATATGAATCGATCACTTACGTGAGCCTCGTCGGTTTTCTGTTTCTCAAAACCCGAGTCGCCGGAATCTCCTTTCCCTTCCATCGCAATTTCGAAGAAGTGAACCTCCGCTTTTACGTTCGGCACCGGGTGCAGGAAGGCTGGCGGCGGGGCGTCATTTTCGTTCGCGAAATTGTGCCGCGACGCGCCATCGCAACCCTTGCTCGCGTTTTTTACGGCGAACCCTACTCGGCCTTTCCGATGCGGCATTCAATCGAACAAGAGGCCGGGAAATTGCATTGCCGCTACGAATGGCAGCGCGACAGGCGGACTGAATTCCTCGCCGCTACCGCCTTCGAGGAACCTAAACCGATCAAGCCTGATTCACTCGAGGAATTCATCACTGAACACTATTGGGGTTACACAGCACGCGGCGGACGCTGCACCCAATACCAGGTCGAACATCCTCCCTGGCGGGTCCGACGCGCCGCGGAAGCGCAATTCGAGGGAGATGTTGCCAGTCTTTATGGCGCGGGGTTCGTCGGGTCACTTTCGGCGCCCCCCAGGTCCGCGTTTATTGCCGAAGGTTCGGCCGTCAGCGTGCGACGCGGCAGCCTGCTCGCCTAACTGCGCTGGCGACCAAGCAGCTCGCGCAGGACAAACGGCAGGATGCCGCCGTGGCGGTAATAATCGACCTCAATCGCGGTATCGATCCGCAGTTTCACCGGAACCGTCTCGGTCTGGCCAGCGGCCCGCACGATCTCGAGAGCGACCATCTGACCGGGCTGGATGGCATCTGAGAGGCCGGTCACACTGAAAACTTCCGAGCCGTCCAAGCCTAACGACTGCGCATTCGTTCCTTCGACAAACTGGAGAGGGAGCACTCCCATCCCGACCAGATTGGAACGATGAATACGCTCGAAGCTTGCCGCCACGACTGCTTTTACACCCAGCAATCGCGTGCCTTTCGCCGCCCAGTCGCGACTCGAGCCAGTGCCGTACTCGTGCCCGGCAAGAATGATGAGCGGCGTTTTCGTCTCCGCGTATTTCGTAGCTGCATCGAAGATCGACATCTCCTCGCCAACCCGTCCGTTTCCGAAAACTTTCGTGACCCCGCCTTCCACGCCCGGGACCATTAGGTTCTTGATCCGAACGTTCGCGAAGGTGCCGCGAGTCATGACAAGATCGTTGCCCCGCCGACTGCCGTAGCTGTTGAAATCCTCCGGCTTAATGCCGCGCGAAATCAGATATTGCCCGGCCGGTGCGCTCGCCTTGATTGCGCCGGCCGGCGAGATGTGATCGGTCGTGACCGAATCTCCAAAGATGCCTAACGGACGCGCGCCGCGGATGTCTTCGATGTGGCCCGGAGTCATGGAGAAGTCGGCGAAAAACGGGGGATCGTGAATGTAGTCGCTTTCTGCGTCCCATTGATAGACCTCGCCTTTGCTGGAGGAGATTTCGTTCCATTTGGGATTTTGATCGGCGAAATCGCGATAAAGCTTGCGGAAGACTTCGGGGGTGAGGGCCGACTGCATCATGTCGCGAATTTCGCCTAACGACGGCCAGAGATCCTTGAGGAAAACGGACCGACCTTCTTTGTCTTGCCCCAGAGGCTCTTTCGCCAGGTCGAGATCGACGCGTCCGGCGAGCGCGAACGCGACGACGAGCGGTGGCGACATGAGAAAATTGGCCCTGATGTTCTGGTGGACTCGCGCTTCGAAATTGCGGTTGCCGGAAAGGACGGAGGCCGCGACGAGATCGAAGTCCGCAATCGCCTGCTCGACCTTCGGATGGAGCGGTCCGGAGTTTCCGATGCAGGTCGTGCAACCGTAGCCGACGATGTTGAATCCCAGTTGATCGAGATAGGTCTGAAGGCCGGTCTTGTTCAGGTAATCGGAAACAACCCGCGAACCGGGCGCGAGCGACGTTTTGACCACCGGATCGATCGTTAGGCCTCGCTCCACGGCCTTTTTGGCGAGGAGGCCGGCGGCGAGCATGACGCTCGGATTACTCGTGTTCGTGCAACTGGTGATGGCGGCAATGAGAACGCTGCCGTGGCCGATTCGGCTTTGACCGCGCGGAAAAACTTCCGGGCTTTCCGCCTGAATCTCGCTCCCCTTGTCGGGCGTCGGTCGATTCGAAACCATTTCGACTTTGTTGCGCTCGTCGCCGGGGGCGATGCCCTGGTCGCGGCGATCGGTCGAAACCATTGGTTCCGTTTCCGGAGCGGAGCCATTGAGATAAACCAGGTGGCGCTGCTCGAGATTGTCGCCCGATTTTCCGTAGCCGCCGTCTTTCACCGGCTTGACAAGGAGGGATCGAAAAGCGCGGCCGAGTTCTGGCAGATTGATTCGATCCTGCGGCCGTTTCGGACCAGCCACACTGGGTTGCACATCGTTAAGGTTCAACTCGAGATCGACGCTGTAATCGATCTCGCCCTTGCGAGGCATACCGAACATTTTTTGGGCGCGGAAATATGCTTCGAACGCGCTGCACTGCTCTTCCGAGCGGCCAGTCGCGCGCAGGTAATTGACCGACTCCGCATCGACCGGGAAATAGCCCATGGTGGCGCCATATTCGGGCGACATGTTGCCGACGGTCGCGCGATCGGGCAGCGGCAGCGAAGCGGCGCCTGATCCGTAAAATTCGACAAATTTTCCCACGACTTTTTGCGCGCGGAGCATTTGGGTAATGTGGAGCGCGAGATCGGTCGCGGTCACCCCTTCGCGCAGCGTGCCGGTCATATGAACGCCAACGACTTCCGGTGTGAGGAAATAAACCGGTTGCCCGAGCATGCCTGCCTCCGCTTCGATTCCGCCCACGCCCCAACCGACGACTCCGAGGCCGTTAATCATGGTCGTGTGCGAATCGGTGCCGACGAGGGTGTCCGGATAATAAACGTCACCGCTGCTGAGAACGCCTCGGGCGAGATATTCGAGATTCACCTGGTGCACGATGCCGATACCAGGCGGCACAAGACCGAAAGTTTTGAAGGCTTGCTGGCCCCACTTGAGAAATTCATAACGCTCCCGGTTGCGCTTGAATTCCATGTCCATGTTGAGGCGGAGAGCGGCGGCCGAACCGGCAAAATCCACCTGGACAGAGTGATCGACCACCAAATCGACCGGCACGAGTGGCTCGATAATTTTTGGATCGCCACCGAGGCGGCGGACCGCACTTCGCATCGCCGCGAGATCGACTACCAGCGGCACGCCAGTGAAATCCTGGAGAACGATCCGCGCGACGACGAAGGGAATTTCCTCGTTCGCCGGCTGCTTCGCATTCCAGTTGGCGAGCGTCTTAACATCCTTCGCGCCGACCTTTTTGCCATCGCAATTCCGGAGAACCGATTCCAGGACGACCCGAATGCTGACCGGCAGGCGTGAAATCGGACCGACGCCCTGTTCTTCGAGGGCAGGGAGAGAGTGGAGAAATGCGGCGCCTCCGTGGCCGGCGTCGAATTTCTGCAATGTATTGAATTCGTTAGGCATGGACGGTTCTTCTTTTGCTCGAGATTATTTTAGCTCACCAAGCTTTGCTTTGATCTTGTCGAAATTGGGCAGTTCACGTGCATCTTCGAGCACCTCTGCGTATTGGACAACGCCCTGGCGATCTATGAGAAAGGCTGAGCGCTTGGCCACGCCAGCGAACCCGAGATTCAGCTGCGGGAGAAATGAATCGTAGGTAACGCCATAGCCTTGCGCCACCTTGTGTTCGTAGTCGCTCAGAAGCGTGACGTTAATCTTTTCCTTTTGCGCCCACGCCTCCTGGGCAAACGGATTGTCGCCGCTGATGCCATAGACTTCGCAGTTGAGATTTCCATATTCGCGCAAGCCATTACCGACGCCACACAGCTCAGTCGTGCAGGTGCCGGTGAAGGCCATCGGAAAGAAAAGAAGGAGCGTGTTTTTGCTGCCGAAATTTTTGCTGAGCTGAACCGGGCGCGGCCCTTCCGGGGTCTTGGTCGGGAGGGTGAAATCAGGTGCTTTGCTGCCAACTGCAATTGCCATATGGAATCTCCGTTAACTCGAAGGCTCCACTATAGAAACGGCCCGGACAGGGTCAAAGTCTTTGCGGCCAGATCCGCGCAGACGCAAGATTTCCTCGTTCTGCGGAACGCGTCGTTCCTAGACGCCCTTGCCGAAAAATTGAGCGAAGATGCCGGAAACACGCTGCCGGCGGGGGCTGGATTTCTGCTCTGGCGCTGAATTTGCCACGGGAGCAGTCGCTTTCCCGGCTGGCGCATCCGCGGTGAAAATGGCCTTCGCCGGATTGCCTGGGCTGGGTGGATTACCTTTTGATTTCGGCAGTTTGGGGAGCGAATCGGGAATGATCCTGACAACCGATCCAACCGGAAGTTGCGAGTAAACTTCGGTGACATCTTTCGAGCACATGCGAACGCAACCGTAGCTGGAAGGCTTCCCAATCGATTTTTCCTCTGCGGTGCCGTGAATGTAAATGCAACGATTAAACGCGTTGGCATTCGTGCGCTCCAAACCTCGAAGCCAAATGATACGTGTGACGATCGGGTCGCGACCAGGGGCATTGGGCTGAAGAATCTCACCGGTGAAACGCCGTTTATGGAAGACCGCGCCCGTCGGAGCGTGATCGCCTATTTTCTCCGCAACCTGCAACCAGCCTAACGGCGTGGTCATGCTGCCCCAACCATCCCCGAGACCAAACTTCGAAGTTGAAACCGGGTAGACCGCGACCCGCTGGTTATTGTCGACCACCATTAACTTCTGATCGCGTACGCTGATGATGGCGCGGGGGTAAACGGGACTTTGAGTTGCCGCCAGCAGGTCGACAGCGGTCGATGCGAACAAAACGCAGGCTAAAACAGAGAGACGGAAAATCATTGGCGGCGTATTTAACGAACGAAGCGCATCATGTCACGCAGGAAATGCAACTTCGCGCAGCGCGGCTGAACCGAACCGCGGCCAGCGTTGACCGAGTGACGAGAAGGCGACGTAAAAAAATCCAACCTGAAACATCACAAGGAATGGCAGAGTAAAATACTGGCCATGTCTGAAAGCGTAGTAAACAAAGTAGCTGAAGTAAATACCAAACGCGATTTCGACGACGGGCAGAAGCGATTTTAGCGGCATGTAACGGCAGGACCGCCAGCTCTGCGACTTGCGTTCGATCCCATATTTCGGCGTGCGCCTGAACTCCGACGGATGATTAAAGACGGCCTCAATCACGGCGCGCGCATTGTTAATGGAGAGTCCAACGCCGAGGGCGATCAACGCCGGCAAGAGAAGAATTTCCTTCGTCCAAGTGCCGGGATGGAGCTCGCGTTGGGCGCAGATATAGAAGACAGCGACCGAAAGCGAGGCCGTGATAAATATCGGAGCGTCGAAGAGGAACACACGCAGCCACCCGGATTGCGGACCGCCCGCGGAAGGGTGGAGGAGAACGCACAGGCAAGCGAGAAGCAGGTAGGCAAAATTGGAGGTGAGGTGCGCCGTTGCCTCGAACTTGATCGGCAGCGGCAAAGCGCTCCGCCAAATGCGCGGGAGTAATTTCTTGCAGGTCTGGATGGAACCTTTGGTCCAGCGATGTTGTTGCGATTTAAAACCATTCATGTCGACGGGCAACTCAGCGGGCGTCACGACGTCATTGAGGAAAACGAACTTCCAGCCTTCGAGCTGCGCGCGATAACTGAGGTCCAAATCCTCGGTCAGGGTGTCGTGTTGCCAGCCGCCCGAGTCCAGTATGCAAGATTTGCGCCAGAGACCGGCCGTGCCGTTGAAATTGAAAAAGCGTCCGCTGCGGCTGCGCGCGACCTGTTCGAGGAGCAAGTGGCCATCTAAAAACATCGCCTGCACGCGGGTGAGGAGAGAATAACCGCGGTTGATATGACCCCACCGCGTCTGAATCATTCCAATTTTGGGGTCGGTGAAATAATGGACGGTCGACTTGAGCAATTCGGGTTTCGGAACAAAATCAGCGTCAAGGATGCAGACGAAGTCGCCCCGGGCCGTGGCCAGCCCGACCTCAAGCGCCCCCGCTTTATAGCCGGTTCGATCCCTTCGGTGGATCAATTCGACATCGAAACCGCGTTCTCCCAGGCTCCGAACGCAGGAGGCAGCGATCGCCCGCGTTTCGTCCGTTGAATCATCAAGCACCTGAATCTGCAGACGATCCCTCGGGTAATCGAGTTCACTGACCGATTTCAGGAGACGCTCGACGACGTAAATTTCATTGAAGAGCGGTAACTGGACGGTCACCACCGGAAGTTCCGCAAAATGGGCGAGCGGTTGGGGCACCTTCTTCCGGTTCTTCAGAAACAGGTAAACGATGAAATACCGGTGTAGTCCGTAACCGGAGAGACCGATGAGGACGCTCAGATAACAAAACGTCCAGATTACATGCACAACGCTTGCTCCCATAACAATGCTAGACGATGCTGTTGGTCAAGGCGCTCAGAGGCGACATGATGCCGCTTCCGGGTGTCGCGTCAAATCAAATTCTCGGCTGGAACACTGGGGATCGGGACGGAAGAAGAAGTGTTCAAAGGCGCCATCAGGAAACCAATTCGTCTGCCAGGGCAAGCGCCAACCGCCCCGCTTCCGTATTCAATGCTAGCGTACAAGCGCCACTGCTCACTGTCGCATGCGGCTTGGAGCGCCCCGTCCGGCGGGGACTGAATGGCGCGATTCGCCAGTTGCTTCAGATGCGAAGCAGCCGAAAAATGAGAACGTAGCCCGACTCCAATCGTGCAAGAACAAGATCACATCCGCAGCCGACTTCGTGGCCGGTTCCGTCACTTCTATGTCGTTCTCAGCATCCTGATCGCGGGCTGGGTGCCGTCGGTGCTGATGCTCGTTGTCTCATACACGATCCTGACCCGAACCCTCGAATCAAAAATCCTGCGCGACCGCCAGACGTTTGTAGCAGCTTATCGCTCACCTCGTTGGCGATGATCTTGGGCGGAGCGGGGAGATCGCTGATTACTATCAGACGTCTCCCGCGGTTGCGAAGCTTTTCACCGCCCGCGAACCTGACCTGGCGGGAAAAAATTGGCTCCAGGACACCTATTTTGCTCATCCGAAGATCGACGGGATGTTCATCACTAACGCCGATGGCCGCCTCATCGCTTCGATACCGGACGATCCGGCGATGATCTTGAACGATCAGATATCGAAAACCTGGCTGGCCAGCGCCCGCGGCGCGAAGAGTTTCTATGTTTCGCCAGTCCATCCTCGTGACCCGGACAATCGTCTCGCGACCGACCTCGTCAGTGCGATCCAATCAGCTGATGGTTCGACAACAGGATTCATCGGCGTTTCGGTTTTGGTCGAGCGAATCGGTCGTCGCTTATCGGCCATTGACTTCGCTGACCAGGAGGAATGCCAGATCATCGATCAAAATGGAATTGCGCTTTTCGGCAATGATTTCAAACCGAATCCTGATCCAGTCACCGCCGCGCCCGCGACTATGCTCAATAATATCCGCGTCCGCAAGAACGGACATAACCGAAGACCAGAGGAACCTCTATTCCTTCGCTCCGGTCGAGTCCACCGGGTGGACCACAGTAATAAAACAGCCACGCGTCATCGCCTACAAACCCGTGCACGATTTGCTGCAAAGGATGACCATCCTGGCGGGTTGGCTGATCGTAGGGACAGGAATTATCGCCTGGTTGGCTGGGAAATATTACCGGCGGCAAAATGAGGCGACCGCGCGGATCGAACGCGAAGTCATTTTTAACGACAAAATCCTGGCCAATATGCCGAGCGGCATCGCCCTGATCGATCCGGAAACACGACATTTTCTACAGGCGAATGAAGCCTTCGGGCAGATGGCGCGGCGATTTGGAAATCTGTCGCCGGAAAAGGAGATGAGTGAAGCCTCGTTCGATGAGGTCGGCATCGCGCCCCCTGAAGCGATCAGAAAGTGCTCTCGTTCGGGACCCCATTTCAACTCGTCGAGCAGCCCCTGGTGGATCACGCGGGTGTGACCAATTTTGTGAATGTGAATCTCCTGCGACTGCAGGATTCCAAGCAGACAGTGCAGGGTGTGCTGTTTCTGGTTGAGGACAAAACCCGCGATGTCCGGTTGCGGAAGGAATTGATCGCGGCAAACACGGCCAAGGACAAGTTCCTCGCCCTGCTTTCCCATGAGCTGCGCAACCCGCTCTCACCGGTCATCGCGATGGTCGCAGAACTCGAGGCGCGTAGCCCGAATAACCCCGATTTGCGGCAACCTCTCGCGGTCATCCGGCGCAACGTCGAACTGGAAGCGCGCTTGATTGATGATCTGCTCGACGTCACCCGGATCGCAAAAGGCAAGCTGCAACTCAGCTTTGAGATTACTTCGGTTCATGAAACGCTGGAGCGCGCCTACGAAATTTGTCACGCAGATATCTTGAAGAAGAATCTGCGTTTCGAATTTCGCCTTGGAGCGGAGGACATGTTCGTCAATGGCGACCCGGCCCGGCTCCAGCAGGTTTTTTGGAATCTGATCAAGAACGCGGTGAAATTTACGCCGGCTGGCGGCACGATCGTCGTTGAGACTTCGAATCCGAGCGACGACCGCATCGCCATTCGCACGATTGATTCCGGGTATTGGGATTGATCCGCTGAAAATCGACAAGGTTTTTAACGCCTTTGAACAAGGGCAGAGCTCGATCACGCGAAAATTCGGCGGCCTCGGCCTCGGGCTCGCTATTTCAAAGGCGATGGTGCGGGCGCATGGCGGCACAATTTCCGTCGAGAGCGGCGGTCTCGGGCAGGGCGCGAATTTCACCGTTCTTCTAAATACCGTGCCAACACCGGAAGAAACGAAACCGACCCGCCGGCGCGAGCTGCCTAACGACGTCGAGCGACCCCGCGCCAGCAAGACGGCATCTCCTGGTGGTAGATGATCATCAGGACACCTGCATCGGAATGAAGATGCTGCTCGAGCGCCGCGGCTACCGGATCACCCTGGCCCACACCGCCGACCAGGCGCTCGAGAAAGCGCAGATCGAAAAGTTCGATCTCCTCATTAGCGACATCGGCCTGCCCGACCGCAGCGGCTATGAATTGATGCAAGAATTGCGCGCGAAAAATTCGTTGCCGGGTATCGCCTTGAGCGGGTTCGGAACAGAAAACGATATCACCAAGGCTCGCGCCGCCGGTTTCTCAGAGCACCTGACGAAGCCGATAAATTTCGATCGGCTGGACGAGGCGATTCGCAGTTTGCTCGTCGAATAGCGGGCTCGCGCTGCGTCGATGGCGGACGCTGCTTACGCTTTCGGCAGGCGGGCGTCGACCAGACCACAGATAACGTGAAGGAGGAATTTGTGTGCCTCCTGAATGCGGGCAGTCACTTCGCTGCGCACCAAAAGCTCGATTTCCGCCCGGCCTTTGGCTTGGCCTCCATCGCGACCGAGCAACGCAACGGTTGTCAGGCCACGGCGTCTTCCCTTCGTCCAAGGCGCGCAAGAATGTTCTTGGAATTACCACTGGTCGTAATTGAGACGAGCACGTCGCCTTTCTGCCCCAGGCCGGCGACCTGCCGCGCAAAGACTTCGTCGTAGCCATAATCGTTGCCGATGGCGCTCATCAGGCTGCCGCCTTGAGCGAGATTAAGCGCCGGATACGGCCGCCGGTCGGTCGATAAAACGACAGCCGAATTCTGCCGAGAAATCCGCCCCGTCTGCCGCACTCCCGCCGTTGCCGCAAACGAGCAATTTCCTCCCGCCGCACAGACATTCCACCATCGCATCGGCGGTGCGTGCCACTGGCTCCGCCAGCTCTTGCAACGACTCAAACACGGCGCACGCCGCGCGAATCGACTCCTGCAATTGATTGTTCAATATTGGTCATGGTTTTGCCTCCGAATCATTGGGGGCGGTTTTGCTGCCCAATACCTCTTCTGGACAGGGTCCGCAACCGGATAAGCCTGCGCCGCAACATTTACGCCACCAACGGCAAGAAACACTACGAGAAAATCAGATTTGTCTTGAAATTTCGGACGGATTGTGCGCACAATGCGCAGTCCAAGGTTTGCCCGAAAAGGCGGATAAGGCGTGTTTCGTGCTCCCTGCTCCGTTACACCAAAGAATGCTCCCAACTGCCCGTTAAGGGCTGAATTTCCTGTATACAAAAATTCAAAAACATCATAAGATCCGACACAGATTAGTAATTTAAAGCATAATTCCATGACAAAATCACTTGCTGCCCAGGAGACTATCGAGCCACCGAGTTCGCCTCACTCCGCAGCTCCCGTGTCCTTATCGGTGATCTTCCCCGCTTTCAATGAAGAGGCCAACATCCGACGGACGGTGGAATCAGCCCGGCTTGTCCTGCCGAAATTGGCACAAACTTGGGAGATCATTCTGGTCAACGACGGCAGTCGGGACGCAACGACACCTCTTTGTGATGAGTTGGCGGAACAATATCCGGAGGTTCGGGCCATCCACCATACCGATAATCGAGGCTATGGCGCCGCCCTCAAGAGCGGGATTCTCGCCGCGCGCTACGACTATATTTTCTTCACTGATTCGGATGGCCAGTTTGATTTGCAGGAACTCGAGAACCTTATCGAGTGGGCGGGCCATTATGAGATCGTCACCGGATATCGTGCCAAACGACAGGATCCGCCGCACCGACTGATCAATGCCTGGGGTTGGAAGACCCTGGTGCGAATGGTCCTGGGCGTGAAAGTGCGAGACATCGATTGTGCCTTCAAGATTTTTCAACGGTCCGTCTTTGATCGGGTGCAAATCCGCTCCGTCGGCGCAATGGTGAATACTGAGATTCTGGCGCAGGCGATGAGCTTCGGAATGAAGATTCATGAAGTGAAAGTCAGCCATTATCCGCGGCGTTACGGGAAGCCTTCCGGCGCCAATCTGCGCGTGATTGCGAAAGCCTTTCGGGAGCTTTTCCGGCTCTGGGGCCAGCTCCGAAATGTTACCCACGAACAAGCCGGCCTGTTCGTCGAGAAGATCGGGCGGAGGATATCGTGCTCGGACAGCGCGACGCGCGTGACTCGGTCAGGGGTGGCGCAACATCTTTCGCTCAACGGTTGACGCCGGAGCCGGCCGGTCCAGCCGCACAGCCCGGCGGCAGGTGTTTCGCGGACTGAAGGCTTAGGGCTGCGCAGTTTGCGTCCGTTCGCCAGGCCGGGAACGAGCGACGCGTGGCAACAGGGTTCTATGGGGTGTCAGTGTCGCTGATTGCGCGGATTTAGTGGGCCCCGACTCGATCCGAGAGAGCGATGCCAGAGCAAACCAACGCCGCGAACGGCAAGACAATGATCCAGAGGAGCGAACTTGCCACGATGAGGAAAGGTTCAATGAAAATTGCTTTCATGCCGTTTTCCTATTTGCCTCGGACGCGGAATGAAACCGGCATCTTTGCCCCGCCGACTTTCGCCTTGAGAGTGGTTCTCATCTGCTATGCTATCCAAAAAGCAACTCGTATGCCGTCCTTGGAAAAGACTGGGTAAGACCATGGCGGCGGAGTGGCGCATCTTCTGCTAATTTCAGCCCGCCTCACACACAATGTTGAAGAACTTATTTTCCCGTTCATCCACCACCGAGGCACCCGCGAAGTCCGCGCGTCGACGCGTCATGGTCATCGGCCTCGATTGTGCCGCCCCGGAATTAGTCTTCGACCAATGGCTCGACGACCTCCCAAATTTGAAGGCGCTTTATGATCAAGGGCTGCATGGTTCGCTGCGTTCCTGCGACCCACCGATTACCGTGCCGGCCTGGTCGGTCATGATGTCGTCCAAAAGTCCAGGACGCTTGGGAGTTTACGGATTTAGAAATCGAGCGGACCATTCCTACGACCGCTATTCCATCGCAAACTCACTCGCGATCAAGGAGGACCGGCTCTGGGAGATCCTCACGAAGAGCGGCAAACGATCGATCGTCATCGGTGTGCCGGGCACTTACCCCCAAAACCGCTCAATGGCGTGATGGTGACCGATTTTCTGACTCCCGACATCTCCTGCGACTACACGCATCCCCCCGAACTCAAACAGGAAATCGCGCGCGTGGTCGGCGAATACATTCTGGATGTCCGCGATTTCCGCTCGGGCAACAAGGAGAAGATTCTGGCCGACATTTACGAGATGACGCGGAAGCGTTTTCAATTGGCGCGACATCTCCTCGCCCGGGATGATTGGGATTACTTCATCATGGTGGAGATGGGCACTGACCGAATCCACCACGCGTTATGGGACAACATGGACCCGGCCCACCGTTTCTATGAGAAGGGGAACAAATTCGAGAATGCGATTCACGATTACTACAAAGAAGTCGATCGCGAGATCGGCGAGCTGTTGAAGTTCGCCGATGAAGCGACGGACGTGCTGGTCGTTTCAGATCACGGCGCAAAACGCATGGATGGCGGCATTTGCGTGAACGAATGGCTGATGGCGAATGGTTATCTCGCCCTAAAAGAGCAGCCCGAGACCGCGGTTCCGTTGTCCAAGGTGAAAATTGATTGGCCGCGGACAAAAGCCTGGGGAGATGGTGGTTATTACGCCCGTGTTTTTCTCAATGTCGCTGGCCGCGAACCCGAAGGAACGATCGCAGCGCAGGATTATGAGAAGGTCCGCGACGAGCTGATCGCCGGTCTAAAATCCATCCCGGATGAGAATGGACGCGATATTGGGACCCAGGTTTACCGCCCGGAGGAGCTTTACAAGGAGGTACGCGGCGTGGCCCCGGATTTGATCGTCTATTTTGGAAGTCTTTACTGGCGATCAGTCGGCACGGTTGGGGGCGGAAAGCTGCACACTTTTGAAAATGACACGGGCCCGGACGGGGCGAATCACGCGCAGAATGGCATCATTTTGTGGCGGCGCGCCGGTGGCGTTAACGGTGCGCACGAGATTGAAGGCGCTACCATCACGGACGTGGCGCCAACGGTCTTGTCGATTTTGGGTGAACCGATTCCTCCGGATATGGAGGGCAGAACACTAACTTCGGTCAATCGATCATGACCACGAAGCCTCGCAATTTTCTTAAGCAAATCAGAATGGTGCGCGTCCGCGCTCCGCTGCGGTTGAGCTTTGGGGGCGGCGGGACGGATGTTTCACCTTATGCTGACACGCGCGGGGGTTGTGTCCTCAATGCCACGATTTCTCGCTATGTTTATGGCACATTGGTGCCGAAGACGGATCGATCGATCGGCTTCCGATCTTTCGATTATGGAACGGTGGTCTACTGGTCGGACGAGGCACACTTCAGCTTTGATGGTCAAATGGATCTGGCCAAAGGGGTTTTGAAGCGCTTCGAATTCGACAAGTTGCGCTCGGAGGGCTTCGATCTTTTCGTCCACGCGGACGCTCCGCCAAACTCGGGTCTGGGCGGCTCGTCCACGTTCACAGTGGCCCTCATCGGCCTGTTTCGCGAGTTGCTTGGACTGGCGATAACGTCTGCGGGGATGGCCAAACTGGCCTACGACATCGAACGCAATGACGTAGGGGTCAAAGGCGGTCGCCAAGACCAGTATGCGGCCGCTTTTGGCGGCTTTAATTTCATGGAGTTCAGCGGGGACACGGTGATCGTTACACCGCTCCGGCTCAGCGAATTCGTCATCAACGAGCTCGAATACAACTTGCTCCTTTGTTACGTTGGAAAACGCGAAACCCAGCCCATCGTTGAAGACCAAATGGAGAGTTCGAAGGCGGAGAATGCCGAACCGCTCGCGGCCATGGACAAGACAAAGGAGATTGCGATCGAGATGAAAAACGCCCTGCTAAGAGGGGACTTGGATCGTTTCGGTGAAATGCTCCACGAAGGATGGGTCCACAAAATAAAAACGGCTCCGGGGATTACGACACCGCGGATCGACGAGCTTTACGAAGAGGCGCAGAAAGCTGGCGCCATCGGCGGCAAGATCACCGGTGCCGGCGGCGGCGGGCATCTGTTGCTTTATTGCCCGTTTGACAAGCGCCACATCGTTAGAGAGCGCCTCAGCGCGATGGGGATAAAGGCGACTGATTTTCGGTTCGACGCAAACGGCATGCAGACCTGGCGCGTCTACAAGTAATTTGACCGAAGTATGTTTGACACCATACGCGCCGACATCGACCGAAAAATTCGCAGCTACGGTGTGCGCCCGCAGGACATGACGTTCTTTCGCAAGCGCATCACGCCGCTGCTGGAATTTGGCACCGTCGCCGTGGTGGTGCACCGATTTGGCCGCTGGTGTTACAGCATTAAGATTCCTGTTGTCCGCCAGATTCTGATCGCCATTTATCTGGTCGTTAACACGATTTGTCTGTCGGTTACCGGGATTCACGTTCATCGGGAAAGCGACATCGGGCCGGGTTTGGTCATCCACAATTGCATGGGAATTTTTCTTCTCGCCAAGCGGATTGGCCACAGCTGCACGGTTAATCAGGGGGTGAGCGTAACGAGCATCCGCGGGACGGGTTGGCCGACCATTGGCAACAACGTCTATCTTGCCGCGGGAGCCAAAGTCATGGGCGGCGTCACCGTGGGTGATAATGTTGTCATCAGTGGGAATTCCCTGGTTGTCAGCGATGTGCCGAGTAACTGCACCGTCTTGGGCGTTCCGGCTCGCATCATTTCGCGCGAAACCGTAAGCCCTTACCTCGAAACTCCGGTCGTTCCAACAAAGGAAATAAAGCCGACAACAGCTTCCACGTGAGAAGACATGCGCTCAGCCAGAAGCGGTCATCGAGCGGTTATTCGGTCGCCAGGCGACGTCACCGACAAATTCGCGCCATGATCTTCGCCTCCCTCCGCCTGGGTGCCCTCTGGCAAAACGTCTCGGGCTGCGCCAAAACCCCGACTACCGGAGGTTTCAACCGGCGAAAAAGGGGCGCGTTATTTAATCTCGACAACCTATTGCCAACCTCCTATGAAATTCCCTTTTGTGCCATCCCGGCACTCCAACTGAAACTATGGAAACAAAAACTGAATTGGCGAACAAACCGTCACGCACAGGAACTGGCAGCTCTCCTTCTCGCCAATTCCCGGTCCCACAGATGAAGCGCTCGCACTGGATCATCTTCATCGTCATCTGTTTCATTCTCGGATTACTCGTCTTCGCAACGATCATCCATGTAATCGAAACGACGCCGTCGCGAGCGCGACTCCTTCATACCGCAGTGCCGGTCGAAACCGTCCCGGTCCGGCGACAGGATCTCAACGAGATCATTGGCGGAAGCGGCTCGATTGAACAGGGCGAAACCGTGCAGCTGACCAGTCAGGTTACGGCGCAGGTTCTCCAGGTGCCGGTTAAGATCGGTGACCTCGTCAAGAAAGGGGATTTGCTCGTTAATTGTGACGATCGGCTGATCCAAGCCACTCTTCAGGCCAACCGCGATTACGTCGACGTGAGCAACATCAAGATTAAGAACGAGACCCGGCAAGTGGAGCGGTACACCGCGCTCGAAAGCAAAAGCATGGGAACGCCGCTGGAGTTGGAAAAAGCCCAGATCGCGCTGGCTGATGCAAAAGAGGGGCTCGCCAAAGCGACTCTCGAACTACGCCAATCTGAGATCGATCTCGAGCACGTTAAGATGACATCGCCGTTTGACGGCATCGTGCTCGAGCGGCTCGTCAACCCCGGCGAAAATACTCACCGCGAGCAGGTCGTGATGAAAGTCGGCTCGCTCAATAACGTCCTTCTGGCCGCCCAGATCAGCGAAGACAAAATGCACTCGGTCCAACTTGGTTTGCCCGCGGACGCCAGTTTCCCGGCCTTCCCCGGCGAACGGTTTGAGGGCAAGGTGCTCAAGATCGATCCGAACATCAATCCCGTCACCCGAACATTTACGGCCTATGTCGAAATCAAGAATCCCGACCTTCGACTTAAGCCGGGTCTTTCGGGTTTTGCGCGAATCCATCGCTCCGCCAAGGATGTTCTCGCCGTTCCCAGCATCGCAATCATGAATCCGACCGGAGAACAGGCTTCCGTATTTACCGTCGACAGTTCCGGACATGCGAGTTGAACGCACCATCCGTCCCGGGATTGTCGTCGACGCAATGACTGAGGTCCGTGACGGACTTCAGCAAGGAGAGAAGGTTGTGACCGTGGGCCAGTTATACCTGAACAACAATGACAAAGTGCGTACCACCGAGAAATCGCTTGAGAAATAGCATTCCCGTCAGTCTTGCGGTCTCTCTCGCCATCGGGCATTTGGCGTTGGCCGGCGAGGAGCAGGTCGAGGTTCCCTCTCGCCCGCTCACTCTCAAGGACTGCATTGCGCTTGCCTTGAACGAAAGTCCGGCGCTGGAAGCGAGCCGGCTCGATGTCGCCTCCGCCACCGAGGAAGCGCGCGCTGCTCGCGGCGAAGCCCTGCCCCACATCAACGCTACCGCAGGCTATGAACTTTTCGGAGGAAGCCCAACCGCCAAGTTTGGCATCGTCAACGCCGGCTCATCGGTCGTTGTCGGAAGCAACTCCGATAACTCGGTGAGCAGTGCGGGCATTGAGACTTACGCCGCGAATCTCTCTTATCCGCTTTTTCGCGACGGCAGTATCCTTGGCCTGAATACGGGGCCCACCGAGGCGAGCAAGCTGGCCCGAAAACGAAATTTGTCCTGGACCAGTAAAATGAGACGCGAGGAGGTCATCACTCGCGTCGCCGAGGCCTACGTTACAACCGTCTCGGCCGTGAACCGAGCCGGTTATGCGGAGAGGCGCGTCGAGTTATTGCAAAAGCAGGTCGATATCACCCAGGAACAACAGAAACAGGGCCTGATGCTGCCGATCGATTTGAAGCTGGCGCGAACCCAGCTTAGTGGCGCCCAAACTCTTGCCAAGATCCTGCGGCAACAGGCGATCTCCGGAAGAATCGAATTAGCGCGGAACCTGGGTTTCGAATCTCCCAGCGAGCTCCACCTTTCAAACGAGCTACCCGAGCCCCCCGAACCGCCAAGTGCGGATAAGATAATTAGCTCCGCCGTCCTCGCCGAGCACCCGTCGCTCGAGATCCAAAAAGCGGTCATCGATGAGGCCAGGCAAGACTATCGATTGGAGAGATTTCGCTTGTATCCTTCAGTAACTCTCACGGGATCAGCCGTCCATGTCGACGATTTCGGTTCTTCCGGGGCGGAGATTTACACCGGCGCCGTCAGGGTGGACGTCCCACTCTTCGACTTTGGAACGCAAATGTCGACGACTCGGGCCAAGCTGGCCAAGTATCAGGCGGAACGCGCCCGCCTTTCTTCGGTTGGCGATGATGTCACGTTCCAGATAGTCAAGATCTTCCAAGCCATCTACGTCGTGAGCAAGGATATCCTCTCCCTTCAGGAAGATGTCGCGAAAGCCGATCGGGACTTGCAGGTCATCGGATCACAGCAGCAAGCCGGGATTTCTCCACCATTGACCGCGATTGAAAAGGAACTGCATCTGATCGCCAAACGGGATGATCTGGATGGCCTTGAAATTCGACGACTCGTGCTCTACGCAGCCCTGCAAAACGCCGCCGGGGGCTCGTGGAAGTGGATTCAATGAAGCAATCCCAGCGGATCGTAAAGAACGCTGTCGTTGGGATCGCCGCCGGTGTTATCGGCGGGGTCGTCTATCTCGCGACCACCATCGCGATCGCCCACAACCCCAATGTTAGTATTGCCGAGTTTGGGAAGTACCAATGGGTTCTATCCTTTGCCATGATCGCTCAGCTGGTGGCCGATTCCGGTCTGCCCCGGATGATGATCCGTGAGATCGCCAAGGACCCGGAGTGCGTGGGAAAGATCACCGGAGCCGCGGCCGGATTAATCTGGGCTATCTCTCTGGTGATGTGTGTTGTTGTTGGAGTCATCGCAATCTTCCTGCCCTACGGGACGGATCTGAAGATCGCGGTCATGCTCATGACGCTCGGGACATTGGCTACTTTCCATGCCGCCGGCTATAGCGCGGTCCTGCGGGCTTTCGAGGATAATGAATTGAACTACCTCGGGTTCATTCTGCAAAAAATCCTGCTCTTTGTTCTTATCCTGGTCATGTTGCATTTCAAGACCGGGCTAATCGGGTTTGTCGTCGCTCACCTGGTTTCAAATGTCCTTTTGTGGAACTTCTATCACATCCTCGTTTCCCGATTTTACACCAAGGTAAAGCTGCAGGTGGATTTGCCCCTGTGGAAGGACCTTTTCCTCACCGCCATACCCGATGGGAGGCGGAGTCATGCTGCGCCAACTGGCACTTCATATTGACATCTTTGTCCTGGGCTTAATGACCAAGAACATGACGACAGTGGGTCTATTCGGCGGTCCCTATCGTCTCAGTTGGTCTCTCCGCACTATCCCCCAGACTCTTTCCCTGCCGCTTTACCCTCTTTATTCTCGCACCGCCCATTTTTCACCCAACCGTTTTGGGGATGTTTACCGGCAAAGCTTGAAGTTTTTTACTCTCATCAGCGTCCCCTTCGCCGTCTTTTTTATGGCTTGGTCAAAGCCGCTGCTCACGCTGGCCCTGGGCGCAAGATTTCTCCCGGCTCTTCCCGCAATGCAGCTCCTCGGACTGGGATTGATCCCATTTTTCATGTCGACGATCTTTCAATATCTCTTTGCCGCTCTCGATGCCCAGAAAAAGTTTTTCGTCAGCACGCTGTTCGGATCAGTTCTGCGGATTATCCTTCTTGTGACTCTAATCCCTCACTACAACTTTGTCGGCCCGGCGATCGCCTTCGTCTTCGCCGAAATCATCACGGTAGGAATGTGGATCTATCAACTGCACAAACTCAGTTATTCCGCGCATCTCGCTCAGCACACTCTGGCGTCCATTGCTCGCCGGCGCAGCCATGGGGATCATTCTTTATCAGTTCAGCAGCTCGCCGATCATCGTGCAGGTCGAAGGGGCGATCCTTGCTCTGCTCGTTTATGCATTGGGCCTCCTTTTACTCAGGACCTTTTCCGAGGAAGAGATTCAGCATGCCCGTGAGGGAATTGCTTTCGTCTCCCCTTTCGTAGCATCCTGGGCAAAGAAATTGAGACGCGATTCGTGAAGATCCCGCAACAGCTCGATTCGTGGTTGAAACGCCTGCTCTCGTGGGCGGAAATGGCCGGTGATTTTTGGGCCAGATTTTGGCTGCTCGTCAGTGGCACCCTTCTAATTTTGGCCTCCGTCGTTCTTAAATGGGTGCAGTCCCCGTTTAGTCACAATCTATCGGGGCTTCGGCTCTCTCTCGTGACCGATCCTGGCATTAATCCTCATATCACACTCCTTTCGGTCGGCGTGCTGGGCGTGCTCATTCTTATTGCCGGGATCGTTTTTCAAAGAACTCCCTCGATTCTTGCTCTGGCTGCCGCTGTCCTGATCATGCTCTGGACCATAACACCGGCCCAAATCGCCTTCCGACAACCGTCCGTGCTTCGCCGGTTGACCTATGAGTTGCAGGTGAATCCAGTGGAACGCGTTTTCACGAAAGATTACCTTGTGGAAAATTATGGCTCTCCCGAGCTAGTGCCCAAGCGGCTTAACTTGGAGAGCGCCCTTGGACGATTTCTTGCAGCCTGGTCTTTTTTGCGGGTTGGCTGGTATGCCTTTGGGATAGGAGCTTTTTTGGTGCTCCTCCACGCCCTTGGGCGCATGCCTGCGACGAGGTTGGGAGTCACGGCAGCCCTCTTCAGTCTGTCGGTTGGCGCCCTTTTCATCATTCTGATCCCGCCGGCCATCGGACAATATTTTTATAGCAATGGTCTCCTCGCCAAAGCCGAAGGACGGAACCAGCAGGCAATCTGCGGACTTTCGCAAGGCGATGCGTTGGGACGCATGGCACGCCCAGGATATTTACCTTTATGCGACGATCGGACGCCTGCAAAAGGAGGCAGGGATCTCTTTTGGTTCGCCAGAACGCCATGTCATGCGGGCGGCAGATCTGCTGGAAGCCGATGAATACGAACAAGCCATCTTTGAGCTCGGCAAGGCAGCGGACGCACCAGGAGCACTCGGAATAGCTGCCCGGCAGGAGATCGCCGCCACCCGTGTCGCATTTGGTTTTGCGCTCTATCGGTCGGGCGGCGTTGGTGGCGCAGTCAAGAACTGGGAATTGGCGTTGGCCGAGGATCCGACGCACATTTACGCGTTACCCTACCTTGCCCGGGGCTACTATGACCTCGGACGCTACCAAAGTGCGATCGCTGCCGCGAAAACCCTGGCCGCTTTGATCAGGGATCACAGCTATGCTGTCGCCGACGTCTATTCGCTCGCTGGCGATTGCTACACAAAGCTTGGAAACAGTGACGAGGCGCGTCACTTCTACCAGCTCTCCCTTTTGGCGGATCCGATTTTGAACTACTGGGCCCTAACTCGCCTGGCCGGAGAGTAACTATGGAATCTTCGCCCCTATCCGATCCGACTCCACCTAATGCTTTGCGGTGGGCATGGATCCTGGTCATAGCCTGCGGTCTTCTCCTCGGCTACTACGTCCTGCAGACTTATGGCACACCCTTGCAACGACAGTATCAGCTTGATTTTGGACAAGCCCAATGGATCGAGCCGGCAGAGTCCTACGCCCCGACGGCATATTTTCGCAAGGAAGTCTTTCTACCGGCGATCCCGGAACAAGCTTGGTTAGAGATCTCGGCTTCTGACAATTTTGGACTCATCGTCAATGGCCGGACGCTGGGCACCCTTTCCTCGGTAAAAACTTTTGAAACAGGGATTTACGATTTGAAGACGGCCTTGAAACAGGGAACGAACGTCATCGCCGTTTCGATCTCAAGGACATCCTATCCGGGAACGGCACAACTTCTCGTCCGCGGTCAAATCACCGAACCCGGAAATAACGTAATTCAGATCTTGTCCGACCCCAGCTGGCGGGCCAGCAATCGGACTGGCATCATCGGCGGCTCGGTGGACTGGACTTCTCCTCAGGTTGAAGATCAGGTCTGGCCGCGAGCCCAGCGTTCCCCTTTGAATGGCCAGCAGGTTTCCCTGCGATGGGTAGATACTAACCCGTTGCTCCTGCAATTGCCGAGAATCGGAAGCTGGATCATGGCCGGAGAATGCTTCCCACGAACGCGGTTTTTTCGACCGTAATCAAAGCCGACAAATCAAAACAGGAAACATGGCTTCAAGTTGCCAGTTCTGGCGACCTCGACCTGGTCATAAATAACCATGTCCTTACGGCTGCTTCGCCTTCCGTCGCGACAGAAAAGAGATTGCCCCACTTGCCCGCAGACGCCACCTCCCAGACTAATTCGGCTGGCAAGATGAGGAATGCCGCTCAGACAAACCCGAATGTAAAAGGTTCTCCGTTTCTATCTGCAGTCCTTCAGGCCTACGATATTAGTCACTGGATACGCCGAGGTCCGAACGTCATCGTTGCGACCGTTAGAAGCGATCATATTCCGGCAAGCCTTTTCCTTAATGGCTTTCTCATCAAGAATGGTTCTGAGGTTACCCGATTTGCGACGACAAGTAACTGGCAACTGGGAGATAACCCTGAGGCGAAGCAAGGGACAGGAGGGCAACACCGATTGAGATCGGAAAAGATGGGGTTGCACCTTGGGGCTACTTGCCACAGGAACTGGCACGGCCTCAAGATTATTCGGGTTTTGTCACGCTTTTCAGATCCTGGGCCATCGTGGGAATCACTCTCATGGCGGTCATTGCCATGTGGCTGGTTGCCTCTGCGATAGTATCAAGTGCACTGGGCGAGACACTGGCTCGCTCGCTGGCGCGCGATGCTGTGCTGCACGGACCGGTTATAGCTGGGTTGTTGTTCATGTTACTGCCGAACTATGATCCGCGTTTCCCGAGCGAATGGTCATTTCAGCCGAGATTTGTGGTGGGGGCGTTTGCCGTCCTGATTCTCATCCGCCTGCTCCACCTTTTTGTTAATTCTTGGGATTCCGCCGAGATTCGTTCAGCTTTCGCCCGTGTGCGAAGCCAAACCTTCTTGGGAAACGACCAAAGCGCGCCTGCGGAATCTTATCTCGGAGACCTTGCGTTTGCCTGAATTTTTTGAAATCCCGTTCGGCCAGCTGTGGCCTTACCTCCTGCTGAGCCTGATCATGTTTCTTGGGTTTGGACTTCGTTACCACAATCTTGGTTTCATGTCCTTTGACCACGATGAGATGGGGGTGATTACCAAGTCCAAGGGCATTTTTACTTTGGGTATACCTTATACTTCCTATGCCGGTGGGGTTCGTTGGATGACGACCTACGAGGCGATTCCCTACCCTTTGGCGCTCTCAGGATTTTTGTTCGGTTACTCGGAGTGGTCGATGCGTCTTCCCGCCTGTATCTTCGGAACTCTTACTATTGGTTTAATTGGCCTGATGTGCCGGCGGCTTTTCAATTGGCGAACCGGTCTTTTCTCCGCGTTGGTTTACGCGTGCCTTCCTTTGAATATCCGATGGGCGCAGAACGCGTTCTACCTGTCCCAGTGCCAGTTCCTCGCCCTTTTGGTCATGTGGTTGTTTTACGAAGCCATTCGGACTCGGCCGCTCCATCGACATTTCATGACTGCGACGGCCGTGGCGTTCTGCTTTTGTTACTTGTCGTGGGAAGGAACTGCGTTCCTTCTTCCCGCCCTCTTTATCGGCCTCTGCGTCGTCCGCTGGGGCGAGTGGTGGTGGCTGAAGGAATTTCATCTTTACCGCTGCCTTTTCTTCATAGGAGCGGTCGTGGTCGCGCAATACTGCTCACGAATGCTTGCTGGTGCGCCTTACCTTCAGATGGGCACCGGCCTGTCAAATCTTACCGGACCGTCGCTTTTTTTCCTCGCTCCCGGTTATCAGCCAATGTTTTACATCGACAAGCTGTTGCTCTCCGAAAATCATGTCCTTTTTACGTTGATGCTGATCATTGGGTTGCCTTTTGCTGGAAGGTGCCGGGCTTCCGATACGTCGTTGTTCTGTTAGCGACGCTCTTTGCGCTGCACACTAACTTTCTGGCCGCCGTCTCGCCCCGCTACTGTTATTACTTTCAGCCCCTTGTCATAATCGGTGGTGTCGCTGCAGCCGTTATCCTTTACGATAGAATCCTCGCACTTGCCCGGCAGACCGGAGATTCGATTGTGCCGCGCTTTGCTGCCCACGCGACTGGAATTGCCCTCCTCCTGTTGCTTTTTGTCCAGAGCAACGAGTCAATCCTGAAGGAGTATCAACTGTCCAGTACCGGGGACACCCCCCAGATGATGACTCGGATGGGCACTTATCGGTATGATTATCGAGGCGCAGCTCTTTATGTGAAGGCTCATGCCCGACCCGGGGATGTTATCCTCCCTGGAATTCCCCACGTTTTTGGCTTTTACGCCGGCTCTCCAGGCAATTACTTCCTCGATACGCTCTACAGCTCGAAGGTCCCCTACGATCAACTGCTCCAAGAACCTCGCTTCATTGATAAATTTGCGGGACTACCCGTCATTCGCAATTTCACGGAATTCAAAGACGTAATTCATCGGTCCGGGCGAACTTGGATCATCTTCGCCCCCTATTCGTCGTTTGAGAGACTGAATGATCCTAAAGTCGTAGATTACGTTCACGACCACGCCAAGACCGAGTTTGAAAGCTACCGGGCAAAAGTTTTTCTTTTTGAGGGAGCGCAGCCCGTAGCGAACGTGGCGCAAACGTCTCAAACCGCCGAGTAGGCCCGGTTGATCGCTTTCCGGGCGGCCGCGCGGAGGGAGAAAATCGCGCCGCCGAGAGATCCTTGTGATCGGGTCCGTGTCGCTCTCAATTCGTCTGCCAAACGGGCCACAGAATCTGCGTTGGCTGCGACGGCCGACTCAAAGATCTGTTTTCCGCACTCGTAGAGTTCCATGTCCAGGCCATTTTTCTCATGAATCAAATCCAGCGTGCTCTTAGGCAGATCATGTTTTTTGGGTCGGGAACGCGTAACATTAAAACTTGAATAGGAGCTGAGTTTCCAGCCGAAGCGCAGTTTCATTAAGGCAAGGCTTTCTTCGAATCGCTCAGAGAGGCCAACTACACCAAAGCGATGTCGCAAATTATCTTTCGCCTTTTCCACGACTTCTCGAGTGCAGGGCAATTCGTAGGGAGAACCCCCAATGATTTTCGATTGGACATTGTCGCGTTGGAATTGCCGGACGAAGTCTTCCAGGGTGGCGTTGCCACGTCGGAGTTTCCAGTAAAGCGGATGCAGCTTGTAACTCCGCATGAAGTAATAAGCCGATATCACCCGGTCGACGGGATCGCGCAACACCGTGATATAAGTGGCGGGCTGAGGCAGAACTTCATGAAGACCAAATGTCATGTGACCTTTAAACATGCGGATCTTTTTCAGGCGGTCCGGCGACAGTTTTCGAAGGTGAGCGGCGGACCAGGTAAAGAAAACGGGGTCGATCGAATACATCTCCAAAAGGGGATACTCCCACTCGATCAGGCGATTGAGGGTGGTACCGGCAGTTTTTGGCAGATGAAGAAAGATAACCGCCTCTTCACGTCCGCCAGCGAGCTGACTTCGGTCCGGGCGCGGGTTGGTTCGACCCCCTCTGCCTTGCGTTTTCGCTTATCGTTGACTGAATTTGCATTACGATATCAATTCCTTGCACTGTCCATCATAGCTAAATTGCCCGGCTTTCTGCCAGACCTTTGTGACACCGGCTCACGATTCGTTGCTGAAGCCATCGCCATGCCAGAGTTTGCAATATTCATTTACAGCGCCAGCCGATAGCCGAGGACAGCGGAACCGAACGGCCATCGAGGATCCTGCAGTTCCCTTTTCATAGCACGGAAGCGACCTTGCTGACCAGAAACCGGCCCGCGCCCACGCTTGACTTGTAAAGACTCTCGACCGACCCAGGCTTGGGGAGCGCTCGAAGCGCAGCCAACCCCTCTCTGACTACCTCTTCCTTCTTGCGCAAGCTCTCCTCAAAAAGTCTGTTTTCCAAACTCGTAGAGTTCAAGATCGAGACGGTTGTGTTCTCGGATCAGGTCGATCGCCGCCGGGTTAACCCGAGAGCGGTTCTTCGACACTTTGCGATTCTCATAGAACGGAACTGCCCAGCCAAAGGTTTTTGCGACCAGGACCAAGCTCTCTTCGAATCTTTCACAAATTCCCACCACGCTAAATGATTTCGCGAGGTGTTCCTTTGCCATTTCGAGCAACTGCTCGTCGCCGATTACCTTATCCTCAATTCCGGCAATCAGCCGGCACTGAAAGTTGTGGCGATGAGGGATCAAACGGAGATAGTCTTCCACTTCAAGGCGTTCCTTTTTTAATTTTCGATGGAGCGGATGAAGCGGCCGGCGCAAAATGAAATAATAGGATGAGAGGAACCTGGCCACAGGCTCACGAAGCATCGTAATGTAAGTGGCGCCCTGCGGCAGGTATTCGTGCAGCCCGTAGTACAAATGGCCGCGGACCACTTGAAATCGGCGGCGTCGCTCTTCCGGCAATGTCTTGAATCGCTCCGCCGTCGCGCGAAATCGATAGGGATCAAGCGTGAAAATCGAAAGCGGGTTGTACTGCCATTCAATAATCCGGTTCAGGGTCGTCCCCGCCGTCTTTGGGAATGTGAAGAAAAATTAGCGCCTGGCGATCCATCCGGCGATCATAGCGTCGGCTTGGCACTCGTTCAACTGCCTGACGCTGCAAACTGGCGTCTCAATGCAATAACCGCATTCTAAAATCTGAAAGTAAGCCAAAGCGCACCGAAATCTGCGTCGTCGCCGTTATTCTGATGAATGAAATCTCCGGCAAAAAAATGAGAGTAAGCCGCTGCGATCCCGATATGGGGAGTCGCCTGCCAGGCCGTACCCAGGATTAGTTCGGTGCCGACGTACCGTCCAAACTCGCTGTTCGCACGAAAGATAGGAATACCGGGCGGACGATAAATGCTGTCGCCCAGGCTCTCACGCCATAGAGTTACACAACCTAACTCTGCGCTTAAGGCTCGGTCGAGTTTGATCCGGATACTGGGACCGAAACCCATTAGGTTTTGGGGCGCCAGGAGCCCCGCTTCAGAGAAGTAATTACCCCGAACGAAAAGCGGATTCAGGGTCTCCAGGTCTGGATTGTTGGGATCTTTGTCGCCGCTCGCAATGCCGGCCCGCAAACCAAGTCGTGGCTGGAACCGAAGGTTTTTGAACGTGTAACCATCGTCAGCCGCAATCCAAAAGGCGTGGATATCTCCCGAACCGAACTGGCCAAACTGATAGAGCGCTTCGTTGTTCATGTCCCAGTTACCCAGCGTGCCGGCCATGCGTGTCCCAATCGTATGACGCTGCTCGCTTGGGAACACAGGAAATGTGCTCTGTGCGTAAATAGGAGTCGCGGGGAGCATATGAGGCACGGTAGCCACAGTAAACAGGCCAGCAGGTTTATCCAAGCCAAGGTAGTAGAAGTCCAGCTTTAGCCCAGGCAAGCGCGGACAAGGGATGGTGGCATAGGTGCCCCAAAACAAGACACCGCGCACCCTTTGATCATTGAATGGCCCGGGATCCACTTCCACCGGACTAGAGATGAATGTATCAAGACTTAGTCCGTGCTGTTTATAAGAGAGACGCACGGCGTCAAAGGCCCGCCGGTCATTAGGACCTTCGCGCACTCCAACAAGGCGCTCGGCACCGAAAGACATCTCCTGTCTCCCAACCCGAAGAGTCAACACCCCTTCGTGACCAATCTCGGCCTTTAAATCGACAAACATTTGATGCAGATCGATCGCGTCGCGGTCGGTCACTCGCGGATTGTAACGGCCACATTCGAGCGAGCTTTGTAACTGTCCGAAAACGCGGAGCCAATCGTTTGGATGGTAGTCCGCATGAAACAGGTAACGTTGCAGGAAATAAGAATTATCGTCTTTTTGTTCCGCGAAGGGGAAGAATGTGGAATTGAAAGTCTCATTGGTATAACTCTCAAACCGCTCCCGGGCTTCGCCGCCAAACGAGAGATATCCGGCGTCACCGAGCGAGATGTATTTCAGAAAATCGAATCGGGTCCGTCCTTTGGCTTCGGATCGGCCAGAAAACTGTAATCTTCATTGTAACGAATCCAGGGCGGCGGCGATTCGGGTCGAGGGCCAGCGACTTGCGCTCCGGCCCTCAAGACAAGGAGGAGAAGGAGAACGGCAGGAAGAAAGCGGCGGGACACGGTGGCAGAAATGGTTTGGGCGCGATTAGACAAACTGGTCTCGGGTTTTTCGAGTGCCAAAATGCCAAGACGCAACATCTTTTGGGTTGTCCGGACCTGGAAAAAACTTCGCGAAGCGAGCCCGCGCGATGAGGGGCGCTCCTGACAGAGTTGCAGCGAAACATGCCGAAGCAACTGGCGGACAAAATTCGGGCCAGCGGCCATCTCGAAGGCGAGCGGCGCCAGGTTACGGTGGTCTTCGCCGATCTTTCCGGTTTCACCGCTCTGGCCGAGCGAATCGGAGAGAAACCAATAGTCTTCATCGTAGCGGAGGAACCGGGAGGGAGGCCGGGACTCGCCGGCGTCGGTTTGAGGACAACTCACGCCAAGACCCGCGAACAAAGAGAGGGCGATGAGTTTCGGGTGACATGGCGGGGCTGCGCTCTGTCGCGTAGTAAAACAAGCTCCGGTCTCTCGCTGTCGATGCCAAATTTGGTGAGACGGACTCGCATCGGAAGAGCAAATCAAATTTTTCGTTGTTCGGATCGACGCGATTTGATAGAAGCCATGCGTGTGAGCTCTCGCTCCGACCAAATTGCTGAATTGCGGGCTGCGATCGCCGCGCAGGAAAACATGCGGTCCACGCTTGGCGACGCCACCGTGGAGTTGAGCCTCAAGCCTCTTCGCAGCCTGCTCGAAACACTTCTCGCGCAGGAGACCCTTCCATCGCCGAGCGAGGCCGCACGGAAGGAGCAGGAATTGCTCGCGCAGCTCGAGAGCTATATCCCGAAACAACTCGCCGAAAAGCTTCGCTCGACCGGCTCCATTCAAGGCGAGCGGCGGCACGCCACAGTGGTCTTCGCGGACCTTTCTGGGTTCACGACCCTCGCGGAACGTCTCGATCCCGAAGTGGTCACGTCCTTCTTAAACGATCTCATGAAAGAGCTGATTGACGCGGTTTACCTGTGCGGGGGGATGGTAAACCAGATCATCGGCGATTGCGTCATGGCAGTTTTCGGCGCCCCGATCGCGCTCGAGGACGATGCCGAACGAGCGTTGCGCGCGGCACTGGCGATGCGAGAACGCCTTGAGCCATTTAACAAACGATGGCTTGACCAGCTCAATGAGCCCTTAGCTCTTCATACGGGGATATGTTCCGGCATGATTGTCGCGGCAAATGTCGGCAGCAATCTGCGCATGAGTTATACAATTATCGGTGACGTCGTAAATGTCGCCTCTCGGTTGCAGGGAACTGCGACTCCCGGTCAGATTCTGGTCAGCCGGAGCACTCATAAGTTAACACGTGGCGTCTTTGAGTTTCGACCGCTGGAGCCGATTCGAGTAAAGGGGAAAAGCGATCCCCTCGCGGTTTTCGAATTGATCGCAGCAAAGAGCCGGCCGGATACGGTCCGCGGCTTGGAGGGGTTGGCCGCACCCTTGGTCGGACGCGAGTGGGAATGCAAGGTAATCAAAAAAGCTATTTCCGCGACCAGGTCAGGGCAAGGTGCAATCGTGCTTGTTTCCGGCGACGCAGGGGTTGGAAAAAGCCGGCTGCTTGATGAAGCACGATCTTCCATGTTGGAAGGTTTCACCTGGCTCGAAGGGCGGTGCTTTGCCTCTACCCAAACCCTGAGTTATACGCCGATCCTGGATCTCTTCAGACGGCAAATTCAAGTCTCTGATAGGCAAAGTACTGAAGAACAGCAATCCGCGCTCCGTCATTATGTGTCCGCCAATTTCTCCGGTGCACCCGAAGTCTATTCAATCCTGGCACAGACGCTCGCTCTCCCGCTCGCCGAGGCCGACGTTGAACTAATAGAGGCACTCAAAGGAGAGGAATTTCGGAGCCGGTTCTTTTCCGTGGTAGAGCAGCTTCTGACCTCACTCGCAGAAAAGCAACCGCTGGTTCTCGTGATCGAAGATTTGCACTGGGCGGACGAAAGTTCGATCGACTTGATAGCTCATATTCTGCCCCTCATAAAACGGACGCGATTAGCCTTTGTTGGTCTTAGCCGTTCGCGTCAAAGACCAGAGAACCTTTGGACTAAGTTAGCTCCCGTTTTGGAGGAATGCAGGGAAAATCTGGTGGATGTGCCACTACAACCACTCTCCGTGGAAGAGAGCCGAAGCTTGATGAGACACCTTCTCGGTGGCGATCATCTGCCCCAGCCCGTAGCGGCCGAAATCCTGGATAAGTCGGAAGGCAACCCGTTCTTTCTGGAGGAAGTTCTTCGTTCCCTTATCGAGCGCGGAGGCCTTCGCCGGGAGGGGGAAAGGTGGACGGCGACATCGCTGACTGGGATCTTGCAGGTCCCAGACACGTTACAAGGAGTCTTGCTTTCTCGGTTGGATAGACTCTCGGGCGAGCTCAAGCAGTTGACGCAGAAGGCTGCGGTCATCGGACGTATCTTTTACTACCGGGTTCTGGAAAGAATTACCAGTGCGAGCAACTCACTGCGCGATCAATTGGCCAACTTGGAAACTTTGGACCTGGTCCACGAACGCTGCCGGTTACCAGAACTTGAGTTCATTTTTAGGCACGCCCTCACCCAGGAGGTTGCTTATCAGACCCTTTTGACACCGGCGCGTAAAGAACTGCACCAGCAAGTGGGAGATGCTTTGGAATCGCTCTTTCGAGATCGCCTTGACGAGTTCACCGGCGTCCTTGCTTACCATTTTTTCTCAGCGGAAAGCTGGCAGAAAGCTCTCGAATACTCGATTCGATCGGGCAATGCCGCCTTCAGAGTTTGTGCTTATGCCGAGGCGCGGGACCATTACAGGAGGGCCTTGCAATGCCTCAAATATCTTGGGGATGACCCAGCGCATCTTCGGCAGAAAGTTGAGATTACCATCGGCCTTGTGGGTGCTTCGCTGCATGCCGGCGTGCCGGATCAGAATCTTGCCATGTTGGTTGAGTCAGAGCAGATCGCCCAGTCGCTCGACGACCCGGTGCTTGTAGCGCGGATTCAGTTATGGATCGGACGGGCGCATTACATTGGAGGGCAGGCTAAAGGAAGCCGCCGCTTATTATCTAAAAGCTGTCGCTTCTAGCCGAGCAACTGGGGGATCCCCAACTTACAACTTTGCCCGGAGCGGTCTATGGCCGGGTGCTGCTCATGCAAGGCCGCTTCAAGGAATCCTTGCAAATGCTCAGTCAAGCGATACCACTTCTGGAACGCGAAAAGAGCCAACACGAAACGCTTTTTGCCTACGTCCATCGCGGGATGGCTCAGACATGGCTTGGCCACTACCCGGCCGGCCTCTCTGATGTCAACCGGGCGCTGGAAATCGCGTGCTCCAGTCGAGACCAAAACGCCGAAGTCATGGCGCGAACGGGTCTCACAATTATTCATGTATTGGCCGGAGAGTATGCGGACGGGATCGCCAGTGCGCATGAAGCCCTGGCGGTCGCGGAAAAAAGCGGCGATACCTTTTTCCGCTACGACCTCAATGCTTTCATCGCGTGGGGCACATTTGGATTGGGAAAGGCCCGTGAATCGTTGCCTTACTGGGAGGCAGCCACAGAAGCGGTTAAGGCCTTCGGCGGACGGCTTCTTCTCGGGGAATGGTTTGCCGCTTTGGAGGCCGAATCCCTGATTGAGGCTGTTGATCCGGCAACCGGGCTTCGCCGAGCGCAAGAAGCATTGGCGCTCTCGCGAGAGGCCGACAGCATTATTGGGGAAGCCCTGGCCGAACGAGCAATCGGCCGCGCCATTGCCGCGGGACCCGAAGACCAGGAAGAAGCTCTGCCACATATCAAGAAGAGCCTCGAACTCTGCGAAAGCATCGGAGCAAGATTCGAAGTCGTCCGCGGGCTGCTCGCCCAGGGCGAAGCGCTTCTCGCATGTCACAATCCGACTGAGGCCGCTGCCGTATTGACCAAAACCCTGGCTATGGCGCTCGAGTGTCAGTTGGAACGCGAGGAATCAATCGCACAGGCGTTGATGGCAAGAATCGACAAGGCTAGTCCTTAACGCATTCCGAAATTAGGTTTATCCCTTCGCCCTCAAATTGGATTCGCGTGCACGAACGGCCAAAAGCTGAGTGCGTAAACAACCGATGCATGTCTTCTTCGGATCTGTGAATCAGCCTCCATTCCAGAAGATAATCCATCAGCTCCTTGCAATAGTTATTGGGGTGAAAGTTAGAGATTATCACTCTCCCACCCGGGCGCAATCGGCCATGGATCCAGTTCAATAACTTAACGACAAACTTATCATTGAAGTAGTCGGTTAATCCGATGCTGTAAATCAAGTCCTGTTCGTTAAGCTCCAGCTTCTGACGGCCGAGCGCAAGATAAACCAGGTTTGCGTTTATTAGATTTATACGATTCTGGAGCCGCGCGTTGTTACGCCGATCAGCCACCTGTGCCAGAGCCTGAAGATCGATATCGACCAAAGATGCGTAGAGTCGCGCGGGGTCGCCAAGTTGCTGGAAGACATCAAACACTTCCTGCAGCGGTAGCACAGGCGAGGCTGGTAACATGAACCGCGCCATCCTTTGCCTGCACCGTCCCCATAATTTCTCTGGCCAGCAAATCACGCCGATTGCGAATCGCTTTGGCGGCGGGCGAATTCAAAAACCCCCGGTCCAGCAAAGGCCCAATTCGCCCCGTGCCGGCCGGCTGATTTCGGTAAATCATCTCGATCGTGAGAAAGTCTCCGGCATTTCCTCTGGGTTTCGAGTAGAGCCGCTCGGGTGTTTGCGTCAGCAAGATGAAAGGCAGTATCTCGCGCTGCAATCTCGCCCCCAATTCCGCCTTGATCGTGGAATTCTCAGCCGATGAACCGCCAATCGCGGTATGAACCGCATGGCATAGGTCCAGAAAATTTCTCTCTGCCGTCTCTGCGGTTGCTTCCGACACCTCACCACTACTTTTGAGGGCTTCGGCATCAGCTTCGAGGAGGAACGATTTGAACTGCTCGATCGCCGAGAAAAACGCCCGCGACGCTTCGCCCTGCAAGCTCGTAGGGTCCAATTTCGCCAGGAACGACGCCGTCAATGAACTGACTCGTTCTCTCACACGTCGGGAATTGAGAATGGCGAGCGCCCGGTAAAATTGGGCTCCAAACGACGGGATCGCTTTTAGTCTTTCCGCGAGCAAAACGATTGGAATCTCGAGCAAGAGCGAGCTTTCAATTGCCTTCACCGTTGCGGACGGAAAAGTGTTTTCAAGAAACGAAATTTCGCCAATGATTTCGCCTGGGCCTAGCCGGCCGATTTCCGCATCTGGAATCGAAGCAATCCTGACCCCGAACAAGCCTTCCAGAACGATGTAGAGATAGGCGAGCGGTTCATTTTCACGCACGATGACAGTATCCGAAGTGACGTGGCGCTCGAAGCCAATGTGAAAAATCCAATCGACATCTCTTTCATCCAGCTCACTCAGCAACCCAAGCGCGGTCTGCATCACAATGGGGGAGCCTGCGTCGTTTTGCTCAGTAGCCGAAGTTGGTGGCATACGGTTCTCCTTTTACCAGAGAACACGGGCGGTTTACAAATCAAACCCGTAATAAATTAATCCGATGCCTCTTCTGAACAGAGGTCGCTGGTCTGCAGGTCGCGAGGCATTTGTAGAAAATGCCAGCGGAGTCCATCTTACGCTTCTCTCAATTGATGGTGCTTTGCAGTTTTGCTCGAATCAAATGGCAGCGCACCGGACCGATGGTGTTTCTCCACCTGTCTGTTGGCTGTTCGGTCGCTGTCAGTCGGCTCCGAATAGCATTCCGGCTACGCCTATACAAGTTGTATTCTTAAGGTCTTGCCCTGATCCGCCCCCTGGCTTGCTCTACCTGGAAGTGGCTCAATACCCCGCGCCATCGGACCGATTGCCGCCGCCGCCGCGAGGACCTCACTCGATCGCACAGAGCGGCGACAGCAAAAAAGACGGATGCAACGGGGAGAACAGCCGCCCAGAAGAGGATTGCTCCGATGAGGAGGAGCGTTTCATTCGCATCGGTTCTCATATAATGGTTCTTGGAGGCTTGAGGGCCTGCTTGGAGTAATGGAGCGATCATGTCTTCACTTCCTTCCAAAAGAAAAAAGGACCCGGAATTGCAAAAAAAGTGCGAAAAACCGAAAAAATTACGCGACGAGCTATCGCTTCCACGCTTTAACGCAGCGTGGAATTGAGGTCGAAGGCTGCCGAGAGCCTCGACGATCAAGTGAACGAGAAGGATGGGTTGGCGATGACCTGCCGGCAGCGCTGAAGCGCGGTCAACAGCTCCTGCGCCGAGGAAGGTCGGCCTCCCGGTTCCACCGCCAGCATTGAGCGAAGCAGCGTGATGACCGGCTCGGGAACGTGTGCCAGGGTCAGTTGTTCCAGCGGCAGCGTTCGTCGCGAATTTCTCCAACCGAACTGCCCCGAAAGGGCGCCTGGCCACAAAGCAAATACCAAAGCGTCGCTCCCAGCGAATAAATGTCCGAGCGCGTGTCGAGCAATGCCCGGTCCGCGCGAAGTTGCTCCGGACTGGCGAAGTCGGGTGTGCCGGAAAATCCAACGCGAGTCTGGTTCTCTTCAGTCGGAGCCATGGCGACAGATTTGGCCAGACCAAAATCGATCACTTTGACAACCAGTGCATCAGGGTCGCCGGAATCGTTACGGACGATCATCAAATTGCTCGGCTTGAGATCCCGATGCACCAGCCCGTGCGCCTCTGCCGCGATGAGGGCGCGGGCCACTTGGACGGCTACCTCCAAGGCGAGATAAGGCGGGATGAGGCGATTGCGGCGGACATATGCCTCGACGGTTTCGCCTTCGATCAATTCCATCGCATAGAAACATCGGCCAGCGTCGGTTTCGCCAAAATGAAAGACTCCAGCGACGTTAGGATGGCGCAATTGCGCGGCCGCGCGCGCCTCGCGGCGAAACCGCTCGCGCGATTCAGGGTCTCCAGAGTAGCGGACGCTGATGACCTTGAGCGCAACGAGCGATCCGAGCGTAAGGTCCTGGGCGCGGTAAGTAATTCCCATCGCTCCGCGACCTAGCTCATCGAGAGTAACTCCATCTTCGCGGCAGCAAATCTCATAATCCTGGAAACGACGATTCTCGGAGCCAGGCTCGTTAGGGCCACCCAAAAGCAGGCAATTGAGACAACCCAGTTCGCTGGCCTTATTTTGGAGCGATGCGCCGCATTCCGCGCAATGCAACAGGTCTGTCTTCAATTGCGCATCGGTCAAAAGTCCTTCCAGAAGCCTCCTATCCAACGAGAATATTGCGAAAATGACGCAGCTCCTCGTCCACGTCGTCGGCGGTCCCAATGGTTCGGGCAACTTCCTCCCGCAGCAGCTCGGCGTAACGCAGACGGAGCCGCAAGAGATGGCTCCGCAAGGTTCCGATGGGCATCTCCAGCCGAGCGGCAACGTCCGCCTGGCTGGGCAGCTCTGCGCCGCCGCAAAGAAACGGCTTTAGTTCGCTAAAAAGGCGTGCCTTCGCTCCGTCAGGGAACTCTTCGCTCAAGTGCACGAGCGCGCAGCCAATAAGCGCCTGCGCCCAGCGCTGTTGATAAGCTTGTTCTTCGTCTGAGGTGGTTACAGGCTCGCACATGTGACTCGCCTCGACGGCTTCAACATCCGTGTCGAGAAGGACGAATTCGCAATCGCCGCCACGCTTAAGGGCATGCTCGCGATCCCAAACGTTCGCCAGGTAGTGCTTGATTGAAGCAAGGAGAAAGGATCGAAACTTGCCCTTGCCGCGCTCGGCGTGCAGGTACGCCTTGTTACTAAGAAAATAGGCGAAAAAGCCCTGGACGAGATCCTGCGCGTCGGCCGGCGCATAACCACGCCGACGGACGAAGCTGTAGAGAGGCGGCCAGTAATCGCGACAAAGCCGGGTAAGAGCAGCGTGCGACGCGCCCGTGGCCATCTCGTCGCCATCACGGCAAGCGCCGACAACACTCCAGTGCGTGGTGCCAAAGGCTGCTCCGCCGTCCCGCAGCGTGCCTGGGGTCGGTTTCATCGCTCCAAAGCGTAAAGTGCGAACCGCGCGATCGCGCAAGAACATTCAACGCGAATGACCTGGGTCCCGAACGGGAGCCGAACAATCATCCCGTCTCGTCTAGTGACAATTGGCGAGACGACTTACTCCTCATTAGCGCGCTTGAGCATCTCTTTTCTCCGGAAGGAGCAACAAGAGCGTCGCAAATATTAACAAAGCAACGCCCGCCACAACCAGGCTACCTTGCAAGTTACCGGTTCTTTGCTGAATCAGACCGACTACGTACGGTCCGACAAATCCACCGAGACCTGCGATCGAGGTAACCAACGCAATCCCCGAAGCAGCCGCGAACCCAGTCAGGAACTCGCACGGAAGGGCCCAGAATGGACCCGCTGCCCCGTAAATACCAGCTGCGATTAGAGACAGAAGCGCGATAGAGAGAACATTGGAGTGAGTTGCGCCGAACAAGAGGCAGGCAATTCCCCCGGCAAGTGCGGGAATCGCCGCGTGCCATCTCCGCTCCTGCCTGCGGTCGGAACTTCGGGAAATGGCAAGCATGAAAAGCAAGCCTACAGCGTTCGGAACCATCACCAGGAGTCCGACAGTGGTATTGGAGTACCGGCTCGATAATGCTCTCACAATCTGAGGCAGCCAGGCGCTCGCTATGAATAACGCGGTGCCCAAGGCAAAACCGATGCAATGCGAGGTACCAGACACGGCCGTCGACCAATGCTCGTGCCTGCCGAGACCGGATGAGTTCGCCGCTTGTGTTCTTCTTCCTGTTTTAATTCTTGAATGATCCAATCCTTTTCGTCTTCGGCAAGGAACCCGGCCTCCGCCGGTCGACTGGGGATCAAGTAGTAGGTCAGCACACCGCCGACCAAGGCCGGAAGTCCCTCCAGAATAAGGAGCCAGCGCCAACTGCTGAGCCCCATCCAGTGTGCGTGGTCGAGGATAAGGCCGGAAAGCGGAGCCCCCAGGATGCTTGTAATAGGTATGCCGATTAGCAACAGCGCGAGCACCTGGGCCTGTTCGCGCCGCCGAAACCAATAGGTCAAATATAAGATAATCCCTGGGAAATAGCCCGCTTCCGCGAACCCGAGTAAGAAACGCGCCAGGTAAAGTTGTGGCAGGTTTTGGACAAACCCGGTGAGCGCAGAAATAATTCCCCAGGTAATCAGGATGCGCGCCAGCCAGATGCGGGCGCCGATTTTGTGCAGGATGAGGTTGCTCGGAATCTCGAAGAGAGAATAGCCGATAAAGAAAATCCCGAACGCGAGCCCGAACTGATGGCTGTTGATGGCCAGGTCCTGGTCCATCGTGAATTTCGCAAACGAAATGTTAATGCGGTCGAGGAACGAAACAATGTAGAGAAGCAAGATGAAGGGAATAATCCTGATCTTCAGCTTCCGGATCGTCCTCGCTTCGATCGAGATCGGCGCCATTGCTTGTCCCCGGCTCATGATCATTTCAGCTTGCGCCTGACGAGATCGGAAAGACGAGCTTTTTTCTGCCTCCGAACGGAGCGACTGGCAAAGAAAGCCGGTCTTGTGTTAAGCTTCCGGCATGGCTTTTACCCTTCATCAGCTCCTGACAGAAACTGCCGCTCGTCAGCCGGAGCACGAGGCAGTGCGACTGTTGGACGAGACGCTCACCTACGGCCAGTTGGATCGGCTTAGTAACCAAATAGCGCACAGCCTGATCGCGCACGGAGTCGTGCGCGGCGATCGCGTTGGCATCTATTTGCAGAAGTCGCCCTCGGCGATTGCGGCGATTTTTGGAATTATGAAAACCGGCGCGTGTTACGTTCCGGTCGATGCCAATGCTCCCGGCCTGCGCCTGGAGGAGATCGGACGCCAATGCGCCTTTCGCGCGCTCATCACAAGTCATGGGCTTTATCAGAAGCTGGGTGGTTCATTTCACAACGAGTGCCCGATGAACGCCATCCTCTTTGTCGACAAAGCGCCGGAAGGAAAATTGCCTTTGCCGACTTTAACGTTCGCCGATGACCTCCCGCAGCAACCCGGCGAGGATCCAGCCATTCCAGTCATCGACCATGATCTCGCTTATATTCTTTTCACTTCCGGTTCCACGGGCGTGCCAAAAGGGGTGATGCTTTCGCATCTCAACGCACTGACTTTCGTCAACTGGGGCTGCGAAACTTTCGACATCACCGCTGACGACAGACTCTCCAACCACGCTCCGTTCAATTTTGATCTCTCGGTCTTCGATATTTTTGTCGCGGTCAAGGCTGGCGCGGCGATTTCGCTCGTGCCGGAGGGATTGGCGGTTTTCCCTCTGCAGTTGTCCTCTTTCATTCAGGACCAACGGATCACGGTTTGGTATTCCGTCCCGATGGTGCTGACACTTCTGCAAGCGCGCGGCAAGCTGGAGGAGCGCGATCTCTCCGCCCTTCGCTGGGTTCTTTTTGCCGGCGAGGTTTTTCCGACGAAGCACCTGCGGACGCTGATGGAAAAACTGCCGCATCCTCGCTACGCCAATCTTTACGGACCGACCGAAACGAATGTTTGCGCCTATTACGAGGTCGAGCCGCTCTCGCCTGAAGAAACGGCGCCGATCCCGATCGGCAAGGCTTGCGCAAATACCGACCTCATTCCGATCAACGCGGATGGAAAAAGAGTGGTCACGACCGACGAGGAAGGGCTTCTTTATGCGCGGGGATCGACCGTCATGCAGGGCTACTACGGTCGCTCCGAAGCCTCCGCGGCGTGCTTCATCCCAAATCCATTTGCGGCGGGCCGCGACGAAAAACTTTACTGCACGGGCGACTGGGTAACGCTCGACGAGAAGGGCAATTATCTCTTTGTCGGCCGCAAAGATCACATGATCAAGACGCGCGGTTATCGTGTCGAGCTGGGTGAGATCGAAGCCGTCATGGTCGCACATCCGGCGGTCGACGAGGCGGTGGCTCTGCCGATTCCAGACGAAGCGATCGGCAACACAATCCACGCCGTCGTGACGATTGCAGATAGCCAGTCGCTCGACGCCACAAAATTGAAGCAACACTGCGCCGAGAAACTGCCAGCCTACATGGTGCCGGAGAAAATCGAATTCCGGGATTCGCTCCCGAGGACCGACAACGGAAAGATCGACCGGCGACGGCTTGTTGGCGAAATGACGCCAGCAACCAAATAGCACGATGTGAGCGGACGTGGCTCCGCTCCAGCACTTGTTACTTTCGGCTCAAGTGGGCTTGGGGGCCGAGCACGGTCTGCGCGCGCTCCAGATCGGCCGGGATTCCAATGTCGATGAACAATCCGTCCGAAACGAAGCCGTAAACTTGACCGCTCAATAGCTCCGGAAAAACATCCTTCTCGAGCGAAATCGGCCCTGCCGGCGGGCAGCGTCGAGACGATCTCTTTCCGCAAGAGGTAAATCCCGGCGTTAATCAGTCCGGCGCCGGTGCGCGTCCCTTTCTCGACAAACTCGGTCACGCGGCCTTCCGCATCGATTGTGACGCTCCCATATCGCGCCACATCCGGGACGGTTTGCAGCACAATGACGACGGCCGCGTTCCGCGTCGTAAAGAGTTCGACGGTCGCTGCCAGGTTCGACTCGACGTAACTATCGCCGTTCAGGACCAAAACCGGGTCGCTCAACAGCGGCTCGGCCAGCTTGAGCGCTCCCCCGGTCCCGAGCGGTTCGTGCTCCCGGGAATAACTGATGCGTAGACCGAGATCGTTGCCGTCGCGGAAGAAGGCCTCGATTTGCTCCGCCATATAACCGGTTCCCAGAATGACCTGATCCACTCCTTGAGATCGAACTTGCTCGAGGAGCAACTGGAGGAAAGGAACTCCCGCGACCAACGCCATCGACTTCGGCCGATCGCTCAAAACCGCGCGCAGACGCGTCCCGAGCCCGCCGCAAAGCACAAAGGCCTTAATCGGGAGCTTCTGATCGGCCGGAGCTTTCACTTCGTTCATCGCTTTGGGCCCAGACGTTAAAGGGAATCACCGGCGGCGACAAGATCGCCTCGAATCTCGCCGGCAAACAACCGGTCTCAGGGGGCGAATACCGTTCGCGAAAAGGGGGAATTCGGGGTATGTTTGCGCCGAGATTATGGATCAATTGGTCATTCAAGATTTGCACGTTTCGATCGAAGATCAGGAGATTATCCGGGGTTTGAGCCTGACCGTTCCCAAGGGAGAGGTGCATGCCATTATGGGACCGAACGGATCGGGCAAGAGCACTCTCGCCAAGGTGCTGGCCGGCCATCCGGATTATGTGGTCACGGCGGGATCCGTCACGATGGATGGGACGAACGTCCTCGAGCTGGAACCGGATGAACGAGCGCGCCAGGGGCTTTTCCTCGCTTTCCAATATCCGAGCGAAATCCCGGGCGTCACGATCGCCAATTTCCTCCGCGCGGCGGTCCAGGCGCGCTTGCCGGAAGGCGAAGAGCTGGAGGCGACGGATTATTATGCGCGGCTCTACGAGAAAATGGATCTTCTCGAGATGGATCGCTCTTTTACCTCCCGATCGGTCAACGAAGGTTTTTCCGGAGGAGAAAAAAAGCGCAACGAGATTCTGCAAATGGCGATGCTCGAGCCGAAATACGCGGTGCTCGATGAAACCGATAGCGGACTCGACATCGATGCTCTCAAGGTGGTCGCGCACGGAGTGAATTCGGTCCGCGGACCGAAACTTGGGGTTCTCCTGATCACCCATTATCAACGGCTTTTGAATTACATCGTGCCCGATCACGTGCACGTGATGGTGAAAGGACGGATCGAATTGAGCGGCGGGAAAGATCTGGCGCTGCAGTTGGAAGAAAAGGGCTATGATTGGGTCAAGGACGACTTGGAAGAGCCGGCCCTCGCCTAACAAGAAGATTTTTTTAACAAGGAGACTGAAATGGTTAAGGAAAATACAACTCTCGATATCGAGCGGAACATGGGCAATTTCGCCTACCCGGAGACGCATATCCATGATGCCGGCATCGGACTGAGCGAGAAGACGATCCATTACATTTCGGATGTGAAACAGGATCCCGATTGGGTGCGGGAATTTCGTCTCAACGCCCTCCGCACTTTCCTCAGCAAACCCATGCCGACGCATTGGGCGAGCAAGGATCTGGAAGCGATCGTCTTCGACAATATCCGCTACTACCTGAGCGGCGGAACTCAGCCAAAGCGCAGTTGGGAAGACGTGCCCGAGGATGTGAAGCGCACCTTCGAGCGCCTCGGTATTCCGGAGCAGGAACGCAAGTTCCTCGCCGGCGTCGAAGCGCAGTTCGATAGCGAAGCCGTCTATTCCAACATCAAGAAAGCGGTTGGCGAACAGGGCGTCATTTTCGTCGGCAGCGCCGAGGGATTGAAGGAGCATCCGGAAATTTTCCGGAAATGGTTCGGCAAAGTAATCCCGACCGGGGACAACAAATTCAGCGCCCTCAACAGCGCCGTTTTCAGCGGAGGTTCATTCATTTACGTGCCGCCCGGAGTGAAGGTGAAACATCCGCTCCAGGCCTACTTCCGGATTAACGCCGAGAATTTTGGTCAGTTCGAGCGCACCCTGATCATTGCGGATGAAGGAGCCGAGCTCACCTACATGGAGGGCTGCACCGCCCCGAAATTCAATACCGCCACGCTGCACAGCGCGGTGGTTGAGCTGGTCGCGCTCAAGGGAGCAAAGATTCAGTATATCACCGTTCAAAACTGGTCGAACAACGTCTTCAATCTCGTCACCAAACGCGGACTCGCCCATGAGGAAGCCGAGGTGAAATGGATCGACTGCAATATCGGCTCCCGTCTGACGATGAAATATCCCGGGGTCGTCATGAAAGGCCGCAAAGCCCGTGGCGAAGTAATCTCGATCGCCCTCGCCGGCGACGGTCAGCATCAGGATACCGGGGCGAAGATGGTCCACGCGGCCGACGAAACAACGAGCAACATCATTTCCAAGAGCATCTCGATCGGCACCGGGCGCGCCACCTACCGCGGACTCGTCCATGTGCCGAAGCATCTCAAGAATTGCAAGAACAACACCGAGTGCGACGCGCTTCTCATCAACGCCAACAGCCGCACCGACACCTACCCGGCGATCACGGTCCGCGGCACCGGCAACGCCGTGCAGCATGAGGCGAGCGTCAGCCAGGTCAGTGCCGAGCAGATTTTTTATATGCAGCAGCGCGGCTTGACCGAAGCCCAGGCGATGAGTCTGAGCGTGAACGGGTTCGTCAACGATCTCGTGCGCCAATTTCCGATGGAATACTCGGTCGAGCTAAAACGCCTGATCGAACTTGAGATGGAAGGCTCAGTCGGCTAGTTTCTGACCGCAGCACGGACGCAGTTTGACGGCGGTCACCGGACCGCCGTTTGCGTCTCTGCCCGTTATGAGCAACCCGTCAGCTGTCCTCGAAGAAATGTCCGAAGTCGCGCCAGAATCGACGCGTATTCTGGACGGGCTACGGAGCCGCGCGAGCGACAAACTGCCCGTCTGGCTTAACGATCAGCGGGCATCCGCCTGGACACAATTCCAGAGCTTGCCGATGCCGGTCCGAACCGATCAGGCATGGCGTTTCTCCAACATCGCTGCGCTCGATCTGTCGCGCCTACACGACGGGGCGACCGTTGTCAGCAGCGGATGCTCGAGAGGTCGTGAGACGTTCCATTGGAATTGAGAAAACCTCGGGCCGCCTTGTTTTCGCCGATGACCATTTTCTCCAGCGCGATGTCGCTTTCAGAAAAACTGCGCAAAGCCGGCGTGATCTTTCAACCGCTCGAGCGGGCGATGGTTGAGCACGAGGATTTGTTCCGGCAACATTTCATGAGTCAGCCGGCCAAGCTCGGCTCCGCAAAATTTTCGGCTCTGCACGAGGCCTTCGTGCGATCGGGAACTTTTCTTTATCTGCCGCCGGGCGTCGAAGTTGAGTTGCCGCTCGAGACCTTTCACTGGCTGCACGCGGAAAACACGGCGATTTTCCCGCACACCCTCGTCGTCGCGGACAAGTTCTCGAAGGTGACGCTCGTCGAACATTTCCGTTCGACCGATCGGCAACGTGCCGGTTTCGCCTGCGGCGTGAACGATCTGATCGTCGGCCCGGGCGCAAAGGTCACATACATCTGCGTGCAAGATTGGAGCGACCGAACTTTAAGCATTCAAATCAACGCCACCACGGTCGCGCGCGACGCCACCGCCTTGAATCTCCACCTCGGTCTGGGTGGAAAATTTTCCCGTCTCGAAAGCCTGAGCCGCCTGACTGGCGAAGGCGCGCACAGCGATATGCTGGCCGTTTCGCTCGGTGACAACGAGCAGGAATTCGACGCTCGCACCCTGCAGGATCATGCTTCTCCGCATACCAAGAGCGACCTGCTTTTCAAAAACGCGCTCAATGGCCGCGCTCGCGCAACCTTTGGCGGATTAATCCGGGTCGAGCCACACGCCCATTTTACCGACGCCTACCAAAAGGTGCGCAATCTCCTCCTTAGCGATGATGCGGAGGCGAACTCGATGCCGGGCCTCGAAATCACTGGCCGACAACGTCAAATGCAGTCACGGCGCGACCTCCGGCCAGCTCGGCGAAGAGGAAATGTTTTACCTTCTCGCCCGCGGCATTCCCGCGTCCGTTGCCCGGCATTTGCTGGTGGGCGGCTTTCTCAACGAAGTCCTGGAACGTTTGCCTGACCCGGTCCTGGTCGCAAAACTCGAAGAACTGATCGCCGCAAAGTTTGCCCGCCGCGGACGTTAATTGATTGCGTCATTTTCCTTCGGCAGGTATTCTTGTTCACATGGACGTGAGCGGCACGATTGAAAAGATTCTGTGCCAGAAGCCCCCCGAGATCTGGTCCGTTTCTCCTGATGCAACCGTCTACGACGCGGTCGCGCTCATGGCGGAAAAAAATGTCGGCGCTCTGCTCGTGCTGGAGAATGAACGGCTCGTCGGCATCATCTCCGAACGCGATTACTCACGCAAAGTCATGCTGCGCGGCAAACGGTCCCGCGAGACATTCGTCCGCGAAATAATGAGCAGCGAACTGACCACGGCGCATCCACGCGAAACAGTTGAGGACTGCCTCCGCTTCATGACCGACAAGCGGATTCGCCACCTGCCAGTGATCGATGGCGATTCCCTGCGCGGTGTCATCTCCATCGGTGACCTGGTCAAGGAAGTGATCTCCGCCCAAAGCGCGACGCTCGATCAACTGCGGGATTATATTTCCGGCGGCTACCCTTCTTAGCCGAGCTGCCAGACGGTTTCTCCAGCCGACAATCGTTCGCACCGCGCGGCCCTTCAGTTTCCAGCCGTCGAAAGGCGTGTTGCGCGAGGCGGATTGGAAGGCGGTCGCATCGACCGTCCACTCCAGACTCGGGTTGATCAAGGTGATGTCGGCCGGCGCGCCTAACGACAGTGTGCCGCCTTTCAGACCTAAAAGTTTTGCCGGCCTGACGGTCAACATTTCAATCAGGCGGGGCAAACCGATTGTTTTGTGTCGGTGGACGAGAAGCTCCAGGAATAAACCAAGCTCCGTCTCGAGCCCGACGATGCCAAACGGCGCGGCGTCGAATTCAACTTCCTTCTCAAACTGCGCGTGTGGCGCATGGTCACTCGCCAGAATCTCGAGCGTGCCGTCGGCGATGCCTTCGAGCAGAGCATCGATATCGCGTTGCGACCGGAGCGGCGGATTCATCTTGAAATTCGTTTCAAAATTCTGAATCGACTCATCCGTTAGGGAGATGTGATGCGGACAAACTTCGCCGCTGATCTTCACTCCGCGCGCCTCGTGCTTCGCGCAAGAGTCGCACGCTTCCCGCTGCGCTGATGTGCTGGCAATGGATGTGGTGATCGCAAAGCTCGGCCAGCAGGATATTGCGTGCGACGATCGATTCCTCGCCTGCCGCAGGCCAGCCCGGCAGCCCCAGCAGGGTGCTCCAATAACCCTCGTGCACCACACCATTTCCAACGAGATCGTAATCCTGGCAATGATCGAGCACTGGCACGCCGACCATCCGCGCATACTCGACCGCGCGGCGCATGAGTTCGTTATTCTGGATGCAGTGACCATCATCGGTGATCGCGACCACGCCGGCCTGCGCGAGGGAACCGATCGGTGCCAACTCCTCTCCGGCAAGATTTTTGGAAATCGCGCCGGTTGGCAAAACACGCACGTTGGCCACTTCAGCGGCTCGATCCTTGATCCAGGCAATCGTGCTCGGACTGTCAGCCACCGGCGATGTGTTCGGCATGCAGACAACCGTCGTGAACCCGCCTGCTGCCGCGGCGCGCGCGCCGGATTCGATGGTCTCCTTCCAGCCAAAGCCCGGCTCGCGGAAATGGACGTGAATATCGATGAGACCGGGACATAACGATCAAACCCGTCGCATCGATCTCGTCGATTTTTGATTTCTCTCCGCCCGCATCGGTTCGGATTTCTGACTTCTCGCCGATCCGGCCGTCGACGATCCAAAGATCGCCCACTTCATCCCGCCCGTTTGCCGGATCGATGATTCGTCCGTTGCGAATGACGGTCTTCATGGCCTGGCGATGCTTCCGCAGAGAAAGAGGACCGCCATGCGCACGGCGAGACCGTTGGTTACTTGATCGAGGATGACGCTTTGGGCGCCATCCGCCAGTTCGCTGTCGATCTCCACGCCGCGATTGATCGGCCCGGGATGCATGATCAGGCAATCCGGTTTGAGGAGCTTCGCCCGTGCCTTCGTTAGGCCGAAGAGGCGGATGTATTCGCCCAAACCGGGAAAATATTCCTTCCGCTGTCGTTCATGCTGGATGCGGAGCAGATTCACCACATCCGCCGTCGGAAGCACCTCTTCGAGTTGGTGTGAGACGGTGACCCCGAGCTGCTCGAAGACGCGCGGCACGAGGGTGCTGGGCCCGACGAGCGTGACACGCGCCCCCATCTTCAAGAGCCCGAAAATATTCGAGCGCGCGACCCGGCTGAAAAGGATGTCGCCGATAATCGCGACGTGCAGTCCGGCGATGCTGCCCTTCTTCTCGCGAATCGTATAGAGATCGAGCAGGCCCTGGGTGGGATGTTCGTGCGCGCCATCGCCGGCATTGATGACGCTCGCGCCAATGCGACTGGCCAAGAATTGCGGGGCGCCCGCCGAGCTGTGCCGCAGAACGATGATGTCGGCATGGTTGGCCTCGAGGACTTTGGCGGTGTCCTTGAGCGTCTCACCTTTCGTTAGGCTGGACGCCGCCGCGGAAATGTTGACGATATCGGCGCTGAGTCGCTTGGCCGCGAGCTCAAATGAAGTCCGCGTGCGGGTGCTCGGTTCGACAAAGAGATTGACCAGCGTTTTACCCTGCAAGGCCGGCACCTTCTTCACTTCTCGTGTCCCGACTTGTTTGAAAGCGTCGGCCGTTTCGAGAACAAAATTGATCTCCTCGGCGGAGAGCTCGCGCAGGCCTAACAAATCCTTGCGTGTCCAGCGCTGCGTGTTGCTAATCATTCTTTGTCGGTTTCAATAGCCAGACGCCATCCGGCTCCTGGTCGATGCTTTCCAGGCGCACCCGCACTCGTTCGGCGCGCGCAGTCGGGAGATTCTTTCCCACGAAATCCGGTCGGATCGGCAACTCGCGATGACCGCGATCAATCAGAACAGCGAGTTGAATGCACGCTGGCCGGCCGAAGGAACTGATCGCGTCCATCGCTGCGCGGCAGGTGCGTCCCGTGAAAAGCACGTCATCGACGATGATGACGGTCCGCCGATCCAGCGGAAGCGGCAGTTGCGAGGTCCTCACAACGCTCAGCGCGCCCCGGGTTCCGACGTCGTCCCGGTGCATCGAGACATCGATCACCCCTGTCGCAACCTGCACGCTTCTCGATCGCCTCGATGTCAGCCGCGATGCGTGCGAGCCAGCGCGACGCCGCGCACCGGAATGCCAGCCAGGACGAGTGCGGAAAGGTCGCTATTTCGCTCGATGATTTCGTGCGCGATTCGCCGCAACGCACGGCCCATCGTTTCCGCGTCGAAGATGCGGACGGCGTCGGTTTCGTTAGTGGTATTTTTCACCTTTCCTTTGCGACCTCACAGGATCGCTTTAAAGGAAGTGCTCGAGAGATCAGTCGGACGTTTTCGTCAGTTTGTTCTCGCGCATTCTTCGTTCGCGCCAGCTGGAGCGATGCTTCACAATCCAGTCGAGCAGCGCTTTTTCAAATCCAATATCAGACCCGGCTTTCTCGCTCTCGATCCACTTATGCTTCAAAATTTCTTCGCGCTCGGCGAGGAACTCCTTATAAAGCACCGAGTTTTTCAAAAAGTGCGAGGCCGAATCGTCGGAAGAGTCCATTTTCTGCCTTTACATCCATGCAACCCATTCTGGGTCTTCAAGCATTAGACGAACCATGACGAAGCTTATTTATTCGAAATTCGCCCGAGAAAGGCAAGCATTTACTTCACAGGCAAAATTTCCCGGAGCCGCTGAGCGATCCGCATAAATTCCGCACCGACAGTAGATTCCTTGTCTTCCGCCGTGATCGGCATCCCTCGATCACCCGCCTCGCGCGTGGCGATGTCGATCGGAATCTGGCCCAGCAATGGCGCCCGAATTCGTTTCGCTTCGCGCTCGCCGCCACCGCTCCCGAAAATGTCGAAGCGTTGCCCGTCTGTCGGTGAAACGAAGTAGCTCATATTTTCGATCAAACCGAGCACTGGCACATTTACTTTTTCGAACATCGCCGATGCTTTGCGCGCGTCGATCAGCGCCACTTCCTGGGGCGTGGTCACGATGATCGCCCCGGAAAGCGCCACCGTCTGCACAATCGTGAGCTGGATGTCGCCGGTTCCGGGAGGAAGATCGAGCACGAGGTAGTCGAGTTCGCCCCATTCGACCTGCCGCAGGAACTGTTGCGTGTAACGGGTCACCATTGGACCGCGCAAAATCGCCGGCGCTCCTTCTTCCAGAAGAAAGCCCATCGACATGAGGCGTAATCCGTATTGCTCGATCGGAATGATGCGGTTGTCCTCCGTCGCCATCGGACGTTCGCGCGAGCCGAACATGAGCGAAATGCTGGGCCCGTAAATGTCGCAGTCGCACAGGCCAACCGCGGCTTTCGTTTGCTCGAGCGCGACGGCGAGATTCGCGGCGACGGTCGACTTCCCCACCCCGCCTTTGCCGCTGGCGATTGCGATGAGGTGCTTAACCCCGCTGATTCTTGTCGCGCCAACCCCGGGCGCGCCACTGCCTGCCGGCGGTGCCTGAATGTCGATCCGCACTTTCGCTTCGCGCACGCCGGCCAGATCGCGCAGCGCACTCTCGGCTTCGGTCTTGATCGTTTGCGGGATGACGGGGTCATTTGTGGCCAGTGCGAGCTGGACAACGACGTTGCCGTCGCGCGAATCGATTCCTTTGACGAGGCCGAACGAAACTATGTCGCGACTGAAGCCTGGATACTTCACCGTCTTGAGCGCCTCTTTGATTTGATCCTCGGAAATAGTCATGGGGCCGGTAAAGTTACGGAGCGCACAGGCAGAGTAAAGAATGGCGCCCAAAGAGGTTCCGGTATGCGAAGTGCTTTTCTCTTTGGTGATGCGCCAAATCAAACTTACTGGCCGCGAACTCGCGGTCTTGAAGGCGCTTGGCTTTACCAGCGCGGTACCTGGCTCGGAGATCCTGGATTACACCCAAATTCAGGTCGATGATGCGACCGACATCTTGAATGCGCTTCTCGCGGCCGGCTTTGTTGAAAGCAAGCCCTATCGCGAGCAGGTCACGTCGACCGAGATGGTCACGATCGAGTTTGAGGTCAATCCGGCTTATGTCCACGAATTGAAAGCGGCCATGACGCGATCGTGGACCTGAGCGAATCACGCCGGCGCTGAGGACGCGGCGCGGTTCTCTTCGCTGCGTTCGCCGAAGAGCTGACGAATCACATCCTCCACCGGCAATTCCTGCACGTTGATATCCGAGACGGAGCACGCGCTTAGCAACTTCCGGCACACGTCCGTCACATTGGCGCGCGGCACTTTCAACTGCACACTCACCGGCGTTTGCTCGATCACTTCGCCGAGCTCGGAGAAATCGCGCACTTGTTTATCCCCAAACGTCAGGCTGATGATTTTATGGCCGGAAAAACGATCGATGATCGCGCTGAGCGGCCCGTCAAAGAAAATCTTGCCGTGGTCGATGATGATGACCCGATGGCAAAGCTCCTCAATGTCCTGCATGTAATGACTGGTCAGCATCGTGACGATGCGATGTTCCTGGTTGTAGAGACGAAGGAATTCCCGAACGCGTTTTTGACTCACCACGTCGAGACCAATCGTCGGTTCATCGAGAAAGAGAACGCGCGGCTCGTGAATAAGGGCGGAAATGAGCTCCATCTTCATCCGCTCCCCTAACGACAATTCCCGCACCATCACATTCATCTTGTCCTGCACTTCGAGCAGCTCGCTGAGTCCGCCGACGACTTTCGCAAAACGCTCCCGGTCGATCCCGTAAATCGCGCGGTTCAATTCGAGCGACTCCTGCGCGGGCAGGTCCCACCAAAGCGCATTCTTCTGGCCCATCAGGAGACTGAACTGGCGCTTCATCTCATCGCGCCGCTCCCAGGGAACAAATCCCAGGACCCGCGCCTGGCCGGAAGTGGGATTGAGCAGGCCGGAGAGCATTTTGAGCACAGTGGTCTTGCCGGCGCCGTTCGGACCGAGAAAACCGACCAGCTCGCCTTCCTCGATCTCGAAGGAAATATTGTCGGCGGCGCGCGTTTCGTCGTGTCGTCGCCTAACGAGTCCTTTGACCGAACCCCAGAGCCCACTCTCCTTGCGGTAGGTTCGGTAAACTTTGGTCAGCCCGGAGGCTTCAATTGCCGGCACAACCGGATTTGTCTAAGCCGCGCTCGAGCGCGCCTTCTCCAATGGCTTCTTTTTCAGCAACGGAAGCACTTTCTCCACCAGCGCGTCGCTCGTTAGGCCATGTTTTTTTCGCAGAATCGGGATAGTGCCGTGCTCAATGAATTGATCGGGCCAGCCGATGCGCACGACCGGCGTGTTGATCATCTGAGTGTGCAGATGCTCGATCACGCCGCAGCCAAAGCCATTGTGCAAAACATGGTCCTCAATCGTGCAAAGCACCTGCACACCGCGCGCGAAAAATTCCAGCGTGCCGGTGTCGAGCGGCTTGATCCAGCGCGGGTTGATAAGCGCGACCGAGACGCCGAGCGCCTCCAGTTTTCTGGCCGCCTCCTCCGCCATCTCGAACATGTTGCCGAGCCCAAAAATCGCAACGTCCTGACCGTGTTGCACCACCTCGGCTTTACCAATCTCGAGTAACCTGGGAGTCGCCTTCGGCTTCGCGCCAGTTCCTGCGCCGCGCGGGTAGCGCACCGCGATCGGGCCCGAATTGTAGTTCGCCATCGTCCAGAGCATGTCGACAAATTCGTCTTCATCCTTCGGCTGCATGTGGACGATGTTGGGCACGTGGCGGAGGTAGCCAATATCGAAGACGCCGTGGTGGGTCGGTCCGTCATCGCCGCTCAATCCGGCGCGATCCATGCAAAGCGCGACGTTCAGATTTTGCAGCGCGATGTCGTGAATGATCATGTCGTAGGCGCGCTGCATGAAGGTCGAGTAAATGGTCAGGAACGGCTTCAACCCCTGGGTGGCAAGGCCGCAGGCGAAAAGCGAGGCGTGCTCCTCCGCAATCCCGACGTCGAAGTAGCGATCCGGATGTTGTGCCTGGAAAAAACCGAGGCCCGTGCCGCTTGGCATCGCCCCGGTGATGGCAACGATTTTTCGATTGGTGTCGGCAAATTTGCCTAACGTTTTGCCGAGAATCTCCGAATAGGTCGGCGTGGAGGCGGCGGCCGTCTCGCCGGTTGCGGCGGTGAATTTTCCAAGGCCGTGAAACTTATCCGGCTTGGCGATGGCCGGTTCATAGCCCTTGCCCTTTTTCGTCAGGATGTGGAGCAGGACCGGCTCATCCTGCTTCTTGAGAAACTCGAAGGTCCGGGTGAGGAGCGGAATATCATGCCCGTCGATCGGCCCGTAGTAGCGCAGGCCCAGTTCTTCAAAAATGACACTCGGGACGAGAAGATTTTTGAAACCTTCCTCGACTTTGTGCGCCAGATGGAGTGCACCCTTGCCGGCGATCGCCTTGATGAAGCGGCCGGCCTTTTCGTGCAGGTGCGCGTAGGTCGGATTAGTCACGATGTTGTTTAAATAGGCCGCAATCGCTCCGACGTTCTTCGCGATCGACCACTCGTTGTCGTTCAGCACGACGATGAAACGCTCGGTCTGCGCTTTGACGTTGTTCAACGCCTCATAGCTGATGCCGCACGTAAAGGCCGCATCTCCCGCCACCACCACGACGTTCTCATCCCCGCCTAACAAATCGCGCCCGACGGCCATGCCGAGACCAGCCGACAAAGCAGTCCCGGCGTGTCCCGCGCCATAGACATCGTGCTCGCTTTCGGTGCGAAGAAGGAACCCGTTCAGCCCTTCGTACTGGCGCATCGTATGAATGCGATCGAGCCGGCCGGTAAACATCTTGTGGACGTAGCCTTGATGGCTGACATCGAAAACGAACTTGTCCCGCGGCGTGCTGAAGACCCGATGGAGCGCGATCGTGAGCTCGACCACGCCCAGATTCGGGCCGAGATGGCCGCCGGTTTGCGAGAGCACTTTGATCAACTCGTCGCGCACTTCCTGCGCGAGCTGCGGGAGACATTCCTCGGGCAACGCTTTCACGTCGGCCGGTGAACGAATTCCTTGGAGGAGAGACGTGGGGGTGACCAGCGTCTCAGAAGAGGCTAACATCGACATTCTTGGGTTCTCCTTTGCTTTCAGGCGGAGCCCCGACAGCCGTCGGGGCGGTGGGCTCAAATTCTTTCACGACCGGTTTGCCGGCACTGTTGCGGGTGATGATCTCGATCCTTTGCTCTGCGGCCGTGAGACGCTCCTGGCAGACTTTGACGAGCTTCATTCCCTCTTCGTAACGAACGATCAAGTCTTCCAGAGGGAGGTCGCCCGATTCCATTTTCTCGACGATTTCTTCGAGCCGTTTCATGGCCTGTTCGAAGTTCGCTTCTGCAGCGGGCTTCTTCGCTTGGTTCGACATAACGGCAAGGGAGCAATTAAGCATAGGCAGCTCAATTAAAAAGAGAGACTTGGCCCCGTGGTGAGAAGTGGTGGCATAGCGGGTGCTATAATTGCCATAACTAGTTTAGCTGTCCGATTTTCATGACTTTTCCCCAGCGAATCCTGCTGATTGATCACGAGCCGCATTTGACCGCGCTCGTGGGATCGGCCCTTCAAGCCACGGGAAGGTATTTGATCCGACAGGAGAACCACGATCGGCGCGCACTCTACGCCGCACTCCATTTTCAGCCCGACCTGATCTTGCTCGATTCCACGCCGGATCATCTCAGGCTCGATGAAATTGCCCGGCAAATTCACGCGAACGCATTCCTGCACGAGGTGCCGATCATGTGTCTGACGAGCCTGGCTCCCAACGGGCAAATAGGTTCGATCGGATTCTTTGGCGGCTACACTTTTGTGGCAAATCCGTTCCAGCTGCCGGACTTGGTGGCCGGCATCATGGAAATGCTCGACGGGCAACAGCCATTCGGGGCTGCAGCCTAACGAGAGGCGGCCTTGTAGACGCCGTCCTCTGGGCGGCGCGTGGAAAAATAGGGCTGACACGAGCGGGTCCTTATTTCCGGCGCTTCGCAGAGCAAAGCGTCTACACCATTCCTTTTACTTGTCCGATCGCGATCGTCCGGCAAGCTTCCTGCCATGGTCACGACCATTTCAATCAAGCAAGCCTTGCAGAGCGCATCCCCGCTCGAAGCGGTGCGGGTGCAGGGCTGGGTGCGCACGCGGCGCGACTCGAAGGATTTTTCATTTATCGAGCTGAACGACGGCTCCTGCCTTGCGGAATCTGCAGATCATCGCAAAAAACACGCTGCCAAACTACTCCGCGGTGCAGCGGCTCATTACCGGGGCATCCATCCGCGTGCAGGGCGCGCTTGTCGCATCGCAGGGCAAAGGGCAAAGCTGGGAACTGGTCGCTGAGGAAATCGAGATCGTTGGTGCATCGGACGACACCTATCCGTTGCAAAAGAAAGGACACACGCCCGAGTTCTTGCGCGAAATCGCCCATCTTCGTCCGCGCTCGAATCTTTTCGGCTGCGTCTTTCGCGTCCGAAGCCGGCTTGCCTTTGCGATCCACCAATTTTTCCAGGAGCGCGGTTTTGTTTACGTGCACACGCCGATCATCACCGGGAGCGATTGCGAAGGCGCGGGCGAATTGTTTCGGGTTACGACACTCGATGCGAAAAATCCGCCGCGTCTGCCTGACGGCGAAATCGATCGGGCCAAGGATTTCTTCGCCCGTTCGACTTACCTGACCGTCAGCGGACAACTCGAAGCCGAGGCCTTCGCTTGCGCTCTTTCCAAAGTTTACACTTTTGGTCCGACTTTCCGCGCGGAAAACTCCAACACCTCGCGACACGCCAACGAATTTTGGATGATCGAACCGGAAATGGCTTTTTGCGATTTGCAGGGAAACATGGACCTGGCCGAGGAGCTGGTGAAATACCTGGTTCGAGACATACGTCGAAAATTGCGCGGAAGAGCTGGGGCTCTTCTCCAAATTTGTCGATCAGGAGCTGCTCGCGCGTCTCGATTTCGTCGTCGAGCGGCCCTTTCAGAGAATCACCTACACCGATGCGGTTGAGTTGCTGCGGAAGAGCGGCGAGCGGTTCGAATTTCCAGTCGAGTACGGACTAAATCTGCAATCGGAGCACGAGCGCTGGCTGACAGAGAAACATTTCAAATCTCCCATTACGGTCTTCAATTACCCGAAGGAAATTAAGCCCTTTTACATGCGCTTGAACGATGACGGCAAAACAGTTGCCGCAATCGATCTGCTCGTTCCTGGTATCGGCGAAATCGTCGGCGGCAGTCAACGCGAGGAGCGCCTTGATGTGCTGGAAACGAATCTGCGTCGTCACAAGATGGATCTGGCGGATTACAAGTGGTATCTGGATTTACGCCGCTACGGGACCGTGCCGCACTCGGGTTTTGGTCTTGGATTCGAGCGGATGATGATGTTCGTCACTGGTGTGGCAAACATTCGCGACGTGATTCCGTTCGCGCGCACACCGGGGAGCGCGGAGTTCTAGTAACCGCGGGAGATGAGAGACCTGTCGCAATTTGAGAAAAGCGGCTACGACCGAGGGCGCTCCCGTTTCTGGCAGGCCCTGTGGCACATCGTGAGTTTTCTCTTCTTTCAGCCATTCTGGATTCCCACCTCCTGGCGTCGAACGATCTTGCGTCTGTTCGGCGCAGAAGTCGGACAGGCGGTATTCATTCGTCACGATGTTCGTATTCTTTGGCCGTGGAAGTTTTCGATTGGCGACAACTCCTGGCTTGGTGACGGGCTGCGGGTGATCAACCTGGAACCGATCGCGCTCGGCGCCAACGTCTGCGTCTCCCAGGGCGTCATGTTGTGTTCCGGGTCGCATGATCATCGCAAGGTTTCTTTTCCCTATCGAAATCGACCGATCCGAATTGGCGATGGGTCATGGATCGCCGCGCGCGCTTTGGTTTTACCCGGTGTCACCATCGGAGTTGGCGCTTTGATCGCGGCCGGTGAGGTCGTTCGATCTGATGTTCCTGATTACACGCTTCTCATCGACGGCCAACAACGCCGGATTGAAGAGCCCAAGTAAGATTGCGACTGCGAATCGCCGCGCAATTATCAATTGCGGGGCTTCACGAGGTGGATTTTCCAGAACACGTAGAAACGAATCGACCGCCTGATTAATCTCGAAGCGCTGCGCGAAACAGGCACGAGCGCGGGCACTCATCTCGACTCGTTCCGCCGCCGGCGTGGCTTGCCACCGCTCGAGCAGACGGCGGGTGCCGGCGAGGTCATCGTTCTCCGCATAACCGCACCCGTCGGCCACGATCTCGCGCCAAATGTTCACCTGGTTCGAGATAAGAACGGGAATTCCGGAGGCGAGAGCTTCCACAACCGCGATTCCGAAGTTCTCCTGATGGGACGGCAAAATAAAAGCTTCCGCTGCGGCAAACGCGCCCCATTTTGGGTTTCCGGTCAGCATTCCGGTGAACAGCACCGGCACGGCGTCCGCAGGAGAAAAGAGTTCGTTCGTTAGGCGCTGGAGATGCTGTAAATAATTGTTGTCGACGCACGGACCGGCTAAAACGAGCTGGACCCCGTTGCCCGGGGCCGATGCACTTCGGAAGGCGGCGAACGCTCGGATCAATTCTTCGCAGCCTTTCTTCTCATGAAGGCGGCCGAGAAAAAGAAGAAATGGTTTTTCCCGAAGCGACGGGACGGCAGCGTAGAAATCCTCCCGGGCTTCTTTCCAATCCACCGCGGGAGTGGTGATGCCAAGATTCACCACCACCTCATGGCACCGGTAAAGCCAGAAGGATTCGCGAGCCAACAATCGCTCTTGTTCCGTGGTGAAAAGCACCGCCGCGGCGTCACGGAGGACGCGGTATTCTGCCCAAGGCCAGTAAAGCCACTTTTTGAGATGCTTGAATGGGTAAGTGCGCTTGAACCAGGGGTCGAGCATCCCATGCGGAACTACATAATACGGAGTTGGCGAGCCAGCGTAACGCCGCCACGCGGCGAAGCTATGATATTGCCACACGCCGTTGACCACGACGCTATCAAAGCGGCCGCCTTTTTCGCGCAACCAGGGCAGCAGCCTGGCGGAATATCCGTAAGTGGATGTATTGGTTCCTAGCGCGTATGCTTTCAACTTCATCGCGCGAAGCCACGCTGAATCCGGAAGGTCGAGACTGACGATCTCGACCTCATGACCAGTCTGCGCAAGCGCATCACTAAGCAGCAGCACTGACCGAGCGACGCCGCCTGCGCTCGGATCGAGTGTGCGAACCATATGCAAGATTTTCAAAATGATGTGAGTACCTGCCACCCCCGCGGGGCCATGATATTTTTCACCGACACCGGCTCAATCGTCGCCAGGAAATTCGGTGATTCCCACGGGCGAACGGGTGAGATCTCTCGATCCACTGCACGAAGCTTGGGCCCGAAAAGATCGTAACCAATCGAAAAAACTGCGTAGCCATCAGCTTGCAACCGGCGCGCCAGGCTACTGGACTGCACTTCGTGGTCCTCATAAACGATGTGTCTAATCCGCCTTTCGCTGAGGAGACGACGGGCGCCTTGAAAAACGCGCGGCTCGAAACCCTCCACATCGATCTTGACCAAATCGAATGATTCTTGTGCGAAGAGATGGTCGAGTGTTTCCATCGCAACCACGTACGAACGCAATTCATTTCCGGGTTCGCTTGCAGCGATCCGGGCCGTGCCACGGTTGACCTGAAAACAATCTGGTTCAATCAACTGCGCCTCGCCAACAAAGTCGCCGAGGGCGCAAGCATGCGTGGCGATGGGAGCGGATTTAGGATTAAGTCGCACCCGGGCGATATTGCGCTTTAGCGTCTCCTGAACCTTCGGATGCGGTTCGAATGCGTGCACGGCCCCCGCGAGCCCGACGCGGATCGCGAACAGGCCGGTTAGGTAACCGATGTTGGCGCCCACATCCAAGATCTTATCGCCCGGTCGGAGAAGCCGCCACGTGACTTCACTGACACCAATATCAAAAACCCGCTGCTTGAAAATCTCGTTGCCGAGGGCATCGGCACGGTCGACTTCGATCGTGACCTTCCACGGAAGCGAAACCGTGGCCCTCCCGGATCGTGGAGGAAACAACTCCATGAAAACCCGACGAACCGCCGTTCGCAAAGAGAAGACGTAAGACGGTTTGAGGAGACCTTGAATCGAACGCAGGCAAGGTGTGGCAATCAAGGGTGAATACGGATTAACTCCGCGATGCCGCCATCGTTTTGCAAAATCACATTGAATACGCCAGGCAGCGCGCCTTTCTTCATCCAGCCTAACGACAGAAGCAATTCTTCACAATCGCGGAATGAGGCGGCGGTAAACTTCGAGATAACGCGCGATCATTTCAGTTACCTGGAAGCGTTCCGCATTACGCAAACTCTTTTCGCTCCACCGGGCCCGCTCATTCGGATCGGTCAGACGCAAGATCGCGTGTGCCATGGCATTTTCGTCGGCTACATCACCGGTGAGAGCGGCGTCGCCACCAACGTCGGACATTGGTTCTTGATCACTGCAAATTACGGGACATCCGCAAGCCTGCGCTTCGATGATCGGCCAACCGAAGCCTTCATAGCGCGACGGATGGAGCAGGACCAACGCAGAACTGTAAAGCGCTTCCAGCAATTCATTGGATGGCTCTTCCACCTCAATCACGCGCTCTGCGACGCCCAGTTCTTTGCCTAACGAACGCAGCGCAGGGGTTAGTTTTTCTCCGGCGAAAACCATCTGACCAAGCCAATCGTTTTTCGTCCGGGCAAAGATGCGCAGCCCGCCTTCCCGATTCTTCATGCGCGAGTTCGAGCCGACCTGAAGCACGAAGGGCCGACTAGGATCGAGCTGCGGAATCCGGAAGAGGTGGGTTCGCGCGATCTCAGACGGCTGTTTCCGATAGGGATAGTTCTGGCCGTGTTGAATGAGCACGAATTGCGGCTGCGCGTCTGTTCGGACAATGATCCGCTCTGCATCGCGCAAGGTCGCGACTGAGGCACAAACAACCGTGGTGGCTTTGCGAAGTCCGGAAATGATCCAGCGCTGCAAATATTTTCCAGTGAGGGAGGCCGAGCAATCAGCTACTTCCCCGCGCGCCCCGCGCACAGCCAATAGGTCGTGGCAGGTAACAACTACGGGCAAATTCTCGACGCTCGCCGCATACATTGCGTTGGAGTGGTCACAGATGTGGACGAGATCCACTCCAGAGCGCAGTCTCCGTTGCAGCTGTCGCGGGAAGAAAACAAATTTGTCGATATAGCCAAGCCACTTACCAACTAACCGACCGGCAAATCTTATTCGGCCAAGGAATGGCTTCGGGAGAATCAATTCGGCCGGGACAGCCGGCCGCGTTAAGACCGGAGAGCATCATTATCGCAAACCGTTGCATGCTCTGCTGCTGATCGGCCGGGTAGTTACCGATCAACAGGACCATGATGAGCAGAACCGGAACGACTTGTGGAATCGTGTAAGCGCTCCGCATATCTGGAGCGGCGGCGCACCCGGATGCGGCGGCGGATTCACCAATTCCAAGGCCGGCTCCGGGACGGGTGCCTCCTCGATCGGTTTGGCCGCCAGGCACAAGCCCGCCAGAACGACTGCAAAACCGAGACTGGTCGGCTGACCGAACGGTCCTTGAAGAAGGATGAACGCGCCCGCGCTGAAAAGAAAAAGTGGAAGCGTGTTTCCCTCTCGGACCTGACCGATGGCAAAGCGACCGATTTTATAAACGATCGCACAACGCCAGATCACAAACGCGAGCCCAACAATCGGCCCGCTTTCGAGTAAAATTCGCGACCACTCATTCTCCGCCAGAAGAAAATCAGCCTGGCCAGTCAAGAACACTGCGCCGCCGTTGGTCCCGACTCCGAGCCCGAAACCGCCAAAGGGCACCGAATTAATGATGTAGCCAGCCTCAGAGAATCCGTAGAGCGTCCGGTCGATCAGGCCACCGATGATAGAGGTTTCAGTCGCTTTCGGCAGCCTCGACGAAACGAGTGGAAAGGATTTCAAGACCCTCCTGAAAAATCGGAATGTAAGTGATTCCCCAGATGACGACGATCGCGAGCAGCAAATGGCGCCAGAATTTGTTCACCAGGCTCGGGCGAATGAGCAGAATGACACCAACCGACAGAAAGAACGATGGCGACAGCGAGAACGGTCGATCGACTCCCCGAGACTGCGAGCCCAACAATCAGACCGGCTCCCGAGCTAGCGAGCAGCCAGGTCCTGTAGGGAAGCCGTGCCAGGGCGGCGTGCAGAAGAAAGGCCGCGGCGGCGCTTAAATAATAAACAGTGCCGGAGACAAATGAGAACACTCCCGGGGGCCGCACCTTCCCTCCGCCCGCCTGAATCTGCAGGCCCTCACCAACACCGGCAACGCGATTGACAAAGGAATCCGGCGGCGTCGCAAACTGCCAGACCATGAGCAAGGCCATCGGAATCATCCCGATGATCGTCCATCGGCCTACCCGTTTGACGTCCTCGAAATTGAGGACCGCTCGGAATGATAAAAATGAGCGGAAGATGAAGAAAATCAGAGCGAACTCCAAACCCCGTGACAAGGAACGCCGTGCGGATGGAGTAGAGAGGGAGAAGGGCGATCATTCCCGTTGCCCAGGCAACGAGAGCGATGATTCCCAGCGAGATGATATAGATATTCTGCGGGAAAAGACGAGCGCGCAGGGCCAGCACGTAAATCGCAATCACTACCGGATCGCGCACGATCAGAAGAGGCCCGGAAAGCTGGGGAATGATCCATTTGCGAAAAGCGCCTTCAAAAATCAGCAATAAGAGGTAAAGCCAGACGAGGCGCCGGATATTGCGAACGGTCGAGGTCGCATCGAAAACCTTCGGGCGGTTTTCGTGCGCGGGAGAAACCTGCCGTTCGGAAATGGCTTTCATGGCTCGACGCGTCTACCCATCACTTCTCGTGCCAGTTGCGCCAGGCGTTGGCGATAATTTTCCCAACTACAGGCCTGTGCCCGGCGGCGCGCTCGCCTCTTGCATCGTTGCGAGATGATCACGGTCGCGGAGCAAGTGCGCGAGCGCTTCTTCGATCGCCGCGGAAGAACGAATCGGGACCAACAAACCATCGACACCGTCGGTGATCAGATCGGGCCCCGCGGTATGGGGCGTGGTAATCACGACCAAGCCTTGACTCATCGCCTCCGTCAGGACCAGGCCAAACCCTTCGTGCAGTGACGGCAGCACGAGCACATCATTTCGCGCCATTTCGCTCAAGAATCTCAGCGTGCGGCAAGGAGGGAATCCAACGGTATTTGTTAAGAACGGCCGGGGCCGGAATCGCGGGACTGATCCGGCGGCCAATCAAGGTAAGCTCGATTTCGCGGACCGAAGCGCGCCACGGCCTCAAGTAAATAGCCGAGCCCTTTCGCCTGGCTCAGCGCTCCGACGAAAAGGACTCGCAACTTGCCGCTCGCCGGGACACGCGGCGGATTCAAGTTGCCCGGACGCGTGCCATAAGGAATGACGCGGATGGGTGCTTTCAACCCCGGCGCGCGCGCGACGCTATCCCTCGCAAAAGTGCTGGCCGTAATAACGAGATCGGCGCGAGCCAACTCTTCGTCTTTTCGCGCCAGTTTTTCCTCGCTATCGGCGAGAGCGCCCAGGGTCGACGCCCAATCGGGATGCAGCTCTGCTTCTTCGCGCTGTAGTTGCTGCACCATCCGCCAATAGATTGTGGGATGCTCATAGACGCACGCCACCCCTCGCTCCCTGGCCACGCGAAAGGTGGCGAGCGCGCCTCCGTCGTATGCATAAACAGCTTTTATCGTTAGGCTGGACTTCACTCTTGCCGCCACCCGGCTGATCGAGCGCGAGATAAACGGCATCCACACTGAAGGGGGCGCGCTCATCCCGCGTCAACTGCCGCCACCCAAACTGGTCCGTCGCCAAGACGAGCCCATTCCCGACCGGAATGCGTTCGAATAAAAGGAGCCAACTCCTCCGGAAACGAGCGGCGCCGCAGTTCACTTTGGAAACGAGGCGAAAAAGAAGCGAACCGGTCAAGCAAGGCCACCCTGCTTCCAATTGACGCAGGTCCAGAATTCTTCGAGCAAGCCCGCCTCGGCGAACGCCAGGGCCGTTTGCCGCACGTTTTGGTTGGCCGTGGGATGCGAGAGAAGAATCACGAGAGCTTTGCGCGAAAGAGTGCCAGATATGCCTCGGCAACCACTGCGGCGTGAAATTTTGCCAGGTGTTGTGGCGCGTTTGCGGCCAGACGCTGCCGTTCCTCGGGCGCACGCAACAGCTTTTCCAGAACCTGCCCGAGCGCGTCGGCATCGCCATTCGGAAAGGTCACGCCACACGGACCGATTGCCTCAGGAAGACCGCCCCCGCTCGAGCCGACGGCAATACATCCGCAGGCAATTCCCTCCAAGGCCACGACGCCAAAGGGTTCGTCGTAGCGTGACGGGATGACGAGAATCTTGTGTTCCTGAAGAAGATTCACCAGTTCGGCGCCGCTCTTCGGCCCTGCGAAAGTCACTTGCTCATGTAAGCCCGAGTCTTTCCACCATTTGTCGCATCGCGGACAGTTCCGGGCCCGAACCCACGATCGTTAGGCGGGGAGACAACGCTCGATTTCGCAAAAGGGCGAGGGCTTGGAGAAGAACGTCAACTCCCTTTTCCGAAACGAGCCGGCCGAGAAAGATTAAATCGCCCGAACGTTTCGACCCGGGCGCGGAGTTCACAAATTTTCGCGCGTCATACGGACTGGGAATAATCACCGAATCTGTTTTGAAGCAGGCCGATACCGCCCGACTGATCGCCACGCTCGTCGTGCGTTCGACGATGCCGTGCTTGAGTCTCTGCAGGAGGTCAATCCCGTTTGGCGGCCGACAATATGAACCATGATGCGTGATGACAATTGGCTTTCGAAGGAGGAACGCCGGCCACACGGTCCGAAGGCTCAGATTGCTATGCCAAAAGAGATCGCACCACTTGATCGCGCCCCATAACTCTCGGACCGATGGCTGGCGAATGACCGGGTAGGAAAATTCTTCGGCGTTTTGCTCAGGCGTCTGCGTCACCACCGTAACTTCGTGACCGGAACGGACAAATTCTGCGGCGAGCAACGCGCTGACCGTTTCAATGCCGCCTATGCTCGGGGCAAAGGCATGTGATGAGATCAGGATCTTCACGTTCGCTCGCAGATCGCCGCCGCGAGGGATGCAGCCAGATGGTTGGAGGCGGCGTTTCGCTCATACCAGGACTGGATCAGCCGAGCAGCGGCAGCCCGCTCTGATTCCAGCGGAAGATTTTCCTCCGACGAAGCGACAAAAAACGGACCAGGCAACGCATCGCCACCCACTCCGACAACCGAGCCGGAATGAGGGAGAACAGGAATCACCCCGTGCGCACAATAAGCAGCAAACGCGGTAGATTTCAGGACGAGAGGCATTGGCACATCCGGTTGATGAAAATAATCCAGCCAGCCGAACGCACAGCCGGCCAGGATTTCCGAGGCAATCTTCGCCTCGACTTGCGGGTAATAATGAGTGCGGATTTTCTTTTCACCATCCAGGGTCTGACGGACTCCAGAGTTGTCGTTACCGCCGACCACAAAGAGATCGTGCGGCGCGAATCGCTCTGGGATTAGCGCAGGCGATCGACAGAAAGGAGCGAAGAGACCGTTCGATCAATCCCGTGCCACCGCAAATGACCCACCGATGCGGATCGCGTTGGGCAATTTCGGCCGGAGAAAGAATTGGTTCCCCCAGGTTGGAGAAAACGGGGTGCACAATGATGCGGATTTTTGGAGCAAGGCTCTCCAGTTGTTGACGAGCAACTTCGCTGCTGACAATGCAAACATCCGAGAGCACGGCGAGGGTCCGAGCGACTCGCACCTGGAGCGGTCGCAGCCAAAACGCACTTTGCCGCCACGATCCCGAGGCATAGAGCTCATGAAAAACCGTGATTTGTCGCGCACCACTCGCGTGCTGCAGCCGGCGCAAAATCGGCGGGAGCCAGAAGGGCACACCCTTCCGGCTGTAGCCATAGTTCACGTAGTGCAGGACTATCGCCGTGTATCGACCGACTGGCTCTTCGCCTGGTTCAGCACCAACGGGGAAAACAAGATGTCGACCTTCCTCGGTAGTGACGAACGTTGTTGTTAACCCATGACGCTCCTCCAATTTTTCCGCCAACGTCCGCGCATAATCGCCTACGCCATCCCGCCCGGGCAACGCTCGCGGCAGAATTTGGAGGATCGATCCGACCTTGTTCACACGATCATTCCGCGGACAGTCCGTTTAATGACTGCAAGGCGATGGAATACTGATCGATCGTGTCGCGGGCGATCTTACTCCAGCGATAGCCGCCGGCGATGTCGCGACACTCCGTCGAAAGCTTTTCGTATTCCGGGACGCTGAGCGAGAGAATTTCCACGGCCCGGGCGGCGATGGCCGCGGTATCCCCCACTGGCGTGAGCAAACGCGCCCGTTGCGACTCGAGTATCTGGCGGGGACCCGGAACGTCGTAAGCAATCGTGGGCAAACCGGCGGCGAGTTGCTCGAGCACGGCCAGCCCGAAACCCTCGATATAGCTCGGAAACAATGCGACCGCGCAATCTCCCAGAAGGCCGGGCAGTTCCCGCTCCTGGAAGGTCGTTCGGCAAACAAGGCGTTTCGCCTCATCGCTCATCAGGCCGGCACGGACAATTGATTCGTCAAACATCGTTCCCAGGAAAACAAACTCCGCTTCGGGTTCGTGCTGTCGAATGGCCGCCATGATTTTTGGCCAGTCGCGCGATCCCTTGCGCAGACTCCACATCCCAATGAAACAAATTTTCCTGCGCCGGAGACGCTCCGACGCTGGTGCCGCGGCACGAGCGAGAGCGTCTCGAAACTCATCGTTCAGGCCGTATGGTTGCACGAGGCATGAAGCCCGCACTTGCTGATCGCGCTCCATCTCCACGCGCTCGTCGTCGTTAGGCAAGTTTAGCCGGTCACAATGTCGAACTGATTTATCCGCGTTCTTCCGCAAGCGCCAGGCGATGAAGCCATGAAAAAAGCGCCCAAGGAGACGCCCCTTGGGGTGATCCGGCCAGAGGACGCGCTCTTGTCGGGTGAATTGATCGTAGAGCCGATAGAGCCCGACCGATCTCCCGACCACTAATCCATGAAAACGAAGCGAACTCTTCGAAAAAGGGAGGACGCCGATCAGGCCATCGATCACATCGAAGCGGTCGGCGTTGCGCCGGACATAGGCCGCGGCTCGCCGTGGGAAGAAGACCTGACGAAGCGCAGAATTGATGCGTGATCCTTCCGGCCGCGGAAAGGCGTCGGTGAGGCAAAATTTCTCCACGGTATGCCCTGCCCGGGTCCACTCCTTTGTTAGTTCAATCCAAACGCGGGCCGCACCCAGCCGGCCATCCCAGGGCAGATTCACGATCGCTAGAATACGCAGCGGCTCAGCCGGCGACTTCATCGCGATGCGGCCGCAGTCCAGAATTTGTGACGAACAGGATTTACGTAGTGCCGCAAAGCTACCCTCGAGCCAGCGTAGAAATCAGCATACGTGAACTGGTCGTCCAATTGCAGGACATACTTTTCTTCGTCGAACGGCAATGCGCCATTCGCCTGCATCACGACCTGAACGATTGTCTGGGTGGTAAAGAAATCCGGCTCGCCTTCCAGCTCGAGCAGGCGACGGATCCCAAGCGACCAATCGAGCGGCCGCAACAGCATCAACAAACCCGCATTGACGGGATGTAATGATTCAACCGGATCACGCAAAATCCGCCGATCCACCGAGTAATCCAGGCAATCCTTGAGATACAACGCCGGAGCTTTGGTTTCGCTCAATGTCTGGATAATGTCCGCCGCACCCGCAAAAAAGAGAACGTCTGCATCGAGATACAAGGCCGGGCCGTCTCGCGGGAGCGACATGATCAGGCCCAGCTGTTTGCCCATCGGATAGTTGGAAATGTAATGATGAAGCTTTTCCGGCAGATCTAAAGGCAGATCCATTTCAACCGAATGAACCGCCACCGCGGAGTCGATTTCTTGGAGGAGGTCGATGCTCCGCTCAGAATAAGATCCGTCCGAGACAACGGTCCACGATCGAGGATGTCCGACATAACGCAGGAAAGAACGGATTGATCGGACCTGCTCGGGCAACGCTTCCTCCCCGGAAAAGGAAAAGACATCAAGTGGAATCGAGCCCGGCTGGTGGACGGTGCGTCCCACGATGGTGGGCAGGAAGGAACGGTAGATCTTCCGCCTCAACCCGCCGTCCAGGCGAGCGAGATGATATCCGTAATTTGGCATTTTATTCTACTGGCAGTGGCTGACGAAATCCGCGGTAACTCAAGCCAAGGTTTAGCAAGAGATTCGGGCAGATCGAAAACAGATTAAAGGTAAGCACACCATTCACACTTGAAAAATCGGTAAATGGAATCAGGAAGCAACTGCGTCCCAAGGGTGAGCGGAATATAGAGCCACGAGCCGACGACCCAGGCCCTCGAGGCATTCAGGGTCCAGAGGGTGCCGGCCACCATATTGAGAGTGGCGCCGCCGACCATCAGCAGGAGTTCATATTGCAGGTGCGAATATTTGTTTCCGAGGACGAAAAGAAATTCGTTAGGCAAGAAATGCTGCGCCGCCCAGCACGAGCAGGCTGAAGCCGCCACAACTCCACCGACAATCCCGGCGTAGAGCCAACCAAGCTGCCGCCGCTCCTGACAACGCGAGAAGGCGGGTGCAAAGATGTTGGTCAACAGATTGCCCAGGACGGCAAAAATCATGGCCAGCCGCCCCAGCGCACCAACTTCGGCGACAGCCCCGACCCGATGACCAAAGAAGGTGATCAGGAAAATTGTGATCTGTCCCTGCAGGCAAAAAAACACCGCGTTCGCCGCCTGGTTGCGGATGAAGCCGAGCATCGCTTTTCTGTCCTCAGGGTTTTCTTCCGCGTGCAGGTTGATCATTCCCGCGGCGTATTGCCGCAGAATGAAATACTGCAACAAGAGCGCGCCGGAGCCGGCGAGCGCGGCAACGCCGGCATTCAGAAAAACGAGGGCGCAGCCCTCCGAGCACCGCCAGGCGGGCGATTGCGATCCGATGAAATCGACTTTCTGAATTTGGCGAAAATCGGAGCGCAACCGGGGCACGACTTCCAGCACCCCGAGCGACAATTGGCCGAACAAGCCCGCCAGCACAGCGGCGATCAGGAGCACGGCATAGAAAACGGATGCCCCGTTCTTCACGAGCATGAAATAGAGCAACGGCGTAACCACCAAAATGGACGCCGTCTCCGAGCTTGCGCCGGAGCTTCAGCCCCGTGCTGACCAACTCCCCAAAGCGGTGCTGATCCTGCCAGACCCGGCCGCCGATGGAGATCAGGCCAATGCTAATTCCGATATCCGCGAGGACGTTGATCGTGCGCCTGCATGGTGTTGGCGATCGTGAAGAGCGCATATTCGCGCTGCTCCAAGTCGCCTCACGAGCAGAATCCCGCTCGCAAACCCGATCAATTGCACGAACACTTGCACCCAGGCGAAACGGCGACCTGGCGCGCAAAGCGCAAGGTGTGCGACTGCTCCCGGCAGGCTGGCGATGCGACCGCGACCGGTGTCTGGCGAGGAGCTCATGACGCGAAGAGCAGACTAACGAACGCGCCCAAGCCCGGCAGATCAAGACAAGCGGCCGCTGCTCCTAGACTCGGTGATGTTTTTCCTCTACCGGGTGCGAAGACTTGTCGGGGACGGCGGCTGCGGCACCGGGTGTATTATAATACTCGGCGTATTGGTAGTAATAATACTCCGGCAGCGAAGTATCGACGTAGTTAAGAATCACGCCCGGCACATTGACCTGCCGGTTATAGAGCAGTTCGAGCGCCTTGCGCGTCAGACGGGCGGAGGTATAGGAGAGCCGGACGACAAAAAGCGTGGCGTCGATCTTCGGAGCGAGACTGGTGGTGTCATCCGCGGCCAGGACCGGCGAGCTATCGATGATGATGTAATCGTAGTGATTATAGATGTCCTTCAAGAAGGCGTCGGTTGATTCACGCAGGAGGTGCTCGCTCGGTTGGGAAATGGTGCTCCCGCGGGGCAAGACAAAAAGGCTCGGGAGCGAAGTCGGGACCACCACTTCCCGCCAGTTGACTTCCTGCTTCAAAACCTCCGAGAACCCGATCTTGGAATGGATATCGAAATCCTCGCGCAAGGCTCCCCGGCGAAGATCGCCATCGATGAGCAGCGTTTTGGCTCCGGAAAGCGCCATCGTGATGGCAAGATTGGAAGAGACAGTCGACTTGCCCTCGTTAGGCACAGCGCTCGTAATGAGCAATGTCTTCGGCCGCGGACCTTCATAGGGCATGAAGAAAATGGAAGACCGCACGTTGCGATAGGACTCGGCAAAAACATGCCGGGCGTCTTCCGGCTGCGAGCAGACTGATCTTGCCCTTTGCTCTTCTCTTTTGGTATCTGGCCGAGAATGTTCTCCGTGAAATAGTGTTGGAACTCGGTAAAGGAGGCCATCCGGTCGTCGATCCGATCGAGCAGCACCAGGATCACCAAACCGGCAAACGCACCAAAACCAAGCCCGACCAGTAAACTCATGACCAACCCGGGACGCACCGACACCGGCGTCGGTGGCGTTTTCCATGATTCCGACCTGATCGCCTGCATCGACGACCTGCGACATGTCGACGTCTTTAAGGCTGTTGGTGAGGCGATCGTAAAGCTGTTTTTGCCGGTCCACTTTGCCTTTCACGCGGTTGAACTGCGCGAGTTGCTGACTGAGAACGAGCGCCTTCTTTTCCCACTCCTTGATATTGGATTGAAGGTTCTCCATCTGTTTCCCGATGGACTTGCGCCGAGTATCGAGCTTCTCGACCGCATCCTGCCGGTAAAGGGTGATCAGTTTCTCCTGCTTATCGATCTCGTCGTTAAGTTTAATGATTTTCGGATGCTTCGGGCGCAGATCCTTGGAGAGAGTGTCACGTTCCGCCTTGAGCAACTGGACCGCGCTTCTCGCCTTCAAATACTCGCCTTCCGGTCCGAATTCGGCGAAGGACATGTTATCCTCAGCTTGGTGCAGATGCGCCCGTTGTTTCGGAAGGCTTGGGCTGCGACCTGCTGGCGGTCGAGATTTTGATCGAGATCAAGCAGGCTGAGCAAATCGTATTCGGTCTTTAAGCCGTCGCATATTCCTGATTGAGTTTTACGAGATAGGCTGCGGCACTGTTTCCTTCCTCCTGAATGAATCCGATGTTATGTTCCTTCTGGAATTCCAGCATCTCGTCTTCGCCATTGCGAAGATCCTTCTCAACCTGGATCAACTGTTCCGTGATCGCGGTGGTCATGTGGCTGCCTTGGTCGGCCCGCATGCCTTTCTTCACGTCGAGATATTTCTGCATCACGGCGTTGAGATAGGCCTGCGTGTAATCCGGCGACGCACCGACCGCTTCCAGTTCGAAAATTGAGGTGCGCGGTTTTTGACTGACCGAGAGCCTCACTTTGACCGGTGGCAACTCCGGATGCGTCGCACGGACCAGCGCTTCGGCGCCCAGACGCGTTTCGTCGCTTTGCATCAACTGGATCTGCGTGCCGTAAAAGTTATTACTGTCCTCGCTGTAGACCGCGTTTTGACTGAGATTCAGTTTGCCCGCGAGCATCATCTTGCTGGTGGAAAGAAAGGCGTTGGGCGCCTGAAAAATCACCCAAGCTCCGACGAATACACCAAGACAGGTGGTCAGGAGCGGAATCCACCAGCGGCGGAGAAGAAGCGCCTTGTAGCGATGCAGCCGGGTGATGAGCGAGGTGGTGATCGAAGCTGGCGAGGAACGTTCGAGAGCGGGAGTCTGCATAACTAGAAATTCACCAGCCGCTGCGGGACATAAATCTGGTCATCCGGGCGCAGGACAACGTCATCCTCGGTATGACCTTGTTCGATGATTCGCTTCAGGTCGACAACCAGGTCCTGGCCATCCTTGCGCGTGATCTTGATCTTGCGTTTGTCGGCAAAATCGCCGAAGCCGCCGGCCCGAATGATCGCTTTGCTGACGGTATAAGTCTCATCGGTTGGAATTTCCTGCGGGCCCTGTGATTTCACCGCGCCATAGACATAAATTTTGCCGCGCGATTTCTCGCTCACTTTATCGACCGCGAGAATGACCGTCGCGTGATAGTAGTATTCCTTCTCCAGCGCCGCTTTGATATTATAAGCAAGCTCGCGGCAGGTCTTGCCCTGGGCCGGGACAAGCCCAATATACGGCACCTCCAACTCGCCGTTATCGTTGACGCGCAGGCGTTGCGAGAGGTTGTCGCGATCCTCGACCACGCGGAAACTGACGAAGTCATCCGTGCCCAGGCGCTTCTTGTCATCCAGCACCGACATGGAGTTGGTCCGCAAGACCGTGCTGCTCGCGGTGCCGTCCGGCGCCTGATCGACCGCCGTCGCTTTCGGGATAACCGGAGGCGCGCTGTTATCTTGCGCAAACGCCCGTCGGCCCCGCAAGGAGAGCAAACGTGCAAAGGCTGCATAAGATAAAAAAGCGCTTCATAGTTGCATGCCGTTGGTCTTAGAAACTATAGGTGCCGTCGAGAGAGACGCGATTTTGCTTGTAGTCGCGGCCGGGCAGATCGGATTGCTTCTGAGTATATTGATAGCGAAGACCAAGCGTGACGTGCGGCGTCAACTGGTAACCAAGGGTGGCCGCCCCGCCGTAACGCTGGATGTGCTCCGAATACACCCCGCCGGAGTCATCACCAGTCTTCGTAGAATAGCTCGGTCGCGAGCAGGACGCTGTTGATGATATTCCAGGTCGCGGTGTGGCGAACATAATTCACGATGATGAAGTTGGAGTTAACACCGAGCTGCGATTCGTGACCGGCAGCGATGAGTTTGCGAGATCGCGGCAGTTAATCCGATGCGAGAGCAGCAGGTAGGCGTAATAGTCGCTTCCGTCGTTCGGGTCGTCGACTGAGCCATCGTTATCGAAATCAATGAGCTGATAGCCGACGGAGGCGCGCAGCTTAAGATAATTCGTCAATTGCGTCTCGACGAACGGCCCGACGCTATAATTGACGGAATTGTTCAGGACCGATCTTGGTTGTAGTAACTGTAAACGGCAGTAGTCTCCAATCCGGCCCCGGTCGTCGAGGTCAGGGCAAAGTAGGCGCTAAAGGTGAGCATCCTCGGCATTGCGGTCGAGATAAGAAAAGGTGCTGGTGGTTGAGATATAAGGTGATAGTGATCGTAGCCAAAGGTCAGCACCGCCTTATTCAGATCCCAGAGAACCGAGACACCGACGGTGTTCTCAAAGCGGCCGTAATCGGCCACATTGCTCAATTGGATTTCGTCAGTCGGATCCTGTTGCAACGAGAAGCGATCGTGAAGGTTGATCCGGAAATCCCGCGACGAAGATATCGAACGCCAATTGCGAGCCCGGCGAAATGATGACGCCATTGGTGTCGTTCTCGGGATGATTGAGGTAAAAGCTGTAACCCATTCCAAGATCAAGTCGAAGCGTATTCAACTGCGTGACCGGCCAGATCGCGTTGATGTTAAATTGCGGCCGAATGATGATGTCCTCCTGCTTATTGATCTCGGCCAGGTTGATGTTGTCGTTATATTCGATTCCGGTCGTGACACTGAACCGGAAACGAACCGGGCCGAGCGAGGAGATTGTAGGGAATCTGCTCGATCGATTGACGCCGCGCTTCCGCGGCAGCTTCCCCGGCGAGGGACGGTCGAACGGCGTCTTGGGCGCGAAGAGCCGACGCCAGGAAAAGGAGCCAAAAAACGACAGGGAATGCCTTCACGGACAAGGGGAATCGGGTGGGTTTTGAAGTCCATAGGTGACCGGGCGCGATGTAGGTTTAGCAGATGCAGTACCAATCGCGGGAGGAGTTCGGCTCGGACGCTTGAGGCGACGACGGCACGGAAGCTCAGGGACAACGAATCCGAAAGCCCCTCCTGCGAAAGGTTCTTACTTAAAATTTGTTTGTATTTAGTTGGCCGGTTTCTTACAGGAATGCAGCGATCTGGGCAAGCTAAATCTTGCCACTCCCCGCGAAGGGTCTTTTCTCTCCGATCAGGCGGCGAGAGGCCATTGAAACGACCGGGCCCCTTTCATCCAAAAAAGGCCTCGAGAGCTGGCGCAGTTAAAGCTGTGATCGAAACAGTGCCAGGCTCTCAACCGCTCACGACTCTGTTTTCCCCTGCGCGGACGTTTTGCGTCGTGTTCATCCTGAACTCACTCGTGCTCGCGCATGGCCAAACCCATCGTCCGAGCAACGAGAAACCGACACGGGCGGATTGGAAGATCGAATACGTCACCCCAGGCTATGCGAAGGCGATTAACCTGACGGTGAACGACGCGAAAACCCGCTTCAGACTGAATCGTGGGGTGACCTCTTTCATCATCCCTCTCTCCGCTCCGAATCAGCGACGATGCTTCACTCTGGAGAATGAAAGCATCGCTGCGAAAGGCAGCTTCTCGATCGCCACCGCGAATGAGCGACTGGCAGTCAAACGATGGCAAATTGGAACGTCGTTGCCGGCGCGGTCCGCTTTCGGCAAAAAAGGCAGTTCTATCTCTCGCTCGTGGGCATCGAAGCAAAATTTGTGAAGCTGACCTTCCAAATTGACGATCCCGGCAAAATCGTGCAGCGCGACTAAAGCAACCGGCCGACGCGCCGCTTCGCAGCGCAGCCGCGGACGCGGCGGCGCCGACAATCGAACGCTACAAGGTCGCGCGAATCGCGGCGAGCTGGCCGGCCGAGCCGAGCTTCTCGTTCTTGTGCGCGATGAAGTTCGCGTATTCCTCGACGAAGATTTTGCCGGGCGGCCGAAAATCGAATTGGTCGGGATGGTCGCGGAAAAATTCGCGATGGACGCGGGTCCAGACCAATCGACCGTCGGTGTCGATATTGACCTTGGTCACGCCGAGCTTGGCCGCCGGAAGGTATTCATTTTCATTCACGCCTCGCGCGGAAGGATCGAGTTTGCCGCCAGCGGCGTTGATTCGTTCGACTTCTTCGATCGGCACACTGGAGCTGCCATGCATCACGATCGGCGTCCCGGGAATCCGTTTCTTGATTTCCTCGATGACGTTGAAGTGCAGGCCCTGTTTGCCTTTGAATTTATAGGCGCCGTGGCTGGTGCCGATGGCTGCCGCGAGCGAGTCGCAACCGGTTTGCCTAACGAATTCGACGGCTTCGTCCGGATTGGTGAGGGAAGCGTGGCCTTCATCGACCTTGATGTCTTCCTCGACGCCGCCGAGTTGGCCAAGCTCGGCTTCGACGCTGATCCCTTTCTCGTGGGCGCGATCGACGACGCGTTTGGTGATCGCGACGTTCTCGGCGAAGGACTCGTGGCTGGCGTCGATCATGACCGAGCTGTAGAAAGCCCGAGTCGATGCAGTCGTAGCAGGTCTCTTCGTCGCCATGGTCGAGATGGACGGCGAAGATGGCGTCCTCGAACATCTTGTCGGCAGTGCGGATGAGCGCTTCGAGCATTCTTTTGTCGGCGTATTTTCGCGCCCCTTTCGAAAGCTGAATGATGAACGGCGCCTGGCTTTGCACGTTGCCGCGGAACAGCCCGAGGATCTGTTCCATGTTGTTCACGTTATAAGCGCCGACGGCAAATTTTCCGTAGGCGACCTGGTAGAGCTGCTTGGTGGTAACGATCATGGTTGAATGCTGATTGCTGAATGCTTGAGGCGTCGCCAAACTTATGGCGCTTGCGCCACTTTCCAATCAGAAATCGGTAGTTCGCTACGCTCCGTTTTCCGCCACGGGCAAGAGCACGCTGACCGAAGTGCCGTGCGAATTGGAGTCCACGTCGACGCGGCCATTGTGATCGAAGACGGTCCGTTTTACGATCGGCAGGCCAAGACCCATCCCGCGCGCTTTGGTCGTGCAGAACGGAGAGAAAATTTTGTCTTTCAGATCGGCCGAGATGCCTTTGCCATTGTCGTGCACGGTCACGACCACGCCGCTGGTGTGGTCGCCTTCGCGAATCGGGTTTGGCCGAGAGCGTGATTCTGCCTTTCGGCTGGCCGTGAGTGGCTTCGGCCGCATTCGCGACGAGATGAGCAAAAGCTTCCGCGAGGGCGGTTTCATCGCCGACGACCCGGGGCAGATCGTCCGGCAGCGTTGTTTCAATCGAGAAGCCGTTCTGAGCGTCGCGCGCGCGCACCAGTTCCAGCGCTTTCTTCATCGGCGCCGCGCAAATCGAGCGACTTGAAAATCAACTCCGGCGGATGCGCGAAATTATTGATCTGCGTGATGATGAGATCGAGGCGATCAATTTCCTGCACGACAATCTCGTTGAAATCGCGCCGGAAATCCGCGTCGTCGAAACGCTCGGGCAGAAGTTGAGCGAAAGTCTTGATGGCGACGAGCGGATTGCGCACTTCGTGCGACATGCTGGCCGCGAGATCGGTCCAGAAAGCGGCGCGATCGACCAACTCCTGTTTCTGCCGGAGCGATTCCTCCGGGGTCATGTCCTGGATAACGGCGACCGCGCCTAACGGTTTCTCCTTGGTGAATGAGACGCCGCGTTTGGACGGAAAGCGAGCGGCGGGTCTTGGGATCCATCCACTGCTGCGCGCGAGGCTGGTCCATGCTTTCAAGCGTCTCGCGCAGGACGGAGGCGATGCGGCTGCCGGCGGATTCGACCGGCTTGTTCAGCACATCGGCCGACTTCAGGCCGAAGAATGGATTCGGCGGTCGGATTGCACCAGCGAACAATCGCTTCTTCATCGCTCGCGATAATACCCGGCGGAATCGCGGTGAGGAGCGTTTCGGCAAGCGTTTTTGCTGGAGCTGATCTCCTCGTGGAGAAGAGCGTTTTCCAAGACGGTCGAGACATGGTCGCCGAGAATCATCAGCGCCTCGAGAGCCTGGTAATCGAAAGTCTGACCCGTGAGGCGATGGCCGAAAAAGAGCCAGCCACTGATTCTTCCGCGCACGTGCAGCGGCACGATCACTTCCGCGCCGAGCGTATCGAGGGCGCGCCGGAGCAGCTCGCGCTGCGCGTGGTCACGGGTTTGCGGCAAGTGGGCGCGGCAGATGAGATGCGCGTGGCGCTCCAACCAACCTACCAAGGGATCGCGCGCCTGATATTCAATCTCGTAGGTCTCCGGCAGACAACGCAGCCCGGCCCGCAAACGGAAAGCCTCGCCTTCCCGGCGCCGCGAGAACATTCCGACTCGAGTGACCATCGCGGCGTCGGCCAGACTCTCGACCACGTTGTTGACTAACGCGTCCGGTATTCATCGAATCGACGAAAGACGCGGGGAAAGCGCAGCAGCCGGAGTGTCGCTCCTGCTCCGCCATCCTGACTTGGCGCCAGCTCGCGCGGCTCGGCGCGCACCAGCGCATTGGACGCTTCCGCCCGCAAAACGCGATTATCCTCCAGGACGCGCAGGTGCTCGAGCGCCCGGCCGACGAGCGCCTGGAAAGGACGTCGTTCCAAATTCACATCCTCGGCCGCATAGATGCCGGCCTGTTCTGCGTCGCGCAGCGGTTCCGATCGGGGCACTCCCAATGCAATGATCAAACGTCCGGCCACTCCGCCTTTACTTGCTCGAGCAAATCACTGGCTTTCGTGACAGCGCAGATCCACCACCAGCAAAGCCGGGCTGTTTTGCTGGAGGACCGCTTCGAGCCGATCGGGTCTCATCGACATGGCGGACGGAGGCGCGGTTGCGCAGAAAAGCGCGGGTTCGCCTAACGAGATCCGAGTCCTGGGTGTAGAGAAGGCAGGCGGCGGGGGAGATCATGCTGCCGCCACCTCTGCCTGGAAGCGGACGAGCGGAAGAAGAATGTGGAAACTCGTGCCTCGATCCAGTTCGCTCTCGACCTCGATCTGCCCGCCGTGTTCCTGCACGATGCCGTGCACGACCGAGAGTCCGAGACCGGTCCCGTAATCCTTGGTCGTGAAAAACGGATCGAAAACGTGCGTCACATCCTCGGGCTTGATCCCGCAGCCGTCGTCTTCGACCGTGACACGCAGAATTTCGCGAACGTCGACCGGGTCGCCCGGTAAGGCCGTCGGCCACATCTCGGTCGAACCAATTTCAGTCGAGACGACGAGTGACCCGCCCGACTTCATGGCGTCGAGCGCGTTAAGAAAGAAATTAAGGAACACCTGCTCAATTTGATCCGAATCGGCGTGGATAGTATCAACTTCCGCCTGCCAGGAACGAGTTAATTTCACATCTTTTTGGTAGAGGCGATGGCCGACGAGAAGCAAGCGCTTTTTCCAGAATCTCGTGAACATGCATCGGCTTCAGCACCGGCTTCGCCGGCCGGGCGAAGCGGAGGAGCTGGTTGACTAACGAATCGATTCGATCCACCTCGTGGCCGATCAGAGAGAAGAAGGTCTCGCGGAAATCGGAGTCCTGATACCGCTCGGGCAAGAGCTGGGCAAACGTCTTGATCGAGACCAACGGGTTCTTGATCTCATGCGCCATGCCGGCGGAGAGCGTGCCGAGACTGGCCAGGCGATCACTGCGCCGGATCTGCATCTCGAGCCGTTTGAGAGTCGTGATGTCCGTCAGCACCATCAACGCTCCCAGCGTGGCGCCATCCTGGCCGTGGAAGAGCGAACTGCTCGCGCGCAAGATCGTGTTCTTTTCTCCCGAGCGCAGGACGATTTCGCGATTCTCCTGGCGTTCTCCGTTTCTGATCGTCTCCGCCAGAATATCGCGCAGCGCTTCCGGCAGGTTCGTAGATCCTGCGCGCCAGCAGTTCGCCGGCGGGCAGACCGGTCAGTTGCTCGACCTCGCGATTAAAGACGGTGATCATTCCATTTCGATCCGCCGCCACCACGCCGGTGGTCAGGTTTTGCAGAAGCGTCTCGTTATAGATCTTTGCGTTCTGCACCTCGGTAAAAAGCTGGGCGTTCTCAATCGCAACCGCGAGCTGCCCGCAAAGAACGCCGAGCGCGCCCTGCTCGACCGTGCCGTAAATGCGGCCCGAGCGCCGCGGACCCAGCAGCATCACGCCCGCGAGCTGGTCACGGGAGAAAATTCCCATCGCAAACCCGATCTGGAGCGACTTCATTTGCCGACTCACGCGTTCGAGTTCTGGCGGTCGAGCGCACGCGGTGAAGTTCGTCGAGGACGATCGGCTCCTGGGTTCGCTCGAGATGGGCGATGATCGCTTGATCGCGATGCAGCTCCATTCGCATCGTGCGCGAGCCAGGCTGCACGGCCGGAAAGCGCTGGGCGTAAAATTCTGGCTCCGGAAGCAGGATGTAAACCCGATCCGTATCGACCGCCTGGCCGATCGTTAGGCCGAAGCGCTCGAGGAGGTCGCCCAGGGTGGTGACCGAGCGCAGGATCGCCGCGGCCTGATTCATCGTCGCCTGAAAATCGAGCCGGCGCGTCCCGACGAAAAGACGGTCGGCTAACGATTGCGAAAATCCGCGCGCCGGCACCATCGCGAAGGCAATGACGAGCGAGGCGAAGAGATGGGCCAGCGAGCGGCCATCATTGCCAAAGATCGGGACAAAGACAGCCGTAGCAAAGCCACCAGACCAGGCAATAGAGCGCCGCCAGATAGACCGCCAGCAAGATATAGGCAATCGACCGCCGCATGAAGAAGCCGACTTCGAGGATCTTGCGGGTGGCGATGCCGTAGCCAACCACCAGGCTGAAAACCACCACCCGAAAAGGCGCAAAAAGCAGCGCGCGCGATGGACCGATCAAGTAATCGAGAACGAAAGCGAGCCCAAGGCGAAACCGACGGCCGCGATACCGCCGATCAGGATAAACGAAAGCTCGGCGTGCTCGCCGCCGCTGGTTTTCCGCAGGTCGCGCCAATAGCTGACAATCAAGACGACGAACGCCGACGACGAAATAGGCCGAATAAACATAAATTCCCTCGCCGTAAATCGGCCGGGGCGGCAGACCGGCGTCTCCGAAATCAGCAGCGCCCTTCAAGAAAAACGGCGTCTGGCACAGACCAACGACCCCGATTGTCACCAGGAGCCAGATCCGGGAAGTTCCGAGCAAATCCCGCCAGTTGCGCAGCTTTTGGCGAACCGAGAGACGCAGAAGATTGAGCGCCGCGAGATAAAAAACCGCCGTCGCAGAAGCTTGCCGAATTCCGAACGCCGCCGCCCCCGGAGTCGTCGCTACAAAGGCGAAATAAAGGCTGCCCAGCCAGGCCGCGATCGTGACCGAAAGGAGAAGAAAACACTGGTTCGCCAACCGCCGCCGGTTCGCCTGATAGACGGCGAGACCGAGGGCGATCTGGAGGAGCAGCGCGGCAAGTGTGGGAATCGTCACGCCATTCATGGCGAGAGATTCCGCTTAACCTTGTCTTCATCATTTCTCACTCTGGACGCAAGCGTTCTACGACCATGCTGCTGTTTCCGCCTCCCAATCCACGTACATTGATCAAAGCGCATTCCAGTAGCGCTTTTCGGGCCTTTCCCGGCACAAAATCCAAGTCGCAACCGGGCAGGGGGCTTTCGTGATTCGCGGTCGGCGGGATCAGCTGGTTCTGAAAAGCAAGCGCGCACGCAATCAGTTGGAAGGGGCCGGCCGCAGAGAGCGGGTTGCCCGTCACGCCTTTGATCGAACTGACCGGAACGCGCTCCGCCAGCGCGCCGAAAACCCGCCGAATCATTTTCACTTCGGCCGCATCCAAAATGGGATGGCCCGGACCATAGGAGCAAATGTAATCGATTTCGTGCGGCTGCCGGCAGGCGTTGGCCATCGCAAGCCGCATCGCATTTTCCAGACCCCCAAAAGGATCCTTCGGATCGTGATCCATCTGCGCAGAATATCCGGTGATCTCGAGATAGATCCGCGCGCCCCGGGCCATGGCGTGCTCGAGGCTTTCGACCACGACGACGGCCGCTCCTTCCGAAATCACTCCGGAATCGCACGCCTGATCGTAGGGCCGGCTCGCGCGGTCGCGGCTCGGCATTTGCGCACGAACTGAGGCCGGCCGAAGCAAAACTGGCCATTGTTAGGGGAGTCATCGGAGCATCCGCGCCACCGGCGATCGCAACCTCCGCTTCGCCCGCTTGGATCCGCGCCACCGCCATGGCGATGGCATCAATTCCAGAAGGGCAGGCCGAGGAAATCGTCGTGGCCTGCGTTTCGACTCCCAGTTTCTGCGCGATCAAGTGGGCGGCGGCTTGCGGCTGGCAATTACTCACCACGCCGGAATTCACCCGGCGCGGACCTCGTTCCTCGCAGCTCGTGAAAACCCTTCTCGATCACATCCAGCGCGCTCGTGCTGACCCCGATATAGACCGGCAGAACCGCGCCGCGCTTGCGCGCAGCCGGATTGAAGTCGGCATTCTTCAAGGCCATCTGGGTGGCGGCAAAAGCGAGCTGGGTATGCCGCGCCATGCGCTTCGGCTTCCACTCCGCCGGCATGTAATCCAGCGGATCGAATTCCTTCACCTCCCCGGCGATGCGATTCCTGAATCCGGTCGCGTCAAAAAGTGTAATCGGGCCGACGCCGCTTTCTCCCGCCGCCAACGAGCGCCAGAACTGCTTTCAGCCCGGTCCCGTTCGGGGCGAGGATCCCCATGCCGGTGACCACCGCTCGATTACGCTTGCTCATCTTTTCCTTTTTTCCATAATTCGCAGCGCGTTCAGCCAGAATTTTGCAAGCATCGGCCAGATCTTCGTGCCCGTGTCTGCAATTTGTCGATAGCTTTGCAGTTATTCACAATTTCACCCTTGCGTTTCTCTGCGAATTGCAGAACCATCGCCCTCAAAAGTGAGTCCTACCGGATCATTTGAAGATTTTTTCGCCTGCGGGGCACGTCCCTAGCTTCTAGCGATGGGAGCAATGATAGCCAACGCCGATCTCCCACAAGTCCTCGTTATCGACGACGAAATGGGTCCGCGCGAAAGTTTGCGGATGCTGTTGAAGCCCAGCTATCAAGTTCACACCGCCGACTCGGTCGAGATCGGTCTGCAACTTCTCAACGAGAAAAAACCCGACGCGATCGTGCTGGATATCCGAATGCCCGGCGTCACCGGGATTGAAGGGCTGCGCCGCATCCGCCAGATCGATCCGCATCTTTCCGTCATCATGCTCACTGGATTCGGCGCGCTCGAAACGGCCAAGGAAGCAGTCCGCCTCGGCGCGAACGATTACATCAGCAAGCCCTTTGATGCGCGCGAAATGCGCGAAGTGATCAGCCGCAACGTCGCACGCACCCGGGCTCATCGCACGAGCGAGACCGCCGCGAGCGAAATCAAGGAATTGAACAACCGCCTCCTCGAGGAGCTGGCGCAAAAGGAACGCCTCGCCTCGCTCGGGCCAGGCATCCGCGGAATTCGTGCATGATATCGGAAATCCGCTCACGATCGTTTGGGGCTACGTCCAGCTCCTCGCCAAGAAACTCGAAGAATCCGAAAAATCCGGACAATCCCGTTCCAGCCGGTTCGAACAAGGAACTGGAGATCATCGAGCAAAACGTCCGCCTTTGCCGCGACCTGCTCACGATGTGGCAAAACTACGGCAGCGTCGAGGCTGCCCCGCACAAGGTCATTTCCGTTTCGGAAATCGTCCGGGAAGTCGTCAACAGCGTCGGCGCGATGGCGAAAGAAACGGCCGTCGAATTGAAGTGCGATGTGGCGGACGATCCCTGCTCTGTCATCGGCGATGCCGTCCAGATCACGCGCGCGATCCAGAATGTCGTGATCAATGCCATTCAGGCGGCCGACCGAGAGCAAAGGGCAACGTCGAGGTGAGCTGCATCCGCAAGGATTTTTACGTCGACGTGCGCATCGCGGATACGGGACACGGCATCAGCCCCGAACAGATCACGAAGAATTTTCGATCCCTATTTCACGACCAAGCAAGGCAAGAGCGGCACCGGTCTTGGGCTTTTCATCACGAAGAAGGTCGTCGAAGATCACAACGGCTCGATCAAAGTCGACAGCACGCCCGGATGTCGGGACGACGATCACGATTCGCCTCCCGTTGGTGAACAACTAAATCGCGTCAGCGAAGCGCGCGTCTCGTCTGGCCTCGTCAGTGCAAGCGACCCGACGGAAGCTTGCGCTGATCTCCTGATTAGACGTTGCCACGGGCCTCGCTTCTGTTTTCTTCAGGCGTGGCGGACGCCAGCTATCGCATTGCTCCGATTTTCCTCATCCGAATGGCCGGCGTGCCGTTCGAAGCGCTGGAAAAACTTGCCACGATCGAGACCGCGCGCATGCGGCCGCGAGCTGATCGCGGCGGAGACGGAATTTTCGCAAACCAAAGCAGACGTCGAAGAAATTCTCGCGTCCGCGTCAGCACGATCTTTCAAAGGAACAATTCCGCGCCTGGCGCAAAGCGATCCGCGACGGCGTCATGCCTCCTGCGGCAGATCCTCCTTCCAGCCGCGTTCGTCGCCTGCTGGCAAAGCGCGATCAGATTCGCCACTCGCGGAAGCGTCCTTGCAGCAAACTCTCGAACGCGAGCTCGATTCGGCGCGCGCAGATGCTGATGGCGGCAGCCCGACAATTTCTACCCTGCTTACCTTGTTTTCGCGGCCGGCGGCATGTCGCGACCTGCTGGTCCGGGCCGTCCGCGGAGCCGCTCCCGCCACGAAAAAAAAGCTGCGCGCGCGCGAGCGCCATTTGCTTCTGTATCCTCCAGCGGGTCTGCGCGAAAAACGATACTTTGAGCGAGTTCGGACCGCAAGGCTGGGGCACGATCGACCCTGGGACCGCACGTCCTTGACGTTCTCTCCTGATCCCGGTATCGCGCGCCGGGAAACCTTCCTCGAACGCTGGACCGCGCATGGCGTCGCCGCCGCGATCAATGCGGACCCGGAAGCCGCCGCCGAACTCGCGCCGCGATTGCATCCCAACGGTCGCCTCGAGCAGGATCGTTTTGTTTTTACCGAGACGGGCACGAGCGTGGCGCTCGACTCCGCCACCCACGCCCTCCTCGCCCGCTGTGATGGGAACAACCCCGGCCCATTCGTTAGGCGTCAAATCGAAGACACTCGTTAGGCTGGCGCAGCAAAATCTCATCCTCTGGGCGATGGAAGTTCCCGCGCTCGAGCCAAACGTCCTCGCCGTTTTTCTCGCCGATATTTCCCGTTGGCGCGACGGCGCGGCGCGCCGACGCTGGCTGGAGGAGCTGCAACCTCTGGCGGACTTGCCGGACAAATTTGCCCGGACCACCGAGCCGCTGGCCCGCCTCGCCCTCATCGACGAGGCGACCGAGCGCCTCGAAAAACTCGGCGCGCACAAGGTCGCCACCCGCTTCCTCTATTCCGCGACCAATCCCATCGGCGAGGAATGTTTTCGCGAATGCCATTTTTCGATCGGTGAAGATCTGATCAACGAGGTCGCGATCGACGCGGCCCCCTGGATTGATCTCTGGCGCGATAACTATGCCTTCGTCGCCAGTCGCGTCGCGGCCGGTTTGCGCGCCCTTCTCGAGCAGGCGCCACGGCAAAACGGCGCTGCTCCCTCTGCCGGCTTTTCTGCGCCACTGCGCGCAAGCGCAGCTGCCGCTGACCGGGCCGGGAATGATCGTTTTCGCGCACAACGCTTTTCGGGAAGTGAAGACCGCTTTCGCGGAAAACTTCGGCCGCCACGCGGACAAGACGGAATACGAGCTCTCCGTCGCACGATTGCCATTTCGTTAGGCGAGAATTCGAATACGAGAAGTTCGATGAATACACCTATCCGTCAGCCGATTTGCAGCTCGGAGCAGAATCGGTCGACGCCGTCGCCCGCGGCGAGTACCAATGGGTCCTGGCGGAACTCCATCCGCCCGTGGCGCTGCTCCATCACGGCTTTTTTTGGTCCTGCCCGGATCGAGAGGCGCTGGCTGCGCGCGCTCGCCAAAACGGCTGGTGGAAAGCCGAATTTTCATTTCGGTTTTTTCGCGGCGGATTTCACCGCCACGACCACGGTGCGACTTTTTGACGGCCTGCCCGATTGCACCAACTTCGTGGCCGCCCAGCGCGGCAATCCCCAGCTGGCGGGCCATCCCGCCGGCGGAGCTTGAGGTTTTCATCAACGAGCAAAACGGCGACGTCCGGCTCCGCACGCGCGCCACGGGCGAGGACCTCGGTTCCTTCGCGCGCGCCTGGACCATTCCGCTCGGGTTCCATCCCTTCAGTTTCTCGTTAGGCGCGCACACCCCGCGCCTGCGTTGCGGAAAAATCGTCGTGCAACGTGAAACCTGGACGGTCGACTCTGGAAGAACTCGGCGCCGGCGATTTTACCGGCATCTCGCGCGATCTCGTCATCGCCGTCGAACGCCTGCGCGCGGCGCGACAACTGCCGCGGCACGTCTATATTCGCCCGTCGGAACAGGCGCTTCGCCGCAGCGGCGCGGAGGGCCGCGACAAGGACACCAAGCCGGTTTACATCGATTTCGAGAGCTATCTTTTCCTGGAAATTTTTCATCGCTGGCTGACCAAAGCAGGCGAACTCGAGATCACTGAAATGTTACCCACATCCAGATCAACTTGCTCTGGCAGGAGCCGGACGGCCGCCGCACCTTTGAATTGCGCACCCAGATCATTCCGCGATGAAAGTCGTCGCGATCGCGAACCAAAAAGGCGGAGTCGGCAAGACCACGACCGCGGTTAATCTCTCCGCCGCGCTGGCCGAGAAAAAGACCCGCGTTCTTTTGATCGACCTCGACCCGCAGGGCAACGCGACCAGCTCCTTTGGCTTGCAGGAGCCTCGAAGGGCAGAGCGTTTACGGGGCATTGTTAGGCGACGATCCCGTCGCGGAGAAGGTTCTGCCCACCCGGCTCGAGAACCTTTTTATCATTCCGGCCGATCTCGATCTCGCCGGCGCGGAAATCGAGATCGCGCGGATGACCGATCATCTCACCCGTCTCGCGCAGGCGCTCGCAAATGCTGCGCGACAGACGAAACCTTCGATTACGTCCTGCTCGATTGTCCGCCGTCGTTAGGCATTCTCATGACGAATGCGCTCGCCGCCGCCGATGAGCTTTTCACACCCGATCCAGTGCGAATATTTCGCGCTCGAAGGTCTGGTCAAAATCGTTAGCTTGATCGAACGCGTCCACGCTTCCGGCGCGAATGCCGGGCTCGAGCTGGGCGGGATTCGTCATGACGATGTTCGATGGCCGGACGAAGCTGAGCGCGCAAGTGGTAGCGGAGGTGCGCGAACATTTCGGCGAGCGCGTTTACGAGACGGTGATCCCGCGCACCGTGCGCTTGAGCGAAGCGCCGAGCTTCGGGAAATGCATCCTCGAACACGACGCCAACGGCAGCGGAGCGAAAGCTTATCGCGCGCTCGCGGACGAATTCCTCCGCCGCCACAAGTAACGTGCCTGAACGAAACTGCTTAACGGGCTCTCCGAGCTCCTGCCTACGAGACGAAAGTGTCGCGAGTCGACAGGCAAACACCAGCGTTGGGAAACCGCGAAAAGTCGTTTCCTTTTCCAGCGTCATCCCATTTTTCTCCGTCACTCGTCGTGAGGCGTGATTGTCGGGATGGATCAGCGAGATGACCCGTTCCAGTTTGAGAACGGAAAAGGCATAGTCACGCACCGCGCGCGCCGCTTCGGTCGCCAGTCCGCGATTCCAGTAGTCGGGATGAAGCCGATAACCGATCTCGATCTCCTCGACCTCATCGACGATCTGTCGAAAAAATCCGCAATAACCGATCAGCTGTTCTTCCTCGCGCAGGATACAGCCGAACTGACTCGGTCGACCCGCCTCGGCGCGGCGCGATGACCCGATCGAAAAGAAAGTTCGCCGTTTGTTCGCGGGTAAAAACGCCGCTCGAAAAACGCATGAAATCAGGATTCGCCATCAGCGCCGCCATCTCGTCGAGATCGGTCTCGACGAAATGGCGCAAGAGCAGCCGGGGCGTTTCGATGATGGCATCCGTGGCAGGCACGGGAACGGATTTAGCAGAGCCATTTCTCCTTCGCGAGCGCGATTGTTGCACGCGATGCCGCGTAGAGTCCGAAAATAATATTGTCGCAACCAGTCATGCGCAAAGCTCGTCCGCCGCTCTCGAGCGAGGCGCATTTGCGGGAAGAGACTTGCGATGAGGAAGAGTGCGGAAAGAAAATCTGAAAGACACCGAAAAATGGCGTCCGGCGCCAGTTCCGGAAACGGCCAGCCTAACGACGCTGCGCAAAGCGGCGCGCGCCTGCACCGCCTGTCCCCTCTACAAGAACGCCACCCAGACTGTGTTTGGCGAAGGGCGAAAAGGCGCCACGCTCATGTTCCTCGGCGAGCAACCGGGCGACCAGGAGGACCTCACTGGGAAACCGTTCGTTGGCCCGGCGGGCCAGTTACTGGATCGAGCGCTGACCGAGGCCGGGATCAGGCGCAACGAAGTTTACGTCACAAACACGGTGAAACATTTCAAATGGGAACCGCGCGGCAAAAGGCGGATTCATCAAAAGCCGAACGCGCGCGACATCGCGGCCTGTCGCCCCTGGCTGGAAGCGGAATTGCGAGTCGTTAGGCCCGCTGTCCTGGTCTGTCTCGGATCGACCGCGGCGCAGGCGATTTTCGGCTCGTCGCTTTCGCGTCACCCGCCAACGAGGCCAGGTGCTGGAATGCGATCTTGCAAACCGGGTTGTGGCCACGGTCCATCCCTCCTCGATTCTCCGGCAGCCGGATGAAGAATCGCGCCGCCGCGAGTATGCCCTTTTCGTGGCGGACTTGGGCGTTGCTCACCGCGCCGCCGAAAAATGAAGAGCTAGCGCACGTAGCCGGATGCTCGGCTGGTGAGGCTTGGCTGGTAGGGCGAGACTCTGTCGAGCCGGAGGGAAGGGGTCGATTTGACCAAACACCGTTCACCCCCAGGCTCGACGGAGTCTCGCCCTACCACTGCTCGCCCTACCACGCGGCGGTTGGGCAACCACAATGTGCCGGCTACGAGTTTTTCGAAACCGCTCTAATCGTTAGGCGATCCTAAGGCTTGGCGGTGGGGGACGGCGACGGAGACGCCGACGCAGCTGCTACCGCCGCGGCTGCCTCGCTCATCTTCTGCTTGTGCGCCTCGCGCCTGGCCGTTTCTTCTGCACTCAAAGGACCGAGTTTAACGTTGCGCGCTTCGAGTGATCCGTCCTCTTTTTTCCAATAGGAGCCGCGCACTTCCTCGTCGGCGACGACATCTTTCATGGTCGCTGCCGCGCCTTGTTTCATGATCTTGGTTTGGTCGGTGATCTTTATCACCCGGGTCGCGTCCTTGCCGGCGATTGAAAATGTCTTGGCCGTCGCATCGACGGAAGCGATCTTGCCGCGGAAGGGAACGGCGCGATTCGTTTTTCTGGTCGGCCGATTTTGCCATCGGTGAGGAGCTCGCGGCCGGGGAAGCGGCAGGCGAGGCCGTGGTTTTCGACTCCGCGCGAACGACGGGCGATGTGCAAAGCAAAAGAGTCGCGATACATGTGCCGATAACTAACGAACTTTTGGTTTTCATGTTTCTTTCTGTTGTTTGATTACAGGCAACATTGCCCACGATGCATGGACGGCCCTAGGCCGTTCCCGTTATTCAGCGGTCTAGCCGGACGCCTTGTTTCAGGCAAGCTATCTCGCTTTCCCTCTTGCCCTAACGGATGGCCGGACTCTAGCCTGACCGGGATGTCCGGTGCCGAGCGTTACGCGCAACTTCTCGCCACCGCGAAAATCTGCGAGCGCCCGCTCTTTTCGCAACCGCGCAGCTTCAGCGAGCTCGAGCTGCAGGCGCGCTGGTTCGCGGGAGACTTTGGCAGATCGTTCACCAGCACGGCCGGCGAGGAGATCGAGATCGTCCAGTTCGGCACCTGGAATCGCGAAGCCGGCCCGGATTTTTCCGACGCCGCGATCAGGATCAATCAGCGGAGAGATTTCTCGCGGGAGCATCGAGTTCGATCTCGCCGATCAGAACTGGGAAACGCACGGCCATGCGACCAATCCGGCCTTTGATGGAATTGTCCTGCACGTTTTCGTCACGGCCGGTGGACGGAAATTCTTCACCCGGACAACGACGAATCGGCGAGGTCCCGCAAGTGCGGGTCGATCCGGCGACCTTGCCCTCCGGTCTTTCGGCCCAGCTGCCGCTGGCGCGAGCCGGGTCGCTGTCATGCGCCGCTCCGCGCTCTGCCGGAGGAAAAAATTCGCAGCATTCTCGATGCGGCTGCGCAGTTCCGCCTCCAGCGCAAAATGCAGCGGCTGCAACGGCTGACCGAACTGCATGGCGAGGATGAAGCGCTCTATCAGGAGATCGCCGCGGCGCTCGGCTACAAACAGAACAAGCTCCCTTTCACCCTCCTCGCGCAACGGCTGCCGCTGAAAACGCTCCGCGCCCGGCCTAACGAAATTGAAGCGATTCTCTTTGGCGTTGGCCGATTTCTCGAGACGCCGGACCTGGCTGGCTTCGCGCCCGGCACCCGGCAATATCTGCGTTCGCTTTGGGACGCATGGTGGCCGCGGCGCGCCGAGTCTGGAGCGGCTCATCCTGCCTCCGCGCACCTGGCGCCTGAGCGGAACCCGTCCGCTCAATCATCCGCAGCGGCGACTGGCGGCGCTCGCCGGCATCGTTGCCGCCTGGCCGCGAGCTCTCGCGTTCGTTAGGCAAAGCGGATCCCGCCCCGGTGCGAAATTTCTTTCTCGGGCTCGACCCATCCTTATTGGAATTTTCATTACACCCTCACCTCCGAGCCCGCGCCCGCCGCCACTGGCTCTCGTCGGCGAGACTCGCCTGAACGAAATCGAGGCCAACGTCATCGTCCCGTTCCGGCAACTGGCCGGGCGCGACGTTTGGCCGGAGTACGCCCGGCGTCCAGCTCGCCTGACGAATCGACGCGTCGAGACGGGCGCGGCGCGGCTTTTCGGCGATGACCCGCGCCGGCGACAATTTCTTCGCACCGTGGCGCAACAACAGGGTTTGCTCCAGATCTACGAAGACTTTTGCTTGCAAGACGATTGCGACTGCGCGCAATGTCCCTTCCCCGAGCAGATGCAAAAATGGACGTGAAGGAAAATCCGAAATCGCGCGGCTTCACGCTTGATCGAATTGCTCGTGGTCATCACGGTCATCGCGATCCTGATGGCGCTGCTCTTTCCCGCCTTCAAAGGCGTGCAGGATCAGGCGAAACGGACGCAGGCGAAAAACGATGTCACGCAAATCGTAACCGCAGTGAACGCATATTACACAGAGTATGGAAAATACCCGTGCCTCTGACGCGCAAACCGGACGACGAAACCTAAGATGTGCAACACCAACGACCACGTCTGTTCAACGAATCTTGCGAGCAACCTAGGACTGCTTTCGGACCATATGGCTACAACCCAAAGGCGATCGCATTCATCAGTCCCCGGCTGCAAAGGACCTAACCGCTCCACGGTCCGGAATCGGCCAAATCGACGGCAATATTATGATCCATGGGGAAAACCGTACGTCGTGCGCATGGATACCAACTATGACAATTCGGTTCGCCAACTCCGTATACTTCTGCATGCCGGATTTGCTGCAAACGTGAACGGCGGTGTGATTGCGTGGTCATTCGGAAAAGATCAGCTATCGGCGCGATGCCCGGTCCCGCGCCGGACAAGAATACTGGGACCAATGACGACGACGTAATCTCCTGGCAATAGTTGCGGTTTCTCACCTCTCCGCTATAAACTCTCAACTCTCCACGCGGGTGTAGTTCAATGGTAGAACGGCAGCTTCCCAAGCTGCATACGGGGGTTCGATTCCCCTCACCCGCTCTTTTCCCTCGTGTCACGAGGTAGTTGCGACTGCAGTCGCCAAATGCCCGAGCATCACCGTCGATCTTCTCGCCATAGCCCGGAACACCACACTGGTTCAGCCGGAATTGCTGGAGTGGCACACGAATGGCTTCCGTTACGTTATGGTATTTATAGTACCGCAAGAGGCTCGTCCGCTTTCTTGCTCTGGCGCTTGGGACCGAACTGCTCGCCGTTTCCACGACAACGACGGCTGACGCTGCAGCAACAAATGGCCTGAGTGAAAGCTACGAGAAATACGGAACAACCTCAACCGGCGTTGATTTATACTGGACGGCCTATGTTCCAGCGGATGGGTTAAGGCATCCGGCAGTTCTTGTTCTACATCCTGGCGGTTTCATGACTGGAGATGCCGGCCCGCAGTACGTTGCCGAAGACTTGGGTAATGCGGGATTTCTTGGCCTGGCCGCCGAGTATCGATTAGCCCCTACCCACCTCCCAATGAATTCGCCGACCCATCCATTTCCGGGTCAAAATGACGTAAATCCCCGGGACGACGGCCACTACCCTGAACAGACCGATGACGTGCAGTTGGCCATCCGCACCGCCCGCGCGGATCCCCGCTGCGACGGTCGAGTTTATTGTGTTGGCGGATCAGCTGGTGGTTCGCACGCGCTTTACATGGCCGCGACTGGAACGGCCGGTGACGATCGACCTGATCTAGCTGTCGGTTGTAGCGGGGTTTACAATATGTACGACCCATCATTTATCGGACAAGTGTGTACCGATTACACTACCTGTCCGCATTCCGCGTGTACGAATTATCTGGGTATCCCAGATAACTATCCGAATTTTACTCCGCAGGATATTGCTGCCCTCACTACTGCGTCTCCCGTTACTTATCTCACTTCAAACACATGTCCCATTTTCGTGATGCTCTCGACGATTGATGGGACGGGAATACCAGAGACATTCGATCTTTTAATCCAAAAAATGACGAGTATTGGACTGACCGAATCCACCTCAGCGGTCCCCGAAGCGGGGAAGTATAAGCAGGCGACGATTCCAGTTCGAGCTTATAATCACGCATTTGAGTATTGGCACTTGCCTTTTGATGGCGTGGTGGGGCATCCGGCCGTAGGGACAACCATAATCAATTGGCTGCAAGCTGGGCCACCCACCCCGACTCCGTCGCCCACTCCTACCCCGTCGCCCACTCCTACCCTGTCGCCCACTCCTACCCCGTCGCCCATTCCTACCCTGTCGCCCATTCCTACCCCGTCGCCCACAGCCACTGCGTCGCCCACGCCTACCCCGTCGCCGACACCTGCGAGCCCAACGCCAGAACTGCTAAATGTTTCGACGCGGGCGAACGTGCTCAACGGCGAAAGCGTCATGATCGATGGTTTCATTGTAACTGGTAACAGCCCCAAAACAGTCGTCTTGCGTGCGCTCGGGCCATCCCTCGCCGCGGCAGGCGTAACGGGCGTCTTGGCCGATCCCACTCTCGAACTGTATGACTCCAGCGGCGCCCTGCTTGAACAAAACAACGATTGGGTCTCTCCTCTTCCGAATTACGTCGTTGCGAGTGGTCTGACTCCGACACACCCGGCCGAATCACTCATCGCGGTGACCTTGTCACCTGGCCGCTACACGGTCGTAGTTCGAGGAGCAAATGACGCGACAGGCATAGCCTTGTGCGAAGTTTACGATCTTGCCCCGGACAGCTCCGGCCTAACCAACATTTCGACGCGCGGCTACGTCGGCACCGCCGACACGGCGATGATTGGTGGCTTCATAGTAGGCGGCACGACACCCTCCAAGCTCATGATCCGCGCGCTGGGGCCGTCACTGAGCGCCGACGGCGTGACCGGATCGCTCGCCGATCCAGTCCTGGAGTTGCACGACCACGAAGGCTCACTGATTTTCCAAAATGACAACTGGCGCAGCGATCAGGAGCAGCAAATTATCGACTCCACCATACCGCCTGTGGATGACCGGGAATCGGCGATTGTAGTAACGCTCCCACCCGGCCCCTACACGGCGATAGTGCGCGGCGCGGATAATTCGATCGGCGTCGCGCTGGTGGAAGTCTATTCGCTAGATCAGTAGGATCACACGTCGGCCGCCCTTGCTTCACGGGATCGGGTAACCAATTCTGAGTCTAGTTGTCCGCTCAGCACAAGCCGTAAATGCGACGGCCTATTGTTTGCCCTATCCATCGCGTTCGCGGAACGCCTTCTCCACGCCCAGGACCCGGTCAGAGCAACCACGTCCGAGCTCTGAAGTGGCGCAACGCTTACGCGCCGCGCCATCGGAGCGTTTTCGCGACTTTTTGGGGCCGCTTGGCCCAACGCTGGAAACGGGCAGTGTTCGCAAATGCTGATCGTATAGTCATAATTAGTCATAACGTCCAGCCGTGTACAGGCATGTTCTTGGATATCGCTAGACATAGGTAAAACCGTTTCCTGAGAGAGGCGGGGACCGAAAACGGGGGTTCGATTCCCCTCACTCGCTCTTTTTACCCGATGGCGAGCACGGCCGAAATTCGGCGCGCTGCCTGTGTTTTCTTAACCGTGCCTAGCGCCCTGCTGGCCGGCTAGGATTCACCAAAACGCCAGCCGGCGATATTTGCCAGGTCGATTGACGCGGTTGTATGCCATCGTTTGATTGCAGCGGAGGCAGGTGGTCAGAAGGATGGGTCTTAACAGTGATGTTATCGTAGTAGACACTGTTATTGTACTGGCCCGTGCTGACGAAGGTCACGCTTCGGATGCTCCCGGTGCCGCCTGAGACCGTGCCTCGACCGATTTGGTCGGGAAAAGTCTTATCGCCAGACCAGATCACATTGGCGCTGTCCAGGAGCGTTCCCGTCCCGCCCGGACCGGACCAGGCATTCAGGACCAGGGTATCTTCATCTTGATCGTAGTCCCCAAACTCAATACGGAAGTAACAGATTGGGGCAGCAAAATCCGCAATAAATTCCAGCCCAGGATCGTAGCCTCCTACCTGGTTGGGATCGAGTGAGCGCATGCCCCAGGAGGGCGGGCCATCAGCTGTCGAAAGATCGTAAATATCGAAGTGCACGCCTTTGCCTCGAGTTAGCGTCATGGTTACGGTCCCGCTGGTCAGCGTCAATGAACTAAGGGCACCACCGGAGGTCGTGTCCAAAGATTCAAAATTGAACCTGGCTACATCCGCGAAGGTTTCCTTCCCGAAGAAAACGCTTCCCAACAAGAGCAGAGCCGCACTGGCGACCCCGAGAAAACGCGCATTAGATTGCCCAATAAGTGGAGTTTTCATAGGGCACTCAGGATGAGTAGTCCTGCGAGGGAACGTCAACAAGAATCCCTTTTTGAAACAGAACGCGTATTTTCAGCTCTTAGAAGACCGCGCGCCGGATTTTGAATTTTGATGCCACCTCTGGCAAGCGCAACATCGCCGCGGGATGCGAAGGGATACTGAGGGTGGAAATTCCACCAGATCATCTCCCGCAAGGATTTTGCGATTGCAGAGACAGGCAACCAGACACCGCTCTCGCTGCGAAGCAATTGGGCGATGTCCGAGCAGTCCGACCCGTTGCCGCCGCCTCTGCCGGAGTGCCGATCCACTTGATCAACTGCTCCTTTTCGAAGATTTCGAGACGCGCCGGCATTTCCTGAAAAAAATTGCCGGAACCAGTCTCGCAGTAACGCTCGGGCCACACGTGATCGCTCTGGCTTCTGCGCCAACGACGGGCGGTGACGGCTCCTCCCGGTGCGGCGAAGGCGATTGGCGTTCAACTCAAAATAAACGGACGGGATTACAGTCTGCAGCTCGATCCGCGCACTTCGCTGCTCGATTTGTTGCGCGAACATCTGCACCTGACCGGTTCGAAAAAAGGCTGCGACCACGGGCAATGCGGCGCCTGCACGGTGCTGGTCAACGGCCGCCGGATCAATTCACTGCCTGACGCCTCGCCGTCATGCACGAAGGCGACGAGATCACGACGATCGAAGGGCTGGCGCAGGGCGATCAATTGCACCCGATGCAGGCGGCGTTTCTCGAGCACGACGGCTTTCAATGCGGTTATTGCACGCCCGGCCAGATTTGTTCTGCGGTCGCCTGTCTGCAGGAAGGTCACGCCAAAGACGACGCGCGAAATTCGCGAATGGATGAGCGGCAATCTCTGCCGTTGCGGCGCTTATCCGAACATCGTCGATGCGATCAAGCAGGCGCGCGACAAAATGGGAGGTGCGCAGTCGTGAGTCCATTCATCTATACGCGCGCAGCCGATGCGCAAGGCGCGATCAACGGCGTGGCGGCGGATCCGCACGCCAAATTTCTCGGCGGCGGCACCAATCTGATCGACCTGATGAAAATGGGCGTGGAGACGCCCGGCGCAGCCTCGTCGACATCAATCGTCTGCCGCTCGCGCAAGGTGGAAGAATTGCCGAGACAATGGAGGAATCCGCATCGGCGCGCTCGTCCGCAATTCCGATCTGGCCGAGCACGCGCTCATCACATCGCGTTATCCGGTTCTGAGCGAGGCGCTGCTTTCGGGCGCGAGTCCGCAACTGCGCAACGTCGCGACCACCGGCGGCAATCTGCTGCAGCGGACGCGCTGCTATTATTTTTACGACCCGGCTTTCCCGATGTGCAACAAGCGCAATCCCGGGAGCGGCTGCGGCGCGCTCGAAGGCTACAACCGCATTCACGCCATCCTCGGCCAGAGCGACCAATGCATCGCGACGCATCCGAGCGACATGTGCGTCGCGCTCGCTGCGCTCGACGCGGTCGTCCGTGTGCAGGGGCCGGAAGGCGAACGCGCGATCCCGATCGCGGATTTTCATCGACTGCCGGGCGACACGCCGAACATCGACACGAATCTTCAGCCTAACGAACTAATCACTGCGGTCGATTTGCCGGTCATGCCGTTCGCGACTCGCTCGCATTATTTGAAGGTGCGCGACCGGGCGAGTTACGCCTTCGCCCTCGTTAGTGTGGCCGCGGTCCTGGAGCTGGAGGATGGGATGATAAAATCGGCGCGGCTCGCGCTGGGCGGAGTCGCGCACAAACCATGGCGGGCGACGAAAGCCGAAGAAGTGCTGACCGGAAAACAAGCGGAGGCGTCGGCTTTCACCGCGGCGGCGAACGCGGAACTGGCCGGCGCGAAGGGCTACAAATACAACTCATTCAAGATCGAACTGGCGAAGCGCGCCATCACTACCGGCGCTGAGCACAGTCGCGAAGATGGCGTAGAGTGAATGACGAATTCCGAATGACGAATTCCGAATCAATGGCGAAGTCCGAAGCTCGAAGGGAGCGCGCTCTTTTCGTCATTCGTCATTTGGTCATTCCTTCGTCATTCGTCATCCGTCATTCGTCATTTTATTAGCCATGGCGAACACCACCAACATTCTCGGACCAGCCCGCAGTCGAGTTGACGGGCCGCCTCAAGGTGACTGGCCGCGCTAAATATGCAGTGGAATTTGACGTCCCGAAATGCGCATATGCCTGGCCGGTTCAAAGCAACATCGCGAACGGCAAAATCACCGCGCTCGATATCCAGGCTGCACAATCGGCTCCCGGTGTACTCGCGGTTCTGACCCATCAAAACGCGCCGAAACTGGCGGACACCGGAAGCCCGGAAGATATGAGCCACGGGCTTCGCAACGAAGAACGAGTGCCACTTTCGCGACGACCACGTCTATTACGCGGGACAATATGTGGCGGTCGTTGTAGCGCAGACGATCGAGCAGGCGCGTCACGCCGCTTCATTGGTTCAGGTAAGCTACGCGCCGGCGTTGGCCATGCTCACGATGGACGACGCCAATAAAGCGAAAAAGCCGAAAAAGAAGCAGGACGAAAAAGTCCAATTGGAAAAGGGCGACGTCGGGCCGGCCCTGAGCAATCAAGACATTACCCAAGTGCACGCAGACTTACAGCACGCCAACCGAAACGCATAACCCGATCGAGACCTCCGGAACGATTGCGGCCTGGGAAGGTGACGACAAGTTGACGGTTTGGGATGCGACGCAATTCGTCAAAGGCGTCCAGAGCATCCTCGCTCGCAGCTACGGACTCAAAATCGAAAACGTGCGCGTCATCTGCCCATTTGTCGGAGGCGCGTTTGGCTGCAAAGGCGCGGTCTGGCCGCATGTCCTCCTCGCCTCCATGGCCGCGAAGGTCGCGCGTGTCCCGGTCAAGTTTCATCTCCCGCGCAAGACCATGTTTACCGGGACTGGCCATCGCACCCCAACCCGCCAAACGGTTTCGCTCGCCGCCACTTCGAACGGCAAGTTGCAGGCGATGAGACACGTCACCGACACGCTTACTTCACCGGTCGGGGATTATGTCGAAGCATGCGGCGCGCGCTCGACCGGGGTCATGTACGCGAGCGAAGCCATCCAGGTGGAGGAAACAGTTTATCCGGTGAACGTCGCCACGCCCACTTTCATGCGCGCGCCCGGCGAATGCCCGGGCGTCTACGCGCTCGAATGCGCGCTCGACGAGTTGTCCTACCTCATCCAGATGGATCCGGTGGAACTTCGCCTGGCGAATCACGCAGACAAGCATCCGATCAAGGATGTCCCTTTCAGCGCGAAACATCTGAAGGAAGCCTACCAACTGGGCGCGGAGAAATTCGGCTGGGCGCAACGCAATCACCAAACCGGCCAGATGCGCGCGGGAGATTTGCTCGTCGGCTGGGGGATGGCCACGGCCACTTATCCGGCGCACAAGATGTCGGCTGCGGCAAAGGTCAACCCTGCGCGCCGACGGTAGTGTGACGGTGCAATGCGCGACCCACGATCTCGGGACCGGCGCTTATACCGCTTTCACTCAAATTTCTTCCGAGCAGTTCGGCGTGCCATTCGAGAAGATGACATTTGAACTCGGCAAATCGGATTATCCTTTCGGCCCGGTGGCGGGCGGCTCGAATTCCACCGGGACGGTGGGAACGGCGATCCATGAAGTCGCGCTCTTGTTGCACAAGGCACTCGCAGAGCTGGCGGTGAAAGATCACAGTCGCCGCTCCATGGTTTCCAGCCTAACGACATCGCGATGGTCGCGCCCGGCCGGATCGGGTTGCAGAAAGATGTCTCCAAGTCGGACAGCTTCACCGACATTTTGCAGCGCGCCGGCCGTGATTCGATCACGGTCGAAAGCGAATTAAAGAATCCGGAAGAAAACGAAAAACTGGCCTTCCAATCCTGGGGCGCACATTTCTGCGAGGTGAGAATCGATCCGCTCTTGCCACGCGTGCAGGTGACGCGCGTCGTCAGCGCGATGAATTGCGGCCGGGTCGTCAGCGCAAAAACAGCGCGCAGCCAGATCATCGGCGGCGTTGTGATGGGGATCGGGATGGCGTTAACCGAGGAAACTGCCTATGACACGAAGACCGGCCTGCCGGTCACGGCCAACCTGGCGGATTATCACGTGCCGACGAATGCCGATATTCCGCCGATCGAGGTCTACTTTGTGGGTGAACCGGATTACGCCTTCAATCCCATCGGCGCGCGGGGAATGGGGGAGATCGGAATCACCGGGATGGCCGCGGCGGTGGCAAACGCGGTCTACCACGCGACTGGAAAACGGATTCGCGATCTGCCGATCACGCCGGATAAGTTACTCTAAGAACACCATGCGTGATCGGGAATCGTTCTGCGGAAACCCGGGTATCACACGATGAAGGAAATTCGTGACATCATTGCTGAGTTCGCGCGGAGGCGCGGCGAACCGCTTGCCCTCGCCACACTCGTTAGGGCACGCGGTTCGAGCTATCGTCGCCCGGGAGCGCGGATGCTGATCACCTCGGACAGCAGCACCGTCGGAACCTTGAGCGGCGGCTGTCTGGAGGAAGAGGTGGCCCGACGCGCGCAGGATGTGATTGCGACCGGCAAGCCCCTCCTCCTCAGTTTTGACACCCGGCTTCGCTACGGATGCCACGGCTCCATTGATATTTTTGTCGAGCGCGTGCGACCGGAGTTGCTCGATCAACTGGCGACGGCGCAGCGCGAGCGGCGCGAGTGTTTGATCGCGACCGTTTTCGAGGGGGATCATTCGTTAGGCAGCGAGATCGTCGTCCCGCCTCGCGACGCGCCCCTTGGAGCCTTTGTGCAAACGATCCCGCCCCCATTGCAACTCCTCCTCATCGGCGAGGGACCGGACAGTGCACCCCTCCGCACATTCGCCACAACACTGGGCTGGAAGGTGGTCGAAACCGAGGAGGCGGCTTCTTTGCCTGACGAGTTTGACGAATGGACGGCAGCGGTTGTTAAGACGCACAATTACGGCCGCGATTACGCCGCGCTTGAGAAGCTGCTTCCGCTCGGGCTGCGATATCTGGCGCTCCTCGGTCCTCGCCGGCGGCGCGACCAATTGCTTCACACCCTGATCGAGGCCGGCGTCACGGGGCAATCGGAGCTTTTTTCTCCCGCCGGACTCGACCTCGGCGCGGAATCGCCCGAGGAGATCGCGCTCGCGATTGTCGCGGAAATCCAGGCGACCTTCGCGGAAGCAGCGAGCAAGTCGCTGCGCGAGCGAAGGCGCCCGATCCACTGTGCCGCGGATGTTGCGCTGGCATGAAGATCGGAGCGGTCGTCCTCGCGGCCGGCGGTTCGTCACGCCTCGGGCAACCGAAACAGCTCCTGCAACATCGCGGTCAATCTTTCGTTAGGCAGATGGCGGAGGCGGCGCTGGCCGCGGGCTGCTCGCCGGTCGCCGTCGTGGTCGGAGCCGAGCAGGAAATGATCAAAACCGCCCTGCAAGGCTTGCCGACGCAACTCTTGCCTAACGATTCCTGGCAGCGCGGCATCGGCACCTCAGTTCGCGCCGGAGTCGCTGCCTTGCAAGATTGCGACGCGCTCCTTTTCCTGGCGTGCGATCAACCGCACGTCGAAGCCGGGGTGATTCGCCGACTTATCGCGCAGCAGCAGGAGACGCAGAAACCAATGGTCGCCTCTGCCTATGCAGGCACTCTGGGTGTGCCGGCCATGTTTAGCCGGACCTGTTTCAAAGAACTTCTTTCATTGAGCGACCAAGAGGGCGCCAAAGCCCTGCTGATGACTCGGCCTGCGATGTCGCAACGATCGATTTTCCCGAAGGCGCCATCGATATCGACACGCCAGCGGATTGGCAACGATTCGCGGGCAATCTAAAACAAGCCGCTCAACCGAGGGTGTAATTCCGCCGCCGTCCTGCGGGACCGTGCTCTTGCCGTTGAACGCAAACGGCTGCCTTGTCGAAATGTAAGAGATTCAACATCAATAATTTGAAGCTTGACATTCGCCGTGCAATTGATCAAAAACAGCCGACGAGGGAGACAAATGAAAACAGTTCACGAGCGCGAGATTGAGATGCTGCCCCTCGTGCTCCGTGATGGAGAGGCTGGCAAGCTTATCTCCCTGGGACATAGGCCGTTCCATCTTGACGAAGATATATGGGCCTTTGGTCCTACGACTTTGATCCAACTAGACCTCGAGCAAGATGAAGCAAATGATTACTGTTCCATTAGTGCGAGCGACCACTGGTGGAGACATCCACCCGAGGGAAAAGAAGAATGAAAGAACCTAACGAGCATGAGACTGAGATCCGTCCCTCGAGAACAGCGCGGCGAATTCGCAACAGGTAATTAAGTGGAGATTGCGGACGGCAAAGGAGACGGCCGTCTCCGCAGTGCGACTGTTGCGCTGGTCACGGTTGTCGGAGTCGCCAGCGTGGCCCTGAGCGTAATGACGAACGCCGCAGAAGCCGAGTACACGACGATGCTGGCGAAGCACAGATCACCATCACCGACCTGGGTCTGATTCCCGGCGGAACATTTTCCAGCGCCCTGGCGATTAACAACCAGCCGATAATTGTCGGTTTGGCGAATGACAGCACCTTTGCCATTCAACGGCCATTTTGGAATGCAAATACCGGAGCGATCGTCGGCTTCGCGGATAACTTCAGCCCTGCGAGCACTGCGATCCCGGAGCACGTTAATGACAGCAGAGAAATGGCCGGCTCCGAGGTTTATGGAGATAATGTTTACCAAGGCATCTATTGGAATTCCACCGGACAGGCATTCGTGTTACCACCATTGGCCGGTTTCGACCCCGACTACGGAGCAGTTCACACCAGGGCCCACGGCATTAACAATCTGAGCCAGCTTGTGGGTACAGGTAAGGAGGGCGAGCCGAATTTTTACACCCACGCCGCCTTGTGGCTAGACAAGGACACTGAGGCCGTGGATCTCGGCTTTTTGGGTCAGGTATTCCCTTAAACTACAGCGAAGCCTATGGGTCAACGATTTGACCCACGTGGTTGGGAACAGCGCAATCGGCTCGGCTATTCACGGGTTCCTTTGGCGCAATGGCCAAATGAGAGACCTCGGCGCGTTGAGCGGTCAGGTGGCAAGCGAAGCCAAGGCGATCAATAATACAGGTCTTATTGCCGGGAAGAGCAATCTTTATCCTGTCGTTTGGGAGTATGACATCTCGAATCCCAATCGCGCACCGAGGATTACACAGTTACCGATACCTTCTGGATTTTTCTCTGCGACGACGACCGCCATCAACGATTCCGGCGATGTCGTCGGCTACGCCGGTTCACCAAACATCGATGCTCACGCGATTCTCTGGCGCAACGGCATTGCAATCGACCTCGGAATCTGGCCGGGTGGCCATTACAGCGTCGCGAACGGGATCAACAATCTCGGCCAGATCATCGGGACCGGCACCGTTTCCGGGAACAATCTGGATCATGCATTAATGTGGACGGTGGACGACGGAACGGGCGGCATTCCATGTGAAGATCTGGTTTCCTTCCAGGCCCGCTGCCAGTCCAATGGCAGCGCCCACAGATTGCAGGCCAAGCTTACCCTCACTGACACGAGCCACTCCGGCGAGCAGGTCACCATCACGGTCGATGGCAACCCCTTTACCGTGACCATCAATGGCAACCAGGCCCAACTCTCGCTCAACAACCCGTCGCTCGGGGAACACACGATTGAGCTTACTGATCCAGCCGGCTGCTTTCCGCCGAAGGTGCCTTCTTGTGACTAGTGCGGCGTTACATTGAAAGGGAAATACCCTAACTTCCGAAAATAGTGATGAGCATGCTACCTGCAATCAAGTAACCTAATCGTATGAAAACAGCCGACGATCGCTAGGACAACCTTAAGGCCACCCAACAACGCTAGCCATGCACGACTTCGGCGCACTTTTGAAACTGCGATCGCAGCAGGTTTGCTTTTCGTGGCGAGCCCGCTGCGCGCGGGTTGTAACCTGCCTCCGATACCTGAACCCGGTGAGACCGTCACTTGGGCGGCCGCGAACAGTCCTTTTCAAATTTGTGAGGATCTCACTATCCCAAAAAATGGAACTGTTCTGGTGGAGCCCGGGGTTGTGCTTGAGTTCCAAGGACACATGGTCACGGTGACGGGCAAGATGAATCTTCAGGGTCAATCGACCAACCATATTACGATTACAGCGCAGGATGTTTTTCCACCGGTAATCATGGTGGAAAAGGGCAATGTCACGATGGCGTTCACTGACGTGGGCGGTCAATTCCGGCATGGACCGGGAAAGCAAGCCGATATTTCTGACTCAACCTTTACCGGTCCCAATGGGATTCTCTACACGTTGGACATTCTGTCGGGTGGTCCAGGTGTCATCAAGCTGACGCGGTGCAACTTTAGCAACAGCTTGATGCAGATTACCGATTCCTATCTGGCACTGGCGGGCTGCATCTTCACGAACTCGATCGCCAACATCTTGCGCGGTTACACTCGCCTGCTTGGTGCGAATACAGTGAACGGCCAACCGTTCACTATCTTTCGGGAGACCAATCAGGCTGTTCAGCCGATGATGGTGGATGGCATCCAGGCCAGCAACGTAACCGCCGCTGGCGGTGTGAGCCTCTGGGGCGGAGACTTCCTTCTGGGAACGAACAATGTGTTCCAGGGAAACCTTTATCCGGTGGATGTTGAGGGAGGGTTGTTACCGTCCTCGGTCGTCCCACTCACGGGAAATACAATTAACCTGATCTGGGCCCACGCTGGCGCCGGTGGTCCGGTCGCGCGCTGGGCCAATCTTGGATTGCCCTACCTGGTGGATGGGTGGGTCAATGGCGGTGGAACGCTCACTATCGATCCTGGTGTTACGGTTCTCTTCGACCCGACAAAGTCCGGCTTCGCAGGACTGAACTTCGTTAGTACGCGCCGGCTCATCTCAAATGGACTTCCCACCGCTCCCATCACCTTTGATGCCCTCAATCCCGGCATCCCATGGACTGGCTTGATCTTTCAGACTAACGGGACCGAAGGCAACCACCTGGACTATGTCACTGTGCAGCACGGAGATGCTCTTTGGCGCTTCAATTAGTGACAGTTTTCTGGACATCACTAACTCGCTTTTCCAGAACAATCTCGTTGGGGTCAATGCCAACACGTTCGGTCATAGCCAATCTCAGCAAGACCCGTTTGTTCGACAACGAAATTGGCGTGCAGGCAACGCCCCAGGGGAGTTTCCGGCTCAGTGCTTCCGATCTGTCACCGAACTGGTTTGAGGGAAACGGGACGGGAGTTTCCAACAGCGGGTCCTCGATGCCGGCCAAAAACAACTATTGGGGATCACCGACGGGGCCAACAAACCCTGGTAATCCTGGAGGTGAGGGCGACTTGATTGTTGGTGCGGTAAATTTCAAGCCATTCCTAACTGAACCGCCCGATATAGCAAAGAATCCACCGGTAGTAAGGATGATCCCCCTGGGAAATAGCTGGTATGGTATTAGTACGATTACCCGCCCACCGGAATTCTATGTCACGCCAGGTGAAAAGCTGATTTTGCGGTGGGCTGTCTCTAATAGCACAACAGTGGCGAGTCAGCGCATCCTGCTTTCTCCTGAAGGGGCTGATTTCGATAATCCCACTCGCCCACCGATCATCCTTGCCGGCAACGTGCCGGCATCAGCTCGTTCCCTTGAAATCACGATTCCCAATGTTGGCTTCGCGTTCACGAACCTGCCTCAGTTCCTTCGGATTGTGGCGATCGACGCCAGCGGGCAACAAGGGTGGGATCAGACTCCAATCATTGTGAGTTCGGAGCGAATCACCGGCAACATACAGATCACGTCCGACTATTCAGGTCAAACCTTCGTCGGAGGCCGTAACACACCGCAAGAGACTTGGGATGGGCAACACTAATGGCGGGGCAGTGGAAGGCGACCTCTTCCTCGAATCGGATGGAGGACTCTTCACCACGATCACAACAAGCGTTCACTTGCCCATCGTTAGCACCGACAGCGTTCGGCAGGTCGTTCTCTCGCACACTAACTCCAATGACCTGAAATGGTTCTTTTCTCCGGGATATTTTTCGATCCGACCTGACTCGGCGCTCGGCATTAAGGCGCCGAAGGTAGAGCTCACTTCGCCCAGTGCGGGGCAGTCGTTTGCCGGAGGAAGCACGGTCCCGATCAAGTGGAAAGCTTCGGCAAAGGAAGGTTTCCGCTCGTTCGATATCCAGTACTCGGCCAATGGCGGACAAACCTGGCATTTTATCGTTAAGGATCTTGCCGCCAATGCCCGAAGCTTCAGATGGGAACTGCCTGCGAGTTCTGGGATTTCCGATGTACGAGTGCGGGTGATTCTGCGCGACAAGCTCTTTCAAAATAGCTCCGACGGAGCCGGAATCGTGTTTTCGATTACACCATGAACGAGAAGGCAGCGGTCAGATGACCGATCCCAGCGCGTTGAGCGGTCTGATCTCCGCACGGCCGGTCCGGCGTTGGGCACTTTACGATTACCGACGATTTGCAGGGGTTCTTGTTAAGCTGACCGCATGAAATGGTCAGTCTTTATCAAGAATTGCAGAGCACAGAAAATAGCGAGCACCTATTCAAAGATCATCAAACAGAAACTAGACACGTTCAGCGGACTAGACCAGAGCGTGTAAGCGGGCAGAACAGGAACCAATTACACACTCCTTATGAAACTGAAATTGACTGCAGAAACTGACGATGGCTGCTGTTGCAACATTTGTATTGGCACCAGTATACGGCACAGTCACAGGCCCCGGCACGATATCCAGTCTCTCAGCCAATGCACTCGCTCGCAGCGGCCATCTGGAAATTCTCGGTAGTAACTTCGGCGGCAGAGGTGAGGTATTAATCGACGGCATCTCCGCCCCCGTCACCAGATGGGAGAGCACCCGCATCGTGGCCTACGTCCCGGAGGCGGCGCGCCTGACTACAGTGCCTGTGCAAGTGGTCAACGATTCAGGCCAGTCAAGCAACACCCTTAACCTCACCGTCACCACACGCCTTGCGGATGGTCGGGTGAAATGGCGCTTCCAAGCTGATTCGCCCTACATACTGCAGCGACCCGCAATCGGTGCGGATGGCACGGTCGTCATCCACGACTCAGGCGGAAATGTCTATGCGCTCAAACCTGACGGCAGCTTGAGGTGGACCTTCAAGACGCGTGTCTTCGCCGCCGGACCACCCAGCATTGGCCCCGACAACACCGTCTACGTTGCCGACAGTTCGACAATCACGGCGATCAACCGGGACGGGTCCTTGAAGTGGACTTTCACTGAACCACCAGGCGGACAGGGTGTGATAGCGGGTCCGACCGTAGGGCCGGACGGAAACATTTACGCGGTGACCGACATAGGAGGTCTGGGAGCGTTGGCTTTATCGCCGGCGGGCCAGTTGCTCTGGAGCAACACGGGCGACCCGGTCATGGCAGAGCAGGGGCAACTCGGGGTGGAAATGTCTTTCGGTCCATCCCAACCCGGCGGAGCGGTGGACCAATTTTACGTGACATTCGACGATTTCGGCAGCTCGGAACGCAATCACATGTATGCCTTCAATCTGACCGGTGAACAGGTGTGGACGATTCCGCTGTTCATGACGAAGAGCGACATGATGCAGCAAGAGCGGCCAATCGTCGGACCCGACGGCACCGTCTTTCTCTCGGCATCCGTGCCGACCGGCGGAAACTGGTCACTCAACGCATTCGATCCGGCAAGCGGAACGTTCCTCAGAAGTTATTTCCCAAGCCCAGGCCTTAGCATATCCGTACCGACGGTCGGTCCGGATGGCAAAGTCTACTTTGGCCAGAGTCTGAGTTACCTTCAAGGGGTTACTGGCGATTTCGTACCGCTATGGACTTTCTTCGACGGCAGCATCCTGAGCTATCCAATCGTGAGTCCGGCGAACGATATTGTTTTCACCGGCGGCGCGCCAAACTTCGGAGTGCCCGGTTTTGTCAGGGCGTTCAGCACATCGAGCGGCCAGCTCTTGTGGAGTTTGGATTTAGGCGTCGAAAACGGCGGGAACCAGAACATGCAATCCATTCCTCGCTTCACGCCGGACGGCAGCACCGTTTACTTCGGGACGTCGATTACTGGGAGCACGTTCTGTTTTTTGTATGCCGTCGATGCCATCGAGTTCGACGTCTGGCACGTTGCTGCGCAGCACCAGCATCAATCTTTCCGCCAAGACGCAAGGCGATCAGGTCAAGGTCAAGGGTGTCGTTACCGTTAAGGATGAAAACGGTACAGTTATTCCGAGCGCAAAGGTCGCTAGCAAGTGGGAGTTGCCCGACGGCTCGACTCAAAAGAAGACGGCTACAACCGACACCAGCGGCAATGCCACATTCAGCATACAGAGTGGACACGGCACATACACCTTGACCGTCACCAACATCACAAAAACTGGTTACACATTCGACCCGGCCAACAGCGTTCTAAGCAAGAGCATCACCAAGTAGAACGCCAACCGCTTGCCGTGGCATCGTGTTTTCGACTACGCCCCTAACGAAATGAACTTAATCACACTTACATCAGGCAATGGATACTAATCATCTCTCAATCTTACAACCCTTAAATCTTATTAATCATATGACTTCGATACTTCAAGCCTTACGTCGCGTTCTTGCCTTTGGCTTCGTCTTCGCAGCGGTCACACTGCAGCCTGCTGCTTTCGCTCTCTCCGGCACACCCACCCTAACCGCGCCAACCATCAGCGCGTTGTCCGTTACCACTCTTGCGCAGGCTGGTCGTCTCAAAATCAGCGGTAGCAGCTTCGGCGCCGAGCAGGGCAGCGGTATTGTAACAATCGGCGGCGCGACGGCGCCGGTGAGCAACTGGACGGACACCTCGATCACCGCCTACGTGCCTGACTCCTCGCCGCTGGGTTCGGAGCCAGTGCAGGTCGTCACTTCCGGCGGCACGAGTAACACTCTGCAGCTGACAGTGACGGCGCGCTCGGCGGCCGGTCGTGTTCAGTGGCGCTTCCAGGCAGATGGCCTTTACATTCAGGGCCGCGCCGGGATCGGACCGGATGGGACCATTTATGCCCTTGATGTCGGAGGTCATCTCTACGCGCTCACGCCAAGCGGGGGCGTGAAATGGATCTTCAACACCGGCCCAGTTGCGATTCAATCGGTCGAGGTCGGGCCCGACGGCACCATCTATTTTGGTTCATCCGTCAACAAAATCTACGCTGTAAATCCCGACGGGACCTTGAAGTGGACGATTACCGACCCGAGCGGCGCGCAGGTAGGAGCGGGGCCGGATGTTGGGCCGGATGGCAAGATTTACGCCGTGACCGAGGACGCCGATCTCCCGAATGGTTTGGGCGAGATGACGATCTCACGGGCTGGGCAGGTGCTCGCTAATCGCCCCAATTACCTCACTGGAAGAGGCGCAGAGCTTCGCACTCGCGAAATCGTGTTTGGGCCGACCAACCAATTTTACTTTGATATGAACAACCTCGACAACAATAACGGACTGCAATTCTTCCGACTCGGTGGCACCTTTCTTTTCGCTCGTTTGGCCGGCGGCACGGACGATCAGCCGGCCGTCGGTCCGGGCGGAAACATTTATTCGACCATAGCGAGCAATCAGCTCGGCGTGTTTGATTCGAGTGGTAACCTGCTGCGTTCGTCCTTTTTCAATACCTTGACCGCGCCGAACGTCGGTTCTGATGGCACGATCTATGTGGGTGAGAATTTTCCCACCAATGTCATGGCGCTCAATCCTGACCTGAGTGTGAAATGGAAGCTGGCGAACAGCATCGGCTACCTGGTGGGTCCCGTTGTCGATTCTTCCAACACTTTGGTGGTCGTGGGCGCTAACGGTATTGGCGGGCCCAGCGCCGTTCAGGGCATCGACGCCGCGACTGGCACCCTTTCCTGGCAAGTCGATCTGCCTGCGGAAAACGGTGGCTTCGTCCGACCCATATCGCGGCCCCGCTTCAGTCTCGATGCCGCCACGGTTTACGTCGGGATGGATGTGAATGACAATGCCGCCGACCCATACACCTATCTCTATGCGATCGACACCGGAGTGAACGGGGGCGGTATTCCATGTGAAGATCTGGTTTCCTTCCAGGCCCGCTGCCAGTCCAATGGCAGCGCCCACAGATTGCAGGCCAAGCTTACCCTCACTGACACGAGCCACTCCGGCGAGCAGGTCACTATCACAGTCGATGGCGACCCCTTTACCGTGACCATCAACGGCAACCAGGCCCAACTCTCGCTCAACAACCCGCCGCTCGGGGAACACACGATTGAGCTTACTGATCCAGCCGGCTGCTTTCCGCCGAGAGTGCCGTCATGTCAGTAGTGCGCTGTTCCAGTGAAAAGGATTCTCATGTTCGGCTCGAAACTCACAGTTTGGGATCGAGCAGCAGTGTTATCGGGGAAGATTGTAGTTCGCGCGTCGTTCTCGATGTTGGAAGGCAAGTAACAAACCAGGGAGGAAGAAGAATGAAAGCACCTAACGAGCGTAAGATTGAGATGATGCCCCTCGAGAACAACGCAACGACTTGCAACAGGCAATGAGGTGGAGATTGCGGACGGCAAAGGAGATGGTTGTCTCCACGGTCCGAGCTGTTGCGCTGGTCACGATCGTCGGCCTGACTGGTTTATCCGGCATTAGTAATGCGCAGCTCGCACCGGAATGGATCAGTCGAGTGCCGGTCGGTACTCCCTCTCTCCGGGATCGCCGGGATTCAGGTCGACCCAGACGGCGTCTCCTACATCACAGGCACTTCGGGTGCTTCGCCCAATACCGACATCACGACCGTCTCATTTGCGGCAGACGGATCGACCCGGTGGACGCAGACCTTGGGGCAGCCCGGGCTCCGGTGCAGACCAGGCGAGCGGCATCACGAAGGGATCTAACGGCTTTCTTTATGTGGTGGGAGCACACCCGGCGCCAATGATTTCGCCAATGTCCTGATCCTCGCTTACGACGCGGCGACCGGCGCCTGCGGAAAAAGATTCAATACAGCAGCGGTCCTGGGATCTCGGAGTTTGCCTCCTCGATCGTGACTGACGAGGCCGGTAACATTTACGTGACGGGCGGCACGGTGGGGGATGGTCGGGATGTGATGACGCTTAAGTTCAATTCCGGTGGCGTCCTTCAATGGCGGCAAGTCTGGGATGGGGCGGCGTTTGGGCCGTTTTCCCAGGACTCGCCGGTAAAAATTTTGCGCGACCCGAAGGGGAATGTGCTTGTCGCCATCACCGGCTATGCCGCCTCGAATCACGCCGACTATGTCGTGGTCAAATATGCCGCAGCCGATGGTGCCGTGATTTGGGAGAAGAGCTGGGGTGTTACTGGCGACGATTTCCCCGCCGACATGGAAATCGATGCGACGGGCGACGTCTATGTCACCGGAATCGGGATCGATTTCATCAATAAGTACAGCACGATCAAATTGCGCGGAAGCGATGGACAATTGCTCTGGCAGTTTTATGACGCGCTTGGTTTGCACCATAGCGCCCACGGACTCTTCCTCGACGGCGTTGGCGGGGTTTTCGTCACCGGCACGAGCGATCCGGATGGCGACATTTCAAATTTCAACGATCAGTTTTTCACTGTAAAACGCGATGCGACCACTGGGGCGCTGCTTTGGACGAATGTCTACGGCCAAACCTGTAACCAATGCTTCGATACACCGTCGGACGTGCGGGTTGATCCCGAGGGTCACGTCTTCGTCGTCGGCCGGACCAGCTCGCCGCCTTACGTCAACGAGGTCATTCTGCTCGTGCTCGACACCGCTACCGGCCTCGAGACCGATCGCGGGCTGATCTTTAACACGGGGGCCGAGATTCCTTACACGGGCGCGTTGCGCTTCGACGCTGCCTTCAACCTCTATGAGGGTGGCAGGATTTATAACGCCAACACCGGCGCGAACGACATGAGCGTGACGAAATGGGCGTCGTTCGTCGCGGGGCGGCGGGATTCCATGTGGAGATCTGGTTTCCTTCCAGGCCCGCTGCCAGTCCAATGGCAGCGCCCACAGATTGCAAGCCAAGCTTACCCTCACTGACACAAGCCACTCCGGTGAGCAGGTCACTATCACGGTCGATGGCGACCCCCATAGCGTGACGGTCAACGGTAACCAGGCTCAATTCTCGCTCAACAACCCGCCACTCGGGGAACACACGATTGAGCTTACTGATCCAGCCGGCTGCTTTCCGCCGAGAGTGCCGTCATGTGACTAATAGAGAGGCTTTCACTGCTCCTTCAGACCTGCAATCGCACAAACAACCGCGGTAAGAGAAACCAAACATATGTATTCGACATACAAGATCATCGAAACCATCAGTCTCATCGGAGCATTCGCCTTCGTTACACTCTCACCCACAGCGCGGGCGGTCGATCCGCCACCGGATGGAGGCTATCCTAACGATAACACCGCTGAGGGCGAGGATGCGCTCTTTAGTCTCACGACCGGCAGCGCCAACACGGCCAGCGGATTTCAGACGTTGTTTAATAACACCACCGGCGAGTTCAACACCGCCACCGGTTCGCAAGCGCTCTTTAGCAGCGTTAACAACGGAAATTTCAACACGGCCACCGGTGCTAATGCGCTCTTTAGCAACGCCAGCTTCAACAACACCGCCACCGGTTTTGCTGCTCTCCTTTTGAACACAACTGGCAACAGCAACACCGCCACCGGTGTTAGCGCGCTCGTTGAGAACGCAACCGGCTCCAACAATACGGCCACCGGTTTGAAAGCGCTTCTTAACAACACCACCGGCAGCGACAACATCGCAGTCGGCGCCAATGCCGGCATCAATCTCACCACCGGCAATAGCAATATCGACATCGGCAATAAAGGTGTTGCGACCGAGTCCGGCATCATCCGCATCGGCACGCCGGGAACCCAGACAGCAACCTTTATTGCCGGCATTCGTGGAGTACCGATAAGTGGCGGCATGCCGATCGGCGTAAATTCAAGCGGTCAAATTGGTGTCAAGCCCTCCTCGGTCCGCTACAAGGAGGCAATCCAGCCGATGGATAAGGCAAGCGAAGCGATCCTCGCGCTTAAACCCGTTACATTCCGCTACAAGAAAGAGATTGATCCAGATCGGACCCCAGAGTTTGGCCTCGTAGCTGAGGAAGTGGAAAAAGTGAACCCTGGCCTCGTTGCGAGGGACGAAGCAGGAAAACCCTACACCGTGCGTTATGACGCGGTCAACGCGATGTTGCTCAACGAGTTCCTCAAAGCGCACCGCAAGTTGGAAGAACAACAGGCAACGATCACGCAAGTGGAATTGAATGCGGAAAGGCAGGAAGCGACCATTACTCAGCTAGAGTCTGCGGTGGCGAGCTTCGAATCGACTGTCGGGAAGCAGCAAAAGGAAATTCAAGGCCTGACGGCAACCCTCAAAGCTCAAGCCACACTAATCCAGAAGGTGAGCGACCAGTTAAGGACACACGCTCCTCCTCAGCGTATGGTGGCGAATGATTGATTTTCTGTCCGCCTGCCCAGCCAAGCGGTGAATATTGGGAAATCATCGCCGACAACCCAGGCAGGCGTAGCTGGTCTTGAGACTGCGTGTCGCGTATCGACGCCGGAGGCCGCAGCCGGGCGGGATTCCCCAAACCCCACGCAGGCAAAAGCAGCTCGGGCAGAATCTAACAAGGCGAATTCCGCGTACCATTGGCCCGATCGGTAAGTTTACTGACCCATCTCTCATTGCGGGCGTAGTAGACTAAGGTCTCATAGACGGACAACGGAAAACTGGCAATTATTAGCTTTGAGTTCGTTAGTTTCAAAATTTCTCACTCTGAGAAGCGATGATGCCAAACAACTCTTAAACAAGGAATCAAGAATATGAAATTGATGCAATTGACCAGGAACATTCGTATCTTTAAGAAAGCCAACCTCGCTGCAATCATGGCGGCGACTGCGGTCCTTTTGCTTGTCGCTACCACTCGCTCGGCCTCGTTCCAGGCGCTGCCCAGCTTCTCCGATTCGAAGGGAGAGAGTTCCGCCGTTCCGTTCGATCAGGACGCAAACAGCTTTCTCTACGGAACGGGCGTTTATCGCGGCCAACCCGCGATCTTGAGTTTCCGGGACGGGCTCGAAATCACCTTCCCCGCGAACGCAACCGGTGCGATGACCGCTCCGAGCGGGATCACCTCCGCGTCTGTAGATTGGAACTCCACAAGAAGACTGGGTGAATTACGTGCGTCATTCAGTGCTTTACCGCTCAGTTTCGAACTCAACCAAGGCCAGACCAACGAGACCGTCAAGTTTCTCGCACGCGCCGAAGGCTACCTTCTTTTCTTAACGCCGACTGAGGCCGTTATCGTCCTGGATAACCCCGCCGCGCACGTAAAAGACAAAGAGGTTCGCGATGAGCCTCTTCGGGCAGAGAATGCGGCCAGGCCTCCCAAGTCGATTGTGCGGATGAAATTGGCGGGAGCGAATCCTGCGCGCTCGGTCGAAGGGTTGGACGAGTTAGCAAACAAGAGTAACTACTTCGGCGGTCCTGACCCGGCGCAATGGCACACTAACATTCCCAGTTATGCTCGTGTGATCTATAGGCAGGTGTATCCTGGAATCGATATGATTTATTACGGGAGTCAACGCCAGCTCGAGTATGATTTCGTCGTCGCCGCGGGAGCCGATCCGGCAATCGTTCAGGTCGCCTTTACAGGGATAAAAGGCTTTGAGATCAATGCTATCGGGGACCTGCTGTTACACACCTCGCACGGAGACATACGGGGGCGCAAACCTGTTGCTTACCAGTATGCGAATGGTGTGAGACATCAAATCGCTGCGAGTTATATTGCGAAGGGTGAGAGCGAGATCGGATTTCGATTCGGTGACTATGACGCGTCGAGGCCTCTGATCCTTGATCCAGTTTTGGTTTATTCCACGTACCTTGGAGGTAACGGTTTTGATCAGGGCTACGCTATCGCGGTAGACTCGCTCGGGAGCGCCTATGTGACCGGCAAGACCGCCACGGCTGACTTCCCGACCACTCCCGGAGCCTTCCAAACGGAGTACGAGGGTGGCGATTCGGCCTTCATCGCGAAGCTCAATCCCGAGGGCACGGCCCTCATTTATTCCACGTATCTTAACGGCGGTAGCGGAAATGGCATTGCAGTGGACTTGACGGGGAATGCCTATGTGACGGGAGAGGCGAGTACACCTAACTTCCCGATAACACCTGGCGCTTTTCACACGGACCCTTTTGGTTTCGACACGTTTATCACGAAGTTGAATCCCACGGGATCCGCTCTCGTCTACTCGTCTCGCTTTGGCGGGAACTTTGATGACTTTGGCCGGGGCATCGCTCTTGACGGCGCCGGCAATGCATATATCACCGGGTGGACTGTATGCCGCGCCCCGACCTGCACGTTTCCTACCGTCAATGCTTTCCAACCAAATTACGCAGGCGGAAACAATGATGCCTTTGTGACGAAGATCAATAGCAGCGGATCGGCACTGGTTTACTCGACCTATCTCGGTGGCGGCACGGTTCTGAATCTCACCGATGACTGGGGCGAAGGAATCGCAGTCGACGGCGCGGGTAGCGCCTACGTGACCGGCTATACCTACTCGCCCGACTTCCCAGTCACTCCAGGCGCTTATGCTGGGAACTTAGGCGGGCTGGCCGCATTCGTTACAAAGTTTTCCCCCAGCGGGACATCGCTCGTCTACTCATCGCTTTTTGGCAGTTCAGGCCAGGATCAGGGCAGGGGCATTGCCGTAGACGCGAACGGTAACGCTTACGTCACCGGAAATACCGACGGTTCCAACTTTCCCGTCACCCCTGGGGCCTTTCAGACTACGGGCACCTTCGATGCGTTTGTTACCAAGTTTAACCCACAGGGTTCAGCGCTGGTGTATTCCACTTACCTGGGCGGCAGTGCTGGTGTTGATCGAGGATGGGCGATCGCCGTAGACGCTGCAGGAAACGCCTATGTTGCCGGCGATACCACCTCCGGTAATTTCCCGACCGCCGACCCGGTCCAGGCACAATATGGAGGCGGATTGAGTGACGCCTTTGTCACAAAACTAAATCCGACAGGTTCTGCGCTTGTTTACTCAACATTTCTCGGCGGCTCTCTTTATGATGACGGCCGGGGTATCGCTTTGAACGGAAACGGCGACGCCTTTGCGATCGGCACCACATCTTCGAACAACTTTCCAACGGCCAACCCTTTGCAGCCCCAAAATGGCGGGGGTCAAAATAATCATGACGATTCCTTTGTGTTGAAGCTGGGTACAGACTCCGGCGGCGGCATTCCATGTGGAGACCTGGTTTCCTTCCAGGCCCGCTGCCAGTCCAATGGCAGCGCCCACAGATTGCAGGCCAAGCTTACCCTGATCAACACGAGCCACTCCGGCGAGCAGGTCATCATCACGGTGGATGGCCGCCCCTTTACCGTGACCATCAACGGCAACCAGGCCCAGCTCTCGCTCAACAACCCGTCACTCGGGGAACACACGATTGAGCTTACTGATCCCGCTGGCTGCTTTCCGCCGAGAGTGCCGTCATGTGATTAATAGCGAGGCATCGTCATAAGATTGAAATAGGAAATGCGTGAGTCACGGATAATCACGCCCGGCGAGTTTGGCCATTCGACAGGAGATGGTCGGTCTTTCGCAAGAAATGGAGAGCACAGAAACTAGAGAGCACCTATTGAAGGATGATCGAATAGATCTGCATTTGGCGCGGAGGTTTAACTGGGGCCTCCACCGTCCTTTTAGATCTGGGTCGTTAGATAAACCGCGAACTGAAAAGGAAACCTATGAAAAAGATAACACTGTTAGCCACCTTCGAAGCCATCGTCCTTACTCTCGTCGGACCGGCTACCGTCCTGGCAGCGGACTCCGCCGGTATCGAACCCAGGAGTCCCGAAGCCATCGCGTCAGTTTACGTCGTCGATCTCGTGGCCACGGCAGCGTTCGGCGCCGCGATGAATGACGCGGGAGACGTCACCGGAAACTCGTATCCCGACCCGGGCTGTGGATCTGCGTGCCTGCCCCCGCTCGAGCCAGTCGTGTGGAAGGGTGGGGAGAGAATTGTTTTGCCTGGCGTTCCGGGCCTCAGTGGCGTCACTACCTCTGACATCAACAACTTGGGCTGGATCTCCGGGTTCGGAGGCCCGTTAGGTTTTGGTCACGCGGCGGCGTGGAAGCCCAACGGTAGCACCTACACGCCTATCGACATGGGCTTGCTACCGGGGACCCACGACTCGCTCGCCATCGGGATCGACGACAACAATCGGGCTGTCGGCTACGCCGCGACGTCGTCCGGCGCTCAGACTCCTTTTATATGGACTGAGGCCGGCGGTATGGTCAACCTCGTCACACAGGGCTTCCCTGCGGAAACCCCGCTCGGGATCAGCCCGGGTGGAACGGTGGCCACGGTCGGCCATTGGTATCATCTCGGCGATCCTGGCAGCGTGATCGAGCTGACACCTCCTCCCAGGGACTTCCTTTTGGAGAACTCTACGGTAGGCATCAACGACGCGGGCGATCAGGCTCGCTTCCTGGTCAACACAGGAGCGGAGAACCTTGTTTACCCGTTCCGCTACCACGACGGAACTTGGCAACAGATCGGGTTCGTAGGGACCGGACACTTGAGCGGGGCCGGCGTCGGTTCGATCAACGATGCCCAGGACATAACGGCCACGGTTCAGACGGGCAGATCGCGGCCGGACCGAACGGTCTCTTGCAGGACCTCGCTGCTCTTGTTTCGCCGGCCTACGCCGGAAGCGTCCTAACTACCGTCGGGCCGATGAACGCGAGCGGACAAGTCCTGGCCCGGATGATCATCGGCCAATCCGGCCAGCGCTTGGTGAAATTGGTTCCTGCTCAACCCTGCACCACCAATTGCATCCGAGTGACCGGCATCCAGATGAAGGGGAGGGGCCCCGCCTTTTGCAATCAGGGGTCCGCCGAAGCCCAGGCCAAGTTGATAGTGAAGAACGAAGCGGGCGTCCCGCTTTCGGGCATAAGAATAACCGGCCACTTCTTCGACGATTACTGGCTCGATGAGACCGTCGTCGGTCAGACGAATTCCAGTGGCCAGGTGACGTTCAAGCACGTTGGACCTCCTTGCATTGGAGCGATCGCGTTCCTCGTCACCAATGCAGAGGCCAGGCCGGCCAGGACCTTCGATCGAACGAAGGGCATCCTGACGAACTACGTCATCCCATTGCCCTGATCGGATTTGGAAACTACCGCTGCCACCTTTCACTGACAATATTTGTTAAGCAACGCAGCGCAGGCATAGAAACGTAGCACTAACTACTGCGCAGCCTAACGAATCGGATATTCATGCCGGACAATGGCCTGCGATTGCCCAGCCGGCAGAGTGGACGGTCACGTTGAAGATCTGTTGTTTATTCGGTCTGCGCGGTGACCAGTGCAGATTAGGGTCCGGTCCCTATTCCTATTGCATACACCTCAACCAAGGCAACGCCGCTAGTTCCGTTCACACCCCGCACGATTGCGGTCGCAGCGCCGGTGGGAAGAGTGGCCACGAGGGCAGATTCGAAATCATTGGTCGGAGCCACACCGTTATCGGTCAATACCTTTTGATCTGCGGCGCTGAGAGTCGTCCAGTTGTCGTTCGTAATGACTGTTCCGTCCGGTTCGTGCAATTCCAGGATTGGATCCGCCAGTGCCCCCGCGACCGGAGGATTGGCGTTCACCAGCGATGGGCCGATCGCGCGCACGATGACTGTTTCCGTGCCGGCTCCGGTCACGATGAAACCGCCGATCAGCGCGTTGGGATCCGGCTGCACCAAGCCCCGCGTCGAGATGTTGGCCAGCTTGGAATCGACCGTGTTGTCGATGTCGTAGGCTTCCACCAGTCCGATGCCCGACGTGTTGTTCACCCCCCGCACGATTACGGTCGCGTTGCCGGGTTGAAGGGTGGCCACAAGAGCAGATTCCAAAACATTCGGTCGGGGCCACACCGTTATCGGTCAACGTCTGTCGATCAGTGGCGCTGAGATCCGTCCAGTTATCGTTCATGTCCAGGAGCGTCCCGCTGGCATCGTGCAGTTCAAGAATGGGGTTGGCCAACGCTCCCACGACCGGGGGATTAGCGTTCGCAAGGGAAGGTCCAATCGCCCGCAGAATGACTTTCTTGGGCTGGGTGCCGGTGACAATAAAGCCGCCGATCAGTGCGTTGGGGTCTGGCTGCACCGTTCCCCTGGTGGAGATATTAGCGAGTTTGATGGTTGCGGGACCGCCGGTCCCAAGATTGTAGCCAATATGTCCATCGCCTGAAAGTCGACCGCGGTCAGAGGGGTTAGCTCATCGGAGGGGCCGAACGCGTTGAAGGAGTCGGGAACGGAACCAGCCCAGTCCTGATCATCGCCCATGTTCGCAGTCTCGTCGTTGAATGCCTTGATGAGCGTCGTCCCGTCATCAAAGGAAAAAAATCTGGCTCGGCCCTTTGTTCAAGCCCCGCACGCCGGCCGCGGTATAGCTGAACAAATCAATTCGGCATAGATCGGCGTTCCCATTATCAGGGTCGTTTCCCATCAGCGAATTGCGGCCCATGATTTCGGAGATACTCGTGCATGGCCACGCCGATGAAGTCGAAACTCCCGAGCACGGCACGGTTGTTCGGGTCATAGGTATAGCTATTGCCACCACCGAAGCTGAAGGTTCCGTCAATCTGCATGTCGTCGGGTGCGAGGCCCAAGGCCTTGGCCTGCGCGCTGGTCACGTTATAAATGTGGTTTGTGCTAATGGGATCCGCGCCCGCCCGCAGGGACCCGCCGGCGCCGACACTCGTCGTGTCGTCTGCGCTAGACGAGTCCGCGGCAACCGCGGCCTGGAGGGCGGCATAGCTATCAACCGGTACGAAAAAGGTGTTGCTACTCCCGAGATCCTTCGTGCCGGGAGTAGCGGTTACCATGATGTTGACGTTGATCGGGTCGTTGTATTTGGTGGTGAACTGGGTTGCGGCAAAAGTGCACGCTGCTTTCATATTGACGATGTCAGCCGCGGTTAAACCAGCGGCCGTGAAGGTGGCATCCGGGGCGAAGGTCAGGTTGATGGTCAAAGCCAAGGCTGTTTGGCCGGAGGCCGCCAAGGCAAGGATGGCCAGGAGCGAGAGGCGTGCGCGCCTCCTAAATCTGCGGATCTGTTTGGGCATCAAATCGCGGGATGTGTTTCTGGATTTCATATTTCTTCTCTTTCTATACTAGGGCCTGATCCTCTTCGTAACGCTCGGCCTGGCCGGAAAAATAAGTGTGATGTCCGCACGACCGGCCAGAATTTCCAACTGCGCAAAGGGCACCCAGGCGCGGAAATTCGTGGCCGTTCCCCAGTTATTGACCACCTGCCCTCCAAGACTTGCGATCTGATCGGACAATTCACTGGAGAGCGAGCCCTCAATCTCCACCAGCACACGCCCGCGATACTGACACATCGCGGTCGAAGCGTTGTCGGTTTGTCGAACGGCGGATCTCCCCGACTCAGCTTCACGGCCAGCACGAGTTGGTCGTCGAGTTTGTTCAGAGTGGCTGCGGGAATGATTGCTCGGTGTCAGTCCATAGCAGCACCAGGTCCCTGCCATTGCCTCCGTAGTAATGGGCCACGAAATGGTAGGTCACTCCTCGGTAAGTTCAACGCCACCATCTGGCCCTGAGTCAGGTTGCTGAACATTCCCCTTGATCAAGCCGGGCCCGGTGTTCTGCACCACCATTAACTGCGTGCCCCTGGCCGGCGCGTAATTGAGTGTGAATTTTACGTTCTGGCCGGTAGCCGTGAAACCGTTGGATCGCACGGGCACTTCCGCACCGGTGTTGTAGGTGGCGTTCACGACATCGGCGAAGGTGGGCGCAGCCGAGAGAGCAAATACCGCGACCGCGGCGAAGAGCGTCCGAGCGAGGGCTTGAAAGTGTGGGGATGTGTTACAGTTCGATTTCATAGTTTTTATCCTGCGATTCCTGGTTTGCGCTGCGGGGAAAATGTGGACCAATTTGTTAAGTTCTCTGAAAACGTGATTCCATCGGCCGGAAGAGTCGAAAAATACCTGGTCGGTGCTCCTTCTATTGGCGACGTCTTCGGGCGGTAAAAACAAATCTTGAATTATTTGCGTAGAATTGCGTAGCTCGGCTGCGGCGAAAGCCCAGACGCTAGCTATTCCCCGGGCGCTGGTCGCCCGGTTCAAGCACGAACCTCAAGCCAAGCCGTAAATTCGGACGGCCTGCTTCTTGCCTTTTAATTTTCGTTCGCCAAGATCGACCAAGTGTTCGGCATCCGTCAAACGATCACCAAAATCGGCCGAGAGAAGAACTCGCTGGTTGAGTTCTTTCATGACCGACTCGAGGCGGAAAACGGTGTTAACCACGTCGCCGATGATGGTCGCGTCGCGTTGCGCGTCGAGGCCCACATTGCCGCAGGTGACCGAGCCATAATGCAACGCGATCCCGACCTGAAACGGCTCTCCGTTGGCCCATTTGATCGTGTCCGCGAGCGCAAGCATATCGCGCGCAATCTGGAGAGTCGCGGCGCAATTCACTTCCTCATCTCCGCACCCGCTCCAATAAGCGAGGACCGCGTCACCAATGAATTTGTCGACCGTGCCTCCGCTTTTCGTGACGAGATTGCCGGCCTCGCGAAACCAGACCCCGAGCTGCTGGGCGAGATGGGAGCTGGAAATCTTTTCGGCCATGCTGCTAAAACCGCGGATGTCGCAAACGAGCAAGGCCACCGGCTGGATGGAGGAAGCCACCCCCGCCATGGAACCGGCCATTGTCACCTCGAGATGAGCGCTGGAAAAATCGTCCTCTACTTGTTCGAAAACGAGTTCGTTTTTTGCAATCTCGATTCGCGCGCCCGGAGCCAGCGTCATCGGCATCACGATCCGTTGGTCGTTTACGAGGGTGCCGTTGCGGCTGCCCAGATCGATGATCTGATATTGGTAACCGTCATGACAACGGATGAGCGCGTGCTGGCGCGAAACGAGCGGGCTGCCGCTCAGGCAAACCGTGTTGTCGCTCGTCCGCCCGATGGTGGCGGTGTTGCCGATCGTGAGATCGAACGGCTCACCCGCAATAGGCTTAATTCGAAGTTTGGCCGGCATGACGAAGACTGATTACTATCCTAGCAGGTCGCATGCGACAAGAACGTCTTAATCCAATGGCGCTCCGTGCCGATCGGGCGATATAGTCGGCTGCCGATGCCCGAGAAAATGATATTCGATCACTACGAAGTGTTGACCCGCGAAGACGGTTCGCCCTTTGAGCTTGGTCGGGGCGCGATGGGCATCACCTACAAGGCGTTCGATACGAATCTGCGGGTCAACGTCGCGCTCAAGGTCATCAATGCAAAATATCTCGAGAGTGAGATCGCACAGCAGCGTTTCCTGCGCGAGGCCCGCGCGGCGGCGCAATTGCGGCACCCGAATGTCGCCTCCGTCTTTCATCTCGGCACGAGCCGCGACGCTTTCTTTTACGCGATGGAGTTCGTCGATGGCGAGACGGTCGAGTCCTTAATCAAGCGCCAGGGATCGGTCGATCCGGCGATCGCGGTGCGCCTTACGATCCAGGTGGCGCGCGCGCTCGCGGCCGCCGAAAAGCACCATCTCGTCCATCGCGACATCAAGCCGGCGAACCTGATGCTCGTTAAGGAAGACGACGATTTCCTCGTCAAGGTAATCGATTTCGGCCTCGCCAAGTCGATCAAGCATGAAGGGGGCGACGACCTCGCGACACTTTCGATGGGCGGGTTTGTCGGCACGGCGCATTTCGCCAGCCCGGAGCAGCTCGAGGAAAAAGAGATCGATGTGCGCTCGGACATCTATTCGTTAGGGGTGACACTTTGGTACATGCTCGCCGGGGAGGCGCCGTTCGGCGGCTCGCTCGCGCAGGTGATGAGTCAGCACCTGCATAAACCGCCGCCGCTCGAGAAACTACGGAACCTGCCAGAGTGTCTTCGCGCCGTGGTCGGGCACATGATCGAGAAGGATCCGGCGAAACGGCCGCAAACGCCGGCCGCGCTGCGCGCTGAGTTGGAAAATTGCCTCGCCGAAATCCAGGCGCCGAAAATGGACGAGCAGGATTTCCCAACCGTTGTCGGTCAGATCCTTCCACCCTCGGTTCAGCCGCCGCCGGCTCCCCGCCCGCAAAATCCCGAGCGGAATCATTTGGGCAGTTGCAGGCGTTTTTCTTGTCGGAATTGGTGTGCTCGTTTTCTGGAAAATGCACTCGGCCGGGAAGACGGTGGTGACGCTCCCACAGGCCAGCGCTACGCCCACGATGGCTGCCAGCCCCACGCCGGTCGTCGCTCAATCCACTGCCAGCGCTGCGCCCACGATGGCTGCCACCCCCACGCCCGTTGTCGCTCAATCCACTGCCAGCGCTGCGCCCACGATGGCCGCCAGCCCTACGCCCGTCATTGCTCAATCCACTGCTACTCCTCCAATCGAAGCTCCGTCGCCGACCGCATCGTTAGGCGAATCGCCTGAACTCTCGAGAAACTCAATCGCTGAGGCAGAAAAATATGAAACGGCCGAGGATTGGCCGCGCGCCGTGCTGGCTTACGTGCAATTGCAGAAAAAGTTTCCGCAAAGCGAGGTGGGCCGGGTGCGTCTCGAACTATTGCTGAGCAAGCTGCAGTCGGAAAAAGACGCCTTGCGCGACGTTGACGCACTGCGCGAACCATTGACCGAGGCGGCGAAGCTCGACGTAGTCAGCGCGATGGAGATTCTCGGCAACTCCCTGCGCAAGCGGGATCCGAAAGGCTCCTTCAACTGGCTTTGCGCGGCCGCGGCGCGCGGGCGGGCCCACTCCATGGCCGAAGTCGGTTTGCGTTACTCAAATGGCGCGGGAGTTGAGCGCGATTTAGTGAAGGCGGCGCAATGGTTCGAACAGGCTCGGAGCGCGGGCGACGCGAGCGCGGGCACATTACTCGCCGAGTGCTACCTCTACGGCAAAGGGGTGAGCAAGAACGAGACGAAAGCGGTCGTTCTCTTGCAAGAGGCGTCCGCTCAAGGATCCGCGCGCGATGGATCAACTGGGCACTCTTTATCACAAGGGCATCGGCGTCACGGCAGAACGACCGCGAGGCTTTCCGTCTCTACAACGAAGCGGCGAAGCTGAACTATCTCGCCTCGACCGGCAACCTCGGGGTCCTTTACCTGGCGAGTGACGAAACGGATCTCGGCAAAAATCTAACCGCACGCAGGCAAAAGGCGGTCAGCCTTTTCCGCGACGGCGCCAGACAAGAAAATGCCTATTGCATGTATCTTTATGCGCGCTGTTTCGAGCTCGGCGAGGGAGTTGAGACCAATCCCGCCGAGGCGAGTAATTGGTACCGGCGGGCGGCACAGGCGGGCAATCCACAGGCCCAGGATTGGTGCCGGCAACACAACATCAGCTTCGAGACCGGAGAGGACCGGTGAGAGGGCTGGCGACTTTGATAAAAAATATGCTTGTCACGCACCTGCGGCCGACCTAAAACTCGTCGCCATATGAAAATTCCGATGCTCAAAACTTCTTCTCTCCTGGCGGCCGCATCGCTTTTGGCGACGGGCTGTGCCGATCTCAGTCCATCAGAAAACGCCGCGGTCTTCGGGACCGCGGGCGGCGTTGCGGCCGGAGGAATCGCGAGCGCTGCCGGTGCCAACGCTGGTGAAGCCGCTGCCATTGGGGTGGCCACCGGCGCGGTCGTCGCCGCGACCGCTTATGTCATATCGAAGCACCAGGCCACGGAGCGCCAGCGCAAGATTGCGCAAGAGCGCGCGGCGCGCGCCTATGCCTACCAAAGAAGCCACCTGAAGACACACAAGACGCGTTACATCGCCGTCGATACGGAAAAAGACGAGCACACCGCCGCGGGAGCGAAGAAGAGTGTGATGATTTGGGACACGCAATCCCAGCAAGTCGTGGGCAATAATGTTTACGACGTGAAGAGCACGCCGGCGGTTGGTTCGACCGCGAAATTCGACACCTACTCGGCGGAATACGTGGGGTCAGGCAGCTGAGCCGACGCGTTTCGGATTGCTCTTCGGCGGCTTCATTAAATGAGCGACGGACGATATCAATTGTCCGGTGCCTGGCGATCTCGCGTTGTGCGCGTGCTGTGGAGAATCTACCCGCTGCAGGAACGTCGAGTCGAGTGAGCCCGTCGTTTCCAAAATCATAACCGTGCGCTCTTCGGCCTTAGCCTAACGAGCGGCGCAGGTGATAGCTCCGAAAGGTGCCGTAGTTTTTCGGCATCGGCGTTTGTCCTACATATTCAAGAGTGAATGAGGTAACTCGCTGCGCGGCGGCCAGCGCGGCAAAGGCCTCGCTCGCATAGACCTGGCCGGAAGGTGTGATCGGTTCGATGCGTGCCGCACGGCTCACGTGAGTCCCGCCGAAGGAGCGGATGCCGACGATAGGATCATCATATTCGTAGACTGGGCCGGCATGGAGCGCGATGCGTAAGCCCAAACCTTTCGGCAAGCCCAACCTGTCCCATCGCGTCTGCGTGACAAGGTCGCAAAGGTCGAGCGCGAATTTGCCGGCAATCTCCACGTCGCAAAAAACTAGGTAGAGCGCATCGCCCCAGGTGTTTTTCGCGACAATCTTCCGGGGTGATTTCGCAATCAGTCGTCCGATCGAACCGAAAAAATGCCGGATAAACAAAGGCACTTGTTCTTCGGTCAGCTTGGCGAAGGAAACCGCGTCAGCAAATAGGATCGACATCATCCGCGAACGAAATAGTGCGGACACAGGTTTGGCACGGCGTCGTTTTCGTCTCGAACGTTCGGGTCTTTCTGTCTTCAGGACGCGACGATGAACACCGGCTTCGCTTCCCAGCCTAACGATATTGATGATTTGCACGGAAAGCCCGACCTCGCGCCATAGCTTGACCGCGTCAGCCGTGCCGCCCGATTCGTCTCCGGGCGATCCATCCCAGACCGCGAGCGGAGCGAGTTCAGTTCCCAGTTCGGTGGCACGGATGCGGGCCAGTCCTAAAAGTAACTGATTCGCATAGGCGTAAGAGACGCCGCCAATCTCGAGGCGATGGAACGAAGCGGTAACCACATGTGTGGCACGCTTCAGCACGCGCTCGAAGCGGACACGCCATCCTGATCCTCGGACTAGATGAACACTGTCGCGGATGAACTGCTCCTGTTCATAGGGCAGCACCACGACAATTTGCCCGCCGGCCTCGAGCATTTTCTCAAGAAAAAGGATATCGGAGCCGCAGGCGGCTGAGGAATAACCGATCGCGACGTCGCTCGCCTTGATCTTGTCTCGAATAGCATGAGCAACGGCTCGCTCGAGCTGCGCTGGGAAACGCGGCCGCGCGCGATCAGGCCGATCGATCATGTGGCCGGTAAAGAGCGCGATGCGCGGAATCTTGAGGCAGGACTCAATCTCGAAAGGGTGGGTTTTCCAATAATCGAAAAGCAAATACGCATTGCGACGGCTCGATTGCAGATCGCCAAAACGATGGCGACCAACTTGACCAGCCTGCACATACCAATCCTCGGCCTCCGACCAATTCCGGCGAATAAGAGCCGCTTCGCCCAGCGTGGCGAGGAGCCAATACTTGTCATCTTTGGTAGATTGCAGAGCACGCAGACACTTCGCGCGCACTTTTGTGGCGAACTGGGCGGCGCGTCTGTTATGACCGATCAAGAGTGCAGTTGTAGCCGCATTAATTCCTGCCCAGTAACCGCCATTAAGTTTGTAGGCTTGCGCATAGGTCTCCTCGGACCGCCGGAGATGTTTGCGACGCTCGCGCGAGGTCGCGGCGTGTGCGGCACGGTCTTTGTAGGTGCGTGCGAGCATGCCAAGAGTTTCTTCATCAATGTGATTTTCCTCCCGTAGTTGTTCGAGGAGGCGATTTGCCCGCTCGGTCGCACCGCTCCGCGCGAGAGACAGGCCCTGCAATTGCCGTAGGCGCACATTGGTCGGGCACGCTGCTAATCCTTCGGCGATCACATCATAAGCCAGCAGCGGCTCGCCTTGTTTTAGAATTCTTTCGCCCAGCAGTTGGTGGATTTCGGGAGATGACCTCCAGGCTTCCGGATCGCGCGCACGCCAGATTGCCATTAGATCAGCCAGCGCGATTGGCATCAAAGTCCGAAGCTCTTTAGCTATTCGCTCGGTATCGCTGCCCGGTTCGCGTTTCGTTGCACGTCGCACGTCGAGATTAGACCTCGCAGAGCTGGCAATGACAAGCCCTGACCACGGGAGCGGCGCTAATCGCCACACTCAAAGCTTGCCGAAGAAACCTCGATCAATACGAGCGCAATCTGCCGTGACACCTCGTCCCCTGATTTTCATTTCCGCGGTGAGCCGGGAACTTCAACCGATTTGGCAGGACATCTTCGGCACGGAGGGCGGTGATTTGCGCGGGTTACTTCGTCAGCAGATCGACCAATGCAAAGGACTCGTGCAACTCTGCGATCGACCATTCTCGCATTCCACGGACAGACTCGCCGGTCTGAAAGGCGCGGTGCTTCACACCCGCAGGCCTGGCGAGTCCTGTCCTCCTGACGCTGGCGCAATGATTAGATCATCAGGGCGCCAGCGCGTAAACTTCGACCAGGCCGACACCGGTGGTTCCACCGACACCACTCACAATCGCAGTGTAGCCGATGCCGGTGACACTCGACTGCAAGGTCGTGATGATCGCCGATTCCAAGCGATCTGTTGGCGCAACACCGCTGTCAATGATCGCCTGTATCTGTCGGCGGCGTCATTGATCCTGTCCAGTTGTCATTCGAGGCCATGCATCATGCCGTTGCTGTCATGCAATTCCAAGAGTCGGATCCGGCAAAGCTCCCAGCACCGGCGGATTGGCATTGGCCAGCGAAGGTCCGATCGCACGCACGATCACCGTTTGCGGATCGGGCCCCAGGACGATAAAGCCGCCAATCATCACATTGTCGACCGTCTGCACGAAGCCGCGCGTGGAGATATTGGCCAGCTTGGAATCAACCGTACTATCGAGGTCATACGCCTCAACCAGCGCGATGCCGGTGCTATTGTTCACTCCGCGGACGAACGGCCGTGTAGGTGGCGTTGTTGGCCGGCAGTGTCATGAGAATAGCCGACTCGCAGGGTCGTCGTCGGCGGAACGCCGTGCTATCAATGATTTCCTGCATCGTTGGGCGCATCCATCCAGTTGTCATTCGACATGATTAGCGCCACCCGGGCCATCGTGCAGTTCAAGAGTCGGGTCGGCCAAGCTCCCACGACAGCGGCATCGCGTTACACTGAGCGAAGGTCCGATCGCCCGCAGCAGCACTTTTTTCGGCTGCGTGCCGGTCACGATGAAACCGCCGATGAGGACATTGTCGCCGGTCTGCACAGCCAGTCGCGTTGAAATGTTGCCGAGGCTGGTTGTGGTAGGAGTCGGCGTGGGTGTAGGCGTAGGTGTAGGGCTAGAGCTAGGAGTAGGGGTCGCAGTAGGGTGGGGTCGCAGTCGGCGTAGGGGTAGCAGTCGGCGTAGGGGTAGGAGTCGGTGTAGGGGCTGTTACCGTGATAGTGCCCTGCATTCCGCAGCAACCACCATGCGGAGAACAGAAATAGGGAAATGATCCGGCAGTGAGGAAGGTGTGCGAAAAAGTAGCGTTCTTGTTTAGAATCCCAGAGTCCCAGAGTCCGTCGGATGTGCACGTCCCACCCGTGCACGAACCCGAGGTAGTACTGTGACCGCTGGAACCCCATGTCCATTGCACAGTATCGCCCACCTGAAGTGTTTCCGTGGGCGGATCAAAAATCGTGTTACCCTGGGACCCACGGTTACTGTAAAGGTGGTCGCGGCATGAGCGAGCGTGCTGCACACGAGCAACAGCAGTCCGATCAGTGGTATTAGCGAAAGACGGCGGAACGAACGCATTCCCACTGAGTCCTCTTTGAAAAAGTCAATCTTAGTTTTCATGATAATTTCCTTTCGCATCGTTATCGTATCTTGGTTGGGCGCTGCAAGAGGCTAGGGTCGGCAGATCGTAACGATCCTGTTACTCTCGTGCGTAACAATCCTGTTACCCTCGCGCGGTTGCGCGCGAGCGTGAAGCGCGCTAATAACAGGCCATGATTAGATATTATTCTGTCGTCGTCGCACACCTGCTCTCCGGCACGTTACTTAGCCTTTCTGTTATTGCTGCGGTTGCGCTTTGCTTGTTGGGCGTTAGCCGCGCCGATGACGCGGCGCCTTCGGTGCAAGTGGGTGGCGCCGGCTTCCCAGGCCCAAAAGACCAACCCCGTTGCGGCGAATCCGGCTTCGATCGAGGCTGGTCGAAAGATCTACATGCAGCGATGCGCGAAGTGCCACGGTGAAAAGGGAAATGGCGATGGTCCCGATGCCAAGGAGTTGGGGCTGCATCCAGCAAAGTTTACCGACTCATCAATTCACGATGAATCGGACGGCGCACTCTTTTGGAAGATTACTGTTGGCAAGAAGGGCATGCCGGATTTTGGCAAGAGATTGCCTTCGAACGATCGGTGGACTGTGATCAACTTCCTGCGGACGCTGGGCGGGCATTAGTCTAAGGCTTCTCGCCTCCACCCAGCCCGAGCCATCAGATCAACTCTGCGCGCTAGAAGCGAAATTGCAGACTCGAGAAGATCGAATGCGCCCGGTAGTTATTGTGACCGCCGGAGGTTTCGTCCGTGTAATCAAAGTAAGTGTAGCTCAGCAAGCAAACGGACTTGCTTCGTGAGTTGACGCGTGAGTGTCGCCGAAGCGGTGTGTTCAGTGGCTCCCATCCCATACGGAACCGCAACCAGGGAGTTGTTAAAGTAATCATTGGCGCGGTAAAACGTGTATCTGAGCGTGCAGGTCGGTCTTGTCGTTTATGATGTAGCCAAAGCCGGCCGTAACCGTCCAATAATCATTTTTGAAATTGACCACGGTCGGGCTGGTATTCGGATCCAGATTGATGTTACTCGCCGGGGTGTCGGTTTGATTGAGCACATAGGAAAAATCCGCGTGCAGATAGAGACGTGCGAGCGGGTTCCAGTTAATCGACTCACCGATGACATGCTGCGTGATAACGCCGGTCTGCCTTTCATCCAGAGGGAAACCATCAACCGCCCACTGAGCGTCGATGGTTGTGCGCATAAAATCATATCGGGTAATAAGCGAGAGCGTGCCAAGGCTCGATGGGAGCGTTGGTTGCAAGCTGATTCGGACGTTAACATCGTCGGTGTTCCAATCCTGTCCGACCAATCTCTGGTCCTGGCTGCCGAACAGGTCATTATCATAGCTGTCGATCTTTGTGGTAATACTGGGCGGATACGTCTAATCGCGGCAGCGGATACCAGTTAGCGCCGACAGTGTATTTCTGACCGATCAATTGTGTGTCTTTATCGAGGGGAGTGCGTGACTCATCGAGAGTTTGAAACTCGTTGACGTGGCCGTATTCTTCTTCCAGTTCCGCCTGTGCGTAGAAGAGCCAGTCTCTGAAACCGGCATAACGCAATTCCAGGCTCTCAGCGAAGTTGATCGTAGTATGCCGACCTTGTGCCGAATGTTGGTATTCCGGTCCCATAATGAAATCCACCCGCGGGATTAAGCGCGGTAAATGGCGGGAGCGTTGAATTGAGGATTAAAGGCGAGGAAACTCGATGAGCTATCACGGTCTTCATGAGTGTAGCGGAAGGCTGTTAAAACGGTGAACTCCTTTGCCGGCAGCCAAAAAAGATTTGCGTTCACGACGTGTTTATCCACCTGGGCCGTGCCGGCCAGATCGAGGTAGGCGTGGTCGGTCGGGCTCAGGGTTGGAATAACTTCTCCAAAGGGAGCATCAAAGTCATCGCCAAAGATGCGCGTGCCTGACAAGTCGTTTTGGGCTGTCGTATAAGAATAGCCGGCCGTAAACCAAAGTGAGTCGGAGAACCGGGTTTCGGTAATGGCGTGACCACTGAAAAGATCGACATTGTCTCTCTGATGCTGGGTGGCAAAACGCTGCGCTCCTGGCAGGGTCGATAAGTCACCGGCACCCCGCCATGTGTTCAGGGAGTTATCATTCTCCGCGTGTTCGTAACGCATCCCCAGGAGCATGTCGGTGTTACCGAGTGTTTTCGAGACGTCAAAGGAAAGAATGTCGCGAGTCTCATCGATGTTTCGATAAGCTGGAGCGATGTCGCGCGTGGCAAATGGTATTCCAGTAAGAGTGGTATCACCCCAGGCGGTGGAATCCTTCTGGCCATCACGAAACTCGTGGGAGTAGCGCAGAGTAACTTCTGGCAAGTCGGGCATGCGCAACCCCAGCTCAACCCAGACGTCGCCTCTGTCGATGTGCATTTCGGGAAAGAACGGCGTGAAAAACTGCCCGTTGGGCGGAAAAAACCCGCCGTTGCCATCGTACCAGGTGCGGAATTCATCGAAGCCAAACTCAATATATCCTAACTGCTGTTTCGATAGGTTTAGGCGCAGCTTGTAGTCATTCGTATCAAATCTCGCATGGCCATCAAGCACGAGCTGGGCATCACTGCCGATCGCTTGTTCGAAGTGGAGGTCTTCGATGCCACCGAAGAACTGATTGCCGGGCAGCCTGTGTTCCTGCTCGAATTGCGCGCGGTCGCCGTCCAGCGTAACTCCGCCAAACCCCAGCTCGATCCAGTTTTTGTTCTCCTCCGGCTGTTCTTCTGTCGCTGCGGTGGCGGTTGACTTGGGATCCGTGCTCATCAGCATGCGCGGGAGTAACAACAGCGATCCATAGACAGACCGCGAGCAGTTTAGCCCAGCAACGTCGGAAATAGGTCCAATAAATCATAGAGGACCCCATTTTAGTAGCGAAGGAATGGCGTCACGTTGGAGCCGTGCGGTTCCTCATGACACCCGGCCGACCAGCAGGTCCCCTGCGGCAGGAAGAAGGTGTGATCGATATTACCGATCAGAATTGATCTGCTCACCGTTTGCTGTTCGAAATGGCACTTCAAGCAGAGAGTCTGATTACGTTCGGTGAGCAGCCGCTGGTTGACCGAGCCATGCGGCGTATGGCAGACAGTGCAACCTTTCCGCATCGCGTCGTGCTCAAACACAAAAGGTCCGCGCTGCGCGGCGTGACACTGCAAACAGGTCTCGTTCCCACCTAAAAATGCCACCCCGCCGCCACGAATGTGCTCAGCTTTACCCGTGGGGCCGCCTTTCATCGCGCTGCCCTTGTGCGGCTCGTGACAATCGACGCAGCTCATGTTCCCCTCCATCACCGGATGATGATGCGGTAACTGAAATTGCGCGCGCACGTCCAGGTGACATGCGAAGCAGGCTTGCGGCGATTTTCCTGGATTAACGATCAGGTGCGCCGCGCCGCCGCCTTGGGCATGGAGACTTCCGGGACCGTGACAGGACTCACAGCCGATATTCCTCGCGTTGGCACCGGACGCTTTCAACCGCGCATGCGTGGCGGTGACGAAATCGCGCACGATCTCCTCGTGGCAATTCGCGCATTTCTCGGTGCCGATAAATTGCGCGCCCGGAACACCGGGCGGAGCCACTATCGCGCGATTGCTCATCGAGCGTGCCGCAGGAAAGCAGAGCTATTGCGACAAGGTATGCTCCTCCGCCGCAACAAAGCAGTCTCAGGCGGTGAGCATAAACCCACTGAGCCAATCCGGATTGCCGCCACATCTCCGCAGTGTTCTAAGGGAAGTTATGAACGAGTGGCAACAAATTATCGTAACAAAATAGTTACCCGATTTGCGGGCTATATCTCGGGCAAAGAGAAGACCCCTCTTACCTTGGGCTACTTTCCGCCGCTGAAGAAGCGTTTGAAGGATTGGATAATGCTGCGCGGCGCTTCCTTGATCTTTTGCTGGATTTGCTGCTCCACCCGCTGGCCGAGCAGTGTTGGATCGCCGCCATGCACCTTGCAAATTCCACGCGGGATTTTGTCGACCGGCAGATCGCTCTCGTAGGCGGTGCCGGCGGCGACGCAACCGCTCGTTGCGATCGCGTTGGAGATCGAACAAACGGTCGCGCGTTGTAATGCAACCGGCGGATTCAACCGCTCGGCCGGATAGCGGTCAGACGCTTTGTTCATGACCTGCGTCCAAACCGGCAGGGCGAGGGCCGAACCGTAGCCATGGGGAATGATGGTGGTCGGTTGATCGAAATCCGACCCAGACGCCGCAGGTGATGGAGGTGGTGAAGCCGACAAACCAGGCGTCCTTGAAATCATTCGTCGTGCCGGTCTTACCCGCGGCGGGCAGCTTGAAGCCTAACGATCGCGCGCTCGCGGCGGTTCCTTTGGTCAGCACATCCTCCATCAACTCCGTCGTCATCCAGGTCGCGCCCGGATCCATCACCGGTAACGTAACGTGCGCCGCAGCGGTAAATTGGCCGATGCGCGGCATCGTCGATCCGCTCGATAATGTAGGCCTGTTTGCGCACCCCGGCATTGGGGAAAACGGTGTAGGCGGCGGTCAGGTCCTTCAGATCGGTCTCGAAGGAGCCGATATAAATCGCCGCGCCGTGCGGAATGTTGTCGCCGAGGCCAAGAGTGGCCGCGATTTTCTGGGTGTCATCGAGACCGGCAAATTCGCCCACCCGCACGCTCATGGTGTTGCGGGACTGAATGAGGCCATAGGAGACAGGCTTGATCCCGCCGTAGCGGCCGTCGGAATTTCCCGGCGACCAATCGCCCGCGCCCTGAATTTCGCCCGGCTGAATCGGGCCATCACTGACGGCCGCGCCGGGCAAAAGCCCGTGGGTGAAAGCGAGCGTGTAGACGAAGGGTTTGAAGGACGAACCGATTTGGCGATTGGCAGGCGCGAGGGCGCGATTGAATTTGCTCTGCGCATAATCGCGGCCGCCGACGAGAGCGCGGATGCCGCCGCTCGCGTTATCGATCGCAACCAGCGCGCCTTCGAGATACGGCATCGCGTTATCTTCGCCCTCCGCCGGCGCCTGATATTGCGACTTGAGCGGATGATGGAAACCCGGGCTGTCGTTCCACCTTCGCGAGCTGCGTTTCAATCGCATCGGCCGCGGCTTTTTGCACGACCGGATCGAGCGTCGTGTAAATGAAGAGCCCGCCGTTATCGATTTGATCGGGGGTCAGGAGCAGATTGAGATCACGCTGCACCGCATCCATCGCGTAGTTTTCCTGAATCAAGGTCAGGCGGCGTGGATGCGAATTGATCTTCTCCCGCTTCGCCCCAACGCCTGGCTGGCGCTGATCTTCTTCAGTTCGTGCATCCGATCGAGCACCGTGTCGCGCTGCACCGCGCGCGCCCTGCGGATTCTTCAGAGGCGAAAAGCGATTCGGGCTGCGAATCAATCCGGCGAGCAAAGCTGCCTCCGAAAGATCGAGCTTGGCGGCGCTCTTGCCGAAATAAGATTGCGAGGCGGTCTCGACTCCGTAACAACCGGATCCGAAATAAATTCGATTCACGTAGAGCTCGAGGATCTGGTCCTTGGTCAGTGCGCGCTCGATGCGCAAAGCGACCATTGCCTCGAGCAATTTCCGGCTGAGGTTGCGGCCGCCTAATGGAAGACTGTTGCGCGCCAGTTGCTGGGTGATGCTGCTCGCGCCTTCCTTGACCGAACCGCTCGTGACGTCGCGACAAAGGCGCGCGCCACGCCGCGCCAATCGATCCCGCCATGCTCGTAGAAGCGGGTGTCTTCGCGGGCCAGAAGCGCCTGGATAAAAAGCGGCGAGACTTGTTTGAGCGAGACCTTCAACCGATTCGCTCCCGCCAGCCGGCTGTAAATTTTGCCATCGACATCGAAAACCGTGTTGCGCTCCGGCATCGTGCCGAGGCGTTTCAGGTCGAAGGTTTGCGCCCAGACCGCGTAGAAGGAGAGAATCGCGATCGACGAGCCGCGCCGGGAGGCACGAGAGGAAAAAACCGAGATCCAGCGCCAGCCGCGGCGCCTGCGCTTTTTGTTAGCCGTGCCGGATTTTTTCCGGCGTGGCGGTGCGCGCGAAAGAGTTTCATCGGGGATGCATCGGGTGAGCGGGCAAGTTAACCCTTCGGCGGCAGAATTTACTCACGAGTCGCGCGGGAAGAAAGCGCCGGAATGCACGCACACTGCCTCCAGCGTTTCGGTGGGAGACTTCCGGGGAGCGCACACGCCTCGTGTGCTGGTTCCGGCGCCTCGCCGAAAACACGGGGTTGGCGCGGCCTAACGAGGACGTCACTTAACAAAGAACACGGCGAAGGACGGAGCGAGGGCGCGCAGCGCTCGCCCGGACGAAAGCTAAAGGCGCAGCTTGACCGGCTCGCCGTGCTGCTCGTTCGCGCAGGGAGCGTTGATCGGGACGCCAGCATCAGCGTCGTTAGGCTGGACCAGCTTTGCTCGACCAGATAGCGCTCCACTTCCTCGCCGCTGACGTCGGCCAGCATTTCGCCGTTTACCTCCACGCAGGGAGAGAGCGGTTGACCGCTCTTGCTTTCCATCTCCCAGCGAAAAGCGGGGTTCTGGATGATATCCTTTTCCGTGTAGGGAAGATCGTATTTGGCGAGCACGGCGCGGACGCCGCCACTCCAGCCGCAATGGGTTTTGAGATAGGCGGTGATCTGTGGCTTTTCCATGTGCGCAAAGTAGCACCTGAGCCGCCTTCTGCCAGCGATTTGGTCGATCCCGAGCGCCAACAGGAGTCTAGTCGCGCTTTCGGCCGGAGGAGCGGGAAAAGAATGACGTCGCGGATCGATTCCGCGCCGGTCAGGAGCATCGTCAGGCGATCGACTCCGAGGCCAAACCCGCCGGCCGGCGGCATGCCGTGCTCGAGGGCGAGGAGAAAATCTTCGTCGAGCTTTTGCGTTTCCTCGCCCGCCTGTTCGAGCAGGCGCTGCCGCTGCACGAAGGGATCGTTCAACTCGGTGTAGCCGGGCGCGATCTCCTGGCCGTTGATGATCAGCTCAAAGACGTCGACGACCGATTCGTCCTCCAGGTTTTGCTTCGCCAGCGGCACCAGCTCCTTCGGGCAATGGGTCACGAAGAGCGGATCAAAGGTTTTCTCTTCGATCAGTTTCTCGAAGACGTGCTGGGTCACTTCGAAATCGGCCATCTGCGGTTGCATCTCGACTCCCAGTTCGCGGCATTTCGCGCGGCGTTGTTCACTCGTTAGGTCAAACCAGTCCGCGCCCGCCGCTTCGCAAACGAGATCGCGGTAGCGGGCGCGGCGCCACGGTCTCGTTAGGTTGAGCGTGCGCATCACGTTGCCTTCCGCATCGCGATGCTCGATTTGGAGGGACGGGCTCCGTTCCGTCCCCGCCTCTAAACCCGGACTGGACCCTCCTGAGGCGGGCCGTCCCTCCAGCGCCACCGTTTCCGCGAGATGGCAGATCAATTCCTCGACCAGCTCGGCAATTTTCTCGAAATTCGCATAGGCCCAGTAGCCTTCGAGCATCGTGAACTCCGGATTGTGCCGGCGCGAGATGCCTTCGTTGCGGAAATTGCGGTTCACTTCGAAGACCTTATTGAATCCGCCGACGAGCAATCGCTTCAGGTAAAGCTCCGGCGCGATCCGCAGATAGAGATCAATCCCGAGCGCCTTGTGATGAGTCCGGAAGGGCTCCGCCGCCGCGCCGCCCGCCACCGTTTGCAGCATCGGCGTTTCCACTTCCTGAAACCCGCGCGCTTCCATGAAACGCCGGATCTCGCGCACGATCGCGATGCGTTTCGCAAAGATTTCGCGCGAACGCTCGTTCGTGATCAGATCGAGATAGCGCTGGCGATAGCGCGCCTCGACATCCGTCAAGCCATGCCATTTCTCGGGAAGCGGGCGGAGCGATTTCGCCAGCACTTCGAAGCTTGTGCACCTTCAACGTCGGCTCGCCCGTTTTGGTGAGGAAACAACTGCCTTCCACCCCGATGAAGTCACCGAGATCGAGCAATGCAAAAATTTCCATCGCCTCAGGCCCGAGCTCTTTCGCCTGCACGTAAATCTGGACTCTGCCCGGTCGCGTCGCGCAGATCGAGAAAATGACTTTTCCCCATGTCGCGATGCGCCGTGATGCGGCCGGCGGCCCGAAGCGTTTTGCCTTCCTCAAATTTTTCGCGCACTTCGGCGAGCGAGCCGCTCGTCTCGAAGCTTTGGCCAAATGGCGCCACGCCACGGCGCGCGCAGTGCTTCAAGTTTCTGGCGCCGCAGCGCGATCAATTCGCTTTCTTCCTCCATGACAGGAGACCGAATGTAGCTGGAATCCTCGACCTGCACAGATTTTCTCGGCGCACAATGCGAGGTCGCGACTTGATCCGGTCGAATTATGAGGCCAAGGAGGGACGACAGAATCGTGCAGCGTCTTCCAAAAATGCCGCGCTCAATTTGGCGCGGCCTGATCATTTTGTCTCGCCTTCGGGTTTCTCGCTGCTCAGGCAAAGGCGAACGACGAAGGATCGATCAAGGGATTCCGCAACGCGATCGTGGCGCTGGGACCGGACGTGGATCCGGCAGAAGCGGAGCTTGTCTCCGAGACGTCTCATTACACGGCGCGGCGATTGCAAAAGGAATGGCGGGTCGCGCCCATCTCGATTTTTCAAAATTTCCTCATCCACATTGGGGCGCGCGACCGTGGGTTCTGTTTTCACTGGGCCCACGATATTGGGGCGGAGTTGCGCAAGCTGCCGCTCAAGACTCTGGAGCTGCATTGGGCCGAGGCTTATCCGGACGACCCACCTCGAGCACAACGTCGTGGTGGTGACGGCGCTCGGACAACCGTGCGGCACCGGCTACATTATCGATGCCTGGCGCGCGGCCGGCCGGCTGCTGTGGTGGCCGGTTTCCAAGGACGAATATCCCTGGAAGGAAAACCCCCAGGTGACAGCCTGGCTGCAAAACAAGGGACCGGACCCGATCATACTCCACCAGCCGATCGCCCCGGCTAAAGCTCAGGCTTCAGGCCCCTTGGTGCCGCCGCCGGCTCGCTCGTTGTAGCCCCGAAAGCATTCGGGGCTGTTCCCAGCGCACAGGCTCGGCCGTCGTCAATCGCTTCCTCTCGGTCCGCTGAGACAGCGGATGTTTTCGGGGCTACAACGCTTTGCGCCAAGCGCACTAGGGTCGCGAAATACTTTCAGGTTCGCTCGAATAAAGCGCAGGGTTCTGGCGGAAAAATCGCTCCATCTCCCGAAATAATTTCGGATGCTGCTGGCGTAACGCCCGCGGCCGTTCAAAAAATGCTTCCGTCGCTACCGCAAAAAACTCGGCGGGATTACTCGCGCCGTAAGTATCAAGCAGAGTCGAAATTCCCGTCTCGTCCGCGGCGCGCAAAGCCGCGAATTCCATCTTCATCACCCTGAACCACGACGCCGGTCGCTCCGAGCGCAGATTGGGCACTCCGTCCGCCGCGAAATCCTCAAAGTCGAGCTGATGCGCGAATTCATGGAGAACTACATTCTTGCCATCCGACGGATCGTGCGCGCCAGACTTTGCGGCATCCCACGCCAGGACCAGGGACCCCATGGTGCGCCCGGTCTCGCCAATCCGGCCCTCTTCGCCCTCCGCCCAAATGTGGCCGTCAACGGGGCGTGCCTGGTTCACCAGAAAGCCGGAGGGATAGACCAGGATCGTGAGCAACTGCGGAAAATAATCGGTTTTGCGATGCAACAGGAGCAGACAGGCTTGCGTCGCGATCGTGAGACGCATTTCTTCCGTGACCTCCAGTCCGTCGCAGCCTTCAAAACGTTTCTCGGCGAGGAAGACCTGCACATGGCCGAGCAGTTCTTTCTGATCCGCTTTCGAGAGCCGGTCGAAGAATGGCAGGTTCCGCGAGATGATCGCCCGCCATTCGTCAGGCACAGGCTGCGCGCGTAATCGCCGTCGCCGTCGCTCCCGGGAGAATCCCAATATCATTCGCCAATCCTAGCCGCGGGAACCATGACCTGCCACCGCGGATCGATCATCAGGAACGGAAGCCAGGTGACGGAATGCCGCCTCTCGGGTAAATGATCTCGATGGAGGAACGAGTCGGCGATCATCGGCGCGGGGGTGTCGGGGTTGACCTGTGCCGTGCTTTTCGCCGAGCGCGGCTACCAAACCCACATCCTGGCTGAGGAAACCGGTCCGCGCATTACTTCCGCCGCCGCCGGCGCGATCTGGTTTCCATACGACGCAGAACCATTCGATGCCGTAATCGCCTGGTCATTGGAAACTTTCGCGGTCCTGCGGGAACTAAGTCGCACCCCAGGCACTGGAGTTTCCATGATCGAGATTCGCCAGTTTTCGCGCGCCGGCGAAATCGAGATTCCGCCATGGGCGACTTCGTTAGGCGCGGAACGACTCGCCCCGGCCTCCGTCCCGCATTGTTTCACGAGCGGATTCACGCTCGAAGTGCCATTGACGGATACGACGATTTATCTCGACTACCTTGCGGCACGTTTTTGTCGTGCCGGGGGTGAGATTCAAAGCGGTCTGCACTTCGATGAACTCGAGGAGGTCAGGGACGAGTATTCAATCGTGATAAATTGCACCGGTGTCGGCGCAAGAACGCTCCTGCCCGATCCGGACGTCGAGCCGCATCGCGGCCAGGTCGTCATCGTTGCAAAAACGTCGCCTGATTGCGCCATTGTCTGCGACGATCCGCCCCTCATGTATGCGATCCCGCGTGCGGGTGATTGCGTTTTTGGCGGAACGAACGAGCTCAGCTCAAATCGTGAGCCCGATGCCTCGACGACCGCGGCAATCGTCGCGGAGTGCAGCCGCGTCCTAGAGATTGCGCCGCCCCGGATTTTGGGCGAACGCGTCGGGTTGCGACCTTTTCGTCGCGCTGGCGTCTGCCTGCGCGCGGATCGCTTGCGCGACGGACGCCGGATCATTCACAACTACGGCCACGGCGGCTCGGGTTTCACAATGTCGTGGGGTTGCGCGCAAGCTGTCTTAACCCTTGGGCAAGCGGCGGGCTAAGACTCTGCCTCAAGGCGGCTGCTATGACGGCAATTCTATTTCGACAGCTTCCACATCCAAAGGCTCAAAAGCGCCGCGATCACGGCCAATGGCGCGCTGATCCAGACTGGAATCGTCTGACTGCCGAGAGTTACCTGGGTCTGCGCAAGGAAACGGACAAGATGACCGAGCGCTACGGCTGCGAAAATTAGGGATGCGACTCGCAAGCCGGTTGATTGTGAATTCATCGCGCTATCCGAACGCGTTTGTCCTATAAGATCAAGCATCAAATTTCGGCTATCGCGCAAACTAATCTGGAACGACTTCAGCGAAGGTGAGTTGACTCATAGGTCTCATAAACCATGTTATAGAGATAGGAGTGAACTCATAACTCCTGCTCCTCGCTCCTGCTCCTGCTCCTGCTCGTGATCGTGATCGTGATCGTGATCGTGCTCGTGATCGTGATCGATCCGAAACCTGTCATTCTGAGCGGAGCTAAGAATCTCTGAATATTTCCTTCTGTCACCGACTTAAACGAACGGTTAGAGATTCTTCGCTTCGCTCAGAATGACAGAGCACTAGGAGATCTCTCGAAGCGCTTTTGAAATCCCATCCAAGCCATTCTTAAGCTCTTCGATTGTTGGCCACCCATAGCCGATCCGGAAATGGCGGCGCGATCTTTCAAACCAGTGTCCCGGTCCGACGAACACGCCATACTTGTGATTCAGGCAGTGATAGAATGCATCAATATCCAGGGTGACATCGTTCCTGATACGCGGGAAACAGACACAACTGCCCTGCGGCTCGATCCACTCTAATAGTTCCTCACCTGTCATCCAATCCTTCACCACCTTGAAAGCCTGGCTGATTCGTTGCCGATTTTCCGGCAACCATTGCGCGCGCTGCGAGAGCGCTCCGAAACCAATCGCTTCATCAATGACACTGCCGCAAATGCCAATTTGTTCCTTGGCACAAAGAAACAGGTGCATCAGCTCTTTGTCCTGACAAGCCAGCCACCCGATACGAATCCCGGGCAACCCGTAGGTCTTGGAAAGAGAAGAGACACTGATAACACACGGGTTCAGCGAAGCAGCGACCGGCAGGATGTCGCCAAAGGTCATTTCTCGATAGGTTTCATCAATCAGAAGACGGCAATCTTTCGACGCTACCATGGCAATGATAGCCTCCAGTTCCACTCGATCAGGCATGGTTCCGGATGGGTTGTGCGGACAGGTGAGGCTCACATACTTCGTCTCCGGCCGGATCATCGACTCGAGTTTGTCGATATCGACCCGATATTGGTTTTCGTGAGTTAGCTCCAGATAACTGATATCGCAGCCGATCGCTCTTGGTGTCTCGATGTTTGTCGCATAATTGGGGCGCGCCACGACGATATGGTCGCCTTTGCCCAGGAGTGAAGTTGCTATGATAAACAGGGCCGCCGATGCGCCGGCTGTGACGAGAATGTCATCTTCGGATAAACCATCACCTTGTTCCGCCATGAGCTTGCGCAAGCCTGGAAGGCCGAGATGGTCGTCGTAACAAAGTTGCGTCTCCTCGAGGTTTAGCCCGAGCTCCCTCAAGGAGCGGTCTCGGACGGAGCTTTCGGCCAGATTGAATTTAATGCGCTCATAGCCGAGTTGTTCGGGCGCCTCTGCTTCGATCGGCATCCGCCGGTAATTCATGATTGGGTTCATTGCGTGGAAAAATTCGTCTCGCGTTCCGGCATGATAACGGCAGCGTCCGCGAGTGAACATCAGTCTGGCAACGAGCACGAACGGTGAGCAAGTCTAGAGCTCTTGGGCGCTGACGGCGACGGAAAGCGGACCCGGTGTCGAACTTCCGCTCTGCGCTCGCCACGACGAAGTTGGTCGTGTTCTGATACCGAAGTCCTCCAAAACTATTGATTTGCGTTGTTCTCCCCGGCCACGGCATATTGTCCGAATCGTTTCATCGCGTTTTCTCTATGGCCCTCGATTTACCCAACACCACGTCCAAGATCGGCGGTCCGCTTGTAAAGCAATTCTCCGTCTTTCTGCCGAACAAAGTGGGCGCAATGCTCGATATCGTGAAGCTGCTCAGCACACGCAACGCCCATGTCGTCGCGCTTAGCATCTCGGAATCGACCGACTCGGCCATCGCCCGCATTGTGGTCAGCGATCCCGAGGCGGTGGAAAATATTTTCCGCGAGCACGATGTGGCCTTCGGGATCTGCGAGATGGTGGTGGTCGAGTTGCAGGAAGTGGCGACCGAACTTTCGAAATTGCTCGCGGCGCTCCTCATGGCGGAGGTGAACATGCATTTCAGTTATCCTCTTCTTACCCGTCCGCACGGGCGCGCGGCGCTTGCGCTCCACGTCGATGATACGGAGTGCGCCTGCTCAGTGCTTCAAGGCGAGGGTTTTAAAATGTTGAGCCAAACCGACATCTCACGCTAGACGGCAAAGCACGCGCGTGCGCCGACATTGACAGTCGGCACGCCACTCGCTACAAGACGACGCGTGTTTGCGGTTTTCTTCCCCAACGTGGGCCGGGCGCAGAAGACGTTCACGGTGGCAATGGCATTGCTCGGCGCGGTCGCCGCGATGCAACTCCTGGCAGCGCTCTACCTTTACACGAGGCATAGACGCGAAACGTCTTCTCTTGTCATGCGGAGCGCCGTCGAGACCCGCCTGTTCGATGCCGCTAAGGCCACGCCTGCGCCGACCGCGGGGACCAAGGGGTCGGTGACTGGGCCGGCGGTCACGGTCCCGCAAGCCGCGGTTCGTCGGGCGGAGCCTCCGCCAACTTCTGTCACCGCTACCCTTTTGCGGATGGCAAAGAGTTTCCGCGAACGCGGCGACACGACCAACGCGATTGCAAAGTTGCAGCAGGCCACAACCCTTGATCCCGGAAATGCGGAGATCCTGGCCGAGCTGGCGATGACCTATGAATCGATGCAGCTCTTCAATCGCTCCAACGAGGTCTGGCGGCGCTTACAGGCGTTAGGACCGAACGCCGGTCCGCTCTATGAGCTGGCCGATTTAAAACTGCGGGTCGGAGTTCCCGCGGGCAGCAACTCCGTTACCGCGGAGGCGGCATCCGCCGCAGCCGGCGTTCAAACCGACGATCTTGAAGCGATTCCCGAAGGCTCGACCTTCGGCATCTCAGAGGTGACCTTGAAAACCGAAAACGATCCCGACGCGGAGACGCGATTACTCCTGCGGGTGAGTGTAAAGGTGCGGCCCGACACGCCAATCGACCACACCAAAGTGAAGCTCCAGGTTTTCTTTTACGATATCGTCAACAACGATCAAGTGGTGCTAACCGATGCCGACGTGAGTTACGAGTGGGTCACGCCCGGACACGACTGGGCCGAGACCGGGACTGAGGTGCTCGACGTTACTTACTTTCGTCCGAAACGGACGGAACCGGCGCCGGGGACCGCGCTCGAGAATCAGCCCATGGAAGTCCCGGATTCGGTGGAAAAGGCGAAGCGAAAGAAACGCAAGGCCGCCGTCGGCCCGGAACTCCCGTCGACGAGCGAGAGTGGCCCACACCAATACCTTGGCTATATCGTTCGCGTTTATTACAAGGACCAGTTGCAAGCCGTCCGGGCCGACCCGACCCGCTTGTTAAATCTTTTTCCACCGCCCTTCACCGCTCCGCCGTAGGAATGCAGCTCCTCATTGCTCATCACGAGGCGGAGATCGGACTGACTCTCCTCGGCATGGTGCAGGAATACACCGCGCACACCGTCGATTTCGTCCCTACGAACGAAGCCGCGCTAGCCTGGGCCGACCTGCATCCGGAGTGCGATTTGCTCATCACCCAACTCGAGAGCGAGGCGGTGGACGGGTTGACGCTCGCCGATTCGTTAGGCGAAAGGTTGCCCTACCTTCACACTTTTTTTCTGCCGTCCTATCCCCTCTCCGCGCAGCGGCTCGACGTCGCGAACACGAAAATTTTTCCCGAGCCGATCGACGGCGAGCGACTCTTGCAAGCGATTGAGCGCACCGCCGCTGCGCTCGAGCACACCGAATCTTTTTCACGTCGTCGATCTCCTGCAAATGTGTTGCCTTGGCGGCAAGAGCGGCGCGGTCCACCTAACCGCCGGGGCGGAAGCGGGCGTAGTCTATTTGCGCAACGGCGAATTGCGTGATGCCCAGACCGCGCGCGCCAGAGGGCTGGAGGCACTTTCCGAAATGCTGCGCTGGGGTTACGCGCAATTTGCCTACGACGTCAGCAGTAGTCCGGACGAACAAACCATCGACATCGGCTGGGACGCAGCCTTGATCGAAGTCGTGATGCGCGAACGCGAAGAACAAGCGTTGCGGCCCGGCGCCGCCGCCGAGCCGGAAATCTCCGCCGCCGTCCTCCCGCCGGAACCCGATCTAACCGGACAGCAGTTTGGCACCTATCGGGTGGGGCGAAAGTTGACGGAAAGTTTTTGGGATAAGGTCTACCAGGCGGAACAAACGTCGATTGGGCGCCCGGTCGCGCTCCATGTCCTGCGCAATAGCCTGCGCGGGAGCCCGGAACGCGCCCAGGAATTTCTCGATACCGCGAGCATCAACGCCAACATCCGCCACCCCTCCATTCTCCCGGTTTACGAAGCGGGCGAATATGAAGGCACTTACTTCTACGCGCGCGAATTCGTGACCGGCCGGACGGCATACGAAATCAAGGCGAGCGGCCACACGATTACGGAGACGACCGCCCTCCACGTCGTCCGCGCCATCGCCGACGCGCTCGCGCACCTCGACGACCATGGGATCCTGCACGCGCCGCTCCGGCTCTCCCGCATCTTCGTTACGCCTAACGACGAAGCAAAGCTGGCCGATGTCGCGGTCGCGAATCCCGCCATGGCGCAGCTCGCTCCCGCCCAAAGCGAAATCCAGATGGTCGGCCGCATGCTTATCCCCATGACAAAAGCAACCGCCATCCCCGGGAGCGGCCGCGTCCTCGCGCTCATCCACCGGATGCAGACTTCCGGCGAAGATGCCATCACCAGCTGGGGCGAGCTGGCGCAGGAGGCGAAGAAACTCGCCACAATTGTCGGACCACCGCCGGCGGCGAGTTCCCTGAAAAAAACCGGAATGCTCGACCGCGTCAGAATCTGGGGAAAACGCGGCTGATTCGGGCGCACCGCTTTCATCTCCCGCGAGTTGCGGTATTTTAGCGCGCCAATGATCCGATCTCTGGCATTCGCTGTGCTTTTTTTGTCGCGGTCACGGCGCGAGGTCAGATCCAGGTGGACTTGAAATTCAAGCGCCTCCAATACATCGCCTACGAACCAGTGCTTGCGACGGTTACCATTACCAACCTTGCCGGGCGCGACGTAGATCTGCACGACGATGGCGAACAGCCCTGGTTCGGCTTTGAGGTGACCGCGAATGAGGGCCGCACCCTCGTCCCGATTCCACACCCGCCGGAGCCGCCTTTGCAGCTCGCCGCCGGCGCTTCCGTCACTCGCAAGATCAATCTCACGCCGCTTTTTCCGGTCACGGATCTCGGCGTTTACCACGTGCGCGCGAACGTCTTCTTCGCGGATTTGAACAAGTTTTTTTACGCCCGCGCCAAAGTCTTCGAGGTCACCTCGGCGCGTCCCATCTGGCAGCAAACCGTGGGCGACCCGGCGAGCGGCGGGTCGCGCACCTATTCGCTCATGACCAATCGGTTTCCCGATCATACCTCGCTTTATGTGCGGGTGGAAGACAAGGAGAACAGCCTCGTCTACGCCACCTACTCGTTAGGCAGGGTCATTTCGTTCGACGAGCCGCACGCTGAAATAGATCGCAAGAATCAGCTTCATGTCCTGCAACCTTCCGCCCCGCGCCTTTGGTCCTACTCCGTCATCGATCTCAATGGTCGTCTCTTGAAACACTCCGATTATGCGCAAACCCGCAGTTCGCCCCGGCTACGCCGTGCCGCGGATGGCAACGTCACCGTCGCTGGTGGAACGCCGGACACGCCTCTCCCCCCGGGCGCCTTGGGCAAAACGGTCCCCAAGTTATCCGATCGGCCAGTGAATTTACCGCCGGAAGACTAGCGAACAATGGCGGCGAGTCTCTCACGCGCCCTTACGGTGCACCATCTCTATCTCCTTCACCCTGGGTCTGCTCGCTTTGTTGCTTCCGCCCAGCCGGTCGGCGGGCCGGCGACTACTCCACCGTCGTGATCGACGCCGGCCATGGCGGGTTCGACCCCGGCGGAATTCCCGGGCAAAGGGTCTCGGAAAAAACCATGGCCCTCGACGTCGCTCAACGTCTCGCCAGTAAACTGCGCCGCGCGGGTTATCATGTGGTCATGACGCGCGACAGCGATGTCTTCGTCCCTCTCGGGAATGCGGGTGGATATCGCGAATCAGTATGGCGATGCGGTTTTCGTCTGCATCCATTTCAACTCCGCCACCCGGGCCGGTGCAAATGGGATCGAGACTTATTATTACTCCAATCAAAGCGCCGCGCTCGCCGCGAATATTCATCGGCAGGTCATCGCCGGCACCACGACTGATAATCGCGGCATCCGCCGACGCGGCTACTTCGTTCTGCGGCGCACGACCATTCCATCCGTCCTCGTGGAATGCGGATTCCTGACCAACCCGTACGAAGCGCGGCTCGCTCTGCAGAGCGATTATCGTGATCGTCTGGCCGATCGAATCGCCGCCGGCGTGATGGGCAAACCCGCGCCGCCCAACCGGCCGGTCGTGGCCGGGCTAACCCACGTGTCGCCGCCCATTCGGCAAGCGTCCGACTTCAATGATTTTGTCCGCGCCGAACCGGAGCGGCAGCCAACGCATCGCAGTAGTCGCAAATCTTCCCATTCCAAGAAATCCTCCAGCAAAAAGAAGAGCTCGAGCAGCAGCAAGAAAAAGAGTTCGACCAGCGAGACGAAGAAGAAGAAAGAAAAGACGGACACCGACGAATAAATTGCACTCGCCTATCATCACTCCGGCACAAATGCGGACGGCCGAGGAAGCGGCTTTCGCACGCGGAATCACGGCGGAGGCGCTGATGGAGCAGGCAGGCGAGGGCATCGCGCGGGCTGTTGCCAAATTTTTCCCGCGCCCAGGCAACTGTCTTGTTTTTGCCGGAAAAGGACACAACGCGGGCGACGCCTTTGTTGCCGCGCGCTGGCTCGCAGAGTGGGGCTGGCAGATTGAGACTCGTCTCGTTTTTCCCGAGAAAGACTTGAGCCCCCTCACGAGCACGAAGTTGCGCGAGCTGAAATAGGTGGGAGGGACCTTGGTGCCCCGAGTGCTGCCACCCCGGGGATCGGGGCGCAAAGGCCCCTCCCACATTGTCCGACGATCGTCCTCGACGGGTTGCTCGGTCTGGGCGCGCATCCTCCGTTGCGCGAACCCATCCGGGCCGCTTGTCGCGAAATCAATTCGTTAGGCGAAAAGGGCGCCGGCGTGATTGCGATCGATTTGCCTTCCGGCCTCGATGGCGACTCGGGAAGAGCGGACGCCGATGCCGTGCGGGCGAATTTCACAATAACCGTTGGCTGCGCGAAGAGCGGTTTGGTCGCGGACGCAGCCCTCGACTTTGTCGGCCGGCTTGAGGTTGTTCCGCTCGATGAGTTGCGGGTGGACGAGCTCCCGCTCGTTCCGGGACGTGCAGAAGTGGCAACGCCCGAATCACTCCGTGATCTCCTTCCGCGCCGAAAATATTCCGCCTACAAAAATCAATTCGGTCGCATCGGCGTCGTTGCCGGCTCGCGCGGTTTCACCGGTGCCGCGATTATGTGTTCGTTAGGCGCGCTTCGCGCCGGCGCGCGGTTTAGTGGAGCTGTTCGTTCCCGAGGAGATCTACGAAATTCTCGCCGGCGCCGCCGCACCGGAGGTGATGGTAAAGCCGATAAAGTCCTATGTCGATCTGCTCGAGGAGCCGATTGACGTTTGGGCAGTCGGCCCCGGTCTTGGAAAATCGCGCGCCAAGGAAATTCTTCAACTCATGCGCGAACGCGACGCAACCGATGGTGATCGATGCCGACGGACTCAACATTCTTGCCCAAGAAATGGAAACTTTAAAAGAGGCGCAAGGTCCTCGTCTGCTCACACCGCACCCGGGCGAGATGAAGCGAATCTTCCCTAACGAAAAGATGTCGCGCGCCGAGATCGCGCAAGAGTTCTGCGAGAAATATGCCGCCACCCTGCTTTTGAAGGGGAGCCGCACCCTCGTCGCAGAAGCTGGCCATCCGCTCAGCTACAACACGACCGGCAACCCCGGGATGGCGACGGGCGGGATGGGCGACGTTCTCACCGGAGTGTGCGCCGCGCTTCTTGGGGCGAAGCTCCGCCCTAACGATGCCGCCCGCCTCGGCGCATGGCTCTGCGGCCGCGCCGCGGAGTTGGCGGTGAGTGATGGCCATGCCAGCGAAGAATCACTTCTCCCGAGCGACCTTCTCGACCATCTCGGCGCCGCTTTCAACGACCTGCGGGGAGAGCTTGACCGAATCTCCGGCTCCGGTGATAAAGGGCCCCCCTCAAACTCCACCCGGATTTCCGCGCCGTGTTTTCATCTGGAGCCACTCTTGCGCTATCGGCGACCATAGCAGCCCGATGTCAACGCGATAGAAGCTGCTACCTATCGCTCACTGGGAGTTGCGACAATGTATCTCGCACTGCTTGGAATACCGTTGGTAAACACTGTTGCCAAGGCCGGCCCGAACGGGAAGTGGGTGAGTGGAAGTGAGCTGAAGCTGGTATCCGACCAACCCTCTGCTGGATCAACGGAGAGAAATGCAGTTACGCCGGAATCGATGCTGCGCACCTGCACGACCGGAAAATTAGACGCCGAATCCGAAGTGTTACCGTTAGAGGCTTGAGAGACGCCTTGGAAGAGCGAGCCTTTGAGTAAGAGGCGCCTACCGCCGGTGAATTTCAGGTGCCGGATTCTTGGTTGCCAGGGGCGTTTGAAGCCAACGCCGACGTCGTAAAGTTCGGCGTTTGCGCTGTCGAAGTTGGTTAGCCCGGCTGCAACGAGCACGTCGCCGTTGAGCAGCAATGTCGCCGTGCTTTTGTAGCGGCTGGGGGCGGGGTCGCCGATCTGTGTCCAAGTGCCACTGGCCGGATCGTAAAGTTCCGCGCTCGCGAAATCCTCATAGGCCCCGCTGGCAACGAGGACCCGGCCATCGGGTAGCAGCGTTGCTGTATGTCCAGAATGCGCGATGGCCATGCTGCCGGTTGTTGTCCAGGTGCCGCTAGCCGGATCGTAAAGTTCCGCGCTCGCGAGACCGTCGAAGCCGAAATAGCCGCCCGCGGCGAGCACCTTTCCGTTAGGCAGTAACGTCGCGGTAAGTTCAACTCGAGGGGTGGTGAGGTCGCCCGTGCGCGTCCAGATCCCCGTTGCCGGATCGTAGAGTTCGGCCGTTTGAGCAGCCGAAACTAGTCCGCCTGCGACAAGGACCTTGCCGTTAGCCAGGAGCGTGGCGGCGTGATACAACCGCCCGAAGTGAAGGCTGCCAGTGGCGGACCAGGTGCCATTGGCCGGATCGTAGAGCTCTGCGCTCGCCTCATAGGTGCTGGCGGTCTGGCCTCCTGCCACTAATACCTTTCCGTCATTCAGTAACGTTGCCGTGGGCCGCGCGCGCCCGATAGCAAGGCTGCCGGTATATTCCCAGGTGCCTGCCGCCGGGTCGTAAAGTTCTGCCGTGTTGCTAAAAAGGAAACCTTCGCCGCCTGTTGCAACAAGTACCTTGCCGTTGGATAGCAAGGTCGCCGTGTGTCCCCAACGTCCCACGTGAAGATCATCGGTAGTCCTCCAGGTGCCGCTTGCAGGGTCGTAAAGCTCCGAGCTCTTGAGACCATCGGAGCCACCGGCGACCAGCACTTCGCCATTTGGAAGTAGCGTTGCGGTATGGAGACGGCGTGCATGTACTAACTTGCCGGTCTCTTTCCAGCCTCCAACTACCGAATCATACAGTTCCACGCTCGAGAGGGTTCCATTACTGTTTTGCGAATACCCGCCGGCTACGAGGACCTTGCCATTCGGTAACAATGTTGCCGCGTCATACATCCGTGCGGTAACTAGATTGCCAGTGGTCTTCCAGCTCCCGTTAGTCGGGTCGTAGAGTTCCGCACTTCCGATCGCATAACCGGTGTCGTTACCGCCCGCGACTAACACCTTGCCACTAGGAAGTAAGCTTGCACTATGCGAGTGACGCGCATCGGTGAGGTCGCCAGTCCTAGTCCATCTGTCGCTTGTCGGATCGTAGAGTTCCGCGCTGACCAGCGAAGAGCCGACGTAGCCACCGGCGACGAGAACCTGGCCGTTAGGCAACAAAGTCGCGCTATGCAATTCTCGACCTTCGATGAGTTCGCCGGCGGGGGTCCAGGTGCCGCTTGCCGGATCGTAGAGCTCTGCGCTCGCCAGGAATCCGGAGCTATTGAAGTTACCACCGGCTGCCACAAGTACTTTACCGTTCGGCAGCAAGGTCGCGGTATGATCCAGCCGCCCGGTCGCCAGACTCCCGGTAGGCGCCCACCTCCCGGTTGCCGGGTCATAGAGTTCCGCGCTGGCGAGATAGCCGTTGTTATATCCACCAGTGACAAGTACCTTCCCATCGGGCAGCAAGGTGGCGGTGTGTGCCCATCGCCCAGTGGCGAGGCTCCCTGTCTCTGTCCACGTTCCGCTTTCCGGATCGTAGAGCTCTGCACTCGCGAGATACACGCCGTAATTTCCACCTGCCACGAGCACCTTGCCGTTGGTAAGCAAGGTCGCGGTGTGCCCGTTGCGCGAATGGGCAAGGCTGCCTGTCTTTGCCCAAATCGCCGTCGCCGGATCGTAGAGCTCCGCAGCTGCACCTACAACGCCGCCATCACCACCTGCGACAAGCACCTTGCCGTTGTTGAGCAAGGTTGTGGTGGGATAGTAGCGGGCGAGATGCATGCTACCAGTTTCTTCAAACTGAAATGGAGCGGCCGCGCAGGGATGAATGAGTGCCAGGCCGCAACTGAGCCGCAGGAGCAGCGACAGATTTCGAGCAGGAAAAGACAATGTTTTCATGATGCTTCCTCAATTGTGTCTACGCTTGATGCCTGGCGTTAATCAAGAAAAAACGCATCAGTTTTTTTTCTGCATTTCGTTGCCGTTGAAGCGCCTTGGCAAAGGCTCGTTGACCGGATGATGTGTTAAGTCGCGCAAAGGACCTACCATGCGACGCGCATGAAAGATATTGGGGTTGCATTTCGATTTTAGAAGGCGACGTAATTGCAATCGTCCGTGTCAAGCGCAGCGCGTCCACTGTCCGTCAAATCAATTGAACCCGAACGCGACTTCAGAATGCGACTAAAGAGTGATAGCGGCCAGAGGGTGCGCGGCGCGGTAGCGACCGCAGCGCCGTGAAGAATATCATCGTGGTCGGCTATCCGAAAAGCGGTTGCACCTGGGTGACACGGCTCGTCGCGGAATTGGTCGGTTGCCCAGTGGGCGGTTTCTGGCGATCAAATAAAAACGAAATCGCGATCGAGGGTCAGGAACGTGTTTCCGATTTCCGATGCTACAAGTCGCATCATCAGTTGGCCGATCTGGGCGTCCGGCCTAACGATCCCGAGACCTGGATCATTTACGTTCTGCGCGACCCGCGTGACATCGCCCTCTCAGCCGCGAATTATTTCCAAGTCGATCGTTTTCCAAGCATCGCGGCTCTCTTTCGCAGCGTGCCCCGTGGAGAAAAGTTCTATCGCCACACTTTTGCGCCGCTCCTCGCGAGCGAGAATTACCGACTCGAGCGCATGACCGAAGCGCTCCTCCACGGCTCGGCCACAGTGCACAACTGGGTTCGCGTTTCCTGGCGCGACCATTGGCGACCTTACCAAGAGGCGGGTGTGGAGATCGTGCGTTACGAAGATTTGCTGGCAGCGCCGGAGGATCAATCCCTCCGCATCCTGCGCCACCTCGGGATCAAGCGAACGCCGGAACAGATCGCGACCGCGGTGCGGAACCAATCATTCGCGCACAAGAAAGAAGCGCTTCTCCGCAGTGGCGAGACCGGCCGGGCGAAGTTCTTGCGGGTCGGGAAAAAGCGGGCAATGGCGCGAAAAGCTTCCTGCGCATTTGCAGGCGCGCTTTGCCGAGGAGCTCGGAAGCGAGCTGACCAGTTGGACTTATCCGGTCTGACGAAGAACGTCGCCTCGCCAAGAGCGACGAATTAGGCGTTCGGTTCGCGGCCCGAATCCGGAAATCGAGGCACCCAGTGGCACTTTTCTCGCTATTGAAGCAGAAATGGGCCGCGGTTCGTCTTGTTCTCCTTTTAGCCTTTGTCTCGTCACAAAGTCGTCGCCCGCGCAGGCACTGATCGAAGGCACCGTCCAATTGCCAAAACCGACGGCTGTCTATTCGTTCAACCAACGATATGCGACGGGCGCTGATATCCCGATGGCACCAAGCAACCCGCCGGCGGCGGTGGTTTATCTGGAAGGGAATTTTGCCTCGCAAAGAGACCTCGCCCCCAAAACCCCGGGCAAGATGGCGCAAAAGAACATTGCGTTCGCGCCTGATCTTGTGGCGGTCCTTGTCGGCAGCGTCGTCGATTTTCCGAATCATGGACGACACCTATCACAACGTCTTTTCCTATTCGAAGGCGAAACGATTCGATCTGGGCCGCTACCGAAAAGGCGAAAAACCGGTCACGGTAGTTTTCGATAAGCCGGGGGTGGTGACGATTCATTGCGATATTCACGACTCCATGCGGGGCACGGTTCTCGTGCTCGACACTCCTTTTTTCCAGAAGACCGACACAGCGGGCCGCTATCGTCTGGAAAATCTGCCGGTGGGCAATTACGTCCTGAAAGCATGGGTGGCCGGCGACGATGTCCGGGAGCGTCCCGTGGAACTGAAAGCCGGCGCGAGTCTGCGCGTCGATTTTCCCGCCAAGTAATTGAGCCATTACCTTCAAATTCCATCTTAACCGAGCGTTCAGCTTTCGAGCCAAGTTGCGCCTGGCGATGATGGGTGTCGTCTTTGCGGTGACGGCCGCCTCCGTCTATCTGGCGGAAGAGAGTCGGCAAAGAAATCAGCAGCGCGTCCTCGATGCGCAATTCCAGGCGCAAGTCGGTTCCTTTCTCGCGATCGAAGAAGCGCACTCCGACGCGATCAAGGAAAAATGCCGGGCGCTCTCGCACTCGGTGCGACTTCGGGCGGCCTTGGAAGAACGGGATGTTGATGACTTGTATGAAAACGCAGTGACCGAGTTTCAAAGCATCCTCAGCTCGGGCCACTCGAACCCCAAGGCGGCTTTCGGAATCCGTGCGTCGTTTTTCCGCTTCTTCGACGCCAGAGGCGTTCTTCTCGCGCCCGAAAATGAAGCAGCGGGCCTCGTTGACCAAGGGTCGCTTGAGGACCCGTTGGTTACGATCGGGAAAATGCTTGGCGAGATCGGCGATCAAAGCGTTTGCTTGATCGCCCTCGCTCGCTCGAATCAGCCGCGCGCGCTACGTGAAGTTGTATTAACGCGAATCCGCGATTCTACTGGCCGGAACCTCGGTGCGCTCGCGGTTGGTTTTCCGATCTCCGAGCTTCAAGGCACGGAGGGCAACGGTCGTGACGCCATCAGGAGCGGCATCTGGTTCAACCAACGTCTCTACATCGACGAGCTCAGCGAGCTGGACCGGCATATCGTCGCCGAACGCATTGCCACAATCGCGAACCAGCAGAAGGCCGGTCACTTTTTCGTCGGCCTGACAAGCGGACTGAATCTTCTTTATTACAAGGCTCTTAATCCAGAGGCAAAATTCTCGTCAACTTATCAGGTTTGTCTTTACCCGCTGGCCACATCCATCCGCGAGAATCGGACACTTCGCTGGAAGATCATCGGCTTTGGTCTGGGAGTTCTTTTCTGCGGGTTTGTCGTTAGCTTCCTCTTCACAGAAAAACTGGCCAAACCGGTCGACCAAATCGTCGCCGGTTCGGTGGAAAATCTGACTCGACGCAAACAAGCCGAGAAGGACCTGCGCGAGACGAACCGCGAACTCGAGAAGGCGCTGACGGAGTTAAAGGCGACGCAGGAACAGGTCATCCAACAAGAGCGCCTCAGCGCCGTCGGCCAAATGGCGAGCGGCATCGCGCACGATTTCAACAACACGCTCATGCCCATCCTCGGGTTCACTGAATTGCTCCTCGAGAACAACAATTTGCTCGATAACAAGCAGGAGGCGCGCAGATGCCTCGAGATGATGCGCACCTCGGCCAAGGATGCCGCCAGTGTCGTGAGCCGTCTGCGTGAGTTTTACCGTCCAGCCAGCTCGGACGAAGCATTTCCCGTAGTGGACATGGCAAAGATTGTGCGCCAGGCGGTTTCACTCACGGAACCCAAATGGCGGTCCCAGAGCCAGGCGAAAGGACTCCAAGTTGAAGTCACGACTGAGATCAAAGCAGCGCCTTTCGTTGCCGGCGAAGAGTCAGCCCTGCGCGAGATCCTGACGAATCTGATTTTCAACGCCGTCGATGCGATGCCGAATGGCGGTCGCGTTCTGCTGGAAACCTCGATTGAAGCGGAGAACGCCGTCATTCGGGTCCGCGATACCGGGACCGGGATGAGCGAAAGTGTCCGCCAGCGTTGTCTCGAACCATTCTTCTCCACCAAAGGGGAACTCGGCACCGGTCTCGGGCTCTCCATGGTCCATGGAATTGTCGAGCGGCATCGAGGCAAATTGGAAATCGAATCGACGCCGGGGCAAGGAACGACCTTCACCATCAGGTTGCCGCTGGCCGAGAGCGAATCCATGCCAGTCCCCACGGCGGTCCCGACCGACGAAATCGAAATCGATCCTGAACGTTCTCATCGTCGATGATGAGCTTCCCGTCCTTGAAGTTCTCTCCCGTTATTTGCGTTGTGATGGCCACGCGGTCGCCACGGCCGAGAGCGGCCGCGAGGCGCTGGAAAAATTCCGCCACAATTTCTTCGACCTTGTCGTCTTGGATCGAGCGATGCCGGACATGAGCGGCGACCAGACGGCGCACTTTATCAAAGAGTCGAACCAGAGACACCCCCGTGATCATGCTGACTGGATTCGGTAATCTGGTCGAAGTGACGTGGCGCCTATCCACAGGATGTCGATGTGATCTTAAGCAAGCCAGTAACCCTCGATGCTCTCCGCCAAACCATTGGCAAACTAGTCCATGCCGCCTGATCTCTCGATTATTCTGCCGTGGGTGCGGCGGGCGGGGTTGATCCTCTGGCTAACTGTGCCTTTCCGATTCGCCGGCGGGAGCGACTTGTTTCGAGCAGGTCCATGAAACCCTTTCAATTAATGATTCAAACAACCGATTCCACCTGCAATTAAGCGGTCTGATCGATCTTGAAACATACCTGATCGATCAACCAGCCCCCGGCCTCATTTTCAGCGATGACGACGTTCTTTTTAACCCGCGTTTGACTCTGTTTCTTGATGCTCAAATCGGTTCCCATATCTATGTCTTTGCGCAGGCCCGCGCCGATCGTGGCTTCGATCCGAGCGACCAAGGCGCGCAGGTGCGGTTAGATGAGTATTTCGTTCGCTATAGCTTCGGAAAGGATGCGCGGATCAATTTCCAGATGGGGCAGTTTGCGACCGTCGTTGGCAATTGGGTTCCGCGCCATGACTCGTGGCAAAACCCATTTATCAACGCACCGCTGGTCTACGAAAACCTCACCGGTATCTGGGATCTTGCTGCGCCTGACGATGTCGATGAACTTTTGAGATGGGGACATGTCGGGTCCCACGATAACCGCGATTACTCCGACAAATACCTGCGCCTTCCCATTATTTGGGGTCCCAGCTATGCCAGTGGCTTCGCCGTCTCCGCCACTTTCGGCAAACTCGACTGTGCTGTGGAGATGAAGAATTCGCGCTCTCGCTTCGCGCCCCGAGTCGTGGAGCGTTACTAACGTCGGTTTTGACAATCCTACCTTCAGCGCGACGTCTGGGTTTTCGCCCGGACGAGAGGTGGAACCTCGGCTTTTCCGCAAGCGGCGGCCCATATCTCTTATCAGAGGCAGCGTCCTCACTTCCTCTTGGCCGTAGTATCGGTGACTATCGCGAACTGGTGCTGGCACAGGATGTCTCGTTTGCATGGCACCGCCTCCAGTTATGGGCAGAGTTTTATGAAGTCCGCTTTGAGGTCCCATTCCTCGGCAATGCCGACACCTTTTCCTATTACCTCGAGGCGAAATACAAAATCACGACACAGCTTTTCGGCGCCCTGCGCTGGAACCAGCAACTCTACGGCACGATTCGCGATGGAAGATCCTCAGTGCGATGGGGCAATGATATCCAGCGGATCGACGCCGCTCTGGGCTACCGGTTTACCAGTTATCTGCAGGCAAAGTTGCAATACAGCCTGAGCCATCGGGACGCCTCTTTCCAGGAAGGCGAGCATCTGGTCGCTGCCCAACTCACACTCAAGTTCTAGAAGCCTATCACGGCATCTCATAAATCCCAGAGCCTGTCATCCTGAGTGAAGCGAAGGATCTCTTACTGTTTCTTTAGTCTGCAACCTACGGAGATGTTCAGAGATTCTTCGCTCCGCTCAGAATGACAGCGCGTTATGAAATGGCTTGATTGCTTTTACCTCGTCGCGCCTAACGACTCGACGGTGGCGCAGTTTTCCCGATCAACTTCAGAAATCGCGGATCTTTCCGGAGACGATCCCATTCCCAGCGGTACTTCAAGTCGCTCAGCGTGATGCTATAGCCGACGCTGTCGACCGCGCCCGGCGTCTTCAATAATTGCTCGATCAGCGGAATCGCCTGATCGTTCTCGCTTGTCTGCGCATAGATCACTGCCAGGTAGCAAAGCATGATCGCGCCGTCGACCGCGTCTTTCGAGATCGGTCGCAGCTCCACCGCGCGACGCCCTTCGCGAATCGCTTCTTCTTTGCGACCGAGGAAGGCACAGGCAAGGCCGAGATTGGCATGAACGTTGGCAATGAGCGGCGATTGCTCGACCGCGGCGGCGAATTCAACGCGCGCTTGTTCAAGGAGAGGGCGCGCTGCAGCGGAATCGCTCTGCGCCAACGGGATGCAGCCGGCAAGCAAGGTCTTCGGAGTATTGCCACCATTGAGGTAGTCGGCCGCCGGACGCGGCGAATTGCGGAGAACTGTTTGCGCGCTGGCAAAGTCGCGTTCAATCATGGCCACATCCCAGCGCGCCGCGGTCACGAGGCCATCCGGATCGGTCCCGGCCGGAATTTGCGCGAGCAGATTTCGCAGAGTGCGGGTTTGGCCCTCGCTGAAAAAAATCGAGGTAGCCCAGCTGAATTTTCGCGACTAACGAATCCGGCGCCAGCTGGCACCAACGTTCGACCGCGCGCCGCGCCGCCGGCCATTGGCGCAGTCGCCGAATAGGTATATACGAGGTTGCGCGTAATGTTCGGATTTTGCGGGTCGAGCTTCCCAGCTCGCTCATAGAGAGCGAGAGATTCCTCCCAGCGTCCCTGGCGGCGACGGATGGCGGCAATGAGCGCGCCGATGTTGCTATCGTTAGGCAAAAAACTTTGCGCGGTGGCAAACTCGCGCAAGGCCTGTTCGTAATCGTCATCAAACCAATAGGCGCACTGGCCGAGGGCAAAATGCGCTTCGCCCAGATCCGGTTGCAAACGAAGGGCGGTCTCCGCCTCGCGGCGGGCGGTTGCTTTCCAGGAATCGAGCGGTTCGTGGAAGTGAAAGATTTCAGCGCAGGTCGTGGCCAGACGCGCGTGGGCCAGGGCAAAATTCGGATCCAGTTCGATCGCCTGCTCGATAGAGCTGCTCGGCGCGACGATAATCCTGGAGCAGCGTGTCGGGCCCCTGCTCATAGGGGAGAGCGCGAAGGTAAAGGTCGTAAGCGTCCGCGTTTTGGGTCGGCTTTTTCGTGACCCGCACTTTCTCCTCCGGAGTCAGTTGCGCGCGCAAGGCATCCGCGATTTCGGTCGCCAGTTGGCCTTCCAAGCCTAACGAATCAGCCAGCGTCCGATCGTAGGTCTCCGCCCAGATGTGGCGATCAGCCAGGGCGTCGATCAACTGGACATTCACCGCTACCCGATTCTTGTCGCGCCGCACGCTTCCTTCCAGGATGTTGGCTACGCCTAACGACTTGCCAATGTCCTTGATGTTGCGCGCGCCGACGTCGCGATACTTCATCACGCTGGTCCGGCTGATCACGGTCAGCGCCTTGATTTTCGCCAGGTTGGTCAACAGATCGTCCTGGATGCCGTCGGCAAAGAACGCGTTTTCCTTTTCTTCGCTGTAATTTTCGAAGGGCAAAACAGCGATGCTCTTCTCTGGAATATCGGCGGCGCGCCCCGCCCGCTGGGACGGCGAGAAGCGAAGGAAAAGAAGAAACGCGATTCCGACCGAGAGAACACCGATGATAACGAAGTCGAGCTTGCGGCCGGTCTGCCAGCGGATCGATTTGCCGGGCGGGAGGTCGTCGGTCTTCACGATTCCTTCCGGCGTGAGCTCGAAGGCCCAGGCAAGCACGAGCGCGACGGGGAAACCGAGCGCGAGGACCACGACAATTGCCCGCACTATCCAGTTTGGGATTTCGAAAAAGGGAAAGACCTGGGTCGCCACCTGGATGAGGAGCCAGGCGGACATCGCGTAAATGACGCCGGCGCGGTAAACATTGCGCCGTCGAAGTTCGGCAAAAAATTTTCTCGTATCCACGGTCAGGGCTGCGCTCGTCGGCTAAAAAGCGTCAATTGATTTGGCGGTCGATGCAATCGGGACGGCCAGTGCAGGATAGCTCCGTCGATGGTAACAAGCACTTGCCGCGCAATCGCCTCCAGACGCACTCAGCTCTTTGCAGCAGCGTATTTCGGCGCGAGCACCTCTTTGCGGATGGCGACAAACACTTTCCGAATTGCCACCAGACTGCCACGGTTCGCGATCATGGCGGGAATGGAACCTCCGTTATCTGTGTAGATGAAATAAGTCGCCCGGGTCGCTCCTTCTCCATCCGGTTCGATGAGCCAGCGGCCTTCGCAAACATTGACCCGACACACCCCCGGTTGCTCTGGCGGTCCGAGGGCGTTGGCCGGCTCCCATCGGATGTGGTAGATGGAGCCGTTCCTACCAGGTGTCTGCGAATGCTCGGAACGCAAGGTGTAATCGCGATCGCTCACCAGTGGAAGCGCGAGGCGCTGATAACCAATCGTGCAATCTCCCTCCCTCTTCAACACCCGGCATTCCGCGGTGTAAGGCATGAAGCTCGGGTAAGCCTCCACGTCGTTGAGGACGGCAAAGACCACACTCGAGGGCGCACCGATCATCCCGACACTCTTGAATTCCTTAAATGCCGACCCTTCACGCGTCCGACTGTAGATAATCAGACCGGACGTCTTCGCCTCTTCTTTCCACTCCGTCGCAATGATGGGACTAGCCGTAATCTCGTCAGCGGCGTTGAGCCGCGCGAAAAGAAGAAAAAAGAACGCAATGAAAGCGAGGCGTTGCATCAAATAGAACGCCAACGGCGCCGGCCACCTTACACCTGATATGCGAATCTGCGAGGGCGCAGGCAAATCCCCGGCTCGCCAGCGTTGAGCGCAAATCGAGCGCGATACGTTAGTTCGGCGAGAATTGCCACCGATCCGCCGCTTCCATGATTGAGCGCGGGCCGGCGCCGTTCAGCCACCCGAGCGCGTCGGCATCGTCGCGTAAATAAGCGTCCCAAAAGGCGGTCGAAAGCGCGCACATGACTCGATGATGATTCGGGTTGCGCGGCTCCGCGTCGCCCGGCAGGGCGCGATCGGTAAAGGCGGAATGTTCAGCGTTGTTCAGCACGACTTCGTATTTTGGCGCTCCATGCAACGCCGGATAAACGGCAAGGCGCGATTTCAGGTCGGCGTGACCGATCGGTGCGACATCCTTTGTCCCAGTCATGAGCAGCCACGGAATTTTCACCGCACCGAATGCGCTCTCCGCGCTCGCACGCGTCGGCGAGCTCGGGCTGAATGCGATCGCTGCCTTGATTCGCGGATCAGTCAGTTTCGTTCCAATTATCGGAAAGGTTTCACCACTCACTGCCTGCGCAGTTATGGCGCCGAAAGAGTGGCCGGACATTCCGATCTTGTGCAGATCCATCCGACCGCCGAGCGGATTTTTGCCTTCCGTATTCCAGGCTTCGAGCTGATCAAGCACCGCCGGTACGTCCGCCGCGCGCTCCGAAAAATTCTCCAGCGACGCCGCCTCTCGCATCGCGTTCATTCGGTCCGCCGGCGGCTTGTCTTTCCAGACTGAATCGTCACTCCCAGGATGCTGGACAAAGACGGCGACATAACCGCGCGCCGCCCAGTGTTGACCTAGAAATTCATTGCCATTGCGCGAGCCGCCAAGGCCATGGCTAAACAGGACTACCGGCGCCGGCTTCGCAGATTCCGGAAGATAGACGCGCACCGGAATGTCACGGCTACGCTTGGCGTCGTGCACTGTCAGCTCGAGCGAACGAGCCCGGAAATTCGCATCCACTGCCAGTGGATCGTATTTCGCCGCCATGGCTCTGTTTGCTGCGGGTACCATTGTAAACGCCGCGCAAAGCGCGCCCAGGAGTTGGAACCTGTTCATACTAGGCAAGAGCGCTGCGCGAGCGTCTCGGTTACACGATTTTCAGCAGCGGCCGGTTTTGTCGATTCAACGTCGCCGTTTGTTTTCGACTTCCGGATTCACCAACGCGGTGAGCTTTCCGCCGGTCACGCCGCCGATCAGATTCTCGGCGCAGATTCGAGCCATCTCATCGCGGGTATGCACCGTGGCGCTCGCGATATGCGGCGCGATAACACAGTTCGCTAATTGGTAGAGCTCATGGTCGGCCGGCAAAGGTTCCGGGTCGGTCACATCCAGCCCTGCGCCGAAGATCGTGCCGTCACGCAAAGCGGTTGCCAGCGCCGCTTGATCGACCAGCGGACCACGAGCCGTGTTGATGAAGATCGCTGTCTTCTTCATTTGCTTGAAGAGATCGGTATTGAACATCCCTTTCGTTTCCGCGTTGAGATCGGTGTGAACGGAAACGAAATCGCTCTCCTTCAGCAGTGTTTGCAGGTCGACCTTCTTCGCGCCCAGCTCCGCCTCGGCCGGCTGGCTCTGGTAGACGTCGGTGTAGAGCACGTTCATGTTCCAGCCGAGCCGGCAACGCTTCGCGACGGCGAAGCCAATCCGTCCCATGCCGACGATCCCGATTGTCCGATTCGCCAAGTCTTGTCCAAGCCAGCCGACAGGTTCCCAAGTCTTCCATCGACCTTCTTTCGCATCGTCGACGCTTTCGACGAGCCGGCGCGATGTCGACAGTAACAAAACCATCGCCATATCGGCGGTCGCGTCAGTCAAAACGCCAGGAGTGTTGCCGACCGCAATCCCTCGCTCGGTCGCCGCCGGGATATCAACATTGTTGAAACCGACGGCGAAGTTGCTGACGACTTTCAGCTTCGGCGCCGCATCGAGCAGAGGGCCGTCAATCTTGTCCGTGAGCAAGGAAACCAAACCGTCGCAGTCCCTGATCTTGCTTCGAATGATATCGTAACTCGGTGGAAGCTGGTCCGGCCAGATTTCCATCTCGCAGGCGGCAGCGATAGCGCTCAGACCAATTTCAGGGATGCGGCGGGTGACGAAGACGCGTGGTTTAGCAGCCATGGGAATGACGAACAGTGTCAAATGGAGTCGCGGCGCAGGCAACCGCCAGTTTGCGAAGATTGCACCGCGAGCTGTAGCGGCGCTCTATGAGCGCCGTCTTCCAGTGAAAAACGGGCGACGGTCGCAGACCGCCGCTACAAGAAGAAATATTGATGAGCCTCCGTCGCCAAGGCCACCTACTTCGTCGGCTTCATCTCGAGCTGGGCGAAAAGGAAGGCGTCGATATCCGCCTGCTGCTTAATGCGCTCGCTCAAAGCCGTCCCGATACCGTGGCCGGCGCTGGTCGACGTCCGCAACAGAATGGGATGATCTGACTTGTTCGCTTCCTGGAGACGCGCCGTCATCTTGCGCGAATGGTAGGGAGCGACGCGGCCATCGTTCGCGCCGGTCATCATCAAGATCGCCGGATACTTCGTTCCGTCAGTCACATGATGATAAGGGGAGTAAGCATAAAGCGCTTTGAATTGATCCTCATTCTTTACCGTGCCGAATTCCGTCACATTGAACGCCCCGTTCGGCGCCAATTCGACCCGCAGCATGTCATAGATTCCGACTGCCGAGACAACCGCGCGCATCAGGTCCGGATGCTGAGTAATCAAGGCGCCCATGAGCAGCCCGCCATTGCTCCCGCCGAGCAGGGAGAGCTTGTCGGAGCTGGTGTATTTTTGGTCGATCAAATATTGCGCTGCCGCCGCGAAATCATCAAAGACGTTTTGTTTGTTCGTTAGGTTGCCGGCCTTGTGCCATTCTTCGCCAAACTCGCCGCCGCCGCGAATGTTGGCGACAACATAGATGCCGCCGCGATCGAACCAAAGCCGCCGGGTGAAGTCGAAGGTCGGCGACATGCTGATGCCGTAACCGCCGTAGCCATAAAGCAGCGTTGGATTGGTCCCATCGAGTTTGGTTCCCTTCCGGCGAATGATATTCAGCGGTACCTTTGTGCCGTTCGTGGAAGGTGCGAATTCGCGCGTCACCTCGATATCCGAAAAAGAAACCGGCGAGGTGCTGGCGAGCGCTGTCTTGGTCGATTCGAGCTGACCGGGTGCCACCTCGAACCAGGCCGCCGGCTCGGTATAACTCACGTCACGGTAGAGGAGCGAACCATTTTCAAGCGCCAGGCTCTCCTGCACACTGGAGATTGGCGGCACTGGAATTGTCGTCCCGGCGCTCCCGTCCAGCTTGAAGCGCCGGACCTGGGAGGGCCCGCCTAACAAATCAACGACATAGAGCGCGTTTGTTGCCGGTTCGATTTGTTGTATGACCGCTTCACTCGCCGGCACAATCTCAGTCGCCTTGGCCAGATCAGGCGTTTCCAAAGGTAAGCGCAAAACTTTGCCGCGTGGCGCCCCCGCACGTGAAAGCAGATAAAGCGCGTTGTCGCGACCGAGCCGCGCCAGTCTTACCAAGTCGGCAAACTGTGTGATCTGCTTCCAACCGCCATCCGGACCCAACAAATAGTGGGCGAACTCTCCGCCGTCGCCATTCGCCACCGCGGCGAGGACATACTTGCCGTCCTCCGAAGACTCGAGCTTGATCTCGGCAATGCGCGGGAATTCTTTGCCAACCGCATAGGTGTCTTCGCTATCCGGCGTGCCCAGTTTGTGGAAATAAACCTGCTGATAGAAATTCAGGTCCTCATCAGGGCGCTCGCCCTTGCGCGGGAAGCGCGTGTAATAGACTCCGTCGCCCGTCGAGTTCCATGCCGCGCTTCCACCGGCGGTGGGATATTGAACATGGGCAATCGTGTCGCCGAGTTCCTTGCCCGTTGCTCCGTCGTAGAAATGCAACATTCCGTCTTCGCTTCCTTTCTGGGAAAGTGAGACGGCGACCTTGCTGCCATCGAGCGACGGCTCGTACCAGTCGATCGTCGTGGTTCCTTTGCTGTCGATCTTATTGGGATCGACCAGCACTTTTTCCGATTTCAAATCGTTCGCCGAGGTCAGCGTGACTAGCATGGGCTGCTGCTTTGGTGGCTGGAACTTGATCGCGAACAACCGACCCGGGCGCTCGACCAGCGAAGAATAGTTCGGCGAGGTCTTCGCGTACCATTCCTTGAGTTGCGTCTCGATCGCGCTCCGCCCCGGCAATTTATCGAGATAGGCGCGGGTTTGCTTGTTCTCCGCGTCCGACCAGGCCTTGACTGCCGGATTGTTATCATCCTCCAGCCACTGATAATCATCCTCGACCTTGACGCCGTGATATTCGTTGAAAACCGGTTTCTTTTCCGCGCCCGGCGCCTTTGTCGGTTCCGCCGCGCCGACATTCATCACCAGTAATCCGAGCATTCCCGTTCCGACCAACCAACGCCGCTGAATTTTCATGTGACGAGGAACAACGCGCCAATTGAGCGTGTCCGCAACTGACGGCGAACGACCAAGTCCTGGCGAACATCGCAGGCGGACAGATCGCCTAACGAGCTTTCGCTTTCTTGATCACGGCGCGAATGTCCTCTGTCCAGTCCTCGGCATTTTCCGGGGGCCGAAACGACCAGCTCACCGCGGACTTGCCGCCGCCCGCGCGCAGGCTGAGCCGATCGGAGTCCCGGTGGATTTCGTAAAACCCGGTCGAACGCGGGGTGATCTCGACCAACGGTTTCCCGTTCACATGAAGAAAAACGCTTTCCTTGGTGACAACAATGGAGGCGCGTTTCTCCTCCCAAGAGGAATCGCGCCGGCCGGCTGCGATCGTCCGGCGAAAAGTGAGATCATCGGCGCGCCGCAGAATCCCTTCTTTCTCGAAGCGCGCGGTCAGGGCCGGGGATAATTTGCCGGTCTTCTGGCAACTGGCCGTGAACAGAACCAGGCCAAGACAAATCGTGAACCGGGTCACGCCACGAAGTGATTGGGACACCATTTGATTATCAAAACGAAACTCAAAACAGGAGAAAAATGACCACTACAAAAAACGCGGAACCGAAAACGAAATCCGCGGTCGACCCGATTCCTGCGGGTATGCGGACCGTAACCCAGCACCTGATTTGCGCCGACGCCGCGAATGTGATCGCGTTTTACCAAAAGGCCTGCGGTGCGAGCGCAATCCGTCGTGTGGCCGCAACCGACATTTGCATCCGAGTGGCTACGCCAGGGAAGGCGATGGCCTTTTAGAAAAAGGCGTTCGGCGCGAGAGAAATAAGTGGAATGACCGGATTGGACAATAAGATAATGCACGCCAGCATTAGCAGCGACGATTCAGTCATCATGCTCAATGAATGAACATGCCGGACCGCGCGCTGGATCACTTCTGGTAACCGTACCAGCCGAAACTAAGGAGTTTCAGAACAAACACATCTTTACGACCGCCCTCAATTCCCCAGTTACTCGTAAATGTAACAAAATGACCGTCCCGACTAATATCCGCGCGCGGACTCGCATAATAGTCACCGCCATAGATTGAAAAATGATGCGCCACCCTCCGAACCGCCAAACTACCATCGGTAGCTACCTGGTAGATTTCATCATGAAACGGACCAGCCGGCGTTCCAGATGTTGGCGAGTAACTGCTGACTGTAACCCACTTCTCATTATTCGCCAGCATGGAAATATGGTAATCCTGGGTCCAATCATTTCTGTAACTAATGAGGGTAGAAATCGAATGAGGTTGAGCGAGAGTTCGAAACGTAATTTGATTGCGCCAATTATCAGCACCAACAACGATCTTGTTCCCACAATCAGAATGCCCGGGCGCATAATCAGGACCATTATCGGTCAGGTTTTGGACCGTTAAGGTTCTTAAATCCACTACCTGAACTTCAATAACTCCGGCTCCCTGTTGCCCTGTCTTGACGACTAAATACCTTCCTGATTTATCGACCTGAACTTCGTCCAACTGAGTGGTATTCACATCATAAACCACTTGATTGGCATCTTTTTGCCAAACCAAATAGCCTACGATGTTGTAGCCGGCATCGCGGCGGGTAAAGGCGAAAACATTATCATTGCTAATGCTCTTGCTCATCTGCCACAGATAATCGCCAGGATTATAGCGGGAGGAGAGATCGGCAATTTGGGTGTAAATATGCGTGGCAACATCGTAGGTCCATAATTGCATTCCAATATTATCGTGGGCGTAGATAACGTTGGGGTCTGTGCCACTCCAGATCGCATCATCCCAACGAACAGATCCTCCGTTTGGGGTTCGAATGTCCCAAGTGACTTTGTCGATGATTTTGAAGTTGATGGAATCGAAGCGATAAAGAAGCGGAGCGATTCCACTATAAACCAAGATTCGTGTGCTGTTCCGGTTGAAGCTTGGCCAATAGGAATAAGAATTGATGCATTCCGGTCCGTCATTTTCATCCGTCAGCCGCATGATCGTTGTCTCAAAGGTAGGATCGATAATCGTTCCTCCAGCCGCGGGCAGAGGAGGTGGCGGAGGGACAGGATACGTCCCATAATCCCGCTTGATCCCTGCCGAAGCATTTGTTGTTAAGACAATTGCTACGATGGACGCTGCTCCAAGTAATCTGGAGAAAGAGCTGTGCCTTTTATTCATGATTTCCTTTCTACGTTGGCATTCCTGAGAGACTTCCAATTCATTCCCAGAGCTGTCGCCTTCGCGCTGCGCCAGTGTTGGATTGGCTGCTGACTGTCACTGCTTATTGATTCGAATATCGCAGTTTGTCAGGCGCGTTTCAACGGGTGGGGTCGCTTGCGGATCGATCCCGACTGGAGGGACGGGCTCCGTCCCGTCCGCGTATCTCGCTTTCGAAACATGGACGACACGGAGGTCATCCCTCCAGTTGCACTTCGACGCGTCGGGTCGAAGTTTCCATGGTCCACGCTTAACCATAGCGAGTCGACTGACTTCCAATGCGCCGACTATCACCTCTTTCTGCGATCCTCATCGGAGGTGCGATTGCTGGCACCCTCGACATCACTTACGCAATTGGCTTCTCGGCCCTGCACGGAGTGCCCCCCATGCGCATTCTCCAATCGGTCGCGAGCGGTTTGCTCGGGGCGCCGGCCTTTAGACGGAGGACTGCCGACGGCGGCGCTCGGTCTCGCCCTCCATTTCTGTATTGCTTTGTCGGCGGCGGCTATCTTCTACCTCGCCAGCAGGAAAATTCCGGCTCTCACTCGTCATCCGGTCGTCGCCGGTTTGTTTTACGGTTTTCTTATTTACGCGGTGATGAATCTCGTGGTCTTACCGCTCTCCGCGTATCCGCAGAAAAGTGTCCTTCCCTCTGCTCGTTCTCGTGACGGGCCTTCTCGTCCACATGTTTTGCATCGGGCTGCCAATTTCGCTGGCAGTGCGTCGCACCCAGCCCTAAGGGGGTTGATCGGTCAAGACGCAACTACCGCCCTTTGATTCGTTAGGCTAGAGAACGCGCGTCTTTACAACAGTCTCACGGCCGTGACCGCGATATTGCCCCCGAAGCAAACGTCAACGTCCGCTCCGGGCGTGCGATGACGCAGATTGTAATCACCCGCGTAATAAAGCCCGCTCTCGGCTTCGTGCCGGTAGTTGAGCGGAAGCGGTTTCGGGTCGAGCGGACACCAGATAACTGCCGGATCGGGCGCTTCCGGCGGCAGGATCGGCAGGTTGACGTTGTAGAAAACGCCCTGCTCATATGGCCTCGCCAGCAGGTCGGCCAGGACCGGCGTGGCCCATCGTTCCGCTCGCTTCCAATCGTACTCGACCCCGCCCTTGCGATAGTGCGAAACAGCAATCCCCGGCCAACCGTGGAGCAACGCTTCGCGCACCGCCGCGACTGTCCCCGAGTAATAAACATCCGCACCCAGGTTCGCGCCATGATTGATCCCGCTGAGGATCCACTTCGCCTCCGGCACGAGATGGAGAAGGCCGAGCCGGGTGCAGTCGGCCGGCGTGCCGTGGATGGCGAAACGCTCCTCGCCGCGCGGCTCAATTCGGACCCCTTCGCGCCAGGTGACGGCGTGACTCACGCCCGATTGCGGACCGGCCGGCGCGACCACCGTCGGCTCTCCGAGTGTGCGCGCGGCGTTAACCAGCGCCGCGAGACCGGGCGCGTCGATTCCGTCGTCGTTTGTGATCAGAAATTTCATTGAAGTGCCATGCTAACTCAGCGGGTGACGCGGGCGAACCAACGACCGCTGCGCAACGGCCCGAGAGCTTGCATGGCGGCGCAGCGGTTGTAGAAGGCCGACGATGCCACGCCGTTTCTTGCCGCCTGCTGCTGCTGCTCTGCACGGCGCTTTGCTGGAGTCTGGGCGGCGTCCTCATCAAGTCGATTGATTGGCCGCCGATGGCGATCGCCGGCGGGCGGAGCGCGATTGCCATTCCCGATGATCCTGCTCTGCATCGGTCGGCCGCGCTTTACATTTTCCTCGAGCGCAAATCGGCGGCGCGGTCGGCTACGCCGCACGGTCATGCTCTTTGTTTTCGCAACGCGGATGACGACCGCCGCGAATGCGATTTTCTTGCAATACACCGCGCCGATCTACGTCGCGCTGATCGGACGTTGGTATCTGGGCGAGCGCGCTTCGCGGATCGATTGGCTGGTGATCGCGGTGGCGCTGATCGGGATCGCGCTTTTCTTTTTCGATCGCCTGACGGTTTCGGGCTGGTGGGGAAACATCATCGCGCTCGGGAGCGGGCTGGCCTTTGCCTCCGTCGCGCTTTTTTTGCGCAAGGAAAAAGCGGGCTCGCCGGTAACGAGCATCGTCCTTGGCAACCTGATCGTCGCGCTGGCGGGATTGCCTTTCATGCTCGCCGCCCCATCGTTAGGCGCGAACGGATCTCTGGCGGCTGCTCTTGCTCGGCACCGTGCAACTCGGGCTGCCTTATGTGTTCTACGCCGCAGCGATCAGGCACGTGACCGCGCTCGAAGCGACCCTGATTCCGCTCCTCGAGCCGGTCTTGAATCCGCTTTGGGTGATGCTCGCACTTGGCGAACGGCCCGGTCGTTGGGCGATCGTAGGTGGCGTGCTCGTGCTCGGCGCCGTTCTCGGCCGGGGCGTGCTCATGATGCGAACGAGGCCGCCGATGATTCCGTCTCCAGATTGAAGTCCGACTTTGACGGGAAGACTCGCGCGCACGAAAATCCGAGAATGGACTCGGACACTAACGACGAGAAGGGCGACAGCAACAATCAGGGCTCGCCGGAACCGACGTGCGGAAACACCTCAATCCAAGCTCCGCGATTTGCCACCGGACAAGGACCCGATGGGCGCCGGCGGAAAACGCCCGGCCGGAGACCAGCCCCCGGATAATTGACGAGAACTTTCCGCGCCACGGAGGTGCGCTTCTTCGTGCAAGTGACCTGCGTTCACAGCGCGTGGTTTATCCGATTACGCGTCATGCATTACGCAATACGCATAACGAAGACGGCGCGCAATCACGAATCGTCGACCGCGCTAGCGCGGACGCGCCATCGCATCAATCGCCTGAAATTCAGCCGAAGTTAATTTGAGCGAAGCAGCCGCGACATTTTCTTCCAGGTGCGCGAGCGATGAAGTGCCGGGAATGGGCAGCATCACGGGCGAACGTTGCAAAAGCCAGGCGAGGGCGACCTGGACCGTGCTGGTGTTGTGCGCCTTCGCGGTCGCTTCCAGCGCACCGGAATTTTTCAACCCTCGGCTTCCGCCAATCGGAGACCACGGCATAAAGCCAAGCTTCTCCTTCTCGCAGTAGGCCAGGGTGTTTTCCCAGTCGCGGTCGCCGACGTTATACTGGTTCTGCACACTCACAATCGGCAGAATTTCGCGCGCCCGCTGGATTTGCTGAGGGCGACACTTCCGATAACCCAACATGACGGATCTTGCCCGCGTCCTGCATTTCCTTGAGCGCGCCTAACGAATCTTCAGCGGGCACTTTCGGATCGATGCGGTGCAGTTGATACAAATCGATCCGGTCAAGTTTCAACCGCTGCAGACTCTTCTCCACGCATTGCTTGAGATAGTCGGGACGACCGTTCGGCGCCCATTCGCCCGGGCCCGGTCGCGTCAGTCCGCCCTTGGTCGCGATGACGAGTCCTTTCGGATAAGGATGGAGCGCTTCAGCGATGAGCAGTTCGCTCGTCTCCGGTCCATAGGCATCAGCGGTGTCGATCAGGTTAACCCCGAGCTCGACGGCGCGACGCAACACCTTAAGCGCATTCGCGCGATCGGCTGGCCAGCCCCAAACGCCTTCACCGGTGATCCGCATGGCTCCGAAGCCGAGGCGGTGCACCGGGAGATCGCCGCCCAGGTTCCAAGATGGAATCGCTCGCCGCCGGGGTCGGCGTCGGTGAAGTCGCCCCAAAAACCGAATTCGCTCGTCCTGCCATTCAGCGCCGCTCCAGTGGCCAGGGCCGTCGCCAAAAATGTTCGACGGGTAAGACCGAACTTTTCCTCTGCTTCGAAAGGTTTCTCAGACATGACACGCGCCCACTATGATCCCTGCAACTGCCGCGGTGGCAAGCGGGCCGTTGTCCTTCATGACTCTTGCCTTCTGGCACGCATAAAGCTTATGATAAGTCCCCGATGATCCAGGCGAACTGTCGGGCGCGCTTTACTGCGGCGGATTTTCAATTCATCGTGCGCACGCTGGCCCGTTCGCCTAACGATCAGGTTTCCCTGGTCGATCTCCTGAGCGATATCGAAACCCGCGACACAGTCCTCGATCATCCGCGCCTCGTGGACGCAATCCTTTCCCATGCCGGACACCTCTCGATTTCGTCTTCTTTTTATTTTTACGTCCTGGCCCGGCATGTCTTGCAACGAGCCGACATCACCGATCGCAAACTCTCTGATTACATCGGCTCGCTCCTCGAGACTTTTTCGCGCGCCAACGGTCTGCGCGCGCCGCATACCGAAGAGGAGTCGGGCCGCCAATATCTCTCCGACATGTTGATCGCGTTGACCCGCGCGAGCGCCGAGGAAAGTTTCTTGCTCCGCGCCCACGTCGGTAACTATTCGCTTTTCATCAGTGGAATTTTCCACGAGAACGCCGAGCGCCGCAGCCGGCGCGGGGCTCCCGACCTCGAGTTCTACGAGAAAATCGGGCGCACCAATTTTCAACTCCTCGCTTCCCATTCGACCGCGCGACGCTGCGAGTTAAACGACGTCTACGAAAAATTGGCGGACCGGTTTCACGCGGTCCGGCTCGCGCTCAATCGCCTCTCGGACGAGTTGTTGAATCTCGACGACGACCACAGCGGTTCGCTTTTGTTGTGAACGAAACGCTTTTCAGCCAAATCCAGCGTCTCTTCGAGCGGACCTACGCTCAGGTCGGGATCAACCTTGAGGATTGCCTGATCGATCAACGGCGCTGCCGGCAGCTCTCGAGGCTGGCGGGCGCTTCCGCGGCCGAACTGAGCGAGCTGGCGCGCACTTTCCTGCGCACCGCGGACGATCAACTCTACGTCGGCATTTATTATTCGCGCTGGCTGATCAAACAACTGGAAGAGCACGACCCGCGCGCCGGCCTGAGCAACCAGAACATCCGTTCCCTCATCATGTTTGTGGAGGAGATCAACCACGCCCTCCACGCCGCGCTCCAGTTCCGCGAGGGCGAACGCCGGATCACCTCGGAGGATTTTGCGCGCGATCTCGAGCTCCAGGCGCGGGTCGATACCTATCTCGTGCTGCTTTTGTTCGTCGCGTTCTTTCGCAAGACGCAGCGCGTCTCGCGAACCGATCGTCGCTGGCTGCGCTTCCATCTTTTCGAGGCGCAAAATCCAAACGCCTTTCAAGATGCAAATTTGCGCGGCCGCTATTTGGAAACGACCGAGCTGGCGTCGAACTACACTTATTTTCTCGACACCCTCAATGGTCTCCGCCGAGTGGAAGAGATTCGAACCTTTCGTGCGCTCGACTACGCCGCAAAAAAGCAACGAATCCTCGCCCTGACAGATGCGCCGCCGGTCCGCCAGTTGCTCCCACCGCGCTAAGGAAGACGGTTGGTTACCCGCCCTAACGAGCGCCGGAGTCGCAAGGCATGGTGGAAGGTAGGCTCGAATTTCAGGACACCAGCTCCTCGCGACTTGCATAACATTTCGTTTGGAAAGATGAATCCAGTCTTCTAATGCTGGATCGTCTCGCTTCTTCGTTCGGCCATTTCCATCATTATGCCTGCGGAAGCCGGCGCGACGCTGTCTGCAGACTAACAACTAGAAAATGCCGGAATCTTACGAACTGATCTTTCGTTGCTTCGCTTTCGTCCTGGGCGCGGCGATCGGGTCCTTTCTTAATGTCTGCATTTACCGGTTGCCGCGCGATCTCTCGGTCAACGAGCCGCGCCGCTCTTTTTGTCCTTCCTGCAAGAAACCGATCCCGTGGCAGCAGAACCTCCCCTTGCTCAGCTGGCTCGTCTTGCGCGGAAAATGCGCGAATTGCGGAAGCAAGATCGCGTTTCGCTATTTCGCGGTCGAGCTGCTCACCGCCCTTCTCTTTCTCGCAGTCTGGATCTCGTTTCCATGGCCAATCGCGCTCGTCTACTGGGTCTTTGTCTCCCTCCTCATCGCGGCGACGTTCATCGATTTTGAGCATTTCATCATCCCGGATGAAATCACGATCGGCGGGACAGTTGCCGGCGTGCTCGCGTGCCTCGCGCTCCCGGCGCTGATGGGAGTGGATTCGCGATGGTGGGCGGGCGCCTTTTCGTTAGGCGCGGCTGCTCTCGGCTATGTCCTGCTCTGGGTCGTGCTGGAAGCCGGGAAGAAAGCGTTCGGCAAGAAGCGGATCCGCCTCGAAGCGCCGACACCGTTTAGCTGGGTCCGCGACGGTGAGGACGCCGAGTTTATTGTCGGCGAGGAGCGCGCGCTGTGGAGCGACCATTTCGCACGCGAGAGCGACCTGATGGTGCTGCATTGCACCGAAGCGCAGGTCGATACGCGGCAGTTCGAAAATACGAGCCTGAATTTTAACTACGATCGCCTGCGAATCGCCGAGGAATCCTTTCGGCTCGACGAAATCGATCGCATTACCGGCATCGTTCAGGAGCTGCAGATCCCGCGGGAAGCGATGGGCCGGGGCGATCTCAAGTTTCTCGCCGCGATCGGCGCTTTTCTTGGCTGGCGCGCGGTTTTGTTCAGCATCTTCGCCGGTTCACTCGTCGGTTCAGTCGTCGGCTTGGCGAGCATGTTGCTCGGCCGGCGCGCCTGGTCCGCCAAGATTCCATTTGGTCCCTACCTCGCGCTCGGCGCGCTCCTCTGGATGTTTTTCGGCGCGCGCCTCGTCGCGTGGTACGCCGGGCTCCTGACTCCTTAGCCGAGCCGGTTGAAATGCCGCATGATCCACAGGACCTGATATCCGATCAGGAGGATAACCATGAGGCTGTGAAATTTTTCGTTCCTGGTGCGAATCGCTATCACGGATAGCGCGATGATACTCAGATTCCTGATCGGATACTCCAAGCCAAGGCCGACAAAGTAAGTCCAGCCCTTCACGAAAGTGTCACCAAAGTCGACGATTTGGACAAACACCATTGTTCCGAAAAACCAGCGGCGACGAGAATAATAATATTCCTTCAGGTCGGTCTCGTCGCCGAGTTGTTGTGGGACTAGTAAGGCGACAAGAAAGTAAAGCAGGACAGCAAAGCAAATCACGAACGCGTAGGGCAGAAAGGTCCAGGTCTGGATCCGCATCAGCCCAAATTCCCACCACCAAAAGTGGATCAGGGTGATAAAGAGGTAGACCATCCAGGCTGTGTGCACCCAATAGGTTCGCAGCGGCTTCGAATGTTGCGCGATCTGCGCTGCGCCACTGAGCAATTGTGTCATGGCGAGACCGATGACGATCGACATCAGCGCGAGGATATATTCAGAGATGCTCATTAAGTTTAGGGACCGGTCAAAGGATTCTTAGCGCAATCGAGCCCGAGAACGAACACGAAACATTCTCGCGGGGACAAGGCTTTCCGAGTTGAGATACCGCAACCTATCCCAAAATCTTTCGAGAACTGTCATGTTGAGCGAAGCGCCGTAACGAAATGCGAAGCATGAGGCCGAGCTTTCCAACATCTCTGACTATTCTCCCCTGGGGCAGCATGCTTCCGAAATAGTCAGAGATTCTTCTCCCGCGACTGCGGGATCAGAATGACAAGTTTTGGGGCTGGTTCTGGCCAGGCGGGGTTCTCTTTAAGCCGGCGCAAACGGAATAAGCATGGGGACGCGGCGACGGTAGTCATCGTAGGTTTCGGCGCCGATCTGTTCGCCAAGGAAGCCTTCTTCGAGGCGCGCTTTGATCCAGAAACCGACTATGACCAGGAGTGCACCCGCCACGGCGTAGGCTGTGCCCTTGACAATCGCCAGCGCGAGCGTCGCGAGGATAATGCCCGTATAGATCGGGTGCCGCACTATTCCATACGGGCCGGTATCGACGATGCGGTGATCGGCTTTGAGGGTGACGAAGGCGGACCAGAGACGGCCGAGGTGAAGTCGGGCCCACCAAGCGAAGGCAAAGCCGGCCAGACAAAGCGCGGTCATCATCCAGCCGGCCCCGGCCGGCAACGCCCAAAGACGCAACGGGCCGTGATATCCGCGTCGTACGTTGATGGCGAAGAGCAGGATGAAGCCACCGGTGGTGAGCAGGCGATAGGGGAGTTGCTCCGCGACACTGGCGCGGGAAGCGGCCCGGCTCGACCAGATGGCAGCCAGCCACCACGACAGCGCCCACATAAACCAGATGACGTAACAGGTGCTTTCCGGATTGGATGTCATGGGCTGGTCATTCCTGGATGGTAGTTTGAACTAGAATGTCGATCTATCCGCAATCATCCCATTGGAATGTTAAATGGATGGACATCACCCCGAAAGCTACCCATTAACCGATCATCGCGAAATGGCGCAGCGGCCTCAGGTTGTGGCCGCGGACGCGAGCCTGGCTTACCAAAACGTAAGTAGACGGCCAGGGACGCCGACTCGACCTTTCTCCATGAAAATGAGCAACTTGGTAGTGGCGACGGCGATCAGCGCCGTCCTCGGGTTAAGCTCGCCCCTGCTGGCGGGCCAACACGTGAAGGGCCTGCACACCAGCGAGCCGGTGAATCTCAAGGATCTGCCAGCCGCGGTGCAGAAGACGATCACCGAGAAGGCGGCGGGCGGCAAGATCGTCCGGCTGACGCGGGAAGACGATAGTGACGGCCGGTGGAACTACGAAGTCGTGGTGAAGTCCGAAGGGAAAGATATGGGCTTCGAAGTCGCGCCGAACGGCGATTTCGTGCGGACGCACGACCTGGCTCAAAGATAAACTCCCTGTACCGCGGCGAATGAGCCGCACGTAGACCTCCTTCCCCCGGCAGTCCTTCCGGCCGCCCGAGAAAGAGGGATCAAAGGATAGCACGGAACCTTTGCTCCAATTAGGGCGAGGGCGAAGGATGAGTTTCGTCTTTCAAGCGGGTGGCAGAAAAAATCGGCCGGATATCGGACTGTTGAATCCAAAGGGCAGTCTCGCTGCATCAGACTGTTATGCCGCACGACTTCCGGTTCGCGTTTCGACAATTGATCAAGGCGCGGGCGTTCACGGTGGCGGCGGTCGTGGTGCTCGCACTCGGGATTGGAGCTAATACCGCCATCTTCAGTCTCATGAACACGCTCCTCTTTCAGCCGCCGCATTACGCGAAGCCGCAGGAAGTGGTGCAGCTCTTCTCGCAGGACCGGAAGGATCCGAAAAACTTTCGCGGATTCTCGTATCCGACCTACCTCGATATCCGGCAGCAAAACAGTGTCTTCTCCGGAGTGGCGGCGCACAATCTGGCAATGGTCGGGCTGGGCGAAAAAGGTAACACGCGGCGCGCGTTTACCGACGTAGTGAGCGCGAATTTTTTCTCAGTCATGGGGGTGCGACCAATGCTGGGCCGAACCTTCCGGCCGGAGGAGGAAACGCCCGGCCGCGACTCGGCAGTCGCGATCGTGAGCTACAATTATTGGAAGCGAGAGGGACTGAATCCCGCGTTGCTCGGGTCCACGATCCGGATCGATGCGCGTCCTTACACCGTGATCGGGATTCTGCCCCAGGGATTCACCGGCACGGCCCAGATTTTCGCGCCAGAGATCTGGCTGCCGCTCGGAGTTTACGATCAGGTCGCGAACGATTTTGAAACAGAGAACAAGAGTAAGTTGAACGATCGCGCCGGGCGGCAGCTCATGCTCGTCGGCCGGTTGAAGCCGGGAATGACCGCGGCTGCGGCCGCGCCGGCCTTGAAGAACCTGGCGGCAAATCTCGAACGCACCTGGCCGGTCGAGCAGAAGAATCAAACCTTTATGGTCGCGCCGCTCTCGCGTTTTTCGCTAAGCACTCAGCCCGCGCAGCGGCCACAAAATCAAGCGACTGGCGCCGCTACTTTTCGGGATGTCGGGTGTCGTCCTGCTAGTCGCGTGCCTCAACCTGGCAAACATGCTGCTGGCACGCGGCGCGGCCCGGCGGAAAGAGATCGCGATCCGGCTCGCGCTCGGGAGCAGTCGCTGGCGGATCGTGCGCCAGTTGCTCGTGGAAGGTTTCCTCCTCGCGGTCGCGGGCGGCGGTCTTGGGTTATTGCTTGGGCTCTGGTCGTCCGACTTACTCGTAGATTCGTTAGGCCGGAAACTGCCGATTGATATCTACTGGCAAGGCGGGCTGAGCGGGCCGGTCCTGGCGGCGACGTTTGCGTTTTGTCTGCTCGGGACGCTGGCCTTTGCCCTTGGACCGGCTTTGAAGTTATCGAAATCGGCCGTCATCGGCGATCTGAAGGAGCACGCGGGAGAAGATACAGTCGTTAGGCGAGGGAAATGGGTGCCGCGTAATCCGCTCGTCGTCGTGCAGATCGCATTTTCACTCGCGCTCCTGACCGCGGCTGCGCTTTTCATCCGCGGAGCGGGCAAGGCAGCGAATGTCGATACGGGGTTGCAAACCAGCTCGGATTTTCTCTTGGAAGTCGATGCCAGTCTCGCGACCTACGATCAGGCGCGCGCCCAGGAGCTTTACCAAAGGCTGGAAGAACGGCTCGCGGCCTTGCCTGGGGTCGAACACGCCACCATCGCTTCCACAGTTCCGTTCGGAATGATCGACCTGGACAAATCGGTCCGACGGGCCGGGGTTAACCTGTCACCCGATGCGCGGCCCGCGACTGCCGCCGAAGGTCGCGCTTTCACTGCGACCTTGAACAGCGTGGGTGCGGATTATCTCAAGACTGTTGGTCTAACCTTGCTGCGGGGGCGTCCCTTCACCGCGGTTGAAGCAATGCATCAGCCTTCACCGCGAGTCGCGATCGTCGATGAAGTCCTGGCAAACAAACTCTGGCCCGAGGGCGATGCGCTCGGTCAGCAGATACAGTTTGCGGACAAGGACGCGCCCGGCGCGAAGAGCAGCGACGCGGCAAAGGCGCCGATCGAGATTGTCGGCATCGTGCCTTACACGCGTAACAGCTTGTTCGAAAACGAGAGCAACGGCACGCTCTATCTCCCGTTTGCCGGCGGCTTCCAGAGCAACGTTTTCTTTCACATCAAGTTCGCATCGAATGCCGGCGGAGATGCGAGTGCCACGGCAACTCTGATCCGTCGCACCGTCAGTGAGGTCGACAGCGCGGTTCCGATTCTGAGCCTGAAAACGTTCGCGCAACATCTCGACGGCAACTTGGAGCTATGGATCGTGCGCGCCGGGGCGACGCTGTTCAGTGTCTTCGGTGGACTTGCCCTGGTGCTCGCGACCGTCGGTGTTTATGGGGTAAAAGCTTACTCCGTAGCGCGAAGGACTCGTGAAATCGGGATTCGCATGGCCCTCGGCGCGCAACGCGGAATGGTGCAGTGGATGATCCTGCGCGAAGGCGCGGTCATGCTGGCGAGCGGCGTGTTACTCGGCCTGTTCCTGGCGGCAGCTACGGGCAAGCTCATCAGCGGTTTGCTCTACAATGTCGGCGCGCTGGATCCGCTTGCTTTCACGCTCGCGCCGTTGGTGCTCGCGACGGCGGCGTTACTGGCAACCTGGCTCCCCGCGCGCCGCGCCACGCGGATCAGTCCCATGGCCGCGCTTCGCACCGAATAACAAAGCCGGCTATCATGTGGACGTTTCGCTCTGCGAAACGCGGGTGTGGTATGGCTGGCAGCCCGGCCCTCGCGCTTCGCAGAGCGAAGCGTCTACAACGGGGCGACGGCCGCATGCAGGTCTTCCCTCGCGAACCTTGCCTCCTTCCCCTCAACAAAACTGTCATCCTGCTCCCGCGGTTCGCTGCGACGAGCAACAAGGATCTCTGACCAATTTTCGCGTTACCAATGCGCGATCATGCATTACTGGAATTGAACGGCCGACGCGGCGGAGATCGTCGAGCAAAATCTCCATGTCGCGCAAAGTAGTCCGGTAGTTCAAGACGCAGCCGCGGAGGGCGAAGCGGCCACCGAGGGTGGTGTTAGAGAGATAGGAGCTGCCGTCGCGCTGGAGAGCGAGGAGGAGACGTTCGTTCCAGGCATCGACTGTCTGCGGCGACGCGTGTTGGAGTGAGGCAGGAAGATGGCGGAAGCAGAAGATCGACAGCCCGATCGGGGCGACCATCTCGAAATCGTCGCTCGCCCGGACTAACGACTCAAGGTGTCGCGCGCAGGCGAGATTCTGTTCAATCGCTTCGCCTAACGATTGTAGCCCGACTCCCTTGAGCAGCATCCAGACTTTGAGAGCCCGAAAACGGCGAGACAATTCCGGGCCATAATCCCAGAAGGCAAAGGCTTCGTCGGCATCGGCTTCGATGACGCGGGTGTATTCGGCGTCATGGGCGAAAGCGGCCCGCGCCCGCTCCGGGTCGCGATAAATGACGCAGCCGACATCCACCGGCAGATAGAGCCATTTGTGCGGATCGAGCGCGACGGAATCAGCCTGTTCGATCCCGGCGAAGGCATTTCTTCGCCGAAGGCGCAAGCATGGCGAAAGCGCCGTAACTGCCATCAACGTGCATCCAAAGCTCGTGCCGGTTCGCGATCTCGCGGATCTCCAGCAACGGATCGATCGCGCCGGTGTTGACCGTCCCGGCATTGGCCACGACGCAGAAAGGCTGATGTCCCGCGGCGAGATCGGCCGCAATGTGGCCGACAAGATCGTCCAGCCTGATTTTGAAACGCTCGTCCACCGCGATGTGACAGACGTTTTCCTGGCCAATTCCTAAGAGCGCAGCCGCCTTCGAGATGGAAAAATGCGTCTCGCTCGATGCATAAATGCGCAAACTGCGGCCTGACGGCCGGTCTTGCGCCATCCGCGCGGTGGCGAGCGCGCTCAGGTTTGCCATCGAGCCTCCGCTCATGAAGAGCCCGCCCGCGTCGGGATTGAATCCGAGAATTTGCCGGACCCAGTCAATTGTCAGACGCTCGAGCTCGACCGGGGCGGGCGCGGAACGCCAGGCGGTGAGATTGGCGTTCAAAGTCGAAGCGAGCAGGTCGGCGAAAGCGGCCAGCGGCGTGCCGGGCGATTGCACGTAACCGAACATGCGCGGATGGGCGTTGTGCCGGCTGAAGGGAATGATGGTTTCGCGAAAAACTTGCAGCAGGCTCTCGAAGTCGCTGCCTTCGATCGGCAGCGCCGGATCGAGCCGGTCGCGAATCTCGCCCGCCGTCATCTCGCGATAAACCTTGCGTTCGCGCAGATCGGCGAGATAACTGGCTACGAGCTTAAGAGCCGAGTCGCCCCACGCGCGGATTTCGTCATCCGAAGGATCAAGCATTGCGTGCAGTATGCGTTGCCTGGCAAGGGTTGTCAGCCTTTGCAATAGGTCCCGGGAACGAGCAGGTCATCCAAACGGCTTGCTGTGGTCGGCACCGGCCGTCAAACTGCGAGCGCATGATCAAGCATTTTCTTCTCGCGCGTGCTCTGCCCCACTTACTGTTTGCGCAGAGCATGGAACTCACCCAACAGCTCCGGAAAACTGTGTTGTATGGCGACATCGCGCTGTCGCCGGACGCCGTGCACGTGACCTGGGTGCAGTCGACCGCCGCCGCCGCCAAGCCAAAGCAGCTCTATCTGGCGACCGTTGCGGGTAATGCGGCAGCGATAGGGTTGTCTCTTCCCGGAGAGAACGGCGAGCGGGTCGACAGTGATCCTGCCTGGGCACCGGATTCCAAAACCATCGCGTTCTTTTCCACCGCGGGTGAAAAAGACGATCAGCGCCAGCTCTGGACGGCGAATGCTGATGGCTCGAATCCGCAGAAGCTAACAACGTTGCAGGGTTATGCCGCGCGGCCGCATTGGTCGCCTGACGGGAAACAAGTCGCCTTCCTTTACATCGAAGGCGCGGGTGGCGGCGGGCCACTGGTCGCCGCCCCTGGGACGACCGGCGTGGTCGATACCGCGATTCATAACCAGCGCATCGCATTACTTGATTCCGCCACCAGGCAGATTCGCCAGATCTCACCGGCTGACTTGCACATTTACGATTTCGATTGGTCGCCGGACGGAAAGACGTTTGTCGCCACCGCCGCGCCCGGCCCGGGCGATAACAACTGGTGGATCGCGCAGATCTACACCATCGATGTGGCGAAGGGCGGCGCGACTTCCATCTACAAACCTTCTTTGCAGGTCGCAGTCCCGCGCTGGTCGCCGGACGGCAAGTCGGTCGCCTTCATCGAAGGACTGATGAGCGACGAGGGCTTTCATGGGGGCGATCTCTTTACCATCTCCGCGACCGGCCAGAGCCTAACGAATAAAACCCCAAAACGAAAAAGCTCGGTCAGTTCCTTTTTCTGGCAAACGTCGGAGCGCATCCTCTTGACTGAGTATGTCGGAGGGGGCGGCGCTATCTCGGAACTGAACCTGGCCGATAACTCCATCCGCACAATCTGGCAAGGGGCGGAAGGCTTTCACGCCTTCGGCAATTTTCCCGATTTCGCACTCGCCCGCGATGGCAAAGTCGCCGCGCTTGTTCGGAGCAGCTACGAGACGCCACCAGAGGTTTGGGCTGGACCGATCGGGCAATGGCATCAGCTCACACACAACAACGCTGACCTGAAACCGACCTGGGGCAAAGCGGAGTCCCTCGAGTGGACTAACGAAGGAAAGGAGATGCAAGGCTGGTTGCTTCCACCGGCAAAAGTTGAGCCTGACAAGAAATATCCTCTGGTCGTTCTAATCCACGGCGGCCCTTCCGGCGTCAGCCACGCCTGAGTGGCCCGCTGGGTTCGGGATGGCACGCGCCATCATCGCCGCCCTTTCCGAGCACGGCTATTATGTTTTCATGCCCAACCCGCGAGGTAGCTACGGCCAGGGCGAAGATTTCACCCGCGCGAATGTGAAAGATTTCGGTGGCGGCGATCTGCGCGACGTCCTCGCCGGGATCGACGCCGCGATAAAAAAATATCCGGTCGATCCGGCTCGCCTCGGTATCACCGGCTGGAGTTATGGCGGCTTTGTGACCATGTGGACAGTTACGCAGACAAATCGTTTCCACGCGGCTGTGGCCGGGGCCGGTATCGCTAACTGGCAGAGTTACTATGGTCAGAACCTGATCGATCAATGGATGATCCCGTTCTTCGGCGCGTCGGTCTACGATGACCCAGCGGTTTACGCGAAAAGTTCGCCCATTCAATTTATCAAGCAGGTGAAAACGCCAACGCTGGTCATCGCCGGCGAACGCGACGCGGAGTGCCCCGCCCCGCAGTCCTATGAATTCTGGCACGCTCTTAAGGCCCTCGGTGTCCCAACCAGGCTCATCGTTTATCCCGGTGAAGGTCACATGTTCGTGAAACCGGAAAACCAGGTCGATCGTCTCGATCAGACCATGTCCTGGTTCGATAAGTATTTGTAGCTGCAAGGGTAAAGAATCGGCACTTCGACAAACGGGCGTTCGCAGCCGAGAATCAGACGATGGAGATTCATCAGCTCCGCTACTTTGTTGCGGTCGCGGAAGAAGGGAGCTTCTCGCAGGCGGCGGAACGCGAGCATGTCTCCCAGCCGTCGTTGAGTCAGCAGATTCAAAAGCTGGAAGACGAACTGAACCAGAAGTTGTTCGATCGCCTGCCGCGCGCGGTCGTTCTGACCGAGGCCGGCCGGCGTTTGCTCGAGTACGCCCGACAGATTCTCACTGGAATAGCGGATGCCCGGCGCTCTGTGGAAGCGCTCGAGCAGGACGTGGCTGGACGCCTCTCGGTCGGCGCCGTTCCATCCATCGCGCTCTACGTGCTGCCGCGGCTCATCCGGCGGTTTCAACAGCGCTATCCGAAGGTCACGTTCGAGTTGTTCGAGGATACGACCGATAAGCTGGCGCAGCGATTGGAGGATGGGACGTTGGAGATCGTGCTCGCGTCGGCGGGTGACGAACCGCCCACGCTGGAGCGTCATTCATTGGGCGAGGAGCCGTTGCTCTTGCTGGTCCCGGAAAAGCATCGGCTGGCGCAACAAAAGAAGATCAAGTGGAGCGATCTGGCCGGCGAGAAGTTTCTCCTCCTGCACAAGGCGCATTCGCTTTCGACAAAGGTTCGACAGTTGCTCGCTGAGAATAAGTTGAACCCTGAGGTGGTGCTGCAAGGCGCTCAGCTCGTCACGATCGCGAGCATGGTGGCGGCTGGACTGGGGGTGACGGTGATCCCGCAGATGATGGTCAAGAGCGAGTTTACCATGGGATGCGTGGCGGTGCCTTTTGCCCGCCCAGTGCCGACGCGCGAGCTGACGTTGCTGCGCAATCCTTTGCGATTCGAGAGTAAAGCTGCCGCAGCGTTCCGCGAGGAAGCCGCGGCAGCCTTCTTATCCTGAGATAACGTGGGAGCGGCCTTGGTGCCGCGATTGTCGGGGCGACCGCTCCCACGTTTCCCGAAATTACCGGCCCAGGCCGAGGGCGTGAGCCAGGGTGAACATCGGCCAGGTGGCCGTGAGAACGATCAGTGCGAAAAGAATAAATTCGGCGGCGTCATTGGGCCGCTCGCGCTGGGCGTAGCGCTCGCTCAGGTAGCGAAACGCGCGCAAGCGCATCGAAGTCTTCGGATCCAGCAGCTGACCATTTCTCCCATTGCTGCTTAAGTTTAGTGTTTGCATGCCTAAATAACGGAGTGAGGGCGTTTATCTTGAAATACTCAGTACCTCTGGCTGCTATAGGCGGCGCCTATGAGCGGCAGGTCAAGATCCGGGCTTTGGCCAGCAATCCGCCGCTCTCGCCTCCTGATAAGGTCGAGCCCCGGATCGCCGATTACTCTCGCTCGCGCAGCCCTTCTTTTTCGATTTGCGGCTTGCACCTCCGATGCGGCATGCTCGACCCATGCCGCGTTGTCCCTGGGCCGCGAGTGAGCCGAACATCACCTATCACGATGAAGAATGGGGCGTGCCTGTGCATGACGACCGGAAGCTGTTTGAGTTTCTGATTCTCGAAGGCGCGCAGGCGGGATTGAGCTGGAGCACGATCCTGAAAAAGCGAGAGAACTATCGAAAGGCGCTCGACCAATTTCGTCCCGACAAGATCGCACGCTACGGCGCCCGCGATGTGAAGCGGTTGCTGGCCGACCCCGGCATCGTGCGCAACCGATTGAAAATCGCGGCCACCATTCAAAACGCGAAAATGTTTGGGGTGGTGCGCGAAGAATTCGGCAGCTTCAACGCTTATCTCTGGAGTTTCGTTGGCGGCAAACCAATCCAGAATCGCTGGCGCAAGATGTCCGACGTTCCAGCGCGCACACCCGAATCCGACGCTATGAGCCGCGACCTGCTCAAGCGAGGCTTTAAGTTCGTCGGTTCAACCATTTGTTACGCGTTGATGCAAGCAACTGGCATGGTAAACGATCACTTGGTCACCTGCCCCCGACACGCTAAACTCGGCGGCCGTAAGCCATTGAGCTGAGCCCCATTAGCATCCGAACGCATCTACCGCGGTTAGGCCGGGTGAGCCTGCCCCTTATTGAATGAACCGGATCGTCATCGGGTAGCGATAGAATTTTCCGTCGCTCGCCTGGATGGCCGCGATGATGACGCATATCGCGTTTAACACCCAAAGAATCACGAGGAAGACGAAGCCGATCAGAATGAGGCAGAAGACCACGGAAACGAGGTTGTAGATGAGCATCGAGATTTGGAAGTTGAGCGCTTCCTTGCCATGGGCGTCGATCTCGGGCGAATCGCCGCGCTTGACCAACCAGACGATGAGCGGCCCGAGCAGGTGACCGGGGAAGTGGAAGAGGACGCCGAGCAAGGCGCTGGCGTGGCAGAGCGCGGCCCAGGTGCGCACGTTGATGAGGGCGGGAGCGGTCGGAAGCGGTGGTGGATAGGTCGTTTCCATGGTGTTTAATTAATTGATGCAGCCGAGCGTCGGTTTGGATTCAATAAAACGCTCGGGCGGCAGATTTCCAACCAAAGATTCCACCGTCCCTTGCGCCCCCGGATTTTAGGCCTAAAAGCAAAACAGCCGGGCCTCTTGCGGGACCCGGCTGCGGTAGAGTGATTTGCCTATTGCTGAGCCTTCTTCAGGGTCGAAGCTGTCGGTCGCTTCGACTTGTTGCGAGACACTGGCTGTCGCCGTGACCGTGTAGGTGCCGGGCTGCGCGCGGCCGGGAATCTTGGTCGTAAAAGCACGCTGAAACGATTCACCGGCATTGAGCGTGCGTGAAAATTGTGCGATCGAGCGCTGCGTCCCCGGCCCGGTCAACGTCACCGAGATGTCGATCGTGCGCGAGTTCGGAGCAAGGTTGGCCAAGTCCATGCGAAAGCGGAAACTGCCCCCGGTTGGCGGGATAATAATCGGATCGCCCCGAGGTGTGAGGGTGAGGCTGGTCAGAGACTGCGCCGCTGATCCGAAGAAGATGGCGGCGTAACCGTGTGCACCGGTGGCGAACTGTGGCGCGCCCACTACGAGATCGGGGGCGCCGTCGCCATTGAAATCGCCCCCGGCTACGGAGAAACCCAGCTGGTCGAGGCTCGACCCGGTGATGATAGAGTCAGCGTTAGCGGCGGGAATCGTTCCGGCCAGCGGTCCAAAGAATGTGTAGGCGCGTCCAGATCGGACTCCGGCAGATTGATTCTCTGACGCTCCAACCGTCACATCGCTGAACCCATCACCATTGAAATCGCCAACACTCGTAACGGCGGAGCCAAAGAGGTCACGATCTGCTTCGCCGGTCAGGATCGCGTCGGCGGTTGCTGCTTGAATATCGCCATTGAGCGGCCCGTAGAAAACATAGGCTTTGCCAGCACCCACACTGGCGTAAAGCTGATCCGCCCCAACAACCACATCAGCCATACCGTCCCCATTAATGTCGTTACCCGCCGCTACCGACCGGCCGAAGCCGTCATTAAGGGCCTCGCCAAAAATGGTCGCGTCAGCCTGGGTGGCAAAGAGCGACCCCGAGATTGGTCCGAAAAAGATGTAAGCGCGACCCGTCCCAACACCATTCAGGGGAAACCTTGGCGCACCGACGATAATGTCGTTTATCCCGTCACCATTTACATCGCCCGCTGAGGCAACCGATGCGCCGAACGACTCGTTAGCAAAGCTCCCCGTGATAGTGGCATCGGCGTCCGCCACGGTTAACTGTCCATTGAGCGGACCGTTAAAGATGAAGACCTGCCCACGTCCACTGGCACCGGCAGCATCGGTCCCGAGAATGATGTCGCTAAAGCCATCGCCATTGAGATCACCCGCCGGCGCAACGGCGCGACCAACCTCATTGAAGGCCGCACCGGAAATGATGGCGTCAGCACTGGTGGCAGTGAGCATTCCGCTGACCGGACCATAAAAGAGGTAGACTCGACCCGACTGAATACCATTGGTGTCATTGCTTCGCGCTCCGATAAGAATGTCATCGATTCCATCCCCGTTTACGTCTCCGGCCGAGGCGACGGAGAACCCGAGGTTATCGCCAAAGGCCTCGGCGGAAATTGTCGCGACAGCCTTCGAGGTATCGATGTTTGCGGTTAAGTGGGCCGAGGAAGAGATAGGCGCGGCCCGCAAACTGGGCCACAGCGCTATTTGAAGGATCTCCGACAACGAGGTCGGTGATACCGTCGCCGTTTACGTCCCCGGCGGGCGCGACCTGCCAGCCGAAGTCAGTGTCAGTTCCCACGCCAGTGATTGTCACGTCGGCCGGTGGAGTTGTGGTCTGCGCTCGAAGGCGGGAGAAGGAAAGAGTTGCTGCGAGAAACGTGGCTGTCAGAATAGCGGTGGTAAGTTTCATGTGCCGCATCATGGTCATTTGAATCGGTCGTGCACCTTCTCTTTAGTAACAGTCTTGAAAGAATTCGGCCGTAACATGTTTGTAACAATCATCGTCGAGCTCTCATCTGGATGTCGAGGCAAATGGGTATGCCAGGAGTGACTCTAAGGCTTGCAATCAGAATCTAAGGGTGAGTTGTGCGCCAAGCAGGCGTTCGCCTTCCTGAACATCCTCATCATGATGAGTGAAACTGCATTGCAGTTTTAATTGCAGGTCGGCCGAGAAGCGGTAGCCGAGAGCGGCATCGACTCGCCAGGCGTCATTGCCCCATCGGGTGCTTTTTCCATTATAGGGGACATCTCCGTATAACTGTTGGTTCCAGCGCAATGCGACAAAGAGTTGCGGAGTGATCTTATATTTTGCCTCCAGATAATAGGAGAGGAGATCTGCGTTGCCGACATTGGGCACTTCAAAGCGCGTCTCAAACACTTCTGCCCAAAACTGAAAATGATGCCATGCGAAAGCAATGTCCTGGCCGATGAGAATCTGGTGATAATCGCCAATGCTGTCACCCCTCGGCAGGGTGGATGCCGCCTCCGGCTGAAGGTATGGACCAACGCTGCCCGAGACTCCGAAATCCCACATGACATTTGGCTTGAACCCGACTCGTCCGCTGAAGGTAGGGTAAGCGAAACTGTTCCTTGTCAGGTCCCATGATTCCGGCCGAGAGGCGAGAGCTGCGTTCTTGACTTCGAACGCGTATTGTAGCTTGCCAAGCTCACCGCCGATGGAAAGGCCGCTCGCATAACTCGGACCCCAAATAATGGGAAGCCGAAAACGTTTGTCAGAATAACCATCGCCAAACCTGGTTACTCCATCGAATGGAACATGCCCCCAATATAGAAGCGTGGCGCCGGAATCTGGCGCTCTAATGTCCCAAAGGCCGATTAGATTGTCGTAAGGGAGGGGCGCATCGATGAATGGGTTTTCCCAGGAGCCATGCCGACGCACCCAGTTGCCAACGACCGTCGCGAACTTGCCAAGTTGAATCCTTGGAAAAGCTTGGTCCCGCGAGGGTATAATTCTAATCGCATACTCGTCGAGACGAACCTGCGCGCCCTCGTCGCTGGGATCGAAACCACGGTCAACGCGCGCTTGGACGAAGCCATAGAGATAAGAATCAAGTTGTGCATCCAGATAAACGGTCAGGCGCGGGTTCAGGAGGGAGTGGTCCTCGGTGTAAATGAGTGCTGGAGCAGGTGAGTCGACATTGTAGGCCTCCAAGTCCAAAGTTCCGCTGAGCTTGAGACGGAAGCGTCCGTCGAAAGCCGTGAACGAGAGCCTTTTTTCAATGTCCTCGAGTAAGTCGCCACGAACATTGAATGTCGCTCCCGCCAGAACGAGCGCGGTGATGGCTGTCTGGGTTGTTCGCCTGATCGAGAGAATCTGTCTTCGGTGTCCGGCCCAGAATTTCACGTGAACATGATCCAGCCATTCCCGGCTCCAAGCCAGTCGAAAAGGTTACTGACGAGATGAACAGTTGAACGCTTTGTTGAAAAGCACGACCAGCACGCGCTGTAGCGTGCGCTGTCCTGAGCGCACCTGCCCTTCCGCTGAGACAGCCCCGAAGCATTCGGGGCTACAGCGGTTTCACAAATGCAGGCTTTTCAACAAAGCCAAGCGGCCTTTAGCCTTGGCGAGCTGGGCGGCACGATGCAGATCGTGCTGGAGCGGACCGATGGGTCTGCTTTGGAGAGAGGTGCCCCTGTGCTGCATAGTTCATGCAGCACAGGGGCAATGGACTCGCAGACGAATCTGCGGATTAGAAATGGCCGTAAGGCGAGAAGAAGGAGGTGTCCGCAACGTCGGACAACGTATTCCACGTTGCCGCCGGGACTTTCGGCAGAGTGTCGACGGTTTGCGGACCGTAGTCATTCCCGAAGAGATCCGCAGCGGTATTGTAGAGCTGCGAGTTCTTCTTCATGTAGGCGCTCCAGTCGGCGGTAGCTACCGATGCGCCGGTCGCCTTGCTGTTCTCGATCGCGTATTGGTCGACCGCAGAGTCGATCAAACGGAGATCGTTGACGACGCGGCTCGCCTGAGAGCGCTTGCGGGCCCGGAGGAATCCTGGAACCGCGATGGCCGCCAACAGGGCGATGATCGCAACGACGATCATAATTTCCACGAGGGTGAAGCCCCCGCGCTTTTTGTTGAGTTTGTTTAACATGCTATTTTGCTTTTCTGGTTTGTTTGTTTGATTGCGTCCGCCGTTCCATCGCGGATTGGTCTCTTAAAAGAGCAATCTCTGGACCCCGAAAGAGGAAAATGGCGTGTTCTGTCTTGCTAAATAATTGCCAACCGGAATCTTACGGTTTTGTCAGCCTGACAGGCACCAGATGAGATCACGAGATCAGCGCGGCTTGAAATGCCGCGGCGAAAACAAAACAGCCGGGCCCCTTGCGAGACCCGGCTGCGGTTGATTGTTTGCGTTAGTGAGTGGTCTGTCGGCTTAGCCCCGAAATTCTTCGGGGTTAATAGTCCATGCCGCCCATACCGCCCATTCCACCCATGCCGCCACCCGGCATGCCACCGCCCGCTTTCTCCTTCTCAGGAGCTTCGGTGATGATGGCTTCGGTGGTGAGGAGGAGGCCGGAGATCGAAGCGGCATTTTGCAGCGCGCTGCGAGTCACCTTGGTCGGATCGACGATGCCCGCTTTCACGAGATCGGTGTATTCCGCCTTGGCGACGTCGTAGCCTTCGTTGCCTTTGCGCTTCTTCACTTCCTGGACGATGAGCGCGCCTTCCTGGCCCGCGTTATCGGCGAGGGTGCGGAGGGGCTCTTCGATCGCCCGGCGAATAATCGCTGCGCCGACCATTTCGTCGCCTTCGAGTTTGAGGTTATCGAGCGCTTTTTGAGCCCGGATAAGAGCAACACCGCCGCCCGGGACGATGCCTTCTTCGACCGCCGCGCGAGTCGCATGCAAAGCGTCTTCCACGCGCGCCTTCTTTTCCTTCATCTCGGTCTCAGTCGCGGCGCCGACATTGATGACGGCCACGCCGCCGGCGAGTTTGGCGAGACGCTCCTGGAGCTTCTCACGATCGTAATCCGAAGTGGTCTCTTCGATTTGACGACGGATCTGCGAAACGCGGCCTTGAATGTCGGCCTGTTTGCCTTCGCCTTCCACAATCGTGGTGTTCTCCTTGTCGATCGTGACGCGCTTGGTTCGCCCTAAGTCTTCGAGCTTAACATTCTCGAGTTTGATACCGAGGTCTTCGGTGATGCATTGACCGCCAGTGAGGACGGCAAGATCTTCCAGCATCGCCTTGCGACGATCGCCGAAGCCCGGGGCTTTTACTGCCGCCACCTGCAAGGTGCCGCGGAGTTTGTTCACGACGAGGGTCGCGAGCGCTTCGCCTTCCACGTCTTCCGCAATGATGAGGAGCGGACGACCAGCCTTCGCGACTTTCTCAAGCAGCGGGAGCATGTCCTTCAAGCTCGAGATTTTCTTCTCGTGAATGAGGATGTATGGATTCTCGAGGATGGCTTCCATCGACTCGGCGTTGGTCACGAAGTAAGGCGAGAGATAGCCCTTGTCGAACTGCATGCCTTCGACGACGTCGAGGCTGGTTTCGATCGACTTGGCTTCTTCCACCGTGATCGTTCCGTCCTTGCCCACTTTGTCCATCGCGTCGGCGATGATTTCGCCGATGGTGCGGTCCCAGTTGGCCGAGACGGTCGCAACCTGCGCGATTTCCGTGCGGTCACTGACCTTCTTCGAGATCTTCGCGAGCTCAGCGACGATGGCTTCGACAGCCTTGTTAATGCCGCGCTGGAGCGAGGTCGGGTTGGCGCCGGCCGTGACGTTGCGGAGACCTTCTTTGTAGATGGACTCAGCGAGGACAGTCGCGGTCGTGGTGCCGTCACCAGCGATATCGGAAGTCTTGGAGGCGACTTCGCGAACGAGCTGGGCGCCCATGTTTTCGTAAGGATCCTCGAGCTCGATTTCTTTGGCCACGGTCACACCGTCTTTGGTGATTGTCGGGCTGCCGAATTTCTTGTCGAGGATGACGTTGCGGCCACTCGGTCCGAGGGTCGCCTTAACGGCGCGCGAGAGTTTCTCGACGCCGCGGAGAAGCGCATGCCGCGCATTCTCATCAAATTGTAATTGTTTAGCTGCCATAATAGTTAGTTCTTAGTCTTTGGTTGAGAGTTGAGACATGAGTTAGCCGATAATGCCGAGGATATCGTCCTCGCGCATGATCAGGTAGGACTCGCCGTCCACCTTGATTTCAGTGCCGCCGTATTTCGAGATGAGCACTTTGTCGCCCTTCTTCACGGTGAACTCCACTTTTTTGCCGTTGTCGTCCAATTTGCCGGTGCCGAGAGCGACGACGTTGCCTTCCTGCGGCTTTTCCTTGGCGGTATCGGGAATGATGATGCCGCCCTTTTTGGTTTCTTGCTCTTCGATCGGTTGCACGAGCACCCGGTCTCCAAGCGGTCTTACATTAATTGCCATATGTTAAGTTACTCCTTCTGCTAGTTGGGTTGTTGCCGGGAGCCGCTCGCGTCGGGCGAGCGGCCTTTCGGCAAATTGTGTTGGTTGAGAGTTATTTCTTACCCTCGTCGACCACTTCAAATTCTGCGTCGACGACGTCGCCTTGATCCTTGCGCGGACCTTCGGTTTGCGGCTCGGCCTGCGGGCCAGGACGCCCGCCCGACTCCGGGCCTGGGGCTGGGCCGGCACTCGCCGCCGCTTGTTTGTAAAGGTCAGCGCTGATCTCCTGAAACTTGTTCTGCAAGTCCTCGTAAGTCCGCTTCATCGCATCGGTATCGTTTGCATTGATTGCCTCACGCACCTTGGCGATGGCCTCTTCGACAGACTTCTTCTTGTCCTCAGGCACCTTGTCGCCGAGATCCTTCAACTGCTTTTCACACTGGTAGGCCAGGGTATCGGCGTTGTTCTTGATCTCGATCGCTTCCTTCGCCTTCTTGTCCTCTTCGGCATGGGGTTCCGCGTCGCGCTGCATCCGCTCCACTTCCTCCTTGCTCAAGCCTGAGCTGCCGGTGATGGAAATCTTTTGTTCCTTGCCGGAGCCAAGATCCTTGGCGGAGACGTGCAGGATGCCGTTCGCGTCGATATCAAAGGTAACTTCGATTTGCGGAACTCCCCGCGGCGCGGGCGGGATGCCATCGAGGTGAAAGGTGCCGAGATTCTTGTTATCGCGTGAAAGCGGGCGCTCGCCCTGCAGCACCTTGATTTCCACGCCCGGCTGGTTATCGCTGTAGGTCGAGAAGATCTGCGACTTTCGAGTCGGGATGGTCGTGTTGCGTGGAATCATCCCGGTGGCAACGCCGCCGGCTGTCTCGATCGCGAGAGTCAGAGGAGTGACGTCCAAGAGGAGAACGTCTTTCACGTCGCCCTTGAGCACGCCACCCTGGATGGCGGCGCCGACCGCGACCACTTCGTCCGGATTGACGCCCTTATGAGGCTCTTTCCCGATCAGTTCGCGCGCCGTCTCGATAACTTTCGGCATGCGTGTCATGCCGCCGACGAGAACAAGCTCGTTAATATCCTTCTCCGAGAGCTTGGCATCGCTGAGGCAATCCTTCACCGGCTTAACCGTGCGCTGGAAGAGCGAGTCAGTCAGTTGTTCGAGTTTAGAGCGGGTAAGTTTCTTTTGAATATGCTTCGGACCGCTCGCGTCCGCGGTGATAAACGGCAGGTTGATCTCATATTCTTGCGAGGAGGAAAGAGCGATCTTAGCCTTCTCCGCTTCTTCCTTGATCCGCTGAATCGCATCCGGCTGCTTCGAGAGATCGATCCCTTGATCTTTCTTGAATTCACCGACGATCCAATCGACGAGAATATTGTCCCAATCATCGCCGCCGAGGTGAGTATCACCATTGGTGGCTTTCACTTCGAAAACGCCATCGCCGATTTCGAGGACTGAGATGTCAAAGGTGCCGCCGCCCAGGTCATAGACAGCGATTTTCTCGTCCTTCTTCTTGTCGAGACCGTAAGCGAGGGAAGCAGCAGTCGGTTCGTTGATAATGCGGAGGACTTCGAGGCCGGCGATCTTGCCTGCATCTTTGGTCGCGTTCCGCTGCGAGTCGTTGAAGTAAGCCGGGACGGTGATAACCGCCTGAGTGATCTTTTCGCCGAGCTTGGCTTCTGCATCAGCTTTGAGCTTGGCGAGAATCATCGCCGAAACTTCGGGTGGCGAGAAGGTCTTCTTCTCGCCGTTCACCTCTACTTGGACGTGAGCATCGCCGTTGGCGGCCTTAACGATTTTGTAGGGGACGCGATGTTCTTCTTCGCGGACCTCGTCGAACTTGCGCCCCATGAAACGTTTGATTGAAAAAATTGTATTCGCAGGGTTGGTCACCGCCTGCCGTTTCGCCGCCTGTCCGACGAGTCGTTCGCCATTCTTCGCGAAAGCGACAATCGACGGCGTAGTGCGAGCGCCTTCACTGTTTTCCAAAACGACGGGGTCGCCGCCCTCCATCACAGACATACAGGAGTTGGTCGTGCCCAGATCGATACCTAAAACTTTAGCCATTGTTATTTAGAAATTCCTTTCGCAGGTTTCCTAGCAGCGATTGTTCCAATCTTGGAAGTCCATGTCTAATCCTCTGATGTGGAACAATTAATAAATAATCTAGCCAATCCAATGTTCGCCTGAAATGTGTCGTTTCGTCTCGCAATGAAGACTTTCGATCAGGTTTTCTGGTGACATCATGTCTCCGTGAGGAAATTTGGTATGGCGGCTGCTTAAAACTGGGATAATGCAATCCAGCGCCCCGGCAAAGGCTTCGACAGACGGCGCAGAAGACGTTACCTTTTCGTGTGAGCGTTGCGGCGCTCCCTTGGTGGTGGATGGTGCCGCTGCGGGATTGACGTTGAATTGTCAACGTTGCGGGGGGCCGACCACGGTGCCTCATCCGTCGGCGCCCGCCCTCAGAAGGCGTTGCTCCAGAAGCGCCCCATCCGTCGGCGGCCCACCGTCCAGAAGGCGTCGCTTGCGAGGGCGGCACGCCGGGGACGATCGAGGAAAGACTGGCGGAGTTAAGACGCCACCTCAAGGAAAATGAATCGCAACGCACCGAGGTTAACGGCTACATTAACCAGCTAAGCATACAGCTTCATCGTTGGCAGCTTCGGATTCAAACCTTGGACGAACGCAACAAGGAACTGATGGCCGAGGTTGTCAGCTGTGTGACGGCGGCAAGCCGCGCTCCCCAAAAGTAAGCTCGGCCGAAATATGTTTGCGGGCCACGGATGGGGCCACGGCGAGGCGCTGTTCAGGGCACTGGGGAGCCAAGTCGCCATTGCTTTGTCGCTTTCGTCCTGTAACGGACGAAAATATTCAGGGGTGGACGGCCTGCTTCTCCCGCTCCGACGGTTGCCCCTTACTGCATGGTTCGCAGAATACAGTCAGAGATCCTTCGCTTCGCTCAGGATGACAGGCCTTCAGAGATGGCTCTCCGCCATGGCAAGACTAACGCCAGGCTCAAATTCACCCAACTGTTACTTGTTCGTCATACGTCTGTAACAATCGCCCTCTAGCCTCTCCAGCGTTTGGAGAAATCCGGGCCGCCCACGTCCACCGGGACCGCCGGCGCTTTAACCAACCGCGGCGCCCAGCCGCAACAAAGGAGAGAAAATGTTTTGCAAACGAATTGTTTTCATCGCTATGGCAGTCAGCTTGATTCTGGGTGCAGTTACTGTCCGTGCCCAGGATAGCGGGGCATTATTAGAGTTGCTGGTTAAAAAAGGCCTGATTACCGACCAGGAGGCCGAGGATGTCCGGGCCGACCTGGTCAAGGAACATGCCGCGACGTCAGCCGGGAAGTTGAAGCTTTCCACCCCGATAACCGAGTTGGAACTCTACGGCGATGCGCGCATGCGTTATGAGATTCGGACGGCGCAAGCGGGCGCGCCCGACACGCTCGACACACCAGGCGACAGCACGCAACGCAATCGCTTTCGTTACCGGGTGCGGCTCGGTTTGCGCGGAACGCTCGTGGACGACTGGTTCTTCGGACTAAGGCTTGAGACAAGCACCAATCCGCGTTCGACGAATGTCACTTTTGGTGATGACAGCGGCGTCAACGGCCCCTTCTCCAAGGACAGCGACCGGATCAGCGTCGGACAAGCCTATTTGGGTTATCGCGGAGTCCGTGACCTGACGCTAACGGCGGGCAGGATGCAAAATCCATTCGTCACCACTTTGATGACCTGGGACGCCGACATCAATCCGGAAGGTGCGGCCGAGCAATGGAAACACACTTTCAATTTTTCGTTCGGCGGCGGCGGCAAGGCGAGCGGAGCGCAATCGTATACCAAGGATGGAAAGACCGTTACTACCGCAGCGGAAGGTGCTCCGCCGAGCAATATCAGCGTCGACGTCTTCGCGAATTTTGCGCAGTTCGTTTACGACGATGAGAATCCGGAAAATCCAATCGGGCCGGCGCCGAGCGGCGTGCCGAACACGGATGCGTTCCTCCTTGGCTGGCAGGTGGGGGCCAAGATCAACTTTACCAAGTCAGTCTATCTTCAGCTTGCACCGACTATCTATAATTATACCGGGAATGGCGACACTTTTAACACCCACTTCGTCGGCGACCCAGCCTTCCTCAACGCCGCTGGAGACAAAGTCACTCCTAACCAAACCGGCATTAACAGTCTTCTCGTCTTTGATATGCCGGTCGAGTTTGGCTGGAAATTCGGCGAGGTCCCCATGCGCGTCTTCGGTGATTTTGCCGTCAATTTTGACGGCGACGAGCGCGCCGCCGCAGCCGGTCACCCGGATAAGGGCGACCAACGTTACGCCTACCAAATCGGGCTGGCTGCCGGTAAGTTGAAGGAGAAGCGCGACTGGCAGATCGCAGCGTTTTACCAGCACGTCGATCAGTTCGCACTTGATCCCAATCTGGTTGATTCCGATCTCTTCGATAGTCGCGTCAACATGGAGGGCTTTGCCATCCAGGCAGGCTACGCCATTACTGATGCCATCTTCTTCAACCTGACCTACGGCTATGGTGAACAAGCCGATGGCAGCCTGGGGACAGGCGGGGTCGGCGACGCTTTCAGCATCAACCCACTGCATAAATACAGCATCTTCCAATCTGACCTAACTGTGAAGTTCTGAAACCATCTCATAATGTTTTGTCATTCGAAGCGGCGCAAAGAATCTCTCAATATTTCCATGTGTCGCAGGCTAAAGAAACAGTCAGAGATCCTTCGTTTCGCTCAGGATGACAGGCTTTTGGATTTATGAGATGGCTCGTAGCGTCCATCAAAAAAACTACAGAAATCCGACTCAATATGAAAATGAAAATAATAAGTATAACCCTCGGACTAGCCCTCATCACTTCGGGGGCCCAGGCTGATCGTCTCGTCATCAAAGGCTCCGATACTCTTGGCGCAAAGCTCGTTCCGCAATTGGCCGAGACTTTCAAGGCCCAGCATCCCAATACCACGTTTGACATCGCGGCCGAAGGCTCGACCACCGGAATCGCGGCCATTATCGATGGCACGGCCCAGATCGGAATGTCCAGCCGGCGGGCGAAACCGGCGGAGGTCGGCGCAGCTTCCGGTAAAGGATTGAACTTGAAGCCGACAATCGTCGCTTATGACGGGATCGCGGTGATTGTGAACTCTGGTAACTCTATCAAAGGTCTCAACAAGAAGCAGGTCGAGCAAATCTTCACCGGCGACGTAACCGATTGGAGTGCGGTCGGCGGCAGCCCGGGCAAGATATCGGTTTACACGCGCAACACCTCGTCGGGCACTTACTCCGACTTCAAGGAGTTGGCGATGAAGAAACGAGATTATGCCTCGAGCGCGCAAAAGATGGCTGGGAACGAACAAATCGCCTCGGAGGTGGGTAAGAACGCCAACGGCGTCGGCTATGTCGGCCTCGCCTACACCAAGGCCGCCGGAGTCAAGGTCATGGCAATCGATGGCGCAATTCCTTCCGCACAGACCGTGCATGCCAAGACTTATCCCTACGCACGTCCCACCTTCTATTACACAAACGGGGAACCAAGTGGCGTGGCCAAGGAATTTCTTGATTTCACAATTGGCCCGGCGGGCCAGCGAATCGCTGCCCAGGTTGGCTTTGTGCCGATCAAATAGTCCAGTTAGGAGCAGTTAGGTTTGGGTGGCCCGCCGGATGCCTTCCGGCGGGCTTCCTTTTTATTCTCATTGGCTTGTAATCTTCGGCGGGAAGAGCCAACGCAGTCTGCCCTTGCCTGAGTCCAAATCGACCAAGGCAACGCCGGCCTTTGAAAGTTTTACATTTCCTCCGGTCAGTGTCTCGATGGCCGACGAAAAGTCTGGCTCGTGGCCGACCAGCATGAGGACTTGTTGCGGGAACTTGCGCAGCAGGCGCTTCACGTCTGCCGCTCCGAAGCCCGGCACGAGCAGTCGCTCCTCCCGCACCCGAGACTGAAGATGTTCTGCGGCAATCTCGGCGGTTTCGACCGCACGCGGCAGAGGACTTGTTAGGATCAGGTCCGGGCTGACTTTGAGCCGCGCCAGAAATTCACCGACTTGATGGAGTTCGCGGCGCCCTTCTTTCGTAAGCGGACGTTCGTCATCGGGCTTTTTCCAGTCAGGCCAATCTGCTGCTCCGTGACGGAGAAAGTAGAGTCGCATCAGCCAAGATGCGCCAGTCGAACGCATTTATCCAGACGCCCGACGGCTGGTCTAAAACTCTGCCGCGGCGCGGGCCAGGACATAACCGATCAGACCGGTCGCGGGCAGGGTTAATACCCAAGCCCAGACGATTCGTTCGACAACCGTCCACTTCATTCCGCTAAAACGTTTGACCGTACCGACACCCATGATCGAGGTGGAGATGACATGCGTCGTGGAGAGTGGAATGCCGTAGGAGCTGGCCACCTGGATGATGACCGCAGCGGTTGTTTCCGCGGCAAATCCGTGGACGGGCTGAAGCTTCACCATTTTGTGCCCGAGGGTGCGGATGATTCGCCAGCCGCCAGCAGCTGTCCCGGCTGCCATCGTTGCCGCACAAAGGATAACAACCCAGGGGCTGACTCTGAATTCCGGAGTGTGGAGGAAATCAAAAAACGGAGGCAGTCCGACGAATTTACCGCTCGTCGTCCCGGTGTAGAGGGCGAGCGCGATGATGCCCATGGTCTTTTGCGCATCGTTTGTTCCATGGCTGTGCGCCATCCAGGCGGCGCTGACGAGCTGTAGTTTCCCAAAGACTGAATGAATCCAATGTGGAGTGAAAGAGCGGAGGGTGACGAGCAAGACGAACATGAACAATCCGCCGACGAGAAAACCGATCACCGGAGATGTAACCATTGGAATGACCACTTTGGGCATGAGACCCGACTGCCATTTCAGCACGGACCAATCTCCCCGCGCCGAGGCGACCGCGGCCCCGCAGAGGCCGCCAATCAAGGCATGACTCGAACTCGAGGGCAGGCCGAGCATCCAGGTGATAAGGTTCCAGACGATTGCACCGATCAATGCGCAAAGAATCGTCCGCATCGTCACGACATGGAGATCAACGATTCCCTTCCCAATCGTGGAAGCGACCGCGGTGCCGGTAAGCGCTCCGGTCAGGTTAAAAAAAGCGGCCATCGTGATCGCCTCGCGCGGTGTCAGCACTTTGGTCGAGACGACGGTGGCGATCGCGTTGGCGGCGTCATGAAAGCCGTTAATGTACTCGAAGGCGATCGCCGCCAGGACGACGAGGATGAAAAGAATCATACAAACCGTCGTCGCAAGATTCTCACGAATATTTGAGCACCATCTGGAGAATGATGTTCCCTGCATCACGGCAGCGGTCGATGACTTTCTCCAGCAATTCGTAAAGGTCGCGCAGGAAAATGGTCTGCTTCGGGTCGTAATCGCCGTGGTATAAATTGCGCAGCAAATCCAGCTCCAGTTTGTCTGCCTGGCCTTCGATGGTCTGAAGGCGCGCATTTTTTTCGCGCGCGGTCGCCGCGTCTGTTCCCTTGCGCAGCTCCTTGACCATCGCGAGAACCGCTTCAGCCGCCTGGTCGAGCAGTTCGAGATGGCTCTTGAAATTGTGACCGTGCAGATCGCCGGGACAAATCAGGATGCGCTCGCCAATCTTCTCGACCGTCTTGGGAATTTTATAAAGCGAGGCGGCGAGTGTCTGGATATCTTCGCGCTCGAAAGGCGTAATGAAAGTTTTGCAGAGCTGTTCGGTCAGCTCTTGCGTGATTTCTTTGTCCTTCCGTCGGCTGAAGACAAATTCCTCCAGGCTCTCCGGCGATTCCTTGCGTTCCAGTTTGGCGAGGAGCGCGACCAGATGGTGGACGCTCTGGTCGGCCTGCTCCGCGCTTGATTCGAGGAGATTAAAAAATTTTTCGTCGTGTCCGAACAGTTTCTTGATCGAGAACATGGGCAGCAGTCTGGCAGAAGCTTGGATGACTCCGCTAGCGCAAATACCCTGCTTCGCCAAGCCCAAAGAATGGGCGCGTCTTTGCCTAACGATCGACGGAAAGAAGAGTCTGATGCCGAATGTCTTCCGCGGCGGCCGCGTAAACAGCGTCCTCGGCGATGTTGGTCGCGTGATCGCCCACTCGCTCGAGATGGCGCGCGATGAACATCAAATTCAAATAGCCGCGCAGTTGGTCGGGGTTCTGCGCCATCCGCTCGATCAAGCGCCGGCCAGTTTCTGCGTTCAGCTCGTCGAGCTCTTTGTCGCGTGCCTTGAGACCGCGACCCAATTCGACATCCTCCTGCACATACGCATCGACGCTATCCTTGAACATCTGCATCGCCACCGCCCGTAACGGCGTAATCAACTCCGCCTCGGGCAAGGCCGGGTGTCGGTTTAGTTTTCGGGCCTTGCGCGCGATGCTCACCGCCTGGTCTCCCATCCGCTCGAGATTGGAAGAAAGTTTCATCGCCGAAACGACGCGCCGGAGATCAGACGCAACCGGTTGAAACCTGAGCAAAAGATCGATTCCATCCTTGTCGACCTGTTTCTCGAGCTGATCGATTTCTTCGTCATCCGCAATCGCGGTCGCGCAAAGATCGTCGTCGCGTTGCAGAAGCCCGTTCAAGGCATTGTCGAGGCTGCGGTTGGCGAGACTCGCCATCATCAGGACATTGTTGCGCAGGGTCACAAGCGCTTCGTCGAATGTGCCCAAAATATGTTTCGGCGGGGTCATGATCTTTTTCCTCAGCCGAAGCGGCCTGTGATGTAGTCCTCGGTTTGTCGTTGCGTCGGATTTGAAAAGATCCGCGTCGTGTCACCGAACTCGATCAATCGACCGAGGTAAAAGAAAGCCGTGTGGTCGGAGCAGCGGCCCGCCTGCTGCATGTTGTGAGTCACGATCACAATCGTGTAATCGTTTTTCAGCACGCGAATCAGCTCCTCCACCTTTGCCGTCGCAATCGGGTCGAGCGCAGAACAAGGCTCATCCATCAGGACAATCTCCGGCTCGACGGCGAGTGCGCGCGCGATGCAAAGGCGCTGTTGCTGGCCACCGGAAAGCCCATAGGCGCTGCGGTCGAGCCGATCTTTCACCTCGTCCCAAAGCGCGGCCGCTCGCAGGCTTTTCTCGACCGCTTCATTGATCTCCGATTGCTTCCTGACCCCGGCAATTCGCAATCCGTAAGCGATGTTATCGTAAATTGATTTTGGGAACGGATTCGACTTCTGGAAAACCATCCCGATGCGCCGGCGCAGATCAACGACATCGACCGTCGGCGCGTTAATGTCACGACCTTCGATCAGGATCGAGCCCCGCGCGATCCGGGCGGATTCAACGAGATCGTTCATCCGATTAAAACAACGCAGCAGCGTCGTCTTCCCACAGCCCGACGGTCCGATGAAGGCCGTGACAGCTCGGGGCGGCATTTGCAGGCTGACCTCATGCAGCACTTCATGATTGCCGTAGGCAAAAGTCACATCGCGAACATCGATCATCGGTTGCGCGACGTTCTCGGAGGGCGTGGCCCGGGGACTCGGGCTGAGAGCGGCTTCTGACGTGGCTTCGGGCATATCGAGTAATTTCACCATGATAAACGATTTCGGCTGCGCTCGCGCAAGAACGACCGAGGTTAATGCAATCAGCATGACGAGGACGAGAAAAACAAAAGCCGCTCCGTACTGAACGCTGCTCGGTGTATTCGTTCTGCGGGATCTTCGAGCTCACGACATAGATGTGATAGGGCAGCGCCATCACGCCTTGAAAGAAAAAGTCGGTCCACCGTTGCACCTGCCACGGCATTTCATCGCGCAACGCGTAAGCCGCGGTGAACATGATCGGTGCGGTCTCGCCCGCGACCCGGGCGATCCCGAGAATCGAGGCGGTCAGGATGCCGGGCAAAGCGTAGGGCAGGACATTTTTGCGAATGGTTTGCCACTTCGTCGCCCCGAGCGCGAGGGAGCCTTCGCGCAAACCCTGCGGCACCGCGCGTAAAGCTTCTTCACTTGCGGTGATGATCGCCGGCAAAACCATCAAGCCCAGGGTAAACCACCCGGCGAGGAGGGACACGTTCCAGTGAAAGAAAATCACGAAGAGTCCGAAACCGAAAAGTCCGAAAACAATCGAAGGCACACCCGCGAGATTGAGAATCGCGATCCGGATGAGCCGGATGGAGCGGCTGTCGCGACTGTACTCGCTTAGATAAATCGCGCTGCTGATGCCAATGAAGAGCGCCACCACCATCGAACCGACGACGAGGAGGGCGGTGCCGACGATACAGGGCCAGATCCCGCCAGCGGAGTAGGCGACGGTCGCCGGATGGAAATCCTCATTGGGATGTTGCGCCTGGAAGACGCGAAACTCCTTGTCGCCTAACGACATTTGTTTGCCCTGGTAATCGAAAACAAAAAGAGTCTCCGGTTTCTCGGTCAGGAACGGGAGGTTAACGAAAGGCGGGGTGGTGGTGAAGACGGTCCGCCCGCCTTTCACGCCGATATCGAGAAAGATGTAGCTCGTCGCCGCGATGATGCAGTAGGTGGCAATCCGGAAGCTCCAAAAGGCGATTTTCTCGATGACCCGACTGCGGCGACGAAATGACGAAGGTCGATCCGCCCGATGCGGAACGAAGCCTGAAGGAATCGGCGCCGCTCGCCTTTCGTCATTCGTCATTGATTCGTCATTCGTCATTTGGAATTCGTCATTTACCCAATACTCATCCGGTAACGCTGCACGATTTTCTGAGCGGCGTAGTTGATCGCGAGAGTGATCGTAAAAAGGACCAGCCCAACCATGAAAAGGGCGCGATAATGAATGCTCCCGCGCACCACTTCGCCCATCTCTTGGGCGATGATCCCGGTCATGGTGTGAACCGGCTGGAAAAAGGCGCCCAAGCCCTCACTGAAATCGGGAATTTCAATCCGGTTGCCGGCACAGAGCAGCACCACCATCGTCTCGCCGATCACCCGCCCGAAGCCGAGCAGGATGGCCGAGATGATTCCGGAAAGCGAGGCGGGGACGAGGACGCGGGCGATGGTTTGGAGGCGATTGGCGCCAAGCGCATAGGAGGCTTCCTTGAAGCCGCGCGGCACGTTCCTCAAAGCGTCTTCGGAGAGAGTAAAAATTGTCGGGATCGCCATCAAGGCGAGGAGCGTCCCGGCGGTGAAAATGTTGAGCCGTTCGCTGATCGGGAAGAAAGAAATCCAGTTCAACCAATGCGATTGCGACACGCGTCGAATCACTTCCCCGACCACGGCGATTCCAAAAAAGCCAAGCACGACCGAGGGGATGGCAGAAATAAATTCGATGTAGGGTTTGATCAGACGTTTCTCGCCGCGGCTCGCAATTTCACTCACGTAAATCGCGGCTGCGACCCCGAACGGAACGGCGAAGGCAAGCGCCACCGCGGAGACCAGGATCGAGCCGACGAGGAGTGGCCGAATTCCGTACCAATCCTGCCAAAAGCTGGCCGTGATCCAGTCGCGTCCGAAGAGAAAGGCGGTGATGCCGCGATACCAGGGCACAGGCCGGGCCGGATTCCAGGTATTCAGTTCCTGGTAGGCGGCGGGCAAGGTGGCGACATAATCGCGCACTTGTGTTTTCCAGGTGCGGAAGAGTTTTTGCGCGCCCGGACTCGTTAGGGCGGGCGAACTGTTCAGCAACCCGGAGAGTTTCGCCGCCAGGGTCGAGCTCGTTAGGCGGAACTTGGCTGCGCTGGCTCGGAGTAGCGTGACCGTCGCCGCCGAGTCCACCGCCGGGATCGCGATTTTCGCCGCGTCGGCGGAGTTGCCGGCCCGGGTCAGCCGATCTCTTTCGGCGACCGCCTCATCGCGCGAAGCGAGCGCCTCCTTGAGGCCCATGGCTTCGTCGTTCAAGTCGGAAACGAGACCATCCAGCTCGTCGCCCGCGTCACTGAAAGCGGTTGCGAATTGATCGAGCGGCGCGAGCGCGGCCTGGGCCTGTTCGTTGTTGCGCCGGCGCTCCAACTGCGTGCTGAATTCCTTTAGTCGAATCCGATTGAGCGATCGCGTCAGGACGGCGTGCTTTTCAGACTGCGCCCGGATGATATCGACATATTCCAGACCCGAGGTGCGATAAAGCCGCAGGCTACGCAGGTTTGCGCCGAAAAAACCGAAGCCTTCGCGAAAGAGAAAGATCGTGATCAAGGCCAGCACGACGATGGCAACAACGGCGTTGCCGCCGAAAAAATAGCGAATCCCGCGCTCGACTAGGCGCCGGGTCCGATGGCGCCGAAGCTCATCGAGCTCGACCATGGGAGCGGGAGCTGCAAGTTCCATCATGCGATCATTGCTCACCGACAGCCAGCCGGGCAAAAATTTTAATGTTACGTTTGTGTGGCTGAGAGCGGCAGGGAAACGCGGACGGTGGTGCCTCGACCAACCTCGCTTTCTGCCTCGACTTGTCCGCTGTGCAACTGAGCGATGTGTTTAACGATCGAAAGCCCGAGACCGGTCCCGCCCAGCTCGCGATGACGCGCTTTGTCGGCGCGATAAAAACGCTCAAAGATTCGTGGTAAATCGCGCGCCGGGATTCCAACTCCGTTGTCCGACACGCTTAAGCTGCAGTCGCCCGTCGGCGCCGCTCGCCCGGACCGTGATTTTTCCGCCGGCGGGTGAATATTTCACCGCGTTGTCGAGCAGGTTGTAAATGACCTCCTGGAGCCGGGCCTCATCTGCCTGGAGCGGCGGGAGATCGTCGGGCGCTTCGAGCTCTACTTGGAGCTTTTTTGCAGCAAACTTTTTCTCCCAATCGCGCATGATTCCACGCAAAAAGATGGCAGGCCGGACGGTCGTTAGGTCGAGCGCTAGGCCGGGGCCTTCGAGGCGGGCCAGGCTCAGGACGTCGTCCACCAGCAGGTTAAGCCGGTTCGAATGCCGCTCCATGACTTCAAAAATGCGGAGCAATTCAGCGGGAGGTTGTTTTGGGTTTTCGAGCAACGTCTCAAGATACCCGCGCAGGATCGAGAGCGGGGTGCGCAGCTCGTGCGAGACGTTGGCGACGAAATCACGTCGCATCGTTTCCGTTCGCCGCAGCTCGGTGATGTCGCGAAATAAAATTACGGCACCGGGCGCGTCCTTGATCGGCTCCGCTACCACTTCAACATGACGTTCAGTATCCGCCGGCCGCTGCAGCACGATGGTGGTGTGCCGCCTTTGGCCGCTTTTGAGCGCCTCGCCTAACAATCGGTCCACAGCCGCGTCGCGCACCGTTTCAAGCAGGCTGCCATCGATCGTCTGCGGGCCGACTTCAAACATCTGCCGAAAAGCGTCATTCATCAGCCGAATGCGTCGCTCTCCATCCGCGACGACCAAACCATCGGCCAGCGCGCCGACGATCGCCTGGACGCCAAACTCACCTTCCTGGACGCGCGCGCGTAACGCTCCCTGGCGGATGGCGATCTGCTCGAGCGCGAGGGCTATTCCGCGTACCTCAGCAGTGCCGCTAATAAGAAAGGTGCGGGGCGTACGCTCTTCATTGAGGTTGCGGACCATTTCCTCCAATTCACGACAAGGCGCGATCCAGTCGCTCCGAACTCGCCACCAAAAATAAAGGAGAGCCGCCAGGACGAGGGCAAAAGCAAACCAGCCCATGCGTCCAGTTTATTCGCGCAGACGATAGCCGAAGCCGCGCACCGTCTCGATGACGCCGGCTGATTTGCCGAGCTTCTCCCTCAGCCGCCGGACATGGGTATCGACCGTACGAGTATCGATCGCGCTTTCGTAACCCCAGACTTCGTTGAGCAGGCGGTCGCGGGCCTGGACCCGTCCCGGTCGTTGCATCAGCATGCTGAGAAGCTTGAACTCGACTGCCGTCAGGACAACGGGCTTGCCGCCCACCAGAACGCGATGCCGCGCCGCGTCGATCGTGATCGGTCCGCGGGTGATTTTTCCGTCGGCCAGTTCGCCAGGGCCACGGCGTAAAATTGCTTTGATGCGCAAGAGGAGTTCGCGCGGGCTGAAAGGCTTCGTCACATAATCGTCCGCCCCAAATTCCAACCCGACAATGCGGTCGACCTCCTCGGCTTTCGCGGTCAGCATGATGATGGGGATGTGCGACGTGAGCGAATCGGTCCTGAGTAATTTACAAACCTCCAGGCCCGACATGCGTGGCAACATCAGATCGAGCACGATCAAGGCGGGCGCTTCGGTGCGCGCTTTTTTCAAACCCTCCGCGCCATCATGCGCGACGATCGCGGAGAAGCCGTCCGCCTTCCGCAATTGCAGGGTAAGCAGATCGACCACGTCGGGTTCGTCTTCCACGATCAGGATCTTTTTGTTAGGCGAAACGGTCATCAGGCGGTGGGCGAGGAGATTATGCTAAAGGTGCGGCGGCTGACAATTTACTAATTGTTTGGCCGCCCTTTAATCGCGGGCCAACTTCACGTTGCTGTATCGACTCGCCCCCGTCACTTCGTCGCCCAGCCAGTCCGGCGGACGAAAAGAATGGTAGGTTTCGACGTCGGGAAATTCCACTTCCGCCACCATCAGGCCTTCATTCGATCCGCGATAGATGTCGATTTCGATCGTAAGTTTTTTCCAGGGCACGTAATAGCGCGTTTTTGTCAGGCGCGACCCGGCGGTGGCGGGCCAAAGGATGTCGAATTGGACAGGGGTGAGATGAATCTCGCGTTCTTCGCGAGCGCGAGCCGGACCGCGCTTGAAAGTGAGCGTGCAAACCCGGCCCGCCCGCCGCAGCCGCACATGCGCCTTGTCGCGGCCGATCGCCAGATAACCCTGTGCAATATCCTTGTGTGGATAGCGCTCGAGAGCGCGCGGCAACTGGTCGATAAGAAATTTTCTCTCGATTTCGAGATGCTGATTTTTCATGGCGGCGGAGTGCCAGGGAGGGGACTCGAACCCCTAAGGATTGCTCCACCAGATCCTAAGTCTGGCGCGTCTGCCAATTTCGCCACCCTGGCCTGCGAAACTTTTACGAAAGAAACGGCGAGAACAAAGCTCTTTGTTGTCGCGCCGAAAATCGCGCCTCGTTCCAAGACTCAGGTAACGCCGTGGGTCTCGCTCCAGCGCGCGGCGTAGGCAATTAGGTGTCGGTGAGCCTTTCGTTCACCGCAATCTCATCGTCGCAGGGCTGTGACGAAGCGGGTCGATAAGTTTTGTCGCTGCTCCGCTGCATGCGAATGTAGCGCAGATCTCTAATGGCTGGAAACCCGCAATCCACTTCGAAGGAAAAACGATCGAAGGTTAGCGCCGGCCTGCTCCTGTTTCGGCGTTCCGGCATGAGTTTCGAAGTATTACTCGTGCATCCTGGCGGTCCATTCTTTAGCAAAAGGGATGAAGGCGCTTGGAGCATACCAAAGGGCGAGGCCTTACCCGGTGAAGACCTGCTCTCACGCGCCAAGATCGAATTTGAGGAGGAACTCGGCATCCCGGCTATTGGTGGCTTTCTTCCTTTGGGATGGATCACGCAGAAAGGCGGTAAGACTGTGCATGCCTGGGCCATGGAAGGCGACCTGCCGGCTGGCTTTCGCCTCGTTTCCAATGTATTCGAACTCGAGTGGCCGCCGCGCTCCGGTCATCGGCAGTCGTTTCCGGAAGTCGATAGCGCTGAGTTCTTCCCCGAAGAGAGCGCGCGCCGCAAAATCAACCCGGCCCAAGTTGAGTTACTCGAGCGTCTGACACGATTATTGAAACAGAGGTATTCGGAGCCACACAAAAGGTTGTCATCCTGATCCCGCAGGCGGGAGAAGGATCTCTGACAGGAGTCGGCAAGATTTGAAGAGCGAATCGCAATTGATGAAGAGCAAATGAGTCCCGATCGAATAGTTTATTGTTGAAAGGCTGTCACAGGCGCAACAAAACCGGCGGCGGGATGGATCCCCCCCGTGCCCTGTTGTTCGGCTTGAGCGTGGGACGGGGATCCAGTCCATGAAAGTCTTTTCCTGGTCGCGGCGGCCATTGCCGTAGGCGCGTTGGCGGCAGCGATTGTGACTCTCTATGATCACACCGAACACTCCGGGTTACCCACGAGCATCGGTATCCGCATGCAAAAAAGCGCATCATTTAAGGTCGCTCCCCGCCGCTCCCGGAAGAGACGGAGAGAGTGACGGGAGGCGTGTGCGCAGTTGAGATGTGAGAAATCGCTCGCGATTGTTCCGCACGCGGCGCATTTTTTCCGGCGCCGGGCACACTCAAAGGGCGCGGCTGGCCGCCGATTGGTTCTGCAAACATTTGAGGACACGAAAGTGAAGGCACAATTTCGAGACCGGCATGAAGCAGGCGAGCTTCTCGCCGAAAAATTGGCCGCCTACGCTGGCCAGCCCGATATCATTGTCCTTGCCCTGCCGCGCGGCGGAGTGCCGGTCGGCGCGGAAGTGGCGAAGAGATTACATGCGCCGCTCGATGTCTTTGTCGTTCGCAAACTCGGTTTGCCGGGTCATCCGGAACTCGCGATGGGTGCGATCGCCAGTGGAGGAATGAGAGTTTTGAACGGCGACGTCGTTAACACTCTGCGAATTTCTAACGAGACAATTAATGCGGTTACGGCAGAGGAGCTCCAGGAGCTGAAACGCCGCGAGGAATCGTATCGCCACAATCTCCCACCCCCGGAAGTTGAAGGAAAAACCGTTATCATCGTCGACGATGGAGTCGCAACCGGCTCAACCATGATGGCTGCGATCTCGGCGCTGCGACAACTGAACGTCGGGCGCGTCGTGGTTGCGACGCCGACGGTTGCGCGCGCGACCTGCGACTACTTGTGCGCGAGCGCCGACGAAGTCGTGGCCGTGATCGTGCCGGAACATTCTACGGTGTCGGGCAATGGTATGAGGACTTCTCGCAAACGAGCGATGAAGAAGTGCAGCGACTGCTCGGTGTCACGAACCCCAGAGATACCCCGGCCCCCGTCTGAGTGCTTTGTCCGACGCCGCGGGCAGTTCTGGCGCGCTCTAGCGCGAAGAATCGCTCACCTGATCTCAGCGTTGTGACGGCACGAGGACAGCGGCGCCGGTCAGCGCCCCGCTTCGGAGCGCCGCCAACGCTTCGTTCGCCTGCTCGAGAGGAAAAGTTTGTGTTTCGGTGCGAACCGGAATGCGTGGCGCGAGCGCGAGAAATTCTTCGCCATCGCGCCGGGTGAGATTGGCCACGGAACAGATCGTTCGCTCCTGCCACAGGTCGTTAGGGAAACGACGGAATGTCGCTCATGTGAATTCCGCCGCAGACGACGATGCCGCCGCGCGCGAGAACGCGGAGCGCGGCGGGCACGAGCGGACCGACCGGCGCGAAAATAATCGCCGCGTCCAAAGTTTGCGGGGGCGTTTCATCTGAATCTCCCGCCCACTTCGCGCCGAGCCGGCGTGCGAAATCCTGCGCGGTCACGTCGCCCGGAGAGTAAACGCGAACACCTCGCGGCCTTGGTAGCGCGCGACCTGCGCGATGATGTGCGCCGCGGCTCCGAAGCCGTAAATCCCGAGTCGTTGCGCGTCGCCCGCTTTGCGCAGGCATCGATATCCGATCAAACCCGCGCAGAGGAGCGGGGCGGCGGCCACATCTTCGAAGTCGTCTGGAATCGGAAAACAGAAACGCGCGTCTGCCACGGTGTATTCCGCGTAACCGCCGTCAATCGTGTAGCCGGTGAAGCGGGCGCGTTCACAAAGATTTTCGCGGTTCGTCAGGCAGAATCGGCATTCGCCGCAAGTCCAGCCGAGCCATGGTATCCCAACCCGCTGGCCGATCTGAAAGCCGCGCACCTCCGGGCCGATCTCCTCGACCCGGCCGACGATTTCGTGGCCGAGAATGAGTGGCAGCTTCGGCTCTGGCAGTTCGCCGTCGAGGACATGGAGATCAGTCCGGCAGACCGCGCAGGCCGCGACACGCACCAGTAATTGATCTGGGCGGGGCGACGGTTGCGGCACTTCCTGCCTGACAAGCGGCCGGCGAGGTGATTCGAGGACCATCGCGCGCATACAGATCGCTACACGAACCCGACCGATTTTGAAAACACGCCGCAGTTTTCGGCCGGTGAATGGCAGGCGAGCGGTTATCGCCGGATCGCATCCCTTGTTCTTGCTCGGCTTTGTAGGCGCGGCATGTTAAAGTTGTCGGCTGATTGGCCTAACGAAATCTCAAACCATCAAATCACGCCATGTATCTAAAACGCTTTTTTGTCGAGGGACTCGCTCATGCTTCCTATTTTTTCGGCGCGGACGGCGAAGCTGCCGTGGTCGATCCGAAACGCGATATCGATGATTATCTTGCTGAGGCGGAGAGCCAGGGCATGCGCATCGTCGCCATTTTCAACAGTCATCCGCACGCCGATTTTGCCTCCGGCTTTCGCGAGCTGGCCGACCGCACCGACGCGAAAGTCTATGTTTCGCAGCATGCGCCCGCGCACTATGACCATATCGACGCGAAAGATGGCGAGTTGTCAGGATCGGGTCGCTCGAGGTCGAGCTCCGCGAAACCCCGGGACATTCGCCCGACAGCCTTTCCTTTCTCGTCCGCGAGAACGGTCAGCCGATCGCGATCTTCACCGGCGACCTGCTTTTCGTGAACGACGTCGGCCGGCCCGACCTGCGCGATGCGGATGAAGATCCGAGCGCGCTCGCCGGCAAGCTCTACGATTCGCTGCACCACAAAATTCTCACTCTTCCGGACGAAGTGAAAGTTTATCCCGCACACGGGGCCGGTTCGCTTTGCGGACGCGCCATTTCCGATGCGCCTTTTTCGCTCGTCGGCCAGGAACGGAAATTGAACTGGGCGATGCAGATCAAGGACCGGACGGAGTTCGTTAGGCAAATGACGGCCAATCTGCCCGATCGTCCAGCCTATTTTTCCTACGATGTCGGGGTAAATCTGGAAGGCGCGGAGCCTTTCAGCGCGCTCCCGCCACTCGACGAGATGACCGAAAAGGAGTTGAAACACGCGGTCAGGACAACGCGGTCGTGCTCGATGTTCGTTCGCCGGCAAAGTTTGGCGCCGGACATTTTCCCGGCAGCATCAACATCGGTCTGGGCAGTCCTTCATTTTCCACCTGGAGCGGCTTCATGGTCCCGGGCGAAAAAGCGATCGCGCTCGTCGTCGGCTCGGCGGAGGAGGCGAAGAGAGCGCGCCTTGAATTGGCCAGGATCGGCTTCGACAACGTCCTCGGTTACATCAAGGCCGAGGCGCTCACCGAAACCGAGAAACTTCCCCAGATGAGCGCGGAGGAATTGCAGGCAAGCCTGAAAAATAACGGACCGCTCGTGCTCGATGTGCGCACGCCTTCCGAATGGCAGAACAATCACATCGAGGGTGCGCGTCACGTCCCGCTTGCTTCTTTCGCCCGGCAGCGGCCGGATTTGCCTAACAATCGACCAATCGCGGTCATCTGCGGCAGCGGCTATCGCAGTTCCATCGCCAGCAGTCTGCTCAAGGCGAGTGGTTACAAGGAAGTAGCGAACGTTAGCGGCGGTATGGGAGCTTACGACGAAGCAAGTGCCGCGCCACGGGCCGTAGGATAGCCATTCAGATTGGGTGCCGCGAGTCCGGTTTCCATGAAGGATTTACAGGCCGAATCAAGCCGAGAGCGCCATGCCGGGGCTTGTCGGGAAAGTTACTGGCGGCAAAGGGCCCGGCTCGTCGCAAACATGCGCGATACAGGGTTCGAACCTGTGACCCCTACCGTGTCAAGGTAGTGCTCTACCACTGAGCTAACCGCGCCGGAAAGCAGAAGGGATAAGTGAATAGTGATAGATGATCCGTCAAGGGACGAGCGCAGAAAGATTTGGCGACAGCGCAACAGGCGGCGAATCGTCACGATTCGCCGATCACTTTTCGTCCGACCGGCCTCAGGCCGCGAGCTTGGTCGCCTCTTTGTGACCCAGGATGCGGACCGTTTGCTTCAGCTGCTCGACATTGAGCGGCTTTTTCAAAACGGTGATCGGACCCTTGGCAAGAATCCGATCCAGCATTTTGCTGTCCGGATAACCCGTGATCACCACGATGGGCAGTTCGGGGTCGATCTCTTTCGCGGCGTCGTAAACATCGTCCGCCGGCCCATCGGGCAACTTCAGATCGAGAAAGAGCAAATCAAATCGCTGCTTCTCGAGCGCGGCGATCGCCTCTTTCACTGTCCCGACCACGACGCGGCTGAAACCAATCTTCTTCAGGAAAACCTTGAAGAGGTTTTGCAGACTCACATCATCATCTACGACCAGGACCGTCGGCTGGCCCGATCGATCCTCTTTCAGGATATCCTTATCCAGGGAATCTTTCTTGATTCTCCACCGCCCGCCGATCTGGATGGCCGGCAAGCTGCCCGCGCTGAACCAGATAATAGACAGTCGGCAGCGGAATTCGGAGGTATTTCGCAGTCTCTTTGACTGTCAGTAGATTATGCATGGCTGGAGGTCACCAATTTTTTTCGAATGGTGGCAACACTTATCCCAAAAATTGAGCATTATAAATTTAATAAAATCTGTCAAGCCTCTAAATTTGCATACCAGAGCCGGCCCATCGCGCTGCTCTCGACCCGGCGAAAAAGGCGCCAGGCGTCCGGACGGAAGGGCATCCCGTCGGGGCCATGAGAGTCGATTCTTGAGGCGGACAACCGCCTCGTTCAGCGAGATCGTGGCTGGACAACGGGGGGCTCGGGGTTCACAATTCGCAACTTTATGAGCGCATTGTTTTTCAAACGGTTTTTGCAAAAGCCGTTTCAAATCGCCTCCATCATCCCCAGCTCCAAGGCGCTTGTGGAGCGGGTGGCGAGCAAAATGGATTTCAGCCAACCGCGCACAATTGCCGAGTATGGCCCGGGGGAAGGAGTTCATTCCCGCGAGCTGGCCGCGCGGATGGATGCGAATTCTCAGCTCTTTCTTTTCGAACTCGATCCCGCCTTTTCGCGTGATCTTGAGCGGCAGTTTGCCGATGACCCGCGCGTCCACGTCATCAATCGCGACGCCGCCAGTCTCGCCGAGGAACTTCGCCGCCGCGGGATCACGCAATGCGATTACATCCTTTCCGGCATTCCGTTCAGCATTCTCGAGATCAAGAAAAAACGCGCCCTCCTCCAGGATACCTACGATGCGCTCCGCGCTGGCGGCGCTTTCATTATTTACCAGGTGACGAACGAACTCCGGCAGCACGCCACATTTTTTGATCGCGCTGAATCGGAGTACTGTCTGCAAAATATTCCGCCGATGTTCATCACCGTTTTCCAGAAGGCGCAGACGCGCAATGGTCACGTCCGCGATCGCGCGCCCGCCACGCGCTCGAATTGCCGTCCAGCGCACGGCATGAGCGCCCGCAAGACCCGGATCGAAAAGGATTCGATGGGCGAAATGTCGGTCCCGGAGTTCGCCTTGTACGGAGCTTCCACCCAGCGCGCCGTCCTGAATTTTCCGGTGAGCGGCTGGCGTTTTTCCCGTCCCTTCATTCGCGCGCTTGGCTTGTTGAAATGGGCGGCCGCGCAGGCCAATCACGACCTTGGTCTGCTCGACGCCGAGCGCAGCGCGCTCATCGTGCAGGCGGCCGAGGAAGTGGCGGAAGGCAAGCTCGACGAACATTTCCCGCTCGACATTTTCCAGACCGGCTCGGGCACGAGCACAAACACGAACGCGAACGAAGTCATCTCCAATCGCTGCTGCCAGCTGGCCGGCAAACCGATCGGCGCGCGCGAGCCGGTCCACCCTAACGATCACGTCAACATGGGGCAGTCGAGCAACGACGTCATCCCCTCCGCCATTCACATCAGCGCCGCCGAGCAGCTCAAGCATTGTCTCATTCCCTGCGCTCGAAAAACTGCAGGCCGCGCTCGCCGCGAAAGCGACGGAATTTCACGACGTGATCAAGATCGGTCGCACCCATTTGATGGATGCCACGCCGGTGCGGCTCGGCCAGGAATTTGGTGGCTACGCGCAGCAGTGCGTTTTGGGAAATCGCCGGGCGGAGCAGGCGATTGCCGCCCTGCAGGAACTCGCCCTCGGCGGCACCGCGGTCGGCACCGGACTCGAATCGGCACCTCAAATTTCCCGCCAAAGTGATGCGCCATCTCGAGCAGCGCACCGGCATCGCGTTTCGCGAGGCGGAAAATCATTTCGAGGCGCAGGGCGCCAAGGATGCCGTGGTCGAAGCGAGCGGCCAGCTCAAAACCATCGCCGTCAGCCTCTTTAAGATCGCCAACGACATCCGCTTGCTCAGCAGCGGGCCGCGTTGCGGGATTGGCGAAATTCAATTGCCCGCCACCCAACCCGGCAGCTCGATCATGCCCGGCAAAGTGAACCCGGTGATCTGCGAATCCGTCATGATGGTTTGCAGCCAGGTGATCGGCGCGGACGCGACCATCACCTGGGCAAGCGCGAACGGAAACCTCGATCTCAACGTCATGATGCCGGTGATGGCGCACAACCTCCTGGAGAGCATTCGGATTCTCGGAAATGTGGCCGATATTTTCGCCGACAAATGCGTCAGCGGGATCGTCGCCAACCGGGAGCGCTGCCAGGAATTGGTCGAGCTCTCGATGGCGATGGTGACGAGCCTCGCGCCGAAAATCGGTTACGATCGCGCCGCCGAAATCGCCAAGGAAAGCGCGCAGACCGGGAAGACCGTGCGGCAGATCTGCCTCGAGAAGAAGGTGCTGCCGGAAGCCGAATTGAACGCCGCGCTCGATCCGATCGCGATGACGGAACCGGGCGGGGAAGGCTCCGGCGGCGGCTAATTTTTTCCGGGAGTTCGTTTGCCTAACGATTGGCTGGCGAAGTTTCGGGAATCGCTCAATTCTTTTCCATGGTCGCCAACGTCAACAGCCCAAATTTTTCCGGCGGCGCGAATATTGCGATCAAGTGCCCGTATCACACCTACGAGCAGACGATCGCTTTTTACCGCGACACGCTCGGCCTGCCCCTGATCGAGGAGGAAGCGGAGGGTTGCATCTTCCAGTTCGGACCCGTCAGGCTTTGGATCGACCGGGTGCCGAACCTCAGCTCATCCCGATATCTGGCTCGAGCTCGAAACCAACGACACAGAAAGCGCTGCCGCTCATTTTAAGAATCACGGCGTCCCGCGGCGCGACGAAGTGGAACAGTTGCGGGAAGATTTCGACGGCTTCTGGATCTCCGATCCGGCCGGTATCATCCATCTCGTCGTCGGCGACGAAGATTGAGTCGGTCAAGCAACCTGCTTGTCATCCCGATCCGCCGAAGGACGGAGAGGGATCTCCCAATTGCAATTGACGTTTTCTCTTCCGGGGAGGCGCGGATTGCCAATCGCGGGGTCCCTCTCCGCGCTACGCCGGATCGGGATGACAAATTGAGAGAGCGGGGCTCAGGGACGTATGGAAGCCGTTTCGAAAAGCAGATTCTCGAAAGTCGGCTGAAACGACCCGCCGCGGGTGGCGCCGATCGCAAAGCGCGGGCTGATTTCACTCTGCGCCGCGCAAAAGATTTCGATATCGCGTCGTCCACATTTTTCGAGTTCTGCTCGGACGGCTCCGGCCGCGAGCTCGGGCGAATTGCAATCCTGGCTGAGATGCCCGAGGACGACGCGCGCAATTTTGCCGGGCAAGCAATTGCGCGATGACGGCGGCGGCGGCGGCATTGGAAAGATGACCGTGCCGCGATTGGATCCGTTGTTTCACCGGCCAGGGCCGATGCGGATCGTTCTGCAAAAGTTTCTCGTCGTGATTCGTCTCGATGACGAGGGTTTGCACCTGGCGGAGGCGCTCAATCGCCAGACGCGTGGCATGCCCGAGGTCGGTGACATAACCGAGTGCGCTCCCGCCGGCGTGGAAGGTGTAACCAACCGGTTCGACCGCATCATGCGGAACGGGAAAACTTTCCACTGTGATGTCGCAGATGGAAAAGCTCGAACCGGTCCGAAAAATGCGCCAGTGGCGATGCTCGCCTAACGATCCATAACGAATTGCTTCCGCGGTCAAGGCATTGCAAAAAATCGGGATCTCGAACTTCCGGCAGAGCACGTCGAGTCCGCAGACGTGATCGCCATGCTCATGGGTGAGCAGGATGCCATCGAGTTCGTTAGGGGTGATTCCGCACTGAGCCAGACGAAGGACGAGCTGGCGCGCGCTCAGCCCGCCATCGACGAGCAGCCGGCAATGATCGGTCGCGATCAGCGCGCTGTTCCCCGCGCTCCCGCTCCCGAGCATCGTCAGACTAAACATTTCCGATTATTAGCGAAGCGAAGCAGTCCGCACAAACGGAAACCAGCCGACTTCGATTGATGCGCGATCAGTTTTCGACAGCGACGGCGGCGTCGGATACGTTTGCTGATGATGGACGCGATCGACCTGGCCGGTCTCCGGCGCGAATACGAAACGCAGGGTTTGTCACCGAGCCGACCTGCACCACGATCCGATCGAGCAATTCGCCACCTGGTTTTCTACCGCGGTCAGTTCCGAACTGCCGGATGCGAACGCCATCAGTCTCGCGACCGCGACACCGGATGGAAGACCCTCGGCGCGGATCGTTCTTCTGAAAGGGTTTCGATCAGCGCGGTTTTGTTTTTTTCACCAACTACCTGAGCAACAAAGGGCGCGAGCTGGAGTCGAATCCGCAGGCCGCTTTTGTCCGTTTACTGGGCGCAACTGCAACGGCAGGTCTGCGTCACCGGCCGGGTCGAGAAAACTTCGCGGGAAGAATCGAGAGACCTACTTTCATGGGCGCCCGCGCGGCAGCAAGCTTGGCGCCTGGGTGTCGCATCAGAGTGAAGTGATCGATGCCCGGCGCATTCTGGATGCGCGCCTCGCAGAAATGACGGAGCGCTTCGCCGGGCAGGACGATATTGCGCTGCCGCCGCATTGGGGTGGTTATCGGATCGTGCCCGCCACGATTGAGTTCTGGCAGGGTCGGGCCAACCGCTTGCATGACCGGTTTCGTTACACGCGGCAGCCGGACGATTCCTGGACGATCGAACGGCTCGCCCCGTGATTCGTTAGGCGATATTTCTCCTGATGGAGTCGCCCGAAAAAGCGATCCGCTCGCGCCGCTGGACGCGCGACGACCGGGCCGCGTTACTGGTGGCACCGCCTGCCGGGAATGGATTTTGTCCCGCCGATCTACTCCGATTTGTCGGAGGCGGAGTGGGAGATCATGAGGGCGTGGTACGAAGAGACCGATCGCAGCGGGCTGATCGGGGAATGCGCGGTGCCGCTCATTTCGCTCCTGCACGGATTGGTGATGGGCAACCGGATCGCCCGCATCGTCCAGCTCGGGACCTGTTCCGGTTATTCATCGCTCCTGCTCGGCTTCATGCTGCGACGGATGAATGCCCGGCGCGGGTTGTTCACCATCGACATCGGTCCCGAGCTCTGCGCGCTGACCCGGCGCTGGCTGGAACGCGCTGGCCTAACGAATTTCGTCACGGTGGCGGAGGGCAACTCGCTCGACCCGGCGATGGTCGCGGCGGCGCAACGACAATTTCGGCGGCGCGCCGGAGATGATCCTGCTCGACAGCTCGCACGAATATCTCGCGACCGTGCAGGAGCTCGATCTTTGGTACCCGGCGTTGCAGGAGGGCGGCATTTTGCTCCTGCACGATGTGAGTATCTTTGCCGCCGGTTTCGACGTGACCGGGCGGGGCGGCGTGCGCCGCGCCTTCGACGAATGGCGCCGGAAAAATCCGGCCAAGCGGAAACGATCTGCCTGAACGGCGAGTCGCGCACATGGATCTGCCACGGCCGGTTTACAAAGACGCCTGCGGCCTGGGAATCATCCACAAACGTGGAGTCCCGGCGCCGCACGTAAAGCTGACCACGCAGGATCCGCGAACCGGGCGTAAGCTCTGCGTCTCGGCCTAACGATTCCGCGTCGAAGCCGGCGCTTCGGCGCCTTGTTCAGAGCCTCCAAAGACCCAGGAAAAGATGGCGAAGACCGACGCTCGAGGAGAATCGTCGGGTCACTCCGAAGAGAGGAGAGACATCGAAGCGCATGTTGGCCGAAGGTTTCCAGGCAATGGTCGGTCCAATGATAAAGCGATATGAAGGATCATCTCGAATCCCCTTGTCCGAGTGAAGCCCGGTCAGATGCATTTCCACTCCTACTCTTCAACCGCTCCTGCTCCAGCAGAACCGGCATCATTGACGCTCTGCGCAAAGCCCCATTCCCGGCCGCGATCGCCGCCGTGTTTTCGCCTCAAAAAATCCGTTGAACGCCCACTCCACCTTGCCCCAGAATTCCTCCGCAAGCAGGAGGCGCAATTCGAGGCGCCGGGCAGAGGCTCGTGTTCATTGATAAATTCCTGAGCCTCCCCTTCTCTCGAGCGGCTCCGGCGGACCTTCATCATGGAGGATGTCGCCGATCCCAAACTTGTATTCCACGAAGATGGTTGGATTGAGCGGGATTTTGTCCCAATCAGCAAGAGCATAGCGACCTTCGATGCTAAAGGATCGCTCCTGGGTCTCGCCACGGAAGTGTCTCGACCGCATTTTCGATCGCAATCCCGAAACGATAGGGCAATCCCATTTCGATCTCTGCGGTGTAATTGTGGTCCGGCCGATTGAAGTGAAGCGCGTCGCCCTCATAAATGGCTCCCACGTAGACCGCCCAGGGTGGAGCACATAAGCGTTCGTGAGATTGGAAAAACGGCTGCGTGAGAAGCGCCGGGAGGCGCGCCGTACGCGCTGGGCAGCTCATCGCCGCGAACGACCATGTTGCTCTTCGGTTACGGCCGTTGGCTGGGGGGTGGCGGTCGTTTCAGCGTGTTTGGACTGTCTCGGCTGGAGTCTGAAGAGGCGGTCGCATTGGTCGACGCGGTCGCTCCTAATGTAACCGCTTTGCTCGGAACGACGGCGTCTTGGGCGCGGATCGTCGGGATCAGGGAAAGACCTGCCATAATGGAAGCTGCGCAGAGGCCGAAAACCGGGGTCTTCTGGTGCCGCCAAAGACAGAGCCGCGAAGGATTTTTGTGAAACATGGGAGATTGCATATTTGACAGATTCATGGTTGGCAAGAAATAAAATGATAATTTTGTAATGCATTTCGAGCGGCACTCAGAAGCAGATTAAGTGCCCGATGTTGTCCGAGCGGTCCCGGAAATTTGAGCGTGACCGAAGTTCCGCGACCCAGTTCGCTCACGATGGCGAGAGAGCCGCCATGCAAGTCGGCGATGGATTTCACCAGGGCCAGACCCAGACCCGTGCCCTCGCGTGCTGCGCGACGGATCAACCCGGTAAAACCGATCGAAGACCCGCGGGATGTGTTCGGCTCGGCGATTCCGCAGCCCAGTATCCGTCACCACGATTTCCGCTCCTTCAGCATTCGTGGCCAGAGAAATGGTGATCCGGCCGCCTTCGGGCGTAAAGCGGACGGCGTTGTCGACGAGGTTGCTGACCGCGCGGCCAAACAAGACCGGATCCGCGAAAACCTCGCCTTTGCCTTCGCATTTGATTTCGAGGTGTCGCTCGGCTGCGATCGCTTCATTGTAGGTCGCAATTTTTTCGATCGCGGCCCGGCCATCAAAGACCGATCGCTGGACCTGGCTCTCCGCCGCTTCCGCCCGGGCGAGAAAGAGCAAGTTGTCGATGATGCCGGAAAGTCGGGCGCACTCCGCCACGCTCGATTCGATCACAGCCTGATATTCGTTAGGCGAACGCGGACGGGTCAGCGCCACCTCGGCTTCGCCCCGAATATTGGCCAGCGGGGTGCGCAGTTCATGCGCGAGATCGGCCGAAAATTGCGAGAGGCGGGTGAAGGAACCTTCGAGCCGATCGAGCATGTCGTCGAAAGCGATCGCGACCGGCTGCAGCTCGCGCGGCCACTCCGCCGGCGGGACACGCTCGTGCAGCCGATGCGGGCCGACCCGCTTGAGTGATTGGGTCATCGCAGCCAGGGGCTGCAAGCCGCGTTTGGCGACCGTGACTGCGATCACGACGGAAGCCAAGATCCCGGCGGACGAGGACGCCCGCGACCAGAAAACCAAACTCGCACATGAAATGTTCATCTTCCGAGCGGTCCTGTGCCAACTGAATGACGTAGCTCTGGCCGCGAACATCTTCGCGGGCCGAGACTAACGAGAATAATCGTCCTCGGCGGCGATAATCTTTTGGGCCCCATTCCGATTGCTGTTGCGGTCTCGCCGCCGCCGAAGAGGTCCGGTGGCAGAGAGCGCTGCATCCCGGGCGTCTCGGCCACAACGTGGCCAGTGGCGTCGATGATTCGCACCCAATAATTCGACTTTTCGCCGCCCGCGCAGGGTTTTAAATTGGTCGTTCAGAGCCTGCGGCGCCGCCGCTTCGTCCCAAGTCGGCGCGGATGGCGAAGAGCTTGTCCCGGAGGACGACCTGATCCTCTTCGAGCGCGTGCCTAACGACGATAAAATAGAGGATGGCGAGCCCGCACCCAAGCAGGATCGCCGCCGCCGGCGTAAACAGCAAAACCAACTGGGAAGCGATCGATCGCGGTTCAGCCGGCTTTGAGGACATAGCCGGTGCCGCGAACGGTGTGGATTAGCTTTTTCGGATAAGGATCGTCCACTTTGGCGCGCAGGCGCCGCACCATGACGTCGAGGACATTCGTGCCGGTTTGAAAGTCGATTCCCCAGACGTGGCTCTCGATTTCGTGGCGCAAGACGACTTCGCCATTGGCGCGAACCAATTGCGCCAGGAGAAGAAATTCCTTGGAGGTGAGATGCAGGGGATCGCCCGCGCGGACGGCGCGATGCCGGCGCGTATCCAGCTCCAAATCTTCCACCTTTAATTGATCCCCCGCCTGGGTCGGACTGCGCCGGAGAAGCGAGCGGACTCTGGCCAGGAGTTCGGAGAACGCGAACGGCTTTACCAGGTAATCGTCAGCGCCAAGCTCCAATCCCTTAACCCGATCTGGCACGCTATCACGCGCCGTGAGAAAAAGGATCGGCGTTTGCACCCTCTTCGCGCGCAATTCTTCCACCACCTTCCAGCCGTCCTTTTTCGGAAGCATGACATCGACCAACATCAGGTCGAAGGAGGAACTGCGGGCGAGGTCGAGCCCAGCTCTCGCCATCGCGCGCGCATCTAACCGAGTAGCCTGCCTCGGACAGGCCCTTCGCGATAAATGCTGCGGTCTTCTTTTCGTCCTCGATCAAGAGAATGCGCATGCGGGGAACGTATAAGATGGGCGTTGCCGCCATTCAAGTTTGCTGTGAACGGCGCCGACTGCTTGGAGAATTTTCACCCGTGTGAACGAGACACCGATGATTCTTCCAAGGGGACGACCGACGTCGATGTCAAACCGGTTGATACTCCGTTCACGGTTTTCCTCCGAATGTGACGAGGTCATCGAGATCGATCAGATCCATCCACGTCTTGATGTCCTCGCGCGTTTTCGAAAAAGAACTAACACGGCGAAAGAAAAAGAACAGTGTTTCGGAGTCGCCGTCCGGAGTGCGCCTGAGCATGTATTCGCTCCACTGTTCGATTTCCCACGGGGTGGGTTGATGTCGCGCATTTGTCTTGAGCCATTCGAGAATTTCGCCGTCGCCTTTTCCGGCGGCCAATTGTTCGAGCAAAGCCGCCGGCTCGAAGCCGAGGAAGTTAATGATGTGCTGATCGAAGGGCGCGTCGTAATTAAACTCCCCGTTCTTTCCGGCGATGGTGGCGCGGCCTTTGTCGAGCATGCGCGGCAGAATCACGAATCCGCCGAGGCGGCAGCGGGGGCTGCGCGGCGGACGTTGGGTGAGATCGGGCGCGGAGAACGAATTATCCATGGTGCACTCCAAAGAATAGCATGCGACCCGGACGGGTCTTTACAACCCTCCGGCAGAATTAGTGGAGCGCCGGGTAGAAGTCGTGCTCGCGCGCGGACAGAAATCGCATTAAAAAACCCAAATGCCGAACTCTGTTTTCCTCCGTTGTCTTCTCACCTTCTTCGCAACCACACTCATCATCCAGCCGTTGTTAGGCCAGGAAAACGAGGTCGCGCCCATCGTCTCACCGGCGCCGGCCGCAGCCGACACCGGCCGCGACTAGTTCGGCCGCGCCGATCCGTCGCTTCTGCGTCACCGACGGCCGCAGCCACGCCCGTGCAGTTGACGGATGTCCTGTGCAAAGGCCTCAAGGCGCGGTCGATCGGTCCCGCCGTCATGGGCGGCCGCGTCTCGGACATCGCGCATCGATCCGCGCAATCCGGCCGTCTTTTACGTCGGGCTCGCCACTGGCGGCCTTTTTAAAACTGGCAACAACGGCGTCAGTTTCGATCCGGTTTTCGACAAACAATCAGTGCTCTCGATCGGTGCGGTCGCGGTTGCGCCGTCGGATTCGGATGTGGTCTGGGTCGGGACCGGCGAAGGAAACGATCGTAATTCATCGGAATGGGGCGATGGAGTTTATCGTTCCACCGATGGCGGCGGGAAATGGACGAACGTCGGCTTGAAGGAAAGCCGGGCGATCGCGCGCCTGGTCGTCCATCCGACGAAACCGGAAGTCGCCTACGTCGCGGCGCTGGGGAACCTCTGGAAAGATGGCGGCGACCGCGGCTTGTTCAAGACAACTGACGGCGGCAAGACCTGGAAACTCGTCCTGCACGCGCCTTCCCCTAACGACGCCCGAACCGGGTGCGGCGATGTCGCGCTCGATCCGGCTAATCCGGAAATCGTCTACGCGACTATGTATGCGCGCCAGCGCACACCGTGGTCGTTTGCCTACGGAGTAACGGCGACCAACGGCGCCGATGTCGGCGGAATTTTCAAGAGCACAGACGGCGGCGCGACCTGGAAAAAATGCGCGGGCGGTTTGCCCGGCCAGACCGGTCGAATCGGCCTCGCGGTTTCGGCGAGCAAACCGAAGGTCGTGATGGCGGTCGTGCAAAGCGACGAAGGCGGGGCGACCGACATCAGCACCATTCACAGCCGGAGCGGCGGCGTTTTTCGCTCGGAAGACGGCGGAGAAAAATGGACGCGGATGAGCGACATCAATCCGCGCCCGTTTTATTTCAGCCAGATTCGGATCGATCCGGCGAATGATCAGCGTGTTTACGTGCTCGGCATGGCGGTGCTCGTTTCCGATGACGCCGGGAAAAATTTCCGGGAAGATCTCTCCGAGAAAGTGCACCCGGATTGTCATGCGCTCGCCATTCAACCGGGGAGCGTCGCCTGTACCCAATCCCGCCAAGCCGGAGGACAAAAACAAGCCGCCCAAGCCGCCGGTTTGCGGACGCTTGATCCTCGGGACCGACGGCGGCGTTTATCAAAGTTACGCCGCGGGCAAAGGCTGGGAACATCTTAACCGTATTCCCGCGGGCGAATTTTACCGGATCACGCTGGATGATTCGCAGCCGTATTACCGCATCGCGGGCGGGTTGCAGGACAATGAAAGTTTTGCCGGGCCGAGCCAGGTGCCGAGTAAGGAAGGCATTCGCAATTCCGATTGGCTGGCCCTCACCGGCGGCGACGGTTTTTACGTCGTCTTCGATCCGGCAGATCGCGATATCTTTTATGCCGAAAGCCAGGAAGGCTCCATTCACCGGTTCAACTCTCGCACCGGCGAAGTGCGGGCCTGCGGCCCGCAACCGGCGGAAGGCCAGGAGCGTTATCGCTTTCATTGGAACGCGCCTCTGATCGGAAGCCGGCATAAGCCGGGCGTGCTTTATCTCGCGGGCAACCGCGTTTTTCGCCTGACGGATCAGGCCGAGCATTTCCAGGTGATCAGCCCCGATCTGACCCAGAACGATCCGGCGCGGATTAACGCTACCGGGAGCGGAGCGGAAAACTTTGGCGTCATCTATTCGTTAGCGGAATCGCCCGCCAAAGCCGGCCTGCTCTGGGCGGGAACGGACGATGGCCGGCTCTGGGTGACGGAAAACGACGGCGGCAATTGGACAGAGCTGACCGCAAATGTTCCCGAACCGGCGCGCGGCCAATGGGTCGTGCGGGTCGAGCCCGGGGCGAAGGATGCCAAGGTCGCCTATTTGGTGACGAACGCTTATCGCGCCGGGGATGATCGCCCGACGATCCTGCGCACCGCCGATCTCGGCAAAACGTGGCAGAGCGTGGTCGGGCCGGGCCTTCCGCCTAACGATCCGGTGGAAGTGGTGCGGGACAGATCCGGTCAACCCGAATCTGCTCTACGCCGGAACGCATTTCGGCTTGTTCGCCTCCTTGATCCAAGGCGCCCGCTGGGTGCGGATCGGTGCTTTGCCTAACGTTCGGGTGGACGACCTTCAGATTCACCCGCGCACGACCGATCTCGTCATCGGCACGCACGGTCGGAGCATCTATATCCTTGATGACACGCGCGCTTTTCGCGAGTTGACGCCGGAGATCATGGCCAAACCGGCGCATCTCTTCCCGGTCGCGCCGGTCCTGGGCCGCTATCTTTTGGGTGGCTTTGCCGACAACAACGGAAAAGGCGATTATCGCGGGGAGAATCCGCCGGAGGGCGCGCTCCTGACTTTCTGGGTGAGAGAATTCACCGGCGACGAGGCTAAAATAGCGATCACAAATTCCGCCGGCCAGCCAGTGGCGAACCTAAAGAGTGCAGGCGCGCCCGGCCTTAATCGTTTGCATTGGGATCTGCGCCCGACCGAAGACGTCCTGATGAAGTACGGCGGCGACGATCCGAAGAAATTTGTCCCGACCGGCGATTACACCGCGGAGTTGAGCCTCGGCAACGAGAAGATGAAACAAACTTTCCACGTCGAGATCGCTCCGGGCATCGTCACTCGTTAGGCTAGAAGCGATCGGGCACCGCGCCGTCCGTCTGGAGCGCGAGAAGAAGGCCGCTCGCCTAACGAAAGAGCGGGAGCCGCTCAATCTTCCGCGTCGTCGTCCGAATCTCGATCTTCCTCGATCTCCTCGTTTTCCAAGGAGAAGCGGCGCTTGCGTTTGTTCGACGGGAGGGGCGAGAGCGTCATCGTGATATTGCGTCCGGCGATCTTCGGCTCCATTTCCACCTGCGCCATGGTTGCGAGATCGTCGCGCACTTTGTCCATCAACTGCATGCCAAATTCCTGGTGCGCCATTTCGCGCCCGCGGAATTGTAACTGCACCCGCACTTTGTTTCCCTTGTCGAGGAATTCCTCGCCGTGGCGAATCTTCGTCAGGTAATCGTGATCGTCGATGTTGACCCGAAACTTAATTTCTTTCAGCTTCGTCCCCGACGGTCTCTTATCTTTCTCCTGCTTCGAAATGTCGTAACGGAATTTCCCGAAATCGACGATTTTGCAGACGGGCGGATTCGCGGTTGGCGCGACTTCCACCAGGTCGAGCCCCATGTTTTGAGCTTTCTTGATCGCCTCGGACAACTTCATGACGCCGAGTTGTTCGCTGTTCGAGGCGAGGATGACGCGGACTTCGCGCGCGCGAATCCGACCATTTACACGAATTTGTTGTTGCAGAATGAATTATCTCCGGCCGGCGACGAGGGAGTGAGACTGACGCCGTTTTTTTCCTGTCGCAATCTCCCGTCGCGCCCCGTGGAGCGCGCCGCACTCAGAAATCTTCGCGCCTGCGAGGGAGCGCTCCGACCGGTTCGCGGTATCGCCCGAACCGAGGGGAAGTTGTATCCGACATCGTGAGACTGGCAAGGCGTTTCTAAGCAGATGGAAACTGGCAGCGGTTCTGCGAAGAATTTTCCTCAAGCTGGCGGATCGCCGAAATGCGCGGCGTAGGCCTCATATCCGACAATATCGTCCCACATCGCGTCGAGCGTTGCGGCGATGGGAGCGGCTTTGGCAAATCCAGAGAAAACCGCGCGGTCGCCGATCGGAGTATCGATCACGAAGGTAGGCCGCTGGGTGACTTGGAGCGCATGAAATTCCGCCGTGCTCTTTCGGACACGCGCTTCGATCTCCGGCGACTTGGCGCATTGGAGCAAGAGATCCAAATCGAGCCCGGCGGCTTGCGCGCCAACTTCGACCGCGATGTCCCAACGTCCAATTTTTTTGCCGTCGTGCAGTTCCGCCCGGCTCAAAGCGATCCAGACGCGATCGTCTTCGATGCCAAAATCGCGCGCGGCTTCCGCCACGCAGTTAGGCGGGAGATATTCTGTGGCATTGGGCTCCACCCAACTGGCGCTCAACATTCGCGGGGAACGCATCAGCATTCCACTGCGCTTGTAATACCATTCCGTGTGAGCTCGCGTCGGTGGCAGGCCGGTCTTGTCCATCAGAGCGATCTTCCATTGAAAATCGACCCGGTCGCTGTAACGCTCGCGCAACTCCAGCCAGGCCGGGATCGCCCAGTGACACCAGGATGAAATGACGTCGAGGTAGTTGGTCAACGTAAGTCGCATGCCTTAATATGAATGCTCCTCCTGCTCGGGGAAGAAAGAAACGCGCCGCCGCGCGGTTTGACAAAAGGGCGAAACGACGGACCTGCTCCGGCGAAGCCTGCGCGCAATCTTGATCGACCTCAATCACATCCTCCTCTTCATCGCGATCGTCTCGCCCTTCATCCTGCTCGCCCGGATTGCGCGCCGGCGGAGACGCGCGAAATCGCGGCTGGCGGTTTGCTGCGGTCATCGTTCTGACCGCGAGCGCTCTGGCCAATTTTTTTCTCCCTTCCATCGCAGGTTTCATCGGTGGGACTCTTTGGCTTCTGCTTCTCGTCATCCCTTCTGTGGCGGAGCGGAAAATCGACGAGTTGTACTTAACCGAGCGTTTTGCCGCGGCGCGCCGCCTCGCGGCCGTTAGGCAGATTCTTCACCCCTGGGCGGATGCGCCCCACCGGCCTTCGTTGCTGCGCGATCTCGAGCTGGCCAGGGCGGGCCGCCTCGATCTCGCTCTCGATCGCCTCGCGCAGGAGCGCGACGAGAACACGCCCGCTGGTTCCTTCGCGACCGCTCTGACTTTTGCCCTGACCGAAAACTGGCCGGGATTGTTGCAATGGTTCCGGCGCGATTTTCCGGTGACAACAAGCGCAGCGGTTTTTTCGCTCTATCTCCGCGCGCTGGGCGAGACTGGCGAGTTGGATGAGCTCGTCCGCCAGCTCGCTTCCCAAATCGGCGGGCAGGAGACAAGCCCGCGAACGGATTTCGCGTGGCGGTTCAACCTTGCGCTGGTCCTGGCGTTTTGCGGTCGAACAGACGATTTCGTTAGGCTAACGGAGGACGACCCCAGACTGATGCCGCGCACAAGCCGCCAGTTTTGGCGCGCCACCGCGGAACTGGCGGAAGGCAAACGCGCGCTCGCGCTCGAGCGGCTCGAGAAATTGCGCACGGAGAAGGAGGACGCGATCTTGGGGCGCGCTGTCGTGCGCCGCCTCTCGCTGGCGGGAAGGGCGGCGCCTCTCTCCGCCAGAAGCGCCATGCTCCTCGATCGTCTGGCGGCCGAAAGCTTCGGCCGGCGCGGGGTATCGCCGCGGCCAGGCAAGCGCGGTGACCGAGCGGTTTGGGCATTGCTGCTTCTAAACATTGCTTCTTTCGGCCTTGAGCTTCTGTTCGGCGGCTCGACCAATTCCGCGACCCTGGATTATCTTGGCGCGCTCGAGCCCGACGATCGTGGTCGTTAGGCACGAATACTGGCGTCTGTTCAGCGCTCTCTTCCTCCACTACGGTGCGCTCCATCTCGCGTTCAATCTTTTCGCTCTCTACCTTCTCGGGCCGCCGCTCGAGCGATTGATCGGTTCGGCGAAATTCCTCGCCGGTTATCTGCTGAGTGGACTTGGCTCGAGTGCCGGAGTTGTCATTCTGTGGACGTTGGGCCTGACGAACTCAATGCAGCTCGTGGGCGCCTCCGGCGCCATCATGGGCGTGGTCGGCATCTCCGCCGGTCTGCTCCTGCGTCATCGTCAGACGACCCTGGCCGGCCGACAGCTGCAAAACATTCTCGTGATTGTCGCAATTCAAACCGCCTTCGATCTCTGGACACCCCAGGTCAGCCTGGCGGCGCACTTAGGTGGCTTCCTCAGTGGGGTGGTGGTCGGGATGATCTTTGCCGCGTTCGACCGGTCGGACGCGACTTTCTAGCTGTTCGTCCAAAAGACCTCGCCCCGCCCGATCCAAAAAAACGGAATACTTGGCTGTCACGCAATTTGCTGCCACACTTCCGCCTCTCTCGCAAAGGCCGCGTTTAGGTTATGCCGAACATTCAGACTTATAACGTTATTCCCAACCTTCCGCCGCAACTCGAACCGTTGCGCGAAATGGTCTTCAATCTCTGGTGGACGTGGGAACCATCGGCCCGCCGGCTTTTCCGGCATCTTGATCCCGAGCTTTGGAATCGAACCAACCACAACCCGGTCCGCATGCTCCAGCTCTCGCGTCAGGGTCGTTTAATCGAGGTGGCGCAAGACGAGGTTTTCCTGCGCGACCTCGCGGAAGTGCATCGGACTTATAAGAAGTATCTCGCCCGCAAGGACACCTACGGAAAGAAAGGCGCCGGGAGTGAGCTGAAGAAGGCGGTCGCTTACTTCTCAGCGGAATTCGGTTTTCACGAATCGATTCCCAATTATTCCGGCGGCCTCGGGATCCTTTCGGGCGATCATTGCAAATCGGCCAGCGACCTCGATCTGAATTTCGTCGCGGTCGGGTTGCTTTACCGGCACGGCTATTTTAAGCAGCAAATCAACAAGGACGGCTGGCAGGAAGCAGTCAGTCTCAATCAGAATTTTCATCATCTTCCGATCCGGGAAGTACGGCGCGGGGATGAGATATTGTTAGTCGCCGTTCCGTTGCTCGGCCGGCAGGTCTTCGCCAAGATCTGGGAGCTGCATGTCGGCCGAATCAATCTTTATCTCCTCGACACCGATGTTCCCGAGAACTCAGGCCGAAGATCGCCTGATCACGGCGGAGTTATACGGCGGCGACCTCGAGATGCGGATGCGGCAGGAGATTGTGCTTGGCATCGGCGGGGTCAAGGCCCTGAGCGCTCTTGGTCATGAAGCCGAAGTCTTTCACATGAACGAAGGCCATTCGGCTTTTCTTTCGCTCGAACGCATCCGGCTCCACGTCACCGAGCATCATCTCGATTTCTATTCCGCGCTTCAGGTCGTCGCGTCCGCCAATGTCTTCACCACCCATACTCCCGTTCCGGCCGGGAACGATGCCTTCCCGCGCGAGATGATGGTGCGCTATTTCACTGACTTCGCGGCCCAGCTCCAGATTCCATTCGACGAGCTTTTCCGCTTCGGCCAGACATCGACTGATCCGGTTGCCACCTTCAGCATGACGATCCTCGCGTTGCGCACGAGCCGGCACGCCAACGGGGTCAGCAAACTACATGGAGAGGTCAGTCAGTCGCTTTGGCAAGACGTCTGGGCGGGTGTTCCTACACATGAGGTGCCGATTACGAGCATCACCAACGGCATTCATACCAAGACCTGGATGGCGCCGGAATTCTCCGCTCTCTACACGAAATATCTCGGTGATTGGGAAGAACATCTGACCGAACCGGAGTTCTGGCGCGGTGTCATTGAGATCCCCGATGCCGAGCTCTGGGAGACTCACCAGAAGTTAAAGCAGCGTCTCGTCACTTTCGTGCGCGATCGGGTCCGCGCCCGGCGGGAACGCATCGGGGAATCTCCGGAAGAAATCCGTGCGGTGAACGCGATTCTCGATCCCGGAAATCCTGACGATTGGCTTTGCCCGCCGCTTTGCGACTTATAAGCGCGGTGCCTTGCTCTTTAGTGATCCGGACAGGTTGCTCCGGATGCTGAATGACCTGGCCCGTCCGGTTCAATTCATCTTCGCCGGAAAATCGCATCCCCGCGATGAAGGCGGGAAGGCGATCATCCAGGAAGTCTACAAGCTGACGCGCGAGACAGGCTTTCATAACCGGATTGTCTTTGTCGAGGATTACGACACTTATATCGCGCGACGACTCGTCCAGGGGGTCGATCTTTGGCTCAACAACCCGCTGCGTCCGCTCGAGGCCAGTGGCACGAGCGGGATGAAGCTTCCACCTAACGGTGGTTTGAACCTGAGTGTGCTCGATGGCTGGTGGTGTGAAAGCTATAACGGCAAGAATGGCTGGGCGATTGGCGCTGAGATTGAAAGCGGCACGACCGAATTTCAAAACGAGGTGGACGCGACCAGTCTTTACCAACTCTTGGAAAATCAGATCATCCCGCTCTACTACGCCAAACCCGACGGGAAGCTTCCCCTTGCCTGGCTCCAATTGATGCGTGAGTCGATCCGTAGCGTTACACCAATCTTTAACACCCACCGGATGGTGCGGGAGTATACCGAGCGACTCTACCTCCCGGCGGCCAGATCCCATGCCGAATTCTCGCGCGACGGCTGGCGGGCCGCTACTTTGCTAAGTCAATGGAAGGCGCAAATGCGAAAGGATTGGCCGCAAGTACGAATCAGCGACGTGCAGATTGGTAACAAGGATCGGCAAAAAATTCCCGTGGGCGATTCGCTCCTCGTCTCGGCCCATGTCCATCTCGGAGCGCTCGACCCGAAACATGTGCGAGTGGAGGCTTGCCACGGAGAGGCCGAGAACAACGCGCTGCGCAATCCTACGGTTACGGTTCTGGCGGAAGGGCGGCACGCGGGCAGTGACGGAGATTACATTTACGAAGGAAAGGTGCCGGCCTCGGAAAGCGGCACCTACGGATTCAGCATCCGGGTTATTCCGACTTATCCACATTTGTTCCAGGCCCATGAGCTTCGGCTCATTGCCTGGGCGTAAAACCTTCTCTTTAGCCCGTTAGCTATTCTTCGGCGGCGGCGATAACTTTGTTTGCAGTTAGAGCAAAACAATACTTGCTCAATCTCCGGTATCGCTTATAACTGCGCCATGGACCTATCTGTTAAACAACTGGAAGAAGCAGTGGCGATAAGAAGACAAATCGATCAACTGCGAAGTCGACTCAACAGCCTCTTAGGAGGTTCGAGTGCATCAAGTGCTCCCGCCGCCATGGCCGCGCCGAGCGCTCCGCGTAAACGCCGCGGCGGTCTTTCCGCTGCCGGCCGCGCCCGCATCGCCGCCGCCGCGCGCGCCCGCTGGGCTCGAGTTAAGGCAGCCGGCGGTCAGAAGTCAGCGGCGAGCAAGCCGAGTGGCAAGAAAGCCGGCCGGCGGAAAAAAGGCGGTATCAGCGCGGCAGGCCGCAGAAAGCTATCTCAAATGATGAAAGCTCGCTGGGCGGCACGTCGGCGGGGTCAAGGCTAATTTGTTAGGCAAAATCCGCACTGGGTTAGGCGGGCGCTATTCAAAGCGCCACCACCGTGCGGAAAAACTCTTGATAATCCGCGGTCTCGCGAGCTGCTCGATTTAGCGCCGCGAGCCGCGGATTATTGTTTGGCTGGGCCAGATGGACGCGCCATGTCTTGGCGCCCTCAGTGAAGACGATCTCGTCCCATTGGATCGATTTGATTTGAGAGTTAAAGCGCGCGACCGATCGGCCGCGAAAGTAGGCTCGGGTATCCTCCGGCGGCGCGAAGATGGCGCGCTTGATATCTGCCTCGGTTACGACCCGGCGCATCGCCCCCTGCCGCACTAACTCATAATAAAGGCCGCTCGTCGGGAACGATGTTATGATATTCGAGATCGATCGATTGCAGCCACGGATCACTCCAGGATAGCTTCTCTTCCTCGCGTAGGGCCTGCAACAGTTGCCGTTTTGCCACCCAATCGACCCGGTCACGGCAGAGGAGCACGTCACGCTCGAGATCATTGAGCACGTCTTCCCATTCCTGGAGCAGCCAGCGGTTTTCCGCATCCGCCGGATCGACCGACTTGCGCACCGCAGCCAGGTATAAGCGTTGCACATCAATCGCCGAGATCTTGCGCCCATCAGTGAGTTCAATGATCCAGTCATAGGTCTGGTCGCGGCTGATTGATTTGGTTGCATTGACTGGCTGCGCGATCTCGATCTGGGGCGCGGCTCCTTCTTCAATCAAGCCAAGCACGAGCGCGGTCGTCCCGATTTTCAAAGCCGTCGCCCACTCGCTCATGTTTGCATCCCCGACGATGACGTGGAAGCGGCGGTATTGACTGGAATCCGCATGTGGTTCATCGCGGGTATTCACGAGCGGCCGTTGGTTCATGGTATCGATACTGACCAGGACGGAAAAAAAATCTGCGCGTTGCGAGATCTGGTAAGTCCCGGGCTGACCAGCCGCGCCTTCCGCCTCGATTCCCATCTTGCCGGCGCCCGCGAAAATCTGCCGGGTGACAAGAAACGGCAGGACGCCGCCCACGATCCGATCCCATGGCACGTCACGGCGCATGAGGTAATTGTCATGGCACCCATAGCTGTGACCCGAAAAGTCGGTGTTGTTCTTGTAAAGCCGGACAACTTGTTCGTCCGGCAGTTTCAGATTTCGCCGGCGTGCGCATTCCGCCAGAATCCGCTCGCCGGCCTTTTCCTGTGCTACCACTTCATTCAAACTGGTGCATTCCGGCGTCGAGTATTCCGGGTGGGCGTGATCATTGTAAAGGCGCGCACCGTTGCTCAAGACGAGGTCGCTCTTGATTTCCTCGAAGCTGAGCGGCCGATTGCGATCGATCTCGAAATAGGCCGACTCATCCGCGTCCTGGAGCAGCTCGGGGGCGCGGAAACCGCGGGCGTCGCGATGCGGATCCTCCAGGTCGTAATCCCACTTCATGTGTGCGCCATGTTCCGTGTAACCGCGCACCAGCTCGATCGACTCCGCTACCACGTCGATCGAGTCCACTCCGTCCAGCGTGATCCCATATTCCGTTTCCAACCCAAAGACACGTCTCATCCTTCGCTAATATATACGCGGGTGGAACCGCTGCGCGCCGCTTGGATGAAACCTTGAAGAGCGGACGCGTGAAGACTTCTCAACTTGGACCGATTCTCTTTCGTTTGTCATCCCGATCCGCCAAAGGACGGAGAGGGAACTCTCATCTGAAATCAGCGCCCTCGGCTGAGACGAAACGCGGATTGCAGTTGCGGGGTCCCTCTCCGCGCTTCGCCGGATCGGGATGACAAGGTGCAAATGGCGCTTCTCGCTTGCAGCGGCCGCCTAACAAATGCGGGGCAGCTGTTCGCCCGCGAGCATATCCACCACCCGGGTACCGCCCACGCGCGTCTTCATGACCACGAAGCCGGAGTGATCGTTCACTACTTCGCCGATGATGGCGGCCTCCCGGCCTAACGAATGGTTGCGCATTGTCGCGAGCGCCGCCTCCGCGTCGCCCGGTGTCACGACCGCGAGGAGCTTGCCTTCGTTCGCGACGTAAAGCGGATCGAGCCCGAGAATTTCACAGGCGCCTTTCACTTCTTCGTTGATCGGGATGGCCGACTCCCGCAATTGCACGCCCACCCCCGCGGACTGAGCGATCTCAGTCATTGCGCTGGTCACGCCGCCACGGGTCGGATCGCGCAGGACGTGGACGTCGGGGCAGGCCGCGAGGAGTTCTCGGACCAGGCCATTGAGCGCTGCAGTGTCGCTCGCAATTTCCGTTTCAAACTCCAATCCTTCACGCACGGACATAATCGCGATGCCGTGAACCGCGATCGCTCCGCTAATGATGATCTTGTCCCCCGGCCGCGCGCGCGAGGGATGAATATTCACGCCTTCCGGCACAACTCCGATGCCCGCGGTATTGATGAAAATCTTGTCGGCCTTGCCGCGGTCGACGACTTTGGTGTCGCCGGTCACCAATTGCACTCCCGCCTCTTCCGCGGCCGTTCGCATCGATTGCACTACCCGCCAGAAATCCTCCATCGGCGTTCCCTCCTCGAGAATAAAGCCGACTGAGAGATAGCGGGCCTCGGCGCCGCACATCGCCAGATCGTTGACCGTCCCGTGCACCGCCAGCTTGCCGATGTCACCGCCAGGAAAAAAGATCGGACTGACCACGTAGGAATCGGTGCTGAACGCGAGGCGCTTATTGCCTAACGAAAAAACGGCGCCGTCGTGCAAAGGCGCGAGCAGTTCGTTGGCAAACTGGGGCGCAATGATTTTCGAAATCAGCTGATGACTCAGCTTTCCGCCGCTGCCGTGCGCCAGGACGATTTCCTGGTAATCGGTGATGGGCAGCGGACAGGAAGCAATGAGAAGTGAGTCGGCGGCTTCGTCCACGCTGTTACCCTAATGACGAATTGCGAATGACGAAGTTCGAAAGATCGCCCGCTTCGTCATTCCGTCAGGTCACATCCTCAGCCCCTAACGCGATGTGGACCAAATCCCAAATGATATGGACGGCGGTCGCATGCGCTTCCTGGATTCGATGAATGCTGTAGGAAGGAACGATGTAGCAGTAATCCGCCACCTCGGGAAAACGCCCGCCGTCTTTGCCGGAGAAGGCGACCGTGAGCATTTTCTTTTCCCGGGCCGTCTCGAGCGCGTAGATCAGATTGGGCGACTTGCCGCTCGTGCTGAAGACCATCGCGACATCGTTAGGCGTGGCCTGCAACCGGAGTTGATTGACGTAAACCCGGGTGAAATCGAGATCGTTGCTAATCGCCGTCATGGTCGCGATATCGGTCATGAGCGGGATGGCAGGGAAGGCGAGGCGCTTCTCGATGATCGGGTGATTGAACTCGACCGCGATATGGAGCGCGTCGCACAAGCTTCCGCCATTCCCCATCACGAAAAGGCGGCCGCCGTTCTGGAAGCGCTCCGCGAGAGCGCGGGACATCTGGTCGAGCGAGTCGGCGTAAGTGGAGAAAAATTTCTCTTTTGTCTCCATGCTCTCGCCGCATTTGCGCAGGACCTTTTCGCGGAACGGCTCGGTCAACCGATCGGTGGCCGTCTCGAGGGTGGCGCTCATGACTATTTTAGCGGAGCCAGCGCTGCTTCTTCGGCAGGCGATTTTTGCAGGTGACGACCATACGCGTAATACGCCGCGCAGGCGCCTTCCGCCGAAACCATGGTTGCGCCTAACGGATGCTCCGGGGTGCAAAGTGTCCCGAACGCCGGGCAATCATGCGGCTTTTTGACCCCGCGCAGAACCAGGCCGCTGATACAAATCTCCGGCTCTTTCGTGTCGATTTCGCGCACCTCGAAAATGCGCTCGGCGTCATGCTCGTGAAATTCGTAGCGCAGTTTGTAGCCGCTCTTCGGAATAGAACCGACCCCGCGCCATTTCCGGTCGCCGACTTCGAAGACTTTGTTGACCAAATCCTGCGCGACGCGATTGCCGTCGCGGCTAACGACACGCGGGTATTGATTTTCCACCTCCGCTCGCCCGGCCTCGAGCTGGCGAATAGTCATGAGCGTTCCTTCCAAAATGTCGATCGGCTCAAACCCGGTGATGACGATCGGCACCTGGTAACGCGCCGCGATCGGCTCGTATTCGCGGTAGCCCATGACGGTGCAAACATGGCCCGGCCCCAGAAATCCCTGCACCCGATTGAGCGGTGATTGCAGGATGGATGCAATCGCCGGCGGGACGAGGACATGAGAGACGAGAACGGAAAAATTCTTCAACCCTTGCTGACGCGCCTGCCAGACGGCCATGGCGTTTCCCGGCGCGGTGGTTTCGAAACCGATGGCGAAAAAGACGACTTTCTTTTCCGGATTGGCCCGGGCGATTTTCAGGCAATCAATCGGCGAATAAACGACGCGGACATCGGCGCCGCGCGATTTCAGGATGAGGAGATCGTCCTTCGAGCCCGGAACGCGCAGCATGTCGCCGAAAGAGCAGAAGATGACGTCAGGCCGGCGCGCGATCTCAAGCGCCTTATCGATCATCTCCAGCGAGGTGACGCAGACGGGACAACCCGGTCCGTGAACCAGCTCAACTTCGTCAGGCAAGAGGCGATCGATACCATATTTGACGATTGAATGGGTTTGGCCGCCGCAGACTTCCATCAGGACCCACGGCTTCGTCACCGAGCGTCGAATCTCTTCGACAATTTTCTTGGCAAGCGCTTCGTCCCGATATTCGTCGAGGTATTTCATGCGACCCGGGAAGCAGGTGGTTCGTTCGTCCGATGTTTCCCCTCGGTCGGAGGATGTTTGCCGTTGGCAGAAACCGGGACGGCCACTTCCGCGCCGTCGTCGGCGACGTCCGGAATGTCCAGCTCAGTTAATTGCTGCATCCGCTCGAGCGCCTGGTAAGTGCGCGCCGCCTCCGCTTCGTCAACCTTGCTGAGGGCAAAGCCGACATGCACCAAAACGTAATCGCCCGTCTCCACTTCGGGGGTGTACTCGAGGCAAACCTGTTTCACGATCCCGCCGAAATTGGCCCGGCCCATTCGGACGCCGTTCGTGTCGGTGCTGATTTCAATGAGCTTGCCGGGTATCGCCAGACACATCTTTCACCTCCGTCTTGCCCGGTACCGCGACCTTGCTGATTGCGACACCGTCACAGATTAAAACTCTATCACCTTGGCTGGCATCCGTCAGGAGCCCGAGCGCGATTTTTCTGGTCGCCCCGTGGACCCGGACCCTGCCCATGGGAGGCCGTTTTCCGAGATGATTTCAACAATTTCGCCGTAGATCAGATTCACGTGAGCTCCCGAATGGCGCTGGTCGCAAGCCAAACCTGGCCGAGCGCGATCCCGCCGTCGTTCGGCGGCACGCGTTGCTGCCAATAGGGTTTGAAACCCTCCGCGCTGAGATGATTGATCACGCGCTCGGTCAGATAACGGTTCTGAAAACATCCGCCACTGAGGGCAACTTTGGACGTATGAAAATGGCGGGCGACGGCCAGAATCACCTCCACCAGCATGTTGTGAAAGCGAGTGGCAATCAGGGCGCTTGATGCATTGTGATCCCGATCCTCCAGCAAAGCCCGCAGACGCAGGTTCCCAGTCGATCACCACGGGAAAGGTCTCACTCAGTTTGAAGGGATAGCTCTGAGCGATTTTGGGGTCGACGGCAAATTCAAGCTCCATCGCCGCCTGCCCTTCGAAAGTGGAGCGGGAGCGCAACCCGGCCAGCGCCGCGACGCCGTCAAAGAGCCGACCGGCGCTTGAGGTCAACGGTGAGTTCACATGTTGGCTCAGCATGCTGCGCAGCGTTTTCAGTTCGGCGCGGGTGAAGTCCTCGAGCAGGTCCTTTCGTTCCCAGACTTCGTCGCTCAAGATTTCGTGAAGCAATCCAAGCGCGCTGCGGCGCGGCTCTTTGACCGCGGCGTCGCCGCCGGGCAGGCGAAAAGTCCGGAGGTGCGCCACGCGGCGGCAGGAATCTTTCTCAACCAGGAAAAATTCGCCGCCCCAAATCGTTCCGTCAGTCCCGTAACCAGTTCCATCCCAGGCGACGCCGAGGAGCGGTGGCTCGATCTCATTTTCCGCCATGCAGGAGGCGATGTGCGCCCAATGGTGCTGCACGGCCACTTTTCGACCCTGTTGCTGAAGAGCATGCTTCGTCGACAAATATTCCGGGTGAAGATCATGCGCGACGATCTCCGGGACTGCTTCGTAAAGGCGCGGCAAATCTGCCACCGAACGCGTGAAAGCATCGTGCGCCTGCTTGGTCGCGAGATCGCCGATGTGCTGACTAACGAAAACATTTCGATCCACGCTGAGCGCGACCGCATTTTTCAAATGCGCGCCGACCGCGAGCACGGTCGGCCGCGAGCCGGCCAGCGCGATCGGCAGCGGCGCGTAACCGCGCGCGCGCCGCAGCATCATTTGCCGTCCAGCGATCAGCCTGACGACCGAATCATCGACGTGCCGAACGATCGGGCGGTCGTGCACGAGGAAGAAATCGGCCAGGCCGCGGAGGCGTTCGACGGCTTCGTTTTCGTCAATGCAGATAGGCTCATCGCTCAGGTTCCCGCTTGTGGCCACGACTGGAAAATCCAGTTCCCGAAGGAGGAGATGATGAAGCGGCGAATACGGGAGCATGACGCCGAGATTTGGATTTCGTGGTGCGATGGAATCGGCCAATTGTAGGGCGGCCGCTCCGGCTGCCTCGGCAAGCGAAGCGCTTGCCCTACAATTACGGGACAGCAGCACAACCGGCGCTTCGGGCGAAGTCAGGAGTTGTTCTTCCAGTTCCGAAACTTCACAGCATCCGCGGACGCTCTCGAGCGACGGGAACATGACGGCGAACGGCTTCTCTTCGCGATGCTTGCGCGCGCGCAGGCGCTCGACCGCTTCTTGATCGCGGGCGTCGACGAGCAACTGGAAACCGCCAATGCCTTTGAGCGCGACAATATTTCCAGCGCGAATCTCTTGCGCGGCCGCCGCGAGCGCGACGTCGGCCTCCGCGAGAGTCTTGCCTAACGAATTCCAAAATTGAAGCTGCGGCCCACAACGCGGACAAGCGATTGGCTCGGCGTGAAAACGGCGGTTGGACGGATCGCGATATTCGCGGGCGCAATCCTCGCACATCGCGAATTTTTTCATCGAGGTGTTGGCGCGATCGTAAGGCAGCGCTTCGATGATGGAGAAACGCGGTCCGCAATTGGTGCAGTTGGTAAACGGGTAGCGAAAACGGCGATTGTGAGGGTCGAAAATTTCGCGCAGGCAGTCGTTGCAGGTCGCGATGTCCGGCAAGATGAGCGCGCTTTTCCCGCCTTCATCGGTGCTTTCACGAATCTCGAAGTTCTCGTAGCCGAAGGCGTCGAGCTGCGACGATTCGCAGCTCTGGATGATGGCGCGGGCCGGTTTTTCGGTACGCAAGCGGCGCGCGAAATCGGATAAACACTCGGGCGTTCCTTCGATCTCGAGGAAAACGCCTTGGGCGGAATTCAACACCCAGCCTTTCAGATCGAGCTCGTTTGCCAGACGGTAAACAAAAGGGCGAAAACCGACGCCTTGAACGGCGCCGCGCACCGTGATCTTCATTCGCGCCCGCTTCATGGTTGTAGCCGGGATCGGTGATCCCGGCGGGAAGTTTGAGAAGATCGGGCGATCATCCGCGCGCGGCCGGGATCACCGATCCCGGCTACATGAAAAGGCCGTCGACGAAGCCGATCTGGTAAGCGAGGAAGAATCCGAAGCCGAGACTGAGCACGCCTGCTGCCGTACCGAGGTGGCGGTGCAAAAACTGGAAGCGGCTCGAATAGGAAACCGGCACCGCGATCGCGGCCGTGATCAACATCATGCCAGCGATCGTGCCGACGCCAAAAACCATTAGGTAAGCCATCGCCCAAACCGGATCGTGAATGATTGGCAGCACGAGAAGCGCAACGGCGGCGGAGCCGGCCAGGCCATGGACGATGCCGATGACAAGCGGACGCAGGGCCTGATAAAATTTCGATCCGCCAAACCATCGATCGAGCTTTACGGGAGGAACAGCCTCTTCGTCGTGGCCGTGGGTGGCCGGCTCGTGTCCGTGAGTGTGGCTGTGCACATAATCGCCATGGCGATGGGCGTGGTGATGAAAGGTGCTCCCGTCGTGATTGGCGCTGACGTTCTCGACCGCGCGAAAAGTCGCCCGCAGATTGAACGCGCCGAGCAGGATCAACATAAGAGCGACACAAAACTCGAGGCTCATCCCAAGCCGCTCCGGCACCACAAGTCCGAAGAGGATGATCGCGCCGCCGATCGCCAGGAGAGTCAGACTGTGACCGATGCCCCAAAAGATTCCGGTCCAGGCCGCGCTTCCGATGTTGCGCTGCCGGCTAACAATAGTGGTGACGGCAACAACGTGATCCGAATCAGTCGCGTGGCGCATGCCAAGGAAGAAACCGAAGAGCAGAATGGGCAGGAGCGCGCTCATGTGTAGCGTGCGCTGTCCTCAGCGCACCGGGTTTTGTCCGCTGGGACAGCCCCGAACGCTTTCGGGGCGACAACGTTAGGCTGATAGCGGATGGAACGGATGGCGCACTCATCGCCCTCGGTAACCCGCGCGGCCTGCCCACATTGCGGACATTCGAGCGTGGCAATCGGGACCCCATGCAATGCGCCGTCCCAGTATTTGGGAGGTCCGTTGTAGGAACAATGCGGGCAGCGGACCTTTCCCAGGATTGGCTCGATCGTTAGGCGCGAACCGGCCAGCGGCATCTCGGTGATGATCGAGTCGTAGCAGAAGCTGAGCTGCTCTTCCTCGATCTGGGTGAACTCGCCAATCGCGACCCGCACCTCGACGATTTTCTTGTCCGGATTTTTCTCCGCGAAATCGAGCAGCTTTTCGACCAGCCCGGACGCGATCGAAAATTCATGCATGACGAAGAATGACGAATGACCAATGACCAATGACGAAGGAATTCCGAAGACCGAATGACGAAATTTGGGCTTTGGCATTCGTCATTGATTCGACCTTCGTCATTTGGAATTCGTCATTCTCAGACCGCGAGCAGAGTTTCCGCGACTTCGTCCAGCCCGGTTCCGTTCTTGCAGCTCGTCGGGATGACTCTGATATCGGGCTTGAGCGCGTGCACGTCAGCAATCAGCTGGTCGACGCTCACTTCCATGGCGTCGGCGAGATCGATCTTATTAATCACGACGACCTGTGACCCGAGAAACATGTGCGGGTGTTTTCGCACCATCCAAGGGCCTTCCGTCACGCTCACCACCACGACTCGCGCCTTCGAGCCAAGCGGGAATTCGGCCGGACAAATCAGGTTCCCAATGTTCTCAATGAAGATCATTTTGAGATCTTCGAGCTCGATTTTGCGCAGGCCTTTGCCGACGAGATTGGCGTCGAGATGACAACCGTTGATGGTCGCGATCTGCACGACCGGCACGTTCAATCTCGAGATCGCGTCCGCGTCGTTGCTCGTGGTCGCGTCGCCGTTGAAAACCGCGACCCCGATTTTGTCTTTCAACTTTTCGACCAACTTTGTGATGAGCGTGGTTTTCCCGGAACCGATCGCCCCCATGAAGTCGATCGCAGTGATGCCCTTCTCATCGAGGAGAGCGCGGTTTTCTCGCGCGAGCTTTGCGTTCGCCTCGAGCAGGCTGTGCTCCAGCTCGATGTCGTAGATCTCGTCCGGTGACGCCTCGAGCATCACCTGCGCCACACCTTGTTCTCCCATAATCAGTGCGCCAACCCCGCCAGGGCGGTTGGAGTGTGCATCTGTTTCAGGATCTTGCCGCCGCCGAGATACATGTGGACTCCACACGGCAGACAAGGATCGAAGCTGCGCACCGCGCGCATGATGTCGATGCCCTTGAAGTTGTCCGGGCCGTTCTCCTCGAAGATCGGGGTGTTTTGGACCGCATCTTCGTACGGTCCAGGCGTGCCGTAGATGTCGCGCGGGTTCGCGTTCCACGGCGTCGGCGGATAGGGATGGTAGTTCGCGATCTTGCCGTTGCGGATGACCATGTGATGGGAGAGCACGCCGCGGACGGCTTCGTGGAAACCGCACCCGATCGCTTCGTCTGGAACTTTGAACGGAGTGAAGGTCGCGGTCCGTCCGGCGTGCACTTCCGCCAGCGCTTTTTCGAGGAAGTGGAGCGCGCAACCAGCGGCGTAAGCCTGGAAGTAGGTGCGGGCGCGATCGCGTTCGATCGCGTTGCTCCATTTCGGAACTTTCCATTCGAACTCGACTTCGCCTTTCAGCGCCGTCTTCGGGAGACGGATCTTCACGCTATGACCGGTCGATTCGACGTAGCCGATGTTGACCAGCTTCGCGAGCGCGGTCGCCCAAAGCCGGGCGATCGGTCCGCCGCCGGTGTCCATCGCGAGATGATCGCCGGTGCGTTTGTCGAGCCAGCGCGGGGACATCACCCAGGTGTAATTGCCGCCGAAATCGCGCCGTTGCGGTTTCGGAATGGTCGTTTGATTCCACGGATGCTTCTTGTCGATCGGATTGCCTAACGGATCGTTCTTCACGAACGTCTCCGAGTTATCCCAATCGTCGTAGTAGGACGAGCCGAGGAGGATGCGAAGGCCGAGATTGATGTCGATGAGGCTGGTCGTGACGAGCTCGCCATCGATCACCATCCCGGGCGTGACGAACATCGCGTTGCCCCATTGCTCCATCGTCTTGTAGTTGTAATCGCAAACGTCCGGGTCCTGGAACGAACCCCAGCAGGCGAGGAGGATGCGGCGGCGCCCGACTTCTTCGTAGCCGGGCAAAGCCTCGTAGAAGAAATCGAAGAGATCGTCATGGAGCGGCAGGCACTTCTTCATGAACTCGATGTAACGCATCAGCCGCACGGTGTAGTCGGTGAAGATTTGGATCGAAGGAACCGTGCCGACGCCGCCGGGATAGAGGGTGGACGGATGGACGTGGCGTCCCTCCATCAGGCAAAACATCTCGCGCGTGTAGCGGCTGACATGCAAGGTCTCGCGATAGAACTCGCCGGTAAAGGGATTGAGCGCCGTCATGATGTCGGCGATCGTCTTGTAGCCATGATCGGCTGCGTGCGGCGCCGGCGTCCGTTGCGCTTTTTCCCAGACGCCCGGATTGGTCTCCTTCACCATCATCTCGCAGAAGTCGACCCCGACGAGGTTATCCTGGAAAATGTTATGATCGAACATGTACTCGGCGGCTTCACCGAGATTGACGATCCACTCCGCCAGAGGCGGTGGCTTCACGCCATAGGCCATGTTTTGCGCGTAAATCGAACAGGTCGCATGGTTATCGCCGCAGATGCCGCAGATCCGGCTGGTAATGAAGTGGGCATCACGCGGGTCCTTGTTCTGCATGAAGATGCTGTAGCCGCGGAAGATCGACGACGTGCTATAACACTCGATCACTTTCTTCGAGTCGAAATCGATCTTGGTGTAAATCCCAAGGCTGCCGACAATACGAGTGATCGGGTCCCACGACATCTCGACAATGTTTCCAGATGGCGCGGAGGTTTTGGTGGCGGGTGCGGTTAGGATGTCAGGCATGTTAGTGTTCCAGTTGAGTTAGTAATCTCGAAGTTCCCAGTTAGTTGCGCGCGTAATTTCTCGGCTCATAACCCGTGGTGAGTTCGGCGCGCGGGTGACGCCATTTCGGTTCCTTGTTGACCGTGGCGTTCGTGATCGAGCGCAGCCTGCGCAACATTCCGCCCCACATCCCCACCACTTTGGTCGACAACGCCGCACCCGGAGGCGCATCCATGAAAGGCATGAACTTGTCGGGGAATCCCGGCATGGTGCAGCCGATGCAGATCCCACCCACGTTAGGGCAACCACCGATGCCGGCCATCCAGCCGCGCTTGGTTACGTTGCAGTTTACGACCGGACCCCAGCAACCGATTTTGACGAGACACTTCGGTGAACCGTACTCATGGGCGAAATCGCCCTGCTCATAGTAGCCGGCCCGGTCGCAACCCTCGTGCACCGTTTTGCCAAAGAGCCAGGTCGGTCGCAGCTGTTCGTCGAGCGGAATTAGCGGCGCGAGACCAGCGACCTGATAGAGGAGATAGAGGAGAGTCTCCATCATGTTATCCGGCTGCACCGGGCAGCCCGGGACATTGACGATCGGCAGGCCGGCCTTCGAACGCCAACCCCAGCCGAGATAATCCGCCAGACCCATCGCGCCGGTCGGGTTACCCTCCATCGCGTGAATCCCGCCGTAAGTCGCGCAGGTCCCGCACGCGACAATTCCCAAGGCCTTGGGAGCGAGGCGATCGATCCACTCATTCGTGGTAATGGGCTGGCCGGTATCGGGATCGGTCCCGAGCGCCGCCCAGTAACCCTCCTTCTTGATCTTCTCGTTCGGGACGGACCCTTCCATCACGAGGACAAAGGGGTCGAGCTTGCCCTCCGCGGCGTCGTACCAGTATTTCATGAATTCGTCGCCGACCTCGTAGGCGATGACCGGGTTGTGCACATGCACTTTGGGCAACCCCGGGATGTTCCCCATGACCAGATCCTCGATGCTGGGTTGTGTCGCGGCCGTTATCGAGACCGAATCACCGTCACAACCCAATCCCGTGGTCATCCAGATAACATGGATTTCCTTCACGGGTGACTCCCGATGCTTGAAGGGTTCGTTCGTTGCTACCATAGGTTTTTCTCCTCGGGCTCGTCGCGCACCGATTCTTCCCGGTCGCGCGCTATTTTGTTCTAGTTACTTACATACCGCTTCGAAATTTATGAAAATTGCGTCTGGGAGACGAGCCCTACATGTCGCGCAAACGGAAATAGCGACGCAACTCCGGGATCGCAGAGAGGAACGAAATGACCGCGACGAGGACGATCCCGCCTAACAAAACCATCCAACAAATCTCCGCTGTGTTCATAGGTGCTTCATCATTCATTTGGTTTTTGGAAATAAAATGGTTTCAAGTTTTGAGCTACCCCGTCGCGATCCTTTGTTTGCTCTCTTGCAAAAGTTCGCGAATCAGGCCCTCGATCATTTCGATTGCGGGAGCGACGGCGGCTGTAACCTTCTCGCTCAACCCCATCGCGCCCTCTTCGCCCTCCAGCACCTCGGGTTCACAGCCGACCACCCGTAACCATCCCGGCGTTCCGCCTAACGAGCGGACCAGTTGCAGGACGCGAACCGGATTCATGCTATGAGCATTAACGGCCTCCTCCGTTAGTTCGTCCAGTTTTTTTAGATCGGGCTCGATCAGGTAGATGGTGCCGGGCGGATTCCCTTGCGGAGTCGCATCGACCAGGATGGTCGCGTCATAGCCATCCATCAGGGCGTAGGCGAGATCATAACTGCGGATTCCGAAGTCAGTTACGATAACCCCCTCGGGCAGCGGCCGGCGGGCGAGCTGGCTCGCGACTTCGCAACCGAACGCGTCGTCCCCGAAAAAAATATTTCCAATGCCGGCAACAAGAATTCGCTTCGGTGCGGGCAAATTCTTCTCGTCACTCATCACCTGTCACTCCTCACTATTCCCGACCGGTTCAACTTCATCCGGCGCGTAGAAAAAACGATGTCCGGGTTGGCGCATCAGGCCGAGATCGCGTCCCGGATCGTCGTCCAGCACCAGGGCCAGTTGCACGCCGCCTTCGACGTCCTGCTCGACCGCTTCGATCACCGCGATCTTTCCGTCGAGGGCCATGTCCATCACGTCGGCGCGTTTCTTCGGGCGAATCCGCACCCGATCGCCCGCTTTCACTTGCACATCGCCGACCGTGGCCGTCTCCAGCCGCGTGCCCGGATTGAAAAAATCCTCGTTCGACGAACGCAGGTTGCGCATCACGCCATGCATCTTGAGCAAATGATCGCTCGACATGTTTTCCGTCCGTTCCAGAATGCGCCGGGCTTGTTCGTCCACCTGTCGCATCTCGATTTTTTCGGCATCGCTCATCGCCATCACGCGCAGAGTCAGGATTTCGTCGATCTCGAGGCCGTCGAACAGGTCGCCCGGGCTCTCCGGGGCGATCTGCGGGTAATCGTACAGGATGATCGGCGACGAAAGCATTGCGTCGCGCTCGCTCTTCTTCTCCTCGCCGACGAGGACCGGCCAGGTGCCAATATTCTTGCAGGCTGCGGTTGCTTCGGCGTAGGCCGGCGGCGGATCGGTCAGCGAAAGCCATTCGCCACCTTGTGCATGCAGGATGGTGTGAGTGGAGGTGAACGTCCGCATGATGATTGCGCTCTGCTGTTCCAGTTCGTTAGGCGAAATCCGCGTCCGATTTAGAATGCGCACTGTGATCTTGAAAACGGCGTCGTCGACTGGTTGCGCGGCCACCTCGACCACGCCCTCAATGGCATCCTGGCGGCGCACGAGAACGGCCGATATTTTTCCGTCATCGCCCCGGATCGGTTCGACCGTTCGCGTGCCGGGAAAGTCGAATTCATGCGCGACCTGCCACGCTTCGCGCAAAGGAAACGCGGGCACTTCCACTCTTCGCTCCGTCACTTCCTGCCAGGTTTGGTAGAGTTGTTCTCCGACTCGGTAATCCGGCACCACCTCAAAATTCGATGGGCCCTCCGCCGGCATTTCCTCGAGCGGAGCCGGCAAAATCCCGACCTCCCGCGCCATCGGATGGAGAAAGCGCACGCTGATGTTGATCAGCGCGTCCTTCGACTCGTTGCGCACGAGGCATTCGGTCTGCATCGAGCACGGCTCGGCCCCATGTTGCGCGACGCTGTAAACTTCCGGATAAACGCGCCCGAACGTAAAACGCTCACGATTTTTCTTCGACGACGCGCGGTAGGGATAAAGGATGTAACCCTCATAGAGAACCGCGTTCACCACCTTCTCAACGAGGTCCGCGTTCATGATTGCAGGGCCGGCGGAGCAGCCGCGACGTCCTCTTTTGATTCGTTAGGCTCGGGCAACAGGCGCGCGATTGTCTGTTCCCAATCGGTCAGGCCTTCGCGCCGCCGGAAAGCGTAGAGGCGGTCAAACAAGCTGCGTTCGAGCGCGAGCCAGGCGGTGTTGGGATAATGCTCGTCCATCATCGCCTGCCAGACCGTGATCGGCATCCGGTAAGCGCACTCCTTGTTCCAGGAGACCTGCTGAATTTGCAGACGTTCCTCCAGCCCCAGATAAAAAATTGTCCCGCTAAACAGGAAGAGCAGCGGGACCTCGCCGCCTTCGAGCGCGTAGAAATATTTCGTCGCCGCGACATTGAGATCGTAGGTGCACGGCACTGGCAGGACCGTTTCCATCTTGCCGGTGAATTGCCGCACGTTCGCGCTGGCGTGTGTCCAGAGGCGCGCCCGCAAAGTTTGGCCCCAGCGATCGGGCGTGCCGAAAAGCTCTCCCAGTTTTTCCTTCTCCGCCGCGACGTAGGATCGTTGGGTGGGTTGGAGCTGGATTTGCGCTTGCAGGAGGATGCTTTGAATTGTCTCGCTCTCCGGCGTGTTCGTGATTTCGAGTTTGAAATGAAGCAGCGGCCGTGATTGCCGCTTCCACGCCAAGAACCTTGAAATCGAGATCAGGCATGGTGGCGGCGATACGAACGACGAATGACGAATGACTTTGAACCATTCGAGATCGGGTCATCAGCTTTATTTCAACAGGCGCGCGAAAAATCCATTGATCTCGCGCCATACCTCTTCGCCGCCGGAAAAGCCCCGCCAGTGCACCCGGATCAAACCGACGAGCTCGAAACAGAGATCGATCGGGGCCACGAAATATTCGCGCGCGCCCTCGACGCGATTGACGAGAAGCGTTTCCACATCCGGCTGCATCTCGCGCAGAACCGGATTCGCCACGACGAGCGCGTCCCACGCACTCAGCGGCAGGAGCGATTCGGTCGCGCCCGCCGGGCTGGGATAGTAGGCGGCCATCTTTTCGTTAGGCGTGTCGTAAAAAAAGAAGGCCAGGTTGATCGGGAGCGAGAGGCCTTCCCACTCGGCGTCGCTCAACCGGAAGTCGGGCAGCGCGCGCGCGTCCCGCGGGATGAGTTTGAATTTTCCCGCGATCACATTTTCAAAACGCAGGGCGCAGGGATCGCAGGCGCAGACGATCCGCCGGGTCGCAAGCTCGAGGAGATGACGATGAACCGGCGCGAGGCGCACGCTGCATAATTCGCAGTGTTCGAGCCTCGGGCGTGGGAGGCGCGACGGGTTTGCGCTGCGCCCCGGCAAAACGGCGCAAGGTGGCAAACGAGGAAGATGTCATTTTTAGAGAACCTTTGTCGCCGGCGCAGTGACACCGGCTCGCTTTGTTGCCTGGCTGGGCTGGGGTCAACGCCCCCGAGCGACAACTAGGACGGCTGCAGATTGGGCATGTCGGGATGAATTGGCGCCCGCGCTTCCGGGTTAATCCCGGTCGCATCCCGCGCCGTGGTGTAACTCTTCCCGCCTTCGCCGCGACCCGCTTCCTTGCTGTCGAGGGCGAGTTCCTCCCCTTTCACCGTCCCGGGGATGTGTCCTGCTAGTGGTGCTCTGCTCATATGTTTCCTCCTGTCTCGGTCGTTAGTCCGTGCCCGTTAGGCAGCGGACAGTCAGTAAATTTAGGAACCGGAGCAGTCCCGTTCGCAGCCGGCTTGGAATGTTCATCCGGGAGCCCCTCGACATCGAGCCCGGTTAAATCCGGAGCGGCTGTGTTGAGTGCTTCTTCGATCGAAAACCGCAAGGTCAGACGCGACGAAGGACATTCATGACAATTACCCTGGAGCTTTAAGCGGACGCGCCCTTCCGGGCTCACTCCGAGGAGTTCGACGCTGCCGCCATGCAACCCAAGCCGCGGTTTCACTTCTTCGAGCGCGTTGCGCACCCGTGTTTCGAGATCGAGCGGATGCAGCCCATGCAATAACAGCAGGCCAGAGACAATTTGGTCCTGGCTCAGTTCATCGATCACGGCCGAGCCGCCGACGGGTGAGTCGTAGACCCTGCTTAAGATTCGCTCCAGTCCAGTGCCGTGGAGTTCGAGGAGGGTTTGAATCAGCTCCCGGACCTGTTCGCGCAGGATCGCGTCCGGCGCTTTTTCCAGTGCCCCGATTAACTCCTCCATGCGGCCGAGCTGCTTTTGGAATTCCTGGGAACTGGCTTTGTCCATGGACTCTTCTTAACTCATCGCGTTTCGCCGAATCGTTGGGCGACAGAATTTATTTAACGCCTTTTTTCGGATGTGGCAAACCTTGCTGAGACCGATTCGTTAGGCCAAGTGCCGGCCGAATTCATCCAGCGCCGCTCCCAGCCGCTCAAGGCCGGCGCGGAGATTCTCGGTCTCGCCGCCAATCCCGAGTCGAAAATGTTCGGGCGCCTCGAAGAATTCACCGGGCACAACCGAGGTCTCGTATTTCTCGCGCAGGAGTTTGAAGAAAACCTCCGGGTCGCCTTGCCGCAGCCGCGGAAAAACCACTGAGCCCGCGAGCGGACGGAAACAGTCCAAGTCAGCGCGGGAATCAAGAAAGGCATCAAGCAGCGCGCGATTGGCGGTCAGCAACGTCTGGGCGCGGGCGCGGAACTGCGCGAGATGATCAAACGCCATGACCGACATTCGCTCGGCCGGATGAGCGGGGGTCGCGGCGAAAAGATCGTTCAGCCGCCAGATGCGGTGCGCCAACTCCGGAGCGGCCAGGATCCAGCCGCAGCGCAGTCCGCTCAATCCATAGGCTTTCGTCAGGCTACTGGTCACGAGGAAAGTTTCGCCTAACGAGAAGGCAGACGGCGGCGCGGCCTCGAACAAAATCTCGAGATAAACTTCATCGACCAGGACCCGCGCCCCGACTTTCTGCGCGAGTTCGCCGATGGCACGCAATGTTTCCGGCGGGATCAAGGCGCCGGTCGGATTGTGCAGGTTGGTCAGGACCACGAGTCGCGTCGCGGGCGTGATCGCTTCTTCCATTGCTGGCAGGGAAATATCGAAGTGATTTTCGAACGCCCGCCGGAAGCGCCGCACGCGCGCGCCGAGGTAGTGCGCGACATCGAGAAGCAAACCGTAGGTTGGCTCTTCAACAACAACCTCGTCACCCGGCTCGAGCAGCGCGGCCATGGCGAGGTGATTTGCCATCGATGTTCCCTCGGCCGTCACGATGCATTCCATTGGCGCGCCGGTATGCACCGCGATCCGCTCCAGCAACGGCGCATAACCGTAGCCGCCGCCAGTGATTTCCAGTTCCTCCAGTCGCACGGGAAACTCCGAGAGCAGCACATTCGTTAGGCCGCTGGTCGCGAGATTGAAAGGCGCGGTCGAACAGTTTTTCGCCCATTCCATGTAGCGGGAGCGCTTGCTCTTCTCGAGGCGATTCATGGCCGGCAACGTAAACCGCGCAACGCATGTTTTGTAGGGCGAACCGCTCCGGTTGTCGGGAGGCAAGCGAAGCGCCCGCCCTACAAACTCGTCTGGCTGCGCTCGAGCCGGTCGCGGCGATCTCCGCGCCGCCAGAGAAAGTAGATCGGCAACCCCGCCAGCGCGATCCCGAGGCCGATAAATGCGCGCTTCGGATCGTGGGCAAAAGTGCTGATCACAATCAGCCACTGGGCCGCGATGAAAAGCAGCGTCGTCCAGGGATGTCCCGGCACCCGATAACTTGCCGGCGCGCTCATCCGTCGTCGCAAAACGAAGAGACAAACCGCCGTCAGGCCAAAGAAAATACAATCCATCGCGACCACGTAGTTCACGACCTGCGCATAGGTCCCGGCGAGCGCGATCACGATCGCCCAGCCGCCTTGCAAAACGATTGCGACCACCGGCACTCGCGTCCGCGGATGGACCCACGCGACGGCGCGAAAGAAAATCCCATCCTCCGCCATCGCGAAATACACTCGCGGCGCGGTCAGCATCGATTGCGCGAGAAAGCCAAAAGCCGAGATGGCGATGCCGGCCGCGATCAGTTCGCCGCCGCGAACCCCGAGAAGTCCGCGCATGACGGCCGAGGCGGGTGTCGTCGATTGCGCGAGTCCCTCCGCTCCGAGGACGCGCAGATAAACAAAATTCACCGAGACATAAACCGCAATCACACCCAACACTCCGAGGATCAATCCCCGCGGCAGAGTGCGTCGCGGATCCCGGACTTCGCCGCCGAGAAAGCCCGACGTTTGCCAGCCGCCGTAGGCAAAAAAGACCGGCGTCATGGCGGCGCCAAAAGCGAGCAGAAGATGCATTGAGGCGGGGCGATCGAGCAACGGTTGCCACGCAATCTGCGACGGGCCGCCGCGCCAAAAGCTGACAGCTTCGAGCAGCGCAATCGCCGCGATTGCGGTGAGGGTGAGGGTCGATTGCAGGCGGCTGCCCGCGCGCACCCCGAGGCAATTGATTGCGGTCAACAGCGCCAGCGCCGCGGCTGCGACGAACGAATCGGGCAACGGCCATTGCGTCAGCTCGAGAAAATAGCGGGCAAAGGTCACCGCGACCGCCGCCATCCCGCCGGTTTGGATGACGAGGAGCAAAACCCAGCCGTAAAGTAAACGCGACTGCCGGATGCAAGCGCCTCGCGCAGGTAGGCGTATTGCCCGCCGACGACCGGGAGCCGCGCGGCCAGCTCCGCGTAAATGAAACCACCGGCAAGCGCGATCATCCCGCCCGCGATCCACGCTCCGAGGATGAGCGCCGAAGTATGGACTCGTTCCGCGACGATGTAGGGATTGATGAAAATTCCGGCGCCGATGATGCCGCCCATCACCGCCATGGTGGTGCCAAAGAGCCCGAGTTGGCGGGCGAGCTTTCCGTCTTCGTTAGGCACGATGCGGCGCTTTGCCGGCGGATTCATGCCCTGACGGAAACGGGAAAATGACGAATTCCGAATGTCGAATTCCGAAGGAATGACCAAACCACGAATGACGAAGAGCGAGCTCCTCTCGGGCTTCGGCATTCGTCATTCCTTCGAAATTCGACATTCGTAATTCGTCATTTCCCCGCCTCATTCCACCATTTGGAAAGCCGCGCCGTCGGGACCGAAGGAATCGAGTGCTCAGTCGCGGAATAGTGCGAGGTCGAATTAAAAAGGGTGAGGCGCGCGTGCGCCGCGTCCTTGAAATCGACGATGTTCAAGGCCGCCGGGCTTTGATCGAGATTGTCGCGATACCGGCGCGGATCAAATCCGAGAAGGGAGCTGAGAAGCAAGCGGATCGTCGCCTTATGCGAAACGATGATCACGTTTTGGTCGCGATGCGTGCGGACGATTTCGACCAGCACCGGCAGGGCGCGCGCGGTTACGGCCAGGCCGCTCTCGCCGCCGGCGGGGGCAAAGGTGTAGGGATCTTCCTCCCAGGCCGCGGCTTCCTCGGGAAATATTTGTTCCACCTCACGCCGGGTCATCTGTTCCCAGCGCCCGTGCGAGATCTCGCGCAAGCCGTCGCGCCTAACGACTTCGAGATTGTGCGGCTGCGCGATGATCGTCGCGGTTTCCAACGTCCGGCCTAACGGCGAGGCGTAGACCGCCGCGATCTTTTCCGTGCTCAGTCTTCCCGCCAGCCGCCGCGCCTGTTCGCGGCCCTCATCGGAAAGCTCCACATCAGTCGCCCCGGCGAAACGATCTTCCGCCGTCAAAACCGTCGCTCCGTGCCGGATCAAGAAGACGCGTGTGAACATGGCCGGTTATGTTAGCCGCAAGCCCGGCCAGTGGAACGCAGTTTTTTCGACGGGTGTTCTGAGAATTAGACGAAGGAAGCGACCGAGAGTGAGAACGATTCAGGTGAAGGTGAAGCCGAACGCGCGCGTGAGTTCGCTGACAGAACGCGACGGCGCCTGGGAAGCGCGGTTGAAAGCGCCGCCGATCGATGGCCGGGCGAATGCGGAGTTGGTGGCATTGATCGCAGAACACTTCAGATGCCCGAAGGGGGCGGTCACAATCAAGAGCGGCGCTTCCAGCCGAATGAAACTGGTGCGGATCGACGCCTAGGTGCACCCACAGGCGAATTACTGGGATTGAGCGGGTGACGGCGCTGGCGGCGCCTCGGTTCGCAGGGGTGGAACGTCAGTGCCCCGACGGCTGGCGACGATGAATGTCGATTGCCGTGAGCTCCAGCGGTAACCGATCCCAAACTCCAACGGGCCGGGATGTATTTGCTGATAGGTCGCCTGCAATTGCGGCTGGAAGTGTTGCTTGAAGATATCAATCGGGCCGATGTAGGTGCCGAAGAATCGCAGGGACCACAATGCCGGATCGAACGCATTGACGGGAATGCCAGAGTCGTCCTGCAAGATGACTGCGCTGTGCGCGAGCAGAAAATTGCGAATGGAATCGAAACCATTTTCAAACATGAGATAGGAGGCGCTCTTCAAGAGGCTGTAGCCCATCCCCTGGCTCGCGCAGAATTTCATGAAGCCCGGTTGCGAGCGGATTCCGTCGTCGGCCAGGTTGGTCGTGAAGTAATAGAGCGTCTGCGGCCGCGTCTCCGGTCCACCGGCGAACGTGATGCGGACGCCAGGCGTAAGACCTTTGCCTTTCTCGTTTGCCACGGCGGGATGCGGTTGCCCCTCTTTGTCGAGGGTAATGAAATCGACGGCCGTGATCGTTTTGCCGGCCCGCGCCAGAAAGACATAGAAGATGGGGAGCGTGCCCTTGAGTTCTTCGTGCTGGAGGTCCGTCTTCATTTCTTTGGTAATGAAGAATGAAAAACTCAAGACGCTGTTGAGGGATTTTTCGAGATTCTGCAGGACCGGGCTCGAGCGCGGGACCGGCGAAGCGCAGCACATCGGGAAGTGGTCCGATCGGTTCTGTGCCGGCGAGAATGTAGGTGCGGGCGTTCGGGAAAAATTGATCGGCGTAGAGAAAATCCGGACCGCTAAACATATAGAAGGCGGTCTGGATCGGCTGCGTCGCGTCGGGCAGATAATTCGCTTCCCAATTGCGGATGCCAGCGAGCCGATTGGCGTCCAGTTTTGCCCAGGCCTGGTCGAAGAAAGTGGCGTGTCGCTGCCAGGCGGGGTCCTGGGCAAAGGGCAGTCAGCGGCGAGCCGGCGGAGACGGGAAGCCCGGCCAGGAAATTCGCGGTGTCGTTGATCGGCGCGACGACTCTCGGAACGTTCGACGGGACTTCCGGCACGGGAGTCGCGGCCGGCGGCGCACCGGCGGTGCCGGGGTTCTGCGACCGGAGGATTGACCGGGATCGCCCGGCGGATTTCCTGCGCGTCCGCTCCGCTGCTCAGGACAAAGAGGAAGGCGAGCGTTAGCCTAACGATTGTGATCCGGCAAAATCTCATGATGTTTCCTTGCGGCCAAAAATGCCTAGAGAGACATCTCCGCGGCCGAGTTGGCACGCTGGGTGCAATCGCGCGGCCCGGGTGCGCAGGCTGACGACTTCGGAGAACATGCGCAAGCTGTCGCGCACGATATGGACCTTGCTGCCATCGTGGTGATTCCAGCGCACCGGCACCTCCAGCATGCGCAGGCCGGCGCGTTGCGCGAGAAAAAGAAGCTCGACGTCGAAACCGAAACCATCGATCTGCATCTGCTCGATAATCGGACGGACGGCTTCCATTTGAAAGGCCTTGAAACCGCATTGGGTATCGGAAAAGGGAAGGCCGGTCGTTAGGCGGACGATCGCGTTGAAAACCTTACCGCCCTGCTCGCGCCGCCAGGGCTGGCGATGCCCGATCAATCTGCGATCGAGCGCGCGCGAGCCAAGCACGATGTCGTAATTTCCCGCCTCAATCGGCTCGACGATCTTCGGCAATTCCGTGATCGGCGTCGACAAATCGGCGTCTGAAAAAAGCGCAATCGGCGCCTGCGCCGCGAGCAAACCGGCGCGGACGGCGTGGCCTTTGCCGCGATTCTGCGCGAAACGGAGAACACGCGCCGTTACCTCGGGCCGCTGGGCGAAAAATTCCTCAGCCACACCCGCGGTGTCGTCGGTGGAGCCGTCATCGACCACGATCAACTCCGCGGCCGGGCGATAAGTCTGGAGATACTGCAGCAGGGTGAGCAAATTTTCGGTCAGGCGTCGAGCTTCGTTAAAAGCCGGAACGACGACGGCAAGCGGAGGAAGACTCATGCCTAACAAATGTTTATCCAAGCGCGCCGAAAGCCAAGCCCAGACCGTAGGTGACGACCGCTTCGATGATGCCGACGATCGTCATTTCCAGGCCGGACGCCCACCAGGAACGGATGGTGATAAGCGATTTGACCGCGCCAACCGCAAAATGCGCCAGGATGCTGATGATAAAAGCCGCCACGACCGCGGGGAACCCACTCATGAAAAAGAATGGAATGATCGGAATGAAAGCGCCGATTGCGGTGGAGAGCGCGGCCGAAAAAGCAGAGGTCCATTGATTGGGAAAATGGTGTTGTGATAAGCCAAGCTCGCTTTGTGCCATCGCCTGGACCAGTTGCTCGGGTTGTTCGGCGAGACGCTCCGCCATGCGCTGCGCATCCTCCGGGGCAAATCCCTGCAACTGATAGAAGAGGGACATCTCCTCAATTTCTTCCTCAGGATTTTCTTCGACCTCCGCTTTTTCGCGGGCGATCTCGGCTTCATAAATTTCGCGCTCGCTCTTGTTCGCGAGGTAGGCGCCCGCGCCCATGGAAAGAGAGGAAGCGAGCATTCCCGCCAGACCGGAAACGAGGATGTAATGCTGCTGATTGTTGGTTGCGCCGGCCACGCCGGAGACAATGCCGAAGACCGCACCGAGGCCGTCGTTCACGCCGTAAATGGCGTCCGCCACCCAGCCGCCTCCGCGGCCATGCCAGCGTTCGCGTTTCAGGATGGTGTCGAGCAAGCCTTTCGGGCCTAACGACGGCGGCGCGCTCATCGTGTTCAGAATGCGCGAGTGCGCTTTCTCCTCGAGCGCGGTCTGGCGGAGGAATTCTTTTTCCTCGTCGGTGCCGCCGAGTTCGCCCGCGCGTTGCGCCTGGTAACGTTCCTTGTCGCGATCTTCCGCCGCTTCCATCCGGCGTATCGCCACATCGGCGCCAGCGGCGCGATTCCACCAGCGCTTGAAGCGGTGCCGCCAGTCATCTGGCAAAGGCGGCGGCTCGGCCCCGAGTTCATGCAGCTTTCGCTCCCAGCGCAGGGCGTGGCGCTCTTCCGCTTCCGCCATCCGGAGCAGAATTCCACGGCGCTTTTCGTCCGTCTCGTTCGCGGCGAGGTCGCGATAAACCAGGGCGGTTTCCCGTTCCGCGCGCCAGTTGGCCTGGAGGGCGGAGACCGCTTTGGCGTCTTCCGGCTTCATTCCTTCAAGCTTATTAGCTGCTTTTATTTCATCTCCGCAACTGTCGGCAGCAGGCGCCGGGTATTTTTTTCCTTCGCCGGCTGGGCGGTAATGACAAGGGCGACCGATCCAATGATGATCGCCGCAGCCACGGCCGTGTTGCAGAGTCAGTTTTTCGCCTGCGAAAAAAGCGCCGAGCAAGACCGCAACGACCGGATTGACATAGGCGTAGGTTGCGACCTTGGCGGGATCGCAATGCCGCAGCAGCCAGATGAAAGCGGTGTAACCCACGATCGCGCCGACGAGCACAAGATAGACAAATGCGCCTAACGACAGGGGCGTCACCTGGTGAAGTTCGAAAGTCCGCGCTTCGCCGCGGGCGAGGCCGACGAGGATCATGAGGGAGCCGCCGCAAAGCATCGTTTGGGCCGAGGAGAGGAAGGGAGACGGGGCGCTCCGCGCCCGCCGGGAGTAGAGCGAGCCGATCGACCAGAGGAGTGAGCCGAAAAGCAGGATCAACATTCCCAGCCCCACATGATGAGAACCGGCCGCGGGGGGAGCAGTCAGCGCGGGACCGACCAGAATCCCGATGCCGACAAATCCGCCGGCGAGCCCAAGAAAAACCAGTGGGCGCGGACGCGGCGAGGAGCCGGAAATCCAGGCGAGCAACGCGATATCAATCGGCACGGTCGCGACCAGGAGCGACGCCAATCCGGTCGGGACCCATTGTTCGGCCACGGTCACGCTGCCGTTTCCACAAAAGAGCAGGCAGGCGCCGACGATAAACGCGGTGCGCCATTCCGCGAAAGAAGGCTTCGGCGCACCCTGCCAGCGCGTGATGACGTAGATGATGATCCCGGCGAAGAAGAAGCGCGTGCCCGCCATGAGCAACGGCGGGATGGATTCGATGGCAAAGCGGATGCCGAGATAGGTGGAACCCCAGATCAGGTAGAGGGCGGCGAAAGCGGCGATGAGGGCGAGTTTGCGCGGCGGCGCGCTCGCCTCGCTCACGAGAAGCGGTCTTCCGTCCAGGGATCGGCGGTGTTGCTGTAACCGCGCACTTCCCAAAAGCCAAGCCGGTCTTCCGCGGCAAATTCGATTTGCCTAACGAACTTGGCGCCTTTCCAGGCGTAAAGCTTGGGAATGATGACCCGGGCCGGCCCGCCATGCTCCCGCGTGACCGGTTTGCCGTCGAATTGCGTCGCGATCAGGACATCGTCGTCGAGACAATCGGAAAGACGCACGTTGGTGGAATAGCCGTCGTAGCTGGTGAAGAGGACATGTTGCACCTCGGGTTTTGGCCTAACGAGATCGACGAGGGTAAAGAAGGCGACGCCCTGCCAGCGGCAGTCGAACTTGCTCCAGGTGGTGACGCAGTGAAAATCGCTCACGTCTTCAAATTGCGGGAGGGCGTTGAATTGTTCCCAGGTGAAGGTTTGCGGATTTTCCACCAGACCGCCGATTTCGAGGCGCCATTCGCCTAACGAAATCTCCGGTCGCACTCCGAGGTCGAGGACGGGAAAGCCCGGCGTGAGATGCTGGCCGGGCGGCAGCCGGCTCTCCGAGCGCACGGTTGGCTTCGCCTTCCCGCTCATCTTGCGCGCCCAGCGTTCCTTGCGCGCGGTCAGGCTGGAATCAGATCCCGCCATTGAATTCGTTAGGCTACGCGGCCGGGATCACCGATCCCGGCTACAATGATTGCGTCTTGAAAATGCGGATCGCGTCGCGCAACTCCGCGGCCCGTTCGTAACGCTCACCCGCGATCGCGCGCTCCATTTCCCGCTCCATCACTTCCAGCTTCGAGAGGGGCCGTTTCGCCCGCACTTCCTCGAGCCATTCATCGAGAAAAGCGATCTCTGAACTCTTTGCTTCCATCTCGGGGAAGGCGCATTGCTGGTAAAATTCCACGATTCGGTCGCGGCCCCTTTCGATCTCCTGGATGGCTTCGGCGAACTTTCCGTCGGCGAGCATGATCGAAACCCGTGCGCGGGTGTTCATCATCAGCACGTAAGGTCGGAACTGTTGGAAGCTCCAAACCAGGTCCTCCCGCTCGCTGTGTTCATCCACGAAAGTGAAAAGATCGAGGTTGCGTTGGGTATCGCGAATCACGCCCTCGAATTCGTCGATCTGAAACAAACTCAGATAGCGGTGGTAATACTGGATTCCCTCCTGCTGCAATTCGCCGCATTGCTCGGGCGTGAGCTCGTACTCCTCCCCGCGCTCCGCCGCCCGCAGGGCGCGGCGTTGATGATAAATCAGATACGATTCGCAGTTATGGGGACGCTGCCCGTCGGGCCGGCCTTCCATCTCCATTTGCAGGAGGCCAAGATCGATCCGGAGTTGCAGCTTCTCACGGCCATCCAGCCCCGGAACTTTCCGGACTTTGATCGATCCGAATTCGTGCGGCCAATCTTTCAGCAGCGTGTTCAAATCAAGACTCATTACAGGAAACAATCGAGTCCGGGTCTGCTTTGTCAACGCGGGCCGGATTGCAAAGGGAGCGCGGCTTTGCAGAGAATGAAGCTGCCCGATGGAACAGGAGATTGACGCGTTCATTCGTTTCCTCGCGGTCGAGCGCGGTCTCTCCGAAAATTACCAGCTCTCCACCCAGCGTTCGTTAGGCGAATTCGCCGCCTGGTGCGCGCAGCGCAAAAAGATCTTCCGGGCGCGCGAGGTCGGCCTGCCCGTGATCAGCGAATACCTGGCGGAACGGAAAGGCGGCGGGCTTTCGGCCGCGTCGATCAAGCTCATCGTGGTCGCGCTCAAGATTTTTTTTCGTTTCGCGACCGCGCAGGGCTACGTGGCGCGCGATCCGACCGAGGCATTATCGCTCCCGCGGATCGAGCGTTTTTTGCCGGAGACGCTCAATGAATTGCAAGTCGAGCAATTGCTCGAAAGCGTGGACTGCAACGCGCCTCTCGGTTTGCGCGACCGCGCCATCCTGGAGTTGCTCTATGCGAGTGGGCTGCGGATTTCCGAGCTGGCGGGAGCGAAACTGGAAAACCTGAATCTCGCCGAGGGTGTGGTGCGGGTGACCGGGAAGGGAAACAAGACGCGGCTCGTCCCGGTGGGCCGCAAGGCCTGTGCCGCTCTGGCGAAGTATCTGGAGGAGGAGCGGCCGCGACTCGTTAGGCGACGGACCGGGAGCGAGGTGTTTCTTTCCAACCGGGGCGGCAGACTAACGACGGTGCGCATCTGGCAGATCGTGAAGGCGGTGGCGCGGCGTTCCGGGCTCGAGGCGAACATTTATCCCCATTTGCTCCGGCACAGTTTCGCGACTCATTTGCTGAGCAACGGCGCGGATTTGCGCATCATCCAGGAAATGCTGGGTCACGCCGATATTTCAACGACGCAGGTTTACACGCACGTTGACCAGCAGCGGCTGAAAGCGGTGCACCACAAGTTTCATCCGCGCGCGTAGGAGAATAGGTCTCATGGGACGCATGGGTCCCATGGGACCTATTTGCAGAAGAGGGCGATCGACGCGGTGTAACCGTGCAGATAACTGGCGTTGCCAATCGGGCCGATTTCGCCGTTGCAGAAGAAACCGGCGCTCGGCACCGGCCCGAAAATCTCCGCGAGGGTGGCGGCGTCGTGGTCGGGCACACCGAAGAAACGATGACCGCGGCCGTTGCAGGAAAAGACGAGCGAGGCAAAGGGGTCGCAACCCTGGAGGCCGTTGATTTTCGCCAAATCGACGAGATCAGCGTGGGCGGTGATTTTGTCCCGGAGTTGATATTGCAAAGTTTGCCCGGTGCGGGCGCGCGCCCCGATCGCAACCGCGCCGGTCTGCGGGTCAGCGCCTAACAAATTGCGGACAAGAAAATCGCCCCGCTTCAAATCGGCGACATATTCGGAAGCGGCCAGGCCGGCAAAAAGGTTGCCGCGGGCGCGTTCCTTTTCCTCATCGGACAATCCGTTGAAAGTCTCGCTCAGGACCTGATAGGCCGGCCGGGAGCCGAGCGCGTAAACAAGATTGTCCTCCGCATGAGTGATGGTGAAAGGTTCGCCCACCGGTTTGCAACCCTGGCTGACAATCGTGCGGATTTTTCCGCCCTTGACGGCGAGCGCGAGGACGGCGGCATCGATCGGATTGCCATCGAGGAGGAGGAGATTCTCGCCCTGGCCAGTGCCGCCGCTCGACAATCCGCCAATGCTCGGCGCGTCCGGAAAAGCGACGTTCCATTCTGCGAGCCAGCGCTCGAGATCGGGAGCGTAGGGATTGGCGAGCACAATCCAGGAATCGACGTCCTCCGGGCCCAGGCCGGCTTCCATTTGCCAATAAGCGGGTCCGGTCGATTCCTCGATTTGCTCGTTCGAAATCAAGACCGGCGTCAGTTTGGCCTGCGGCAGCCTAACGAGAAGCAGCGACATGCCGGCGACGCCTTCCGCTTCCTGGCTGCGGCCGATCAGGCCCGCGCCGACGGAGCCGAGGAGGAGCGGAATGCGTCCATGCAGACGGACGAGGTCGAGCACTTCGTGGATCTGGGGCAGCCAACTGGCGGAGAGAAAAAGAAAGCCACAGCTCGGCTGGCCTCCGCATTCCGCGAGGGCTCTTTCGGCCGCCGCGATGACGGCGCTTTCCCGAAACTCACCGAGGATGAGTTGCGAACCGGCGCATGTTTCCATGTAGGGAGATCGTCGATGCGCGGGGAAAAGTCGAGAGCGGAGGCGACTCGTCGTCGGCCGCAATTTGATGCGAGGATTTGCCGATGAAGAAATTGCTCGCGGTGATCGTGGTCGCCTTGGTGGCCGCGGCGACGGTCTGGGTGATTGGGCGCATGCAGCTGGCGAATCGTCTCGCGGCGGTGCCGGAGTTGCTGCCCGAAACCACCCTGGCTTTGATGGAAGTGCCGGATTTCCAGCGGGCGCGGGCGCAATGGCATGAGAGCGACCTTTGCCAGATCTGGCGCGAGCCGACGGTGCAGGCGTGGTTGCAGAGACCGCTCGCGCGCCTTGCCGCAGGATGGCGGCGGCGGCCGCCAGATCCTGGAGGATTTTCTCCAGCTCGGGCCGACCCACGGTTTCGTGGCGCTGACTTCGCTTCGAGAACAACGAACCGAAATTGATTGAGCGGCTTCCATTTCGACAAGTCGCCGGAGGAGGCGCGGACCTTTGCTCGAGCAACGAAAGGCGGAATGGTTGCTCAAGAGCGGCGGAGCGAAACGCGAGACGACCGTCTACGAGCAGCATCAGATCGAGACGGTGAGCGTTTCGCATTTCGTCTTCGCGAGTGTTTGCGACAACCATTGGTTTTTTGTGGCGAATGATCTGGCGGCGCTCAAGGCGCTGCTCGACCGGGTGGATCATCGCGGGGAGAAAGCGCCTTCGCTCCAGGCCAATGCGGCCTTCAGCGACGCGACCAAACATTTGCCTAACGATTATTCGGCGTTGCTATTTGTCGATCCGCGCCCTTTCGTCGAAAAGCTGATGCCGATTGTCGCGATGACGGGGCAATCGCTGCCGATGGACCAACTGCATCGATTGAAGCAGGTGCGAACCGTGGCGACGACCTTCGGGTTCGATCATGGCAAAATGCGCGAGACCGATTTTGTCGCCATGCCGCGGATGGGCGCGGAGGAAAAACTGGAGCGCCGGTATGCTCGCGAGTCGCGGGCGCGAACACTTTTTTTTACTCGGCTTCGCGCATTCCCTGGCCGCGAAACCATGTTCTCGCCCACTGCCCCGGGGCTGTCGGGTTTGCCGGCGGCCTTGCAACAATTAACCGCCGCCTTGAAGGCGCGCGGAATTGCCGAGAAGTGATCTGCGCGAAGCTTTTGGGGAAGAGCTTGAAGTCGTCGGCGATTGGCCGGCGGATTCGCGCTTGGCCGGCGCTCCAGGCGACTCTGCCGGTGAAGGACCCGGCGCGCGCGCCGAAAGATTGCCGAGGCGCTAACATCCGTGGAAATCGCCGGGACGCCGTGGATGCAGAGCGAGAGGAATGGCGCCACCTTTTACAGCGCGCAGCCGTTTGGCGGTATTGTGCCGCTGCATCTCGCCATCGCGGTCTCGGATCAGATGATGTTGGCCGGATCTGATGCGGCTGCGATTGAAGCCACGCTGACGCGAATCGCGTCGCCGGCCAGAGAGTTGGAGAAGAGCGCGGTTTTTCGAGACGCGTCCAAACAAGTTCCGGCCGGGGAGTCCGCTTTCAATTATGTCGACACGCGCTTGTTGTTTGAGCGCGCGGACGCGGCGCTGCGCCCGCTGCTTCTGATGGGCGCGGCGTTTTCTCCCGCCCTGGGAAAGAATGTCGATCCGGCGAAATTGCCGCCACCGGAAGCGATCACCAAGCATCTTTCCCCAATCGTGATGTCGCAACGCTACGAGAAGGAGGGCTATGTCACCGAGTCGCTCGGGCCGGTGACTTTTCGGGCAGGCAACGATCGGGCTGGTCGGCGCGATCGGCGGTCTTGTTTGTCGATTTGCAGGAGCGATTCAAAGGCAGGCGGCCTTCTGCCCGCCAGTCCAGCCAATTCCCTCGCCATCGCCCGCTGCAACGCCCTCGCCGTCGCCGAGCCGCAAGCCCATTTTGACTGCGACCAAGGTGAGACGTCTCGGCGCAGCTGCTGGGGGCGTAAAATTGGGCTGCAATTGACCGCAAAGATGAGAAAAGTGCTGCGGTTTTTCCGGAATATGTTATCGTGTGCGCCCTATGGCCATCCTAAAGAAGAATGCTTTTTCACGCCGAGTGCCGGATCTCGTTACGGAAGAACTGGTTGCGGTCCTTTCCCGACGCACCTCTTTCGAGTTTAAACAACTCTTCGAGATCCTGCATGAGAATCTGCGCGCACGGAACGCCGCCAGTGGCGGCGAGGAAATGCTTCGGCTCCGGGCTTATGAGAAGCTCCAGAACCTGGTCGCCCGTGGAATGGTCAAGAAAACCGGGAAAAAGTATAAGGGATTGCCTTCTGCTCTGGCCAAAGCCCTCCTTCCGCCAAACGGGCACATTCCGACGGCGGTTGCCTCGCGCTAGAAAGCCGGCCGGTTGGGCCCGGTAGCTATGCGAGCGGAGTGAAGAAATGATCCGCGAATACATCCCCGTGTTGCTGCAAGCCATCGTGGCGGTGGGTTTCGCCGTCGGAGCTTTGCTCGTCAGCGTGCTTCTTGGGAAATCCGGGGTACGCACGCGCACGAAAGATTCTGCCTACGAGTGCGGAATGGTGCCGCAGGGCGAAGCGCAGCCGCGCTTCAGCGTGAAGTTCTACCTCGTGGCGATGCTCTTCATCCTCTTCGATCTCGAAATCGTCTTCATGTATCCGTGGGCGGTGGTTTATCGGGAGTCGATCGCCTCCAGTCGCATGATTTTTTGGAGCATGTTGAGCTTCGTTTCGATCCTGATGGTCGGCTACGTTTACGCGCTAAAAAAAGGCGCGTTTGACTGGAAGACGTAGCTCCGCGCGGTGGTTTTGGCGCGATTGAAAAGCTATGCTTGCCCGCCCCAGTCGGCTTCGCTCATTCTTGCTTGCGCCGTCCCTGGCCAGCGCCTAATAGCTATCCGCTCATGGTTCATCACATCGGCCTTTACAAATTGAAACCGGGTGTCACGCCGGAGGAGACGGAGGAAATGATGATGAACGCACGAATGCAGCTCCTCAAAATCGACGAGGTGTTGAGCATTAAGTGCGGCAAACGGGTCAATCCCAAAATGCCCTGGCCGTTTTTCATCGCGATCGATTTCGAATCGATGGACAAGCAGGCGATCTTTCGCGAGGACCCGATCTACATCAAGTTTGTCGAGGAAGTGATCAAGCCGAAGACTTCCGAATATCTTGCGCTGGACTACGAGATGGACCCTGGCAAAGACGTCAATCTTTCGTAGGCTACGCCGCCCGTCGGCGGGCTTCGTTCCTGCTGTTGTCTCTGCTTGCGGCCGCGCCTAATGAAACTCGCCTACCTCTATTCCCGCTATCCCGTCCTCTCGCAGACCTTCTGCGATATGGAGATGTTGGAGCTGGAACGGCGCGGCTACAATTTGCTGATTGGATCCGTCCATCCGCCTTTGACCAGTTTGCGCCATGAGCACCTGAACCGGTTTCGATCGCCCGTCTATTACGCGCCGCCCAGTTTGGTTCTGCAGGCAGTGGGAAGAGAAAACGAAAAGGATGGAACGCTGGCCAGCGGAGTTGATCGAGCGGCACGAGCGTGACTACGGGCCCGCCTTTAAGGCGGGTTTGCGGGCTCGGAACGCCAGCTATTTCGCCGACCTGTTCACCCGCCATGGGATCACCCATTTCCACGTCCACTTTGCCAATCGGGCCGCGCATACCGCGCTTTTCGTAAAAGAAATTTCCGGGATTCCATTCAGCATCACCGCCCATGGCCAGGACTTCATGTCCGATCTTGGGCAGGACGATCTGCTCCGGGAAATTTGCGCTGCCGCGGAGTTTGTCGGGGCCGAGACGGAATACAGTCGCACCCTCCTCCAGAAACGGTGTCCAGAAGCCGCGCACAAGATCCATCGCATCTTTAACGGCCTCGATCTGGCGAATCTGCCGGCGCCTCCGCCGGTCGAGCGGCCACCCGGACCGACCACGATTCTGAGCGTCGGGCGCCTTGTGCCCTTCAAAGGTTTTGAGATTCTGCTCGAAGCATGTTCGGAGTTGGAGCGGCGCAATTTCGATTTTCGCTGCCAGATCGTGGGAGATGGTCCGCTCCGCGCCAAGCTCGCACAAGATGGTTGAGGATTTGAAATTGCATGATCGAGTCGAGCTTTGCGGCGCGCTTTCGCAGGAAGAAGTCTTTTCGAGGCTGCGGAGCTGCGACATCTTTGCCCTGGCCTGCGTGGTGGATCCGGACGGTGCAAGCGACGTTTTTCCAACCGTAATCCTGGAAGCAATGGCCTGCGCGCGCCCGGTCGTTTCCACAAAATTGGCGGGGATCCCCGAATCGGTTGTCGATCGCGCGACCGGACTGTTAGTTCCGCCCGGGGACTGGGAAGAATTCGCCAATGCGCTCGACCGGCTGGTCCGTGGCGCGGAGCTGCGCAAGCAGTTCGGTGAGGCGGGCCGGGTCCGCATGCAGAACGAATTCAGCGTCGTAAAAACAGTCGAACCGTTGCATCAGCTTTTTGCCGCGCGACTCGCGACCACGCCCGCGAAACAACGGAAAACCAAGTTCGATGACGTCCAGCAGACGGCATATCTGGTTGACCGATTCCCCGATGAAAGCCTTCCTTTTCTCGAGACCGAACTGCGCGCTTTGCGCCGCGAGGGAGTGCCCTTTGTTCCTTTCGTTTTCCGCACCCCGGAGGAAAAAGACCTTTCGTCGAAGACGAACGATCTCTTGACCGGCTTTCAGTACCTGCCGGACGCGATGGTCATCGAGGCGGAGTGGCAGGCGAGTCTGCCGCTGCTGCGGGAGTTGGAAGCGATCCGCGCCGACCAGAAACACCGTCCGTCATCAGATTTGTTTCTGGAGCAGGCGCGGTCGGCCTTGATTCTGCGCCGGCTCTTTCGGCAGCACTGGATCGGTCACGTGCATGCCGCCAGTTCACGCACCCTGCTCTGCGCGCTCATGTTGAAAAAACTGCTGGGTGTGACTGTCAGCGTGGCGATCGAAGAGAACCCTATCTTTGGCAAAGAATTTATCGCGGAAGCGTTCGATCAATGCGATGGCGGCCGCAGTTGCAGACCGGGAGTTACTGGCTGATCGGGGTGCCGGCTTCGTCTTTGACCAGACCGTGGACAAACCGTCCATGAACGATATCGGGCCCTGGCTGACGCGGAAAGCAAAGATTGAGTGGACGGGAGCTCGTCGTTTCTGGCAAGAGTGGGCCCAGCAATTGATCGGCTGGACCCGCGAAGCATGAGCAAGAAGGCAATCCTACTCGCCGGCGGCGCCGGGACCCGCCTTTATCCGCTGACGAAGATCGTCTGCAAGCAACTGCTGCCGGTCTACGACAAGCCGATGATTTGTTATCCCGCTCGCCACCCTCATGCTCGGTGGCCTGCGCGAGATTCTCGTTATCTCGACGCCGAAAGATCTCCCGATGTTGCGCGACTTTCTGGGAGACGGTTCGCAGCTCGGAATCCGCCTCGAATACGCGGTGCAACCGGAGCCGAAAGGAATCGCGCAAGCGTTTCTTATCGGAGCGGACTTCATTGGAAATGACGGGGCGGCACTTAATTCTCGGCGACAACATTTTCTACGGGAAACTCGATTTCTTTCGCGACGCTCTCGCGCTCCCCAGCGGCGCCTGCATTTTCGGTTATCAAGTGCGCGATCCCGAGCGTTACGGCGTGGTCGAATTCGGTCCGGACGGGCGCGCCATCAGCCTTGAGGAGAAACCGAAGAAGCCGAGGAGCCATTACGCCGTTCCGGGGCTTTATGTTTACGACGAGCATGTGGTCGAATTCTGCAAGGGGCTCGCGCCCTCCGCCCGCGGAGAATTGGAAATCACCGATCTGAATCTTGTTTACCTAAAGAGAAACGCGCTTCACGTCCGTCTCTTGGGTCGAGGGATGGCCTGGCTCGATACCGGGACACAGACCAGTCTGCTCGAGGCCGCCAACTACATCGCAACGATCGAACACCGCCAGGGATTGAAAGTTGCCTGCCTGGAGGAGGTCGCCTTACGCGTCGGCTTCATCGATCGCATGCAAATGAGTCGACTGATCGATCAGCGGCCGAAAGGCGAGTATCGAGACTATCTCCGAGTAGTCGCGGAGGAGGAGTCGCCTTCGTTTGCCCGGCCTCGCCTCTGCGCACCAATCTTAGGGTCCGCTGGCCTTCCCGGCGGGGGCCGGCTGTTCGTGAAGCAGATGATTCGTGTCGGCGAGCAAACGGGTTACGGCGTCGGCATCGGTAGCGTCGTAGTACCCGCGAATAACACCTTCGCGATCGACCAAAATCAGGCGCGTGCTGTGAATCGGCCCGGACGCGCCGTTCTCCGCCGCCGCCAGTTTGAATCCATCGCGAGACAGGCGGTAAATCACGCCCTTGTCGCCGGTCAGGAAATGCCAGCGGCCGGGTTGCGCGTTCAGGCGGGATGCATAATTCAGCAGGACGGCGGGAGTATCGTGATCGGGATCGACGCTGAACGACACCAGTTCGACGTCCGTGTCCCGGAGCGGTTTCTGGGTCTCGCTCATCCGACTGCTGATCATCGGACACGGACCCGGGCAGGAGCTGTAGATGAAGTCCGCGATCCAGATTTTTCCGAGCAACTGCTGTGAACCGAAGGTCTCACCATTCTGGTCGATCAGTTGAAAGGGCGGGACGATCCCATCCTTCGGCAAAGTGTGCTGGGCGAGGTGAGCAACCTGCGCCTGACGCAGAAAAAAGAGACCGATCGCAGTCAGGACCGGGATCAGAATGAGCGTCGCTTTCCAGGCCAGCGCGCTGCCCGAGAGTGGCGCTCTCGTCGGCGCCAGAGAAACGCTGCTCATCGCTTGGTCAAAACAAGGGCGCCAAGGAGCAGCGGCAAATAAAGGATTGAGGTGAGGAACAGTGCGCGGGCACGTTGCGCCGTTCGCTCAGCATGGAAGCGCATGGCCATTGCGACAAACCCACCACTCAGCGCCAGTGCGAAAGGAATGTAAACTAAACTCGTTAGGCCAATGTAACCCGGCACAGAGGCGATGATGAGCAGCAACATGCAGAAGAGCACGCTCTGGCTCGCGCTGCGCAGGCCGCTCTCATCATCCTGCGACATCATGTGAAAGCCGGCCCTGGCGTAATCGGCGCGATAAAGCCACGCCAGGGAAAAAAAGTGCGGCATTTGCCAAACGAATAGAATTGCAAAAAGGCTCCAACCCGGCAGAGAGAGATCGTTGCAGGCCGCGGCCCAGCCGATCAGCGGCGGGAGAGCGCCGGGAATGGCCCCGACAAGAGTATTCGCAGTCGTGATTCGTTTCAGCGGAGTGTAGGCAAAGAGATAAATGACGACCGTTAGGGAGGCGAGTAACGCGCTGAGCAGGTTCACGGCGGAGGCCAGATAGGTAACCCCCGCAAGGCTCAGGAGAACTCCGACAATGAGTCCTTGGAGTGCAGTCATTCGACCAGCGGGAATAGGGCGCCCCTGTGTCCGAATCATGATTGCGTCATAATGATGTTCCCACCATTGATTGAGGGCGGCGGCGCCGGAAGCCGCGAGCGCGGTTCCGAAGACAGCATGGAACAGCGCCACAAAATTCATCGGCCCCTGCCACCCCAGGTAGAATCCTACTGCGGCCGTGACCAGGACAAGAAATGTCAGCCGCGCCTTCACGAGTTGCGCGAGGTCTGCCATCGTCCAGCCGCGTTCGAGCGGGACCACGGTCGGTTCGATCAGGGCGGTCTTCATTTCAACTAACAGCCATCAGACCGGTGGTTTGACGAGCAGGCAACGGCAGCTCGCTCGTGTGTTGAAGGCGGAGCAATACTGCGGAGATGATGATCCCGGTGGCAAATGTCAGTGCTCCGACCGCGACGTGAGCCGTCGCAATATCGGCCGCCTTGTTACTCCAAATCGTCCAGGCGCCGAGTGTGATCTGCGCGATCACCAGCCCGAGCCAGAGGGTGGAAAGATTTCGCAGGATCGCCGCGTGTCGGTTCGCCAGGAACCAAAACCACCCGATCGTTAGGCCGATGACGGCGGCGACAAAGCGGTGCACCATTTGCAGCCAGATCTGCCCGGCGGAAACGTCGGAGAGAGCCTGCGCGTCGCGCGCCTGATTGATCCGGGCCATCGTTGCCGAATCGGTCGCAGGAATAATTTGGCCGTAGGCAAGCGGAAAATCCATGATGGCAAGATCGCGATGCTGATGGCGCATGGTCGCGCCCAGGCCGAGCTGCCCGTAGATAATTCCGGTGATAACGACGGCAAGAAAAGCGAGGAATCGGGGCGGGAAGGTTGCCATCGGGCGCGTGAGCCGATGCCAAAGCGGCGAAGTCGCGAGGGCAATGATAACGAGCAGGCCAAAGAACGCCTGGGCCAGACAGGCATGAAAAATCCCGATCTGATCTTTCAACAAAGTGACCCGCAATCCACCAAGCACTCCTTGCAGCACGACCGCGCCTAACGACACCCAGCCGAGCGTCTTGATCCAGCGCGCGACCGGAGCGCGCCAAAGCCAGATCGCCAGGATGATGGTCAGGAATCCGATGACCGATGCGATCAGACGGTGCGTGTGTTCGAACAAGATTCCGCCGACCCATTTCGAGACCGGAAAGAAAAACATGTTGTAGCCGAAAGTCGTCGGCCAATCCGGCACGGCGAGGCCGACTCCTTTGCTCGTTACCATTCCGCCGCTGCAGATGAGGAGAAGCGTCGCCGCGGCCGTGAAGCAGGCAAAGCGATGGAGGTAGCGATTGTTTTCGGCGGGCATGCGCATCGGGCTCAATCCGGCGTGATGCCGGTCCGCCTTTCTATCCGCCGCCCGGGTTGGCTGTTTTTGGAGCGCCGGGCGGAGGCACCGTCCCGGGAGTCGGCCCGACTGGCGGTTCGCCTGCCGGGCGGGCCAGCGGAGGCGGCGCACTTTGGTTGCCCGAAAGTTCGACCCGTTCCTTCAACCACGCTTGATAATCAGCCGGCGTATCGACGACCAGCGTTCCCTTCATCGAGTAATGACCGAGACCACAGAGCTGGCCGCAGACCACCTCGTAGGTTCCGGTTTTGATCGGCTTGAACCACATCGGAATGATCTGCCCCGGGAATCGCATCCTGCGCGATCCGCATCGAGGGCAGACAAAAATTGTGGATCACGTCTTTGGATGACAGGGAAATGATTACACTGCGATCGACCGGCACGTGCAGTTCCCCGAGCACAACAATGTCATCCTTGGCCGCCGGATCGGAGGAATCGAGCCCGAGCGGGTTCGTGTTGGTGACCAGGGCCAGCTCGCGCCGGCCAAAGGTGCCGTCCGGACCAGGCAGATGGAAGTTCCAGTTAAACTGCTGCCCAATCGCGTGGACCAGAATCGCATCCTTGTTCTCCGGGAAAGCGTTCACTCTTTTCGCCCAAAGCGGGATGGCAAATCCGATCAGGAGAACGGCCTCGATCAGGACGACCGCAAACTCCAGGTGCGTCGAGATTCCGCTGGTCACGCCTTCATGACTCGCCACCGGGTTGCGGCTCTTCCGAAAACGCCAGAGCACATAAGCGAAAAAGGTCGACCAGCCGAGGAAGAGCGCGCCCATGAACCAGTGCGAAAACTCAATGATGTGATCGATCTGGTAACCGTGCTCCGAAACATTCGGCGGTTGTCCGAGAAATTCGTTGATCAGGGCGAGACTAGTCATATTTCTCGAGATCTTCGTCGATCAATTGCTCATGCGGTTCGAGCGGGACATTCGCATGCCGCCAGAGATGGACACCGAATGCGCTCACTCCTCCGAGGACGGACATGACCGCGCCAATCATCACCCAGATCGCGATGGCCATATGCGCCGTTGTCTGTGAATCCTTCGCCCGCCATGCAGGTCGCACAGGCGAAGGCCTCGCTGTGGGGCGAGGCAAGGACGAGCGCCAGGAGAAAGAGTAATTTTCTCTTCATCAGATCAGGCGAAGCCGCTTCATTTTGCGCCAGAACCAGCAACCATAAACGATCAGCACGACCGCGGCCGCGAAAGAGCAGACCGCGCCGATCGTGTAAGAGGTGGTCGCCGCCATCTTGTTGACCCAGAGACACCAAATACCGATGCCGAACGCGAGCAGCGTCGACACGGTGATGAAGACAATGTGAAAACCTTTGAGCGACATTTAGTGAACGACCGGGTCGTACCAGGCCAGGTAAGTGAGCCAGAAAAGTCCGAAGACGAAGATCGCGGTAAAAATCAGAATGCGGTAGATCAGCTTCTTCTCCGCCGATAAATGCATGAAAATATAGGCGACGAGGCCCGCCTTAAAGGTCGCCACGACCATCGCCACAGCCACGTTCGCTTTCTGTGAGCCGAGGTTGACGTAGGAAAGGGCGACGGTGATCCCGGTGAAAATAAGCAGGGTCGCGCCCACGATCAGGTAGCCGCGGACGTGCTTGCTCACGTCATGCGCGTAATGCTCCGTCTCGTGATCGACCGGCTCGGTGGTAGGCGGGTTATTCATCGGTTAGAGCAGATAAAAGAGCGGAAAAACAAAGATCCAGACCAGGTCAACAAAGTGCCAGAACAACCCTGCCACCTCAACTCGATTTGCGAGATGCTCGGGATTCTGGCGATACAACTTCGTCCCGACGGGCAGCCATAAGTAAAGGAAGACGATTACACCGCCCAGGACGTGCAAACCATGCAGCCCGGTGATCGTAAAGTAGGTCGCAAAATAGGTGCTGTGCGTCGGCACGAAACATGGTCGCGCGTTCCACATCGGCCTTGTCGATGCGTGCCATGTGCTCCGTCGGCGGGACGAAAAGGAAATGCGGCCGGTCCATCGCCGGATTGGTCGGATCGGTGTAGACCGAGTCGAGCCCGATCTCGTATTCCTTGATCTTGGGATCGTGCATCGCCTCGTGATTGTGGAGGTGGCCGGTGATTTCCACCCGCGGCGGGAGTCCTTCGGAGAGGAGATGTTTGTTTCCAAGATACTGCTCGTACTTCTCGAGCGCGCTGGGCTTAATGTAGGCGCCGAAGTGCTCGAACTTCTGCGGCCACTCGTAGGCCAGCTTGACGACAAGAAAGAGGACGCCGCAGAGGATCGTGATCCCCATGTAAATCCTGTAGGCCGTCAACCGCCGCATTTTCAGCGAGGCCCACGCCAGCACGACCGTGACCGACGAAGCGATCAGGATCGCGGTGTTCATCGTCCCGACCGGCACGTTGAGCAGCCCGTGCGGCCAAAAGCCGGGCTCGGCATCGAGGCGCAGGAAGATGTAGGCGGAGAAAAGCCCGCCGAAGAGCATGACTTCCGAGGCGAGAAAAAGCCAGATACCGACCTTGGCATTCCAAAGGCCGGTGTCGGGCCGGGCGGTGACTGTGTAAGGTATTTCCATTCTTAAAATTCGTTAGGCGGAAGGAGATAGGACAGCCCTTAATGACTGAGCGACATGGTCGGTTCGGGCATCTTGCGTTCGCTCGGTTGGACCGGTTCCGTCTGCATCGTGAAATCCTTTTCCCGGCCCGGCAGGCTGTATTCGTAAGGCCCGCGATACACCACCGGCGCGGTCATGAAATTCCCATGGGGCGGCGGGGAAGGCGCCGTCCATTCCAGGGTGGTCGCTTCCCACGGGTTGATGTCCACTTTCTCGCCCCGGCGCATGCTCCAAAAGAAATTGATGATGAACGGAATCTGCGCGAGCCCCATCACCCAGGCGGCGATTGAGATCGGCAGGTTCCAATGGAAACCGCTCAGGCCCCAGACCGTTTGCGCGGCCAGAGTCCAGCCTTCGCCGCCGTCATACCAGCGCCGATGCATCCCGAGCATGCCCTGCAAGAACATCGGCAGGAAAATCACGTTCATGCAGATGAGCGAAGGCCAGAAATGCACCTTCCCCCAGAAATCATTCATCTTTCGCCCGGTCGCTTTCGGGAACCAATAATAAACGCCCGCGAAGACGGCGAAGATCGTTCCCGGCGCCACGATGTAGTGGAAATGCGCGATCACGTAATAGGTGTCGTGCAGGTAAAGATCAGCGCTGTTAAAGGCGAGCGGGATTCCCGTCAGCCCGCCGATCCCGAACATCGGAAGGAACGCGGTCGCAAAAAGCATCGGGACCGTAAATCGAATCGACCCGCCCCAAAGCGAGATGAAAAACGCGCTCAAGATGATGACCGACGGGATCGAGATGATCATCGTCGTCGTCTGGAAAAACGCGCTCACCACCGTGCCCATGCCGGTCAACCACATGTGGTGGGCCCAGACGATGAAGGAGAGAAAACCAAGCACGAGCGCCGCCAGGACGAGCGATTTATAACCCCAGAGCGGCTTGCGCGTGTTGTTCGCGATGATCTCGGCAACGATGCCCATGCCGGGCAGAATCAAAACGTAAACTTCCGGATGCCCGAGGAACCAAAAGAGATGTTGCCAGAGCAGCGGACTGCCCCCGCCGCTGATGCTCACCGCCGCGCCGTTGACCACCAGGCCGCTCGGCAGGAAGAAACTCGTGCCCGCCACCCGATCCATCAGCTGCATCACGATCGCCGATTCCAGCGGCGGGAAAGCGAGGAGGAGGAGGAAGGCCGTCACAAACTGCGCCCAAACGAAGAACGGCAGCCGCATCCAGGTCATTCCCTTGGCGCGGAGCTGAATGATCGTCGCGATAAAGTTCACCGCTCCCAGCAATGACGAGGTGATGAGGAGGATGAACCCGATCAACCAAAGCGTTTGTCCATTAAAGATCAGATGGTAAGTCGGACCGGAATCGGAAATGTCCGAGAGCGGCGTGTAAGAGGTCCAGCCGCCTTTGGCCGCGCCGCCCGGGACGAAAAAGCTAATCAGCATGACGACGCCACCGACGAAAAACGCCCAGTAGCTCGCCATGTTGATCTTCGGGAAGGTCATGTCCGGCGCGCCGATCTGGAGCGGCACGACGAAATTACCGAAAGCCGCGAACGCCACCGGCACGATCCCAAGAAAGATCATGATCGTGCCGTGCATCGCGCCTAACGAATTGTAAAATTCCGGCGTCATCACGCCGTTCGCCATGCTCCCGGGTCCGAGCATGTTTTGAATCAGGTTGCCGACGACCGGGAGCGATTTGCCGGGAAAGGCCAGTTGCCAGCGCATCAGCATCATCAGGCAAAAGCCGAAGAAGAGGAAGATCAGCCCGCTGATTCCGTATTGGATGCCGATGGTCTTGTGATCGGTCGAGAAAACGTATTTGCGCCAAAAGCCAAGTTCGTGGTGCTCGTGATGCTCACCAGAATGATCGTGTGAATCGTGGCCGGCGTGCGAAACGGAAGAGTGGGCGTCCATAATGCGAATCTGACACTGAGTATCCCGCGGAAGTTTTCAAGAGAAAAGAAAGAAAGTGATTGTCATCCCGAGCGAAAGCGCAGCGCAGTCGAGGGGTGCGTGACGAGTGACGGGTGATGAGAGGGCCGGCCAGGTCGAGTCCCGTCCGCGTTTCAGAATTGCCGACGAAATCCGCGCTCGCGAATCATCCCTTCAGCGTTTCAGAGGATAGCGCCTTCAGTTCCGAGCGAAGCGGAGCGCAGCCGAGGTCGCGCCACACATCTCGAGCCGGGTTCGCTCGTTGTGGCTGAATGGAGCGGACTGGCAAGCCGCGACATAGACCTTGGGCCGCAGGCTGAACGAGTCGCGTGAGTGAATCAATGGAGCTTTAGCGACACAGCCTTGGATGGCTCGCGGCATTCCGCGAGGCAGGCCAGGCAAATCGTTGATCCCGGCGAGGGAAACCCAGCCACGTCGGCGCAGTCGATGGGTGCCCCACGTTCCGAGCGAAGTAAAGCGCAGTTGAGGGGTCCTGCCACCTGCTGGAGAGTCCGTTTACCTTAGGTTCGAATGCAAGGTAACGCGTCGTCCACGCGACCTACCCCGCCGTCCGCGCGGCTTACCTGAGAGCCCGCGCGATCGGCCGCAGCGTTTGTAACGCCCGACACTGCCGTCCCGACGACTGGCCTGACGGCCCCGGCGGTGTGCACCATCGTCCGCACGACCGGCAGCACCGTCCCGGCGGCTGCACCTAGCCTTCAGCTCGACTTCCCTGAGAGTCCTCGCGCCGTGCCAGAGCGTCCTCCGGCCTCGCCGCATCGTCCGCGCCGCCAGCCGATCGCTCCGCGCCACCGTCCATGCCGTCCGCGAAATTGGCCGCCGCCTTATCATGACCTCACGCGAGGAAATCACCGAGGAATGAATGTCTCCCCGGAGGGACGTGCTTCCGCACGTCCTTCTCTGTTCCGAGGCTAGCGCCGAGAATGGGAACGTCCTGACCGTAGCGCTCGCTGGAGCGACCGGGCTCTCCAAGCCCGGCCGTCGCTCAATTTACCCAAGGCCCGCCCGCCGGGCCGAGCACATCCTCCGGAGTTTTTAGACTTGTCCGGGGCAGGGACACCGGTCAGGCTCGAAATCATGGGCCAGTGTATCAAGGGCGGCAGCCCCCGAGGCAAGCGGATTAGACAGATTTTATCTGCCTTTAATTGCAGATTTTTGGGGCCGAATACTCGTTAGGTGTCATTCGCGCATCGCCAATCGATGAAGCTCGAATATCTCATGCCCGTGGTGATCGTTCCGGCGTTTTGGATGGCGCTGCTCGTGATTCGCATTCATCTCGCGAAGGATCGGATTCTTCGAGAGCTTCACCGAGCGCATCCCGATATTTGGCATTCGCTAGGAGAGCCGAATGGCTGGCAGTGGAGTCCGCCTGGCCGCGTCAGCGTTCCGTGGCGCATGTGGTCGGTGCCGCGTCATGATCCCGACTGGCTCGATCTCATCCCGCTGCGAGCCGATGTCGAGCTGATTCGCGCGCTTCGTCACAGACTTGTCTGGGTCATGCTGCCTATCTTTGCCGCTTGCCTCGCCATCTTTGCAGTGGTCGCGTCTCTCGTTCCCCACCCATGACACCTAACCATGCGATGGAGCGAACGACTGGCAGCTTTGATTCCTTGCTTTCCATGAAATTCCACCCTCAACCCGCAGCGACGCGCTCTCCCGCCAGCCGTCGCTCATCTTATTCTCGTTAGGCCCATTTTCATGCGAGCAACATTACCACTCTTAATCACCCTCGGTGTCGTTCTCCTCACAAGTCGAATCGTCGCTGGGATTGCGGAGCACGGTGTGCCGAAAACGGTTTCGATGATCGTCGTTCCCTCACGTTATGACGGCTACGTGGTCAAGACCGGCAACGTCAAAGCCACCTTCACCGATGGTCACACGGAGGTGTTGACAGAGAGCGCGGACTGCCATGATGCCAAAATCTCGCCTAAAGGAAATGTCGGCTGGATTCGAATTGACAAGAAGAGCATCGACCCAGAGTGAATGATCGTTGTCGGCAAAGATTCGTTGGTAGTTCGACTGTTGGACGGCACCACCAAAACATTCCCACCATTTGCCGAGAATGTTCATATCATGGACTGGAGATTCACAGGCGACAAAGCGGTGATTGTTCGCTCCATGGGTTATCATGGCCCTTCATCTTTCGTGCAGGTACCGATCTCGCGACGGGCAAGGTTATCGATTCGCGTGGTCCTAGCTATACTCCGTATGCTGAACTTCCCGAGTGGGCGAAATCACTTGCTGATCCGAAGCTCGACTAGCATGCCTCCGCAACGCCTAACAATGCGATGGAGGCGACCGCGAGCCGCCGTATATCCAGCTTTCGATGAGTTCATTTCCTCGTCACTGCCTTCCCAGGGTCTCGTCCCGATTTCGGGTAGATCGGGATTTACAAACCAATCCAAATAGATTTACAAACGAATTATGAGTAATGCCACCAAACGTGCGATTCTCCGCTCAATTCACCTCGTCCTTAGCATTCCGATACTCGGTTATATTTATGGTGAGCCTTCGGAAGTTGCACAGTACGCCAGCGCGGTTCGATTTGTCTTTGTTCCTGTAATTATCCTTTCGGGCTTTTGGATGTATTCAGGCGTAGTTTTCGCCATCATTGGCGTCGCGGTATGGCTCGGTGCAAATTACCTCTTTGGAATTGGAACGGCTATCCTGAGTCAGGTCGCGCTCTTCATCGCGCGGAAGACCTGGTTGGTGATTCGTGCGCGACAGTCAAAGTGATCGAGTCTATCCATGCAGTGCGTTTCGACCTTTCGACAAAACTTAAGACTCCCAGCGAGCTCAAGACCCAGAGCTGTTTTCCGCCGAACGAAGAAGGACGAGCAACTCGCCGGCTTTGGCTTTTGGGCGCGGTCGCGCGTTTCATCCGTCCATAAAATAGTTCCGTGGATCGTCAAGGCAAAAGCCCGCCGGTTGCGTCTCTCGAGGACGGCCGCGTCCGTTTCATTCCTGTTGCCGGAAGTCGTCCATCAGCTTCAGAATATTTTCTAGAATTTCGAATAATTCCCGGCGATATTCGTTGGCTCCGCCGACTCGCTAGAGGTTGTCGCCAATCGTTAAATGTATGAGATCCGCTGGGTCAGACGAAGCCAGGCAATACCGAATGGTCTTCGATCACCAGGTTGAAGGAGCCGCTTTCGTCGCGGCTCTTTCTCGCTTTCTCAACTCCCCGGCGGGTTCGCCTTATCTCTCCGGTGCTGACGCCGCCGAAGTGCGCGGCCAGTCCCCGCCGGGTGGGGGGCTGGAGTTGTATTTGAGTGACAGCGCATTGGCCGCGGCCACGGCTGCGTTTTCGCCCCTGCCGGCGGTGCAGGCCATTTCTTTTGACGCGCTCCCCGAAACTTGCGCGATTCTCATCGCGGGTCGCACTGTTCCTTGGGGTCTAGACCAGGCGCAAGAACTTCTAACCGGACGACGGACCTAGCCGCGGGCACGCCGTCCGACCTCATTTTCCATGTCTTCCACCGTTCATGAGTGCAACCGGTGAAGCCGTTGCCATGCATACTCCGGCGGTGAGCTCGCAGACAACTCAACTCGCGCTCGTTAAGCCCATTTGATTAGTGAATTTCCTATGAACCAACCTTATCCATATGCCACTCATCTGGACATTAAATATCCCGCGCTGGAGGTGGTGGACGTTCCCTCCCTTGTGAAAGCGTGCACAGACAGAATGGTACAATCAGACACTCTGCAAGGTGAACGATTCCGTCGTTCGCTTAGGGGTCATGCAGGGAGAGTATCACTGGCATAAGCACGACGCTGACGATGAGTTTTTCTTCGTCCTGGAGGGACGCTTTCTCATTGATCTTCAAGATCGCCTGGTCGAGCTAGGTCCGCAGGAGGGATTCGTTATCCCAAAGGGCGTCGTCCATCGGACCCGGGCGCTGGAACGAGCCGTCATCCTGATGGTCGAAACCGCGGCCATTGTGCCGACCGGCGATACCTGACCTCCGTCCTCTGATTTCTGATAAAGCTTGCTCGCGCCGGCGAGAGTTGATTCTAATCCGTTCGCCAGTCAACATTCGCAGATTCAACTTAAAGGGAACAAGACCTATGAAAACGATATTCATCTCGCTCACAATCGCCATTTTGGCGGCGGCTCCAGCAATCGCTACGGAAGAGTCCGATGTGATGGCACCTGTGCACCAGTTCATCGACGGCTTCAACAAGGGTGACACTAAAACGGCGCTGGCCGCTTGCGCCGAGCAGACGTCGATCATCGACGAATTTCCGCCGCACGAGTGGCACGGCGCCGGGGCCTGCTCGAATTGGGCGAATGATTTCGACGCCGACGCGAAGAAGAATGGAATCACGGACGGGGTTGTGACCCTGAGCAAACCCCGGCACGCCGACGTCACAGCCGACCGGGCCTATCTCGTGATTCCGGCAGACTACTCCTTCAAGCAAAATGGGAAGCAGATGAAGGAGACCGGCTCGTCGCTAACCGTTGCCTTGCAAAAAGGCACGGATGGCTGGCGCATCGTGGGATGGGCCTGGACGAAAAAGTAGACCGCCGTCAGAGTGTCCCCAGTTGTAGCCGGGATCGGTGATCCCGGCCGGTCTGGCCTCTGACCAAGTTCTTCGCCGCCAGATCACCGATCCCGGCTACAGCCTAGGGCGCGGTTCATTTCGTCGCCCTGACGCTGCGGAACACTCCGCCGCCAGCGCTTCCGGCAAATGCGTTGCCGCTCATTATCGATTGCCAGTGTCCAGACGTTTCCACCGACAGGTATTACTCCACGACTGACATCGCGCCATTCGTTTCCGTTGTTTCTAGAGGAAAAAATCCCACCGGCCGCGCCGGCATAAATGTCGCCGCGAGCATTAATGGCCAAGGTGTTAACGTCGATTGCGGTAAACCCGTTATCTTGTTCGGTCCACGTATCGCCGTTGTCGATCGATCGAAAGACACCGCCGCCGACACCGAACTGAGAAGTAGTTCCGGCAAAGATGTAACCCTTCTCGTTGATCGCCAGGGCCGCGATGTCGGTCGAAGTCAGGCCGTTATTGACCAGCGTCCAATGGTCTCCGTTATCAGTGGACCGGAAGACGCCTTCCCCGCAGCCTGCGCTACCGGCAAAGATGTCGCCGTCCGGATTGATCGCCAGAGACCAGATATTTGTGCAGGTCAAGCCATTGTCCACCGGGGTCCAGCTCAGGCCATCGTCGGTCGAGCGGAAGATACCCCCGCCGAAGTATGTTCCTGCAAAAATATCGCCGTTCGAGTTGATCGCCAGCGCTCGAACATCCGTCATGATTACGCCCCGATTGACCTCGACCCACGTTACACCATTATCCGTTGACCGGAAAACGCCGCCGGCACCGCTGATAAAATCGGCCCCTGCGAAGACGTCACCGCGCGAATTGATCGCCAGGGACCTCACGTAGAGTCCAGTTAGCCCGTTGTTAATCTTATCCCAAGTCTTACCATGATCGGTCGATCGAAACATGCCGATTCCGTAAGTGCCGGCAAAGATGTACGTCGCGCGCGAGTTGCCATTGATTTTACTGACCGCGATCGTCCGCACGTCGGTTGCGGCCAGGCCAACATTCTGTTCGGTCCAGGTTCCACCATTATCCGTTGACCGGAAAACGCCGCCGCCGAAATACGTTCCAGCAAGAATAGCTCCGTTTGGACTGATGGTGAAGGAGAGGACAAACGTAGCCGTCAATCCATTGTTAACCTGAGTCCAGTTATCTCCGTTATTGGTCGAACGGAAGATACCATCGCCGTAAATGCCGGCGAAAATGTCGCCGCTCGACGAGACGATCAGGGCGTTGACGTTGTTTGACGTTGTTAATCCGTTGTCAACCGGAGTCCAGGTGCGTCCGTTATCCACCGACCGGTATACTCCGCCCCCGAAATCGGCCCCTGCGAAAATATCTCCTTCGGCATTGATGACTAATGAAAGAATAAAAGGCTGCGTGATTCCGTTACTGACTTCCGTCCAGCTCTCGCCGTTATCGGTGGAAAGGAAAACTCCGTTACCCCAGGTACCGGCAAAGATCTGTCCGCTGGCATTAATTGCCAGCGCCGGCACATAAGTGTTTGTCAGGCCGTTATTCACCAATGTCCAGTTCGCGCCCTGATCGGTCGAGCGGTAAATGCCTCCGCCATCGAACGTCCCGGCGAATATGTCTCCGTTGGAATTGATCGCAAGCGAGACAATGAATGGATAGTCCAGGCCGTTGTTAACCGCCGTCCACGTAGTCTCCGTTGTCCGTGGAACGAAAGACACCGCCAAACGTTCCGGCAAAAACGTCGCCGGCCGAATTGGTGGCCAGTGCTCGAATATCGGTTGCGGTTAATCCATTGTTGGCCGGTGTCCAGGTTTCACCATTATTCGTCGGAGCGGAAAACACCGCCTCCCAAGGTTCCGGCGAAGACGTAACCGTTCGCATTGCTGACCAAGGCGAGCGTATCGCCGCCCTGCGGACCGCCAGTTGATGCCCAAAACTTGCGGGAACCCGCCTCGAATCTTTGATCCCTCGCGCTTATTGGGGTTGAGCCCTTTGCCTGGACGAACACACTGATGACAAAGAGCGCCAGAAGGACGCCCCCTCCTGCAACACGAAGACGATTTGAAAACCCAAAATTGAAGACGGTAATTTTGAAAACGGATTTCTTAAGATTCATCGCGGGATTTCCTTTCATCTCTGATAAGCAATGTTCATCGACAGCACCAGACTGACGGCCTTGCCATAGACTGTCGAGACAATTTCCGAGCAGACATGCGCTCGTTGTAGCCGGGGGTCGGTAGCCCCAGGTGGACGCAGGGTCATGCGGGAGCTGCCGGGATCAGCGATCCGGGATACAATTGCGTTATGACACCACCGTCAGCGTAAGATCGTTGCCATCGCCGCCTTCGTAATTGGCCTGGAAGATGTTGCTGCCGATTGTGATCGTCGCACCGTCAGGAAGGTTGGCGAAGGTGCCGCTGATTAAAGTGGCGGCGATATTGTTGATCACGGTGAAGGAGGTTCCGGTCGGCAGGATGGTGGCGCTGATGTCACTTAAAGAAATGTGCGCTGCTGGATCGATGGTGATGCCGTTGCCAATGGCCTCCGCAGCCACCATGGCGTTGCTGTCGACAACGCACGCATAGCTGCCATCAGCCTTGAAGTTCAGAGTGCTCTTGCTGCCAAGAAGAGCAGGAGTGCCATGACGTCCAGGATTAAAGACCGCTCCCGCGCCATCCCCTTTTCCGATTGTGACTGCTCCGGCCATGATACCTTTACCAGAAAGCCTGCCTTCGTTTACCTGCACTGGCCCCGTCCCTGTCGGTGAGCCCCCGGTGCCGATCACCCTGAAGTCTCCTGCATTTACAAAGGTGCCGCCGGTGTAAGTATTGCTGCCCTTGAGGTTGAAACGTCCCGTGCCCGACTTCGCCAGCAAGTGCCCCGCCCCTGCCGCCTGCATCATCCTCAATGCGGCCGGAGAAGGTTGAATCTCGATTATCATTGCCGACATCAAGCTGCCACCGACCGAGTTTAGCCAAGCCATCGCCAGACAATGAGCCGATGGAAACAACGTGAGCTCCGCGGTAGGCAATCTCAATTCTCCCATTCCCATAAACTTGCACTTGCGCGTCTGTCGCCGGAAGAGGAGCCGGTGAATTGAATCACTCCGCCGTCGCCGCCATTCGTCCCGCCATAGGCGATCAGCGTCGCTCGATCGGCTGCCGTTCCGTTGGATATCTCGTGATGCCACCAAAACCACCGGCCACGCTCACGCCGTAATTGATTGCCGTGCAGCGGTCGAGACTGCCGTTGGCACCGAACAGTAATGCCCGCCATAAATGCCGGAGATTGTTGATCCCTCATTGATGAAAGTAGCCCGACCGCCGGTGGCAGACCCCGGATTATTGAAAGCGCAGGTCGATGGAGAGGCCACGTGCTCGCGCATGTTGATGAAGGATCGCGCTTCCGGCATTGGCTTCATCGAAAAAGAAGATTTCACCTGATTGTAAAGGTGCCACTGCCCGCGCTCGAGGTCATCGTGAAAAGAGAAATCCGCACCGCTACCACTGTCAGAGCCATCACACGTAGGTCAGGCACCACCTGCGGTGGATTCGTTCGTGAACATGAGTTCGCTCGGAAGCCTGGAGTCGCAATCAGGATGATGTTCTGCGTGACGGCGGATTGATTAACGATCCCCGCGCCCTCGACCGTGAACGAGGAGATAAATAAACCCAGAGAAACATTATAGGAATTGGCACCCGGTAGGAACACCATGCTGTCCAGTTCGTAACCGACCTCGTCGGAAAGCGACACATCGGTCAGATCAGAAGCGCCGAAGCTGGCGACATCTGTCGGTCCGTTCGGCACGGTTTCCGGTAACCAGTTACTTGGATCAGTCCAGTCGCTGCTAACTGGATCAGCGCTCCAGGTCGCGCTTCCGGCCATGGCGCCGCTGGCGTTTAGGCAAAGGATCAGAGGCAACAAGAGAGCCTGCGTAATGATGGTTCTGAAAACTTGGTCGACAGGACTGGAGATCATGCCCGCTTTTCTACCAGTAGCTTTCTCCTTTTGGCAAGGAAAAAGCGGCTGGTCCGAGCGCGTCTGAGAAGTAAAGCCAAATCGGAACACAGCCGTCGAGGGGTCTTTTGGCGATCCAGCTCCATCGGGGTCAGTCTGTGAATCGCGGCAGATTTCAATTTTCTCTTTTGGTTTCTTCCAAGTAGGCAGCCAACTCTTTAGTTGGCTCCCCAGTCTCCATTTCCTTTGTGCGCAGTAGATCGCCTCCTGTCGATCGCCCCGGTCCAGCAGATGATAGACTGGCCCGGCAAATTCCAGCCGCGCTTTCCCAGCCAGGCCTCTCCTTTAGCCGCCACTCAGCCAACTTGTCGAACGAAATTGCCGCGATTCACAGACTGACCCCGCCTCCCCGCCGCCGGCCTGCGGCGCGACGCGATCAGGCAAGCGAGTGAGGGGAGATTAGTCTTGACCTGCAACCGCCCGCTTCGTCAGACTGCGCATCTCACGGGCGACCTATGAAAAACTCATTTCTACGAATCAAACTCATAAGCCCTCTCGCAGCCACCTGTCTCACGCTTGCGCCTGGCGCGTCCGCCGTCGATTCCTCCACCACGCTATGAAAACATCATTGCTCTATTCATTAGCTGTCGTGCTCATTCTCGTCCAACCCTGCACCGCGGCTCCGTTTCAATTTGAGGAGACCGGCAGCCTCAGCACCGCCCGCGATGGACACACGGCGACCTTACTCAATAATGGCAAGGTGCTGGTGACAGGTGGCGGTACGACGACCACGGAACTCTATGATCAAGCCACCGGCAGGTGGACAGCTAGCGGCAGCACCAACATAGAGCGCTCGCTGCACACGGCGACCCTGCTGAAAAATGGCAAGGTGCTAGTGGCCGGCGGCTTGGAAGGGTCGGTTCGAGGTACATCAGAGTTGTATGACCCGACCACTGGCACCTGGACCTTCGCTGGCCCGTTCGTCGATGGACGCTGGTGGCATACCGCCACCTTGCTCCAGAATGGTAAGGTTTTGATCGCCGGCGGAAACAACAACCGTGGCTCCCTGGCGAGCGCCTCACTCTACGATCCAGCAAGCGGTACTTGGACAAGCACAGGAAGACTGAACAGCGCACGTGACCTGCATACGGCAACGTTACTGCCCAATGGCAAGGTTCTCGTTGTCGGGGGCAACCCCGGCTATCAAGACAGCGCCGAGCTTTATGATCCCGTCAGTGGGACCTGGACGCCCACCGGCAGTCTCTTGGAAGGCCGCACTTGGCACGCCGCAATTCTGCTCCCTAATGGCAAGGTGCTCGTCGTGGGAGGTGCCGGATTCAGTGGAGTCTTGGCAAGTGCCGAACTCTACGATCCTGCAACCGGCAGCTGGACGCCCACTGGCAATCTTAACATTGGACGATGGGACCACTCCGCGTCTTTGTTGCCCGATGGCAAGGTGCTCGTGACCGGTGGCTGGACTGACGGCGGCGGCTCAACCGCAAGCGCCGAACTCTACGATCCAGTCAGCGGCACCTGGACAGTGACCGGAAGCATGACCACCGTTCGGGCCGACCATCCCGCGACAGTGTTACCCAATGGCAAGGTGCTTCTCGCCGGTGGTCTTTCTCCTACTGGCGCGCTCTCGAGCGCAGAGCTGTATGACTCAGCGGATGGAAACTGGACGGAGACCGGTTCTCTGGCACAAGCTCGCGATACGAATACGGCCACGTTATTGCCCGACGGCAAAGTGCTCGTCGCGGCCGGGCATGGCGACACCAACTTCTATCTCAATAGCGCTGAGCTTTACGATCCGGCGAGCGGCAGTTGGACACCAACCGGAACCTTGAATGTTCGACGAGCCGGGCAAACCGCGACCTTACTGCCCACGGGCGATGTGCTCGTGGCAGGCGGCACCACTCAGCACACGCCTCCGAAAATTCTGGACAGCGCAGAGCTCTACCATCCCGCGAGCGGAACCTGGACCACGACTGGAAGTCTTACCACGAAGCGAACCTTTCACACCGCGACCTTGCTATCCAACGGCAAGGTCCTGGTTGCCGGTGGGAATAACGGGGAAACCACGGCCAGCGCGGAACTCTACGACCCCGCGAGCGGGACCTGGAGCGAAACCGGCAGCCTCACAGCACCCCGGGAAGAACACACCGCGACATTGTTGTCTAATGGCAAAGTGCTCGTTGCGGGCGCTGGTTTCGACTATCTCGACACTGCGGAACTCTACGATCCCTCAAGCGGGACCTGGACGGTTACCGGCAATCTCACCGAGGCCCGATTCGCACATACCGCGACCTTGCTGCCTAATGGCAAGGTGCTGGTTGCAGGCGGTGTCACCGACAAACACCACGTCCACACAATCGACAGCGCCGAACTCTACGATCCGGACACTGGGACTTGGAGGGCGACCGGCAGCCTCATAACCGCTCGGGAAGTTCACACCGCCACTTTGCTGCCAAACGGCCAGGTACTCGTCGCCGGCGGGTTCATCAGCCCCCCAACCGAGGTTCTGGCGAGCGCCGAACTTTACGATCCGGCAACCGGGGCTTGGACAGAAACCCGCAGTCTCGCCACTGCGCGCTTTAATCATACGGCGACGTTGTTGTTCAATGGCAAAGTGCTTGCCGCAGGGGGTAACGATTTTACGTCTACTGACGGTGTCAAAAGCGCGGAACTCTACGATGTGGGTCTGGGCTTTAGCAGCGAATGGCAGCCGCAAATCGCAACCGCTAAGTTTACACCCGCTGCTCACCGGGTTCAGCTCACCGGCTCGTTATTCCAGGGGATTTCGCAAGCTTCTGGCGGTAACTCCAATCAGGACTCAGCAACCAACTATCCCATAATACAGTTACGCGCCATTGGAAATGAGCAGGTTAGTTTTCTCTCGACTGATCCGTTGCGCGGCTGGTCCGACACACGCTCTAGTTCTTTGCCACCCAAGGGGTTTGTCTCCGGCCCAGCCCTGGTCACCGTCTTTACCAACGGCATCCCGAGTGATGCGAAGTATCTTGTCGTGCCACCGTAGGGACCAGCGCCCCCGGCTACAACTTCAGACTACCGCCGTTTCCGTCTCCTCGATGACTTCGGGTGGCTTGGGTTTTCCGAATAGGACCGCGAGCAGCACGCCGGCTACGACTAACGAGATGCCGAGCACAGTCTGCGCGGTGTAATGTTCACCGAAAATCGTGACGCCGAAGATAAGGGCGTAGATCAGGCCGAGGTAGTTGAGCACCGCGACTTTCGCGATCCGCTCGGACTGGAGGGATTTGGTCAGGCAAACCTGGCCGACCTGGGTGAGGACGCCGCACATGAGGAGGCAAAACCATTCCCATGGCAACGGTGTTCGCCAGTTGAAGAAACTGACGACTAGCCCGGCCGCGATGCCGACGAGCTGGAAATGGAGCACGACCACGATCGGCTCTTCGCGCTCGCGGAGTCGACGGACGAGATTGTAGGCCATGCCGGAACAGATGGCTGAGATGATGCCAATGAGCAGGTAAAAGGTGGAGACGCGCGCGTCGAAGCCTTTGAGCACGAACACGCCGGTAAAAGCGAGCCCGTAAAAGAGCCATTGCCGCGCCGGCACGATTTCGCGCAAGAGAAAGACGCCGATGAGAGCGGTAAAAATCGGAGACAAATATTGGATCGTGACCGCGGTGGCGAGGTTCATGTGTTGCAGAGTCACGAAGAAGGTGAAGAGGGCGAGCGTGCCGAAGGTGCCGCGCGCGATTAGGAGGGTGTGATTGTTTCCTTTCCAATCGAGCTGGCGGCGCGCGATGTCCACGCCGCAAATGATTCCCGAGCCGAGGCAACGGAAGAAGACGATCTCCATTGCGGGGATGCGATCGAGCTGCTTGATGAAGACGTTCATGACCGCAAAGGCGAATGTGGCCACGAGCATGTTGGCCACGCCGCGGCTGAGCCAGGGCGAATCGCGGGTAGCGGTCTCAGCTGGCTGATGCATCCCGGAAGCTCTAAGCGCAGGTGCTCGGTGCGACAAGAATGAGAAAAGGCACCATGCGCGCGACGCCAAGCCGTGTTCTCACCAAACCAACCGCCTTGAATCTTCGGGGTGCAGGTTGAAAATTGCCGGCCACATGCGACCAGCCCTTTCGCCTCCGAAACCTATAGTTGCCGACGGGCACTCCGGCCTCCGGGATTTCCGAACCAACTCGCGCATGCTCGTGCTGGTCGGGCTGGCCATCCCGGTCGGCGTGGTGAGCGCGCTCATGGCGAAGCTGCTCCTTTGGTTGATCGCTGAGATTACCAATCTCGTTTTCTTTCAACGCTTCGGAACGCGCTCTCCCTCCGCTGGAGAATCATCATCTCGGCCCGTGGATCATCGCAGCGCCGGTGGCGGGCGCACTCATCATCGGATTGATGGCGCGCTACGGCTCGGAAAAGATTCGCGGTCATGGAATTCCGGAAGCGCTCGAAGCGATTCTTCTCGGCGGCAGCATGGTCGAGCCGAAGGTGGCGCTGCTGAAGCCGATTTCGTCGGCCATCTCCATCGGCACCGGCGGACCGTTCGGCGCGGAAGGGCCGATCATCATGACGGGCGGGGCGTTCGGCTCGATTATCGCGCAGTTTTTTCATCTCACCGCCGCAGAACGAAAGACACTGCTCGTCGCGGGCGCGGCCGGCGGGATGGCGGCGGTCTTTTCCGCGCCGATCGCCGCGACACTGCTGGCGGTGGAACTACTGCTTTTCGAATGGCGGCCGCGCAGCTTCATTCCCGTCGTCGTGGCCGCGGTGGTGGCGAGCCTCTTGCGCGTGCCGTTGATCGGCGCAGGCCCGATCTTTCCCATTCCTCCGCATGCGGCGCTCGGGATCGTCAGTGATTCTTTGGTCGGTCGCGGTCGGGATTCTGGCCGGGTTGGGCTCGGGATTACTGACTGTGCTCGTCTATTTCTGCGAAGATATTTTTCTGAAGCTGCCGATTCACTGGATGTGGTGGCCGGCGATCGGCGCGATCTTCGTCGGCGTCGGCGGATGGTTTGATCCGCGCGTTCTGGGGGTGGGGTATTACCTGATCGATGGCCTGCTCAAAGGTCAAATCCTTGGGGCGGCGGTGATCTCTCTCCTCGCCTTCAAAGCCCTGGTCTGGTCGATCTCGTTAGGCTCGGGCACTTCGGGAGGTGTGCTGGCGCCGTTGCTCATTATTGGCGGAGCGATGGGAGCATTGGTCGGCCAATGGCTCCCTGTCGGTGACCCCGGCCTTTGGGCGATGGTCGCGATGGCTGGAATGATGGGTGGAACGATGCGCTCGCCGCTGACCGGCATGTTTTTCATGCTTGAGCTCACGGCCGATTTCAACGCCACGCCCGCCTTGCTTTGTGGCTCAGTCGCAGCTCTGGCTGTGACCGTGCTCCTGATGAAACGCTCGATCCTGACGGAAAAGCTGGCCCGGCGCGGACAGCACATCGCGCGGGAATACAGTGTCGATCTCTTCGAGCTGATGCGCGTCGCCGACGTGATGGATCGGGATTTTGCGGTGCTCCCTGCGAACACACCTTTGTCGAAATATTCGGCGCGCGTGGCGAGCGGTGACCCGTTGGTTTGCTCGCACCAGGGAACGCTAATCGTGAATGAGGGAGGTGAGTTGGCGGGAATCATCACGCGCGGAGATATCGTGCGCGCATTCGCCCAGTCGCGTGATGCCAACCTTACCGTGCTTGAGGCGGGACAGAAGGACCTGATCGTCACTTATCCGGATGAAACTCTATACGATGTGATCGCCAAGCTTCTGCGCCACGACATCGGCCGCCTGCCTGTGGTAGAACGCGGCGCGCCAAAGAAAGTCGTTGGCTACCTCGGCCGGGCCGGAATTCTCAGCGCAAGAGAGAAATATCACCGCGAAGAAGATGTGCGGGAAAGCGGCGCGACCATTCGCACCGCGGCACGTCAGATGCGGGTTAACGGGCGTTCGCAACGAGACACACCGAAAATGTGATGAACTGACGCGATCCATGCCTTTTGATCTGCAACCAATCCTTGCAGGAACGCTTCTCCAGCTCCGGCCACTGCGGGAGAAAGATTGGAATGATCTTTTCGCGGTCGCCTCCGATCCGCTGATCTGGGAACAGCATCCGGACCCGAATCGTTACAAGGAAGAAGTCTTTCGCGAATTTTTTCGCGAAGCAATGGAGTCCGGCGGAGGGATGATTGTGATCGACCGGAAAGACGGGCGCGTGATCGGTTCCTCGCGCTTTAACGCCTACAATCCTGAGGAAAACGAGATCGAAATCGGCTGGACGTTTCTCGCCCGGTCATATTGGGGCGGTACTTACAACCGCGAAATGAAGCAGCTCATGCTGCAGCATGCCTTCCAATTCGTGCGCCGGGTAAATTTTCTCGTCGGCCCGCAAAATTTCCGATCGCAGAAAGCGATGGAAAAAATCGGCGGGCGACTGGTGGGATCGAGAATCGATGCGACTGGTCGCGAAAACCTGGTTTTTCAAATCGAAAGGCTTTGAGGCAACACTTCGCGCTTTGAGAGACCATTCTCATCTTTCTCATTTCGTTACGCCCTGATTCGTCTAATTTCGTTCCGTGCAGAAGACGATGAAGGCGCTGGTCAAGCGCAAAGCCGAGCCTGGTCTTTGGCTCGAGGAAGTGCCGGTGCCGGAAGTCGGCGACGATGACGTGCTCATCCGGATTAGGAAAACTTCGATCTGCGGGACCGATGTCCACATTTACAACTGGGACGCGTGGTCGCAAAAGACCATCCCGGTGCCGATGGTTGTCGGGCATGAGTTTGTCGGGGTAGTCGAGCGCGTCGGCGGACGGGTGAAAGGTTTTGCGCCGGGTGATCTGGTTACCGGCGAAGGTCACATCGTCTGCGGCCATTGCCGCAATTGTCTCGCCGGGCGGCGTCATCTTTGCCCCAACACTGAGGGCGTTGGAGTCAATCGCCAGGGCGCGTTCGCGGAATTTCTCTCGATCCCGATGTCGAATGTCTGGCATGCCGATCCAAACATTCCACTCGATGTGCTTTCGTGTTTCGATCCGCTGGGCAATGCCACTCATACCGCGCTCTCCTTCGACCTGATTGGTGAAGACGTCCTTATCACCGGCGCCGGCCCGATTGGGTGCATGGCGGTTGCGATCTGCCGGCACGCCGGAGCGCGCAATGTTGTTATCACTGACATCAATCCCTACCGGCTCGATCTGGCGAAAAAGATGGGCCGGAATGTTTTCGCCGTCGACGTCCGCAACCATTCGTTAGGCGAAGCCATGAAGGAACTCGGAATGAAGGAAGGCTTCGACGTCGCGCTCGAGATGTCGGGCAGTCCGAAAGCGTTCAACGATTTGCTCCCGAATATGGTTCACGGCGGCAAGATCGCCTTGTTAGGCATCATGCCCGACCAGGCGGCGATTGATTGGAACACAGTGGTCTTCAGCGCGCTTACCATCAAAGGAATCTATGGCCGCGAGATGTATGAGACCTGGTATAAGATGACCGCGATGATCCAGAGCGGGCTCGATATTTCACCTGTCATCACTCACCGCTTCCCCTACACGCAGTTCAAGGAAGGGATCGAGCTGATGAAGTCGGGCAACTCGGGCAAGATCGTGCTCGATTGGAGCTGATTGATTGTCATCCCGAGCCGCGAAGACGGCGAGGGACCTCACATTCATAGTCGCCGCGTTCGCGCTTCTGGAAAGCCTCCCTTGCAATTGTGAGGTCCCTCGCCGCGCTACGCCGGCTCGGGATGACAAGGCGTGGGCGAGATGTCGTCACTGCTTCGAAATCGCCGACTTCCCTCGCCGGAGAACATATTTCTGCACCTTGCCCGTAGCGGTTTTCGGGAGCTCGGAAAGAAAAGTGACTTCCTTGGGTGCTTTGAAATGCGCGAGGTGCGCTCGCGCGAAGTCGCGGAGCTCGGCAGCAGTGGCGGTGGCGCCTGCTTTTAGGACAACAAAGGCGTGAGGCGCTTCGCCCCAGCGTTCGTCAGGCAATCCGACGATCGCGACCTCCTGCACCGCGGGATGCCGCAACAACACGCCTTCCACTTCCACGGATGAAATGTTTTCGCCGCCGCTGATGATGACGTCCTTGATCCGGTCCCGAATTTCCGCGTATCCATCGGGATGGATGACGGCCGCGTCGCCGCTATGAAACCAGCCGCCGCGCATCGCCTCGGCGGTCGCCTCGGGATCTTCGTAATAGCCTTTCATGACGACGTTCCCGCGCACGACGATTTCACCAATCGTCGCGCCGTCGTGCGGCACGTCGCGCCCTTCTTCATCGACGACCCGCAATTCTCCCGAAGTGATCAACTCCACTCCCTGGCGGGCCTTGATGACCGCGCGCTCCGCGCATGAGAGTCCTTCGTGTTCGGGTCGCGGCTCACAGAACGGTGATGAGCGGCGACGTTTCGGTCAGCCCATAGGCTTGCGTGATCACCCAGCCGAGCTCGCCCTCGACGCGCTCGATCGTGGCGGCAGCGGGCGGCGCCCCGGCGGTCAGAACACGGACGCCACGGCGCGCGGCGCGGCGGAGTTCCTCCGGCGCATGGGCGATGCTGATCAAGACTGTCGGCGCAGCGCAAAGCATCGTAACCGATTCCGCCTCGATCTTCTGGAAAACCGCCCCCGGATCGACCTTGCGCAGGCAGATGTGCGCCGCGCCCACGGCGGTGACGATCCAGACAAAAGTCCAGCCGTTGGCGTGAAACATCGGCAGCGTCCAAAGATAACGATCCGCCATCGTCATCGGATGGTGAAGGAGGGTGCCGATGGCGTTGAGATAAGCGTTGCGATGCGTGATCATCACGCCCTTCGGCCGGGAAGTGGTGCCGCTGGTGTAATTGATCGTGAGCAGGTCGGTTTCCTGAATGGCGGGCCGTATGGAAATGAGGCGGCGCTTCGGCCAGCAGCGTTTCGTAATCCAGCCAGCCGGGTTTGGTTCCTTCGAGGGCGACAAAGGCAGACACGTTAGGCAAGTGCGCACGAATGCTCTCGACCGCCTCGAGATAATCGGAATGCGCGCAGACAATCCGGGCGCCGCTGTGATTAATCAGATAAGTCGAAATCATCCGCAATCAGCCGGTAGTTAAGTGGAACGAGAACAGCGCCGATCTGCGGCACGGCGTAGAACGACTCCAACTGGGCATGAGTGTTCGGTGCAATATAAGCGACGCGGTCACCCTGTTGGACGCCGAGCGCCTGCAAGGCGGCCGACCAACGATCGCAGCGAGCAAAAAATTCCTCGTAACTCAGCCGCAGATCACCTGCCACTACCGCCTCGCGCGCGGGATAAAGCCGACGGGCGCGCCGCGCGAATTCGAGCGGGCTCAGCGGCGTTTCCATAATGCTCGATGGATATCGCAAGCTGGAAACCAGCGGCGAGCCACAAAAGAGCCCCTCGCTCAAAACCTTACGCAGACGGTGGACTCTCCGGACATCGGCGATAATTTGTTAGGTATCAGCAGAACAAGTCTCGATGTCCGAAACGCAAGCTACGGTGAGCGGGAGCAAGGTCGTTTTCCTGTGCGAAGATCGCGCTTTTGATTTTCGCGACTTGATCGACGCCGCCCATTTCCGCGGTGAGCTCGAACCGGTCTGGAAGAATCTTCTGCGGCTCGTCGCCGCCGAGCGCAAGGCCGATGCCGAGGAACTAGAGGTCGATGATGAGGCGATCGAGAGCGCGGCAGAACAATTCCGTTACGAGCGTGACCTGATCACGGCAGAGGAGACGGAGCACTGGCTGGCGGAGCGCGGTCTCACCCTGAACGATTTTAGCGCGCATTTTGTGCGGCATTACTGGGACAGGCATTGGGGGGAAGATGTGGAAGTGGACGCGGTCGAATATTTTTCCGCGCCTAACGACTTGCGGGACCTGCTGACAAGCGAATTGATTCTCTCCGGCGAGCTCGATCGAATGGCGTTGCGTCTCAGCCGGCGCGTCGCCGCCCGTTGCGCGGCAAAGGGACAGCGCGCGCCGGCCCGGAGCTGATCGCCGAAGAACGAGCACGCTTTTTTGAACGCAATGGCCTGACGGAGACCCAATGGACCGAATGGCTGGAGCGACTCGGCCGCGAGGCGGATTGGTTGAGCGACGATGCTCGCGATCGGAAGCAATTTACCGCCGCGACTGTCAAGCGCTTCTGACCCGGCGGCAGCGGGAACACGAAATCGCCGCGCTTCGTTTGCCCCTCACGCGCTTCGAGGTTGAAACCGTTGAATTCGATTCGGTCAATGCGGCGCGCGAAGCGCTCCTCTGCGTGCGCGAGGACGGGATGGCACTGGAAGAGGTCGCGACCGAGGGACGCTATCCGTATCGGCACCCGCAGCTGTTGCTGGAGGAGATCCCGGAAGATTTGCAGCAGAAGTTTCTCAGCGTTCATCCCGGCGAAATTCTCGAACCGATTCCACGCGGCGACGGGTTCCATCTTTGCCGGATCATCGGCAAGGAAGAACCCGACCCGGATGATCCGGTCGTTCGCAAAAGAGGGCCGAAAGCCGTTATTCTCGACCGGCATTTTGCGGATCTGAGCACGCGTTATATCCAGTGGCGGATCCTGCCGGCCTAACCAAATGAAAGCGACCGACGAGAATCTCCTCCGCCGTTCGTCGCTCTTTCAATTTCTGAGCGAGGAGCATTTCGAGATGTTGCGCGCGCTCCTGCAGGAGGAGAGTTACGAGTTCGGCGATCTTCTCGTTAGGCAAGGCGAACCCGCCGACGCGTTTTACGTTCTCGTCTCAGGGCGGGCGCGCGTCGTCAAGACCGACCAGAATGGCAACGAAATCGTTCTTGCCACCCTCAAGCCGGGTGACAGTTTCGGCGAATCCGCGCTGGTCGCGGGTGGAACCCGCACCGCCACCGTCCGTTGCAGCACGGCGGTCGAGGCACTTCGCCTCGATCGGGACGACTTCCTCGAACTGGCTGAAAAGACGCCGGCGCTCAAGCACCACCTTGAGATGACCGCGCGTCATCGGGCCCTGCATGGTTTTCTTTACGAGTTCAGCAATTTCGGCCGGCTACCCGTGCCGGCGCTGCGAAGCCTGGTGGAAAAACTTTCGCCCTTTGAAGTGGCAAAGGGGACCTCGATCATCCGCCAGGGCGATGCCCCCGGCGCCATGTACATTCTCGAGAAAGGAAGGGCGCGCGCTTTCCATTCCGACAACGGCACCCAGCAAAATCTGGCCTTCTATCGCGAGGGCGATTTCTTTGGCGAGCTCTCGATCCTGAATGATTCGCCGCGCTTCGCCTCGGTCGAGGCGTTCAGTGACTGTCGTTTGCTCGCGCTCGATCCGGAAGCGGTCCGCGACCTGAAGCGTCGCTATCCGGAATTCGGCAAACTGATGGAAGAACGGCTCGCGCAATATCAGGCGAAAACGGAAGCGCGGGTGCCGCTCGATTTCACAACCGAAATGCTGCCGGCCGAGGTCGCCGCGCACGACAAGCTCGAAGTTGACCAGGACAAGGCCAAGCCGGTGCAAGAAGGCGAAGATCCATTCGCGGAGGAGACCGGCCTTTTCCGGAAACGGAAAAAGCGCATCCGCAAGATCGAGCACATTGAGCAGATCGACGAGATGGATTGCGGTGCGGCCAGTCTCGGAATGATTTGCCGTCATTTCGGCCGGAAGGTGAGCCTCTCGCGCATTCGCCAGCTCTGTCACACCTCGACGGACGGGACGAGTTTGAAAGCGATTTGTCGCGCGGCCACCGAGCTCGGGCTGGCCGCGCGCGCCTTGAAAGTTTCGCTGCGAAATCTCCCGCTAATGCCGCTGCCGGCCATTGTTCATTGGGAAGGGAATCACTGGATTGTTCTCTACGATGTGACCGACACCCATGTGAAGGTGGCCGATCCCGCGCTCGGGCTGCGCAAAATTCGCGCGGAAGGAATTCGAGCAAGGCTGGTCGGGCTACGCGGCGCTTTTCGATTACACGACTTGCGTTCGCGAACGCGCCGGAAAGCAAGCCGGGCCTCGCCTGGATCGTGCCGTTTCTCGCGAAATTCAAAACGCTTTTTCTCCAGGTGATGCTCCTCGCCATCGCCATCACTTTCCTCGAGCTGCTCTTCCCGATCTTCACCGAGATGGTGGTCGACAAGGTGATCGTCGAAAAGAACATCGGGCTTCTCCAGACGATTCTCCTCGGGATGGGCGCGGTCCTCTTTTTCGTCCAGGCATCTTCCCTCGCCCAGGAATTCCTTCTCTCTTTCGCCGCCGTTAGAATGGACACTGCGATCCTCGATTTCCTGAGCCGGCAGATGTTGTCGTTGCCGATGAGTTACTTTACCAGCCGGCGGACTGGCGATATCCAACGCCGGCTCGACGGCGCGCGGCAAGTGCGGGAATTTGCCGTTCACCATGGCGTCGGCGCGCTCCTTGCCATGGTGCAGTTGCTCGGCGCGATCACCCTGATGGCGCTCTATAGCCCAACCCTCATGCTGGCTTTTCTCGCCACCACTCCGCTCTACGGCGGGCTGATGTATTTTTCGCAAAAGGTGCTGCGGCCGCTCTTCGCTGGAGTCGAGGAAAGCCAGGGTAAATACAGCTCGCACCAGATCGATGCCATCAAAGGGATCGAAGCGGTCAAAGCCGCCGCCGCGGAAAACGTTTTCCGCGACATGATGCTGAATGAATTCCTCGCCGTCTCGCGCAAGATTTTCCGGAGCAGCTTCATCGTCATGACCTATGACAGCGTGCTGCAATCGATCGGGATGCTCTCGACCGCGATCTTTCTCTGGGTGGGCGCGAAACAGGTGATGGCGGGTGCGCTCACCATTGGCGGTTTCGTCGCCTTCAGCTCGCTCACCGCCATGGCTTACGGCGGCATCCTGCGAACGTTAGGCGTGTGGGACAACCTGCAGTTTGCCACCGTTCTCCTGAATCGGCTGAACGACATTTTCGAACAGGAACCCGAGCAGGGCCGGGATCGCTCCCACCTCGTCCCGGTGCATAGCCTGGAGGGCCGGATCCAGTTGCGCGGGGTGAGTTTCAAATATGGCGGACCGGAAGCGCCCAATATCCTGACGAATATTACCCTCGACATCGCGCCCGGACGAATGATCGCGTTCGTCGGCCGGAGCGGGTGCGGGAAAACGACCCTGATCAAGCTCATCGCCGGCCTCCTCGAACCAACCGAAGGAACAATTCAGTTCGACAACACCGACTTAAAAACGCTCAACTACCGCGACGTTAGGCGCCACATCGGGATGGTCCTGCAGGAAAATCACATCTTCAACGAATCGATCGCGCGCAACATCGCCTTCGGTGAGGCGGAGCCCGATCTCGATCGCGTCCTCGCCGCTGCCCAAACGGCCGCGGCGCACGACTTCATCATGCGCTTGCCGTTAGGCTACGAAACGAAAATCGGTGAATCCGGTCTCTCCCTTTCCGGCGGACAAAAACAGCGCATCGCAATCGCGCGCGCCATTTACAACAACCCGCCAGTGCTCATTTTCGACGAAGCGACGAGCGCGCTCGACACCGAATCCGAGCGCGCCATCCAGGATAACCTCGGGCGCCTGACGGAAGGAAGGACGACGATTGTGATCGCGCACCGCCTGAGCACGATCCGCGAGGCGGACTCGATTGTCGTCCTGGAAAAAGGAATGGTCGCCGAGGTCGGCAATCACGATCAGCTGATGGCGCAGCGCGGCCTGTATTTTTATCTTTCCAGCCAACAACTCGGAATCTGATTTGACCTGACCATGCCAACCGAATTGATGGAACGCGGTTCGAGCGCAACAGAGTCCGAAATGTTGCCGCAGGATCCGCCGCCGTGGTTCGTTCGCTCGGTCGCTTGGCTGCTGATCGCGATGTTCGGCGTCGCCCTGCTCGCGGCCATTCTCGTGCGGCTGCCGGAGACGGTGACTTGCCCCTTCGTCCTCGTGCCCTCGGATGGCGCCGATCCGATCCAATCGCCCCGCTTGGCGATCGTTTACCGGGTCTGCGCTCGCGTCGGGGAAACGGTCAAAGCACATGATCCGCTTTACATTTTGCGTTCCGACGAGATCCGCGGTTTTGGGACCGAGCAAAGTACCTTGAGTGAAGACCTGCGCACGCATGAGCAGGGTCTGGTGAAAGCGGACGCGGCCTATGTTTCGCAACTCGAAATCAAGACCGCGGAAATTTCGCAGGCCGAGAGTGAAGTGAAGTTTCGCGAACAACACGCCGCGAGCAGCCGCGAATTACTGGAACGGATGGAGAGCCTCACCAAGACCGGCGGCATTTCGCTCGTCGAAGTCATTCAATACCGGCTGGAGGCGGCGGGCTCGGAGAAAGATCTAAGCGTTGCGCAACGGACCTTGCAGCAGGTGAAACTCGAACGGCAGCAAATGGAGGCGGAACATTCGCGTCTGCGGGCGGAGAACGTGGCCGAGATCGAGAAACTCAAGATGCGGCTGACCGCGCTCAAGGATGGACTTGAGAATTCGCAACAAAATATGCTGACTGTCCGCGCGCCGTATCCGGGCGTGGTCATTTCGCAGATGCAACAAAACGCCGGGAGCGTCGTGCAGAGTGGTCAGGAGCTTTGCCAACTGGCGCGGACGGAGGCAAAGCCCGAAGTGCAACTAACCCTGGGCGAAGCCGGGCTACCTAAATTGACCAGTGGTCAACGCGTTCGTCTTTTTTTCGACGCCTTTCCTTATCAACGTTACGGGATCGTAAACGCCACTCTCGATTGGGTCAGCCCGTCGGCCATTTCCTCAGCGCAGGGCCAGCACTTCAGCGGGTTCGCGTCGCTCGACAAAACCGAGCTGACAAAACCGCACCGGCTCGCTTTGCGCGTCGGCATGGGGGGTGAGGCGCGCATCGTCGTCGGGCAGCGCACGATGATCGAGTACGCTTTCGAACCGATCCGGCAATTGCGCGAAAACATGCGGAACTAGATGCCAATGCAACGCGCTCTTTCCCACCTGAAGGTCGAAGACCTTACCACTGCCAACGACGCCATGGCTCGTTGCCTGCGCCTCGCCGCGCTCGCCGCGAAGTCCGACGTCCCGGTCGTCCTGCTCGGCGAGACCGGCACCGGCAAGACGCTGCTGGCGCATGCCATTCATAATTCATCGGCCCGCGCGACACGATCCTTTGTCGCCTTCAACGCTTCGGCCATGAGCGACACGCTGATCGAGAGCCAGCTCTTCGGTCACGAACGCGGGGCGTTCACCGGCGCCCAAACCATGGTCAAAGGCAAATTTGAACTGGCGAACGAGGGCACCTTGTTTCTCGACGAAATCGCCGACATGAGCCCTCTCGCACAGGTAAAAATTCTCCGCGTCCTCGAATACGGCGAGTTCGAACGGCTCGGTTCCGAGCAAATGCTGCACTGCAACGTGCGGATCATTTGCGCCACGAACTGCTCGCTCCTGGAGCGGGTCCGGTCGGGCAAATTTCGCGAAGACCTTTATCACCGCCTCAACGGCTTGACCCTGCTCATCCCCCCGCTGCGCGAGCGCAGGGAAGAGTTGCCCGCCCTGATCGCAGTTGAGCTGAAAGCGGCCGCCATAAACGAAAATAAAATCATCACCGCGATTCATCCTGAGGCGATGGACAAATTAGTCGCTTACCCGTGGCCTGGAAATCTGCGCGAACTCAATCACACCGTGCGCACCATGGCGCTCTTCTGCGACGGTCGCGTTATCCTGCCCGAACACGTAGTTTTTCCGCCTGATTTGAAATCCAATTCGCCGGTGGCCCAGCCGTCTGATTCCAGCTCATTGCCTAACGGGGGCGAAGAGTCCGCTCGTGACCTTTCGTTGGCCGGCGCCGTCGCCCGCCACGTGAGGTTTGTTTACGATCAAGCCGCCCGCAACCAGCGGCGCACGGCCCGGTTGTTAGGCATCTCACGGGCGACCCTCGCCCGGCATCTCCGGCCTAAGACTCAAAAATGAGCCGGTCGGTGGGTAAGATTGAAGCAAAAAGCATCGCATCAAGGCCGCGATTAGGACGGAGCGAACAGGAATCCAAGACTCGTTAGGGAAAAACTTTTGAGGCCGGAACAGACTATCTTACGAGGGAAACGAGCGCCTCATTTCGTTCTGTTCAAGTCGCTTTTCTTCAATCAGACTGAGTTTGGCATGAATGGTGTTAAGAGGATACGAACGTGAACACACCGAAGGACAAAAAAAATACACCGGCTGGTGGCTCACCAAAACAGAAACGTCGAAAGGATAAATTGATTCGGCTCGATGACCTCATTCCGAAAGGAAACGTTTCGGGCGGTCGCCAATTCCTCGGCGCGACTGACATCAACCACAACAAACAGAAATAAGGAGATAGTTAGTATGGCTACCAAGAAAAAAGAAGTGAAAGTGCAAGATCTGAAACCGTCGAAAGACGCCAAGGGCGGAGGATCGACCCGGCAGCAGGGCTCGACCCGGCAGCAAGGCTCCAGGCAGACCTTCGGTCAGCAGGGTTCGAAGCAGCAAGGCTCCCTTCATCAATAAGGAGATCGATCCGATATCAGCCGCCCTCCGGTCCAATCCCGCACGGCGGTTTCCCAAGTTCCCTCATCTGACCGCGCCAGGAAGCAGGCGCCGGCTGCGTTCGGCCGCCGAGACGCATCCGTTAGGCAACCTGGCTGGCTAAAGACCAGCCGGATGCCGCGGCTCGAAACCTCGGGGCGGTCGAAATGTCGTTTGCCAGCGCGGCGCTTCGCGATCGCTTCGGCTGCTCCAAGCCGTCGTATCGAGTCGCAACCCGGCGATGACGGCGAAGGCGTGACCATTGCGCGCATAGACCGTAATCCATTTCCCACGACCTCGGCTGCCGAACCGAGTCAGGTCGTTCGAACTCAACGGCGATTGAAGCAGACCCGCCGCTGCCAACGCGTAGGATACAGTCCCGGAACAATCATAGCCGTTGTCCAAAAAGGAGGCGTGACCGCCGCCATAACGATAAGGTTTTGACCGCAACTGATTGGCCGCCCAGATCGCGCGCTTCACTGCCGCGGGCGCTTTCTCTGGCGCACAAGCCACTCCGTGACGCAATTGCGCGCTACTTCCAGGAACCGTCGGCCCGCGCAGCGGAAACAGATCGGCGAGGACTGATGTTGCCGTCCCGAGAAAGACAAGCCCGAGCAATGCGCCTCCGTGTGGCAAATATCTCATGCCGATGATTGAGCCGTTATCGTGCCAGCGGAGGATCTGACCGAGCAGACGACGACAAGTGATCGACTGACAAAGATTTCCGCGCAACAATTTCTCGTGCCGCCGATGAAAAAAGAGCAAATCGTCGAAGTTCTGGAGACGATCGCGACGCTCCTGGAATTGCAGGAAGAGAATCCGTTCAAGATTCGCGCTTACACCAATGCCGCCCGTTCCATCGAAACCTGGGGCGGGAACTTGCGCGAGATGGCGGAAGAAAATCGCCTCGAAGAAATTCCGGGCGTGGGCAAGGCGATCGCCGGCAAAATTTCCGAACTTGTCCTGACTGGTTCGTCGAAATTCTACGAAGAGCTGCGGGCGCAATTTCCGCCCAACATCCTCGAATTGTTTTCGCTCCCTGGTCTGGGCGCGAAAAAGATCAAGGCGCTCTACGAGAAATTGAAGATCAGCTCGATCGCCGATCTCGCGCAGGCTTGCGCGACCGGAGAGGTGGCGAAACTCGCGGGATTTGGGGAGACGACTCAGAAAAAGCTGGCCGAGACGATTGCGCACCGGACCCGACACACCGGCAGCTTTTCGTTAGGCGCGGTCGCGCCCGAGGCGGAGCGCTTGCTCGACGATTTGCGCGCGCATCCGGATGCCGCGCTCACCAGCACAGCGGGCAGTTATCGGCGCCGAAAGGAGATCGTGCGCGACCTCGATTTCATCGTGGCGACGAAAACGCCGGAAGTGATCATGGAATTTTTCGTCAGCCATCCGCTCGTGGAAAGCGTCATCGCGCGCGGCGCGACCAAGACGAGCGTGCGGTTGCGTTCCGGAATTCAAGCGGATCTGCGGGTGGTGAGCAGCGCCGAGTATCCCTTTGCCCTCGGTTATTTCACCGGGAGCAAGGAACACAATATCGTGCTGCGAAACCGCGCCCTGCAACGTGGTTGGACCCTCAACGAGTATCGGCTCGCGCCGGCGGAGCCGTCGGAAAAAAAGAAGGAACCGGCGCGGAAAATTCCATCGGTCCGGGACGAAACCGAATTCTATCGCGCCCTCGATCTCGACTTCATTCCGCCCGAATTGCGCGAAAACTGCGGCGAAATTGACGCAGCCGCGACCGGTCGCCTGCCCCGACTGCTCGAGCCCGAGAATCTGCGCGGCACTTTTCATTGCCACACACGGGCCAGCGACGGACGCAATTCGCTCGAAGAAATGGCCGAGGCCGCGCAGGAGCTGGGATTGCAATATCTCGGGATCGCGGATCATAGCCGGAGCTCCATCCAGGCAGGCGGGCTCGACCGGGCCCGTTTGCGCGCCCAAGTGGCGACGATCCGCGCGCTGAACAAGACCTTCGACGGCTTCCGGCTTTTCGCCGGCGTCGAGTGCGACATTCTGCGTGATGGTTCGCTCGACTTCGACGACGAAACGTTAGGCGAACTGGATTACGTCGTCGCCTCGGTCCATTCCGCCTTCCAGTTGCCCGAAGCGGAAATGACCAAGCGCGTCATCCGGGCGATGAGCAACCGGTTCGTGACGATCCTCGGCCATCCCACCGGCCGGCTGCTCTTAAAGCGAGACGGCTATGCCATCGATATCCCCGCGATCATCGAAGCGGCGGCAGAGACCGGCACCTGGATCGAGATCAATGCGGCCCCCAAGCGGCTCGATCTCGACTGGCGTTGGTGGCCCTTGGCCAAAGAAAAGGGAGTGAAAGCGGTGATTAATCCCGACGCGCACGGGGTGGAAAAGCTCCAGGAACTTTGGTTCGGCGTCGGCGTCGCGCGCAAAGGCTGGCTGACGAAAAATGATGTCATGAACTGCCTCCCCTTGGGAAAAATCGAGCGCGAGCTGCTGCGTAAGCGGGAAAAGATCTAAGCTTTAAGTGTTAAGCTTTAAGTTTTAAGGCGGCTGCGATCACCACTTAAAACTTAACTCTTAAAACTTAAATCTTTTCCCGTTGCGGCATGAACATCGTCAGGCACTTGCAAGCGCCACCGGCCTTGAGGAACTCGCTCATCGGGAGCGGGTGACAATGGTAGCCGCGTTCGCCTAACGATTTCATGAGCTTCGGCGCGCCTTCCGGCAAAACGATCTCTTTTTCCAGAACCACGGCGTTGCAGGAAAAATGGGCCGCTTCCTCTTCTTCCACGTCGATCAAATTGGGAATGTGATCGCGAATGGTCCGCTGACCATATTCGTCGAAGGCGGCCGGAAACCAGAACGCCCCGCCATCCGTGAGAGGACAAAAACAGGTATCGATATGATAGAAGCGCGGATCGACCAGCTCGACTGAGATGACGAGGCAGTTCAAAATTTCCGCGACGGTCCGGTGGGAGACGACATCCGTGCGGAATTTGTAGCCGCAGAAAAGCACATCGCCGGCAAACAACGCATCGCCTTCTCCTTCGAAGAATTGATCCGCCGGAAGCCAGATAATTTCGTAGCCCTTTTCCTCCATCCATTGCGCGAACAACGGCGCCTCGTCGGCGCGTTCCTTGTGCCGAAAATTGCTGGGGATAAACTTCCTGCCCACCGTCAGTCCGGCATTGGCCGTGAAAACCATGTCGGGAAGCTTTGGTTTGGGCGGGACGAGATGGACCTCGCGACCGAGGCTGAGTAATTTCTCGTAAAGTCCGCGCCATTGCGCCTGGACGAGCGCGGTGTCTGCGCCCCGGGCCCGACTCATCCAGGGATTGATCTCGTATTCGATGCCGTAATGGTCCGGCGGGCAGAGCAGAAGTTTACGCATATGACTCTCTGCCTAACGAATCGCCGCGATACAATCGGTCAGCTCGCGTAGAAAAGGCTCGATATCCGTCACCAGCCCGACCGCCTGGAAAGTTCCGCGCTCGGCCAGTTTTGTGACGACGGCGGGGTTGATATCCACGCAAAGCGTTTTCACTGTCGCGGGAAGCAGATTCCCAACCGCGATCGACTGCAAGGTTCCCAGCATGAGCGCGATCGTGACGCCCTCCAGTTTGGCCCGCATCGCTTTCTGCGCCTCCACCGCATCGGTGATCACATCCGGGAGCGGACCGTCATCGCGGAGGGAGCCGACCAAAACAAAATCAACCTTATTTTTCACGCAGGTGTACATGATCCCGCGCTGAAGCAGGCCACTCGCGACCGCCTGTTTAATACCGCCCGCTGCGCGAATGGCATTGATGCCGTGCAGATGATTCTGTGCGCCTTCGCCCGCCAGGGAGCCCTGCTTGAGATTCACCCCTAACGAAGTTCCAAAAAGCGCGCTCTCGATGTCGTGCGCCGCCAGCGCGTTGCCGGCGAAAAGAAGGTTGATGTAGCCCCACTCAATCAACTTCTCGAAGTATCCGGCGGCCCCAGTATGCACAATCGCCGGCCCGCCGACGAAAAGGATCTTGCCCTTTGCCTCGCGCACGCGCTTAAACTCCCGCGCCATCTCCCGGATAACCGCGATCTTCGGTTTCTCAATCGAGACGTTGCTCGACATGAACTCGAAAAAGTCGGTCCGCGCCGTTGACCGTTGCAGCGGCACGACCCGAATCCCCTGATGGCCGACGACGATTTCCATTCCTTTCTTGACGTCGTAAAACTTGGTCGGGGTCGCCTTTTTCGCCGCCCGATCAACCGCGATGGCGCTGTTCATCAAGGCCGGACGCACCTCGATTTCATCCTCCCCAAGGCGGATGAAAGTTTGCTGGTTGGTGGTCACATAAAAGTCGTCTGGGAAAACACCATCCGCGGCTGCGACTGCCAGCTGCACGCTCTTTTTCTCTCTGACCTCGGCGCCGTGCTGGCGCAAATGCAGGACGAGTTCGTCAAGCGATTCGACCGACGGAGTTGTCACCTCGATGCGGGCAAAACTCTGGTCGACCCGGTTTTCACCAATCCGGATTTCGCCGATCTTAAAAGTGGCTTGGCGCGCGATGATCTCATCGAGCACCTTGGGCAGGATCAGCGAATCGATAATGTGGCCGCGGAGTTCGATCGTCTCGGAAGGCATCGGGCGAACTTAGCCAAGGAAGAAGACCGCGCCAGTTGAAGCAGGCGCAGAGAGGTTGGGGCGCAGGTCGCGCGAATTCCCGATTTCTGCTTGTTCGCGCCTTTCGCTCAGCTATTAGTGCAACCGCCGCATCGTAAAACGCCGTGAAAGAAGAGGAAATATCAAACGTCGCCGCTCTCGCCGGAACTGGTTTTCGCATTTCCGACCAACCGGTGGTGGGGGAAGAACGAGCCGCCTCGCCCGAAGGCCATTCTCTCGCGCGGGAGTCTTCTGACGATTTGCTCTATATCGTTGCGCGCGATCCGAGATCGCTTTTTCTCTACTGGGATCTGAACTGGACGCGGCTGTTCGCCCGAGCCGGAATTTCCGCGCGACCAGTGCATCTGCGGACGTATCGCCTCGACGGATCGATTGAGAACACGCAGCAGATCAATCCGTTTCGCGGCCATTGTTATGCCGAGGTTGGGACAGCGGGGGCGGAGTATTATTGCGAGCTGGGCAGCTTCGTGGGCGTGGAGTGGAAGAGTCTGGCGCGCTCAGCCACCACCGCCACTCCGGAGGCGAGCATGTCCGAGGATTTCTCCGCGGAATTTGCCACGCTGCCCACGCACCTCAGCTTTCAACGACTCGCTTGATATTTTTTCCGCGACCCGGCCCGATCGTGCGACGCTCGCGCGTTCCGTGGCAGAATTGCAGGAAAACGCCCGCCGCCTCAAGATCGAGCTGGCGCCTGGTGATTTGTCGCAGCTGGTGACGGAGATCGCAGGGCAGCTAAACGGCGCCAACGGGAGTGCAACAAGTGGTCCTGACACAGGAGACCTTTCCATCCTTGTCGAGCTGGCCCTCCAGAGCACGGAGGCGGCCACTCCGACCGCTGAGGAGGTGGCCCGACGGAAGGATTTCGCGACCCGCTTCGGTGGATCAAGCTGGACCGGCGCCAGCCACAGCGGCTTCGGCGGGAGCAGCTCAGCCTAGCACGATCTACCGGCTCAGTTTGCTTCCCTCCGGCATTTCCGGTGGCGGTGCGTTGAGACGGCTGTGGTTCTTGCCGTAGCTAAAGTAGAAGACGAGCCCAATCAGAAGCCAGACGATCAGCCGCATCCAGTTTGTCCAGCCGAGGCCGTAAATCATCGCGCCGCAGACGATGATCCCGAGAGTCGAGGTAACGGGCACCGCCGGAACGCGGAATCCGCGTTCCAGATCGGGCCGGCGCTTTCGCATGATCCAGACGCCCGCGCAGACCAGAATGAAAGCGAAGAGAGTTCCGATGCTGGTCATTTCGCCGGTCACATCGGCCGGAACGAAAGCCGCCAGCAAGCCGGTGAAAACAAAGAAGAGCAAGTTCGATTTATACGGCGTTCGATAGCGCGGATGAACATCGGAAAAAACCCTTGAGACCAAGCCGTCCCGACTCATGGAAAAGAAGACGCGCGATTGCCCGAGCAACATGACAAGGATGACCGACGAAAAACCGGCGAGGATCGCGACCGTGACTGACTTCGAGAGCCACTCGTAACCCGTCATGTATTTGGTGATGGCGAACGCGACGGAGGCTTCGCGACCGGCCGAGCGAAAGTCCTCAACCGTGGCAACACCGCTCAGCACATAGGAGAAGAGGACGTAAAGCACCGTGCAAAAGGCGAGCGATCCGAGAATCCCAATCGGCATGTCGCGCTTTGGATTTCGCGCTTCCTGCGCGGCGGTCGAGACGGCGTCGAATCCGATGTAAGCGAAAAAGACGACACCGGCCGCGCCGAGAATGCCAAGGATTCCCCCGTAGGCATGGGTGATGCCTTGCGGTGTGACGTAAGTCGTAGCCGCCGGAATCAGCGGCGTATGGTTGGCCGGATTGACGAAGCCCCACCCAATGCCGATGAAGAGCAAGACGATGCTCACCTTCAGGACAACGATGAAGCCATTGACCAAAGCTGATTCCTTGGTGCCGCGAATAAGCAGAAGCGTGAGCAAAAAAAGAATGAAGACTGCCGGGATGTTGATCATCCCGTGTATCCCAGCCGCGTCATGCTCGAAGGGCGAATGCGTCCACTGGTACGGGATCCGCCACCCAAACCAATCGAGCACGCGATTGGCGTACTCGCTCCAGGCGATGGAAACGGTCGCCGCAGCGACGGCATATTCGAGGATCAAATCCCAGCCGATGATCCATGCGACAAGCTCGCCCATGGTTGCGTAAGAGTAAGTATAGGCGCTGCCTGCGACGGGTATCATCGACGCGAATTCCGCGTAACAGAGACCCGCGAACGTGCACCCGATGCCGGCGACGATGAATGCCAGCACAACTGATGGACCCGCGCGATCCGCAATCGCCGCCGCGGTGCGCACAAAAAGACCGGCGCCAATGATTCCCCCGATGCCAAGCGCGATGAGGTTGAGCGGTCCGAGCGAGCGTTTCAGGCTATTCTCGCCGACCTCCGCTGCCTCTGCCATTAGCTTATCGACCGGCTTTGTTGCGAATAAATTTGCCATGCGTTCGTTTTCTTTTTTCGGTAGTTAGTCTCGGTCCGAACTGAGTTGTGCAGCTTTGCTAACGGGGTCAGCCTTGGAAAGTCAAGCCGGCTGTGACTTCCTCCAGAGGAAATAAACCGGCACACCGGTCAGCACGATCATGAGACCGGGCCAGGTCGTCGCCGTTTGGTAGATGAAAAGCACCAGGAGAATGACGGTCGCGCCGATGACGTAGAGGGCGGGCACGATTGGGTAACCAAAGGCTTTATATGGGCGCTCCTCGTCGGGCCGTTTTCGGCGCAGCACGAAGATGCCGATGATCGTGAGAATGTAAAAGATGAGTGCGGCCGAGATAACGTAATCGAGCAGATTGCCGTAAAGATTGCCATACCCTGTTACATTGCCGGTCGCATCCGTCTTGACCGTGCGAGGCAAGACGAGGACTGCGGCCCAAATACCCTGGATGATAAGGCCCCAGGCGGGCACGTGGTACTTGTTCAACTCGCCCACCGAGCGGAAGAAGAGACCGTCGCGCGCCATCGCATAGTAGGCGCGCGCGCCGGCAAGAATCAGCCCGTTGTTGCAGCCGAAGGTCGAAATCATGATCGCGACGGCCATGACGGTGGCACCCGCCCCGGGAAAAATCACGTTGGCGGTTTCTGAAGCGACGCGGTCGCTTGGCGCGTTCTGAATCGCACTGAACGGCAGCGTGACCAGATACGCGACGTTGGCGAGCAGATAGAGGCTAATGACAAGGATTGTCCCGAGCGCCAATGAGAGTGGAACATTGCGACGCGGATTTATGACCTCGCCGGCAGTGAATGTGATGTTGTTCCATGCATCCGCCGAGAAGAGCGAATTCGTCTGCGCCACGCAGATGCCGACAAACAGACCGAAGACGGTCGCGGCGGTCAAGCCTTGCCCGACTTCCTGCAAATTGCCGCGCAGGCTCCAGAAGTCGCTGAAGTTCGCCGCGCCTGCTCCTGACCTCAAACCGACAAATATGCCGAGCACGATCAACGCGATCAGCGCTCCGGTCTTCGCTGTCGTGAAGACGTTCTGGACGAGCTTGCCCAGTTTTAGACCGCGCGTATTCATGAACGTCAGGAGCGCGATCATGGCCAGACCGATTGCCTGGGCAGTCGAGAGTGATAACGCGTAGCCACCAAGACGGATGGGCGCGATCAGATAATTCGACTCCGAGACCCAGGGAATCAACACACCCGTATAGCGCGCAAAGCCGACGGCGACGGCCGCAATCGTGCCGGTCTGAATGACGAGAAAAAGTGTCCAGCCGTAAAGGAAGCCCCAGAATGGCGAGAAAGCTTCGCGCAGGTAAACATACTGGCCGCCGGCTTTCGGCATCATTGCCGCCAACTCGCCGTAGGAAAGCGCCGCCGTCAGCGTCAATAGACCCGTGACGAGCCAGACGACGAGCAACCAACCGGGCGAGCCGACCTGGCGTGCAATAATTGACGAGACGATGAAGATACCCGAGCCAATCATCGAGCCCGCGACGAGCATGGTGGAATCGAGCAGGCCGAGCCCGCGAACGAACTTTTCGTCGTTAGTTACCGGTGGTTGAGTCATAACGCGTCTGAGTTCGAGTCCAATTTCGCGGCGAGTTAACCACTATTGAGTCCAGCGGAGCAACCGCAAACGTCGCGCATGCGATCTTTTATTATCGGATGATCGCGACGTGGCTTGGATCGGGTTAATCTGCTGTTTTCGGCAAACAGACGTGCTACCCTCGGCCAAAGTGAAGATTCTAGCGCGCCAGTTCTCTCCCGCGTTGCTTGCCGTTTTGCTTGGCGCGATCCCAGCCTTCAGCGCGACTAAAGCGCGGCCCGAGCCGGCTCTCGACAATCCGCTTTTCCAAGCGCTGCCGCTTGAGCGCTCGCGCCAAAATCATCTCCTCCTCCGCGCCGAGATCAATGGCAAGCGTGCGTTCCTCGGCGTTGATTCGGGAGCGCCAGTCAGCGCCGTCTCGGCCTCCCGTCGCACTTATTATGGAATGTCAGCGCTCCCTGGCACTTCCAAACTTCCGTCGCGCCTGAGAATTAACGGGGGCTTCAATCGCGTCACCATCGCGCATCGACTTCGCCTCGGCGCGCTGACCCTGATCGATGAACCCATGGTCGCCGTCGACCTGAGTACGCCGGCCCGCGCCTCGCGCGAGTTTCACGAGGAAGAACTGGACGGCATTCTCGGCGCCGACATTCTTTTCCCGACGCAAGCGGTCCTGGATTGCGACGCTCAGGTCTTGTTTATGAAAGTTGATCCCGACGCGCCCGGCACCGTGCCTGGAGTGAACCACTCGCGTCAGGCGGGCTGGAAAAATGTGCCGATTCGCGTGACCAAAGGCTGGAACCTTTATGTCGATGGCGCGCTGAACGGCAAGCCGGCGCAGCTCATGATCGATACCGGAGCGTTTACCACGTTGATCCATCGCCCTTTCTTGCGTGAAATGCGTCTGCCCTTGCGGAACACGCCCTACACTTCCGGCGCGGTGAATCTCGATGAACGCGGCCTGCAACTGGCGACCATCCGGCGCTTCGCCATCGGGCCATTTTTAGTCAAAGGGAAAGAGGTCGGCGTAATGGATCTCAAGGGTTTGATTCATGGCGACCTGTTGCAAGGCACACCGCCTGTCGCGGGTTTATTGGGTTCGGAATTCCTTCGCCGCAATCACGCCATCATCGACTTCGGCACGCGCACTCTTTACTTGAAACTTTGATTACTGGGGCACGGCCTTCTCGGCGGGTCCTACGGAATGGTGCCTTTCACCGCGCCCGCGGGCCACGAAGCGCTGAGGCTGAACCAGCCACTCTGGCCCTCCTCGTAACCAAGAGTGGCCCTGTTGGAGGCTTGCCAGACGCCCTCGAAGTCCGGCGCGTCTGCGCCTGGCGTTGCGACGAGCCAATAGGTCGTGCCCGCAGATCAGGGCCACTCCCGGCTGGGCTAGTCTCACCTCGACAAGCTGGCAGCAGACGCCTGTCGGCGGGATATTGCTCGTGCTGGCCTGAGCCAGGAGCGTTCCCACCACTCCCCCGGCATCGCTGTAGATACCGAGATTGACGCTCTTCGTGCCGGAATCGTAGCCGATGGCAGCCCGCAATGTGATCGCATGGCAATCTCCCTTGGGCTGAAACGGGATTGAAATCGATTGCTCAATTCCCACCGCGCTTGCAGGACCCGAGACATAATAGCCGCCGGCGGCTGCATTATATAGATTGTCCCGCGAGGGTCCGAAGTTGGTGAAGATGGTGATCTCCCCAGCAGGCGCGTCCATACCAGTATACGGAACAATGGCGGACGACTGACGGCTCGGCGCGACTTTGGGGCCTTGCGCCCAGAGCGTTCCGCAGGCAAATGCCGCAACAATGGCAAAACTGATTGGTTTGATGTGGATCTGTCTCATAGCGGCGAGTTGATCAATTCTATTAAGGAAGGTCAAGCTTTCTTCCCTACTTCCGCGAAACCGGATTACCGCGAAAATTTTCCGTGCGAATGACCAGTTTGTTTCCTCCGGATTAGCGCGGATAGCACGCTCACCGGCAAGCGGCGCAATTAATGATCGATACCGGCGCCTTCACCACCCTGTTTCACCAGCCGTTCGTTACGCAAGTGCGCATACCGTTGCGCGAGACGCCGTTTAGTTCCGGCCACCGTGAATCTCGACGAACGCGGCGTGCCGCTGGCGTGATCCGGCGTTTCTCGGCGGGATCCTCCCTGGTAATGCGAAAGCGGTAGGCGTGATGAACCTCGAAGAATTAATTCACGACGAGCTATTACAGAGTCGCCGCTGGTCACGGGATTGTTAGGCTCGGAATTCCTCGGCGTGATCACGGCATATCGATTTCGGCACCCACACGCTTTACTTGGAGCTTTAGACAGGATTAACGGGATCAAGCGGCAGTTACTGACAGGCCTTCACGTCGGCCTTCGTCATTCTTTGAATCCGTTAATCTGCCCAGTTCAGTGGCCAATCCGCCGGTATAGCGTGCGCTGTCCTCAGCGCACAGATCGGCAATCTTGAGGTCAACAATCAAACCCCGCGAGAAGCGCGAGCAACAATGGCTACTGCACCACGGTCAGCGTGAGATCGTTACCATCGCCACCTTCATAGTCCACGCGGAATACATTGCCACTCTGGGTGAAAATTGATCCATCTGGCAGATTAGTAAAATTGCCAGCGATCGGTGTCGCGGCGGTATTGTCGATGATCGTGAAAACAGTTCCCACCGGGAGCGCGCCTGTTACAGCCATAAAGGAAAACCGCGCGCCGCTCGCGATCGTGACACCTTTGGCAATCACCTTATCCGCAGTGAGAGTGTCACTATTCAGATCAAAATTGTAGATACCATCGGCGTTAAATATCAGCTTCTTTGCTATGAGAAAGGTTCCGGGCCCGGCGATTCCAGGGGCCAAGACGGCGGGGGCTCCTCTCCCGTCGCCGATCGTCACGGAACCTCCGACCCGGCCCGTGCCGCCGAGTATGCCCGCGCGAACTTGCACCGTCCCGCTGCCGGTGTTCGAGCCGGACGCCACCGGTTTCTCGAGCAAGAGAGTCCCCGCTTTCACCAAGGTACCACCGGTATAAGTGCTCGCACCACCCAAGGTCAGCGTGCCCGCGCCGATCTTAATAAGCGCTCCGCTCTCCTGGATTGTGCCGGAAAAGTTGGCGCTTAAGTTATTGCTGCCCACAGTCAAGTTGTTGCCTCCAAGGTTCACAAGACCGCTGCCTTCGACCGAACCGACCACTACGCCCGGGGCACTGTGACCACTAATGTCCAGCGTCCCGTTGCCGAAAAGCTCGATTCGCGCCAAGCCGCCAGAGGCATCTCCGGCAAAAGAAATCAATCCGCCACCGCCTCCGTTGGAACCGCCGTTGGCGATCAAGATGGCGTTAGCTGCGGTTGAGGTGTCGAGGAATTGCGTCAAGCCACCCGCTGCGCCGCTCACGACGCCACCCTGGTTTGTGAGCACGACCGCATTTCCTGCGGAAGCGCTGTTACTAAACGTGATTCTTCCGCGGGCCCCAGCGCCGTCAGTCGTAGTCACGATATCCTCCACCGTGGTCGAATGGTCTGTGAGACCAGAGCCGCTGATCAGCAACGGCCATTCGTCGTTCATGAGATAAATTGTCACCGGGAGGCCGTTCGCCCAGAATTGGATCGCGTTGACTTCGGTAGGGGCGGAGACGGAAATGCTCGTAACGCTTGAAGGAAAAAACGTTGCGACGTCATTCGGGCCGTTAGGCACGGTATTAGGCGTCCAATTGGCCGCTGTATTCCAGTCGTTGCTGATTGGATTGTTTTTCCAGGTCGCGCTGCTGCCGTGGAGGGCCTGTAAACCCGAGAATAAAAAGAGTAGGAAGAGAAGCGTTGAAATCTTCATAAGTTTCTTCTATTTCTGGGTGCTCAAAAAGACAATCTCAAAATGGGTAGTGGTGCAGTTTTGGTGGGAAGATCTTCGTGCTTGCGCAACGCATATAATGGGCTAGCGGCTTACATGAAAATTTTGCCACTTTTTTGCCTGGCCACTTTTACCTTCCTCCCCATTGCTGGCGCCGACTTAACGATCGTTCAATCGATCGAAAGCAACGCCGGAACCCACAGAGTTAATTTGAAAATAAAGGGGGAGCGAGCCCGCGTCGAGATTGACGTTGCCCCTAACGTCAGCATGATCGTGGACAGCAAAAGTGGACAGGTGATCCAGCTACTGCACGATTCAAGGTCGCTGCTGCGCTTCGACAGGGAAAAGGCCAAGAAAATGGGCGATCGGATATTGAAAGACACAGACTCATCGTTGGAAATCGCCACGCCGAAGCCAACCGGCAAGAAAGAAAAGATCAATGGTTACGAAGCTGAGGAGTACACCGCCGAAACGCCGAAGTATAAGGCCAGGTATTGGGTTGCAAAGACATACCCCGACTTTCAGGCCATCCTGAATCAAATGAAGCTGCTGCAAAAAAGCATCTTCGCTACTGTGCGAAAGGCCATGCCAGAGTATTACGATTTTCCAGGATTACCCATCCGGACAAAGATAAAGTTCCATGACCAGCCGGAGTTCACCACTACGATCACATCCGTCTCGCAGGCTCCGTTACCTGACTCTGACTTTTCCGCACCCGCCGGCTACTCTGAGATGCAGCCGCCGGAGTGGCACGCCGGCAAACCCCCTCCTCCGAAAGTTAATCCGGCGAACGAATCCAAGACCCCTACTCCTATTGCCACTCCCACGCCCGCCGCCACTCCGTGATATGCTGCAGGCGTTCGATTTGCGCTTTGAGTCGCCGAAGAATCTCCTTGTTACCAGCTCCGGCAGGCAGGGCAAAACGGCTCGTTTGCGGATAAGGCACACTACGCTGGTGGGGGCTCCCCCGGATCACGATCTCTCCAAGCGTGTCTTTGAAGATTGCCGATAGATTTATTGGTCACAAGAACACAAGCCACGGGGTAAAACACCGCGGTCGGTCATTTTGTCGTTTCCCCCACCGACATGGTCAGCCCGGCTAATCCTGCCAACCACCAAAAAAAAGAGCTCGCGCAGAAACCCTGCGCGAGCTCGATTGATTTATTTCAGCTGAGTTTTTTCTCGACCGAATTATTGGACTTGGAAACCGCCTGCGCCGGGCTGGCCCGACAGCCAACCATTCCCATCGTTAAGGTTGAATGAGGTGGGGGCAGTAGGTGGAATTCCACCATACTGCGTTTGTCCCGATTTGGGTTGCTGCGGCCGAGGTCGTGGCAACCACCCAGTATTTTTGTCCCGCCGTAAGCACAGGGCCTGTCGCACCGAAATTGGCGTTTGCCAACGCAGGCGGTGCCGCAGGGGCAGTAGCAACCACTGCTGACCCAAGCGGAGCGTTAGGAATCCCAGTGCAATTATCGCATATAGATTTGCACCGTAAACTTGTTTGAACTCGGTACGCAGATACCCCAGTCGGTGACCGACAAGGTTACTTTAGTTACGGCTTGAGTGCGTTTCGAGACGAACAGGGTACGCGAGCCATTGCGTTGCCCCCGGAATGCCGCAATTGTTCGGCCCCAGGAGAAGGAAACCATTAGTAGGGTCGTATTTGAAACCCGTACAAGGGTCTAGGGTGAGATTACTATAAAGAATCGCAAGCGGAGAGTCCACTGTCATCGTGGCAGGCCCCATGCGACCGGTAAAAGGCCCAGACATTTTTGGACCTTGCGCCATCAGCGTTCCGCACGCCAATGTCGCAAGCATTATTGCTAGACTGATTTTTTTAATGGTAGGTTGGTTCATATGCGGGCATTTGGGCAAATTCTTGGTCAGTATGTCAAGCATCTTTTTCATGATTTTCGTTATTTTGCATTGCCCGGCGAAAAATTGGGTGCGCCCCGAGATTATCCGTGCCACAGGTGGTGCATGAAATTAGCGCTCTTTTGCTGCCTCCTCGTCTGCTCTCTTGGCCTGGCGAATGTTCGCGGCCAGGACGCCAAGAAACCCGAAGAAAAAAAACCAATGGATACAACTCAAAAAGAAGTGGCCGTGCTCAAAACCAGCGCCGGCGAAATGGTCGTCGAATTTTGGCCGGAAGTGGCGCCGAAAACGGTGGAGAATTTCAAGAAACTGGCCCGCGAAGGCTTTTACGATGGCACCTCGTTCCATCGCATCATCAAGGGCTTCATGATCCAGGGTGGTGATCCGAACACGAAAGATCCCTCGAAAGAAAGCAGCTATGGAACCGGCGGACCCGGCTACCAGATTCCCGCGGAGTTCAATGACCGGCCGCACGTCCGCGGCGTGCTTTCGATGGCACGATCGGCAGATCCGAATTCCGCCGGCAGCCAGTTCTTCATCTGCCTCGGCACCGCCAGCTCGCTCGATCATCAATACACCGCGTTCGGTAAAGTGATTAAAGGTCTCGATGTGCTCGACAAAATCGGCGACACGCCAGTTGGCCGCGGCAACGGCGGCGAGGTCAGCAAGCCGAATACCCGGGTCGCGCTCGAGAGCGTTAAGGTCGTGCCGGCCGATTCGGTGAAGTAGCCTTCCGTTGTAGCGGCGGTCTATGACCGTCGCCTTTTTCACCGTTCAACCGTGGCAGCGCCGAGGGAAGAAATTCGACGGTCACAGACCGCCGCTACAAGGGTCGCCCTGATCCAGATGCAGTGCGGCCCCGAGCCGGAGGCCAATTTCGCCAAGGCGATCGCCCGCGTGCGGGAAGCGGCCCAGCAGGGCGCGCAGATTATTTGTCTGCCGGAACTCTTCCGCTCGCAATATTTTTGCCAATCGGAGGACCACGCCAACTTTGCGCTGGCCGAGGAAATTCCAGGACCCTCGACGGAACAGCTGGGGGCGGTCGCGCGCGAGAGCGGCGCTGTTATCATCGCGTCGCTTTTCGAGAAGCGCGCCGCCGGTCTCTATCACAACACCGCGGCGATCATTGGCGCCGACGGCGAGCTCCTCGGGAAATATCGCAAGATGCATATCCCGGATGATCCTTCCTATTACGAGAAGTTTTATTTCACGCCGGGCGACCTCGGCTTCCAGGCCTGGCCCACACCGCAGGGCAAAATCGGGGTCTGCGTTTGCTGGGATCAATGGTATCCGGAAGCCGCTCGCCTAACGACGCTGCATGGAGCAGAGATTCTATTTTATCCCACTGCGATCGGCTGGCATCCGTCGGAAAAAGCGAAATACGGCTATGCCCAGCATTCCGCCTGGGAAACAATGCAGCGCAGCCATGCGATCGCCAACGGTTGCTTCGTCGCAGCCGTCAATCGGGTCGGCCACGAAGCGCCCGCCGGCGGCGATGGCATCGAATTTTGGGGACAAAGTTTTATCGTGGCACCAAGCGGCGAAATTCTCGCCAAGGCGAGCGTCGAGCGCGAAGAAACCATTTTCGCCGATGTGGAATGGAAGCGGGTGGAGGAGCATCGGACGCACTGGCCATTCCTGCGCGACCGCCGCATCGACGCCTACAGCGGGATCGAGCAGCGGATGCTCGATTAGCGCCAGTATTAGAATTGCATATCTTCTTCGAACAACAACATCATGAAAAATCGCGTTCTCTTCTCTCTAATCGGTCTAGTCCTTGCGCTCGGATTCTCAGCACGCGCGGCTCTCGTCTGGGAAAATCCCGAGGTGGATTTGCATCCGACTCTGTCGGACAAGACCGCTGTCGCGCATTTCAAATACAAGAACACAGGCGACAAGCCGATCAAGATCACCGAGGTGCACACCTCATGCGGTTGCACCGTCGCGGCGCCACCAAAAGACCCGATCACTCCCGGTGGAAGCGGCGAGATCGTCGCGACGTTCACAATTGGCGATCGCGTCGGCGAGCAGACGAAAACGATTCAGGTTCAGACAGACGAGCCGAAGGCCGACGCAACAGTCTTGAAGCTGAAAGCGACGATCCCGCGCCTGCTCGAGTACAAGCCGGCGCTTCTCTACTGGCGACAGGATGAAGAGCGCGCGCCCAAGACGATTGAGGTCAACGATCGGGGATTCTCCGATTACCAAACTCGATGTCACCTCCACCGATCCGTCGGTCAAGATTGAAACGGTGCCGATGCCTAACGAAAAGGCATTTCGCATCACGGTCACGCCTGATTCCGGGAATCGCCCAATCAATGCAGGGTTAAAAATTCAGCCCGACTTTCCAAAGGATGCGCCCAAGACGTTTTATGCCAACGTCCGCGTTGACGTCGCGGGAGCAGCGAATGGGCTAATCGGCATCGGTCCCCGTATGGTGGCTGCGCCTCGTTCAGGAATGGCTTTCGGGCCAGGCTCCCCCGGTGCGCAACCGGGCGTCTCGGCTCATGCCAATGAGCCGACCAAAGCCATCGCCGTCCTGCAGCCCACCCAGGGAAGTAGTGTGCAGGGCACAGTGACGTTTACGAAGTCAGGCAACGAAGTGAAAATTGTCGCTGACGTCACCGGCCTCACGCCGGGCAAGCACGGATTCCATATTCACGAATTTGGCGATTGTTCGTCGCCTGATGGCAAGGCCGCGGGCGGCCACTTCAACCCGACAAACAATCCGCACGCCGGCCACGATGCTGCCCAGCGCCACGAAGGCGACTTGGGAAATCTCGAAGCCGATAGCTCCGGGAAAGCGCACCTCGAACTGACCGACAGCATGATGACGATGAGCGGCGAAAAATCGATCATCAGCCGCAGCGTTATTGTGCACGAGAAGGAGGACGACCTGAAGTCGCAGCCGGTCGGCAATGCCGGCGGCCGCGTTGCCTGCGGCGTCATTGGTATCGCCAAGCCATAGACCGAAGCGGCGATCGCGCCTACGAATCGCAGAGCGCGGCTCGTCCTGGCACGGAGGAGATTGCGCCGCTCTTGCCGAGCCTGGATCGTGGTAAAAGCGCTTTAGATCGTTCGCTTCCGCGCCGGATGATGCAAATCTAGATCGTGCTTGAATTGTTAACTCTGCAGCAAATTCGGCAGGCGGTGACCGCCGCTCCGGTGGAAGCACGCGTTCATGTCCAGCTTGAGACGGTCGCTGCGAAACTGACTCGCGAGCAGAAACCGTATTGCGAACTCACCCTGGCCGATGCGGGCGATCGCATGACCCTCCGCGTCTGGAGCGATCATCCCAATTACAAAGCCTGCGACTCGATGCAGAGCGGGGATTTCGTCGAGATCACCGGAGAGTTTTATCAGCATCAACAATATGGTCTCGACGTCCGCCGCTGGACCACGCGGCAACTGACGGCGGAGGAAAAGGGTCATCTTTTGCAGGGCCCGGCAGAGTTGCGCGCCAAACACGCGGCGGATTGGGAATTTATCGTCGCGACCACCGCGGCAATTCGTGATCCGCGGCTTTACGCGCTTTGTGCCGCGTTCATCGCGCAGCACGGCGCGCGCTTCCGGAACACGGCTGGTGCGCGCACTTATCATCACGCGCGCCGCGGCGGACTGCTCGAGCACACCGCTCAGATGATGCGCGTCGCGACCCAGATCGCGCCCGTTTATCCGGAACTGAATCTGGATCTGCTCGTCGCCGGGATCCTCTTTCACGATTGCGGCAAGCTTTGGGAAAATTACCTGCCGGAGACCGGTTTCAGCATTCCGTTCGACGAGATCGGCGAGCTGGTGGGACACATCGGCGTTGGTCTCGAAGTGGTGAATTCGCTCTGGCGCAAACTCGAGGCGGATGAACGCATCACCGAATGGCGCAAGCTTTCTCCGCCAATGGAGGATTGCCGGCTGCACTTGCTCCACCTCATCGCCTCGCATCATGGTGAGCCCCAATATGGCTCGCCGATTTATCCGAAGACTCCCGAGGCCTACGCACTCCATTACATCGATAATCTCGACGCCCGTCTTGAAATGATCCTGAAGGGCTATCCCGTCGCAAAATCGCTCGCGCCCAGAATTTTTGAGCGAGTGCGTCCCTTGCCGGGCAATCTGGTCGAGCCGCTAAAGAAGTTTTTGTAGACGCTTCGCTCTGCGAAGCGCGGGACTGGCGTCAGAACGGACAAGAACCCGCTGCGACGCTTTCCCCCCGCGCTTCGCGGAGCGAAGCGTCTACAACCGCCTCTTCGCCTCGCGCAAATAATTCTCGTCGATCTCGAATCCGATGAAACTCGTTAGGCCAAGGCGCTGCGCGGCCATCGCGGAATTTCCGATCCCGAGGAATGGATCGAGCATACGTTTCGTTCTCGTTAGGCCGTGCAGTTGAATGCAATTGATCGCCAATTGCACGGGAAACGTCGCTGGATGCGGCCGTTCCTTGGCGCGGCGCTGGATGGTTTCATAGGGAACGAACCAGGTGTTGCCGCGACAACGACGGTCACGACCGCGCGTGTGCCGCCAGCGGGCGATGTTCGACTTGTCGGCGTAAGGCACGCCGAGAGCGAGCCGATCGAGCGGCGTTTTTCCCTCGAGGGTGAGATGAAAAACGTATTCGTGGCAATCGTTCAGGAAGCGGAGGGAATTAATCGGCTTGAAATGCCCGCGCGAAATTTCACCGCCATTTTCGTCTGGCAGCGTGATCGCCTTGATCCAATGAATCGTGTTTTGCAAAACGAAGAACTTGCGCAGGCGCACGATCAGCTCGTGCGGGAGGAGCGGGTTCGAGGGCGCCGCGCCCAGGTTGAGAAAAAATGATCCGTTAGGCCGAAGCAACCGGCGGATTTGTGCGGCCCATTTTTCGGACCAATCGAGATAGGATTTCCGATCAGCCGTGTCGGCAAATTTTCCATAGCGAATTCCGAGGTTGTAAGGCGGGGATGTAACCACAAGATCGATCGATTTCGCCTTCAGGCTCGCCATTCCCGCCACGCAATCGCCGAGGTGCAAATTGAATTGGGTCACGCGAGAATTAACAGCATCGAATCTAAAGTACAAGCGCCTCTGCTTGCCACGCCCAGGCGAGCGAGAAGCCCAACTCAACAGTCCTGTCATTCTGAGCGCAGCGAAGAATCTCTGATCGTTTCTCGCGGAAGGTGCGCAATGGAACGGAAATAGTCAGAGATCCTTCGCTTCGCTCAGGATGACAGATGGGCCGGGCCATACAGACCGAATGCGAGGTCCCTTCGGCGCGCACCACCAGCCCGCCTTCAGCCGGGATGACAAGCATGGGAAGGCCGCTGTAGATTAGTCGCGATGTCGGACAAACCTTCCAAGCTCAAGATCGCCGATCGCGAATTCACTTCGCGGCTGCTCGTCGGCACGGGCAAGTTCGCTTCCAACGAACTGATGCGCGACGCGCTCGAGGCGAGCGGCACAGAGCTCGTGACAGTCGCGCTGCGCCGGGCCGATCTCTCCCAGCGGGCCGACCCATTCGCGAACATTCTCGAGTTCATCGATCCGAAACGTTTCCTTCTTCTCCCGAACACGAGCGGGGCGCGGAACGCCGACGAAGCCGTCAGGCTGGCACGCCTCGCGGTCAGCGCTGGTTTGCCCTCGTGGATCAAACTCGAGATCCACCCCGATCCGCGTTACCTCCTGCCCGATCCGGTTGAGACGCTGGCGGCCGCGGAAATACTCGTTAGGGAAGGGTTCACCGTCCTGCCCTACATCAATGCCGACCCGGTCCTGGCGAAACGTTTGCAGGATGTTGGAACGGCCACCGTCATGCCACTCGGCTCACCGATTGGCAGCAATCGCGGCATCGAAACGCGCGCGCAGATCGAAATCATCATCGAACAGGCGACGGTGCCGGTGGTGGTCGACGCCGGCCTGGGTGCGCCGAGCCAGGCCGCCGAGGCGCTTGAAATGGGTGCCGATGCCGTTCTCGTCAACACCGCGATCGCGATTGCGTCCGATCCAGTGCGAATGGCGCAGGCTTTCCGCAAGGCGGTGGAGGCCGGCCGCGACGCGCGCGAGATCGGTTTGGCGGAGGAGCGGAGGACGGCTGCGGCCACCAGTCCCCTGACGGGTTTCTTTTCTGAGGCCTAACGACCCTGGCGCTGTCGCCTGGGCTCTTTGAAGAGGCGGACTCAGGCAAAATTCATCTCATTGCCTAACGACAAGAATCGGATTCGATTGACCAGGTGGGTCACTCGGCGAGAATGACCGCGAGCATGCGACGATGAAACAAAAGGTCCTGTCACTTTCTGCCTTGAGCCAGCGCGCGGACGAAATGCGGCGAGCAGGGCAGCGCCTCGTCCTCACCAACGGCTGCTTTGACCTGCTCCATGTCGGCCACGTGCGTTATCTGCAACAAGCGCGGCAACTCGGCGATTCTTTGGTCGTGGCGGTCAATGGTGATCAGTCGGTCTGTGCGCTCAAGGGCGCCGGACGTCCCCTGAATTCCGAAAACGATCGGGCGGAAGTGCTGGCGGCGTTGGATTGCGTAGACTTTGTGACGATTTTTCCGGACGTGCGCGCGACGCAGGTAATCAAGGCCACCCGACCTGCGATCTACGTCAAAGGCGGCGACTACACTCTGGACAGTCTGAATGAGGAAGAGGTCGCTGCGCTCAAAGAGGTGGGAGCGGACATCAAAACGCTGCCTCTTGTTCCAGGCAAATCGACCACGAATCTGATCGAGAAGATGCAACGCTAAGCGTCCATGCATCGCCTCGCTCTCGGAATTCTTGGTTCAGGAAAAGGATCGAACTGCCGCGCGATCCTTGAGCAGATCCGCTCCGGGAATCTGTCGGCCGACTGCCGGATTGTCATTTCCGATATGACGGATGCCGGAATTCTCGGGATCGCGCGCGAATTTGGAGTTCCGGCGATCTTTCTCCCGCCTGGAAAATTCCGGACAAAATTGGAGCCGGAAGTGGAACATGAGCTCGTTAGGCAATTGCGCTCCGCGGGAGTGGAGCTGGTTGTCCTGGCCGGATTTATGCGTGTGCTCAAGCCAGTGATGTTGGATGCATTCCCGCGCCGCATCATTAATCTGCATCCGTCGCTCCTTCCGAAGTTCCCCGGTCGCGAAGCGTGGAAGCAGGCCTTGGCCGCGGGAGAAACGGTTACGGGTTGCACGGTCCATTATGTCGATGCCGGCGTTGATAGCGGCGAAATCATCGCGCAGCGGCCAGTGCCAATTTTGCCTAACGACACCCCGGCAACCTTGCACGAACGAATTCAGCTTGCGGAACGCGAGCTTTTTCCCGCGGTAATCGGGAAGCTGGCGGCGCAGCTCGCTGAGTCAAAAAACTAGCCGCGCTCGGATTTTTGATCGCGGCCTAACAATTCCTGCAACGCCTGGGCCGGCGACTTGCCTTCGTAGAGGACGGCATAGACCTGGTCGATGATCGGCGTTTCAAGGCCGACGTTGCGCGCGCATTCGAAGGCGCTGCGGGTCGTGGGAATTCCTTCCGCCACCGTTTTCGTTCCTCGAGTTATCTCTTCCAGGCTCTTTCCCTTGCCCAGTTGCTCGCCCAACTGCCGATTGCGGCTGTGACGACTAAAGCAGGTTGCGATGAGATCACCGACTCCGCTCAACCCTTGGAAAGTGCGCGCGTCACCCCCCATCGCCACGCCCAAACGCAGGAGTTCCGCCAGCGAACGAGTGACAAGCGCCGACTTTGAGTTATCTCCGAAGCCGAAGCCATCGCTCACCCCAGCGGGAATGGCGAAAATATTCTTCAACGCTCCACCGAGTTCGATTCCGGTGACCTCATGGCTCGTGTAGACGCGAAAGCGAGAACTACCCAGCGTCGCTTGGAGTGTCTCGGCTATGCTTTCGTCCCGACAGCCAAGAACCGTTGCCGAAGGAAGTCCGCGGGCGATTTCGACCGCGAGGTTCGGTCCGGAAAGTACTGCCACCGGGTTGGTCGGGAACTTCTCGGCCAGGATCTCGCTCATGCGCATTCCTGTCCCATGCTCGATTCCCTTCGTGCAGCTCATCAGGATGGCCGAAGGGTTTTTCAACCTCTCAGACAGGAGTAGAGCGACCTCGCGCAGCGCCACGGAAGGCGTCACAAAGACAATTAGCTCCGCCGCCGCACAATCAGCCAGTTCGCTCGTTAGGCGGACATTCTGCGGCAACTCCGTGCCTGGCAGATATTCCGGATTCAGTCGGGTGCGCGCGATTCTCTCAACCCGTTCGGGGGTATGTCCCCACAGGATGATTTCATGTTCCTTGCGAGGCCCAAAGAGCGGCAAGGGCTGTGCCCCAGCCGCCCGTGCCCAAAATCGCAATCTGTTTCAAGGTCATTCTTGGCCGAATCGCTGCTCGTTCCCGTGCAGCAGTCGCTGGATATTCGACCGATGTCGCCAAATCACGACGCCGGCGATCAGGATCGAAAAGGGTAGCAAACTTGCGCCTGTCAGCATGTTGATTCGCAAATAGAGTGCAACAAAAAACGGGAGGGCGAACGCTGCGCCGATCGAAGCCACGGAAACATAACGCGTCGCTTTGAACAGGGCTAGCCAGACAAGAAAGACCGAGACGACGGCCAGCGGCATCAGGCCCAGCAAAACGCCGGCAGAGGTGGCAACGCCTTTGCCCCCGCGGAAGCGAAGCCAAATTGGAAAGGTGTGGCCCAGGATACAGGCAAGCCCACCTGCGATTCCAACCAGCTCGCGATAGGGTCCTTCAGGATTCAGGACGGAGGCCAGACCAAACGCAAGCCAAGCGGCCGCGAACCCCTTAAATGCATCTAGCCCAAAAACAAGGTAGCCCCATTTCTTTCCCAAGACCCGGAGCACATTGGTTGCGCCAATATTGCCGCTACCGTGTTGCCGGATGTCAACACCGCGGACGCGCCCGATTAGATACCCGTTTGGACAGGAACCCAACAGGTAACCGATCACGGCCGCCAAAAAATAACTTTGGATTTGGCTATGCAAATTCTAAAACTTTGATCTCTAAGTCTTTGCGTAATTCTTCTTGATCCAGATTGTCAGGATTCCGAGGTCACTCGGAGTCACGCCGCTGATCCGGCCGGCCTGGCCGATGTTTTCCGGGCGAACCTTCGCTAACTTTTGCCGCGCTTCGCTCCGCAAACCCGGGACCGAAGCATAATTAATCTCGACAGGTATCCTGTTAGCCCGTGCCGCGTTGATGGACTGCAACTGCTCATTATGGCGCCGGATGTACCCGTCATACTTAACATCGGTCTCGAGCAATTCCCAGATCTCATCGTTTGCCTTTTCACGCAGCGCTGGCGGCAAATCCTCTATGCGAAATTCCGGTCGCTTCATAACGTGAAGGAGGGTTTCTCCTCCGACCCGCACGGTTGAAGCACTCTCCCGGGCCGTTTCGAGCAGCCGGGATTTTTCTGCGAGAAGCTTCACTCGGTTGGCGCCCACAAGACCAAGGGCGGCCGCTTTAGGCGTCAATCTCTGGTCGGCATTATCCTGTCGTAGGATGAGCCGATGTTCGGCGCGACTCGTAAACATTCGATAAGGCTCTTGAGTACCCCGAGTAACGAGGTCGTCTATCAGAACTCCTACGTAGGCCTCGCTCCGGTCAAGGATTAGCGGCGGCCGATCCGCTAGCTTGAGAGCTGCATTCGCCCCAGCGATCAAGCCTTGAGCAGCCGCCTCCTCATATCCCGAGGTCCCGTTAATTTGCCCGGCAAAGTACAACCCCGCAATCAACTTTGTTTCCAGCGTCAAGTGGAGCTGGGTCGGCGGAAAATAATCATATTCGACCGCATATCCGGGACGCATGATTTGCGCGTTCGTTAGCCCCGGGATTGAGCGGATAAACTCAATTTGCACCTCGTAGGGCAGGCTGGTTGAGACGCCGTTGACATAAAATTCTTCCGTCTGCCTCCCTTCAGGCTCGAGGAAGATCTGGTGTTGGGCCTTGTCCGCAAACTTTACAACCTTGTCTTCGATCGAAGGGCAATAACGCGGCCCGGTTCCTTCGATTCGGCCGCTAAAGAGAGGAGAACGGTGCAGGTTGCGACGGATGATCTCGTGCGTTTCGCCGGTTGTCGCCGTGATCCAACAGGGCAATTGTTCCACGTGGAAACTTCCGTCGCGAACATTGTCAAGAGGGAGCTTTTCGTCTCTAAATTCCTCTGCGACCGGTAAGAAGCTGAATCGACTGGGAGGATTGTCGCCCAGTTGTTCGATGCAGGCACCGAAATCGATCGAGCGAGCATTAATCCGACAGGGTGTGCCGGTTTTAAATCGACCGGTCTCAAACCCCAGCTCGCGAAGATTGTCGCTCAACGGCGAAGAGCTATCAGCCATTCGGCCCCCAGGCTGGCTGCGATTTCCCACGTGCAGGAGACCTCGCAAAAATGTTCCGGCGGTAATAATCACACTGTCCGCACGGACGCATAAACCCAAATCAGTCTGAACGCCCGTGACCCGCCCATCGTCAACCAAAACCTTTGTCGACCCCGCCTTGCTTTACGTCCAGGCCGCTCTGTCGTTCCAGAAAGCCTTTGATTCTAAATTGATACGCCTTCTTATCACATTGTGCTCGTGGGGCGCGAACGCTTGGCCCCTTCGTCCGGTTAAGCATTCTGAATTGAATGCCGGTGGCATCGGTGTTAATCCCCATCGTGCCTCCAAGCGCGTCAATCTCCCTGACAATGTGGCCTTTTGCCAACCCACCGATCGCCGGGTTACACGACATCTGGCCGATCGTGTCCAGGTTCTGGCTGAATAACAAAGTTTCAGCGCCAAGCCGGGTCGCTGCCAAGGCCGCTTCAATCCCTGCGTGGCCGGCGCCGACTACGATCACATCATATTTCTTAGAAAGAAAAAAATGTTCCATGTGGAATCAATTCGCGCCTGTTTTGATCCCGTCGAAAGGCGACGGCAAAAGTTCAGACAATAGCCAAGAGTGGCTTATGCCCTTTCGCCCGACCGCGTAGATTGGCATCGCGGGATGAAATTCCGCCAGGAACTGCCGACAAGCGCCACAGGGGACGACAGGCGTTTCTGTGTCCGCGACAATCGCAATCCCAACGAACTTGCGACACCCTGCCTGGATGGCAGTCGTGACAGCACTTCTTTCCGCGCAAATTGTTAAGCCGAGCGAGACATTCTCGACATTACATCCCGCGTAGACTTGGCCCGATTCGGACAGCAGCGCCGCACCAACCGCGAACTTCGAATAAGGCGCATACGCGCTTTCTCGGGCCGCCCAAGCTTGCCTGGCCAGCGCCGTCCAATCTATTTGTGCGCCCATGATGGTTTCTGCGTAAATCTTTCTTGTGCTGCTGTTTCCAATAGCTTCTTGTCTTCAGCCGCTTTATCCTCTGCCTCCTTCAACAGCCGCAACGCGATCCGGCCAAGCAGTATCAGACTAACCACCGACAAGAGAAATCCGCCACCCCACACCCAATACTCGATCAATCGAGGATGATTTTTTCCGCGCACCAAATTCAAACCAAGTTGCCCCAAGGTCCCGATGTAAGCGTAAAGAAATAATCCAGGGGCCTGTCCGATCGCCACCCAAAGAATGCAGGTGCGGAATCTTATTGTCGTTAGGCCATAAAGGTAATTCAGCAAACTGGTCGGAAAGAGAGGATGCAATTGGCTAAGAAGGATAATCTTCCAACCCTCTCGTTCGACCGCCGGTTCCAGAGCGACCAGCGTCGCGTTGCGACGCAGCTTTCCTTTCAACCAGGAACGTCCGATCCAGCGACTTAGGACAAACGCAATCGCCGCTCCTGAGACGTTACCAATCAGAATGATAAAAAAACCCCACCACAGACCAAAGAAGAAGCCACCGCCGATACTCAAAAGACCGCCGGGCAATAGCAGCACATTGCAACAAGCGTAAAGGAGCGGGTACCAGATAGCGCTCCACACACCAAGGTGCATGACCTTCTGCTGGATCAGGGCGACCCAATCTGCGATCGGGAAAAAGCGACTGCCAACCAAAAAAAACGCTGCGACGAGAGCCAGCCCACCGACTTGAACGATAACTGCACGCCTTACTCTCGACATCAGCCGAACTTCCTACATCAAAGGCCGCGCGCAAACGTCGCCAGCTGAACGGTTGCGGAGTATTTCAAAAACGGTGTGATTAGGTAAATGCCAGGAAAACGCTCCAACGCCGCTTTGGATATTTCACGGGCGATTTCCAATCCTCGTGCCGCGCCTTCTTCGCCTTCCGATCCGGACATGCGGTTTCGAACTTCATCCGGGACAAGAATGCCTGGCACTTCGTTGTGCAAAAACTCCGCCTGTCGCCCACTAAGCAATGGCCAAATCCCAGTGAAAACGGGGACGCCTAAACCCTTTGTCCGGGCCGTCATGGCATCGAGGACACTCAGATCGAAAACGGGTTGAGTCATAACATACTGCGCTCCCGCAGCTACCTTCCGTTCCAGCCGCGAAACTTGCGCATCCAGATTCTTCGAATTCGGATTGAACGTGCACCCAATGACGAACCGCGTCGCCGCGCTGAGCGATTTTCCGGCATGATTGAATCCCTCGTTCATGCGTTTGGTAATCGCGATGAGCTGCACTGAATTCACATCATAGACCGAGGCGGCCCCGGGATGATCGCCGACCCGCGCCGGATCGCCGGTCAACGGCAAGACATGTCGCATCCCGAGCGCAGCCATTCCGAGCAAGCTCACTTTGTAAACCAAGTACGTTGCGATCGCGGCAGCTCATATGAAGCAGGGGCGTGATGCCAAATCTCTCTTTGAGCATCGCCCCAATTGCCAGGTTGCTCACCCTCAGGATGGCAAGTGAGTTATCAGCCAGCGTAATTGCATCGCAGCCGGCCTTCACCAAAGCCTGCGCGCCGGCGAAATACTTCTCCAGCGCCAGCGTCTTGGGCGGATCTAGCTCACAAATGATGACGCGATGGCCCTGGGCAATGCGGTCGAGCAGGCTCTCTTCAGTCGACTCCACGCGCTTTGAGACCCCGACGCGCGCTGACTCTACCACGACTCGGACTGTCTTACTGCGTGCGGGCTTCAGTTCTGCGAGCACAGCTGCGATCGCCGCTATCGTTCGTGGCGTCGTCCCGCAACACCCACCAATTAACCGCGCGCCCTGAGCAGCCATCTCCCGGGCCATCGCGGAAAAGTATGTGGGCGAAGTGTAATAGAAGAAGCGCCCCTCGTGATACTGTGGATAGCCGGCATTCGGATAAGCCGAAAGGAGGAATTCCAATGGCAGCAGCTCCAGGATGTGCACCATCGCCTGGGGGCCGTTGAGGCAATTTACCCCAACCACATCGGCGCCCAGACCGATTAGTTTGCGAAAAGCTTCAACCAGCGTGAGGCCAGAAGGCAACCGCCCCTCCTGTTCCGACGCAAAAGAGCAGATGGTGGGGATCTTCGACAGAGCCATCTTTGCCTGCAAAGCAATCTCCATCTCTTCGTAGTCGAGAAATGTCTCGAGGAAAATTGCGTTGACGCCTCCATCCAACAGGCCTGTGATCTGTTCCGCGAAAACCGCGGCGCGATCAATTCCGCGGGTGTGAGCATCGTCCGCGGTAATGCCCAGTGGGCCGACGCTACCGGCAACGGAAATGGGTTTGCCATGCGCCGCCTTCAGTGCGAGCCGGGCCGCGCTCGCGTTGATCGCCTGCGTCTTTTCGCCAAAGCCGAACCGGTCCAGTCTTACTCTGTTCGCTCCAAAAGTGTTGGTTTCAATCACCTCCGCGCCTACCGCCACGTAGGCATCGTGCACCTTGCGCACTCGTTCCGGATCGCTCAGGCAGAGTTCTTCCAAACAACGCTCCAATGGAACGCCGTCCTCGAGCAACATCGTCCCCATCGCGCCGTCGCCGCAGACCAATCGCCTTTGGAGTTCCTCGAGGAGATCCATTTAGCTAAGCGCTTAGCCTCGTCGAGCGCGCCGGTCAATCCTCACCCGAGTCGTCCTAAACAAACGGGCTCCTAATTCCCGGGCCAAAAAAGACTGCCTTCGGCCTAACGAGCAAGAATAGCCTGTTTCTTATCCCAGGCGTGTTTCTCACCGCAATGTGAGCATGTCACCGTGCCAGTCTTCACTTTCGCGGCCGCGAAACCATCTTCTTCAACCACCACGCCTGTGACGTTGAGCTTCTTCGTTGTCGGGCATCTCACCAAAATTCGCTTGATCACGTCACTATTATCTCACACCCGCCGCAGATTGCTCGCGCAATCTTATTTTTCGCAGCCGAATTCTTTGCGACCGAACGTCGAAAAAGAAGCCAACAACTTTCAATAACTCCCAACAACGTTTCACAAGCATCGTTTCCCTTTAAATGTCGGCCTTTCCGAGAAACGTTATTAACACTCCTTTTTTCTCCATTTGCCCCGGTGTCACCAACTGGCAATAAACCTTATTCAAACTAAGAAGATGAAGAAACGACGGTTAAGTTGAAGAAAAAGCTTATTCAAACTTGTGAAAAACTTTGGCTGCATGGCAATTAAAACGCGATGCGGGAAAGAATGAAAGCCGCGCATAGCATCCTCTCACCGAGTGACTCCGAACCGGCCGCAAATGGATTGTGCGCGCTTGCGATCATGACCAAAGCTCCCCGCGCTGGGGAAGTGAAAACGCGACTCACTCCACCGCTCACCGCGGAGGAGGCCGCAGCTCTGAACATTTGCTTCTTGCGTGATACAGCCAGAGCAATTCTCGGGGCGGGCGGAAGCGCCAGAGGCATCGCCTGTTATACACCTGCTGATGCGGAGGCTATATATGAGGAGATCTTTCCACCCGATTTTCAGCTTCTCGCTCAGCGGGGAAATGGGTTAACCGAGCGTCTAATCTTTGCCGTAACGGATTTCCTCGCAGCAGGATTCTCTTCCGTTTGCCTGATCGGTTCCGATAGTCCGATTGTGCCCAGCTCAGCTTATGAGGAAGCCGTCAGGATACTCTCTCTTCCGAACGATTGTCTCGTCTTGGGTCCCTCGGATGACGGCGGCTATTACTTAATCGGGTTGAAGAAATTGCATCGGCTGATGTTTGAAGACATTAATTGGAGCACGGGAAGCGTCTTTGCGGAGACAATGCTAAAAGCACGTGGACTTGAGCTGCCGGTGCATCTCCTGCCGAGGAGTTATGACGTGGATGATAAAATCGCGTTGGGCAGGCTTTGTCGCGACCTCCTTGGCCCCAACGAAGGTGGCGAGGAAATTAGCGCGAATGCGACCAGAAGCTTTCTCCGCGAAATTATTGACCGCGAAGGACCCGGACGAATCTGGCAGTTGTAGTCCGGGAGCGCTGACCCCGGCCGATCATGGCGTGCTGCCAGCTCTTGTGTCGCCGGGCTCGACGGGCCCGGCTACAACGGCGCGATCCCTTCTTTCAGCGCTGGCAGCGGGAACACCACACGGTTGTGCGGCCGCCAATTGTCGCGCGGCGCAGCTTTTGACGGTCGCGCGGACAATTGCGACCTGGCATCCAACGCTCATGCAGCAGCCAGCCCTTTGGTGGATCGGAATTGTCCTGACCAAGTGTGCGGAGCGACGCGCGTGAAACAAAACGGGTACTGCGCCAGAGCGCTCCAAGTTGTTCCTCGGTCAGTTTGCTGCCTTGGCGGTCGGGCGCGATCCGGGCGCGCCAAAGAATTTCATCCGCCATCCAGTTTCCAATGCCGGGAAATCCGCTTTGAAGAAGGAGGACTGCCTTGATCGGCGCGCGGCCGTGCTGCGTCACGAACTCCCGCATTTTGGCCTGGGTGAATTCACGGGAAAGAATTTCCGGCGCGCTTGTTTCCCACCAGATCGGCGCCTCCGCCCCATGATGGAAGCGAACTCGACCAAACTGTCGCGGATCACTGAAAACAAGCGTCCGCTTCTTTTGTCGCAAGACGAGGTGATCGTGCTTTCCGGCACGAAAATTAGCCGGTTCCACTCGGAGTTTGCCGCTCATTCCGAGATGAATCCCGAGCCAGCCGAATGTTTTCGCGAGCCCCGATTTTTTCGGGGTTGTCGCCGCGAAAGACAAAGAGCATCTGTTTGCCGCGCGCCGTGGACCAGCGAAGTTTTTGGCTGGTGAGGCGACGCTTGAGAGCGGCCACGTCCGTTCCTCGAAAAAGTCGCTTTTCGCCGTGCAACTGCACCGCGTTGACGATGTCGCCGATCCCGACGTCCCACCGCTTTCGAAAATACTCCACCTCGGCCAGCTCCGGCATGCCGGCAGATTAGAACGCTCGCGACCTCCATGCTACCCTTGGCGCGCATGGAAAAAGTTATCATTGTCGGAAGCGGTTGCGCGGGTCTGACAGCGGCGATCTACGCCGCGCGGGCGAGCCTGACACCCCTCGTGCTCGAGGGTCGCCAACCCGGTGGTCAGCTCTCCACCACGACTCTGGTTGAGAATTTTCCCGGCTTTCCCGAAGGCATTGACGGTCCGCAGTTGATCGTGAACATGCACAAGCAAGCGGAGCATTTCGGCGCGCGCTTTTCCTATGCGGAGGCGACCGATCTCGAACTGGCCAACGGGCATGTCCGCCTAAAAGCGGACGATGAATGGCTCGAAACCCAGGCGCTCATCATCGCGAGCGGGGCGTCCGCCCGTTACCTCGGGCTGGAGAACGAAGAGAAGCTGATCGGTCACGGCCTGACCAGTTGCGCGACCTGCGACGGCGCGTTTTATCGCAACGTGCCGGTTTGCGTGATTGGGGGCGGTGATTCCGCGGCCGAAGAAGCGCTCTTTCTCACCCGCTTCGCCTCAAAGGTTTATCTGATCCATCGGCGCGACCAGTTGCGGGCCTCGAAAATCATGGCCGACCGCGTGTTGGCCTGCGCGAAGATCGAGCCATCTGGAACACGGTCGTGTCGAAATACATTCCCGACGAAAAAGGCGAGATGAGCGCAGTCCAACTCCGCAATGTGGTGACAAAGGAGGAGAAGATTCTGCCGGTGGCCTGCGTTTTCGTCGCGATCGGGCACGATCCGAACACGAAGGCGTTTGCAGGGAAACTGGAGACCGACCCGGATGGATATTTGCTCGTTAGGCATTTGGCCGAAAGCAAACATCCCGGGATTTTCATCGCCGGCGACGTGGCCGATCGCGTTTATCGACAGGCGGTGACCGCAGCCGCCTCCGGCTGCGCGGCTGCGATCGAGGCGGAAAAATATTTAAGCGGGTTGTGCGGGTTGTAGACGCTTTTCTTCTTGGAAAGCGCGAGATGTGAGAGTCGATGCAGCCGAGTCGATACCCGCGCTTCGCAGAGCGAAGCGTCTACAGGATTAGCGCTTGAAGCTTTGTGATCTGACGCAGTTCTATTCGCCGTTGAGCGGCGGGGTGAAGCGGTATGTCCATGAAAAGATCCGCTACATTCAGTCCACGCCTAACGATGAACATGTGCTGGTCATTCCGGGCGCCCGGACCGAGCGGATCGAAGCCGAGCGCTCGCGGATTTACTCCATTCGCTCGCCCTTGCTTTCCCGCACTTCTCGTTACCGAGCGCTCCTCAATCTGCGCGCGATCGAGGAAGTTCTGGAGCGCGAACAGCCGGACCTGATCGAGTCTGGCGATCCTTATCAAGTGGCGTGGAAAGCGATCGCATCGGGCTCCGCTTTACGCATTCCAGTAGTGGGGTTCTATCATTCCCATTTTCCGGAAGCGTATTTGCGAACGACCGCGCGCTATCTCGGCCGGACCGCGACGGAATTCATGATGGATCTCGCCCGCCGCTATGTCCGCCAGATTTACAATCAATTCGAAGCGACCCTCGTTCCCTCGGCCCGGCTCGGGAAACTGTTGACCGATTGGGGTGTGCGCAATGTCCACGCGGTCGATCTGGGCGTTAATGTGGACGTTTTCCGGCCGGAACCGGACGACAGCGCGGCGACGCGGGCGTCGTTAGGCATTCCCGCCGAACAATGCCTGCTGCTTTACGTGGGGCGGCTCGCGCAGGAAAAGAACACGAAGACTTTGTTTGCCGCCTTCGAAGTCCTCGTTAGGCGTGAGCCGGGACGATATCACCTCCTGATTGTGGGCGATGGTTTGCAACGCGCGGAATTGCGCAGTCTGCAGGAGCGGGTCGGGAATGTGACCTGGCTGCAGTATTGCACCGACTCCGGAGGAACTGGCGCGTTTCTATCGAGCAGCAGATTTGCTTGTTCATCCCGGAGTGCAGGAAACATTCGGCCTGACGGCCTTGGAGAGTCAGGCGTGCGGCACGCCCGTCGTCGGGATTCGCGGCAGCTACATGGACCGAATCATCTTTGGCAGCCAGAAATATTGGGCGAAAGAAAATTCTGACGCGGCGCTGGCGGATGCTGTGACGGCGGCGGCCGCTGGCGGTGAGCTGTCCAAGGACGGCTGGATGGCGGCGCAGAGCGTGCGCGAGCGCTACGCCTGGCCGGTTGTTTTTGCGCGATTGTTTCAGGTTTACCGCAAAGTACGGGCTGAGTTTCACGCCGGGTAATGGGAATCGCACGTTCGATGCAGACGGAGTTGCCTTGTGCGAAGCGATCTGCACATTAAGCGGCAAAGTATGAAGACTGAACCTGCCTTCACGATTCGCGGTTTCCGCGCGACTGATCGTGCGGCGGTTCGGCGCCTTTGCTGCCAGACCGGCTTCCTTGGTTCGCCGATCGACCCGGTTTACGAGGATCGCGAACTCTTTGCTGACTTCCTCACCACTTATTACACGGACCACGAGCCGGAGTCGTCGTTCGTGCTCGAGGCCGATGGAGAATTGAAAGGTTATTTGCTGGGCTCGCGTAAACCGCTCTTGAACCAGCTTTACTCTTTCCAGCAAAACCTGGTGCTCTTCGCGCGGTCGCTCCTGCGCTACTCGCGCTACAACGAGCATTCGCGGCGATTTATCCGCTGGGTGGTGATGAACGGCTGGCGGGAAGTGCCAGCGGCGCCGAGCCGGACACCTCATTTCCATATCAACCTGCTCCCAGAGGCGCGCCGGGTCTCCACCACGCGCGCGCTCATGAGCGCCTATCTCAGTTACCTTTATCGCTGTGGCGAAAAGCGCGTTTACGGGCAGATCGTCACCTTTGAGAGCCGGCGCGGAGAGAAGATGTTCGAACGTTACGGATTTCGCGTCATGAACCGGGCCGAGATCACAAAGTATCGCGCCTTCTATCCGGAATCCGTCTATCTCAGCACCGTGATCAAGAACCCTCGAGACGGCCGAGCCGTTGACGGTCTCGAATCGCTGACTGCGCTGCGTTGTTGACACACAACCTAAGGCAGACGCATGTTCCCGAGATGCGCGCAGGCGCATTGTTATCATGCATGCGGCTCTCGAGCTGGCACCGCTTCTTGGCGGACTTTTGTTTGCGCTCTCCCGCGCAAAGGGCCGGAATTTTCTCGGCGCAAGTTTCGCGATTGGTTCTCTCTGTGCGCTATGTGCCGGTGAACTCGCGGGTCCGTTCGCGTCCGCGCTGATTGCCATTGCGCTTGATTCTTCTTTCGCTGCGCTCGCTATCCTAACGACGCGCGTCTTGGGAAGACGAGCCGCGGCCTAACGAGTCATCCCGGGAGGCACTATGCCCGCCAAGAAAACGCCGCGTCGCAAGTCCGTCGGCAGGAAGAAATCTTCCGTGCCGAAGAAACTTTCGACGAAAGCTATTGTCACCGTGCGCGAATCAGGTCCGCGCAAGTGGTTATTCCCGATTCTCGAATCGGCCTACACCGCGCTTGCACCACATGGTGCTGCGGTCACGCGTGGTCTCGCGGGTGGCAAGATCCGTGGCGCCGGCAAACGCGCGCTGGGAACGTTTCGCAGCCATCTTCAACCAGGCCAGGGCGAAGATGTTCTGGCCAATCCGGACGATAACTTCTGGGTCGATCGCCTGCGCGAATACAAGCAGCGCAAGGCCGCCAGTTTCATCGCGCGGAGGGCGCGCGGGCTAGCGAAGCCCGGAGCGGTCGTGCCGGGCGCGAAGAATTGGTCACCACTGGTCCGTCTGTTGTTCAGAACGGACAGGCGCAGGGATTTCCGCGATCCTGGACCGCGAAAGAATTCCGTGGGCGATGATGACCGAACCGTGAGTGCGCCTTACAATCCGGCGAGCACGGCCGACGCCAAGTGGGTCGCGCTCGGTTCGTGAAACAAATTGGAAGCGCGATGCGCCGCGGCGTTTATCTCTCGCGGGATTTTGGCGTGACCTGGCCGACGTTTGTGGAGTTGCCGACGAGCGCGGGCGTCTACTCGCTCACCTTCGCCTCGGGGTCACGTTTCTTTGTCGGGACGAGCGAAGGCGAAGTATACCGCGGGCAACGATCGGACACGTCGTGGAACGTCAGCCGCATCGATAATGTCGCGGGTCATCCGCTCGGTTTGCGGGGATTGATTTCGGACATCGGGATCGATTGGGCGGACGCGTCGCTTAATTCTGTTTACGCCTGCTTTTCGGCGATGCGCGCCGCGTCTGGCATTTTGATGGTGCTGCCTGGGAAGTGCGCAGTGGGCCGGCGGGCGCATCGAGTGGCAATCTGCTCGACGTAGAACATAATGCGCTCTGCGTCGATCCCGCTGCGCCAAATAATGTTTACGTCGGCGCCGACATCGGCGTGTGGCATTCCCCCGATAGCGGCCACACCTGGGAACCGTTGCCGAACGGACTGCCCGATGCGCCGGTCTTCGATCTGCAAATTCATCCGACGCGCCGTCTGCTCCGTTGCACCACGCACGGCCGCGGTCTCTACGAGTATCCGCTGGCCTAACGGGTTGTCTCGCCAGAATTGCTGCGTTAAACTCCGCGTACTTCCGCCGGCATAGCTCAGTTGGTAGAGCAGCTGATTTGTAATCAGCAGGTCATCGGTTCGAGCCCGATTGCCGGCTTCCCAAGCCGCAACACTCGCTGGCGTGGGTCAGAAGCCGCAAGTTTCGGCCTGTCGAATCAACTTCTCCAGCGCTCTTCGTCTCCTTCGCTCTGGTCGCCGAACAGTTGGGTGGCGACCTTTTGTTGTGCGGCTGAGGGCGCCCTCATACAGGCCGCTCGACGCAGCAAATTCTAACACGATCGAGGGATTTTACGGAACGGCGGGAGGCGATTAAAAAAAACCACGCAGTCGTGGCGGGTTCCAGGCGGCGTTTCCGCTTTAGGAGGCAGAAGCACATTTAAGCCGGCAGGAAAAAAGACAAACGCGCCGGATAGATGTCACAACGTGAAAGGAAAACTATGAAAACAACTATCAGCCTTTTCGGCGCACTGGTCCTGGCTGCCACGGCAGTTCGAGCGTTGGTGCCACCGCCGGACGGAGGCTATCCCAATGAAAACACGGCCGAGGGCGATTCGGCACTGTTCAATGTCACCACCGGATTCGATGACACGGCTCTCGGTTTTGATGCGCTTGTAAGTGACACGACTGGCTTCAACAACACCGCCATCGGTGCCGATGCGCTCTTCGACAACACTACCGGATCCGAAAACACGGCTATAGGTTTTGAGCCACTTTTTAGCAACACCACAGGGGCCGCCAACACAGCTACCGGCGATAGTGCGCTCGTTCTCAACACAACGGGCAACAACAACACCGCCAACGGGTCCTTTACGCTCTCCAGCAACAGCACTGGTAACAACAACACGGCCGTCGGTTTTCAGGCCCTTCAATTCAACAGTACCGGGAGCGGCAACATTGCTTTGGGCTTTTTGGCCGGTTCGAAGCTCACCACAGGCAATAACAACATCGAGATTGGAAACAAAGGTCTGGCTGGAGAATCCAAGACAATTCGCATCGGCATCCCGGGGAATCAGCAGGCAACGTTCATCGCTGGCATCAGCGGCGTGACGGTAGGCGGAGGCATCGGCGTAATCGTTGATTCCAGCGGACACCTCGGTACGATCGTCTCCTCGGAGCGGTTCAAGGACTCAATCAAGCCCATGGACAAAGCGAGCGAAGCGATTCTCTCACTCCAACCAGTGACCTTCCGCTACAAGCACGAGCTTGACCCCGATGGCATCCCGCAGTTTGGCCTCGTGGCCGAGCAAGTAGAGAAGGTGAATCCCGATCTGGTAGCCCGCGACGAGCAGGGCAAGCCTTACACGGTGCGCTATGAGGCGGTGAACGCGATGTTGCTGAACGAGTTCCTCAAAGAGCACCGTAAGGTAGAGAAACAAAGCGGCAAGCAGCAGAAGTTAGAAGCGACAGTCGCGCAGCAGCAAAAGGAAATTCAAGCCCTCACAGCAGCCCTGAAGGCGCAGGCGGCGCAAATCCAGAAGGTCAGCGACCAGGTTAAGGCGAGCAAACCTGCGCCGCGACTAATCGCCGATAGCCAATAACCTACGGAGCGACGGCCCTGGACAGACCGGGACAGGATTCGGCTTGACCTTTGCCCGCGAAGTTGAAAGCCTGCCCGGTGCGGCAAATGCGCTAGGCACGTCCTCGATTAACGGCTGGACGGCGTGTCCGCCGTTAAACGCCCAAGGCGCGAGCATGAACAAACAAACAAACACATCAAACCGAAGCGTGCAGCTGCGCTTTATCAAAGCAACATTCATGGCCGCCCTTCTACCGGCGCTGTTCTTGATGGCCAGTCTTCAATCCACCCTCGCAGGCAGCGCCACCTGGAACCTTGACCCGACGAGTAGCGATTGGAATACCGCTGCCAACTGGACACCGAACACCGTGCCTAATAGCCCTTCGGATACTGCGACCTTTGGTGTCTCCAATAGTCCCAGCGTGACGGTTTCTTCCGATACTTCGGTGGCTGGAATTACTTTTGATTCGGACGCCAGCGCATTCCACATCAACACCAAGAACCATGTGCTGAGTCTTTACGACGCAGGCGTGGTCAACAATTCAGGCACTACCCAGCAGTTTGTTCTTCCGGTTGATTCCGTTGGTCACGAGGGGGTGATGCAGTTCTTCAACAGTGCGAGCGCCGGAACGAACACGAACTACACGCTTCAAGGCTCCATCCTCATTGGATCTCTGGGTGGCTACATTGTTTTCTCGGACACATCAACCGCTGGTGAGGCTTCGTTTGTCCTCGAAGGCCCGGGTCCGGGCAATATGGGCAATAACACGGGCGGCGCAGTCATATTCTTCGGTAACTCGACTGCTGGGACTGCTAAATTTATTGTTGACCCGGGCGGCATGGGGACTCCTGCGTTGGTATATTTCTTCGACACTTCCAATGCTGGCAACGCGCTCATCGTTGCCAATGGGTCGAACCTGAGCAGCGGAGTCGGGGGTAATGCGTTTTTCAGCGCTGATTCAGACGCCGGCAACGCCACCTTGATCGCGAACGGTACCCAACCCGGTTTCGCCGCCGGCTGGATAGGATTCGCGGATGGCGCCAGTGGCGGCAACGCGCGGATCAAGGTTCTTGGAACTGGCTACTTAGATATTCATTTTGTCAATCATCCGATTTTGACAATCGGTTCCCTTGAGGGAGACGGAAGTGTGATTCTTGGAGGCCAAACCCTTCGCCTTGGAAGAAACGATCTGAGCACACGGTTCGATGGTGTGATCTCAGGCCGCGGCTCATTGATGAAAATCGGAGGTGGGCAACTCACTCTGACCAGCGCCAACACCTACACTGCCGGTACGACAGTTATGCGCGGTTCTGTCCTGGTCAATAACAGCAGTGGCTCCGGCACTGGCACCGGCCCAGTATCAGTTATTCAAGGTGCCTTTGGCGGGAGCGGCATCGTGAGCGGCGCTGTGACCATTGGTTCTGCGGCAACGCTCGGTCCCGGCAAAGCCAATGCGGTTGGCACCCTTACTCTGGGCCGAACGCTGACCCTTGATGGGGATGCGACTTATGACTTTGGCTTTAACAGTGACCGGATCATTGCGGACAAGGTCGTGGCCAAGGGTATCACCATTATGACCGGTGCGGTGATTTCCATGACCGACAACGGCGTATCCACGCTATCGGTCGGAACAGTATTTACCGCCCTGAGCAATACGGCAACAACTCCGATTGCCGGCACTTTTGCTAACCTGGCCGACGCCGCAGTGGTCACCATCGGCAGCAATAAGTTTCAGGCCAACTACGAAGGCGGCGATGGGAACGATCTTACCTTAACGGTTGTGCCTTAGCCTGCCGCCGGTCACCAACGTCCGGCCCCCTTTTCACCACTCAACGAGGTCCAGAAAAAAACAAGGGCTTGTGCAGATCGGAGCGGCACGCCGTGCCAACTGCCAGCCCCGCCTCTTTTGATTTGGGTATGCCACCGCCCTCTCAACTCTTTCCGGCGAACAAGGTTGCGATGGGCCCCATTAGCTGTATGGGCCAGTCTCAGCGGTGCAAAAAGCCTTGACTCCTTTTCGATTTTCCATTCATGCTCGCTGCATGAAAGCCCTTAAGCGTAAATCCGCATCTATTCCAAACTCCCGTTGGTTGGCGTATGCGACGGCAGGAGCGGCCAGCGCATTCGCCTGCACGCACTCAGCCGAAGGCACGATCCATTACAGCGGACCGATCAACCGAATATTTAAGGAATGCCGGACTGCCAGTTTTCGGTTGGATCGGCCGGGCGATTTCTTTCGTCTGAGGCAAGTGGCGTTTCTTGTTTGCACGTCAAGCGGTAGCGGAAGCGCCTTCTTTAACGTTGCCGGTATTGCCGGGGCGTCTATTGCGGGCTTTTATAACGACTGTTTCAGTGTTTCCGCGTCCAACTTGAAACGGGGTCAATTGATATCGAGCAGACCCTTTGTGCCGGCCCAACCTTATAGAACAGCAAATTTACTCCGGTATGGGGACTTCTTCTGTCCTGGCCAGTTTCTTGGAGGCATTGGTTTTATCGGCTTCAAGTTCAATAACGGCAGTGGCGCTCAGTATGGCTGGGTCAGGATCCAGATGCAACGCCATGCCCGTTTCAAATTAATAGACTACGCTTATGGTGACGTAGGTGACACTATCGGCGCTGGCCAGAAATCGGGTCACGATGTGGCGGAGTTAGAGTCACTCGGCGGACTAGCGTTAGGGGCTATCGGACTTCTAGCATGGCGTAAGAATAGGCCCCAAGCCGCACATTAGGTTGGGCCCTGTGCTCGTGGCCTTAGCGGCAGGTTCGGAACGATTTTAGGATTGACACTGAAGCAGGCACGTCATCAAGATGCCCTTGATCTGAATCAGGTTGGCCGCTTGAACCTTGGGACTTCCTCCCTCGTTCAGACCCATAGTCGCAGGCTGATTACCAAGATGGAAGGAAAACACACTATGTATGCATTAATTAAACCTATCAGAACTGGCAACTTCCACAGACCGATCCCGATTGTTCCAATTCTCCTTTCTCTGAGCGTGGGGCTTCGGCTCGTGCAGCCTTGCGCGGCCGCGGATTGGCAAACAACCGGCAACCTCAACGTTGCGCGTTACCAGCATACCGCGACTTTGCTCAAGAATGGCAAAGTGCTCGCCGCTGGGGGTGCGCAGCCCGGTGGTGCAGGTGATGCCAGCGCCGAGATCTACGATCTGGCAAAGGGCCAGTGGAAACCCACCGCCAGCATGATCGACGCTCGCGTCAATCATTCTGCGACGCTCTTGGGTAACGGAAAAGTGCTAATGGCCGGCGGTTATAACTATCCCACGGGCCATCTCGACACGGCCGAGCTTTATGAGCCGAGGACGGGAACGTGGACAGCTACGGGCAATCTCCTTGCGCCCCGCGGTCTCCATACAGCGACGTTGTTACGTAATGGGAAGGTGCTCATCGCGGGTGGCGCTATTTACACTGCTATCGCCACCGCGGAGCTTTATGATCCGCGCTCTGGCACATTCACCGCTACCGGCAGCATGGGCGCGGCGCGGGAAAGTCACACCGCCACTTTGTTGCCGGATGGGCGGGTATTGGTCGCCGGTGGATTTGATAACGACCATCTTCCCAGCGCGGAACTTTACGATCCAGCCAGCGGCACCTGGAGCAGGACGGGTAATTTAGCCACTGGGCGGGTATTTCATACGGCGACTTTGCTGCCCAACGGCAAGGTTCTGGTCGCTGGCGGCTACACGAATAATGGGATAACTGACAGCGTCGAACTCTATGACCCGGCGACGGGGAGCTGGAGTGAGACGACGAGCATGTTTAGTGGGCGCTACTTCCACACAGCGACTTTGCTGCTCGATGGCACTGTGCTTGTTGCGAGCGGTGTCACAGAAAGGTCTGCTTATCTCGAAAGCGCGGAACTCTACGACCCGGCGACAGGTATTTGGTTGGATACTGCGAGGCTCAACTTCGGCCGTTACAATCACACGGCAACTCTGTTGCGGGATGGGAGTGTGCTCGTGGCGGGTGGTCAGGGTCGGCATGGTGCGGTAGTTCCAGCGGAGCGTTACATTTCGGCAGATGCGAGGTAAGCGACTAGCTTAAGGCACAACCCGTTGTGGCCGGCCAACAACTGACGCAGGTTCAGTCAAGGTAGGATTCCCCACACAAAGCGAGTCCTTTAGGCTTAAGAGGTGTTGGGCGGGGCCTCGTGCTCTTCCTTAACCCTACCCTTTTTAATTGGAGTGGTGGTGGGTGCTAGGCCAAATTGTTTAGCGGTCTGGGTTGGTCTTGGCGGTGCAAAAAGTCTTGACTCATTTTCCATTTTCCGTTCATGCTCGCTGCATGAAAACCCTTAAGCGTAAATCCGCATCCATTCCTAATTCCCGTTGGCTGGCTTATGCGACCGCAGGGGCGGCCAGCGCATTCACCTGCGCGAATTCAGCCGAAGCCGCCATCCATTACAGCGGGCCGATCGACAAAAAATTTGGAAATGGTCGCAACAAGAGCATCCGTTTCCCACTGGACCAGCCGGGTGATTCTATTCAACTGAGGCATTATATGAGATTTTGCTGCTCGACCAGTTATGGCGGAGCGGCTTACTTCGGCGTCTTCGGCCGCGCGGGGAGCTCTATTGCGGGCTTTTATGGTACGTGCGGCAATGTGCGCATCGTGTCGGTGTCAAAACTAAAGTATGGGGGATTTGTATCGAGGAGACCGTTTCTTGCACAAAACTCCGGCATAATGGGATCGTTTGGGGACGCGTGCGGTTACGCAGGTCGATTCAAGCCAGGCGATATTGGTTTCGTTGCTTTCAAATTCAATAATGGCAGCGGCGATCAATACGGATGGGCGCGACTAAAGTTCTACAAGAGACCTTTTCCTATTAATTGTGCTTTCTCTTTGCTAGATTACGCTTACGCCGATCCTGGTGAACCAATCAGGGCTGGTCAGACTTCGAGTAACGATGCACCGGAGTTAGAGTCTTTAGGTGGGCTGGCGTTAGGAGCCGTGGGACTCCTAGCATGGCGGAAGAGTCGGTCCCAAGCCGCACGTTAGATCAGGCCATGTGGCAGTGGCCTTAGTGGCAGGGTCGATTTTAGGATTGACATCGTAACGGGCACATCCTCAAGATCCGCCCTGATCTGGATCAGGCTGGACGCTTAAGCCTTGGGGCTTCCTCCCTCTTTCAGACCTGTAGTCGCAGGCAAATAGCCAAGGTAAAAGGAGAATTGAAAATGAGAACTGGATCCGGTCTTATCATCGCGATGGCTGTAAGCTTCGTCAGCCTCTCGCAGTCTACCCCCGCGCAAGAGTGCCCGCAACACTGCGACAACGGTAGCATTGCCATCGGTTATGTCGCCCTCAACAACAATACGACCGGCAGCGATAACGTCGCCATCGGTTCGGCAGCCCTCGCAAACAATACAACCGGCAGTTTTAATATCGCCATCGGCTCTAACGTGTTTTCAAATAATATCGCCGGTAGTTTCAACATCGCGCTTGGGACAAACGTTATGAACGATCACAATAACGGCAATGAAAACGTCGTGGTTGGTCATTTCGCGATGTATAACGACGAGGGTAGTCAGCAGAACGTCGCGCTGGGGAACAGTGCGCTCCATGGCAACTTCACGGGCATCAACAATACCGCGCTGGGTTATTCGGCCCTCTATGGCGTTACCACGGGCGACAATAACATTGGCATCGGGATTATGGCCGGAAACAACCTTACGACCGGCAGTAATAACATCGACATCGCCAATCTCGGCGTGGCGGGTGAATCCAAGACCATCCGAATAGGAACCAAGGCGACCCACCGCGCCACATATATTGCCGGTATCAGCGGGGCGACTGTAGCCGGAGGCGTCGGCGTGGTCATCGATCAGAGTGGCCACCTCGGCACCGTTACTTCATCAGCGCACTACAAAAAGGGCATTAAGCCAATGGCCAATGCCAGCGAAGCAATCCTGTCGCTTCAACCTGTCACTTTCCACTACAAGCACGATCTTGACCCTCAAGGAATTCCTCAGTTTGGCCTTGTAGCCGAGCAGGTCGAGAAGGTGAATCCCGACCTAGTGGCACGGGACGAGCAAGGTAAACCCTATACCGTCCGCTATGAAGCCGTGAATGCGATGCTGCTCAATGAATTCATCAAAGAACACCGGAACGTTCAGGAATTAAAGACCACTGTCGCCGAACAGCAATCGCAGATTCACGCCCTCACAGAAGCCTTGAAGGCACAGGCCGTGCAAATCCAGAAGGTCACCGACGAGCTTAGGGCACACCCCGTTGTGGTTGCTAACAATTAAGGTAGGGATCGTCGCAGACAGGTGAGCCCTTTAGGCTTAAAGAGGCGATTGGGCGGGGTCGTCCTCTTCCTAGGCCCTACCCTTTTTCTTTGGGATGGTAGTGGGGTGGTTTCCTCGTCTCCCGACCTCAAGCATAACTTCCTTTCGTTGAATGCCTTTAAAGTCTCGGAAATGCAGGATTGACAGAGCGACCGTTACTCTGAGTAAAAAGCAACTATGAAACCGACCAGAACAATCTTTCCCGTTTTTCCGACGTTCCTTCTCGGCCTACTCGGCTTTGTGCATTTCTTTAGCAACGACCAGCAGATCGTCAGGGCGGAGCAAATCGAGACTTTTGCAGTCGGCGCAAGGACCGACCCACATGGCTTTTGACGGCGCTAGCATTTGGGTGACAAATACCTTCGGCGACACCGTGACTAAGTTGCGCGCTAGTGACGGAAGTCTTCAAGGCACCTTTCAGACGGGCCATTACCCGCAATTTGCTGCTTTTGATGGAGCTAATATCTGGATTTCGAACTCAGTGGACAATAGCATTACCAGACTCAGAGCCAGTGACGGAACTCTGGTCGATACTTTGAGTCCAATAGATGGCCCCGTAGCCATCGTCTTTGACGGGGTGAGTATTTGGGTAGCAAATGCTGTTGCCAATACAGTGACCAAGCTACGTGTCAGTGACGGCTCCGTGGAGGGAGTTTTCCCGACCGATGACGGCCCATGGGGTGTCACCTTTGATGGCGTAAATATCTGGATCGGAAACCGAAACGGTAACAGCGTTACTAAACTGCGGGCTAGTGATGGCACCAATCTTGGGACGTTCAAGTCGGGGTCGCGATCCGCTGGATCTCGTTGCTGTTCGCGGGAAAATATGGGTGACAAATGAGCAACAGTACTCGGTTAGCGTCTTGCGAGCTCGTGATGGCAGTTACATTGATCGCTTCGGTGTTGCGAATTACCCGGAGGGTATTACGTTCGATGGCGCCAGCATCTGGGTAACAAACGGCGCGGATGACACTGTACAGAAAGTCCGAGTCAGGGATGGTAAGATTCAACGCACATTCGTTGTTGGTGACGGACCAAGCGGCGTTATTTCCGATGGGAGTAGCATCTGGGTGGCGAACTCGAACGATAACACCGTAAGCAAGATCAGCCGATAAGACACGTTAGGCGTGTACCTGCTAAAGGCTAACCCCGGCCTGTTTGATTTGGTGTATACCCCTCTTAACAAATCTTTCCGGCAAAGCAAGCCCTGAGGAATCCAATCTAGATGCATGGAGGGCGTGGCTTGCTAATACTATCAGTGAGTCTGGGTAATTTTGCTGACCGTATTGTCGTCTTCATTGGATACCCAAATGCTGGTTCCGTCAAACAGGATACCTTGCGGGTAATTGCCCACTGAATAGGTGTGCTGTCTGCTGCCGTTACCTTTCAGTCTGTCCACTGTATTGTTGTAGTCGTTCGTCACCCAAACAGAGGTTCCAGCAAGGGCGAGGTCTTTAGGACCCTTGTGGTACCTCTGGCCCGGCCTACAAAAGAACCGTCGCTGGCTCGCAGCTTCGTCACGGTGTCGTCATCGTGGTTAGCCACCCAGATATTGGCTCCGTCAAACATGATCCCCCTTGGCGCGCTTCCTGTCGGAAATGTGCCAAGCAGCACGCCGTTGCTGGCCAGTTTGGTTACAGTGTGGCCCTCGCCAGCCAAGCCGTAATTTGATACCCAGACGTTAGTCCCATCGAAGGCAATTCCCACTGGACCGGGACCAGCTGCGAACGTGCCTAACAAAGCACCATCGCTGGCCCGCAGCTTGGTCACCTCGTCGCTCTGCTGATTTGTGATCCAAATATTGGTTCCATCGAAGATGATCGCGCCGGGAAATAAACCCGCTGCAAAGGTGCCTTCCAGCGAGCCATCGCTCACCCGCAGCCGGGTGACGGTGTTCTCGGTAAATGTTGGTCACCCAGATATAAATTCCGTCGAAGGCAACATGGAGCGTGCACCCGCCCACTGGAAAGCTGCCGAGCGGACGCCGTCACTTGCCCGCAGCTCAGTCACCAGTATGGAAGCCAGCGCTCGTGACCCAGATGTTAGCACCGTCGAAGGCCATACCCCAAGGGTCGGGTCCCACGGGAAAGTTTGAATCGTATCCGGCGCATCCAGTTGCTGCGCCGAAGCCGGAAGGATGAAAAAGCCGCTCAGGGCGATTAAGAGCGTGGGCAAGAGCGAACGGCTAAGAGTTCTGGGGAAACGAGCGCATTTAGGGTCGATTTTCGGGGAGTGGCAGAGTTCATGATCTGGTTTTTACCCAGCCTACGGTTCGTCAGTCAAACTTAATCTTCCCTTTTCGGAAAATCTCTCTGGACAGTTACTTTCCGGCCCTGTGCTTTTGATTTCGGCTCCACATAATCGAACGTCATGATTCGCAGCCTGACCCAACTCTCTAACCCCCAAAATCACAATACCCAAAATTCTTCGAAACTTCTGCCGGCGAATTCCGTAGTATGTTGGGGAAGACTCCAATTCAGTTAACGACTGCCTGCGAGACAGTCTCGCAGCTCTAAACAACTTAAGATTGAAACAAGGGCTCCAAACAATGAAAAAACTCCTCTTAACAGCACTCTTTAATCCACTCCTTTTCGGTAGTGCCTTCGTGCTCCTTTGCCCTCAAGCGGGTTTGGCACAAGACGCTCCCACGGCCGACTACGACGCCGTCAGAGACTTCGATCACCTCGAACCCGAACGGAGTCTGGTCTTACGGCTGGCTAGCTTCCCTGGGATCTCCGCTGAACCTTTATGCCGTGACGGACACGACCAGTATTCCTGGCATTAGCGCGTGGCTCAAGATCGGGCACCTACGCCGACAATCCTCCCTATGTCGCACATAATGACACGCAGCATTTGATCTGCGATCCCGTGTGTGTTCCTCCCGCGTATCTTCACTTACATCCAGGACCCAACAATGAAGTGACTGTGGTGCGCTGGACTGCTCCGGCCTCAGGGGAGTTTTTTGTTCAGGGCGCAGTTGTGGGATTAAATCCAGCGCCGACAACAACAACTTTTCACATGGTGCTGAACTCGGCAGAAGAGCTTTTTCGCGAAGCTGTAGACAGCTATAGATCGCCCACTTTTTTCCATCGTGTGCTCACTTTGTCAGCTGGAGACACCCTCGATTTCGCGGTCGATTTCGGCCAGGACGGCAACTATACCAGCGACAGCACCGGCATCCAGTTCAAGGTCACCCAGGCACAGTAATAGCGGTTGGAAAGCGGGGTCAGTCTTGGGGTAAGCATTTAGGCGTCAGAGCGGGGTTGCCCAAACTGAACTAAATTATCCCTGCCTCACGGTCCGACAAAACAATGCAAGCCCAATATGACCCCTTTCTTCTTTCCCAGAGGCCTTCTCAAAAGCTCCTTAAACCGGTAGGGGCAAATGTTGGCGGTTTGGAACTAGTTTCCCGGCTCTCTAATCTTCATCGAGTCGAATTCGAGATTGCGATGTCCCGGAAGAGGATTCGTAAAGCTGTTAATGACAACAAAGTTCCGCTGTTGGCCTGGGTAAAATTGGATTGAAAAACGTGCGAACCTTCCGTCGGGAAGTCTCGCGAAATGACTCTCTTTTTCCATCCACGGACCAGTTTTTGTGCCGAAGCAGGCATGTTATATTCGACAGACTAGAGATATCCGTCAACCGGTGCCTCGAAGTCAAACTGCCCAAGCCGTTCGATTATCCCGCCGCCAGGAATATTGATCGTATATCGCCAATCAAATCGGCTATCGTTGAGGGCGCCAATCTGAGAGGCAATTTCGAGTTGACTGCGTCCTGTACGCTTCTCCAGCGAGTCTAACATGGACGCTTTTTCCACTCTTGGGCATGTCAATCTGCCCTGTCTTTCCAACTAAAAGCGCCTCCGCTGTTCCTCGTTTATAAAGAACCAGGACAATTGGTTCCGCCGGCGTGGAATCCGAACTATCAGCTTTAGCAGGGGTCAAGACATTGCGATGCGCCGTGGACTGCTTAATCGTATAGTAGCCGTTCCTTGACGCCCGAAGACTGTATCCAAGCCCTTGCTTTCCAACCACCGAGAACAACCCGCCGTCATCCGTTGTCCTCAAATCTTTATCAGTGCTTTGCATCCCATTCACGGTCGCGATTTCCACGATTGCGCCTGAAATCGGCTTGCCGCGTTCATCAATCACTTTTCCGTACACTACTAATGGCGTATGGAAAAACTGCGCCCATCGAGCCTGCCGTTGTGCAATCTGCGCTTTCGTTGGTGGAGCGCCTAGCACGAATCTTTCGGCCGTGAAGTTCCGGTCGCAACCCCTGGGATCGGCGTGGAAGGGCGGCCACTCACGGACCTGTTTCCAATTGATTTGCTCACCTGGTTCCACGCTTTCCAGCGACCCCAGCTCAAGACACTAATAACGATTACAATAAGAGCGCCGGCTAAGGAGAACCAGCGCTTATTCACGGATTACGCTCCAGTCGCAGTTCATCCAACAGAGTATCGTAGGCCGAACTCATCGTCGGTAACGTAAAAGACCAGAATGCACTGTGCTCGGATTCATAACCAAATTCAGAAAGATCTACTGGATGTGATATAGAACCCTGCGTAGCACCTTCCGCGCCTACAGCCAAAGTTGATGATTTAGCCGCATAAGCAAGCGATTCCTCCATCCGCTCCAGGTTTCGGTTGGAATTAAGGATGAACGAGAGAAACAATTTTTGTCCGGAGGGATTTCCGGGAAAATACTTGTATGCGTGGTCGCCGCCAGCGGTTTCATAAAACACCTCCGGCTTAAAGGCCCGATTGTTCTCCACCCATACCATTAACGCGGAATCCGATGCCAAATAAAAATTGACCGGCCGTACGCTCATCACAGAAAACTTGCTTTTGTAGGCCAACTGCAGCGTCGCTTGATCCAAGTCATTGTCCGGCGTGTTACCGAAATTTTGCCGGATATTTGGGTTATTATCATAACAACTTGCAGGAGCTGCCGCATTCAGCATTACATAGTTCGAAACATGCAATCCTTTTTGTAGCGCTGAGCCAGACACTACGTTTCCCATGCTATGGGCCATTAAAGCCTTGGTATAATCCGCTGGAATGCTATCGACATATTGTTGAAGGGCACGACCATAATTCCATGCACGGGACTCGCTCTCGTTGAACGTGAAATCACCCACAAGTGTCGGCCAGTAAAACGCCGCGAATAGTCCTCGATAGCCACGCTGCCAAAGACGTTTGAAGGTTGTCTCGGCAAAAAATACTCGGGCACTATCGTAGGAGACATTCCAGCCGTGAACCGCAATAAGGTACTCTTTGTTTCTTGCCATGAACTGGAGGATTCCCACTGATTTCCATTCGGATCGAGAATCCACCCAACGTTAGGCAAAGCAGGTGTTCTGATCAATCGTAAGGGATTCGAAACGTCGTCGGGCGTTGCCTTTGCCCTCTCATACATTTTTTTCACGTTTACCAAATCCACCATTTTCCCGGGCTGTCACCGATTTCGGTTCCATCGGAATTGTAGAACGCCACAACGAGTTGGCCCTTCCCCTCGTCCTTGCCCTCAAAAAGCAAAAACTTGTTCGGGTTGCTGCCGGATAATCCAGACCAAAAGGTGGCGGGAATTCTTAGACCCTGTGCATCTACTTGCTGATGCCCAGTGGAACTCATCACAGCGCTGCTATAGTTTCCTGCGATTTGCTGGCTGGCGATCGTGTCACTGCTCAAGTATTGGGTCGATCCGTTTCCACGGCCGGATAGATGCGGATGGAGGGCGAACCCGAAGAGATATTTTTCCATTCCAGACCTACTACGACCTGTCCTGAAGTGATCGCATCATAAAGACCGCCGATGTTGATCCACAACCGGCTGAAATCCTCCAAGTCGCGCTTCGTATCAATCGTGGCGTTGTCCGGTCTTTGGTGGATGATTCCACCGTTTCACCGCTTTCGCTGTCGTCTCGATCGTCATTAAGCCAGAACCGATAGGGTCTCTCCGTCGTCGTGGCATCCATGTCATGGACGCTAGCGTTATCGAACGACATCTCCCCGTTCTATTTCCATCCACCATTATCT